>DASRFP010000045.1:0-119759 GCA_035651475.1 Terriglobales bacterium | reverse complement strand
CTCGTCAGTTTTATGCAGTATGATCTGGGTTACTTCGATTTGGAGACCAGAGTCTTGGAACCGCTCGAAAATCCATTCGGCCCAAAAGTGTTACCCATGTGACCGGTACATTCTGTAACCCATGTCTCCGGGCTGGACCTGAAGGAAGTGGTCGGGGCGAGAGGATTTGAACCTCCGACCCCCTGCGCCCAAGGCAGGTGCGCTACCAGGCTGCGCTACGCCCCGACTGAAATGCTGCCTAGATTTTAAACTACTCCGGGATAACAGACCGTGGTGACGAACATTTACCTTCTTTTACCATTCAGGTCTGTGATCCGCGCGCAGGTCGGTGTAAAGTTTCATCCCTGAGGCAATTGCAGCCGGACGCGAACAACGAGGAGAGTGAAAGATGAGTACCAATCGAATGCTAAAGATCGTTTGCGCATCAGTGCTTACGTTTATGTTTGCCGCGGTTGTTTCCTGGGCGCAGGAGAACCAGGCGCCTCCGCCGCCAGAGCACCACGGCCGTGGTCGCATGATGAGCCCGGAAGATCGCACCGAGCACCTGTCGAAGGCCCTCAACCTCACCGATGATCAGAAGAGCAAAGTACTTTCGATTTACCAGGACGAGCAAAAACAGATGGAAGCGCTGCGTTCCGATAACAGCACCTCGCGCGAGGACCACTGGTCGAAGATGAAGCAGATCCACGAAAACACCGTGAGCCAGATCAAAGGCACGCTGAACGAGGACCAGGCAAAGAAATTTGACGAGATGCAGCAAAGAATGCAGGAGCGGCGGGCACAACGTAATCAGGGCAATGGCAGCGGCAATGCTCCGCCACCGCAGTAATGGTTGCCCACTACTTGAGGTAATCGAATAAGCTGGTTTGCGAAATTCGGCTAATCGACGCGAGCTCCGCATTTAGCGCGATTTGCGATTGGCTGAAGGTAGTTGCAGCCGCTGCCATATCGGTGGCGGAGATGGAGTTGCCCGCAGTCGCAAGATCGACCTTTTCTGAGCTCAGGTAATTCTGCTGCGATTGCAACTGGTTCAGCGCGTTGCCATAAAAGACGCGCTGGCCAGTGACGTAGTTGTATGCCTGGCTGACTTCGCTGACAGCAGTACCGACGTTTGTGTTCGATTTGATCGCGCTGATCAGATCGGCAATCGACTGAAAAACGTCGGCCGAGGGCGAAGTGAACACCTGCGAGCCAGGCAGGTTGATCTGAAGCGAATAATTTTCTCCCACTTGGACGTTGTTACTGCCATTATTTCCGTTGTAGGTAACGCCTGATGGGTCACTCGCGTCCGCGACGAAGGGCTGCACCGTCGCGGTGCCAGAAAAAATGAACTCGCCCTGATAATCGGTGTTGCCGAGACTTAGTAATTGTTGCTGAATTCCGGAGAGTTCGTTGGCAACGTCGGCGCGGTCGGTATCCGAAAGCGTGCCGTTTGCACCTTCCACACCCAGCGAAATAGCCCGCTGCAGGGCGGTGACTACGGAGCTAAGGGTTGAGTCGGCAGTCTGGAGCAATCCTGAAATACCGGTAGCGCTGCGGAGAAACGTATCTGCGCGGCTCGTCTCCGACTTGTTCAATACCATCTGACCTGCGCCTGCCGGATCGTCGGAAGGCTTGTCAATACGGCTGCCGGTCGCCATCTGCAATGAGGCCGTGTCCGCCTGCTGCTGTGTGTTGTTCAGGTCGAGCAGCAGGTCGGGCAGAATGTACGGATTCACCCGGACCGAGCTCATGAAGAAACCGCCACTGAGCCCATATTGATTACGGTTTCAAGCATCTGGTTGACCGCGACGACTACTTGTGCCGCCGCGTCGTAGGCGCGCTGGTACTGGGTCATGTTCGCGGCTTCTTCATCGAGCGACACGCCGGAGATACTGCCGCGTTGGTCCTGAAGCTGTTGCAGCACGAGCTGCGAGGATTGCAACTCGGCCGTGCTGTTCGAAACATCATTGCCCACGTTGAATACCATGTTCGCGTAGTAGTCCGTCGGTGTTTCTCCAGCGATGACCGTTTGGTTTTGAATCGAAGAAAGACTGGCCAGATTGCCATTGCTTCCGGCGCTGCCATCGGAGCTTGCTGCTATCAGTGCCGGGTCGGTGATTGCCAGACGCATGTGTGCGGCGGCGCCAGTTCCACCGGTCGGTGGTGCAGCGAAAATATTGCCGCCTGCATCGCCATTTAAATCAAATCCAGATGCGTTTGCGCTGTTGAAGGCAGCCGAAAGACCTGAAGTAAGCGTGTCGAGTTGATTCAGCAGGCCGGGAATTGCCTGGTCGCGTGCCTGAATGAGGCCGGCGAGCGCTCCGGAGTTTATCTGCGTGGTAATGTCTTTGCCCTGCGCATCGATCACGTGCTGCACACCCGACGAGTCGGCTTGCGTGCTTAGCGCGTAGCTCCGGGTGCCTGTAACCAGCGCGGTTCCATTCGAGGTGGTGAGCGTAATGCCGGTGTCGCTCTTGATCTCGGATACGTCAATCAGTCCCGACAGTTGATTAATGAGATTGTCGCGTCGGTCAACGAATTGACTGCCATCCCGGCCAACATTTTGGAGCGCAGTGATTTGTCCATTCAAGCCAGCAATCTGTTGAGTCAACGTATTGACCTGCTGCACAGATTGGCGAACGTTCAGGTCAAGATTCGCCCGCTGAGAATTGAGCACAGTTGCCGTGTTATTGAATGTCGAAGCCAGGTTCGACGCCGCGGTGAGCACTCCTTGGCGAAGAGAAAGGTTTGAAGGATCGGTCGAAAGCTGTGCAATGCTTGAGAATAGATTCGAAATTTGCGTGCCAATGTCGTTGCTTCCACTGGCGAACAGTGTTTGCGCCTGGTTCATGGCGGTGACCGAGGCGTTTAATTGCCCCTGCTGGCCGGTTTCCTGCTGGATGCGAATTTGCAGGATGGGCTCGCGAATGCTCTGCACTGTTTCGAGCGACACTCCGGTCCCGTAGGTCAGGTTTCCGACCACAACGGGAGTGTTCTCTTGAAGGGTTGGTACCTCACGAGAGTACCCCGGCGTGTTCACATTTGCCACGTTGTTGCCAGTCACCTCAAGCGCGCCCTGATCGGTGGCCATTGCGCCGGTTGCAAGGTACATCGCTGACAACAGGCTCGCCATTCAGTTCTTTCGCTCCGGCATGATCATCTGCGGGGCTCGATAAGTCATGGATGGTCCATTCAGCAGCCCGCGAAGAGCTTCCAGGTGGCGCTTCAGGCGGCGCAGCAGCGCGGCGAATACCTTATTTTGCCGATAGACGCGCACTGCAGCCGACTGGGACGATATCTCAACGATCGTTCCAGCCTGTCCTTCAAAGCTCGATGAATGCTTTTTGAGTGACTCACATAAGTCCTGCAATCGATGGGCGCAGCATTCGAGGTCGAGGAACCGACCGGCGAATACAGCGGCTTGTGCCTCCGCAATGGCGCAGGCCATTTCTTCGATGATCGTGTCAGCTGTTTCCGCCAACCTGGGGGAAGGAAAAGTGTTCACTAACATCTTCGTGCGCGGCTTTGAGCCAGTTGGTTCGGTGTTCACGCGATACTGTCCAGTTCGTGCTCAACTTGCTCGAATTCGACTTCCGGCGGGCTCTTTGTTTTCTTTTTGCGCGGCCTTTGAAGCTTTTTATCGCTCTCTTTCGACTCACCGCCCGGCCCGCGTGAGTCCGCATTCGCCGTCCACGCGACCGCCGGCATGTTGATAGGTGACAGCTCGTCAGCCGCCATGGTGGCCTCCATTTACTGTTTACCGCTTCACGATGCCCGCACGCGCATTTGCTCCGTCATCGAACCGGCAACGTGAGATGGCGAAACTTGATAAGTTCCCGATTCGATCTGCGACTTGAGCGTTCGCACCCGGTCCATTCGGACTTCCGGTGAATTCAAGGCCGCAGCGGCGAGCCTTCCCGTGCTCATGTCGCTCTCGGAAAACGCAGACTGATTTACGATTGCAGCGTTGCTGGGTTGCGCAGAATGCGAGGAGGTGGGTTTTTCAATCTGCGGACCTGAAGTTGACGTACTCGAATTTAAATCGATTCTCATGACCTGCTTCTCTCCACTTTTCCTCCTGCAATTCTGCTATCGGCGGCAGATTAAAAAACTTTAAACGCCACTGTTGTGGTGTTCCGCGTGAGCCAAAAGTGCGTTAGTAATGAAAGCTCCCAGGCCAATTCCCTTGCCACGGGCCAGGCCAGAGGTCAAAGCCTCCATTCCGAACCCGTTGTAGCTGCTGGCAATAAAGTCTTCGTTTGCTCCCGGTAGCTGTGAAAATGTTTTTTGCAGCTCGCCAAACGCCATGTTCAGGAGAATTGCTTCGAATTGCGCTCCCGCCTTTACCGCTTTTGCCTGCGCTCGGTCGATCGTCGCGGCAGCGGAAACCGTGGTCACATTCATGTGATTACATCCTGCTCAAATTACCTCGAAATCAGCGTCCAGCGCTCCAGCGGCTTTGATGGCCTGCAGAATGGCAATCACGTCGCGCGATGTCGCTCCAATTCTTTGCAATCCATTGACCAGTTGCTCGACACTTGCCCCTTCGTTCAGCTCAATACGCCTCGATGCACCTTCTTCGGCCTTCAGTGTAGTTTCCGGCACGACCTTGGTTTCGCCTTGGCCAAGCGGGGCCGGTTGGGAGACGGCAAGCTGGGTTGCAACTTCGATCGAGAAGCTGCCGTGAAGGATCGATACCGCGCCCAGCCGCACATCGCGTCCCATGACCACCGTACCGGTGCGCTCATTTACTACAACCCGTGCCCGCCGACGAACTTCCACACTCAAATTTTCAATTTGCGCCAGCAGGGCCGGCACGTCGGGTTCCCTCGGCCCACGCACGACCTCAATTCGACGGCTGTCCTTTACGCTCGCAGTCACGTCGTGAAGTTGGCGGTTAATTGCCTGCGCCACTTGTTCAGCGGTTGAGAAGTTCGGTTCAGAAAGCAGAATTGTCAGCACTTTCATCTTTCCCAGGTCAATCGACGCATCACGCTCGACGAAGCCGCCGCCGGGGATCCTCCCCACGGTGGGATGATTTACTTCCTTTACATTGCCTCCTCCGCCCGCGCTGTAGCCGCCAAGTGTCAACGGCCCTTGAGCGGCGGCGTATACCTGCCCGTCAGCTGCATAGAGGGGTGTCATTAACAGGGTGCCGCCTTCCAGGCTTCGGGCGTCGCCGGCTGAAGAGACAGTCACATCGAGGTGGGTCCCGGGTGTGGCAAATGGCGGGAGCGTGGCAGTCACAAAAACAGCCGCAACGTTTTTCACCACGACGGTGTTCGCCGGAATCTGGACTCCCATGCGCTGCAGAACATTTGCGAGGGTCTGAATCGTGAAAATCGTCTGCTGACGGTCGCCGGTGCCTTTCAATCCGACAACCAGACCGTATCCAAACACCGGATTATCGCGAACCCCTTCGATCGTGGAGATGTCGCGAACGAGCGCACTATGAACGCTTTCATCTGCATGAAGGCCCAGAGCTGCAAGCACAATCAGCGCATTTACCGTAAACCTAAGCATGCGCTCCTTAGAAATTCAGAACTCGCAAGATCGCCCGCATAATAGGATTCGGCGGGCGGTTGCCTTCACTAATTACGCCTTTGCCTTTCAGTTCAAGCTCCAGATTTGCAATCGCATTGGAAGCTACGCTGTCCCCCGGGCCAATATCTCCCGAGCGCACCATGCCGCGCAGAAGCAGCGTCTGCCGCTCATTGTTCATGGTCAGCTTGCGTTCCGCTTCGATCACCAGCGCGCCTCCCGGCAGCAATGCAACAATCCGCCCGGCAAGGCTGGTGGTTAGGCTCGAACTGGTTGCCGCCTGTCCCTTGCCGCCCAGAGCATAGGCTGAACTCGGTGAAAACAGACTCGCTATGCCGGTCGTCTTCAATTGTCCCGGCAAGGCTGAAATGCCGGAACTTGCGCTCATATTGCGCTGCGAAGAAACACTGCCTGCATTGGTTGCCGTAATGTTCTGTACGACCGTGATTGTGATGAGATCGCCTACGTGCCTCGCCTTGTAGTCGGACGAAAGATCAGTGAACCGGCCGCCGTCACTCCAGAGACTTCCAAGCGTCGGCGCGGAAGGGGGGAGGGGCACCTGCTGCATGCGCTCGAGATATTGATTGAGGGATTCGTTTTGAATTGTGCCGGAATTGCTCTTGTCTTTATCTTTTGCAGAAAGCAAAGTCGTGGCGGCAAGCAAGAGCAGGGAAGTGAGAAATAGCTTGTTCATTGCATCCTGCCAACTCGCGGCTGATTGGTTTCGGCAGCGGGTCCCAACAGTCCAGGACCAATAACTTTAGCCATGATCGAGCGGTGGGCTGAAGGCTCGTTTACGCGAACAATCTCACCGAGCCGTGCTCGTTTCTGTGGAAGTACCGGTTCGGTGATGCGAAGCCCATCTTCTTCAATCACCAGCATTGCTACCGTGTGTGGCTGAACTAGAATTGGTCCGCGTGCGATTTTTTTCCGGCCTGATGTGCTTGCGCTGAAGGAGGCTGACAATAAGGCATTATTACCATCACTCAGCCCGCGCATTCGCGCACTGGGCCAAGTGACTTCCACAAGAAAACTGGCACATTCGGTTCGTTTGCGACAGCGTAGGGTAACAAAGAAACGGTTGCGTTCGGGACTTTCCTGAATTCTCATGATCTCCAACTCGGGATTCTGTACAGGTGTTGTGAAATCCGGCGGAAGAAAGATTTGTGCTTGCGACAAATTCAGTCCTTGCAGCAGGGGATTCTGCTGCACAATTTGCTGGATGCGCTCAGCATCCAGCGGCCAAGCGGTACCGTGCCCGGTAACCTCGGTGTGAGATGCGAACCGGGCAGGTTCTTGCGCACACGCTGATGTGAGTAGGACAAACAACCCGGCGATCAAAGGAAATTTCATTTCCCAGTCTTCCTTGTCCTTTTCAGGTCACCTACTTGCCGAGGTTGTTTACGTCCTGAAACATCTCGTCTGCAGCCTGCACCACGCGCGAACTGGCCTCATACGAGCGTTGGGCAACGATCATCTGAATGAATTCTTCAACCACATCAACATTCGACTGCTCGAGATACCCCTGCTGAATCGTCCCTTCGCCCTCCGTGCCGCCGGGAGTGCCGACAATGGGGTCACCCGACGCCGCGGTTGCCAGGAAAAGATTGTTACCGACGCTATTGAGTCCACCCGGGTTCTGGAAAAGAGCCAGCTGAATGGTGCCCACCTGTTGCGCCTGTGTCTCTCCCGGCGTGGTCACGCTCACCGTGCCGTCCGAGCCAATCGTGACTGACGTCGCATTCGGCGGAATCGTGATCGCCGGGTCCATGGGATTACCGTCGGCGGTCACCAGGTTCCCCTGCTGATCAAGATGGAAGGCGCCGCTGCGCGTGTACGCCGTTTCGCCGGAAGGTAGCGTGATCTGAAAAAAACCTTGCCCCTGGATCGCGAGATCGAGCGGGTTCCCCGTCTGGCTGAAGTCACCCTGTGTCTGCACAATCTCAGAAGCAGCCGAGCGCGCACCCAGCCCAATCTGCAGCCCGCTTGCGACTGTCGTTTGCTGCGTTGACGCCGCTCCCGGCATCACCACATTCTGATAAATCAGGTCTTCGAATTGCAGCCGACGCTTGCGAAATCCCGCGGTGCTCGAGTTGGCAAGATTGTTAGCCACATTATCGAGATTCATCTCCTGCGCGCTCATTCCGCTCGCGCCGGTGTAGAGGGCTCGCAACATTGTTGTTCCTCCTGTGCTCGGCGGATGATCGCCCGCCGTTCCCTATCCCTATCCTTGGGACTTCACACTTTTGGCAGTTCGTCGGCTGCAATGCGATCGAAACCCGAATAAAACGCATTCATCGCCCGTCCCGCCATCTCCGCTTGGCGCTGCGCCGCAATTAAACTGACGACCGCCATCACCGGATTTACGTTGGAAAATTCAAGCATTCCTTGTCGGACGATCGTGTGAACTGCTGGACCCGCGTTTCTAGCGGACGCCGAATAGTACGATCCCCCGACAGCAGCGACCTGCCTTCCTGGTTCAAACTCCACCAGCTTGAGTTTTCCGGCGACGGCGCCGGCAACCGAAATTGTCCCATCCGCGCTGATAGAAGCTTGGGCGTTTAGAGGCAATGTGATCAGGCCGCCGGTACCGAGCACTGGGTCGCCCGAAGATGTTGTGAGTTGGCCCGAGGCAGAGATCTGAAAATTTCCACTCCGCGCATAGAGCGTCCCCGCCTTGGTCTGAATCGAGAAAAATCCGGGACCTTCGAGCGCCAAATCCATGGGATTACCCGTACGCTCCAGGTTGCCTTGTGCGAGGTCAAGCCGGGTGCCGTTCAACGTCGCGAACTGATTGATGAGCTGGCTCCAGCCATTGGTGGGCGCAGAGGGGTGCGATTCGACGAGGAGCGACTCAAACGAAGGTATTTGTCCGCGATAGCCGGTTGTGTTTACGTTCGCAACATTGTTCGCCACCAGCTCCAGCGCGTTCGACTGCGCCTTGAGGGCCGTGCATGCCGCGTAGTAACCGCTGTCCATGCACGTGTGTAAGCAAGAGGAGTGCCGGAAGGAATTAAAAAGGACTCATTCCTCGACCGTCGTTCTGTGCCCCACTCCGTGTTCTCGGTGGTTCAGCTCCAAAAACCCGAGTACACAGGAAGCAGAATTACACAGAGAAATGCCACAGAAAATAGAGAGAAGGCACAGAGTTTTTTACTTCTCGTAGTGCAGGAGCGAGAACACGTCGTATCCCTTCAGCTTCTCGCGCGGGTGCAGGAAGTCGAGTTCGACCACAAATCCGAGGCCGCAGATCTCGGCTCCGGCGTTCCTTGCCAAATTCGCTGTAGCCTCAGCGGTGCCACCGGTTGCGAGCAGGTCATCAACAATGATCACGCGCTGGCCCTTTTTAATTGCGTCCTGATGAATTTCAAGCGTATTCGTGCCGTATTCGAGGGCGTAATCGTATTTTGTTGTTGCTGCAGGAAGCTTTCCGGGCTTGCGAACCGGAATGAATCCCGCGTTTAATCGATAGGCAACTGCCGGTCCAAAAATAAATCCTCGTGCTTCCATTCCGAGCACCAGGTCAACTTCTTTCCCGATGTAATGTTCGGCGAGCGCATCGATCAGGGTGGCGAAACCAAGTTTGTCTTTAAGCAGCGTGGTGATGTCGTAGAAAAGAATTCCGGGCTTTGGAAAGTCCGGTATCTCGCGAATCAATCTTTTCAGATGATCGCAATTGGTGCCTGCCTTCGACGAGGCGTTTGCCATCTACCACGCTCCTTCAATGCGGAATGTGCCCAACCCTTCGACCGGCTGTGCTTCTTCTACTTCAACTTCATCCACCCGGGCCGCGCGCGGTCCCTGGCGGAGGCGCGAGTGCAAGTTCGAAAGTTGCTCCTTGGAGCCTATCGCCAGAACCTCGACTGTCCCGTCAGCGCGATTGCGGACCCAGCCGGCAATTCCCAGTGTTCGTGCTTCGCGCTCCACAAACCAACGGAAGCCTACGCCTTGCACGCGGCCACGGACGATGAAATTCTTAGCCTCGGCTGGATTTGGTGAAGACATATGTTTCAAAGTTTTAAGGTTCAGACGTTTCGAGTCACGCGACCACCGGCGAAACCTCGAAACTCTGAAGCTTGAAACCTGAACTGCTAGGCTCTGGAAAGATACACGCCTTCCGCCGTATCCACCTTAATCTTTTCGCCTTCATTGATGAACGGGGGCACCTGTACCACGAGCCCAGTCTCGGTCTTTGCTGGCTTGGTAACGCTGGAGGCGGTTGCACTCTTCAGTCCCGGCTCGGTTTCAATGACGGTCAATTCCACAGTTTGCGGCAATTCGATTCCTACGGCCTTGCCGTCGAAAAACTCGACCTTAATTGGCAAGTTTGCCGTCAGATAGTCCACCGCGTCACCCAAAACTTCTTTCGTAAGGTGCGTCTGCTCGTAGTTCTCGGTGTTCATGAAGTAATAATCGTCGCCGTCGTTATAGAGGTATTCCATCTGCGTTTCGTCGACATTGATCTTTTCGATCGGATCGGGAGAGCGGAAGCGGTGCTCGAACATGGCTCCGGTGCGTAGGTTTCGCAGCTTCGCTTGAATAAAGGCGCGCAGGTTGCCAGGCGTGCGGTGTTCGACGCTGAAGACCGAGTGCAGGTCATTGTTATGTTTAATAATCATGCCGGGACGCAGTTGTGTGGCTGGAATTGCCATTGCTGAAATGCTCTCCTTATTTGCGGATCGAAGACTTCGTTAAAGACTTATTGCGGCCGACCGAAGGACGGATGCAGCCAAAGCCGGTGTGGGCTAACCTGTGTATTTTATATGGGTTCGTGGAATTTGGGAATCGAGAGATCTGGTCATCGGAGGATCGGATCATTTGGCCATGTTAAAGATCAGCTTGAGAGATATGCGAGGGCCCGATCATCAAATCACCCTAGGTCGAACAATCCGCGCGGGGAGTGGAGCGAACAGTTAAAATAATCTGATCAATCAAAGTTTTTTGGACGAGGTGCATTCATGCGAGAAGGCAAATACGAAGGCAGCAGTAACATCGGAACGGCTCTAACTTTTCTTTTGATCGGATTGGGCGCTGGCACGGTGGTTGGAATGTTGTTCGCGCCGAAGGCGGGGAGGCAAATGCGGCGTGACTTGCGCCGCGGATACGCGACTGCGCGTGAGACCTTTGATGACTGGAAAGAAAATGCACGGGATTTCGCCGAAGATGTAATGGATCGGGGCTCTGACCTTGCTGATGACCTGCGCGAACGGGTTACGCCGCTGGCAAAACAGGCAAAGCGCCGCTGATCGGTAGAAGTTTCAAGCTGGTACGGCGGGTTTCAGAAGATCGACCGAAAGAAACCACGCACTTTACCGAAAAATCCTTTGTGTTCCCGTTCAGTTGGCGGGAGCACGACAATTGGCGGCAAGGCTCGCGTGGTTTTGACTGAGAGCGGGAGCGCCGCCACTTTCGCGCTCAGCGCCGGAGCGGTAGCTGCCCGCATTCGAGCAAATTCCTTTGCGTTAAAGACAAGCGGGGTTGAAACCTGAGCGGTTTTGTCTTCGAGCGCGTTTTCTTGGAGTGAGGTCTGGCCACCTGGCAGTGGGCTTGTTCCGGTGGCGTTCTCAATTTTGGGCAGGGAAGCGGGCTGTTCGTTCGAATTGGCCAGCGCTAATTCACTGCGGGTGTGATCTTCCTGCACGCGCTGTAATTTGGAAGGCGGTTCGGCTGAAGCGCGCATCACGGGCGGCTGGGCAGGAGGACATCCGCAAGCAGTCAGCGGTCTCTCGATTGACTGCATGCTACCCCGACGAAATAGGACCTGCTGTTCAGGTTTTATCTCATATGTCCCGTTTCCCAGGACCTCAGCAATGACAACCGAAGAATTGCTGCCTGGGAGGGAACTCACGCACATATCGCCGGATGTATCAGACTTCACCGCCAAATTGAACTCGCCCGGGCCCGGCAAGACGATACGAAAATCGGGCGTAAGGATCGAGTCGGAGGACTCATCGAGATGATAGTGGGTTTCAAGCGCACCAGTATTCATTCCCAGCATCAAGTCGTCACCGCCGGTCGAGGTTGCCACGGAGAGCGTCGTGCCGGGGCAAACTCTTACTTCACCTCCGCGGGTAAGCCGCAACACAGCAGTTTGATCTTTCGCCGTGATCGACGATCCATTCGCAACTCTGCTTCCGGCTTCAACTAATGCCCCCGAAGCACCGGGAGCATATGGCACCGCAACAGGTTGGGTCGCCGGAACCGCTGTGGGGACAGTGGGTGGTTTGGCGTTGGCCGATTCATCCGGTTTAATTCGAATATTCAGCTTGGCCCCTGAAGTTTTCCAAGTCCATTGAACCGGAGCCGCTAGATCGATTACGACGCGGGTAATGGAAGGTCTAGTTTGATGTTGCCTGAGACGGACATCTTTGATCTGCGCGTTTCGGAACGGAATTCGCCGTTTTGGCGTGCTCAACGTCGAACCGGGGAAGTCAATCACCAGGCGCAATGGATTTTCGATCGTCTGGATCTGCGGAGCAATCGGTCTAGAGGAAATAACTTCTACGGTTGCGCCGTCGCTCTCGGCTTTAACTTTCACCGATTCGACCGCTGCCAACGGCTGATTGGCGGCAAACGCGGGTAATGCCGGGAATGCGGCCAGCAGGAAAGCAAAGCATCGGAGTCGCGCGCAAGACAAGAGCTGTTCCTGATTATGGTAGGTCTGGGTTGAGAGTAGCACTACTCACAAGGGTTATAAAGAGTCGGCTACCAACCGGCTTCGCGGATATGAGGGGGTTGCGAATCGGATAGAAATTCATATTCATCGATGATCGCGGCAACGGGAATTTTACTATCTCCTATCCCCTGATCTACGCGAACCACTTTGCCTCTGCAACGAACTCGAATGCTTTCGGTCAGCGTGATTTCTGGGGGCAGTGTCAGGGTGAACTCAATCGCTGAGCCGGTCGTCATAGGCGCGTCAAGGTAAAAACAAATGCCACGTGCGCTTACGTCTCTGGTATGTGCGGGGAACGCTGTTCCGGCGGTACCGGGATAATTTATCTCGACAGGTAACCGCAATGCGAAGCGTCGTGTGGCCCGTTTTTCTGCCTGGTGGACTTCCACGGCCATGAGGAATGTTCCTAAACCCTTGTAAGGATGAAACTTTGTCGCAGGTATGTCAAGCGGAAGTTGAAGGGGGGCGGGTTCGTGATTCGCGGTTCGTGACTTGTGATTACCCACCCACGCGAATTGGTCAGCGGTTAGTGGCTAGCAGTTCGTAGTCGGTTAAAAGAAGCATTCATTTCCGGATTGGGCTCCATTGCCTGATCCCGCAAACTTCCACGAACCACGAATCAAAAGGAACTTCCTTCTGCTGATGTAACCTATATTCACACTCATGGTTTTTGTCCTCGATAATTACGACTCTTTCACCTACAACCTGGTGCAGTATCTCGGAGAACTTGGGGCGAAGGTTGAGGTGCGCCGCAATGATCAGGTTACGGTCGAGGAGATAAAACAACTGCGCCCGGAACGCATCGTGGTTTCTCCCGGCCCGTGTACGCCACAGGAGGCGGGAGTCAGTATTGAGCTATTTAAAGAACTGGGGACGCAAACTCCTATTTTCGGCGTGTGCCTAGGGCACCAGGCATTAGGTGCTGCATTTGGCGGGAAGGTGATCCGGGCACCCTATCTGATGCATGGGAAAACCAGTCAGGTGAGGCATGACGGCAAATCGGTGTTCAAGGGCGTACCCTCGCCGTTTACGGCTACTCGTTACCACTCGCTCATTATCGAAGAAAAAACATTGCCTCGCGAACTAGAAGTCAGCGCATGGACGACCGAACCAGACGGCTCACGAACAATCATGGGCCTGCGGCATAGGACGTTGCCCTTCGAAGGTGTCCAATTTCACCCTGAAAGCGTTCTGACCGGTGAAGGGAAGAAATTGATTGAGAATTTTTTGAAGGCGAGTAGCTGTGGTGGAGCAGTAAGGTAATACGGAACCTAACTAATCACGATCGCGAATCAACAGCGACTAAAGTAGCCGGCCTCGCACGCTCGGACAACGCCAGCATCACGATCCGCAACATGTCTTCCCTCGGCGCTGGTTTGCCGGTGAAAATCTCGAATTGACGGGCGGCCTGGTGCACAAACATGACGCTGCCTGGAATGACTTCCGCTCCACGTTCTTTGGCAATTTCCAGCAGCTTGGTCTCAGCCGGGTCGTAGACCATATCGAAAACATATTTCGCTCGAATCTCATCCGCATTCAGCGGAGACTCGCGTGTATTTCCCATTCCGACGGGCGTGGCGTTGATGATGACCTCGAAATCGAGCTTCTTTAGGTTTGTCCGCTTCACCGTGCGCGCTTTTGCCTGACGCGCCAGCTTGTGTCCCTTCTCGGCGTTGCGGTTCAGGACAAAAACTTCTGCTCCGCGTTCTTTCAAACCGAAAACAGCAGCCCGTGCCGCTCCGCCAGCGCCCAACACCAGGATGCGCGCATCGGCCAGCGGTATGCGCTGCTCGAGGGGAGCGATCACGCCGGCGCTATCGGTATTGAAGCCATACAGTTTTCCCTCCTGAG
Source organism: Terriglobales bacterium (assembly GCA_035651475.1). GTDB lineage: Bacteria > Acidobacteriota > Terriglobia > Terriglobales > Acidobacteriaceae > Gp1-AA145. Next base: position 105,709 of record DASRFP010000045.1, on the reverse strand, counting down.
AGCGAACCACGGTATTGCAAGCGCCGATCTTCGCAGTCTGCGGGTCGGTGTTGTCAAGGTGTTTAAGAATGGCCTGCTTGTGCGGCATGGTGACCGAAAGTCCGTGAATGGGTATCTCTCGAAGACATAGAAGCAAATCCTTGAGCGACTTGGTCCGCAAGGGAAGAAAAACGCCGTTTACGTTCTCTCGACGCATGGCTGCATTCATGATTGCGGGCGAAAGCGAATGCGAGATGGGGTCACCCGCGACGCCATACACTTTCGTGGCGGCATCGACCTGGTCGATGCGGTAAATGCTGCGCAGTTCCTGTGCCGTGACCTGCCCCGGAGCCGTCTTCTCTTCTGAAGTCAGCGCGCCGAAAGTAAATACTGTTCCCGCGCGCACACCAACCACACGACTGATAATCCCCTGTTCTCCCATGCACAGGCCAATGAGACTATGCGCGTTCTGGTGCTTCTCGAGAAACTGCATCATGGTCACGTTGTCATAAAGGCAGGTTGCAGTGGACACAATTTTGTAGAAATCTGCAGGATACGGCGACATCTTCCGGAGCGTCTCGTCGAGTTTGGCTGTCGATTTAAAGTCATGGAAAGAGAGCACTAGCGCTGCCTTGGAGTGCAACCGCGCCAGCTGGGCTGGTTTCAGCCGGGCGGCCGTCTGTAGTTCGACGTCCACCAACTGACAACCGAATTCCGCGGCCTTCTGCAAGACTTCCAGTTGGGAGCTGATCGAACCCTTGAACTTGCCCCCGCTCGGGACCCGGCGACAGGTAGCAATGACACTTACATGAGGATGGCTTCCAGTGAATTCTTTGATCTTCGACAACGCAAGCCCAGGGCGAGCAATGTAATCTAACCTCAACTCTATGAAATGGTTATCTCTGCTGACGCCTTCCGCTTTCTCAAGTAGCTCGCCAGCATTTGCAGCAGCAATCGCGACGCAGACTCGTGGCAGCCGCAAGTGCATAAGTCTCGAATAATGGTTGTTTGCCGTGGCCATGTAACCGCGCGATATTACAGGTACATAGCACCCGAGTGCAACACGTTTGCACTCTTTTGGGGCAATTAAACTTTTTAACAAGGCCGGCAATTAGACCAGCGTAACTTGACCCACCCTGGTTACCTTGCTACCTTCCACATTGGAACGCTCTTTGTTTTAAGCAACTTAGCAAAACCAGAGGGCCAGGCGAGCGCCTGGGAGGAACTATGAAAAAAGTGGCATTATTTGCGTTACCATTCTTGGCGGCGCTTTGCTGGGCACAACAGCCGCCCTCTTTCGGGCCTACGCCCGAGGGCACGGTCGATACGACAATAGGCTTCCCGGTTGAGCGGGCCGCCACTCCAACGCAGGCGGACCTCTACTGTGCGGGCTTCATCAGCAAGCCAGTGCCGAAAGGCCGATTCGTCACGGGGGGCCTGGAATCGCCCTTCACCGGAGATTTCGGCAATGGCGACGCCATTTATTTGCACGGCAAAGGTTACGAGGCAGGCCAGAAATACACCGTAGTCCGGGAACTTAGAGACCCGGATCGATTCGAAGTTTTTCCCGGACAGTTTGCTGCTATTAAGGCGGCTGGACAGCCTTATTCCGAAGTAGCGATCATCAAGGTTATTGATACCCGGCCCCGCATGGCGGTCGCCAGGATCGAGTTTGGCTGCGACACGCTTTCTCCCGGCGATCTAGTGATTCCCTACACAGAAAAAGAGAAAATCGCGTTGCACGCCCCGCTGCGCTTCGACCGCTACGCTCCGGCGAACGGGCAGGCCGCCGGCCGAATTATCCTCTCGAAGGACTTCGATACTGAACTTGGTACGGGCGGTAAAGTCTATTTGAATATCGGTTCAAACCACGGTTTAAAAGTCGGAGATTTCGTACGAGTCGAGAGGACTGCGGGGGAAGTTGTTCAGAACCCAGTCGACTCAATCTCATTTCACGCAACATCGTATGAGATCACACAAAAAGATCCGCCTCTGGTCAATCCTTCGTTCCTTGACCGTGGACATGGCCCAATTGTTGAAACCTCCGAAATGCCACGCCGGGGTGTGGCTGAACTCGTGATTGTGGATGCAACGCCCAGTACGGCAACGGGAATGATTGTTTTCTCATTAGAACCTGTCCATGTTGGAGACAGCGTGGAAATCGATCAGCAATAACTCAGCTTCAAATCTAGACAAAAGGGAAGAGAAGAATCTTCCCTTTTTCTGTTGCAGCTAACTGCCGCGATCCTCGTTGCTAAACGACTCCGCTGTGAAAGCTTCAATTCTGACAGCTGTCCGCCAGGCGTCCGGAGGTAAACCAGCTTTTAGGCAGGTCTGTTCGAGAAAAAGCAGACGGTCCCACCCGTGCTCAACCGGGACTTGCGGCAACAAAAGTCCTCGCCTTGCACCCTGGGAAATCACTAACCCATGTCGGCCGACTTCGACCTGCTCTGGCGTGATCGGCTGCAAGTGGGAAAGAACGCTGAGTGAGATCTTAAGGTGTTGCGTTTCCTCCAACCGGAGCGGGTAAAAACGTGGGTCTTCGGAAGCCGCCGCCCGCGATGTCTCGGCTACCGCCCTGTGGAGAGGCAACATGGCAGCCGGATATCCCACGCACCCGCGAAGAATCCCCTTAGAGTAAAGCGTCGTGAAAACGCCGCGGGCCTCCGATAAGTGCTCGGATGGAGTAAGTAGTGACATTTCGCGTCGTTCAAGAAGAGACAGAATCGACTCGCGAGCCAAGTGCAATAGGAAAGTGCGTTCTTCGGAACTGTATTCGGATTGCGCACCCGCCTGGGTAAGAGACTGCGTCGATTCTTCAGATTGCCGCGACATTACGCTTCTTGCGTCGGCTGAGAATGAATGCGCGGCGCTGGCGCTTTACGACATGGCGATCGATGCGGCGCCAGAAAGCGATGAAATAATCCCCGGCTGAGATCAATGAAACTGCCACCATGAACCAGATCGCGAGGAATGCGATCCAATGGACCGGAAAGACGTATGGGCCCATGAGCGGCAACTCCTGCCACCGATGGTCGAGGATCACTGCCACAACGGACACAATCTGCACCAACATTTTTAGCTTGCCGAGATCGCTCGCCTCGATTGTGAATCCTTCGGACGCAGCTATAGACCGGAGCCCGCTAACCAAAAACTCTCTGCCGATGATCACAACCGCAATCCATGCAGGAACGAGCCGCGGATTGAATTGCACGAGTGTGACGAAGGCTGCCGCGATCAACAGTTTGTCGGCCAGAGGATCGAGCAGAATTCCCATTGTCGTGATCTGGCCGCGGCGTCGCGCGATATATCCGTCTATGCCGTCGGTGATTGAAGCGGCAATGAACACCGCCGATGCCAGGATTTCCTTCTCGCCATTGGCACTGCTGAGGTGACTGGTGCACAGGATCCACATCAGCAGAGGGATCATGCAGATACGGATCAACGTAATGGAATTCGGCAGATTCACTGAAAAACCGCGACGGAGGCGTTCCGGTGCCGCTCTTAGATTATCCTCCACCTGAAATGGTGAAAGCAACGCGCAAAAGGGACTTAGAGAAACTGCCCGAGTAATTCTTTGGGCATTGACATTTGGGCATTAACAATGGACGCTAGTTGGCCTGCGAAGGGGAGGCCGTCTACGTCCTCCCAAGTTTTCTAGTCGAGTTTTATCGCCTTCGCCTGCTCCACCGCAGGAATGCCACGTAATTCGCTGACGACGGCCTCGGAAACGTCTCCATCCACCTGTACGACGGCAATTGCCTCTAATGGCTTACCTGGCTGGGATTCGCCGTGTCTGCGCCCCAGCGAGAAGCTCGCAATATTGATATCGTGCTTGCCGAGAACCGTGCCCACTTTGCCGATCACTCCCGGCACGTCCTGATTTCGCATGTAGACAAGATTCCGTTCGAGCGGCGCCTCAATATCGATTCCGTCTACATGCAACAGACGCGGCGTGTTCTCGCGCAGGACTGCGCCCTTTACGTTATGGGTTTCGCTGCCGGTGCGAATCTGGATGGAGAGCACGCTGCCCGCACCTCCGGTCGAGACCTTCGGCTTGCGTTCTTCATTAATACCCAGACCGCGGGAAGCCGCGAGGCTTGCGGAGTTTACCAAATTTGCGCTCTCATCGACCATCGCATTGAGAATGCCTTTCACGACGGCGTTGCGAATCAGTTCGGTCTTCCACTCGGCGATATGACCCGTATAACTGATGGAAATCTCTTCGACGCCGCCGGTAATCTGGGCGAGAAATGATCCCAGATTCGCGCCGAGCACGATGTATGGCTTTATCTGCAAGTACTCGTCGTATGAAACCGACGGAACGTTAACGGCATTTTGGATCACGCCGTGCTTAAGGTACTCCTTCACCTGCATCGCGATCTGCTGCCCGACTGCTTCCTGCGCCTCGTTCGTGGAGCCGGCAATGTGGGGAGTCAGGATCACGTTCTCCATTTTTTGCAGCGGCGATTCCTTTAGGGGCTCCTGCACAAAGACATCCAATGCCGCGGCCGTAACCTGGCCATCTTTCAGTGCGGCAACCAGTGCTGCTTCATCCACCAACTCGCCGCGGGCACAATTGACCAGTCGCACGCCCTTTTTCATTTTCTTCAGCGATTCGCCGTTAATCATATTTTCGGTCTGCGGAGTCAGCCCTACGTGCAAGCTCAGATAATCCGCGACTGCATAGACCTCGTCGAGCGACGCCAAGCGTATTGCGTGGTCTTTTGCAATTGCAGCGGAAACGAATGGGTCGTGCGCAACAATTTCCATCGAGAATGCCCGCGCACGTTTGGCCACTTCAAGACCGATCTTGCCCAATCCGACAATCCCAAGCGTCTTGCCGCGCAACTCCGTGCCTTGCAGGGATTTCTTCTCCCACTTGCCTGCATGCATCAGCTCTGTGGCCCGAGGAATGAAGCGCGCCATGCTCAGCATAAGGCCGAGGGTGATTTCCGCCACGGCAACTGCGTTTGCGCCAGGCGTGTTCATGACCGCAATGCCTTTGCGCGTCGCCGGCTCGAGCTCGATATTGTCGACGCCAACGCCTGCTCTTCCGATGACCCGGAGCTTCGACGCATTTGACAGCAACGCTGCATTCACCTGCACCGCGGAGCGAACCAGCAGTGCGTCCGCGCTTTCAATTTCTTTGGCGAGATTGCCGTTGACCTGATCAGGCGTGACCACAGTCCATCCCGGCTCGCGAAGCAGGTTCATAGCGGAAGAAGACATTTTTTCTGCAATAACGATTTTCATATCAATAATTCCTTTACGAGAAAGTTACAGCCACCGGACACTCCGAAGCAGCCCACTTCCTAAACTTACTTCAGTTCACAAGTCCTTCGGAGAAAAAATTATGAAGCTACTCATGACTCTTTTGCTGGTGGCGATCGGGGTAGGATGCGGCTATTCGAAACCGGCCACCACCCCAACGCAACCCGGAACCGTGCCGACAATTGGCCAGCTGACACCTCCCAGCACAGCCGCGGGCAGTTCACAATTCACGCTGGAAGTTGACGGAACAAATTTCAACTCCAACGCGGTCGTGAACTTCAATGGCACCGCGATGAGCACGTCATTCGCGTCAGGAGGCAAAGTTATGGCGACCATACCAGCTAGCGCGGTCTCGAGTTCAGGTACCGTGCCTGTCACCGTGACTAATCCTGGTACGCCAGGTGGTCTCTACGGAGGGGGCACACAGGCCGCGACCTCGCAAGCCATGAACTTCACGATCAACTAACGTCCGGCATGGGGAAGTCAGCCTAGGATGCCCACCCTTCGCAGCTTTTCGAAGGGTGGAAGTCCGCCGTTTTAGCTCTTCGCGCCTGCAACCGCCAAATCTCTGTTTCGAGAGCGGGCAAACACCTCCTGTGCCGCACGTACCGCCGCTCCATACTCAACCGGTTTGTCAGTGACGTCCGCCAGGACGTGTTCCAGTGCCGCAAGGATCCCAACCGTATCGATAAAGTCGTAGTAACCAATGTGAGCAACGCGGAACAGCTTGCCCTTCATATCGCCTTGGCCATTTGCGACCACCGCTGAGAACGATTCACGAAACTCTTTCACGATTTTTCCCGAATCAAGTCCTGCGGGAGCAGTTACCGCTGTAAGAGCCGCGCCCGGGGCCGAAGTAAACAACTTGAGCCCAAGCGCCTTCACGCCCGCGCGAGTCATCTCCGCTGCAAGTTCAGCATTATCGACCAGCGCTTTGCGTCCGGCAGCAAGATCGCCGTTACCCATTTGCCGAATGAAATCGAGTGCTGCGCCGAGAGCAGCGAACAATGAAGTCGCCGGAGTGAATGCCGATTCGCCTTTCGCCGCCGCCTTGCGTTCCTTGCGGAAATCGAAGTAGTAGCGCGGATTTTTGGCCGACTCCATCCGCTTCCAAGCGCGCTCGCTGATGGCGCAATAGGCAAGTCCCGGGGGAATCATCAACGCCTTTTGCGATCCGCCAATGATTACGTCGATTCCCCAGCCGTCCACGTCGAAGTGCGTGGTGCCAAGTCCGGTGATGGCATCGACGACGAGCAGCGTGTCTTCGCCATTTGCGCGAACGAGCTTTGCGATGCCCTGCACGTCGTGGCGTGCCCCCGTGGAGCTCTCGGTTGCCTGAACATAGACAGCGCGTGTTTCCGGCGCCAGCTTGGTGCGAACCTCGTCGAGAGAAAATGTTTCGCCGTAGGGTTTCTCAATCAGATCAACATTGCATCCGTATGCCTTGGCCAGGTCGCGCCAGCGCTCACCGAATTTTCCAGCACTGAGCACGAGCACCCGATCGCCGGGCGAGGTCAAGTTCGAAATCGACCCTTCCATGACGCCAGTTCCTGACGAGGCGATGACCAGCACATCGTTTGCCGTGCCGACAAAGTCCTTCATGTCAGAAAGCACGCGGGTATAAAGCGCTTTGAAATCGGCAGTGCGGTGATGGGCGGTAAATGCCGCCATCGCATTTTGCGCGGCGGGGAGCAGAGGAGTCGGTCCCGGAGTGAAAAGACGGTTCTTCAGTAGCATGAATGTAGTCCTTTGAATGAGATCGGGGAGAAACGAAAAGTACCAACCATTTTATCGTGGATGTGCCATCTCCGCCTGCCTTCAGAATGCGATTCCATGCATGAATAGCATCGGGAAAAACGATAGGAAAAAACCGTCGCGCGTCGTCGGTCGTACGCCGTCCGCCAATGCCTGATTCATCTGCGCAGGAACTGCGACGCGCGACGCATGACTGGCTATAATCCTCCCATGCCCTTAGTCGACCAAATCCAAAAAGACATAACCGCGGCGATGAAATCCCGCGACGAAGCCCGGCTCTCTACTCTGCGCATGGTGAAAACCGCGCTCAAGAATCGCGAAATTGAGAAAATGGCTCCGCTTGACGACAAAGAAGCGCAGCAGGTGCTGAGCACGCTGATCAAGCAACGTAAAGACTCGGTCGAGCAATTCACCAAGGGTGGCCGCAAAGAGATGGCCGACAAAGAAGCCGCCGAGATCACTCTGATCGAGACCTATTTGCCGAAATCCGCGAGCGAAGCGGATATCGCCACCGGAGTCAAAACCGTCATCGCCGAAATGGGCTCGCCGACCATGAAGGATATGGGTACGATAATGAAGAACGCGATGGCAAAATTCGCTGCCCAAGGCGTGCGCGTGGATGGAAAAGTAGTGAGCGAGGCGGTGAAGAAGGAATTGGCCGGCAAATAGGCCTGCTTTTCGGAGCAAAGCAGCAATTCTCGCCGCTAAAGCGATTCGAAATGCCATGCAATTCAGTTTGCGGTCAGTCGAACTGCAGCACCACGATCTCTGGGTTCGACCCCAGCCGCAGTGGTGGTCCCCAGGTTCCCGCTCCGCTCGACGTAAAAACCTGCATCTTGCCGATCCAGCTCAAACCATAAACAAACTGTTTATATATCCGCGTGGCGATCCAACTCCAAGGAATGAATTGCCCGAGGTGTGTATGCCCCGAGAGTTGCAAAGAAAATCCGGCGGCTTCGGCAAGCTCGGGATAATCTGGCGCATGGGTTAGCAAAATACTGGCGCGGTCTGGGGCGGGTCGAAGATCGCGAAGCACTGAAGTGAAGGTCCGTGGGTTTGTCGCGTGAGCATAAGGAATCCCGGCGATCTGTAAACCATCGACTTCCAGCTTTTCGTTGGTAAGCACGCGGACGCCTGCTGACTTGACCGCCTGCAAATACTCGCCTTCGTCGTGAAACTGCTCATGATTTCCAGCAACGAAATACACTCCGCGCGGAGCCGTGGTCAGCTGTTTGAGCGGTTTGGCCGCACTGGCCGCATCGATTGCGGTGCCGTCGTACAAATCTCCTGCGATGAATACCGCATCAGGTTTTTCGTCGAGCACCTTGGCAATAATCCGCCGCAGAAAGCTGCCGTTTCTCACCGGCCCCAGGTGCAAGTCGCTGATCAGTGCTGCCTTTCGCCCGCGCCAAGCCTCAGGTAAATTGGCCAGCCGGACTGTGGTTCTCGTCACTCGCGTTAGGCTGGCATTGACAACGCCGTAGAACCCGCTAATCACGCCTAGACCGAAGAGCACCTCGACCACTTGATGAAATTCAATCTTCAGCCCGCCCATCTGCGCAATGCCAAAAACCGGCCAGCTACAAATCGCCGCGATCACCAGAAAACTCAAGAGTCCAATCCAGACGGCTGCAATGCGGTAAAAGACGCGCACAAAGACATTCGTATACCGAAATGCGAGCAGGGAAGCGGGAACAAAGGATACAGAAAGCACTAGAAGCGCCAGTCTGAACCAGAACGGTCCCACTGTATGGCCGGTTACAGGAGAGAACGTCCAGGTCTCATACAGGAAAAAATGTGCCAGACAAAGAATTGATTGCAGTATTGCAATAAACGTTATTAAACGCTGACTACGCCTCACAAATCATTGGATTCTTCAACTCTGCAGTGCGATGACTTAATTCGCCTTATATTTAATGCCACCTACGGTTCTCCTCTGAATTGGTGGATTCTGCGCCGGTCGCGTTTAGACGGCCTGTGCTCAGGTGCTGGGGTGAAAAATAGCCCAGCTTTGCGTTGCTCGGCTATGAGCGCTCGTTTTTCGCGACTGGATTCGGTCTCACGATAGAGTGTGCGGGCCGCGGATGCTGGTCCTCGAATGTCGCTGAGGGCGAGAACCTCGACCTCAAATTCGCCACCCTCGGTTCGGATATCCAAAATATCGCCAACGTGTACCTCGCGCGAAGCCTTTACCGGCTGTTTTTGGCATTCAATCCTGCCGAGTTCGCATGCTTTAGCTGCCAGATTCCGCGTCTTAGAAAATCGAGCGGCCCACAACCATTTGTCGATGCGAACTCCGGCCATAGCTAAATAATAATGATTTCCGGCGTTCTCCTGTTCCTTCTCGGCGCACTCTGCGGTTAAACCTTTTACACTTAAGTTCTCTGAATGCCGGAACTCCCCGACATCACTGCCTATATCGATGCGCTTGAAACGCGCATCCTCGGCCAGCGAATGGAGGGCATTCGCATTGCCAGTCCATTTCTGCTGCGGACTGCAGATCCGCCGCTGAAAGATGCCGAAGGGCGTACAGTGCGCCAGCTCCGGCGGATCGGGAAGCGTATCGCAATCGGAGTCGAGGGTGATCTCTGGCTCGTGCTGCACCTGATGATCGCCGGTCGCCTGCACTGGCGCGCGAAGGGCGCGAAACTCGGCGGGCGCCAAAACCTGGCGGCTTTTGATTTTCCAAACGGGTCGCTCGTGCTCACCGAAGCTGGCGCGAAACACCGGGCATCTCTCTCTTTAGTTCTTGGTGAGAAATCTCTCGAATCCGTCGACCCCGGAGGAATTGATGTCTTTGCCGCTGATCTCAATACATTTCGCGAAGTGTTGTCGGCTGAGAATCGAACCTTGAAGCGCGTACTTACCGATCCTCGCATCTTGAGTGGAATTGGCAACGCTTATTCCGACGAGATTCTTCATGCGGCACAACTCTCGCCAATTGCTCTAACCCAGAAACTTAAGCCTGAAGAATGGCAGCACTTGTTCTCCGCAACGCGCGCCACTCTTGAGCTTTGGATCACTCGCTTGCGTGCTGAAGCGAAAAATGATTTTCCAGAGAAGGTGACGGCGTTTCGCGAAGGCATGGCCGTGCATGGGCGATATGGCGAGCCCTGTCCCAGATGCGGCGAAAAAATTCAACGCATTCGCTACGCGGATAACGAGACAAACTATTGTCCGAAGTGCCAAACCGGAGGGAAGCTTCTAGCGGATCGAAGTTTGTCGCGTTTATTGCGTTCGGACTGGCCCCGCACCTTAGACGAGTTAGAGGCGCTGAAAAGAAAATAGGTATCGGCAAGATTATTTCTTCAGAGTCGCCATCTCCTTGCGCACGCGGGAGTACTTGCGCATGAGGATGACGAGGTACGATCCATGAATCACCCACGTTGCGATGTACGCCGCATACAGGTAATGCATCGAGTTCATCGTGACGTCTCCATGAGCGATTCAAGTGCTTGCGCTTCCTCAACTTCGCGCTTCAAAAATTCCAGCCGGTAGCGGGTCCAGCACAGCAGCCATGCAAGACAGAGGAATGCTGCCCAGTTGATGAGCAAAACGTGCGCCATACGGGGATCGAGCGAGCCACCATCGCCAATTACCGGAGACGGATGTTGCGTGCGAAAGAACCAGATCGAAAAATACACGAGTGGCACGTCAAGTGCGCCGAACACAGCAAGAACGGCGGCAATGACGGGAGTCTTACCGCTGGTTGAAAATCGCCGCAGAATGAGATAGCTGACGTAGATCAGCCAAAGGACGAGTGTTAGCGTCAGGCGAAGGTCCCAGGTCCACCAGATGCCCCAGACTGGCCGGGCCCAAATTGGGCCGGTGATGAGCACGACCGTGCAAAAGACGACGCCGACCTCGGCACTCGTCAAGGCCAAGATGTCGGCTTTCACATTGCGCCGCGCGAGATAGACGATCGATGATACGAAATTAATTAGAAAGAGCACGAACGCAGTCCACGCTGACGGCACGTGATAGTAGAAGATCCGTTGCACGTTGCCCATGGTCTGCTCGGTAGGAGCGGCGATCAGCGCTTCGTACAGAGCAAAGCAGAGCAGCAGGGCCGTCACAATGGCGAGGATGGTGAACCCGCGTTTCATTCGGCTTTTCTATTCCGCCTCAAGAATCAGCTCAAATAACAATAAACATGCCGTCGTAAATACGACATCATACGCCACGAGCAAAGCAATCCAGAAACGCGCCGGGTCCTCTCCGGTGAGTATCGCAGTTGTTGCATTTACCATTCCGAGAATTGCAGGGATCGAAATTGGGAAGAGCAACAGCGGAAGCATAATTTCGCGGCTGCGCGTGCGCAGCGAAATTGCAGCGAAAAACGTTCCATTGATTACTAGTGCCCAAGTGCCTAGCAGTCCAACGGGTAACAACTCCCAGCCAGGTCCGAGCGCGCGCAGTTTGTAGAACGCAACGAAAAGCGGCGTCATTAGCGCTTCGATGATGCCGACAAAGATGAAATTTCCGAGCGCTTTCGCGAAAAAAAGCGGGGTTGCGGGAGCCGGGGATATTCGATAGGCGTCCAGCACCTGATTTCGGAGCTCGCGTGCCCACGTCTGATTGAGGGCGACGACAGCAGCAAACAAAAATGCGACCCACACCAGACCGCCCGCGATCCGGCGCGACTCTTCCGCGGTGGGGTCAAATGAAAAACTGAAGATCACAACCACGAGCAGAGCAAAAAACAGCATGGCATTCATCGCGTCTTTCGAGCGCCATTCAAGGCGAATATCCTTCGCGAGGGTGGCGCGCGTAATGTCGAGAAAGCTCATTGCGGGATCATCCGCAGATTGGCTGTCCGATTTGTAATTTGTCCGGCTTCCATGTAAATAAATTCATCTGCGATCGACTCGAGCAGAGCCGGCTGGTGGGTTACTACAAATAAGGTCTTACTCTGGTCCCGCATCTGCCCAAGCAGTGATGACATTTCGCGCGCGGAGCGCGAGTCGACATTCGAGAAAGGTTCATCGAGCAGCAACAGTTGTGGATCATTCAGAATTGCTCGGGCAAGCGACATTCGTTGCCGCATGCCTTGCGAATATTGCCCGACTGGCCGTTCAAGATCAGGGTCGAGCTTCACGATTGTGATCGCGGCGCGGCACGCTGATTCTTTCACTTCATACAGCCGGGCGAAATAGCGCAAGTTTTCGATTCCGCTCATTTCGTCATACAGCATCGAGGGGTGGGCCATGTAGCCGATGTTCGCGCGCACGCTACGGATGTTCTGATTAGCGAAGACCGAAATTTTACCGCGCGTCGGTTGAGCGAGGCCGGCGATGACTCGCAGCAAGGTGGTCTTGCCTGCGCCGTTGTCTCCCACAATTACATAGAGCTTGCCAGCGGTGAATTGCGCAGTGACTCCTCGCAACGCGGCAAACCGGCCAAATTGCTTGATGACGTTGTCCGCTGCGACTACGCGCTCCTGGAATTTAGAGTCAGGCATCAATTGGCAATTGTTATAGCATTTCGGAAGGCGAACGTGCGTTATCGCGGCTGGATGTGATGACCCGCCAAGATCCCTCGTCCCGGCGATAAACGCGCGGGACTTCGAGATGACGCCTGGTTTGAGGCAGCGTGCGAGGACGCTACTCCGCTTGCCCGTTTCGCGTGTAAAAGCTCAAGGCCGCATCGCCTTGATCCAGGCGGCGGGTTCGCTGCAGCGAACCAAAGTTCGCTCCGGGATCGAATTTCTTGTTGTGCTCCGCAATAACGAGCGCCGATTCCGCCAATCTAGAATGGCCTAAAAGCACCAGTGTTTCGCGATATGTTGGCTGCATTGCATATGGAGGATCGAGAAAGATGAACGCGGGTTGCACCTGTCGAGACTGCAGAGCCGTAATTGCGGTTCGCACTTCTTGTCGCATGATGTGGAACCTGCCCGCAACTCCGAGTGGGTCTAGATTTTTCGTAATCACTTGCGCCGCGGCTCTGGATGACTCGACGAAGTACACTGTTGCGGCGCCCCGGCTTAACGCTTCAATTCCAACTGCGCCCGTTCCCGCGAAAAGATCAATCCAAATGGAACCTTCAAGAGCCACGGGATTGCCGGCGGTGAGGACGTTGAACAAAGTTTCGCGCAATCTATCCGAAGTCGGCCGAATGTCAGCTCCTCTCAACGAGTGGAGGGGACGGCTGCGAAATTGTCCGGCGATGATTCGCATGCAAGTCGAAATTCCCTGTACTCCGAGTCTTGCACTCCTATGCGGCGCTTTTCACAACCAAAGCCCACAGTGATTGTCTAACGTATAAGATTACAGAAGGCCCATGCGAACCTGGTCGATTCCAGCTGGACGAATCTTTGGTATTGAAATCCGTATTCACGTGACATTCGCGTTTCTTCTGCTATTCATTGGCATGACGGAACAACTGGCTCACAATACCGTGAGCCCCTGGCGCGGAACGGCTTTGCTGGCGATCATTTTCGGATCGGTCGTTCTGCATGAGCTCGGCCATGCCGTGGTCGGAAAGCAAGCTGGAGTACCGCCCAAGGCCGTGGTGCTTTTTCCGATTTGCGAAGTCACGCTCTTCGACGAAGCGCAGCCAGAAGTACTCGCTAATTGGAAACGAGACATTCGCATCGCAGCTGCGGGTCCTTTGGTCAATTTCGTGATCGCGGGAGTGGCGGCCTTCGTGGTTAATATAGCTGCCCCGCATAGCCGGCTGTGGTCTGATCCGTATGTGAACTCGGTAAATTTGCCGCACAGTTTAGTTTGGACCAATTTGTGGCTGGGTTTGTTCAACCTGCTCCCGGCTTATCCCCTGGATGGAGGTCGAGTCCTGCGGGTGATGTTTAGCAGAAGAATGGATCCGGCTTCAGCCATGCGGCGTGCCATCAGCATTGGGCGAGGTTTCGCCCTGGTCTTTATGTTAGCGGGGTGGTGGCTGAACCCATGGCTCACGGTCGTGGGATTTTTCCTGTTCATTGCTGCCCAAATGGAAGACCGATCGGCAGTGTTTCGTTCCGTGCTCGAGACCGTGCGCCTGGAGGACATAATGCTGACCGATTTCGCCACGCTTTCGCCCGCGGACACGCTGGAGGATGCGCTAGAAAAAGCGGTCCATTGCCTGCAAGATGATTTCCCCGTGATTCGCGGCGCGGACATGGTTGGCGTGGTTTCAAAGCAAAAGATTCTGCAAACACTGCGCCGTGAGGGCAACGGCTATGTCCAGGCGGTGATGAACCGTATCTTCGATGTGGCACAAAAGACCGAGTCGCTCTCCTCAGCCTTCCGCAAGTTGAGCGCGCGCAACCTGAGCATTATTCCTGTGGTGGAGAATCAGCAGTTAATCGGAATCGTCACCCTTCAGAACCTGATGCACTCGATGGCTTTGCTTGCGGAAACCCGCAAGCTTCGGAAAGCCGCACTCGAATCCTGATCAAAAGTTGAAGACAATGCCAAGGGAAAGCTCCGGCATGTGTCCTTTTGAGTTGGTCACGAGTTGCTGCAGGTGAAAATTCGGCTCTTTAAAAATTAAGCCCCGATATTGCAGCCGCAAGCCGACGCGTTTCCATACGGGATAATCAAGCCCTGCGCCATAGAGGAAAGCCATTGAGGTTTGATGAGCAGCGCCGAACGGGGACTGGAAGCCGTCGATGTAGCTATTGCCGGGACTGAACCGAAGCGCGCCGCCGCCAGCAAAAAAGAAAGGGTCGAGTTTTTCGAAGTGAAACGGGCTGAGCACGTAAGCGCCGCTGTACTCGTTGATCTTCGCCTGAACGCGATAATTGTCCGGCGGCAGGACATAAATTTGGGAATCATTGATACGACCGAAGTTAAGGACGATTCCGTTGGTGCGGTTAAATCGGAAACGAAAGCCGGCCAGCAATAACGCGGAATTCGTGGGCTCGACAGCGACCGTGCCGGTACCATTCCTCGAATTCTGTGCGAGAACGCCTCCGAACGCGAGGCTGACGTCAAAGTGACCAGTATCCTGGGCGGCGGCCGCGCCTATTAGAAAAGCGAAAATTGCCCCTGCCGAAAGAGCTTTCTTCAGCATCCGACTCCTTCCGAATGTACGCGAAATGTTTTCGACTGCTGGAGAGATATTACAGCCTGCTCTCCTCTTTAGGTTGGATGCCGCGCATCTGGCGAGAGCAAGACCTCACCTCATGCATAAATGCCACGTTGCCGGATTGTGTACGCTACGCGATCAATCGCCAGCATGTAAGCGGCGATCCGGTTATTGACGCTGTGCTTTTCGGCATAGCTGAGGACATCGTGAAACGCGCTGACCATAATATCTTCAAGTTGCTCGTTAACCACCGATTCCTTCCAAAAATACCCCTGCCGATCCTGCACCCACTCGAAATATGAGGCTGTGACACCTCCCGCATTGCAGAGAATGTCCGGAATAACGAAGATCCGCTTCTCTGCGAGGATCTCGTCAGCAGCGGCAGTAGTAGGACCGTTTGCACCCTCTGCCAGGATGCGGCATTTGAGGCGAGCAGCATTGCGGCTGGTGATTTGATTTTCCGTCGCGGCCGGAATCAAAATTTCGCACTCCGCCGTCATCAATTCGGCCGGATCGGCACTTTCAGCCTCACGGAAACCGGTGATGCTGCGTGCGTTCTCACGATGTTTTAACAGCGCATCTATATCGACTCCGTTTTTGTTGTAAAGGGCGCCGTCGACTTCGACGATTCCAACAATGTTGTATCCGGCGTCCGCCATTAGCTTCGCCGCGTTCGAGCCTACATTGCCGAAGCCCTGCACGATGACCCGCGTGTTCTCAGGCCTGAGGCCAAGTTTCTTGATCGCCTCATCGCAGACGATCATGATCCCGCGTCCGGTAGCCTCGCGGCGTCCACGCGATCCACCGATATTGATCGGCTTACCGGTTACGACAGAAGTCACGGTTTGCCGCATGTGCATGGAAAATGTGTCCATCATCCACGCCATGACCTGTTCGTTCGTGTTCATGTCGGGAGCGGGAACGTCTTTTTCGGGACCGATGAATTCGATGAGCTCTGCCGTATAGCGGCGCGTCATACGCTCCAGTTCGCCTTGTGACATTTTGTGCGGATCGCAAATGATTCCGCCTTTTGCGCCGCCGAAGGGGATGTTCACCACCGCGCATTTCCACGTCATCCAACTGGCGAGGGCGCGAACTTCGTCGAGTGTCACATCCGGGGAATAGCGGACACCGCCTTTAGCCGGGCCGCGGGCAATTGAGTGCTGAACACGGAACCCGGTGAAGACTTCGAGCTTTCCGTTGTCCATGGAGACCGGGATGTGAACGATCAGCTCTCGATTGGGATAGCGGAGGACCTTCCAAAGTCCCTCGTCGAGATTAAGTTTTTGCGCGGCGAAGTCGAAGCGCGCAGATTGCGCCTCCCAGGGATTGATCTCCTGTTCAAGCGAAACAGTCTTCATAAGGTCTCCGATTAAGAAGCGTTGTTCGCCGGCGCCGGGAAAATAGAGGTGGGCTGGCAGGCAAACTCTCGATTCTAGACAGGGGGAATGACAGGAAGCAAGCTTAGGGTTAGTTCTTCGGCTGCCTTGGAACGCACGAAAGGGTTACTTCTTTTCGGCTTACCTTTTTTCGGTTTTCTTCGACGATGTCTCAGTTTTTGTTTTTTTGTCTTTCGAATCGGGGCTCGACTCAGGTTTAGTTGATTCGGACTTCTCGCCACCCGAATGCCCAGATTTTTTGGCGTAATCGGTCACGTACCAGCCGGAACCCTTGAACTGAACCGCCGGAGCCGAAAGCATTTGCTCAACTTTACCGCCGCACTCCGGGCATTTCTTCACCATGGGATCCGAAAATTTTTGAATGCGCTCAAAGCGATGGCCGCATTTTTTGCACTGATATTCGTAGAGTGGCATAGGAATGAAAATGCGAGTAGCTGATTCGATTTTAGCGAGGAGCACAAAAAGTTTCAAAGTTGCGCGATTTCAGGTTTAAAAATCGCAAGAGTCGGCATGCGCCAAGCTCGGAATCAGGAGAGGCACGGAAAAACCCGTTGAACCTGGAAACTTTGAAACTTGCGAATGCTAAACTCCCGCGTGTGGGGGAACAGACCCAGCTCGCGCCGGGGCTCTACCTGGTAGGGACCCCTATCGGAAACCTAGAAGATATTACGCTGCGGGCCATCCGCGTGCTGAAACAGGTTGATCTGATTGCCTGCGAGGACACGCGACAAACGCAAAAGCTCCTGAATCATTACGGGATTGAAACCCGCACCATCAGTTATCACGAGCACAACGAGGCTTCGCGCGCGGCCGAATTAGTCGAGAGGCTGGCGAATTTCGAGCGGATTGCGATTGTCACCGATGCGGGAATGCCAGGCGTATCCGATCCTGGGTTTCGGTTGGTCTCGCTAGCGGTGGATCGTGGGGTGCCGGTTGTGCCGATTCCCGGTCCCGCAGCTTTTGTTTCGGCGCTTGTCGCGAGCGGGCTTCCGGCTGAATCGTTTTGCTTCAGAGGATTTCTTCCGGCGAAAATCGGTGCGCGTCGTCGCGAACTGGAAAAAATCCGAAATTCCTCGCAAACAGAGAGCTTCTACGAAGCCCCTCATAGAATTCGAGAAGCCATGGAGGATGTCATAGCCGTGCTCGGTGCCGAAAGGCGGGTCGTCGTAGCTCGGGAATTGACGAAAATTCACGAAGAGTTTCTGCGCGGTACCGCGGTCGAGGTCCTCGAGGAGATAAAAACTCGCGCCGAGATCAAAGGTGAAATTACGCTGCTGATAGCCCCTGCCGAAGGAGAGATTCAGTCGCGGTTTGTCTCGGTTCGCGAGCGCGTTGAGCAACTCATGCGTGACGAGAAGCTGGACCAGAAAGATGCGCTAAAAAAAGCCGCCAAAGAGCTAGGTATGTCAAAGAGTGCGGCGTACCGGGAATGGCAGTTGTCAAAATGACATTAAACTTACCAATGTCGCTAAACCAGCGCGGCATCTCTGAATTGATTCCGGCGCATCAGACATGAAGAAGCATTTCCGACAAAGTTCAGCCGGTGGGAACGAAACTTGACAGCCTATCCGTCAGATGTTTAAGTAAATACTTATTTTCAGCCATTCAGTCGCGATGGGATAGGCCAACCGAATCCCCCAAGCGCTGGACACGTTTCGGGGTGATCGCGCCTCAGGCGTCATTTCTCCCATTACTTTCCATGGATCGGGAACTCGGAGGGTTTTGATGGTTAATCGCAGTGGGGTAGGGCCGATTTTTGTGCGCATCCGCGCCTTGGTTCTGCTGGCCCTTTTAGCGGTTGGCGGCTTTTTCCTCTTCAGGCACGACCTTGCTGGCTCCAGTTCTCATGCCCAGGCCTCAAATCCTCTTCAGCTTCGCAGCATTATTTCCCAGCTCCCAATTGCTTTCGAGCCTAATCAGGGTCAAGCCGATGAGCCGGTTAAGTTTTTAGCCCGTGCGAGCGGATACGGTCTTTACCTTTTGCCTTCGGAGGTTGTTTTAACTGTTTCTGAACGCACTACATCAGGCCTGCAGGAAACAGGCATTGATATGCAGTTCAAGGGCGCGAACGCGAGTAGGAAGCCGCTCGGAGCCGAGCGACTGCCGGGACACAGTAACTATTTCATAGGAAACAACTCTTCGCGCTGGCTGCGGAACATTCCTCAATTCTCGCGGGTTCGGTATCGGGACGTTTATCCCGGAATCGACCTTGCCTTCTATGGAAATCAGCACCGGCTGGAGTACGACTTCGACGTTGCTCCTGGGGCAGATGCTCGCCAGATCGAGTTGAACTTCAAAGGCGCAAGCAAGATCGAGGTCGCGTCGAACGGTGATCTGGTTCTCGGCTTGAGTGGTCGCGAATTGCGATTTCAGGCACCGCATGTTTATCAAAAATCTGCTGAAGGTGAACAGACGATTGCAGGTGCGTTCGTTCTTCGCGGGAACGACAGCGCCGGTTTCGCGATCGGCTCCTATGACCACGGCCGCGCGCTGATCATCGACCCGGTGCTAAGTTTTTCGTCCTATCTCGGCGGGGCGGGAGATGAAAGCTGTTCCGTTATTACCGGCGCTGCTTTTGTTCCGAATTGCCCGGCTGTAGCCATCGACCCGGCTGGCACTATTTACGTTGCCGGCGCCACCACCACACCGAACACCGGCACTTTCAGCGGAGCATCGCCACATTTGATTGGCGCGATGGGGACATCTGACGTATTTCTCGCCCATATCGCGCCGAGCAGTTCGGGCGGCGTTACAACGGGGACCCTGCAGAGCCTTACATATATCGGAGGGACGGGAATTCAATATCCGGTCGGAGTCGGCGTTGATGGTGGATTCAACATGTACGTCGCCGGAACCACTAACGCGTCTGACTTTCCTACCACTGCATCCGCGTTTCAGGCCACAGCAACGTCGAGCGGGAATCACGCATTTGTTTCGAAGATCGATCCTACGGGGTCTTCGAACCTCTACTCGACGTACCTTTCGGGCAATGGTGTGGACGTTGCATCCAACATGGCCTTAGATACGCAAGGGCGCGTGTATGTGATTGGAACCACGACTTCAACGAACTTCCCGACTACAACCACGGCTCTACAAGCTGCTTCGAACGCAGCGAACCAGTTCTTCTTCAGCAAAATCAATCCCGCACGTAATACTTCTAATAGCCTTGAGTACTCCACATTTATCGGGGGCAGTACGCCTTCGAATGGAGTGGTGACTGGCGGCGCCGTGGCTGTCGATGCAAGTTTCAATGTGTATCTTGCCGGCGGAACGAACTTCACCGACATGGGATCGCCGAATCCCTGGATTGTTAATGCGCTGCCCAACGAATCGACTCCGCAGGGTCTGATTGATGTCTGGGCGGCAAAACTGATTGCACCACAGAATGGCACTCAGCAATACACAGTGTCATATGGCACCTATTTCGGCGGCAGCGGCAACGACATTGCCTATGGCGTCGGAACGGATGGGACGAGCACGTACATCACGGGATCCACCACTTCGACGAACATTACCCCTCCTAGCACTACGCTCGCCTATCAGGCTACGAACGCCGGCGGAACCGGGATGGATGCCTTTCTTGCGAAATTCGGTGTGCCCGCTGTTACTGGAACAACGCAAGGCGCTATTCCGCTCGATTATTTCAGCTATCTTGGCGGAACAGGAAACGACACCGGATTGGCGGTTGTGCCGGATTCACTGGGCAACGCGCGCGTTACAGGTGTTACAGCGTCGTCTGATTTTCCTGTTTCGGGAGCATTGCAATCGACTTTTGGCGGAGGCGCCTCTGACGCGTTCTTCGCGCGCTTGAATACGACCGGAACTTCCAGTGCGACAAACACCAGCACCGCGAGCTATCTGGGCGGCAGCGGCACTGATATCGGGACAAGCATTGCTCTCGATTCCGCCTTAAACACCTATTTGGTGGGCGAGACTTCCTCCGGCAATTTTCCGATTGCAAACCCGCTTGCTGGTGGGGGTAGCTTGTCAGGGGGTACAGACGCTTTTGTCAGCGTCATCGGTCCGAACACTTCTGGCCTCAGCATGCCGCAAACCACCAGCATCAATGCTTTGCCAGCATGTGATGCTGCGAATCCCACATTTAGTCCTTCTCCGGTCGGTGTGGGCAGTCCGGTCACGTTTTCTTATTACATCTACAACAGCGGCGATCCGGTTTCAGGCGTGGTATTTACCGATACGCTTGGCGTTGGCTCGGGATCGACAAGTGCCACCACGACTCAGGGCAGTTGCGGCGGTGCGACGACAACCGGGCCGCTGATTTGCAATCTTGGGACGGTAAACAGCTCGATTACGACCACCACCCCTACTTCCTGCACGAATTCAACCGGTGGCACGAACTACGCCACCAAAGTGACGGTTACCGTGACAGCGCCCGTGCCCGCAACGCCATTGCAAGGATCAAGCTCCATCGGCAATAGCGCCTCGCTCAGCTTTCCAGGCGGCACTCTCGCCGCAATCAGCGGGGCCGTGCCTTTGAACGATTTTTCGGTGAAGGCTGCCCTTGCGCCTCCCAGCACCAGCAGCACCATTCCGTCGGGCGCTCAAGTTAATTACGCGATCACGGTTACGCCGACTGGGTCAGGGTTTTCGAACTCGGTGTCGTTGGCCTGCGGAGCGGGACTACCATCAGGGTCGAACTGCACTTTCACGAACAATCCGATTCCGAATATGAGCAGCGGACCGCAGAGCAGGGCGTTGGCGATTTCAACCACAGCTCGCGTTACTACGACGACCGGCCTGCTCCGCCGCGGGATGACGTACGCGTTTTGGCTGCCGATTATCGGCTTGGGACTGATCGGAACCGGCAGTCCCCGGAAGCGCAGGGTTTTATTCGCGATCTTTTGCGGTTTCGTGCTCGCAGTGGCGCTCCTGGCGTCGGGCTGCAGTTCGACTTCGACCACCAAAACCACCACTGGCACTCCCGCTGGAACTTACACCGTCACAATCAATGCGACTTCGGGGAGTGCTGTCCGCAGCACGACGGTGCAGTTTACGGTGCAGTAGTGAGTTATTGCGCCACGCAAATTTCGGAGGGTACTCCTCTTCGCGCTGCCAATGCCGCCAGTCGGTTTGCTTCGGAATTGTGCTCCCGCCGAATGTGAGTGATGGAAAATTCCAGTGAACGCGCCAGCTTGCGGCAGATCCAGTTCAGGGAATAGAGTCGCGGGCTACGGCAGGTGTACTCGCCACGCATTTGCTTCACAACGATCTCGGAGTCCGAGAAGACGTGCAGAGCGCCTGCACTCATCTCCAGTGCTCGCTGGAGGGCTTCGAGAAGAGCAAGGTACTCAGCTACGTTGTTGTCCTGGTGGCCGATCCACTTCTGAATGCGGATCGGGCCATTCTCGCAGCCGTCGATAATGACGCCAATGCCGGATGGCCCCGGATTTCCGAGAGACCCTCCATCCACATAGGCGACGAGATTCGACATTTTTTTTCTTCTTCGATGCTGAAACAACAATGCGCGTGCTGAGCGCGCTCGGTCAAGAGCCTGCTCAGGTTCTTTTCCACAAGGACGTGTGAGATTTCCGAATTTGAATCTCGTTTTACACACCGCATCCACAGAAATGTGGGATTGTGGTCGGTTTTGCGATTGACCTCAATCGCGCCAGAATTTAATGTAACTTTCGTCGACGGCTGAAAGGGTTGGCAAAATAAAATTAGCCAGTCCGAAGTAAGCTGAGTGATAAGCCAGGCAGGGCAACCTGAAGGGCAGCCAGACCCGAAAAAACCGACTGACTCTGCGAGGAGCAGTTGGGGTTTGGAGCCGCGAAAGCGGTGATCACATCAAAGGCTGCGGCGGTGCATGACTCCACGCTGTTGGCTCCCTCGCAGGAGCTGGCGGCTAGAGCATAACCAAAGTCGCAGCCTTTCTACTTTTCTAGAGAAATTTTCCCGCCACGTCATCAACTTTTTTTGAGTACATTGAGCCTGTCATCCTGAGCGGAGCAGAATCATTTGCTCGCAACTGATTCCGCGGATTCGAAGGACTTCTGCGTTCCTAGGCAAGTGCACCGAGGCCGAGGGGGAATTCCCCTGCCACAATCACAAGATTGGGAAATAGAGGGTAAATTTGGAGACGCTACTTGCACTCGGTGTCGCAATAAGCATTCGCGATCATCGAAAGCATGGCCATATAGCTCGAAGGAGAGACTGATGCGCGATAATTCTTGTCGATGTCGACCTGGTGAACCACAACCATCTGCTTTGCCGGCCACACTGTAATGAATGTTCCGCCGGTGCCCATGGCGCTGTAAGCTCCTTGCATGAAGCCGGTGTAGGTTCCGCCGGGAAAGACAGGGGCGTCCCAAACCCACCACAGCAATCCATAACCCCAGCGTTCCGGCTCGCCGTAATTGCGAAACATCAGCGGATAAATGTCCCGAAAGGGAGTGATCACGCTCGTGGTGTAGCCGACCCAGTCAGACGGGATGAGAGTCTTGCCGTTCCAACTCCCCTTGTCGAGCATGAGCAAGCCGAGGCGTGCCATGTCTCGCGTTGAAAGATACATCGCAAATTCCGGGTGCACGCTTTCGGTTGGAATTTTCTTCTGCTTTGCGATCACATAATCTTGCATCCCAATCGGAATCGCCAAATCAGTTTGCAGAGCCTGATAAATGTCCTGTCCCGTGAGTTTCTCAAATGCAACACCTGCGGCATCGAAATCCCAGTTGTTGTAGACAAACTGCATTCCCGGGTACGCAGATCCTCTCGGCGGCATATAGTCCTTCTGCCCCGAGCTTCCGGTCGGAAGATAAATTCCCGATCGCGCAGCTAACAACTGCTCGAGGGTTGCGTGCTCCTCGTAAGGCAAGAAAGGCTGCTTGTCGTCAAGGCCGAGTTCCTTCACAGTTTTGTTCAGGTCTACCTTGCCGTTGAAAACATATTTGCCATAGAGCATGCTCAGAATGCTCTTTCGCACGGAAGCGATTTTGCTCGTGTGCGAAACATCACCGTTAGAGAAGATCACTCGTCCCTGTACAACGATGATCATCGATCCCGTGTCCTGCGTCTTGACCCACGCGTGTAATGCCTCGAGTTTCGCGCTTGAATATCCAACTGATTCAGGAGCGGTCGTTTGCCACTCGGCGCCGGGAACGACGGAATCAGTGAGGCCATGGCTTGTCTGCGAACTGAGAGGCGGTCCGAAAAGAACCAGGCACGAAAGCAGGGTCAGCAGAGGTGGTCGCATGCAGAATGATTGTAGCGGAGTAGATCAATAGAGCAGAGGAGTTCCGGTTGTGGCTGCGGTCGTCTAAAATCAACAGTGGTAAAAAACTGAAATGAAAATTACTGAACTCTTAATCGCCGAACTTGACCGTGAAGCACCTGGCATTCGCAAGACTCTCGAACGCGTGCCAGAAGGGAAGAACGACTGGAAGCCGCATCCGAAATCAATGGCGCTCGGCTATCTCGCCACACTCGTTGCCAACATTCCCGGATGGCTCGAAATGATGGTCAACATGGATGAACTCGACATCAATCCACCTGGAGGCCCGAAGTACCGCCCAGCCGAGTGGAAGATGCGACAGGAGCTGCTTGATCAGTTCGAGGCTAGCTTGACAAAGGGGCGGGCAGCGCTTCAAAACACCACGGATGATCACCTACTAAATACCAAATGGCGAATGCTTTCAGGCGGCAAGGTGGTAAGTGAACAGACGAGATACGAAGCCATCCGAGGCGGGATCCTCAACCATATGGCGCACCATCGTGGCCAGCTTACGGTTTATCTCCGATTGAATGATGAGAAGGTGCCGTCAATTTATGGGCCCTCGGCGGACGAGCGCTAACGCGGCTCATATTGTTTGGTGTTGGAGTGGTATGACCTGAGCGGGAAGAATTGTGCTCACGCTTGCGGTTGAAAATCGGCGGCGGGTGTCGTGACCTCTGGCTCAGGTTCCAGAAATTCAATCCCGTACAAATACAACGCACGGTGCCGGACTACTCCTGGCAGCCTCGTTCTTTCTGAATTTCCCGGCCTCGGCAGTTCAATGGCGACTTCGGAATCCACAGGCAGATTGGCCACGGCAAACAGTCCCATGCCCACGTCGCTGATATTGATGCCGAGAGCATCGAGCCAGCCGTTGCTGGTCAGCACGCGGACAGATGTGTTCAGCAACTGCCGTTTTCTGCGGCGCCTGTCTGGAGTGATGTATTTGAGGAACATGCGCGCCACTACAAACAAAAGTAGCGCACGAAGGCTCGCGAAATAAGATTACGAAAGGTTAATTAGGTGTCGACTTCTGACGACTGTTTTCGTCTATGTACCTAGCGCGGGTACCAGATTCTACGGGTGGCCGCAGGGCTTTGGGGCGGCATCTCTGTAAATCACGAGGTGGGGCAATGTCATCACGTCTGGTTTCCATCTTCCTGTTTTTACTCTTCACTTCAACGTTCGGCTGGACGCAAACGGCGACGTGCAGCAATTGGAATGTTTTCCAGCTGCCGTCTTCGTGGGATCCCCCCTATCTCATCGATTACGGCGGAATTAATCGTTGGGGCACAATTGTCGGTTCTGCTACGCCCAATAACTCGTATATTTCCGGGTTTGTTCGTTACATTGGGGGCGGGTTCAGCACTTTTAAGGCGCCGCAATCGTCGCCAGCATCCTCGACCTTTTTTACCCGTCGCAACAATTCTGGCGTAACCGTTGGCTATTACGGTGACAGCTCGTACCGCGTGCACGGCATCGTGGTTTCAGGCTCCAAGTCGGTGACCGTCGATTATCCCGGCGCTTTCTATACCATGCTTTATGGGATTAACAACTGGGGCACGATTGTAGGGGTCCATTACGACGGGCAGGGTGGCTCCGGTTATCCTTTGGGTTTCAAATTAAAGGACGGCAAGTTCACCCGCATTTACTACCCTGACTCGATCCTGACCGTGCCGAATAGCATTAATGACAAAGCTGCGATCGTCGGATACTACTGGGACCAGAAGATGGTCCAACACGGCTTCATTCTGGAAAACGGAATTTACAAGACACTCGACAATCCGAAAAACAATCCACAATTCACTCCAAACGGAAATGAGCTTAAGGATATAAACGGATCGGGAACGATCGTCGGATATTACTACGTTGGGCAAACAATTTACTCCTTCCTTTATTCCAACGGAGTATTCAAAGACATTCTTCCAGAGAATGGAAGTAATACCGTCGTTGAAGCGATCAACGGTTACGGAGATGTCCTCGGGATTACAGACTTAAGCTCGGGAAAGGAGCCGTTCTTCACTGCACGTTGCCATTAGGAAGGAATCGCTGACGTTTTGTGATAAGCGAAGCTTGGCACATGCTCGCTCATCTACTTCATCCCATCCAAAATCGATCCCACAATTCCGCCCACCACTCCGCCTTCAACCGTCCTTCGATCGGCCTGATGAGGCAAATATTGATCAATCACATGCGCGAGTCTTGCAATTGGCAGCGTTTGTAGCCAGATTCTTCCTGGGCCGGTGAGCGAGGCGAGAAAAATTCCGTCGCTGCCGAAGATCATGTTCTTAATGCCAGGTACAGTCGTGATGTTGAACGAAACACCCGACTGAAACGCGCCGACGTGTCCCGGATGCACGCGCAAAGTTTCGCCCGGTTGCAGGTCGCGGATAACAAGTTCGCCGGAAAGCTCGAGCCATGCCATTCCTTGCCCGCTGAGCTTTTGCAGCAGAAATCCATCGCCGCCGAAAATGCCTGCGCCAAGCGACTGCTGAAAACCGACCGAAATCTGGATTTGAGGCGTCGCGCAAAGAAAGCCGTGGCGATGGATCATGTACTCGCGCCCGGGCCCAACCTCGACAGGAACGATGTGCCCCGGCAGCTTGGTGGCGAACGCTACCTCACCCGCAGCTCCGTAGGCGCGGTACTCGGTCATAAAAATCGACCCACCACCGGCCACGCGCTTGATAACACCAAAGAGGCCTCCGCCGCCCGCGAACTGCGTATGCGTGGTCATCTGGATGGAGCTACCCATCCACGAAAGCTCTCCCGCCTCGGAGATGATCGATTCATTCGGATCAAGCACAAACTCCAGCACAGGCGTGGTAGTTCCGGTTATGCGGCTCTGCATGAAGATCTCCTGTTAGTGGTACGTGCAGTTGGATGCAAAGGTTCGCTGAAACTAGCAGAATAGATTGCCGAATAAAATTTCCGAACCCACCCTTCGAAAAACGCGAAGGGCGTGGCAGCCGACCTATTTTCAGATTTTCCGCCCTAAAGCTCGAGCAATCGTCACAGGATGCATCAGCAAAATCGAAATCTGACCTAGGATACTCTCTGGCTCGTGAAATACGCCGAGCTGCCTCAACACTGTCCCGCGATCGTAATAAATTCTCTCCCCTGCGAGCCGGTCACTTTCGTCGAATGTGTACACACCGCAAAGCGGAATCTCAGCCCGTCTGCCCGTCGGAGGCAGTCCACGCCATCCGCCGAGTTGGGTGCCGCGAATCAGAACCTCAACGCTAATCGCGTCTTCGGTTACGTATTGGTGCTGAACGAGAATTTCGAGATCGGGCAGCGCCTTCATCAGGCTCGAATAGAACGAGCGCACGCCATCTTTGCCCTTGTGATGTTCTCCCACGGCTCGTCATCGTATTGCGCGGTCTCCCCGAAAGTTGCGAGCACGCCTTCTAGATCGTGCGCATTCTCAAGGCGATTGTGTTCTTGCACAATCGAAATACGAGCGGCGCGTTTGTCTTGTGGAGCTGATGCGGTTCTCATGTCGGGCTCCGAGAGCGTCCGCAAGTATAGACCTCAGCGGCTCAGGGCGGATTGGCGTATACCTCCCCGCACGATTGAAGGTATGCTCAGCCCAACCTCGCTTTGACGGTCTGCCCACAAATATAAAAGGCCGGATGGCTCCGGCCCCTAAACGAAATCCTGGAATATTACTGCTGGTTGGCTGCCCCATTCTGCGCCGTTGTCGAATTCGAAGGGGACGCTAATGTATTCTCCGCTGTACTGCTCAACCGACTCAGCCTCGGGAAGAACGGCGTGACCTCGAACGGCATTTTGTCGCGCGCGTTCATGATTGCCACCGGAGCCGCTTTCATCATTTCAACATGATCTGCCCATGGATCGAGTTTGATTCGTCCGCCGAGCGGCAGTGCGGCGACCTGATCGAGTTTGTTGTCGTCTAAATTCGGCGCGTCGGTCATCAGCGCCGAAAGCCGGGTGATCTGTCCTTTGCCGTCGCTGAAGCTGTTGCCCAGATGAGAGGTAAGCAGTGCAGCGAGCGCCGGCGCCCGTGCCTGAAGCTGTTTCAAATACAGACCGGCCGAACCAAGCTTCGTAGCATACGGAGAATTCTTCAGCAGTTCGAGAGCCTTCGCATCGGCGGCGGTTTCTTCGTCCGGATTGTGGCGGAAGCCGAAGTTCTGGTAGGTCGATTCATCGGTGAACAACATGCGATCGTTGAATGCGAACTTGCTGCCCAGGTTATGCCCGAGCACGATATGCGCCAGTTCATGCGAGAGAATCGCCGCAAGGCTCGCCTCGTCGGGCAGAGTATCGATCAATCCGCGGCTGATGATGATCGTGTTGCCGACGCTGAATGTCTCAAGCGGCGAAGTCAGCATGACACGTGCGTGCACTGGCCGCGGCAACTCGATGTTGTTCGTGATCTCGATATTGTTGATAACGGTCTGGAGAACTTTGTCCACATCTCCCGGAGGCGCGAGCAGGCCGGCCTGCTGTAGCCGTTCCACGACGTTATCTTCCGCCTGCTGCTGCCATTCCCGCTGCGCTTCGAGCGGAGAAGGATCCTGAGCGGTTGCGCTCTCGTCTTTGACCGCATCAACGGTAAGGTCGGTTAATTCATCTTCGCGCTTAGACTTCGTAAGGTCATAGCCCCAAATGCGCGATTGCGCCTTAAATGCAAGTTTGTCCTTCGATCCGTAGCTGAAATCGCCTTCCTCGCTGTAGATGTATGCCGGCACCCAATATCCAGGAACCAGATTCAAACGCCAGCTATCCATGTGGAAGTACTGCGCGTTCTTGGGACGGGGAACATACGTGCCGTTCAGACGAACAATGTTGAAGTCCTGGTCTTCCACCCAAATTCGTCCCTCGAACATCCCCTTGCCCGCGTTCGCTTTCGGCTTCACGTCAAACACCAGGCAGCGGATGTCGCCGAGGAATTCGCGACGAAAATATTCAAAATCGTAGTGGCTGCGATCGAAATTCTGCCGATCGGCAAAAATCATCCACGAAAACCCCATCGGCTGATATTCGAAGCGGAAGAGTTTCGTGACTCCACCCATTAACTCTTTCTGAAAGCTGGCTTGCGAGGCCAGGTAATCGCGACGGTCGATTGATTGGCCCATATCCAAGCGGCCAAGAAAATAGTGATCTTCTTTGGGGATGGCGCCGAGCTTGGCATCCGGTTGGAGGTTTTGCAGATAGGTTTCGACCAGCGGCGTGCGGTTGCTAAGGAACTGGATGAGCGCATGTTCGCGCTCAATGATTCGGTCAATGACTTCGTCGGCGCTGACCGGTCTTCTTTTCGCTGGCGCTGGTTGTTGGGCAATTGCGAGCCCCGGAGTTGTTGTAGAAACCGGTTCTACGGCGGCGGGATGGGCCGTCTGCGCTGCATCAGGCGCCTGCTGCGCGGCCGCGCTCAACGCAAGCAAAACCAAAACCCAAACGATTAAACCTTTCATGTGCCCCCTCGAACTTCTCACACGACTTCGATACGATCTGAAAACTACGACGCCATTTGAAACGTGACATGCACGATGGCTAATGAATCCACGGCTGCACCATTTCGCTGCGCCGGCTTGAATTTGATTTTGTTGGCAGCATTGATAGCAGCCTCATCCAAACCGTGACCCAATCCCCGCACCACGCGGTTCACGTGCAATTCGCCATTCGCCCCGAACATCACTTCGAGCAGCACCTCGCCCTCGATGTTCAGGTTTCGAGCTTCTTCGGTGTAAACCGGTTTGGGCTTGTAGAGGATTTCGACCTGCGTAGTCGGTGCCGCGGACTCTTCAGCCACATGCTTCGGTGCTGCTGCAACTTGTGGTGCTCCGAACCCTGAAGCCTGCACCTGGCCATTGCGGCTCGCATTCGGCTGCTGTGCGATCCCATTGCCAAAACCGGCACTAGCAATTGTGCCTTTCAATCCTTTTGCTCCACCAGTGCCGTTACCGGTTCCGACACCCTCGGGCAAGTCAAACGAACCGAGATTCGCAGCAACCAGCTTTGCCTGCTTGCCTTGACCTTTCAATCCATTCGGATCTCCAAATCCGCCGGTCTGTACCTTCTGCGCGGGAGCACTGAGGGTAGGAGTCGCTGAGCTGCCAAACTCACCTGTGTGAATGATTTTTGGTAACGCGGCCACGGTTGGCTGCAACTTCGGTGCGTCGAAATTCGCCGGCTGGATTTTCGGGGGCTCGAGTTTCACCTCGAGCTTTGGTTTCGGAAGATCGTGCGGCACGATGATTTTCGGCGTTTCCATCTTTACTTCCGGAAGCGGCTTGACCATTTTCTTGGGAGTAGCGTTGGGCGCTTTTTCTATTTTTAGCGCAGGCTCTGGGATGATTGTTGTGACGGTGTATTTGCTCCAGCTATCCAGGCGGTCCGGCCAAATCAGCCGCACCAGCAAGATCAACAGGAATACCACTACAACGAAACTGTAACTAACCAGAAACGTCCGCCAATCCCGCTTTTTCTCAGGTAATAGGCCGAGCGTCAAGGGCTGATTCGTCTGCAAATACATTCGTTTCTCCAGCGCACACCCGTGCCTAGGGAGATGGACCCGGATAGAACTCAGGTTACGGAACAATCGTAAAGCTGAGAACATTCCCAGGGCTCTAGTACGAAAGTAACGTGGGAGTAACGAAAGGCGGAAGATTCCCTAAAGTACACAGGGAGTTGCTGAAGCTAACTCAGATGGTTCGCGCTAGGTTTGATTTGCGGATTTGTAGGAATGCGAAATAGACGGGAATGCCTGCCAGGATGACGAGACTTCCGAAGCTTGAGTACAGCACGTTGCTGGCGAAGGTGTAATAAAGGAGTGCTGCGGAGGCCAAAATGAAAACGGCGGGAGCTACGGGATAGCTCCAAACAGAGAACTTGCGTTGCGAACGCGGCATCTGGCTCTTAAATATAAATAAAGAGCCGCTTGCCGCCATATACGAGAGCCACTCCGCGAATAAAGCCAGTGTGAAAAGCTGGCGGAAGTTTCCTCCGATGACCAGGAAGCACAAGGAAAGAATTGCCTGAACCAAGATAGCCACATGCGGAGTGTGAAATCGCGGGTGCACTTTCGCAAGACTCGAGAAAAAGTTTCCGTCGCGCGACAAAGCAAACGCCATTCGTGATCCGCTCATGGCTACGCCGTTGAGTGTTGTGCTGAGCGAAACCACCATGGCCGCTGAAACCACAATCGCCGCCGCTCCTCCCAGGAATGAAGCTCGTACCGCATCCGACATTGGCGACATCGATCCAGCTACCACCGCCGGTGCCAAGGCGAATTGCACCGCGGCGTTGACCAGCATATAGAGGGCGCCAATCACGAGTAGACCGCCAATGAGCGCGAGCGGAATGCTGTGTTCAGGATCGCGCACTTCTTCGGCCACCATGTTCAAGTCACTCCAGCCGTCGTAGGCCCAGAGTGCGGCGGCCACTGCTGCGACAAATCCTGCAATTCCTCCGGTTGCTCCCGAATAGTGTTGTGCAAAGTGCGACCAATGGCCGTGAGAAGTAAACGCCAACGCAGAAATCACAACAATCAACGCAATCTTCAGAATCGTCAGCGCCAGCTGAAAATTTCCCGCGCGCCGCACACCGACATAGTTAACGAGAGACACGAAAAGCACAAAGGCCATTGCAACCAGTTGGCCTATTGTGATTCCAAACTTTCCAATGGCCAGGAACTGATGAGCAAGAAACGAGAGGGCAGGGAAATTCGAGAGAATTTGCACGATGCCGATCGAAATCGCCGCCAAGGACGTCGGCTTTACGATGATTGTCCACGTCCACCCCGTAAGAAATCCGGCCAGTGGGCCGAAAGCATCGCGAATATATACGTATTCGCCGCCGGCTTGCGGCTTCATCGCGCCAAGCTCGGCGTAAGTGGCCGCGCCGAAGAAGGAGAAAATGCCACCGACGATCCACGCCAGATACACCAGTCGCGCTGACCCGGCGGCTTTGATCATTTCCGTCGGAACAAGAAAGATTCCGCTGCCGATTACGACTCCGACAACGATCGACGCCGCATGAGCCGCACCGAGATCACGGACGAGGCCTGCTCGTTTGGGAGCAACGTTGGTCGCTGTAGCCATGAGCAGCGAGTATAGCGTGAGGGAGCCCGCGTAGGTCTATTTAGATTTCCAGTCGGAATAATACGAACCATCGAGAAGATAGTTCGCGAGCTCGGGACTGTTGCGTGATAGCGATGTCTCGTACTTCACGACGCCGTCGAACGTGTTTTGCAGGAAATAGTAGGATTGGCCCGCTTCCAATTCCATGTCGAGCTCATAAGCATTCTCTGATTGTGAAATCAGTTTGTATTTGCCTGGATCAAGATAAGCAAAGCTATATGTGCCTTCTTTATTTACTGCTATGACTCGGTCATTGGCGTGAAGCTTAAATTGATTTCCTCGGCCGGCATAACGTGTAGCTAACGGCGGGCAAACAACGACCACCAAAGCCTTATCAGGCTTGATCTCCGGAATTGGATGGTGCGCTTTATCGACCCTCACCGTTTGTTTCGAGTTCACATCCGGAAGTTTCGCCGGGTCGAGCTGCTCTCCCTGGTTCTGGTAATCAGCTACAACGACTCTCGCTTGAAAAATGCTGGTCGCCTTATGGATTACTTCTTCAGATACCTCGTGCGGCACCTCAAACAGAAGCTTCTGATTTCCATACTCAATGTAGAACCAGTAGTTGCGAATATGTTGTCTGGAAATTGCTTTACCCACCACCAAGCCGGGCAGCCCCGTAGCCATGAGCGCCTGATATCCTGCTCCTCCGCGCATCCGGCTACTGACGTCGAAGACCACCTTGCTCACAGCCTCGTATTGGACATTCACGTTATCGTGCGCACCGTCGCGAAAACTTAGTTTTCTCGCGCCGTCATCGAATGTCAGAGTGCCGAGCTTTTCGACCAACACACGCTTTTCGGCGCTCTTGTGCCTGTAAAATTTTGCCTGAACTGCCATGTCCTTGGAAAAACCCAGGGTCGGTATGAGTAGAAATGCGAGTCTAATCGCCAGTCTCTTCATCGAGTTCGCAAATTGTAAACGAACAGGCGAGCGCTTAAAAAGGCCGCTTGTCGCCAATTTCTTACCCCTGTACTTCCCGACACCGAAAGCACGTCACCAAATGATCATTCACCATTCCGACCGCTTGCATGAATGCGTAACAGATTGTCGAACCTACGAATGTGAGTCCGCGCTTCTTTAGATCTTTGCTCATGGCATCGGATTCTGGAGTGCGGGCCGGCACCTGGCTCAGACGCGCACGGGAATTTGAAACAGGCTTGCCGTCAACGAACTTCCAAATGTAACGGTCAAATGATTCGAATTCTTTCTGCACCTGCAAGAACGCCTTCGCATTCTTTACCGTTGAGAGAATCTTCAGGCGATTGCGAACAATTCCGTCATTCTTCATTAGCGATTCGATCTTGCGTTGGTTGTAGCGCGCGATTTTGGCTGGATCAAAACCGTCGAATGCGGCGCGATAATTCTCGCGTTTCTTCAGGATCGTGTCCCAACTCAATCCCGCCTGGGCACCTTCGAGAATCAAGAACTCAAACAGCACGCGATCATCGTGCTGCGGAACTCCCCATTCTCGATCGTGATAAGTAATTGCGAGATCATTCTTTGCCCAATCACAGCGAACCACTTCGACGCGTTTCTTGGCTGACATGCCTTCGCTTAACACTTATCGACCTTCCAATACCCGTCAGACTGATAGCCGAGTTCGAGCAGGCGGTTCTTCGGATCATGCCGCTTGCCGCAATTTGGACAAGCCATGTACCGGCTCCAACTGGTTCCGCGGCGGTCGTAGTCCGCGGAGACGGCAAACGTCATCCCGCAACTGCATGGAACGAGGTGCATGACAAAGCGGCGCGAGCGTGAGTTCTCTTTCCGCTCAGGAGCGCTTCGCCGAGTTTGCTTGGTACCCACCTCATCAGTCTAAGGCGATCTTCCGATTCCGCCAATTCCGTCACGGCTTGGTTGGGGGCATCTAAGTCGCAAATCCTTTGGGCCGCCCGTGAACTTGACCTGTGGCGCGTGTTCTGATGCACTTACGAAAAGAGACTTTTCAGCATCTTAGAATCTTAGGAATTGACATGAAAACCCTTCGTAGTCGCGTTCTTACCATCGTCTTAGCTGCCGGAATCATGACCGCACCGGCCTGGGCCGTAAACCGTGAAATGGTCGAACTACAAGATCAAGTCACTCAGCTCCAGACGCAGATTACCGCCATGAAGCAGTCTCTGGATGAGCGGATGGGCGTGTTCAAGAGCCTCATGGACCAAAACACGGACAGCATAAACAAAGTGACCGCGGCAATTACCAACATGCAGGTTGCGTTGCAGAAACAACAAAGCGACGCGAACAATCATGTCGACCAGCTCTCGGGTCAATTGCAGGCGTTGAACGACAGCCTCGATGAATTGAAGGCGCGCCTGGGCAAAGTGACCACGCAGCTAGAAGCAATGCAACAGGCACAACAAACCCTCGCGGCGCAGGCCAGTCAGCAGCAACAGCAACAACAGGCGGCAGCCGCGCAGGCCGCCGTTCCTCCCCCCGACGTGCTCTACAACAACGCACTGCGGGATTACAACAGCGGGAACACCGATCTCGCCAAGCAGGAATTCGGCGATTACGTAAAGAACTACCCGAACACCGACCTCGCCGGCAACGCTTATTTCTATCTTGCAGAAATGGACTTTAAGGCGGGGAATTACCCCGATGCAATCAATGGATACGACAAAGTATTACAGAGCTTTCCTGACGGAAACAAAGCAGCTTCAGCGGAACTGAAGAAAGGGTTAGCCCAGGTCGAAGCCGGCCAGAAGGACGCCGGCATTATGACTCTGCAGCACGTGGTTCAGCGCTATCCACGCACGAATGAAGCGATGCAAGCCAAAGATCGTCTAAAGAAGTTGGGAGTAGCGACGAGAGCGAGCAGGACGCGGGGACAAGAGTAAGCTTCCGTAGGGACATTGCTGCAACGCGTCCTTGTTCGGCAGAGAAAGCCTAATCAGCGGATGCTGCCAAGTGTTACCTGCTTTCATTCTGAACCGGCTCAGCCGGTGATACATCTGCCGTTCCGATACATCAGTGAAGGTAGAAGGCGACTTCGCTCTGAACAAAGGTCGCGACTGGTACGCCGTCTTTTGTTGCGGGCTCGAATTTCACGTATTCACAGTATCAACGCTGCGTTCTCGGGGTATTTAGGGGCAGGATCGTATAGGAGTAATCCGGGCACGATTGCACGTGCACTATCGGTTGAAATATTTGTGCGCTCGGCGGCTGGCATGCAGTTTGAGCCTTGTTGCGCGCGAGAGAGAGTAGATAGATGCAGCCCGTCGAGGTCAAAACCAGTCTGCAAACCTTCATCATCTCGACTTTGCCGCCCCTACCGCCACCCTCTCCCCGATCCCCGGCACCGTCCTGCGTACCACCGCCGCAATCTGCTTAACCTGCGACATGAGTTCCTCAAACTGCTCCGGATAAAGCGACTGCATGCCATCCGACAAAGCTTTGTCGGGATCGCAATGCACTTCGATCAGCAGGCCGTCCGCTCCGACTGCGACAGCCGCGCGAGATAAAGGGGTAACTTTATTCCGCTTGCCCGTTCCATGGCTCGGATCAACCAGAATCGGCAAGTGACTCAACCGCTGCACGGCCGGGATCAAACTCAAATCCAAAGTGTTTCGCGTATGGTCGGCAAAGGTGCGCACGCCGCGCTCGCAGAGAATCACGTTGTAATTGCCTTCGCTCATGATGTACTCGGCGGCCATGAGAAATTCTTCAAGGGTCGCTGACATGCCGCGCTTCAAAAGTACCGGCTTGCGCGAACGCCCGGCTTTCTTGAGCAAAGAAAAGTTCTGCATGTTGCGTGCGCCGATCTGAATCACGTCCGCATATTCCTCGACCAGTTCTAGTGATTCATTGTCGATCGCTTCAGTCACAATCTTCATCCCATACTGGTCGCGAATGTCGGCCATGATCTTCAGCGCTTCTTCGCCCAGGCCCTGAAATGAATATGGCGAAGTTCGCGGCTTGTAAGCTCCGCCGCGAAAGAACTGCGCACCTGCGCGGTGCACTCGCTCAGCGACCGCAAACGCCTGCTCGCGCGTTTCAATCGCGCACGGCCCGGCAACAATGCCCAGCCCCTGCCCACCAAACGTTGCGTCACTTCCGGGAAAGGTCACAACCGTGTTGTCGGCCTTCATGTCGCGGCTGACCAGCTTGTAAGGCTTGGTTACGCGAATGATCTCCTGCACGCCCGCCATTTCTTCGAGCGTTCCCGGTTCGATCTCACCACGATTTCCGGTAATTCCAATGGCCGTACGCTCCGCCCCGGGGATGGAGTGAGCCCGGTATCCAAGCGCTTCGATTTTGTCGCACACCGCGCGTATTTGTTCTTCTTTGGCGTGCGCCTGCATGACTACCAGCATGAATTCACCTCGGAAAGTTCAAGTTTATAGCATGTAGCACCGCGGACCTAGTGTGGCAATCGGCGAATCGCGAGTGAGGAATGGCATTCTCGCCCTGTGTCGTCGTGTTTGCATAATGCGAATCTGGGATACTGTCCCTATGCCGCGCAGCCGTTCCATGGCTCAGGAACAAGACATTCTCAAAAGGCCCGCGCCTCGTCGTCCTAAGCTGACCTTGCGCCGGATCGGAATTCACACGTCTTCTGCAGGAGGCATCGAGAACGCCGCCGAACGCGCGTATCGGCTCGGCTGCAATACATTGCAGATTTTTTCTTCCAGCCCCCGCCAATGGAAACCCTACGACCTTGGACGTCCCCAGTGCGAGCAGATGCAGCGTTTGCGCGATAAGTATGATCTGAAACCGCTCGTCATTCACACCAATTATTTGATTAACTTAGCTGGCACCTCTGAAGTATTTCTTCAGAAATCCATTGAAGCCTTTCGCGGAGAGATCGAACGCGCGCTGGCGCTCTGCGCCGAATACCTCGTTCTTCATCCCGGATCATTTCGTGGAGCAGACCGGGAGAGAGGTCTACTGCAGACCGCTGCCGCAATCGCTGCAGCCAGCCGGGGGCTCGATCTCGCGAAAGGGGGTTTGACTGTCTTGATCGAGAACACCGCAGGGTCCGAGTTTTCTCTCGGCGGCAGTTTCGAGCAGGTGGCCGAAGTTATAGATCATCTATGTGGGCAAATTCCAGTCGCTGCCTGTATCGACACATGTCACGTTCATGTCTCGGGTTACGATATTGTCTCGGAGCAAGGTTTCCATGACACTCTGCGCAAGCTTGATGCGACCATTGCCTTGAAAAACGTTCCTGTCTGGCACTGCAACGATGCCAAAGCCGCTCGCGGCTCAAAGCTTGATCGACATCAGCACATTGGGAAGGGAACGATTGGCATTGAGCCATTCCGCCGTCTGCTCAACGATCCGCGTCTTGCGCACGCTGCCTTCATCGCCGAGACACCGATTGACGAGCCTGGAGATGACCTGCGA
Organism: Terriglobales bacterium; assembly: GCA_035651475.1. Taxonomy (GTDB): domain Bacteria; phylum Acidobacteriota; class Terriglobia; order Terriglobales; family Acidobacteriaceae; genus Gp1-AA145. Next base: position 68,582 of record DASRFP010000045.1, on the reverse strand, counting down.
AATGTGGCGGTACTGAAGAAGTTGGTCGCGTAGAACTTCCTTCGCGTTCCTTAGTGCCCTTCGTGGTTAATGCTTTTACGCGTGTAAAATCAGATTCCAAGCTTATGCCGCAACAGGAGCCGCCAGCCATTCGCGACGAGCGCTATAACGCCCACCAGATCGAAGAGAAGTGGTCTGCGCGGTGGCAGCAGGACCCTTCCCTCTACGCCGCCGAGCCCCAGTCGAGCAAGGCGAAATACTACGTGCTCGAAATGTTGCCGTATCCTTCGGGCGCGCTTCACATGGGCCATGTGCGCAATTACGCGATTGGCGATGCGCTCGCCCGCTACATGTGGATGAACGGCTTCAACGTCCTTCATCCCATGGGATGGGACTCCTTCGGCCTGCCCGCCGAAAACGCCGCCATCTCCGCCAAAGTTCCGCCGCGCGAATGGACGTTGCGCAACATCGAAAAGATGAAAGCGCAAATGAAGCGCCTGGGTTTCGGCTACGACTGGTCGCGTGAGGTAACCACTTGCTTTCCTGAGTATTACAAGTGGAACCAATGGTTTTTCTTGAAGCTTTACGAGCGCGGCCTGGCATATCGCAAAAAAAGCAAAGTCAACTGGTGTCCCAAGTGCGCGACCGTGCTCGCGAACGAGCAAGTTGTCGGCGGATGCTGCTGGCGCCACGAAAACACTTTGGTCGAGCAGCGAGAGCTCGAGCAATGGTTTTTGCGTATTACGAAATATGCAGACGAATTGTTGCGCGATCTCGACCGCCTTCCCGGCTGGCCGGAAAAAGTTCGCACCATGCAGCGCAACTGGATCGGCCGGAGCGAAGGCACACTCGTCGATTTTAAGTTGGATTCTTCAACCGGCGAGAACATTACCGTCTTCACCACCCGTGTTGACACGATCTTCGGCGCGACTTCCGTTCAGCTCGCCCCCGAGCATCCCATTACGAAACAATTGACTGCTAGCGATCCAGAATTGCGCCGCAAAGTCGATCAGCTCATTGCCGAACAGACAAAAGCTAAAGAAACAGGTGACATTGGCAACATCGAAAAGAACGGCGTGAATACCGGGCACTTCGGCGTGAACCCTTATAACAACGAAAAAGTTCCGGTCTGGGTAGCGAATTACATTCTCATGGACTACGGCACCGGCTCGATCATGAGCGTGCCTGCGCACGACGAACGCGACTACGAGTTCGCGAAGAAGTATGGAATCGAAATCAGGCAGGTAATTGTTCCCAACGATGCTCGTGCAGGGCGGACATCCTTGTCCGACAAGAGTTTTGGCAAAGATGTCGAGGACAGCTCGGACAGGAATATCCGAGCCACACAGACCGATGATCTTCCATTTACTACATTGCAGGGCAAGCTCATCAAATCCGCTGAGTTCACCGGCCTAACCTGTGAAGAAGCCATAAAGAAGATGGCGACGTATGCCGAACAAAAGCGTTTTGGCGAGCGTAAGACCATTTTCCGGATTAAAGATTGGGGCATCTCCCGCCAGCGATACTGGGGCACGCCGATCCCCATGATCTTCTGCGAAAAAGACGGCGTCGTTCCCGTCGCAGAAAAAAATTTACCGGTCATTCTGCCAGACAGTGTCGAGATCACGCTTAGCGGTGGCTCGCCTTTGTCGCGCGTTCCAGAATTCTTGAACGCCATCTGCCCCAAGTGCGGCGGTCCCGCGCGTCGTGAGACCGATACCATGGACACCTTCGTCGATTCCTCCTGGTACTTCTATCGCTACACCGACGCGAGCAACGACCGGGCTCCATTCGACTCGAAAATCGCCCAATATTGGTTCTGCGAGAAGGGAATCGACCAATACATCGGCGGCGTGGAGCACGCTATTTTGCACCTTATTTATTCGCGCTTCTGGACCAAGTTCATGCGCGACATCGGCCTCATTACTAACGATGAACCGGTCGAGCGCCTTTTCACGCAGGGCATGGTGATCAAAGACGGCGCGAAAATGTCGAAGAACCTCGGCAACGTGGTCTCACCCGACGAAATGGTCGCGCGCTTCGGCGCCGACGCCGCGCGCATGTACAGTCTGTTCGCTGCACCTCCCGACCGCGATCTCGATTGGCAGGAGACCGGTATCGAAGGCATTCAGAGATTTTTGGGACGCGTGTTCCGTTTCCTCGCGCGTAACGCTCATCCCGAAGACCCTGCATGGCGAAACCCAATCGCGGCCGATCTCCCGCCCGAGGCTCGTGCCATTCAGCGCAAACTTCACCAAACGATCAAGCGGGTGACGGACGATTTTCAGGGCCGCTGGCACTTCAACACCTGCATTGCCGCGATCATGGAATTGGTGAACGAACTCTACTCAATCGATGACCGTGTGGCGCGGTCACTCTTGTCCGCGGGTGTGCTCGCCGATGTCCAACGCAACCTCGTTCTGTTGCTCGCCCCGTTCTGTCCTTACCTTGCCCACGAACTCTGGGAGATGCTAGGCGAGACCGGCAACCTGCTCAAAGCCCCCTGGCCAAAATACGACCCTGAACTCGCCAAGGAAGAGGAGATCGAAATTCCTGTGCAGGTGAACGGAAAATTGCGCGGCAAAATCGTCGTGGCTCCGGGCACGCTGGAAGAAGAAATCAAACAGAAAGCGCTCGCTGACGAAAAAGTGCAAACTCACATTGCCGGGCGAGAGATTGTCAAAGTGATCTTCACCGGCAAGCTGGTCAGCATCGTAGTGCGCTGAGCCGATCTAAGCAGCCCTGAGGAAAGAGGCGCGTCTACGCCATTCCAGCATCGCGGGTTATGCGACAGGCTCGAAATCCTTGTCAACGCATTTCGTAAAAGGATAAGAAAGACAAGGATAAGAAAGCAGATTCGTCTTTCGTAAACCATCTGTCCGCCGTCGAACAGACCTTTAGGGGTACGCCCATGCTATTTAACAGCGTCCCACATCTATCCGGAGGTCTGCATTTGAAAGGGGAGCGCAAAGAATACTGGATGCATCTCTGCGAGCGAGCCGCAAATGAGCAGGATCCCGATAAGCTGATAGAACTCGTTAAGGAGATTAATCGCCTTCTCCAAGAAAAGGAGCAGCGATTGACAAAGGAAACGACTGCAGGCTTTGGAACAGAGTAGTGGAGGGCCGGGCAGAGTCGAACTGCCGACACGCAGCTTAGGAATTCTCTCAAGCGATGCAGTACTGCGTGTTCTCAATGGTTTAACAGGTGTCCAGTGCTGCGAGCAACGGAATATAACGCTCTGGACGGTAAGGTGCTGTGGCAGGAAAGTCCACCCAGAATGTCACAAACATTGGAAACGTTCATACAGCACATATGGTGCTATCGTCGGCGCTGTCCTAAGTTTTTTCGGTATTCCTTCCTACAGTATCTAACGGACTTGACGTAGTTATTCGTGATTTTGGATTGTTCTGGCTACAGGCAAACGTCCCGTGCCTACGGTGCAGAAAGTTGAACACTGAAGACATGGGACGATGAAATTTGTAATTCAACATTTTTGGTGTTTCCATGCCGGATGGCAACGCCAATCCTGAACGCAGTTGGCAAGAAACCATTGCTGATGCAGCAAGAGAGCGCGACCGGCAAAGGCTCGTAGAACTTTTCAAAGAGTTGGAGTGTGCACTCGAGAAGCGCAAGGAATCATTAAGCCCAACGGCTAAACCGAAGAACCAAAAGTCCGATTCCGCGTGACCCCCAAAATCCGTGAAGGAACTACGAAACCAACAAATGACCTCTCACATTTTTGGGGTCGAGAGAGCACAAGACCGCCCGCCCGCATTTCCGCAACGCGCCTCGTGCTTCGTTCGCCGATGGACACCATCCTCATGGCACAAAGAATCTGCCCGCAGTGCAAGGAGCACTTCATCGTTGATAGGACGCTCCTTAATGTTTGGTACAGGCATTAAAATGTTTGGTACAGGCATTTCCCCGATTTCATCTGAAGACGTTCCGGTCGTATTCTTCGACTAGATAGTTTGCTTTTTTCCTAGCCTAATTGCGCTGCCGAACCACCCTTTTGGAGGTTCGGTTGAGAACCCCGCAAAACGGGAAAAAAATAAGGGGCAAAATGATGCAAGTCGAGCTAGACCAAAATCTAACGGAACGAATTCGAATGCGTGCTTATGAACTTTACTCGCAACGAGCAGAAGGCGATGGGCACGATATGGACGATTGGCTCCAGGCTGAGGAAGAGATCGTTCGAGGAACCAGCAGGCATTGGGCCTGGCGTCATGCTGTAGAGAATCCTACGGATTCCAAGAAGTAGCTTTACTCTCACAGGTCCCTCCCTCTTCAGCAAGACGTTAATAACGTTCGGGCCGGGATTGGCAAACCGGAGAGCAGTTTTTTCTAAGTTGGACAGCAGTTGGACACTCGAACCCACCTTTGCAAAGCCTATGTAGCCTGAAAGGTATGGAGGCCCCGGGCAGAGTCGAACTGCCGACACGCAGTTTAGGAAACTGCTGCTCTATCCATCTGAGCTACGGGGCCAGTGAATTGATTTTACGCGATAAGGTCCCTTGACTCCGCTCGGGATTTCTCATCCCCAGCAAGTCAAGAACCGGGCTCGCCGGGGACCCCGTTCGGCAGCAGGCTCACAAGTCATCTTCTGGCGACGCCTGCTAAACGCCTCAATTTAAGAAGACTCCATATCGTACAACTCCACTGGAGCTCGGCTCCGTTATGTTCGTTCCGCCTCGACGGCGCATTGGTCCCGCCACCGTCATTCTCGCACTGGCGGTGATGGTATTTGCTCTACGCTGGCGTGGTTCGCCGCCACGTGAAGCGTCCGAACGCTCCTCCCGTCCATCAGCTCCAATAACTTTTTCGTAAGGACGCCACAGTACTTTCGCTCAGGCGCTCTGAAGTCAATATTTCGCTTCGCAAAATTGCTTGACGAGACTTTGCGGAAGAGTCATCATCTGCGTCCAGAGTAGCTGGTTTTTTGTCGCTAACTTTCAGCAGTCAAAAGCCAGATTCTGAAGTCGGTCATAGGAGTTCCGATGGCTCCCCGCTCGCCCAGGCTTTTATTCGTCCTCCCGCTTTTCTCGCTGCTTTCGAGTATTGCATTTGCGCAGCAGTTTGCTCCGAAGCCGCTAATCACCCAACCAGTGCTTGAGTCTGACCTCACAACGCTACGAGGGAATACGCATCCGCTCGCACGCCCTCAGTTCGACATCGGTGCCGCGCCTCCCGATTTGCCAATGAACCGGATGCTGCTGGTGCTGAAGCGCAGCCCTGAGCAGGAGCACGCGCTCATTACCGTGCTGGATAATCAGCAGGACAAACTTTCTCCCCAATACCACAAGTGGCTGACGCCTGATGAATTCGGAGCGCAATTTGGCGTGAGCGACCAAGATCTGCAAACCATCACCGGATGGCTGCAGTCTCATGGTTTTCAGGTCAACCACATCTCTAAAGGCCGCAGCGTGATCGAGTTTTCGGGATACGAATCCCAGGTCGAAGCTGCTTTTCATACTGCAATTCATAAATACTTGGTAAACGGAGAAGAACATTGGGCCAACGCCAACGATCCGCAAATTCCAACTGCGCTGGTCCCGGCAGTGGCGGGAGTCTGGACGCTGCACAATTTTCTGAAGAAGCCGCAACTGAGAATTTCAGAAAAACAAATCACCGCAAAGTACGTTCCCGGCCATGGCACGGAATTTACGTCGGGTGGGCAAAACGCACTTGCTCCTGCTGACTTTTACAAGATTTACAACATCAATCCGTTATTCGGAGTCGGACCATCGATCGCGATCGTTGGCCGGTCGAATATCAATCCGCAGGATCCGCTTTATTTCCATTATTGGACGTACGACCAAGCAATGGAGCCTCAGGTTCTTGTGAATGGGGCCGATCCGGGAGATCTAGGTGGATCGGAAGAAGTTGAAGCCGTTCTCGACACGACATGGTCGGGTGCGGTTGCCCCGAGCGCCTTTGTCACACTTGTGGTTTCCGCTTCCACGAACACAACGGACGGAGTTGATTTGTCTGAGGAGTACATCATCGACAACAATCTTTCGGACGTCATGAGCGAAAGTTTCGGTGATTGCGAGGCGAACTACACCACCGCTGAAGCAACAGGAATTGAAGCTTTGGCACAACAGGCAGCGGTGCAAGGTATAACCTACGTGGTTTCCTCCGGTGACTCTGGCTCGGCAGGTTGTGATGATCCACACAGCGAAACCGTGGCAACGCATGCGCCTTCGGTAAACGTACTTGCTTCTCCGGGTGCTGTAGTTGCTGTCGGTGGCACGGTTTTTAACGAGAACGGAAATAACAGCAAATATTGGGGTTCCACCAACCAGACCACTCTCGGGTCAGCCCTGAGCTATATCCCCGAGGATGTCTGGAACGAAAGCTGCACGTCATCACAGTGTGGGAGCACCGACGCCAATATTTTTGCGAGCGGTGGGGGCACGAGCACCTTCTTTCAAAAACCTCCGTGGCAAAGCGGTGTTTATGGAATACCAACGGATGGGGCTCGTGATGTCCCTGACATTTCTCTTACAGCCGCGAGCCACGATCCGTATTTGCTGTGCATTGCGGGTTCTTGCGTTCCAGACGCCGCAGGAGAAATTCGATTCTATGGAGTGAGTGGAACCTCTGCATCGGCGCCGGCATTTGCCGGAATCTTAGCTACGGTGGGAGCAAAAACTGGGTCTCGCCTCGGACAAGCGAACTATGTTCTATATCGACTAGCTGCAAGCGAGTCCTTCGCTGCGTGCAACGCTTCAAACACCAGCGCTGCTCCTTCCGCGGCTTGCATATTCAATGATGTGACCGTTGGCAACAATGCCGTGCCGGGTGAGAGTGGGTATGGGGGCAACTCACCTTTGTACAAGTCCGGAACCGGCTACGATCTTGCGACGGGCCTCGGTTCAGTTGATGTCACTAATCTCGCGCAGCAATGGAACTCTGTTACGTTCAATGCTACTTCGACCACCTTCGTCATTAGCCCGCTCAACTTCGTTCATGGTTCAGCGGCAAATATAAACGTAACGGTCAAAGCCAATAACGGCGGAATACCCACAGGAGCGGTGTGGGTCGTCGGAGGCTCCCCGCACGGCAATTTGATTGGGGATAATACGTCGGCAATTTTTATGCTCGATGCGTCTGGAAATGTCTCTTCCAGCACTCACATTCTGCCCGGCGGTACGTACCAGATTTCGGCGCATTATGCCGGCGACGGTAACTATGGGCCAAGCGATTCATCTCCGCCGGTGTTTATCACTGTTCAACCGGAACCAAGCACAACGTCTCTAGCGGTGCTCTCAGGCACTTCAAGTGGGAACCTTGTTCCGTTAACGTCGGCTCTGTACGGAACGCCGGTGTATTTGCAGGCCCATGTTGCGGGATCGTCAGGATACGGAGGGTTCACGAGTTACGTAAATTTCTGGGACTCGGGGAATGGCATCGCCTCTTATGTCTATGTAGACAAAAATGGCAATGCCGACGCCGCTCAGATCACCACGCTGCCAGTAGGCCAGCACTCGTTTCAAGCGGGGTACTACGGCGATGCGAGTTTTTCTTCAAGCACCAGCACCACAATTCAGGCTTCCATTGTGCAAGCGCCGACCTCCCTCACGGTCACCGGCGCCCCGGCTGCCCAAGGCGCGTTGCTTACCGCCGTTGTAAGCACCCTGGGATACGGCAACGCCCCGAGCGGAGTCGTAACCTTTTACATGAATGGCGCCTCCATAGGAACTACTGGCATCACCATGAGTACAGCAGCGGATGGAACAACGGAAGGTGTCGCAACTCTGAGCGATTCCCAGCTCAGCTCTGGACAATATACGATTTCTGCCTCTTACGCCGGCGATACGAATTATTCCGGTTCAACGTCACCTGCGGCAACCGTCAACATTCAACCCGACTTTTCGGTGCAAAGTGCAACAAACGTAATTAACATCCAGTCACCCGGCGAATCTGGATCAATGACCATCTCCATCGCCGATCTCGATGGTTTCAACGGCAGCGTGACCTTTAGCTGTACGGGGTTGCCGAGTGAGAGTCAATGTGCATTCAGTCCGAGTTCACTCGCGAGCACAGGGTCAACGACATTAACCGTGAGTACCACGGCAAAGACTGCATTACTCAGGCGATACCACGGGAATCTGGGATGGAGCATTGCGTTCTTGATGTTTGGAACCTTCGGCTTTTGTTTATACGTTCCAGAAAAAAAGCCCTATCGCGAGCTCTTCCTCGCGTTATTCCTCGGACTTGTATGCTTTGGTTGTGGCTCCGGCAGCGACGGAGGAGGAAACAACAATCAACCGCCGCCCAACGCGGGCACGCCGGCCGGAACTTATAACGTGACGGTAAATGGCACGAGCGGCAGCACGACCCATTCCGTGCAATTTAATTTAGTGATCTTCTGAAGATGGATAAGCGAAGAGGCAGGCCTGCTGGTCAGCAGTCCTGCCTATTGCATTTACTTGCTTGCTTCGCAACTATCCGCAACCTTCTTCACCGAACTCACTTCCAGAGTCTTCGACGCATTAGCGGTAGCATTTGCTCCGGTTGCTGTTCCGGAGGCGCTCCCTGCATTAGCGTTCGCCGAGCCTTGGTCCGTGCTCGGCTGAGAGGATGCGCTATTGTCCGGGCTCGTGTTGCCCGCCGAAGCCGAGGCGCTCGATCCCACTGTTCCCATTACTTCAACTTGCTTATTTAAATTGTCAGCAAATTGCGACTCATCGCCTTGCAGTTTGTAAGCCACGCCCATGGCGTCTGTCAGCGTGTAGTTGCCGCTGCTCCCAGTCAGGCAACCTTGAATTGCGTTGCTGGATGCGGTCTGTGTGGTTGTGGTCTGTGTTGTGGTCGTTGTGGAATTCTGGGAGGCGCCTTGATCGGTCGCTGGCGTATCCTGCGCGACGGCCATGGCCGCGCACACCAGTATGGCTGCACCTAACAGCATCATCTTTCTCATAAACAGTTCCTCCGACTAGCTGGTTTTCTTGCCAGCTAACTTAGAACTTGCCTTCTACTTTCCGGTTGCTCACCCGGCGATATATCGGATGAGGAACATACTGTAGAGCACCTAGCAACGTACGCTGCTGCTGATCTACCCGGCAGGCGCAGTATCGCAGGAAGTTGGCTGATTCTTACAGGCGGCAACGCTTGCGATGGCCAGAAAATGGGAGGTACGGCCGCTCAGGTATCATAAGCAAAACCAAAGATGCGCCTGCTCCTTGAAATCTGTCGCCAAACATTAGGCACCCTTTGGGCGCACAAACTGCGCTCGTTTCTCACGATGTTTGGCATTGCCTGGGGAGTCGGGTCGTTGCTGCTGCTCGTCGGGCTGGGCGAAGGCTTCCGTGCCGGCAACAGGAAACAATTCGACGAAATTGGCGAGAACGTGATGTTCATCTGGGGCGGCCGAGCTCCGGCGATGAACGGCAGCTTTACCAGCCTGCACTGGTATTTCCTGACCTATCGCGATTACCAAGACATTGCGGTGAACTGCCCCGATGTAAAGCTGGTTGTACCGGTAATCTCGCGCAACGACGTCCGCGCGCTCAGTGATTATTTCCAGAGCAGCGGTCAGTTGATGGGGGTTCAGGCCGAGATTAATCAAATTCGTTATTTGCCGATTGCCGAAGGCCGCTGGTTAAACGATCTCGACGTTTCGCAAAAGCGCTCCGTCGTGGTGATCGGTGATGAAGCTCGGCGGACGCTTTTCCCCGGTTGGCCCGCGGTGGGCGCGACCATTCTGCTCAATGGCATTCGCTTCCAAGTAATCGGTGTTCTGAAGCGCGTGGGCCACGGGGACAACAATACACGTAATCTGCAAATGTTCGTTCCGTTCTCAGTCATGCACGAGAACTTTCCTCCACTAAACGTCGGCGAAGTTGATGACGCGATCTCGTTCTTAAACTATCAGCCGAGAACGCGCGCGCTACACGACGTCGCGCGAGAAGAAGTCCACAAAGTGATCGCTCAGAACCACGGCTTCGATTACACAAACGCTGACGCTTTTGATGAATGGGACACAATCCGCACGGTGGATTCGATTGGCAAAATTTTCGACGCGATGAATATGTTTCTCGGTAGTGTGGGCCTGGTCACGCTCGGTCTCGGAGCAATCGGCATCATCAATATCATGCTGGTCGCGGTCGCTGACCGCACTCGCGAAATTGGACTACGCAAGGCGCTCGGCGCAACCAACCGCAGTATTATGTTTCAATTTTTTGCCGAGGGAGCTTTTCTCACCTTGCTGAGCGGCGGCATCGGCATGGGCGTTGCCGCGGGATTCATGGCCTTGCTGGCGTTGCTGCCCCAGCCACAAGGTTTCGATACTCCGCGCCTGGTGCCGCAGACTGCGGTACTCGCAATTTTGTCGCTCGCAGTTGCGGGCATTATTGCCGGCTTGTATCCCGCGCGTAAAGCCGCATTGCTCGAACCGGTAGAAGCATTGCGGAGGGAGTAATCACATGACTCGCGATATTTTCGTCGAAGCTTATAGCGCGATGCGCCACGACCTGCGCAAGACCCTGCTTACCATGCTCGGCATGGCGTGGGGAATCGCGACCGTGGTGCTGCTGCTGGCCTATGGCGAAGGCTTTGGCCGCGCAATTCATAATATTTGGGACTCATTCGGCGCAACCGCGGTCGGCATTTACCCGGGCCGGACTTCACAGCAGGAAGGCGGCAATAAAGCCGGTACGGCAATCCGCTTCACCAATGAGGATATCGAGGTGCTACGGAATGTCGTTCCTCTCGCCCGGCACGTCTCGCGTGTCGCCCACTTCGAAGGGGCCACGGTTCAGAATGGCTCGCGTACCTTTACTTGGCAGGTCACGGGCGTTGACCCGCCCATGGGCGACATCTGGGCGCTGAATGTCGATGAGGGGCGCTGGCTCGATGAAGCGGACAATCTGAGCCATTCCTACAATGTTGTATTGGGCTCGGAAGCAAAAGACAAATTGTTTTCAGGAATGGATGCGCTAGGCCAGTCCATTCGCGTAAATGGCGTGACATTCCAAGTTGTTGGAGTGCTCAAGGCGCGAATGCAGGAGGCCGACAACGATGATAATCGTGTCGTCTACGCGCCTTATAACTCCATGGACGTGCTTCGCGACAATCACTACTTAAGTGGAATGTGGCTTGATTCGATGGGCCTCGACCACAACAAAATGACTAAATCCATTCGTGAGGCGCTTGCCTTGCAGCACGGCTTTAAGCCGAGCGATGAACGCGCAGTGATGATTTTCGACGCACAGAGACAGCTGGAGCAATTCAGCATCATCACGCTCGCGCTCAAAGTTCTGCTGGCTTTCATCGGTACTATCACGCTTGGCATCGGCGGGGTTGGCCTCATGAACATGATGCTGGTCTCGGTTACCCAGCGCACGCGTGAGATCGGCGTCGAGAAGGCCCTCGGCGCGCGCAAAAGAGACATCCTGTTTCAATTCTTGGCCGAAGCTATGGTTATCACCGCGGTGGGCGGCTTGTGCGGGGTCATTCTTTCTTACATTGTTTCTGTTTCCGTCGGGCGGCTCACGCTCTACAGCGCGGTGGCGAAGCACGCGGAAGCCGGTGACATCCGCCTCATCGTTGCTCCGCAGGTGCTGCTCATTTCGACGATAATTCTGGCGTTGGTGGGGGTCGTCAGTGGCATGTTCCCGGCCATGCGCGCGGCAAATCTGGACCCGATTGAAGCATTGCGATACGAGTAGAAGTCCTCACGCACTAAAGTCAACGATTTTTGAGGTTCGCAGTCGGTAAAAACTCCGGGCTCTTTCGTGCCTTCACCGTCTGCTCAAATCCGTACGCGATTTTCAGCAGAGTTGGTTCACTCCAGGCCCGGCCGAAGAATGAAATTCCAACTGGCAGTCCGAAGATGAATCCCGCGGGCACATTGATATTCGGATATCCGGCCACGGCTGCGGCATTCGAACTGCCACCCGCAGCATGATCGCCGTTCACCAAGTCCGTCATCCACGCTGGCCCGCCTGTCGGCGCCATAATCGCGTCCAGACGAAATTTGTCGATTACAGCATCAATCCCTTGTTGGCGCGATAATTTGTGATTCGATGCCAGGGCGTCCACATACTCTTTCGTTGTGAGTGGTCCTTTTTCCTGTGCCTTGATAAAGAAATCCTGGCCAAAGTACGGCATCTCCGTGTCTTTGTTCTTCTCATTAAAGGCGATTACATCCGCCAAGGTTCGCACCTTGGCGTCTGGCCGAGAAGCCAGATAGGCATTCAAATCCGCCCTTAGTTCGTACATGAGCACCAGCGTTTCAGTTTCGTCGAATTTACCTAACGTCTCTAAATCTGCCGGGTCGACGATCACCGCGCCGGCGTGTTTCATCTCGTCAATCAAATTGTTCATCAGCGAATCGACGGAGTCGCTGAACCCAAAATATTTCCTCGCAACCCCGATCCTCGCACCTCGTAATCCATTCGAATCGAGAAACTGCGTGTAATCTTTTTGCTTCTTAGCGTCGGCATCAGTCGTCGCCGAATCACGCGAATCCGTTCCAGCCAATACTCCAAGAAGAATTGCCGCATCGCGAACGGTACGCGCCATCGGCCCGGCGGTGTCCTGACTATGGGATATCGGAACAATCCCCGCCCGGCTCACAAGCCCGAGCGTCGGCTTGATCCCAACAATCCCATTTGCGGACGATGGGCACACAATTGATCCGTCGGTCTCAGTGCCCACCGCAACTGCACACAGATTCGCTGAGACTCCAGCTCCAGAACCGGAACTCGATCCGCATGGGTTTCTATCCAAAGCATATGGATTCTTTGTCAGTCCGCCACGCCCGCTCCATCCACTCGTCGAGTGAGTGGAGCGAATATTTGCCCATTCGCTCAGATTTGTTTTTCCGAGTATTACTGCGCCGGCTTCGCGCAGTTTCCGCGCAACGTATGAGTCTTCCGCCGGTTTCGATCCCACGAGGGCGAGCGATCCCGCAGTGGTCTGCATTCGGTCGGCAGTATCGATGTTGTCCTTAATCAATACCGGAATCCCGTGCAGCGGCCCGCGTGCGTTTTTTGCTTTGCGCTCCCTATCGAGTTCCTCCGCAATTACCAACGCATCCGGATTCAACTCGATTACGCTATTCAATTCCGGGCCGCTGTTATTCTTGCTGTCAACAGCTTCGATCCGCTCGACATAACTCTGAACCAGCGACCGCACGGAAAGTCCACCGGAACTCATTTTCTGCTGCAGATCAGAGATCGTGACTTCATCAAACTCAAAGGCGCTTACCGGAGCAGGTTGCGAGTCCGCCGCATCGATAGCTCGCCCTGCCGAAAGCGCAGGCAATAACGCCCCAGCCGCCCCGCCGATGACCGCCGATCGCAAAACCCTTCTCCGCGAAATTCCCGATGCAGATGTCTCCTTGCGCATTTCTCCTCCCGTCGTGAACCCGCATTATATGTGCACTGCTCACGAATACAGATCTGCGTCGTCAAAGGAAATGCGGAAGTGTGCTTAACGGGCGCTGAGAGTTACGTCCGCGGCGGGATGACATCTGGCTCTCTAAAGCTGCTAAAATCGCACGTTTCCGTCGAAATGCTTTCTGCAAGATGCCAAGCATATTTTCTTAATCACCTTCATGAAGGAGCTCTGATGAACGCTCTGCGGAAGTCCCTTGTCTTTATTTTTGTTTTGCTGGCGTGCTCCGCGCTGATGGCGCAGGAAACACAGGAAGGGCGCCTGATGCGCTTTCCTGCTATTTACAAGGACAAGGTCGTCTTTTTCTACGGCGGAGATTTATGGTTGGCTTCAACTTCGGGAGGCGTAGCGCGACGCATCACTTCAGGTGAAGGCCGCGAACTTTTTCCGAAATTTTCGCCTGACGGAAAATGGATTGCTTTCACCGGCCAGTACGATGGCAACTTCAACGTTTACGTGATGCCCTCCGACGGCGGCCAGCCGAGACAGCTTACGTTCTATCAAGGCAGCGCACATCAATTGAATGACCGCATGGGAATTCACGATGAGGTCGTCACGTGGACACGAGATAGCCAGCGAATCGTCTTTCTCTCACGTCGTGACGCGTCAAATGGGTGGGTCAAGCGACTCTTTACGGTGAGCATCGATGGCGGCCTGCCGCAGCCGCTTCCCATGGACCAAGGCGGTCTGCTTTCCTACTCGCCCGACGGCACAAAGATCGCCTACAACATTATCTTCCGCAACTTTCGCACCTGGAAGCGTTACACCGGCGGCATGGCTCAGGCGATCACGATTTACGATCTCAAGCGCAATACCAGCGAAGATATCCCGCACACCGAATGGACCGACACATTTCCCATGTGGCACGGCAACATGATTTATTTCACGTCTGATCGTGGCTCAGAACATCACCTGAACCTTTACAGCTACGATCTCGGTTCAAAGCAAGTTGAACAGCTGACGCATTTCACCGATTGGGACATTATGTGGCCGAGCCTTGGTCCCGATTCCATTATCTTCGAGAATGCCGGCTATCTTTACACATTTGACTTCCAGTCCAAGCAGCCGAAGAAGCTTACTATTGAGCTGCCTGCCGACCACACGCTTGCGATGAAACATTGGGAAAACGTAAGCCGTCTCATAACCGATTTCGACATCGCGCCGGATGGCAAGCGCGCCGTATTTTCTGCGCGTGGAGATGTGTTCACCGTCCCCGCGAAGGAAGGCAGTATTCGAAATCTGACGCGCACGCCCGGAATTCGCGAGCAGAAGGTCGCCTGGTCGCCGGATGGCAAGTGGATCGCCTACGTCTCCGATCGCACCGGCGAAGACGAACTTTACATCGCTCCCCAGGACGGACTGGGAAAGGAAGAGCAAATCACGAGCGGTCGCAAAGGATTCATGTTTGCGCCGCAGTGGTCGCCCGATAGCAAGAAACTCGCGTGGGCTGACCAGAAGATAGATCTCTGGTGGATCGACATTAACGACAAGAAGGCTGTCCACGTCGATCACGACGACTATGGCGAGATCACAAACTACAACTGGTCACCCGATAGCAAGTGGCTCACCTACGACAAGCCAAACGAAAATAATAATTCGAGTGTTTATCTGTACTCGCTGGCTGATTCAAAATCTACTGCCGTTACGTCGTCTTTCAACAATAGCTACGATCCCGTTTTCGATCCTGAAGGCAGATACCTTTATTTTCTCTCGGACCGCGACTTCAACGAAGTGTTGGGCAACATAGATTTTGAATTCGCCAACCCGAAGACCACGCGAGTTTACGTTATCACCCTGAAGAAGGACGAACCGTCACCTTTCGGTGTGCAGAGTGATGAAACGGCAGTAAAGACGGCCCAGCCAACTCTTTTGGAACGCGAACAGGACATTGCGGCTGATACGAATAACAGGAAGGTGTCCAAGAAAGAGGAAACTAAGAACAGCGCAGAAGATGAGGACAAAGACAAAGATCAAGACAAATCGAAGAACGAAAAATCTGGCGAGGTGAAAATCGACCTTGACGGAATTCAAGACCGCGTCGTCGCAGTTCCCATGGACCCTGCCGTGATCAGAGGGTTTCTCGCGTCAAAAGGGTATCTTTACTACTCGACCGCGCCTATTCAGGGACTTGGCGGTCCAATACCCGGAGAAGACTCGGCGGTTCATGCTTACGACTTGAAGAACAGGAAAGAGAAGACCCTCATCGCAGGCGTACAACGCTTCGCCTTATCATTCGATGGGTCAAAGCTGCTGTATGAAAGTGAAGGAGGTGGCGGACCGCGTGCAGCCCACACCTACGGCATCATCGACGCAAAGCCTTCCGATCAGCCCAAAAAAGTTGGCGACAATACTCTGAGCTTAAGCGGCATGCGCGCGGAAATTGATCCTCCTGCCGAATGGAAACAGATATATAACGAAGTCTGGCGCCAGGAGCGCGACTATTTCTATGAAGCAGAAATGAATGGCGTCGACTGGCAAAAGATGCACGACAAGTACGCCCAACTTTTGCCTTACGTCTCCGATCGGTATTCGCTGACATACATTATGGGCGAGCTTATTGGCGAACTCTCAAATTCACACACGTATGTCGGAGGCGGGGACTATCCCGATCTTCACCCCGTAAACGTCGGCCTGCTCGGGGTGGATTACGAACTCGATTCCGCAAACGGCATGTATCGATTTAAGAAAATTTATCATGGCGAAAACTGGGATCAGGACCTGCGCTCACCGCTCACCGAGCCCGGCGTTAATGTGAGAGAAGGTGATTATTTGCTTGCGGTAAACGGCCGTCCACTGCGGCCTCCGCAGAATCCATATGAGCTCTTCGTTAATCTTGCGAACGAAACTGTGACGCTGAGTGTGAATTCGAAGCCGACCGAAAACGGCGCGCGCAATGTGGTCGTTAAGCCAATCAACGACGAATACAACCTGCGCGAGCTGAACATGATCGAGACCAATCGCAAGAAGGTGAACGAGGAGACTGGGGGCAAGGTCGGCTACATCTATTTGCCTGACATGGGCGAGGCCGGACTGGATGCCTTCGTCAAGCAATTCTTTCCGCAAATTCGCAAGCAGGGCCTCATCATCGATGTCCGCTACAATGGCGGCGGCTTCGTCGACGAGCTTATCTTCGAGCGTCTGCGCCGCATTCTCAGCGCCATGGATTCGGCGCGCAACTGGAGAAGCAATACCTCTCCGCCCGTCGTCTTCTACGGATCGATGGTTTGCCTGACTAATCACTACGCAGCTTCAGATGGTGACATCTTCAGCTACGGATTCAAGCAATACAAACTGGGGCCACTCATTGGCGAGCGCACCTGGGGAGGCGTGCGCGGCATTCGCGGAGAAATTCCTTTGATGGACGGTGGCTATATCACTCGTCCTGAATTCTCGCGCTACAACCTGAACAGCCAGTGGATTATCGAGAATCATGGCGTGCAGCCGGACATCGTGGTCGAGAACCGTCCGGAGCAAGTCGTTGCAGGGAAGGATCCACAACTCGAGCGCTCGATCCAGGAAGTGATGAAGGCAATCCAGGCGAATCCGAAGCAGCTTCCGCCACGTCCGCCGGCGTTGCCGCCGTACCCGTCAGGCCCAGGATAGCGCACAAATCGGTGTCATTCGAGGGAGCTGGGTCATCCGTTTAGCGGATGATCCAGCGAAAAGAAGAAGCCTGTGCTTGCTTCTCCTGGCAGCACGGCGCACGACTGACGACCTGCTGACCACCAACCAACGACTTGCCATTCACTCCCTCAAAAATCGTATAATTAATTTTTCATGCCAACATATTCAATCGTCATCCCCCTGCATAACGAGCAGGAGAACGTTACCGATCTATATGACCGCTTGAAAGCGGTAATGGAGACCGCTGGCGAGAGCTTCGAAATCGTCTTTGTTGATGACGGCTCCTCGGATGACACCTTTCACCTGTTGCGTCAAATCTCCGCTGTTGACAGTCGGGTAACCGTGGTTCGCCTGCGCCGCAACTTTGGGCAAACTTCCGCTCTCGCTGCCGGCTTCGATCACGCGCGCGGCGAATACATCATTGCAATGGATGGCGATCTGCAACACGATCCCGCCGACATCCCGATGTTCCTCGAAAAACTTTCGGAAGGCTATGACATTGTCAGCGGGTGGCGCAAGATTCGCATCGACAATTTCTTTTTGCGCCGTATTCCTTCGCGCTGCGCGAATTGGTTGATGGCCAAGCTGAGCGGCGTCGATATTCACGATTTCGGCACAACATTCAAAGCCTATCGCCGTGACATTCTCGAACAAGTTCCGCTTTACGGCGAGCTGCACCGTTTTATTCCTGCGCTTGCCTCCTGGCACGGAGCTTCAATCTGCGAAGTTCCCATTCGCAACGTGAACCGCGAACGCGGGGCTTCACACTATGGAATCTCGCGCACCTTCCGCGTATTTTTCGATCTGATTACCATTCGGTTTCTGCTGAAATATCTTGGACGCCCGCTTCACTTCTTCGGCACCATGGGAATGATGGGTGTTTTCGCAGGGATGGCAATCACAGCATGGCTGTTCATCGAGAAGTTCATCCATCATTCTCACGTGATGATGGAACACGGCCCGATGATGATCTTCGCCGCCGTGCTACTCCTTGCCGGATTGAATCTCCTGGCGATCGGCCTTCTCGGCGAACTCCAAGTCCGGCACTACCACGAGCCCACCCGCCGCGCGCCATATTCTGTCGACCGGGTCCTTCGCGCACATAGTGAAGAGCAGAGCGTGCCAGAGTAGCGGGGAGATCAGAAGCTTCGCATATTCGCCTCCGCAATCTCGTGTATCGCATGCTGCGCGGCGCCTAACGGCACTGACACATGAACTACATCTTCATCATCGTTCACGTCTACAACTACTGATCCGCCGAGCTTCTGCACCAGCACGTGATCATGCTCATCGACTACCTCAACCAGCACTCCATCGGGAGCATCACGTAGAACCGGAATCGCAGCGTCAATGATTGGCAAACATTGGCGCAGCTCCTGCGAATCGCGCGCCTTCAGATCATGAGTGGGGACGAAATGCAAAGCCGTGGTCGCCAGTGCGGCGGGAACGAATAAATTGATGTTGGTGCCGTCCGGCTGTTTTTCGTGAACTTTAACCTGAATGAAACCTTCGCTCGAAACGGCAGCGCCCGCGACCAGGACTGTCCCTAGAAAACCAACTCCGAGTTTTGCGAGAAGAATCATGGGAGATTTGCTCCTTATTCCGTATCCGTGTTGCGAGAATCTATCCAAACGCGGACGTTCTCGTCTTGTCCGCTCACTCGGACCAGAGTCGTGTCTCCGACACTTTCAAGAGCCTTGACCGCCGCTTCCACGTTGAGCTGATCTTCGTTGGTGTCGGTAATCAGCGCTTGCGCGACATCCCAGGGGATGGTCACATCGACGTTTTCTCGGGAATTCTTGTCAATGACGTGAACAACGAGCTGGCCGCGCTCTTTGGCTACGCGAACGTCGTTTCCGGTATCCTGCACGGTCACAAACTCGCCTTCGGGAGCGGTTTTTAACGCGTCGAGAATAGCGTGGACGTTTACGTTATCCGCCCTGAAATTGCCGATTTCGACCTTACCGTCGCGAAGCTGGCCGTGATTGATTGCCGGAATGACCTTTTCGGCCAAGGTAAGAGGAACGTTCACTCGCACCAGTTCGTGAGTGGCCGGATTGCTGACTTTCACATGTAAATATCGCGTGGTGCTAGCCGTTACTGCAAAAGCAGTTGCGAGCGAGACAGCCGAGAATCCTGCCAGCAGCAAGAGCGTTCTTTTGCTTAAGTTCATACGACTTCCTTTCGGAGCGGACGAGACGATCAGGTCCGTTCGGGTAACCTCTGGGCTAAGTTACGGCCCGGCTATGGGAAAAGTTCCCCGATATCAGGAGTGAAAACAATTGCACTCCCAGCCGGTTAAGGCCGCTGGAAACCTCTCAAATCCAGCGGTTTAGGCGTGGTATTGGGCTTGCACTCTCTTATGTCAGCCCAGAACCATACGGATGCTGATCCGAGGTACACCTGGAGCTGGAGATCAAAATGAGAAAATTGTTTTTCCTGGGCGTAATGTTTGCCTTTGGCGCTGGATGCGCCTTTGGACAGAGCGGGCTCATAGGTGGGGTAATGAATGCGCAGCCGCAGATGTTTACCATGCCCGAACACCCGCAGCATGCTTTCCAAGCGGGTTTGGCACAGGAACAAGACCTTCGCGAACACTCGGAATCGATCTGGGCTCACGGCGAAAGGCCGTTATGGGAGGTAATGCCAGCACCGAAATTTGTCTCACTAGGAGAGATCGCCCGGGCTTATCGTGAAGAACACGCGATCGCCCCGAAAGCAAGCATCGTCTGGAAAAATTAGTCAAGTCGGGTTCTCAGAATGTTTGTAAACAGCGAGTAGAAACATTCACGCGAGAGCGCATTCGCTTCCGAATCCACCCCTCTGTCTGAAGCCGGCCCTGCAAATACTCGAGGCAAAATGCGCCCTTTACTGCTGTGCATCCGCGGTAAGGGGCGCAACCGCGTCGCGAACGGAAGGGTTCGGGTGGCGAAGGGGTACGGTCTCCGGTACGGGAGGACGTTGCTCCAGCGTACCCAGTACAGGCGCGTCGTAGAAGCCAACCGACAACGCCACAAATTGGTTGTTAGCGCACATCGATTCAATCATTTGCCTTTGCCGGGAACTCAACACCTTTACCGGAAGCGTCTGGAAGTGACGGAATATCCAAGTCAGATATAGCCGTTGTGCGAAGGAAGGATTCAGGTAACGCGGCCCGAGCGGAGTTAAAATTCGGAGCACGCCTGAAGAAAGTTTTTCAAGCCACATGCAAGCTGGTCCCAAGAGATTATTAATTTTAGACGAAGAAGGCGTTGCAATTCCGAGTCCAAGAATTATGCACGAAAAGGCTGGGAGATGTGAAGGGTTTAATGGCCTTTTTCTTCTTGGACCGTCATCTTTACTGCTCGGGGTTCCCGATTTAGAGCAACGGGGTCCCAACTTGGGCACCAAATATGGAGTAACCAGCGCCTCTGCTTAGATGACATCCAACCCTGATAACCCCCGCCGGACCGGTATCGCGCGGGCACTTTCGAAACTAGGTTATTGCTCCCGCTCTCAGGCCTTCACTCTGATAAAAGAGGGCCGCGTTCGGCTCAATGCTGGGCAGGTTCGTGATCCCGAAACGCCAGTTCTGCTGAGCAAAGATCGAATCGAAGTGGACGGACACCGGGTCGGTAGGGCAGGGAAGATCTATGTAATGCTGAACAAGCCTCGCGGGGTCGTGACCACAGCTAAAGACGAAAAGGGGCGAAGAACGGTTTACGCACTCATGCCCGAATATCGCGACTGGCTTGCTCCTGTCGGACGCCTCGATATGGCGAGCGAAGGCCTGCTGCTCTTCACCAACGACTCGGAATGGGGCGCTCGCATCACTTCACCCGAGGCGCATATAGACAAAACCTACCACGTCCAAATTTCAGCGCTTATCGGGCAGGAGCTTTTGGAGTCACTTAAGAAGGGTGTTCGCACCAAAGAAGGAGATCTTCTCGCGGTGAAGCGCGCGAGCCTCCTGCGCCAGGGAGCTAAGAATTCCTGGCTCGAAATCGTGCTGGATGAAGGCAAGAATCGACATATTCGCCGATTACTCGAGGAACTCGACATCGAAGTATTGCGATTGGTGCGGGTTGCAGTTGGATCCTTGCCCTTGGCTGGCTTGCCGAAAGGGAAGTCGCGGGAATTGACCAAGGAAGAGATGGAGAGCCTAGCGGTTAAGAGCTAATGAATCCCAAGCGCGCCATGGGGTTAAATGGAACACTCGGGTGAAGACGCCTGTCCCCCGCCACCACCTCAACTACTCTCGCGTCATGGGATAATTCTTCTGCCGCCATTCGCGGACGCCGCCATCCATGGAAATGACATTGGTGTAGCGCATTTTTTGCAGATTGTCCGCTGCTAATGCCGATCGAAAACCACCTCCACAATACAGAATCATTTCAGTATTCAGGTCCGGAACACGCGTTTCCACATCCCGCTCGATCACGCCTTTGCCTAAATGAATTGCTCCGGGCAAGTGATCTTTGGCGTATTCGCTCTCTTCGCGAACATCGACGAGCAGGAGCTTCTCTCCCGCATCAAGCTTTTCCTTTACGTCGTCGACGGTTGTTTCTTTGACACGCGACTTCGCATCGTCAACAATTTTCAGAAAACGTGGTGTATGTTGCATAGAACCTCCAAGAAAGTGGCTCGTGATTCGTGATTCCTTGGCCTTGATCAGTGACTCGTGCCGCGATCAGTAGTTTGCGAATCATAGTTCGTTTGCGCCACGAAATCACCGGCCAGGACCACTCCCGACTGCCTCTCCCACGACCTGCCCGTTAAACGTACAGTCTTCCGGATTCTTATCTTCGCGCAACCCAAGGAATACTGGCGCGCGCAGCTTTAAGCCGCCTTCGTTCGTTTCGTGCGTCCACTCAGTGAATTTTACTTCCGCCACGCGAACCGGTTTGACCCAATGTGCTCTTTTCGCATCGACAGGGCCGCTGAAAGGTTTCTTGCTGGTTTCAATCGCCTTGAGCACTTCCGAGATCTGCTTCAGAGTAGCGTGATTAAACCCCGTACCGGCGTGGCCGACATGAATGAGGTGCTTCTTATCGTCATATAAGCCGAGAATCAATGAGCCAAAATACTGCCGTGCTCCTTCAGGATCGGTATATCCGCCAATGACGCAATCGACGGTTTGCGTAATCTTGATTTTCAGCCATTCGCGGCTGCGGCGCTCTTCGTAACAACTGTTTCGCTTTTTGGCCACGATTCCCTCTAACCCTTTTTGCTTAGCCACCTGGAAAAGCGCCACTCCCTGTTCGGGGTAATGGTCGGAGAAGCGTACCAGGCCATCGCTTGGGATGATCTCTCGCAGAAGATTTTTGCGATCTTCAAGCGCGACTCGCCGCAGATCGTATCCATCGAGATAAATGAGATCGAAAACGTAATAGAGGATTGGAAGATCACCTCGCGGAGCGGCTTGCCGCCCGTGTGCACGGATTCCGGTACGCTGCTGCATGAGGCTGAAGGATGGCCGTCCCTGCTCATCGAGAACAACGACTTCTCCGTCCAGGATTGCTGATTTTGCTTTAATGAGCGTTGGCAACTCGCGCAACTCGGGGTAGCGGGGGCCGAGATCGTTTTGGTTACGCGAGAGCATCCGCACCTGGGTGTTTTCTATAAATGAAATTACGCGATAGCCATCCCATTTAACTTCAAATAACCAGTCCGGACTGTTGAAGGGATCTTCGGTAATCGAGGCGAGCATGGGCTGAATGGCGCTTGGCATGGCACGATTTACCGCGCCCTTCAACTTTTTGAACAAAGATAAATCAGAAGTAGCAGGGGCAGGTTCGTCATCCTGAGTGGCGTCTTCGAGTTCCTTTGTGCCTTTTGTGGCCTTTGCCTTTGTCTTTACTTTTTTTTTATCCAGCTTCGCCAAAGTGTCAACAAGCCAGGCAGCCTTTGCCCCGCCTCGTGATGCCTTCTTGCTACTCTGCCATTCCGCAGAATTTTCGGCTCCGGCGATCTGCGCCATGGTCTTGCCGCTCAGTACGGACGTGTCGTATTTATCGATGTCGAACTTTTCATCCACGTATTCATCGTGTTTTTTTATCAGCAGCCACTCGGTGCCTTTACTCCCGGGCCGGCGAGCCTTCATATGAATTAAGGCGTAGTCGCCGTTCAGCCGTTTGCCGTGCAGGCGAAATTTGAAATCGCCCTTTTTCAGCATAGCTGCCGCTTCGGCTGCGGTTCCCGGCCCATATTTGCCGTCCTTCGTCTCTGGCGAAAGCGGCTCCCATGTGCCCACGTCCCAAACCATAACTGTTCCGGCGCCATAGTTGCCCTCCGGAATGATGCCCTCAAAATCAAAATATGAAACCGGATGGTCCTCCACCTGCATTGCCAGCCGCTTGTCTCCCGGGTTCAGGGAAGGTCCCTTCGGCACTGCCCAGGACTTCAACACGCCTTCCATTTCCAGTCTGAAGTCGTAATGAAGGCGCGTGGCCCGGTGCCGTTGGACCACGAAACGGTGGCCTTTGCTCTTGTTGAGTTTGGGAGGCGGCTCGGGTGTGTCTGAGAAGCGTCGTTTGCGTTTGTATTCTTCAAGTGCCACGAGCACATTGTAAAGAAAGCCGGCGAGAGTAGCGCAATCGAGAAATGAGGGTATCCGTGCTGCATCTTTTCGTGCGACTGTTCGGTCCGGTCAATTGATATTGGCAAAGTAAACTTTCCGAACGTCTCAAATTGGTACACGTCCTTTAGTACTAGGTCTCACCCCTCGATTGTTGTCCCATTTCGGAATTCTTATTTGACTAAAGTTTGCTGAGTTACCTCAATTTTCTTTGCATAAAAATCAATGTACGTAATACTGCGTCCATCTACTCAGGACTTGTAGTTGCTGTGCTCTTCGCGTTGGGCCAGCCGTAATCAAGCCCGGGTCAAACTCCAGGAGCGATCTATGCGCATTGCGCGCTGGAACGTCACTGTCTGTTTTTGCTTGGCCGCGTTTTCGAGCGTCGCATTCAGCCAGCCCAGTAACACGAATGCAGTTACAAGTTATCCTCAGGAACTTTCGAATAACTCGAGTGCCTGCTCCTCCACTGCAGATCTGGGCGGCGTGCAATCCTATTGCACTGCAGCGTTCAACGGCTTCAACACGAATCCGAATGATACGGGTGCAGAAACTCCAGTTCCGGTGCCCTCCCCTGGTCACGTTTCGAATGTGAGTATCAAGCAACTGCTATATCCCGGGTGGAACGGCAAAGTACTTTGCGAATATCAGCCCTGGTTTGGGGCCAGCAATCACAAGAGTATCGGCTACAACGAAAACTCTGCGGCAACCGTAGCTGCGCAGGATTCTTTCATGCTGGCGGTCGGCTGTGATGTGAATCTTATCGACTTCTACGGCTCGCTCGACCCTGGCCAGAGCTTCAATCTCGCGACGGCTTCGGCGGTTTTTGCCGACTTGGATAATCGTTCGGGATATCCTCTGAAATTCGGAATCATGGAGGACAAAGGCGCGCTGAGCTATAGCTGTCCGACCTCCGGGCAAGCAGAAGCGACAACTGTGACTTGCCTTGAAAACGCACTGATCGCTGACATGGATTACGTAAACAGCCATTATGCAAGTAGCGGCGCATACTTCACCGACGGGGGCGACCCTGTAGTCTTTTCGTTCATCACGCAGTCGCTTTGGACGATGCTGACGGCAGCGGATTGGAACACGATTTGGACCGCTGTGAAGGCCCATACCGACACCTATTCGGCCCCATTTAAATACATTCTTGAGTTTGGTTCGTTTACTTCCCAGGCATACGACAATGGAGAATATGCCTGGATGCAACCGCCGGCATACAACTCATCCGAGCAGTTCTGGTGGGGATCGATAACCGGCATTACACCTACGTATCTCGATAACTTTTACACGGCCGCAATCGCGCACCCTACGCAAATAACTGTGGGCGGATTGTGGAAGGGTTTTGACGACAACAATGCCTCATGGAGTGGAAACCGGGTTATTGCTCAACAATGCGGACAGGTACTGCTCGATACGGCAAAGGAAATCGCAAAGTATTTCAACACGACAAACCAGCTGCCGTATGTTCAGATTGCAACCTGGAATGACTATGAAGAGGGAACCGAGGTTGAGACCGGAATTGATAATTGTTACACGGTTAAAGCGTCGATTTCCGGGACACAATTAAGTTGGTCATTGGTGGCGTCCGATACATATGCGACGCCCGCGACCGTTCATCATTTCAACGTCTATTACGCCGACGCCGCCGGCAATTTCTACAGTGCGGCTTCTAATGTGCCCGTCACCACGAATGCACTTGATCTTTCCTCACTTCCTTCGGGCACATGGTCTCTCTATGTGGAGATGGTCGGGCAGCCATTGTTCATAAATCGCGTTTCGAATGCGGTGACGTTCAACCACGGAGCCACTTCCGCAGTTCTTTCACCCGCTTCGCTGAACCTGAATACTCAAAGCGTTGGCACAACTTCGGCCGGGCAGACAGTTACCCTTACGAACAACGGCACAAGCTCAATTGCGATTTATGGCATAAAGGCGACGGGAGACTTCCTGGAGACAAACAACTGCCCCGCTTCACTCCCGGCTGGAAGTCAATGCAGTATCGCAGTGATTTTTGCTCCAACTGCAACTGGTACCCGTAGCGGCAATTTACAAGTGACCGACTCGGCGGGTTCTATACCGCAAACAGCGTCGCTGAGCGGTACCGGCGTGAGCTCGACGCTGGCATTCTCCCCCGCAACATTGTCTTTTTCTCCTCAGGCACTGGGAAGCAGCAGCGCCGCTCAAAACGTTTCGATCACCAATGCGAGCAGCGGAGCCATAACGATTTCAGCCGTAACCGGAAGCAATCAATTCTCAGTTGCAAATAACACGTGTTCCGGCTCGCTTGCAGTAGGAGGGTCGTGTAGCTTCGCCGTGACATTTACGCCATCGGGAGCGGGCGCGCAGAACGGAGTGGTTACTGTTAGCTCAAATTCCGCGGGTACAAACGCTCTTTCTCTAATGGGTAGCGGAGCTGATTTTTCGGTGAGTGGTACTCCGGCTTCACAATCGGTCTCTGCGGGTACTTCCGCTGATTACACTCTCGCGCTCGCGTCTGTAGGGGCGACATTTAGTAACTCAATTAACCTGACCTGCGCAGGATTGCCGGCCGGTAGCGCATGCACCTTCCAGCAGACGTCTTTGTCGGCGGATGCTTCGACGGCGCTTGTTATTAGCACGAAGGCGCCGCAAAGCACGTCTTCCACACGAGGCACAACATCACGAAATTCTCCGGTACATACAGCTGCACTGACATTTAGTAGCTTTGGGCTTGTAGGCCTCTTGTTGGTGGGGAGCCGGAGGCAGAAGCGCGTACTTACCGGAGTTCTCACTGTGCTTGGACTGCTGATAATTTGCGGCTTAGCTTCCAGCTGTGCCGGCGTGAGTGCCGGCAAACCGAATAGCTCCACTATCCCCGGAACTCCCGCAGGCACTTACGACATCACAGTTACCGCGGCTTCTGGATCCCTGACGCATACGACCGCGCTGACATTGGTCGTACGATGAAAGTGGATTTACGATTTCAGTTGCGCCAGTTCTTTTTTCACGTTGTCGGCGCTCACGTAATTCGGGTCGATCTTAAGCACGCGCTCTAGTTCTTGCCGGGCAAGGCGCGGTTGAGCCGTCTTTTCATACGCCAGTCCCAGATGGTAATGAACGTCGGCACTGTCTGGGAGTCGTTGCTTCTCCCGTAGTTTCACAGCCTCTTCAAGAAGGCCTGCCGCCGAGGTGTAAGCACCTTTCTGGTAGTAGATCCAGCCCAGAGTGTCCGCAACGAACGGGGAATCTGGAAGCCGGTGGCGAGCATTCTCGGCAAGTGACAGAGCCTGATCAAGGTTTCCTTCCTGCGTCAAAACATAAGCGAGGTTGTTTGTGGCAGCAGGATTGTCGGGTGAATCTACTAGCGCCTTCTGATAAGCGCCTTCCGCACTCTTCCAGTCTCGCTTCGATTCGTATAGCTGCCCAAGAAAGAAGTAAACCGGTGTCTGGTGGGGATGATCTTTCAGCGACCGTTCGAATAGCGCGATCGCCTGGTCAGTTTGGCCGTTAGAAGTTTCAAGCTCCGCCAAATTAACTACAGCTTCGAGGTTGTTCTTATCAAGTTCGATCGCCTTCGTGAACGCCGACTCAGCTCCCTTGATGTCGCGCTTTTGGCGAGAAAGTGCAAAGCCGAGCAAATTGTAAAGCTGGCTGTTGGTGGGGGCCTTCGCAATTTGTGCCTGTACGACCGCGGCCGCCTGCTCGGGTTGAGCCTGCGCAATATAGCAATTCATGAACCCGCGCAACGCATCGATCGAGGTCGCGTTGCGATCCAGGGCCTGTTGAAAGAATGTCCCAGCATCTTTGTATTGTTTTTGTGCGAATCGCAGGTTGCCCATCTGCACGTATCCATACGCATTTTGCGGCGCGACTTCGATCGCCTTACGTGCGTCTTTCTCCGCAGCGTCAAACTTACGTCGATTGATGTTTGCAATGGATCGAAGGGAATAGCCTTCCGGCGAGCCCGGTTCGAGTGCGATCATCTGAGTTGCGCTTTGGTCGAGTGTATCTGTATCACCCTTGCGCATCGCCAAAAGGGCCAAAGCGCGGACGGTGTCTAATTGCGCAGGCTGCAACCGCAGCGCTTCACGCCATTCGTTCTCGGCACTGTCGAGATTTCCCAATGTTTGAAAAGCCAGGCCCAGATGGTACCTGGCAATGGCATTGTTCGGATCGTTCCTTACGACGGTCTGAAGTGTGCCAACGGCGCTACGAGCGTCTCCGCTGCGGAGTTGAAGCTGACCGCGATAAATCAGCGCTTCGTTGTCATTCGGGTCGGCTTTTAGGATCTCCTCATCTAGTTTGCGGGCGTCTGCAACCTGGTCTTTCAAAATCAGCAACTCAATGTAATTTTTCTTGACCTGCGAATCTTTGGGGTGTGCGTGGTAGAGATCGCTGTATTCATTGAGTGCAGCGTCGACGTCACCGGTGGCGAAATAAAAGTCACCCAACATCCGGTAACCCACGGAATTATCGGAAAAGTCGCCCTTTGACCGCCGCAGCAGATCAACCGCCTCAGATTTCCTTCCTTCTGCGAGATACAACCTGGCAAGCGCTGCCCGTGAATTGGGGTCCTTGGGATCGATCGCTATGGCACTTTGAAATTGTTGCTCGGCTTCTGTGTATCGCTTACGAAATTGGTAGTAATTGGCGAGCACCAGCCGCGCATGTGTTGCCTTTGGATTGAGATCAACTGATTTCCTTAGGGTTGCTTCTGCCGACTCCGGATTCGAACCTTGCAGTTGCAGCAGGCCTAAATTGAGGTATAAATCCCAGTTATTTGGATCGATCTTAAGTGCGTTCTGCAGTTCGGCGATCGCTGCGGGTACCTCTTTTTCCGCCGCCAGCAGGTTTGCGGCCATGAAATGCGATTGGGAATCGTTGGGCCATTTTTGCAGCAGCAAATCGGTTTGCTCTTTTGCCTGCTGCAAACCTCCGGACGCGATCAGCAAGCGTGCCAACTCAACATGCGCCTGGTAGTTCTCTGGCTCCAGTTCAACGGTGCGGGTGAGTTCCCGGTAGGCCTGCTGCCACTTTTGCAGGTTTATGTAAGTTCGAGCTAATTGGAAGTGGGCGTCGGCATAGTTGGGATCAATCTTAAGTGCGTTCAGAAATTCGATTGCAGATTCCGAATAGCGGCCCTTTTCGAAATAATGCTCTCCCTGGCGAAACAATTTGTGCTTTCGGACGTTCGGGTCGCGGGAACAAGAGGGGAGCAGAACGATCGTTGTTAGCAGAATTCCCAAAGTGACGGCAGGTCGGACCTTCAATTCAAAGAAATTGCCGCGGCAGTATTTATGCATGATTTATTCAGGGTAGAGCAGCGGGGTTGTGAGACAAAGTTACCATAGCAATCACAGCCTGCACAGACAAGCACAATAGGATGCCACCAAAGTGCTACAGTTTTTTCTGCACTGTGCCAGGCACCGCACTATTGCACATCAGCATGTAATTACTTGAGGTTGCAGGAGTTACCCCGGGTGGTTGCAAATTCTTGCTACCCCTCTGCACCAATTATCATTCTTGACAGGAACTTACCTCAAGTTAAATTAGGAATGTTGTACACGGGAATAGCGCTACTCCGTGCAACGCGTCCCTCCCCCCAGTGAGGAGACAAAACAGAAATGACGAGTTTGGTCCGCAGGTTCTGGCCAGCAGTGCTGTTACTAGTAAGTTGTTTAGCACCATCCACATTCGCTCAAGTCAATGTCGATGTCACAAGCGCCGGCGGTTTCGGATATGACGGTGTCTACATTAGCCCCTACTACGCGACGATAGGTACAGCTACAAATCAGACCATCATTTGCGACGATTTCGCTGATGAGACCTACCTCAACACGTCATGGCAGGGCACAATCACTCAGTTCTCTAACTTGGCTTCGAGCCTCGGAAGCACCGTGTGGGGTTCTTGGGAACTCAGTCAGGGTAAGTCGGCGTCCGGCATCGTCCAGTTATATGATGAGGCCGCTTGGTTGACCCTCGGCCTGCTTTCGCAGCCTAAGAATTCATTGAACCAGGCTTATTACTCATTTGCGGAATGGGCCGTCTTCGATCCTAGTGGAGTGTTCTCCTCTTTAGGATCGCAGAATGACACTAATGCTTGTGTTGCCATCTTTGGCTACGCTTGTTCGGGCACATATAACAATATGCCCGCGAGCGGAAGCCTGTTGTATAACGCTGCTCAGAATTACGGGAGTGGTAACTATTCGAATTTAGCTCTGCTAAGCCCGGTGGTGGGTAATCTGGTTTGCATCCCCGGAATCAGCGGGCACGGTAATTGCCCGGCCCAGGAATTCTTTGTGACGGTCCCGGAGGGCGGCACCACCGCAATGTATCTGGTACTCGCCTTTGGGGTATGCGTTGGCGCAATTTACTTACGCTCGCGCCGCCCGAATACCGCAGTGACAATGGCCTGATTATTACCTTTTCGGTGGTCCGGACTTAGTGAAAACCAGCTCTAAGTCCGGACATCGGGCGTTCCCTCTCCCAAATCACTGTGTTGCTCACCCGAGTGGAGAAAGCAAACCCGTGGCTAATCTGAAGCTGCGCTTAGCCCGACTACCTGTTCATGTTCTCCGATCTGGGTAACCGAGGCGGAAGCGTGTTTCTGGCTCTTTCTGAGCCAATCTGCAGCCATCTTTTCGGCGTATAACAACTGCTCCATCGTCATTGCCTTACTTACCTTCTTGCCGGTTCGCGAGATTTGCGCGCTGGCAATCAAGCACCACTTGTAGGCTAAAAGCTCATCGGTCGGAGACGATCTCCGCGTCCAATAAAGTTGAGAAAGGATTAATTGCGCAACGGGTGAGCCTTGCTCGGCGGACTGCTCGCAGGCCGCGAGCATTGAATCGTCCGTGAAACTACCGTCGGCGCAGTTTTTCAAAAACGAGCTGAACACAGATTGGGAGGTGCTCTCCTGGCTCAGAGTCATAAAAAGGAGTTCGACGCGGCTCGAAACGCCGAGTTTATCGAAAATCCGGAACAAATAGTTCTTGACGGTATGTTGACTCAGCCCTAAACGCTCGGCGATTTCGCGGTTCGTCAGACCCTCGGCCAGGCTTTGCACAATTTCTTTTTCGCGCTTCGACAGCAGGCTCAAGCCGTTCGCGTCCACCGGATTCACAGCTGGCGCCAAAGCGAGGGCTTCGAGCGCGAGCGACATTTCGTGGCTGTTAGCCCAGATCTGGCCGCTGTGCACACAACGAATGCACTTGCACAGTTTGTCGATGGATTCGGAACGGCTGAAGATCCCACGTGCGCCGGAACGGAATGCGTCCAGAACCACCTGTGGTTTTGAAGAGTCTAGCAACACCACGGCGCGGGTCTCCGGCCGCGAAGCACGCAACTCGCGCAGAACCTCGAATCCTCTATAAGTTTGTTCGTCAAGGTGGGTTCCAATGACGAGAACGTCTATGCTGCGCTCGACCACGATTTTAATGACGGGGTTGGCTGAATCGACGCTCGACACATCGAGAGCGTGGTCACGGCGCAGCGCCTCAGACAACAGTTGTGTATGGATTGGGGAACTATCTAATACTAAGACACGAATCTGTTTGCCCGTGCTCTCGCGTTCCATGGTCTCCTCCAAGGGAGTTACAAGCTCGTTTGCGTCTCAGCTTTCGAGCGTTTTGGCAAAATTCCAAAACGTCCTGAGCACTTGGGGGAGGCCAGTCGAAAAACCGAAAAACCTAAAGCCAATAGGACTATACGGCGGAATTCCTACATCGGATGCTGTACGAGTCTACCGTAGGCATGTTCCCGGCGCAAGGAGCATAGTCACAAAAATATTCACAGTTTGCGATCACTTGCAGCCAAGTGCAACTACTTGCAACTTGTTGACCAAGAACGTAAAGGAACTCTGGTAACCAGACAATGGCACAAAAGTGACCCTCCATGGCACCAACGGGCCACTCGCATATATAGAAAAATAAGGTACTTACTATCATTAAGCAAATCGTCCCCGCAGTTATCTGGTCCGGTCATGATGAGAACTCGTTCGAGCCACACGAATGTCTCTATCGACCGAGAAGTTCTACTCAGGCTCGAGCTTCCCTGGGGGCGCGACGTTCTACTCTCACTCAAGGGAGAAGACCTTCGGCGAGAGTTTGTACCTCTTGCAGGTTGCTGCACTCACGCCTATGCTGATCACATCTCGAGCACAACTCTTCGGAGTTCCATCCCCCTTGCTCGGTGAGTAAATAAGCCGGACAGCTTAATTGCATCCGCTTCCTGATTTGCGCGAAGTTCCGCGCGCACTCCGGAATACTTCTGTGAATTTTTGGGTCACCAGGCACTGTGACTCAGAGGGCGAAGCTATGAGCACCTCCAGCCAAACCTGGGAGATCGCGGTTCCGATGACAGTACCTGTTGAAGAAGAGCAAAACTGGTACGCGCTGCTGACCCGCGCCCGGCACGAAAAAATTGTTGACCACCGGCTCCGCGAAGTAGGTATTACTTCATTTCTTCCGCTGGTCACTGAATTACGCAAATGGAGCGACCGCAAAAAACTTGTCGAGTTTCCTCTCTTCAGTTGCTATGTTTTCGCGAAGCTGCCGGCGACGAATGAGGGCCGGCTCAAAGCATTACGTATTGATGGCGTGTTCAGCCTGGTAGGCAAGACGGGCGAAGGCACACCGATTCCCGATGAGCAGATCGAAACAGTTCGCCGCATTGCCGAAGAGCGCTTAGCCTGGCAATCTCATCCCTTCTTGAAAATCGGACAGCGGGTTCGTGTTCGCAGCGGGGCCTTAAACGGAATCGAGGGCATTCTTGTTGGCCGCAGCGGGGATTCAACCCTGGTGGTTTCGATCGACGCAATTCAAAGATCGTTGGCAGTTCGCATTGACGGCTACTCTGTCGAGCCGGTCTAGTTTTTCGGATTACGCAGTTATCGCCTGATCTCACACCTATTCCCGTGCCTGAAAACGCAATCGAAACTATTCGCCTACTCGTTGTAAGTAGAGAGCCATCGGTTCTTAGACCGCTTTGGGCGGTTGGAGAATTGAACTCGTGGCATCTGGAAACCGCCGGCAGCGGTTGGGAAGCTTTGGAGCGCATTCAGTCCGGCGCCGTTCCCGACCTGCTCTTACTGGATCTTCCTCGTGGCGACGCTGACAGCCTGCACGTTCTGCGCTGGTTGCGTCGTGTCCGCCCCGAGCTCCCCATTGTGTTGCTTTCTCACAGCGACGATATTTCACGCGAGAAAGAAGCGATGCGCCTCGGAGCTCAGGAATTCTTGGTACGTCCGTTTGAAGAGCCGAAACTTGAATTGGCAATTCGTCGGCATCTTGCGTCCAATATCGAAGAAAACAGGGGATTGGCCAGCGAAAACATCGAGCAACTCAGTGATGATTCATTCTTCGTAGGTGCAAGTCCGGTAATGCAGAAGCTGCGCGCGCAAGCAGAATTACTGGGGCAGGCCGATGTGCCGGTATTGATCGTAGGTGAAGAGGGAAGCGGTCGAGACACGACGGCGCGCCTGATTCACAAACTATCGGTCCGTTCCGGCTTCCGGTTCTTGAAGGTCAATTGCGCCGCTCTGCCCGGGGACCTTCTCGATCGAGAATTGTTTGGACACCCAGGGAACCCCGCCAAGAAGAGCGAACCGGCAACCCTTGGAAAACTCGAGCTTGCCGAACGTGGCACAATCTTTTTGGACGATGTTGCCGAAATACCGACATGGTTGCAGGAGAAGCTCCTTCACGTTATGCAGGAGAAGCAGTTCCTGCGTTCTGGTACAGGAGAATATGTAAACGTCGATGTGCGGATCCTGGCGGCAGCCGATGTCAACATAGATCGCATCGCCGGCGAAGACCGCCTGCGGGAGGATTTCTATTGCCGCCTAAGCGCTTTTACGGTGCACGTTCCTGCGCTTCGCCAACGTCGTGATGAGATTTCGCTCCTTCTTCAGCATTTCATGCACAAGTTGGCTCGCCATTATGGGCTGCCTGGGCGGGAGTTTTCGCCGCCAGTTCTCGACGCATGCCAGCGCCACACCTGGCCTGGCAATGTACGAGAGCTTGAAGGTTTCGTGAAGCGCTACCTCATGATCGGAGATGAGGAGTTGAGCCTGGTCGATCCGGGTGCGAGCCTCTCCGGACAAAATGTGGTGCCAATGCCTTCAGCGAACCACAGCAAAACCTCAAGAGCCGCCTACGAAGAGCCCAACGGCGGTAAATCACTGAAGTCCTTGATCCGGGACGTAAAAACGGAAGCAGAACGCAACGCTATTGCCGCCGCCCTCGAAAAAACCGGTTGGAACCGTAAGGCTGCGGCCCGGCTATTGAAGGTGAGCTATCGCACCATGCTGTACAAGATCGAGCAGTATCACATGAGCGCCTCCGACCCATGCGCCTTTCCATTTGTGGGCAATGGCTTCAAGGGAAATGGGAACTCGCTCAAAGGAAACGGCAAGGCAAATTAAAAGGGGCTGAAACGGACAGTTAACTCAGCTCACTATTCCGGAGTATCTATGCAACTGATTTTCAAATCTCTTCCGGGTCGAATCGCTCTCGCGATTTTTATTGCTGCACCTGCAGGCTTATTGGCGCAGACGAGCACAGCCAATCCGAAGCCTGATGCTCCCGTGACGGTGGCATCGCTTAACCAATCCGTAAATGCTCCGTCGGCAAAGCCGCACGATGATACTTTCGTGATCGGCAATGATGATGTGTTGGCGATCAATGTATGGAAAGAGCAAGACCTTACCCGTTCGGTTACGGTACGGTCGGACGGCAAAATCTCACTGCCGTTGGTCGGCGAGGTCCAGGCTACCGGACGCACGCCCTTGAAGCTTGAGCAGGAAATCTCGGCAAAGTTGAGCAGCTACATTTCCGAACCGGAAGTGACCGTGATGGTGCAGCAGATCAACAGCGAAAAATTCAACATCCTGGGCCAAGTAGCCAAGCCTGGTGCTTACTCGCTGACCGGTTCGGCAACCGTTCTTGATGCCATTGCGCTGGCGGGTGGATTTAAAGACTTCGCGAAGCAGAAATCAATCTACATCCTGCGACAAAAAGACAATGGCACTCAGTCGCGACTTGCCTTCAATTACAAGGATGTTGTGAACGGAAAGCACCCGGAACAGAACATCAAGCTCGAGCCGCATGACACAGTCGTCGTCCCGTAAAGGATTTTTCATGCATTCCAGGCTCTGTTTACTACTTCTCTTATTTGTTGCTGTTCCGGTTTGGTCTCAAGTGAACGACAACGGCACATCCGCTACAAGCAGCACGGACGATGCTCGCATGCTCACTCCGCCTCCGGTGAGCGGCACCGCATACGCCGCTGTTCCAGAATCGCAAGAGCGATCGAACTATCTTCGAGCTGGCGTGACCTTTACGGCTGCATACACCGACAACGCATTAGGCGGCGAAACCGCCAAGCCAGTCGGTGACGAAGAATATTCCGTGCTGCCAAGTATCGCGCTAGACGCGACAACCCCGCGGACCCATTCCGTTTTCACTTATGCGCCGGGCTTCACCATGTACCAGCACATTAACGGCCGCAACGAAACCGATCAGAATGCCAGTGTAGACGTGCAATATCGGCTAAGTCCTCATGTGACTGCGAGCGTGCAAGACGCGTTTCACAAGACATCAAATGTATTCAATCAGCCTGATCCGCTCTCGGCTACTCCCGTTTATGGCTCGGCACAAGCGCCAATCGCAGCCGTCGTGGCGCCCATTGCAGATATGCTCACCAACAGCGCGAATGCCCAAGTCACTTATCAATTCAGCAGAATGGGCATGATCGGCGCCAGCGGGACCTTTACTAACCTGCATTATCCTGATCCCTCTGAAGTTCCCGGGCTTTATGATTCGAGCTCGCGCGGGGGAGCAGCTTTCTACAGTCATCGCCTCTCAAAGAAGCACTACATCGGTACCCAATACCAATACTTGCGCATCTTGGCATTTCCAGTAGGGCCGCAATTCGAAACTCAGACTCACACACTGTTCCTGTTCTACACGATTTACTTGAAGCCAACTCTTTCTTTGTCATTCTCCGGCGGGCCACAGCACTACGAAGCGGTCCAATCGTCCTTGGTGAACTCTCAGTCATGGTCACCCGCGGTTACGGCAAGTTTGGGCTGGCAGGGACGGCGAACCACTTTTGCCGCAAGCTATGCGCGTACCGTAACCGGCGGTGGCGGATTATTAGGCGCCTTCGAGTCAAACATAGGAACGCTATCGGCACGCTGGCAGATGGCTCGTACCTGGAATATTGGCGCCGCCGGCAGTTACGCCAACAACAAAAACATTCTTCCGGCATTTGACGGAGCAAGTGGCGAAAACGGTCACAGCGTATCCGGTACCGTCTCCCTGCAGCACCCAATCGGTAAGTATTTCGATTCAGAGCTCGGCTACACTCGCTTGCATCAAACTTATAGTGGCATCTCGCTTTTCTCGCTTGCGCCTGATACCAATCGCGAGTTTGTAACGATCTCGTATCACTTCAATCGGCCCCTCGGAAGATAACTCATGGCAGAACAGCTGGACGAATTAGAATCACAGAGCTTCGATCTTGAGCGCTATCTCGGGATCGCGCGCCGCCGCCATATATATTTCCTGGTCCCCTTATTTCTTGGGTGGCTTGCCGTTTGGGGTGCAAGCTGGGTACTACCCGCGAAATACAAGTCAGGGACGCTGATCCTGGTCGAGCAGCCGACAATGCCTAAGGATTACGTCACTCCTAACGTTAATGACGATCTTCAGGAGCGGCTACAGAGCATTACGCAACAAATCTTGAGCCGAACACGCCTGCTGCACATCATCGACGAGCTGAATTTGTACGCAGGTGAACGCGGCCTTGCGACGCCGGATGAAAAAGTCGAGCACATGCGCAAGGACATTGATATTGAACTGGTGAAAGACGCGCAAAACAGAGTCACCGCGTTCAACGTTTACTACACGGCTCGTGATCCACATGTTGCCCAGCAGGTTACCAGCGAGCTAACAAATCTGTTCATCAACGAGAACTTGGAATCAAGTGTGACGCAGTCGGAAACAACTACCAAGTTCTTGGAAAGCCAACTGGAGGAAGCTCGCGAGAGCCTTTCTGCGCAGGAGGCAAGGGTCCGCGAATTCAAGGGCCAGCATTTGCAAGAGCTTCCTACGCAACAGCAGAGCAATCTTCAAATTCTGGCAGGCTTGCAGTCTCAGCTGCAAAGCGAAGAGGATGGGCTAGGTG
Organism: Terriglobales bacterium; assembly: GCA_035651475.1. GTDB lineage: Bacteria > Acidobacteriota > Terriglobia > Terriglobales > Acidobacteriaceae > Gp1-AA145. Next base: position 31,840 of record DASRFP010000045.1, on the reverse strand, counting down.
CCGCACAGCAGCAACACGTCTATCTTCAGAGCTTACTAAGCCAGTATCGCAGCATGCAGGGAGCAGCGACCTCGTCCGATGGCACACAGCCGGGTTTGCCCGCTATCAATCAGGAGCTGGACAAACTAAGAACGCAACTTGCCGACCTGCGCTCCCGCTACACCGATCAGCACCCCGATGTCCGCAAGTTGAAAGACCAAATAGCTCAGACGGAAAAGATGCGCAGCCAGATGTTAAGTGATCTGAAAAACAAGCAAAACGACGCGCAGCCGGATGCGAGCGCATTGAATACTCATCCTGCCGGCGATCTGGCCCAGGCAACTCCGATCGCGCAGGTGCAAAGCCAATTGCAGGCGAATGAAATCGAAATTAAAAACCGGCAGCAATCAATCGCCACGTTGCAGGGAAAGATCGGCGATTATCAAGCGCGCCTTAATCAAGAACCAGTTCGTGAACAGCAGCTTGCAGACCTAACTCGGGGTTACGACCAAGCAAAAGCTGACTATGACGACCTTCTTAAGAAAAAGAACGATTCGTCGCGCGCGACTGATGCGGTGAAACTGCAGCAGGGTGAGCGCTTTCAAGTCATCGATCCCCCCAGCCTTCCCGCGAAGCCTGATTCCCCGAACCGTCTGAAGTTCTGCGGCATGGGCTTGGGAGCGGGCATTGCATTCGGCGTTATTGTGGTCGGAATCCTCGAAATGATGGATGACCGGCTTTACAGCGAGAAAGAAATCAAAGACATGCTACCCGTGCCGGTGATCTCGGAGATCCCAGTAGTTTCAAACCCGGCTGACGAAGCAAGAGCCATGAAAGTAATGTGGCTCGGTTGGGCCATGGCGGCCTTCGTTTTTGTAACTATACTGGCTGGTTCAGCATTCAGTTATTTGCGCGGATAGCTCACCAAATGTACGAATCCTTTTACGGTCTGAAGCGCGGTCCTTTCGAGATAACTCCCGATCCCGCGTTCCTATTTCCTACCAAGCGCCACAATGAAGCTCTCGCCGCGCTTTACTACGGCGTCCGCTGGCGTAAAGGTTTTGTCGTGCTCACGGGCCAGGTAGGAACCGGAAAGACGCTGCTTCTGCGTTGCCTGCTGCAATTGCTCAAGCAGAGCAAAGACGTGGCTTACGCTTACGTCTTCAACAGCCGCTTGCAGCCGACAGAATTTCTGCAATATATCGTTAGTGACTTTGGCATGCCGACGGCCGGTAAAAACAAGGCCGAGCTTTTATTTGACCTTTGCAATTACGTAGTCAACCGCGGCCTGAATAACCTGACAACCGTTCTCATCGTCGATGAGGCGCATCACCTCTCGGTTGAAGCATTGGAAGAAATCCGCCTGCTTACGAATCTCGAAACTGCCGAGCAGAAGCTGCTGCAGATCGTTCTCGTTGGTCAACCAGAGCTCGACGACAAGTTAGACTCGGTGAAACTTACACAGCTCAAGCAGAGAATTGCTATCCGCTCCCACCTTGAGCCGCTGGATTTCGAAGAAACTAAGGGTTACATCGAGCGCAGGCTGCAGTTGGTGCGCACCAACCCTCAAGCTGAATCCGTTATTCCGACCAAGACGATCGCGGCAATTTACCGTCACTCACGGGGAATTCCTCGCTTGGTCAATACCATTTGCGAAAACGCGCTGATTTCCGCTTATGCGAAGCAGATGCCAGCCGTGACTCCTGAAATCGTCGACGAAGTCGCGAAAGATTTCCGCCTCAATATGGTTCGTCCCGCGGAAGCCGAAAAGGCCAGCGGTTTTGATGAAATCGATCTGCAGCGCGCAGCACGAATACTTCTCGACCTTTACGCCACGATGCAGAAGCCCATGGCGCACGAATCCCCGGTTCCGACCACGATTGCCGCGAGGTTCAAACAAGCATGAGCCACATCTTCGATGCGTTGCAAAAGTCGGCCGCTGAACGAGCCGACATTGAAACGCCATCACCGCTGGTTGCGACCGAGTTACTCGAAGCCACCGAGCGGAAGACGGCAGCCGAGCGCGCCAAAACCGCCGTGATCGATCCCGAGCCCAACGCGGAGGTCATGGCCGCTCTAAAGTTGGCGGTCGATGTCGCGAGCGCCGGCCGATCGGTTTCACTGAGTCCAGTTGCTGAAACTGAGCCCTCAAAGCTCGACTCGGTTGATCAATTCAGCCAATTCCAGTCGCTGAAAGTTTTGGTTCCGCCCCATAGCCGCCTGGTTTGTATTACTGAAAAAGACAGCTTGCCGGCGGAGAAGTTCCGGTATCTTGGCGTGCGCCTACGCCAGCTTCAACAGAGCCGCCCGCTGAAGAAGCTCCTGATTACAAGTACGATCCCTCAGGAAGGGAAGAGCACGGTCGCCGCGAATCTGGCTTGTGCGCTGGCGCGCCGGACACAGCAAAAGACCTTGCTCATCGATGGGGACCTGCGGCGGCCAACAGTTGCAAAGCTGTTCGGCCTGGGGAATATTCCGGGAATCGGCGATTGGTTACGAGGCGAGCGTGGCCCGAAGGACAGTATCTATAGCCTCGAAGAGACCGGCTTGTGGATTCTACCAGCCGGCAACGTGCCGCGGAATCCCCTTGAACTTATACAGTCCAGTCGCCTCTCGGTATTAATGGACCAGTTGACAAGCTGGTTCGATTGGATTGTAATTGACTCGCCTCCAGTACTCCCCCTTGCTGATACCAGCATCTGGATGCGTCTCGCGGATGGGGTTTTGCTCGTGGCTCGCCAGGGCGGAACCGAAAAGAAGCAACTACAGCGCGGTTTAGAAGCGATAGATCAAAAGAAATTGATAGGTGCTCTTCTGAACTCGGCAGCGAGCGCTGAAAGCAGTGACTATTACAGTCACTACGCACGGCCGCAGTCGGAAGGCAGCAACGCTCGGTAAGAGACAGCAGTAGTTCCCGTTCGAAGTAAACTCCCTCCCCCACAGTAGTTCAGCTTCAGCAGTGTCCGAATTTACGTTTAACAAACTTACTCGAATGCAAACCAACAAGCACAAAAATGTGGGGAGGCGGTCGTGAACTTGCGACGCGCGGGTAACGGTGCCGGTTCTTATATTCTCTCCGCCGAGCGTGTCTTCGCCGGCGAGCGGCGGGTTCTGAGCGAAGAATCCTTTCAGCACATGCTCTCTATTGAACGCAAGCGAACCGAGCGTTCACGAAAGGCATTCTTGCTCATGTTGCTCGATACCGGAGCTGGCGCCGGACGCAACAGCGCAAAGCGCCTTGAGAATATAGTGCCCACTTTGTTAGTAAATACCCGGGAAACCGACATCACAGGATGGTATAAGGACGGATCAGTTCTTGGAGTTATGTTTACTGAACTGGAGATTGAGGATAAAGAGCCAATCCTTAGAACGATGCTCGAGAGAGTGAGCGGCGCACTCCGCGAAAACTTGACTTTCGAGCAGTTCAATAGGGTTAGCATTTCCTTTCATCTATTTCCTGAGGATTGGAACCAGGACTCCGACGAGCGTCCGAGTAATCCAGCGCTCTACCCGGACTTGACTAAGCGCGATGAGGCGAGAAGGTCGTTTCAGATAATGAAGCGACTCATGGATATCGTTGGGAGTCTGGGTGCGCTTCTCCTTCTGTCACCCGTGCTGCTGGCGATTGCGACGGCCATAAAGCTGACCTCCAAAGGCCCGGTTCTCTTTAAGCAGAAACGGATTGGCGAGTATGGCAAGCCGTTCACATTTTTGAAGTTCCGCTCGATGTACGTGAACAATGATGCGCGCGAGCATCGCGAATATGTTCAGAAACTGATCGCAGGCAAGGCAGAGAAGCAGCCCTCGAATGGCAATGGCGCGGGTGTGTACAAGCTCACAAAAGATCCGCGAGTCACTCGAGTGGGTTCTTTCCTGCGCAGAACCAGTCTCGACGAGCTGCCGCAATTCTTGAACGTACTAGAAGGCAAGATGTCGCTGGTCGGGCCCCGTCCCCCAGTTCCATACGAAGTTGAGGCATATCACGTGTGGCATCGGCGCAGACTGCTTGAAGCGAAGCCCGGCATAACTGGCTTGTGGCAGGTCAATGGGCGATGCCGCATAAAGTTCGATGATATGGTTCGCCTTGATCTGCAGTACGCTCGCAGTTGGTCGCCTTGGATGGACGTAAAAATCCTGCTGCGCACCCCCGGCGCAGTCGTATTGGGCGAAGGCGCCCACTAGACCGAGAGCTTTTCATCTTCCATAAGATTTCGAGATCATAAAAGGACAATTATGGCTACTTCTGTCATACAACCTGAAAGTTCTACTCTCCGTAAAGCAGTGAGTGGCAGTGAGAGCAATGTCAAGTTCGGTGTCATAGGGTACGGCTACTGGGGGCCGAACGTTGTTCGGAACATCGACCAACTGGAAGAAACCGACGTTGTGGCAGTTTGCGACAAAAGCGCGGCTGCGCGGAAGCGAGCAAGTAAGTTATATCCTCAAATTGAGATTACTGACGATCCAATGGAGATCGTAACTTCTCCGGACGTCGACGCTGTAGCCGTCGTTACGCCCGTGTGGACGCATTACGAATTGGCAAAAGCGGCGCTTCAGAATGGCAAGCACATTTTTGTCGAGAAGCCTTTCACCAGCAATGTTGCCCAGGCAGAAGAGCTGATCGACTTGGCCGCGAGCAAGAACCTGAAAATCATGGTCGATCACACGTTCCTTTTCACCGGAGCGGTGAGAAAAATCAAACAACTGCTTGACGATGGCGCTCTCGGCAAGCTGCTTTACTACGATTCCACGCGCGTCAATCTCGGTCTCTTCCAGCACGACGTGAACGTGATCTGGGATCTCGCGCCACACGATCTTTCGATCATGGACTACTTGATACAGGAAGAGCCGGAGGCCGTAGTGGCTACTGGCCAGAGTCACCTGAATGGCCATGAGGATGTCGCGTTCATGACGGTTTACTTTCCAGATAAGATCATTGCGCATTTCAATGTGAATTGGCTATCTCCGGTAAAAGTTCGGACCACGCTCATCGGCGGGGAAAAGAAGATGGTGGTGTGGAACGATCTGGAGGCCGACGAAAAAATCAAGATTTACGACAAGGGCGTAAACGTCACCAACCAGGAAGGCGTCTACAACCTACTGGTCAACTACCGCTCCGGCGACATGTGGGCCCCCAAGATCGAACAGGGCGAAGCTTTGCATCGCGAGCTGAGTTACTTCGTTGAGTGCATTAGAAACGACAAGACCCCGATGAACGATGGCATCGCTGGCCTGCGCGTCGTCCGGATGCTCGAAGCAGCAAATGACTCACTGCGTCACCGTGGAGCTCTGGTACGTCTTTAATGCGCAAGACTAGACCAATCATCCTTCTCGCGACGACGGAGCGCTGGTATCCGACAGCCCGGCTAGGCGTAGCTTTAACAAACGCCGGCTGCGCGGTCGAAGCCGTTTGTCCTTCCGACCACCCGATCGCGCGGACCAGCGCCGTCGAGCGGCTGCACGAGTACGACGGTCTAATGCCTCTACGCTCGTTAAGGAAAGCGATCGTGGCAAGCGAACCGGACTTTGTTGTTCCGGGTGATGATCTCGCGACGCGGCATCTGCACGACTTGTACGCACGCGAGCAGATTCGACGTCCTGAAAACGGCGTCTGTAAGTTGATAGAGCGGTCGCTCGGACATAGCGCCGAATTTTCCGTCATGTTTTCGCGAGCTAGATTTATCAAAGTCTCGAGCGATGCCGGTGTACGTGTTCCGAGGACCCAGGTCGTTGAAAATCTTGATGACCTCCGGAGTTGGATCGAACGCGTAGGTTTTCCCACTGTACTCAAGGCTAATGGTACCTCCGGCGGCGACGGTGTTCGGGTAGTGCACAATGTGGCCGAAGCCGAACTCGCGTTTCGCAAACTGCGGATGCCGCCAGTGGCAGCGCGTGCAATTAAACGGGCAATCGTCGACCGCGACACCACACTTTTACTGCCCGCGCTGTTTCGCCAACATCGAACCGTAAACGCGCAGGAGTTTATTGTTGGCCGTGAGGCGACGAGCGCGATCATGTGTTCCGAGGGCAGAGTGTTGGCGAGTGTCCACTTTGAGGTTCTCAATAAAGTTCGTGACACCGGGCACGCTACTGTAGTGAGACGCATAGAGAACAAAGAAATGGCCAGCGCAGCGGAAAAGGTTGCGGCTCGGCTCAAGCTTTCCGGGCTACATGGATTCGACTTCATGCTGGAATCGGAAACCGGAAATGCATACCTGATTGAAATCAACCCACGAGCCACTCAAGTTGGACACCTGAGCTTGGGACCTGGCCGTGACTTGCCAGCCGCGTTATACCAGGCCGTGGCGGGCGACTTCATCAGGCCGCCGCAACCCGTGACGCAAAACGATTCAATCGCCTTATTTCCGCAGGAATGGCTCCGCGACCCTTCTAGTGAGTTCTTGAAATCTGCGTATCACGATGTCCCGTGGTCGGAGCCGGCACTCGTTGAACATTGCATTGGCAAGCTACGCCTTCACGAGAACCGGCGTCTCACCCCAACGAAAGTGCCGCCGGCTCCAGCGTTACGGGCGAGTACCGCTTATGCGGCCACAATGGCCGAATACAAGGCTGAGTAAACTTCCAATGAATCACTCACTCTCACATGGATGTCGGGGGCAGGCGCTGAAGGTGAGTTCACAGCATCGCTCGGCACGTCACAACCGGCAACGACCGCTCCGGGTCATGAAATTCGGGGGCACCTCGGTAGCCGATGCCAACTGCATTAGCAAGGTCGTTGAAATTATTCGAGAGCATGCACGAACCGGCGACTTGGTCGTTGTGGTTTCGGCAATGGCCGGAGTGACAAATGATCTCATCGAAGCCGCTAACCAGGCGAAACTAGGAAACTATTCGGCTGTGGCGACCATCGTCGCCGGTCTTCGCAGACGTCATGAAGATGTCGTCAATTCTTTCAGGTATTCGAATGAAAAGCCGCGACTGCAGGAAACTATTCAACGTCTGCTCAATGAGTGTGACCAGTTGTGCCGCGGCACAATGCTCCTGGGAGAGTTGACTTCCAGAGCGCAGGATTTTATCTCGAGCCTTGGCGAGCGTCTCTCTGCTCCTCTGGTAGCTGCAGCTCTTAAGGAGCAGGGGATCGCCAGCCAAGCGGTCGACGCGACGGAACTCATCGTAACGAACTCATATCATGGCGCGGCAGACCCGTTGATCGAGCCGACTCGCGACCGGTCCGAGTCAAATTTGCGGCCGCTTCTGGATAGAGGCATGATTCCAATTGTTACCGGCTTTATCGGTGCCACCGAAGATGGCGTACTTACAACTTTGGGTCGCGGCGGTTCCGATTATTCGGCTGCGATTCTAGGCGCCGCACTTGGCGCCGATGAAGTCATCATTTGGACCGATGTCGACGGCCTGCTAAGCGCAGACCCGAGGCTGGTTCCAGAAGCGCATGTAATTCCAGAAATTTCATACCGAGAAGCGAGCGAGCTAGCCTTCTTCGGCGCCAAGGTATTGCATCCGAAAACCCTGCGAGTCCTTGTTGACTCCGATACCCCGGTGTGGATTCGTAATACATTTTCTCCACAATCGTCGGGAACAAAAATCACTCGCAGCGGCCCCGAAAATGGGACGGAACGAAATGCCGTTACCTCGATTTGCGAGGCGGCGCTGATCGCGCTTAGCGGATATTCAATCGCAACTCTCTCCAACGTTCTAGGACGGGTGCTGGCTGCGACTTCTGCGATCCATGTCGAGATACTTATGATCGCGCAGTCTTCGGCGCAGAACGACATTTCTCTGGTTGTGCCTGCGGCGCGCGCTGTCGATACCGTCGAAGCGCTCCGGTACGAGTTCGCGGAGGAATTATTGACCGGCAATCCGGACCAGGTGATTTCACACATCGCAGTCGCCGTCATAACGGCAGTGACACACGATACTGGCAGAGCGCCATCAGGACGCTTGTTAGCAGCCTTGCATCGGGAGAATATTAATCTTCTCGCAGTTGCGCACAGCGTGGGCGACCGCAAGATATCCGTTGTGGTGGCGAGAAACGATTTGAAGACAGCGGTTCTGACTTTTCACGACGAATTGCAAGCTGGAATGACACAGCAGCCGGCACATGCTTTGACTACTGCGAACCGGCCCGCATTATGGTATTCGGGCTCGCCTCGACCCCGGGCGGATGCCGACTGAGCAGTCCTACCCTTTTGTTTCTGTTGTGCCCTGTGAAAAATATGGAAGAAACAAGACAAATATCCAGTCCTTACGTGTGTATAGCTCCCGACGTAAAGCTCGGAAGAAACGTTAGGCTGTCGAAATTTATCAATCTGTACGGATGCGAAGTTGGCGACGACACGAAAATCGGCGCGTTCGTCGAAATTCAAAAGAATGCCACCGTCGGCAAGCGTTGCAAGATCTCAAGTCACACCTTCATTTGTGAAGGTGTCGTGATCGAAGACCACGTCTTTGTGGGCCACGGAGTTACTTTCATCAACGATAGCTATCCGCGTGCTGCGAACTCAGACGGTAGTTTGCAAACCGAGGCAGACTGGAAAGTGGAACGGACAATCATCAAAAAAGGCGCTTCCATCGGCTCCGGAGCAACGATTCTTTCAAATATAACTATCGGCGAAAACGCCATCGTAGGTGCCGGAAGCGTAGTCACCAAAGACGTCCCCCCCAACAGCATCGTAGCGGGACATCCTGCAACAGTGCGCCGTTATATTGACCAACTCATGGAGATCACAAAGTGAGCAATCCTACAAACGTTCCATTTCTTGATCTTGTTGCACTGCACGCCGAACTCGAACAGGAACTGACTGCTGTTTTTCAAAAAGTTTTACGCACCGCCGGCTTCATCGGCGGCCCGATGGTCGAAGATTTCGAAAAAGCATTCGCCGAATTCTGCGACGCGAAGTATTCGGCCGCGGTTAACAGCGGCACTGACGCGCTGCGGTTTGCTCTGATGGCTGCAGGAGTAAAGTCCGGCGACGTCGTCGTGACCGTACCAAACACATTCATTGCGACCACAGAAGCAATCTCCCAATCCGGAGCGTTGCCGGAATTCGTCGACATCGACGAACACACCTACAACATGAACCCGGAGAAGCTCCGCGAATATCTCGAGACGCAGTGCAGCATCGACGCAGCTGGCCGGCTAGTTAGCCGGCGCAGTGGACGCCCTGTCACAGCCGTTGTTCCCGTGCACCTGTACGGACAGGTTGCAGACATGGATTCAATCATCGAGTTGGCGGAGCGATATAACTTAATCTTGGTCGAAGATGCCTGTCAGGCGCACGGAGCGGAATATTTCTCGCGCAAACATAACCGCTGGATGAAAGCCGGCTCGATCGGCCGCGCCGCTGCATTCAGCTTTTATCCCGGGAAAAATCTCGGAGCATGCGGAGAGGCCGGGGCAGTCACGACCAATGACCCACAACTCGCACAAACGATCAAAATGCTGCGAGATCACGGTCAGGCAAAAAAGTATTACCACGACATCGAAGGCTATAACGGCCGTTTGGACGCGATTCAGGCCGGCTTGCTCCATGTAAAGCTCAAGCATCTCGCAAAGTGGAACGAGCAGCGAGGTGAGCGGGCTGCAGAGTACAGCCGCCTCCTAATCGGCGCGGATTGTGGCATCAATCCTCCATATGAACCGTCATGGTCAAAAGCCGTTTACCATCTTTACGTGGTGCGGACCGACGACCGTGAAGGACTGATGTCACACCTGAAAGACGCAGGGATAGCGACAGGAATTCACTACCCAATTCCCCTGCATTTGCAAAAAGCTTATGCCTCGCTGGGCTACAGCAAAGGCGACTTCCCGGTTTCGGAAAAAGCCGCAGCCGACATCGTTTCATTGCCAATGTTTCCGCAGCTTCAGTCGGAGCAGCAAGAGCGCGTCGTGGACTCGATCGTGAGCTGCACGCGAGCCGCGGTGGTCCGCTAATTCGAATAATCAATTTCCTCGAACCACAGTCGTTTGCGCTGCAGCCAATGTCTTGCGCTCTCAGCTACGTTCTGATCACGCCGGCCCGCAATGAAGGTCAGTTCATTGAACTGACGCTACAGTCCGTTGTGTCGCAAACCCTGCCTCCTTTGAGGTGGGTGATCGTAATTAACGGTTCTACTGACGATACTGAAGCACTTGTCAAGAAGTATGCAGCAAAGTACTCCTGGATTGAACCGGTATGTGTGTCGGCTTCGCCGGAAAGAAGTTTTTCAGGTAAGGTGCATGCGTTTAACGAAGGATACTCCCGCATTGTGAATCTCGATTTCGACGTTGTTGCCAGCCTTGACGGTGATGTGTCATTCGAGCCGGAGTACTTTGCCTATTTGCTCGGGCAACTTGCTGCTGATTCCAGCCTCGGTTTGGTCGGTACTCCTTTCCGGGAGGTGTCCCAGAAGAATTACGACTACCGCTTTGTAAGCATCGAGCACGTTTCTGGGGCCTGCCAGGTTTTCCGTCGCGAATGTTTTCAGGCGATCGGGGGCTACAAACCGCTAAAGGGCGGAGGAATCGATCACCTCGCCGTCATTACAGCTCGCATGACAGGCTGGAAGACTCTCACATTCACCGAAAAGTTTTGCCTGCACCACCGTTCGATGGGAACTGCCGAGAGTGGCGCGCTTGGAGCACGCTTTCGTAACGGCGTGAAGGACTACAGGTTCGGTAACCATCCATTGTGGGAAATCTGCCGTGCAGGTTATCAGACAATACGCAGGCCTTATCTATTAGGTGGATTTGCTCTCGTTGTAGGGTATCTTTGGGCCATGAGCAGGCGGTTGGAGAGATCTTTATCTCCAGAAGCAGTGCGCTTTCAACATCGTGAGCAAATGCAGCGACTGAGTCGATTCATCCGCGGGACTCGATCAGTAGGTAACAACGATCCCAGTGGCGAACGCGCGTAGACTGAGTTAACCGTGCAGCACAACAAGATTCACGACCAGAGTTCAGTTCAGCCCCGTAAGTCGGTTGATGCGGAATTCTCGAGAACGAAGCCCGGTTCTCAAGAAGAGCTTGGCGGCTGCCTAATTATCAACGCCGATGATTGGGGTCAGGACGTGCAAACCACTGATCGAATCTTCGACTGCTTTAGGAGCGGTGTGCTGTCCTCAGCCAGCGGCATGGTTTTCATGGAAGATTCCGAACGCGCCGCTGCTTTTGCTAGGCAGCAGGATCTTGATATCGGTCTTCATCTCAACCTATCTGACTCGTTTTCCGCGTCCAATGTTCCAGTTCGCCTCCTCAATCATCATGAGAAGGTTCGACATTATCTGTGTGCGTCCCCTTTCACCCGGCTTATATATCACCCCGGGCTAGCCAGTTCCTTTGAGTACGTAATTGCCAGCCAACTAGAGGAGTTCGCCCGATTGTACGGAAGGCAGCCGAATCGTATTGACGGCCATCATCATATGCACCTTTCCGCGAACGTGATGCTCCCAAGGCTCTTACCGTTGGGAACGATTGTTCGACGGCATTTTTCATACGAGCGCGGTGAAAAGGTGGTCCGCAACTCTGCTTTTCGGTTTTACAGCAGTGCTGTATTGGCTCGAGGGTATCAAACCACGGATTTTTTGTTTTCCCTGCCGCCCCTTGCCCCTTTCGCCCGTTTGGAGCGAATCTTTACTTTGGCAACGAACTTTATCGTAGAAGTTGAGACTCACCCTGCAATGACTGAGGAATATCGGTTCCTAACCGGAGGGAATCTCTTGTCGTGGGTGCATAACTGTACGCCTGTTCCTGCTTTTGATCAGTCGGTCGCACGATGCCGTAAGTCCAAACACTCCTCAGATTTTATTTCTTGTACACCCGAAGTGGTATAGCTTATATGACGAGCACAGACCTTAGACATATTACCGTTTGTATTTGCACCTATAAACGCCCTGAGTTGTTGAAGCGTCTTTTAGAGTCACTTCAAACGCAAGAAACTGACGGATTGTTTGCCTTATCAATCGTCGTTGCCGATAATGACGGTCAAAAATCTGCCGAGGCTCTGGTGACGGACTTTGCTGCTCAAACGGTTATTCCGGTCACCTATTGTGTGCAGCCGAAGCAGAACATTTCGTTGACACGAAACATGGCCATCGCAAATTCAACGGGAGACTATATTGCGTTCATCGATGACGACGAGTTCGCAATCAAACGATGGCTCGTGAATTTGTTTGAGACCTGCCAGAGGCTCAAGGTAGATGGTGTATTGGGACCTGTGAAAAGACACTTCGATGAAAATGCGCCGAAGTGGATACGCAAGAGTCACATCTACGAACGTCCGGTTTACGCAACAGGTGCCGTTCTCGACAAAAAGGACGGACGTACGGGAAACGTACTGTTAAGAAAACACATTTTCAGTTCTGGGGAAGAAGCATTCCGGCCGGAGTTCACGGGAGGCAGCGACAAGGATTTTTTCATCCGAATGATGGACAAAGGGCACCGATTCGTCTGGTGTGCAGAGGCAGTGGCCTACGAAACTGTTCCACCCTTTCGCTGGAAACGTACCTTCATGTTGAAAAAGGCTCTGTTCCGCGGAGCCATTGCCCCGAGTCACGTGACGTTTGGAGCGCGGCAGATAGCCAAATCACTGATTGCTGTTCCCGCCTACACCGTAGCCTTGCCCTTAGCTCTGATATTGGGTCAACACAGGTTTATGGACTTGACGGTGAAGCTCTTCCATCATCTGGGAATGCTATTAGCATTAGTCGGCATCAGGCCAGTTCGGGGGCAATATGTTATGGAATAACTAACCTAGGTTCAGCAATCATTTAACAGAACATTGTAGATTTGTTTGCATACGGAGAGGTCGCCGTTGGTAAGGCAACAGCCGGCTTGCCGGTTGTGGTGGGCCTCGGCTCACCCGTAGGGTTCGAGTCCCTTCCCTCTCCGCCATTCTCCTTCAAGTGCTTGCGTACTTCTGATAGAAACCACCCCGAGGTGGGCTTCTGCCGCCGGGTGACCGGTGTAAATGGTGATGCAAAAAATGATTAGAATTTTTGACCGCAACATCAGAGTGCAAGGCAATCTTGTGCGCCTCGCCCAACCTCAAGGTGATCGGTACCGTTTTCTGGAAAATCCGGCGGCTGTGGTGGATGATTTGCGACATTGCGGCACGCGAGTCGACATCTTTTCTTTCGCCCAGAGGTTGCCAGAAACCAAGCCGCTTTACCCATATCCCATGGAATGGGACAACTACGCTGTTTTGCAAATTTCTACTTTCGAGAATTGGTGGACTACGCAGATCGGCTTCAAAGCGCGCAACAAGGCCAAGCAGGCGGAAAAAAAAGGAGTTTCACTGCGCGAAGTAACTTTCGATGAATCGCTGGTAAGGGGAATTTGGGAGATTTACAACGAGTGTCCGATCCGGCAGAGGCGGCGTTTCCCCCACTACGGAAAGGATGTTCAGACTGTGCATCGGGACGAAGCTACCTTTCTTGAGAATAGCGTCTTTATTGGTGCCTACCACGCTGACAAACTGATTGGGTTTATAAAGTTAGTTGTTGATGAGACGGGTAGACAGGCGGGCTTGATGAATATCGTCTCAATGATCCGTCATCGCGACAAAGCTCCGCAGAACGCACTGATAGCACACGCGGTCCGAGCTTGCGCAAACCGGGGGATTCAATTTTTGGTGTATTCGAGGTTTGCTTACGGCAAGAAACAGCAGGACAGCCTAAGCGACTTCAAAGAGCGCAATGGGTTCAAGCGAGTGGAGGTGCCCCGATATCACGTTCCATTGACACGTCTCGGTGCGTTAGTTCTACGTTTAGGCTTGCACCACCGTTTGGCGGAACGGGTTCCGGATGTGTTCGCGGCCAGGCTACGGGACCTCCGTGCTGCTTGGTACGAGAGAAGATATGGATCGATGTCGGAGGCATACTAAGGATTTTTTATGCCGGGAATTGTTGGACTGATTACGAAAGCACGACATCAGGATGCAGAGCGACAGCTGCTCGCAATGTTGGCACCACTTCATCACGAATCGTTTTACGTGGTCGGAACCTGGAGTGACCCATCTCTAGGTGTGTACGTCGGCTGGGTGGCGCGTGAAGGCTCATTTTCCGACGGAATGCCGTTGACAAATGAACATGGAACTTCCACACTCATTTTTTCTGGTGAGGACCATTCCGAGCCCCACAAGATTGCTAGTCTCAAACAGCAAGGTCATCGGATTGAGTCGGGAGGCGGCCCCGGCTATCTTGTCCATCTATACGAAGAGGATCCCACATTTCCAGCCGGTTTAAATGGGTGGTTTCATGGGTTAATCGCAAACCGAATGAGCGGCGAAGTAATGCTCTTCAATGACCGCTTCGGCATGCACCGGCTTTACTACCACGAGTCTAAAGATTCGTTCTATTTTGCTGCGGAGGCGAAAGCTATCCTGGCTGTACGGCCGGAACTTCGGACCATAAACTCCCAAGCACTCGGAGAATGGATTGAGTGCGGATGCGTTCTGGAAAACCGGACGCTGTTCAGAAATCTGCAAATACTTCCTCCTGGCTCCGCTTGGAAATTCCGCAACTCTTCCCTGGAGTCGAGAGACAACTACTTTAATCCGAGCGAGTGGGAACAACAAACAACTTTGCCTGCGAAGGATTTCCAGGCGGAATTTCGCGAGGCTTTTTCCCGAAATTTGCCACGTCACTTCGATGGCCGAGAACTGGTCGGTATGTCACTGACCGGAGGCCTGGATACTCGGATGATTATGGCGTGGCACAGGGCGTCACCCGGTTCTTTCCCTTGCTACACGTTTGGCGGCACCTACCGCGAGTGTCGCGACGTGGTCGTAGCCCAGCAGGTTGCCCGAGCCTGTGGCCAGCCGCACACCGTGATTCGATGCGGCCCCGAGTTCATTTCTCGCTTTCCTGATTATGCGGAACGGTCCATTTACCTGACTGACGGTTGCGCAGATGTGAGTTGCTCACCGGTTCTATATGGTAGCCAGCAAGCGCGGGAGATTGCGCCAGTAAGGATGACCGGCAACTACGGTGACCAGGTCTTGCGCGGGCTAAGAGCATTCAAAGCAGTCGCTCCTGCCCACGGGCTTTTTGCTTCCGACCTGGATCCTTATTTGGCTGCAGCGCACCAGACTTACTCCCGAGTTGCCGACACTCACCCGTTGACCTTTGCAGCCTTCCGGCAAGCACCGTGGCATCATCACAGCCTGTTGGCGCTCGAGCAGACACAGCTCACGATGCGATCTCCCTTCTTAGACAACGAGGTGGTACGAACCCTGTTTCGTGCACCGGAGTCGGTGACCGCTAACAATGACCTCCGAATCCGAATGATAGGTGATGGGAACACGGCCCTGCGGAATATTCGGACCGACATGGGCTTTGCTGGTCGCAGGGAGCTATTTCCAGGATCGATCATTCGCAAGTACCAGGCTTTCACTTTCAAAATAGATTATGCCTATAACCACGGTATGCCCCAGTGGATGGCGAAGATTGATCACGCTTTTGCACCGCTTCACCTGGAGCGTCTCTTTCTAGGCAGGCACAAGTATTACCACTTTCGCGTCTGGTATAAAGACTTCTTTGCGAAATATCTTCGCGAAATGTTGCTCGATTCGCGCACCCTCTGCCGTCCATACTGGCAAAAAAACAATCTTCAAGCTATGGTAGAGCACCATATTAAGGGAGATCGGAACTACACTAACGAGATTCATAGGGTGCTTTCGCTGGAGCTGTTGCATAGAGTTTTGCTCGACGGAAGCCCTTCTGGTCGAAACACCTTCCTTGCCAAGCCATTCGACTACTCTTCCGCCCTAGTTGGCCGCTGAGGTAAGTAACTACGCCCGATACGGAGTGATCTCGTAATCGACTTAAGTGGATCCCCGGCTCCAGCTCACAAACAATTCAAGAAAAGGAAAACAAACAGATGCACACCAAATTAGCCGACTTGTTCGAGACGACCAGTGTCAACGAGACGCGGGTTGCAACCCTCGCTGTAATCGTGCCGGTCTTCAACGAGCGAGAAAATGTCGCCGAGGTCGTGAGTCGACTAGAGCAATCTCTTCAAGATGAGGCGTGGGAAGTAATTTTTGTGGACGATGATTCTCCTGATGGAACGGCAACGCGAATCCGCGAAATGGCGGAACGAAATCCGCGCGTTCGCTGCATTCAAAGAATTGGTAGGCGAGGTTTATCATCGGCATGTGTGGAGGGGATGTTGGCAAGCTCCGCTCCCTACTTCGCGGTCATAGATGGAGATTGCCAGCACGATGAAAAGGTTCTGCCAGTCATGTTGGAGCTCCTAAAGACAGGGGAAGCGGACGTTGTCGTCGGGACTCGCTATGCGGCTGGAGGCGGAATCGGTTCGTGGGATGAGTCGAGAGCCAAAATGAGCCGTATTGCCACCAACCTTAGTCGCGCCGTCATCAAGCACGATTTATCCGACCCGATGAGCGGCTTTTTTGCCATTCGTCGCGAGGTGCTGGAGTCTGCTGTCCGCAATCTTTCAAGTATCGGCTTTAAGATACTTCTGGACCTGATTGCTACCTCGCCGAAGTCGCTGCGGGTCAAAGAGGTACCGTATGAGTTTCGTAATCGTAACGCGGGCGAAAGCAAATTGGATAATCAGGCGGTTTGGAGTTACTTGATGATGCTGGCGGACAAGCTCTTCGGAGGCGTTGTCCCGGCGCGGTTTCTGTCCTTTGCACTGATTGGCGCGATCGGCGTCTTTATCCATTTTGCAGTCCTATTTGCACTTTTTCGTACACTGTCACTATCATTTACGTTCAGCCAGGCGGCCGCTGCGGGGGTGGCAATGGTGAGCAACTTTAGCCTGAACAATGTCCTGACTTACAGGGATATGCGACTGAAGGGATGGCGGTGGCTGAAAGGCCTCGTTTTGTTTACTCTTACTTGCTCTCTGGGTGCTCTTGCAAATGTCGGAGTCGCATCCTACCTGTTTAAGCACCATACACTCTGGGAGCTCTCTGCATTCTCCGGCATCATAGTTGGAGCGGTTTGGAACTATGCAATGACTGCCACCTACATTTGGTCAAGACCCCAGCGCGAATCCAATTAGCACCACGACAGCAGTAAATCTTACGCATCTGAAATGACAGTTACTCAAGCAAGAAAGACATACTCGCTATGGTCTTCGCCTGTCACTGCACCTACTCACCTGACGCGAAAACTTCTCATTACGCTGTTCATCGCGGGGCTCGTCGTTAACGCCATGGTCGTGCTTGTAGTCTTACCGCGCTCGGCTAGTACGCTTGACTATGGCTTGCAGTTGGGGGACCTCTATGACTTTATAGGAAACAATTTGGCGCTGGGGCATGGATACCGTGTCGACGTCAATATGGGCGAGACAATGATGCGTGAGCCAGGCTACCCACTGCTAATGGCAGCCGTATTTAAGATCACGGGATATGGGGTGGTAGGGCCTCGGATAGCTTGTATCGCACTGGCATTCGCGGCGGCACTGATCCTACGTCTGCTTGCGTTGGAGATCACTGGAAATGGCGTGGTGTCAGTCATAGCGGCACTCATGTTTCTGCTTTACCCAGCTAACCTGGTCGCCGAGGCCAGAGCCGGTGTGGAAATGCTCTGCGTTTCCACGGTGCTCCTGTTCATGCTGGCCCTCTATCGAGCCTTACAGAGTGGCAGTATATGGCAATACGGCATGGGAGGCTTATTGCTGGGAGTGGCGTCGCTCGTACGAAGCGAAGTCATTCTGTTTCCCTCGTTGGTGCTACTGTACTTACTCTTCACTTCCAGTGATTGGCGAGAACGGGGGAAAGCCCTCCTGCGAATGTCGGTTCTTGGCATAGCCGCCCTGACTGTCATGTCACCCTGGATTATCCGTAATTACCT
Source organism: Terriglobales bacterium (assembly GCA_035651475.1). Lineage (GTDB taxonomy): Bacteria > Acidobacteriota > Terriglobia > Terriglobales > Acidobacteriaceae > Gp1-AA145. The sequence goes on along the minus strand of DASRFP010000045.1, from coordinate 14,080 downwards.
TTTAGTGCACCAGTTCGTGCCAACCACGACGCTGTCGGGTGTTGCCGCGCAAGAGGGGCTCTACACCTGCAAGCACTTGCCTGAGGACGAGGAATTTTTCTCATCTCAAAGAGGCGCAGGTCACGAGCGGTCTGAAATCGCGAAACAACTTGGATTTCGATTTGATGGTACGTACTACTACCAATTTTTTTATATTCCACAAGATGAATTGGCGTTTAACCGGGTTCTCCTCAGTAGCGTCTCGAAAGAATACCGCAGTAGTCCTGCTCTGCTGGCGGATTGCGCTGCGAAAAACCTTTTTTTTAAGTTTTGGTTTCTAGGCAAGACGCCACGGGCGACATATTTGAACATCTTCGTACAATCGCCACTTCTCCTACTTGCTTTCGGTGGCGTAATCGTTCTTTATAAGCGCAAACACCTACAAAAAGCAGCAATGGTATTGCTGTATATTGCTTATGTCCCACTTGTTCATGCAGCAATCATTGCGCATGCACGTCACAGTATGTTCGTGGTGCCCTTCTTGGCAGTTCTGGCTGCGATCTTTTTAGTTTGGGCATGGGATGCACTGCGGACACAGCATGGCCCCCGCAAGGTTCGAGAAGTTCAAGGAAGCTGGACAACCTAGAACGGGCCCTCAAGACAGCGCTTTCAAGTCGCAATAGCAAGTACTAGAAGCACCTCACCCGTCTCAAAAAAGATGTCGCTGATCGCAACAGTCGTCGTAATGAGCGTCATACTTGGCATGTTTCGCCTTAATCGAGACCCTCAGGCCAAGACTTCGAAAGCGCTTTGGATCCCGACTGTCTACCTTCTGATAATCAGTTCCCGCCCCGTTACTGCGTGGTTTGGAGTCAGCCAGAAAACCCCGGTGGACGGCATTTACTCGGACCCAACCGGCCAACTTATCGACCTCACTCTGTTGGTTCTGGCTTTGGCGGTTCTCGCACAAAGAGGGAAGAAGGTCAGTTCACTGCTGCGAAGCAATGGACCAATACTGCTGTTCTTTTCTTATGCCGCGCTTAGCTGCCTTTGGTCGGATTTTCCCTTCGTCACCTTTAAACATTGGTTTAAGGGCATAGAGGATGTTCTGATGGTACTCGTCGTGGTCACCGATGGTGATCCGCTCGAGGCAGTGAAACGGCTGCTGACACGCGCAGGTTTTATCCTTATACCGCTTTCACTTCTTTTTAGTATGTATTATCCCAGCCTCGGCCGTGTATTCACCAAATCCTGGGAGGTTGAGTACGTTGGAGTTACAGATCAGAAGAACCAACTTGGAATGATTTGCATGATTTTTGGCTTGGGATCGGTATGGCGACTTCTAAAAGCCTATCGAGATCGTCAGAGCAGAGCCCGTAACCCCCAATTGTTCATCCACAGCGCCATGCTCGCACTGGTGATATGGCTGCTACAGATGTCTCACTCGCTGACTTCGTCGGTTTGCTTGATTCTTACTGGCACCGTCATGGCTTTAGTGAGCGGACACCCGTCAGGCGTCAAGTCGGTGAAGGTCCATCTTCTGTCCGCCGCTGCCGTGTGTAGTGCCTTAATTCCTATATTTGTTGCTCCAGGCTTGGTTGAGTCATTTGGGAGAGACACTACGTTTAGTGGTCGGACGGAGATATGGAAAGCTGTAATTGGATTAGTACACAATCCTTTGCTGGGTGTGGGCTATGAGAGCTTTCTTATGGGGTCACGACTGGTGGAGTTGCGAAAGCGTTTCCAGACCAGCTTTCAAGAAGCTCACAATGGTTACTTGGAGGTTTACTTAAACTTGGGCTGGATTGGAGTGTCGCTGTTTGCGCTCATCTTGTTTAACGGTTATCAGAAGATAGTTGGAACAGTGCGACGGCAGCCCGCTATCGGCAGCCTCAGTCTGGGACTCTTACTGACTGTGGCTATTCAAGGGCTAACAGAAGCGCCCTTCCGCATGATGACAACTACGATTTTTTTCCTGCTGTGGGCGATCATGAGCACTTCCACAGTTGCTCGTCTCAGCCCTCGCGGACAGGAGCTAGTTGTTACCTTGAAAGGCCGGGGTCAACATCTGGCCGAAGAAGTGACAGTCTGACATGAGGAAAACCAGATGAGCCGGCTGCGTGTTTTGGTTTTAGGACCGGACTGTAATCCGGAGAAGGTCAGCATTCGTTTCGTAGCTTATTGTCATGTTGCGGCGCTTGCCAAGCTGCACGATGTGACGCTAGTCGCAAGCGAAACGGCTGAGAACGCCTTACGGCGAGCAAATGCTCCGTTTCGCTCCATCGAGGTGGTCCGCACCCCACGGCTAGACCGTGCCTTCTCGTGGTGTTTTCGGAACATCTTCAAAGGTAACTACGACACTCAAGCACTTACCGCCTTCCGCTATCTCTTCGCCGTTGCTTTTGAGTGGTTCGCTTGGCGACAGTTACGCAATCGCATATTTACGGGTGAATACGATGTAGTCCTGCGACTCCTGCCCATGACCCCAGTAATGCCGAGTCCTTTCGCTTTCTTTCTGCGCCGTGGGCCTATACCGTTCGTGATTGGACCGCTTAATGGTGGTCTGCGATCTGCACCGGGCTTTCGCCAACCTGACAAGCAGAGAGAATGGTTAAACTTTGGATTTAGGAAGTTGTCACAATTTTTGCCTTTCGTCCGATCCACATACCGCAATGCTGCGGCTATCATAGCCGCCACCTCTCACATGCGTGCCCAGTTCGCGGACTATCGCGACAAGCTGTTTTTTATTCCGGAGAACGGCATTGCTCGGTCCCAATGTGTCACCGACACGCGAATGCTGAATCCCGGTGCCAAACTGCAGATGATTTTCGTCGGCGGTTTCGTCCGCCGAAAGGCTTGTTATATCGGTTTGCGAGCGGCCGCTCCGCTTTTGCACAACGATTTGGCGCACTTTACTCTGATCGGCGACGGTCCAGAACGGGGACGACTTGAGGAACTTGTCGCGTCACTTGGAATCCAGGGAAACGTGTCGTTCCGAGGCTGGCTGGAACACTCGGCAGTGCTCGGGAAATTGCGCGCCGCTGACGTGGTGGTGCTTCCGGCCATTCGCGAAGGCGGTGGGGGCGTCGTGTTCGAAGCTCTTGCGAGTGGAGTAGTACCCGTGATTTTGGACTGGGGTGGACCAGGCGATATTGTGCATCCAGAGGTGGGGTATAAAGTTTCACCCTCCAACGAAGATCAGGTTGTAGCAGAGATGGAGCGAATTTTGAGCGAGCTAGAAGCTGATCGGGATCTACTTACCCGCCTACGGCGTCAAGGTATGTCCTACGCTCAGGAATGCCTGACGTGGGATGCGAAGGCCTGTGCCACAACCCAGGTACTTAATTGGGTCGTGGGCCAGGGTCCGAAACCGGACCTCCCTTGGTCGAGAATGGCACGAGTAAGGTGTGTAGATGAGCCGGAGAACAGTTCGGAGCTGTCTCGCGGTACTCTCACGGACGACGTCGAACATCCTGTCACGCGCTCGTAAGAGGTCCGGATCCTCAGGAGGAGAAGGTTGGTTAACGAAAAGCCTAAAAAGATGAAAATAATGGTCGTCATTGGAACACGGCCGGAAGCGATCAAGCTTGCGCCGGTAGTGCTTGAGTTGCAAAAGCATAAGGCACATTTTGACACCCAGATCTGCGTGACGGGACAGCATCGGGAGATGCTTGATCAGATGTTAGGTGTTTTCGGTTTGCGACCCCATTTCGACTTAGAGGTGATGACAGCTGGACAAAGTCTTGCGCATGTGTCTGCTGCCTGCCTTACGGGACTCGATCGAGTTCTGCAACAGGAACGCCCCGACTTACTACTTGTCCAAGGCGATACGACCACGACTTTCGTTGCCGCACTTGCCGCGTACTACCACCGAATTCCAGTTGGGCACATCGAGGCTGGCTTACGCACGGGTAGGAAACACGATCCTTTCCCAGAGGAAGTCAATCGTCGTCTCGCGACGCACCTTTCGGATTTCCATTTTGCTCCAACGGAAATTGCGCGGGACAACCTGCTTTTGGAAGGAATCAGCCCGGATGACATCCTAGTAACAGGAAACACGGTCATTGATGCTCTGCTACTAACTCAAGCGCGTCTGGCTGCGGAGCCCAGTCTCGCGCTAGATCCACTAGGTCCGACTAACGGGACACGTCTGATCTTGGTGACTGCTCACCGAAGGGAAAGTTTCGGCCTGCCGTTTCGACGGATATGCGAGGCAGTTCGGGCCATTGCAGAGGCACGACCCGACGTTACAGTCGTCTATCCCGTTCACCTGAACCCCAATGTTCAAGCGCCTGTGCGCGAAATCCTCGAGGGAATATCCAACGTCAGGCTACTTAAGCCATTGGACTATGTGTCCTTCGTGGCATTTATGAAACGGGCTTTCATCCTGCTCACCGACTCAGGAGGTATTCAGGAAGAGGGGCCCTCGCTTGGTAAGCCTGTTCTAGTCATGAGAGAAGTCTCCGAGCGTCCGGAGGCGATTTCAGCCGGCACAGCCCTCCTCACAGGTACAAATCGGGAGGCGATCGTCTCGGCTGTGAAGTCGCTGCTTGATGATCCGGCTTTTTATAAGCAGATGACCAGCAACCCCAACCCTTACGGGGACGGTCATGCTGCCGAGCGCATCGTTCAATTCCTAATCAGCCGATTGATAAACCAGTCGCGAGAATTGGCGCACCGCAACTAACAGAAGCTCATGATTCCGTTTGACGCAAGTGGTGCCTTCCATCCTGTAGCCCAAGGTGGCGAGTTGCGCCGGCTCGCGGTTAGAGGCGCGGCCGCGACGATATCCGGGGCCGCGCTCTCATTGGGGGTCCAGGTTGTTAGCACGGTGGTCTTAGCACGATTGCTGGCCCCTGCTGATTTCGGCGTAGTGGCCATGGTCACCACTATAAGCATGCTCTTGATGAGCTTTGGGACGAGTGGTTTTAGTGAGGCTGTCATTCAGCCGAAAGACGTCAATCAGTTTCAGGCGAGCAATCTTTTCTGGATAACCTGTGCGATCGGATTCATTCTGACCTTAGGATTTGCCCTTTCAGGATCATTACTCGCCCGTTTTTACAGAAATCCGCTAGTCACTCTCGTCACGGTTGTCATATCGGCATCGATCTTTATTAGCGCACTTTCAACCGTTCACATAGCTCTCCTGCGGCGAGCGATGCGGTTTTCTGCTGTTGCGGCAAATGATGTTATTGCCCGTGCCGTAAATACCGCTGTCGCTGTCATCCTTGCGCTTAAGGGTTGGGGATATTGGGCGCTAGTGGCGGGGATCGTGGCGCAGGTGCTTTTTGCGACAGTTGGAGCTTGCTGGCTTTGCCGCTGGATCCCGAACCTGCCACGCCGCGGAGTGGGAACACGCTCCATGTTACGATTTGCCGCAAACGTTTACGGCAGGTTCAGCGCGAACTATTTTGCAAGGAACTTCGACAACGTTCTTGTTGGCTGGCGATTTAATGCTGGGGCTCTCGGATATTACAAGAAAGCGTACGACCTGTTTGCGCTTTCAGCAAGCCAGCTCACTGTGCCTCTTCACAATGTTGCGCTGGCAGCATTGAGTCGCCTGAATCATGATCGTGCTCTCTTCAAGCGATACCTTACGAATTCTTTAGGGGTGGTTGCCTTCGTTGGAATGGCTGTCGGTGCCGACCTCACCCTGGTCGGCAGGGATTTGGTGCGTTTGGTTCTTGGACCTAACTGGTCAGAATCCGGTAGGATATTCGAGCTATTCGGACCTGGGATCGGCGTCATGCTGCTTAGCAGTACGGTTGGTTGGATCCACCTCTCGATCGGGAAGCCGGAACGCTGGCTGCGCTGGACATTGGTCGAAACAGGTATCATTGCGTTGTCGTTCATCGTTGCGTTGCGGTGGGGACCAGCAGGCATTGCGGTGGCTTGGAGCCTATCCTACTGGATACTCTTCATTCCCGCCTTCTGGTATGCGGGACGACCAATTGACCTTGGCATTTGGTCCCTGATCGGCCCCATCTGGAGGTATGCTGCGGCATCACTCGTCGCAGGCTTAGGAACTGCCGCTGTCGCTCGAAGCACCATATTCTGGGGCGCTCCAGCGGATTTGCAGATCGCACTTGAGGCAATCGTCATCAATTCAGCTCTGTTCGTCGCGCTTTATCTGGGTACAGTTGTACTATTGCACAGGGGCTTTGCACCCATGCAACAGCTTGCAAGGCTTTTGCGTGAGCTTGCGCCGTCCCGAAACATTGGCAGAGCGGCGGCCGAACCCGTATGAAGACCCAAGTGACGCAGCAACCTACAAAAGCTCGTGCAACCAGTTACCTTGCCAGAGTACAGCGACGGCTCGCAACAGAAGCAACCAGGACGCTGTTCAGAAGACGCCTTTCGGTCAGGACTCCGCTCCCGTTGATTTCCTTCACCTTCGATGACTTTCCGCGGTCGGCCTTGTTCGAAGCGGGTTCAATTCTAATGCGGTACGGAGCCTTGGGCACATATTACGCTTCTCTAGGACTTATGGGAAAGCCATCACCCGTGGGTCCGATATACGAGGTAGAAGACCTTACGGAACTTGTCAGCCAGGGCCACGAACTCGGTTGTCATACCTTCGGTCACGCGCATTCCTGGAATACGCCACCCGATGCATATGAGAAGTCGATCGTCGAGAATCAGCAGGCGCTCAACGCGGTACTTCCCGGGGTTTCATTCCAAACTTTTGCTTATCCGCACAGCGCACCCCGGCTTGCTGTAAAGAGAGTCGCTGGCAGTCATTTCAAGTGTTGTCGGGCAGGAGGTTTGAAAGCGGGACGCTATGTTCATCGTCATTCGGCAGGCGGGCAAACGTTCAATTCCGGGGTTATCGATCTCAACTGCCTTTGCGCCTTTTTCCTGGAAAAGAGCCGGAATGATCCCAATGCGGTAAAGACCTTGATCAATCAGAATGCCCGTGCCCGCGGATGGTTAATACTTGCCACCCACGACGTCTGTGTGAATCCAGGTCCCTTCGGTTGTACTCCTGATTTCTTCGAGCGGGTTGTGCAATGGTCAGTAGAATCAGGTGCTCGAATTCTCCCGGTTGTGAAGGCTTTGGAAGTAATCAAATCTTCACAACCGACATGATAAACCGGTCAGTTTACGATGGCCGCGAGCCCGGTCGGCGCTGCTGGCGGCGTACCTCCACTGCCGCCTCCACCCGAAGAGGTAACCGAGGCGCCGATATTGGGAGCACTCCCGTTCAGTACTGTTCTCCCTGTCGAGTCCGAGTAGAGCCAGACCGGGGCACCCGCAGCCCGTGTGATGCTGCTGGTTAGCGTCAGTGTATTGGTTTGGTAGTTGACTGATGAAATACAGACATGAGTTGTCGTAGAGCCGACGGCGATGCAGTCAGCGTTAACCCCCGGGATTCCAGAACCATCTTGGAAGAAATTGGCATCGCTTACCACTAGCGAGGTGCCCGAGCCTGAGTCAGAGGAGGCCACTGTCGTCAGGTAAGTTCCAGCTCCAGCCGCAGGGGAACCCGACTGCAAGCTAAGGTTGCCTAAGCCGGTCGACGAATAACCAACGAATTGCGGATCCGACAGCCGGTTGGTCGTATCGTCAGTCCAATGTCCGCTTTCGTAGCCATAGCCGAAAATGCTGCATGGAGTCCCGGTACACCAAGCCAGATTGTGTCCCGCCTTGAACCCCGTTGGGTTGGTGCCTCCACAACCAGATGCACAAATCGCGTTCTGATTGGTAATGGAACCGGGATAGTAAAAAAGATCGTTGAAATCGGCGCCATTATTAGCGCCGTTGGAAAAGTCGTTAGTGCCGCCCCCTTGGCCATTGGAGGCGGGATCAACCCAGCTATTGTTGTAAACCCTAATATAAGGCCACTGATTGTCGTTCTCGACTCCGGCAGCGCCCACATGGGCGATAGTGTTAAAACGTACAATTACCGTGCGGCAATTCCCGCCGCAGACATCCGCCTGCAGCAGAAAAGCGTGGCCACTCGGGCCGGGGTCGTTTATAACGGTGTTGGCTTCATAAACATTGTAGGCAGTTGGTTCGCTCGGCTCCGACTCGATGAAATCAATGTGACAGTTTTCCCCATGTCCGCCAACGGTACATTCGCTCGGCGAGGTGTCGTGCATCGTATTCTTCCGAATCACATTGTGCGAACCACCGAAGTGAAACCCATCGCTTACGTGCGAGATGTCGTTGTTTTCGATCAGGTGGTAGTCACCCCAAATTGAGAGACCCGGCCCATTATTGTTTGCACCGGGTGTTGTCGAGGCATAAGAAAGCGTATTTCCCTGGATAAAACCATGACTCACCGTGCCGCCGGTGGCTTCGTTGATTCCACCACAGCTCGTCATCACATTGTTAGTGATGTAGAAGTCTGTCGTGTTACTCGGAACGGAAACACACGATGTTGTTGGCGAAGACGTATTCTGAATATGGAAGCCATTAACCTTCACATGAGAACTGATCGTGAACCCTTGCACAGTCACCGTGTCGCTGCCATTGACGGTGATCGTTTTGTAGCTTCCCGCGGCGCCTGCCGGAATCGAGGGATGTTCGTTGTACGTTCCGGCATATACCGTGCAGGTGTCTCCCGCGGAGATCGCACTCGCGCAGGCTTGGATCGTCGTGTAGTTGCCACCACCCGCTGCGTTGACAGTGTAGTTCGCTCCGCTGGTGGCGGCGCCAGCCGAAATCGCCAAAGCCGTTAATAATAGAACGCAGCGGAGTATCTTTAGCATCATTTTTATATTCATAGGGAAGGGCTCGATCATTGAGGTATCGCTACGCCATTAGGGTACCACCGGCGGAAAGGCCGACAACAGCACTAAGGTACACAAAACTAAGGAAGAAGAACCTCTGTGTATTCTCGTTCAACGGCCGAGATGCTTCGTGTACCATTGGCCCGCCACGACAGTGACGAACGTGATGAGCTGCCAGGCAGAGCGCAAGTGGCACCCAATCCCGGACTTTATCTCTCTCTAGTATTATCGACAGCGATTGAAAAGGAGACAGCTTGAAGATTAGTGTTTTTGGCCTAGGCTATGTCGGCACGGTTTCGGCTGGCTGCCTCGCGGACGACGGACACGAGGTGATAGGAGTCGATCCTGTTCAGACCAAGGTCGACCTCATCAATGGCGGGCAAACACCGATTGTGGAAGCAGATATTGGCGAAGTCATTTCCGAAACCACGAAATCTGGCCGGCTGCGAGCGGTGAGCGATCCAGGAAAAGCAATCCACGCTACCGAACTCTCGTTCGTTTGCGTCGGCACGCCCAGCCAAGCCAATGGCAATCTCGACCTGCACTACATCCGCCGCATCTGCGAGCAAATTGGTAAAGCGCTCGAGCACAAGGCAGCCCGCCACACCGTCGTAATTCGCAGCACGGTCCTGCCCGGAACAATGCGCGACATTGTCATACCGGTGCTGGAAGAATTCTCGAAGAGGAAGGCCGGCATTGATTTCGGCGTGTGCCACAACCCTGAATTTCTGCGGGAGGGAACGGCAGTAAGAGATTTTAAGGAGCCGCCAAAAACAGTCATCGGAGAGTTGGACGAGGCCGGCGGATCTTTGCTCGCGAAACTTTACGAGAAGCTGGATGCACCGCTCATTCGGACGAGCTTAGAAGTGGCGGAGATGGTGAAATATGTCGACAACTGCTGGCATGCATTGAAGATCGGCTTCGCCAATGAGGTTGGCAATATCAGTAAGGTTCTTGGTATCGACGCGCACCAAGTCATGAAGATTTTTTGCCAGGATCGAAAGCTTAATATATCACCGGCATATCTGCTTCCAGGCTTCGCATTTGGCGGTTCCTGTCTACCCAAAGACCTTCGGGCGCTCACGTATAAAGCGAGAAGTAAGGATTTGCACCTTCCGATTCTGAGCGCGATTCTGCCGAGCAACGAAATGCAGGTCAACCGAGGGCTACAGTTGATAATGGAAAAAGGGCACAAGCGCATTGGGGTCCTCGGCTTCAGCTTCAAATCAGGGACCGACGATCTGCGAGAGAGCCCGGTCATCGAAGTGATCGAGCGTTTGCTGGGCAAGGGATACGAACTTCGTATCTACGACAGAAATGTAAATGTAGCTAGTCTGGTGGGAGCCAATCGTGATTTCATTCTCAACCGGATTCCACATATTTCGCGATTAATGGTGGACCGGGTAGATGATGTTTTGGACTACGCGCAAACTGTGGTAATCGGCAATAAAGATCCGGATTTTCAAACGGTGCTTGAGAAGTTACGTGATGGTCAATCATTAGTAGATTTTGTGCGAATTACAGAACACAGGAGTAGTAATGGCAAATATGACGGCATTTGCTGGTGAACAAACCGACCGCCAGCACAAGAACGCTCTCGTAAAGGATCAAGTTTACGAATCGATCGCTCGCCTTTGTGGCTGGCTCGAGAAAAATGACTACAAGGGCTACGATACCTTCGACGGTCTGAGCGCCTACATACGTCCTCTTACCTTTGAAACGAAACTACTCCGAACCGTCCTTCAACAGGGAGTCCGGCGCCTGGTTGTAAACGTTCGCCCTTTGCTTGGGATCAGGAAATATCACTCCAGCAAAGGAATGGGATTTCTGGCGCGCGGTTTTCTGCGGCTTCACCGTTCGACAGGCGATCCGGTTTGGCAAGAAAGAGCCGAATTCGCCTTGCAATGGCTGATGGAGCATCAGTCAAAGGGTTATAGCGGAGCTTGCTGGGGCAACCACTTCGATTATCAATCGCGCGGCTTTTACTTGCCGAAAGGTGTACCCACGATCGTCTGGACCTCGCTTATAGGACACGCTTTTCTCGATGGCTATGAACAGCTTCATAAAAAAAAATACCTGCAGATAGCTAATAGTGCCTGTGAGCACATCCTGCGAGATATCCAAATTTTTGAGTATGGCAATGCTGTATGCATCAGCTACGTGCCTGGTTTGGATAGTCAAGTACACAATGCCAATACGTTGGGTGCGAGTTTACTAGCGCGAACGTACTCGCATACCCAGAACGAAGCTTACTTTAGTCTGGCGCAGAAAGCGTTTTTATACGCGGTGAAATACCAGCGGCAAGATGGATCCTGGTACTACGGTGAATTATCAAAAAACCATTGGATTGACAATTTCCATACAGCATATGTTCTCGACTGTTTTAAATACTATCTCGACTACTTAGGAGATCACCGTTTCGAGCAAGCTATGGAGGTAGGATATTCCTATTGGAAGAACACCTTTTTCCTTCCGAATGGCACACCGCGGTACTATCACTACAAAACTCTTCCCTTGGATATTCAGTGTTGCTCGCAGGCTATCGACACCCTGGTTTTCTTTAGCGATCGTGACGCAGAAGCGTTATCGCTTGCCTCGAAAGTGGCTCAATGGACAATTGAAAATATGCAAGATCCAACGGGTTACTTTTATTATCGGCGCTACTCGAGGTTGCTTGTAAACAAAACCCCCACCTTGCATTGGGGTCAAGCAACAATGTTGTGCGCCCTAGCTGGACTTTATGAAAGTCTTTAGACAGGCAGGTCCGTGGTCGTGAAAAGAAAAGTTCTGATTATCGTCGAAAATATGCCTGTTCCACCCGACTTCCGGGTGTGGAAGGAAGCTCGCTCTTTACGTGATGCAGGATATGCAGTAACCGTACTTTGTCCGAGGGGCAAGGGTTGTAAGCAAGGGTATGAATATCTGGAAGGTATTCACATTTACCGGCACCCCACCAGCGGAGACGCAAAGAGTCCGCTTGGATACTTATGGGAGTATGGATCCGCCTTATGCTGGGAGTTCGTGTATTCGGTCTGGATTTTTATTCGGCATGGATTTGACGCCATTCAGGGTTGTAACCCTCCGGACAATATTTTTCTAGTTGCCCTGCCGTTCAAGCTTTTTGGAGTGAAATACATATTCGATCATCACGACGTAATTCCTGAATTGTATTTCTCGAAGTATGAGCGCAAAGATTTCTTTTACAAGCTGCAAGTTTGGCTGGAGGCAGCCACCTTCCGTTTCAGCAATGTGGTTATGTCGACTAACAACAGCTACCGTCAGATTGCGATAACTCGTGGTGGGGTGGACCCGGATAAGGTTTTTGTGGTGCGCAACGGGCCAGATCCACACACGTTTAAGGCGGTGCCACCGAAGCCGGAACTCAAATTCGGGAAACGGTATTTGGTTGGTTATGTCGGGAACATGGATACACAGGAAGGGCTGGATATTCTCATCGACGTTGCACAACACGTCAAACAATTGGGACGAAACGACGTGCACTTCACTTGTATTGGGGGCGGCCCGGGTTTGTCTGATCTGCGTCAGATGGTCGTAGAAAAGCATGTGGATGATATTGTGACCTTCACTGGAAGAATTCCGTACTCAGATCTGCTGGACATTTTATCGACAGCGGATGTTTGCGTGAACCCAGATAAACCTTGTCCCATGAATAGTATGTCGACCATGATTAAGATTCTTGAATATATGGCCTTAGCCAAGCCGATTGTGCAGTTTGAGGGGACAGAAGGCCGCTTCAGCGCCCAGGGCGCATCGCTTTATTCCGATGGCCATGACCGTGTAGCCGATTTCGCCGCGAAGATATTATGGCTACTCGAGCGTCCGGAAGAACGAACACGCATGGGAGAATTCGGTCGTAAACGGATCGAAACAGAATTGGCATGGGAGTACTCGGTCCGAAATCTGTTGCGCGCATATGAAAAAGCCTTCAGCAAATCGAACAACAGGCAACCATTAGCGGTCGACGATCGAACTGATGGGGGCCGCGCAAAGAGTATTGCGGGAAGCCGTTAGCGTCGAGTACAGGTAGCGATTACTTTCGGAATACCCAAGCCCTTTGTGGCTGTGACCTGATCCCCTCTTTCGGAGCAAAGCTGAGTATGATTTCGGACGAAAGGAAGGGGAAGAGGCATGTCGAAGAGCAGGCACACGGAAGCGCAGATGATTGGAGCGCTGAAGCAACTGGAAGCTGGACGTAAAGCGGAGGATGTAGCACGAGAAGTGGGAGTGTCGAAGCACACGATCTATGCCTGGAAGGCGAAGTACGGGGGGATGGATGTGAGCCAGGCGCAGGAGGCGAAGCAGTTGCGCGACGAAAACACGAAGCTGCGCAAACTGGTGGCGGACCTGAGTCTGGACAAAGAAGCGCTGCAGTCGGTGATTCGAAAAAACGGCTGGAGCTCGTAGCCTTGAAGGCGGCTATCGGGCAGATGAAGCAAGACTACGCCTTCAGCGAGCGGCGATCATGCCGCCTGATGATGATGGCGGTGACGACATACCGCTATCGCAGCCAGCGCAGGGATGAGCCGCTGCGGACGAAGCTGGTGGAGTTGGCGCGGGCGAAGCCGCGTTTTGGGTATCGGCGGTTGCACGTGCTGTTGCGACGAAGTGGAGAGCATGTGAACCACAAGAGGTTGCATCGGATCTATCGCGAGGCCGGGTTGATGATTCGGCGAAAGAAGCGGAAGCAGTGTGTGCGTGAGGGAAAGCCGCTGCTGGCGCGGACTTCGGCCAACCAGGAGTGGGCGCTGGATTTTGTGCACGACGCGGTGGAGTGCGGGCGAACGATCCGGGTGCTGAGCGTGGTCGATGCCTACACGCGGGAATGTCTGGCGCTGGAAGTGGACACCAGCTTCGCCAGTCGGAGAGTGACGCGGGTACTAGGAGCGATTGCGGCCGAGCGCGGACTGCCGCAGACGATCCGCTGCGACAACGGGCCGGAGCTGACCAGCCGGCATTTTCTGGCGTGGTGCGTGGAGCGACAGATCGAGTTGGTCCACATTCAACCGGGAAAGCCGATGCAGAACGGGCGAGTCGAAAGTTTCAACGGGCGACTGCGAGAGGAGTGTTTGAACCTGAGCTGGTTTCAGAATCTGTTCGATGCGCGGCGGAAGATCGCGGCCTGGCGAAAGGAGTACAACGAAGAACGTCCGCACAGCAGCCTGGGATACAAAACCCCGAAAGAATTTGCCGAGGCGCAGGCAGCAGGCTTCTACACAGCTAAGCGAGAGGCAAGGAACTCAAATGCCGTCCCTTGCCCCTCGCGCTCCCCCATCCCGGCTCAAACCGAAGGGGGAGTCGATGTAAGTTGTCGTATTCTTACGTGAACGAAACCTGGGGGCAGGTCA
>DASRFP010000044.1:0-82232 GCA_035651475.1 Terriglobales bacterium | reverse complement strand
AGGAGAGCGTTTCCCGGATGGCGTGTTCGTCATCAACAAACAGAAGACGGTTTCGATTCATGGCGCCTCATTACCTGAAAATGCGAACGTATGCTGCTGTCATAGTAAGGAGCTGGCATCCCCATGTTCGATAGAGCACATACTGTACGGCGAGGTTACGAAAGGGAATATTGCAAATCTTGTAGCGAGGCGGGTGGCCCATTCGTCGCGTTCTTTGCGACAGGGTGGGGACTTTGATCTTGCGAGCGAGCAGTGTCGACAGGAGTGTCCGACCCACACGGTTCCTGCGAAGCGCTCTGAACCATATCGGTAAATCCACGTGAGTCTCACGTCGAACATCTGAACTGGCTCGGCTATCGGCCCTTTGACGTCGGGTAGTTCGGGCGCAATGGCCGAGTTCACCAGGTTCAGCGGAGGCCGGTATGTACTAACTATTACAGACAGAACATTGACCATCTTTTTACCCGCAAGTCCATGTACTGCAAGTACTTAGACCTCAAAGGCCAATGACTTCGGTAACTTTCGCCGCCTTACTTTGCAATGTAATCTGCGCATGATGTCAAACGAATCGGGCAATCCGTCAGGTGGTGCAAAGGCCGTGCGGAAGCGCTATGCCGAAGTGCAGGGCGCGCCGCGTTTCCCAATTAAGCTTCCGATGCACATCAAATCGCAGGCTGGGGAATCAGACACGGAGACCGAAAACGTCTCCGCGAACGGCGTGCTCTTTCATCACGACATAGATATGCCGATCGGTTCGACGGTCGACTTCACGATTTCATTCCCTGCTGAGGTGGTTGGCAGCGACGAGGACGTGAAAGTTCAGTGCCGTGGCCGCGTGGCGCGCACAAGTGAAGATGGCGCGCGTCGCGGTGTAGGCGTCGTGATTGATGAGTACCGTTTTGAACGACGCTGAGGTTTAGAAGTGTTAAGCGAGTCGGACGGAAATGTCCGGCCCACATGGGCAATGCATGGCAAGCGCGGCGCTAAGCACGGGAGAAGCAAGAGTGGCCCCTCCTGAAATGGAGAGCACGGAACAATTCATTCGTGTCATCGTAGCCGACTCGCAGGCGATCTTTCGCGCGGGGCTGCGCAAGATTTTTGCCGTTGAAGACGACATTCGCGTCGTCGGCCAGGCTGAGACTCTGCCCCAGGCAATTTCTGCCGCCAAGAAATTTTCCGCCGAGATTTTGATCTTCGAATCCGCTCTGGCCGAAAATCCCCTTGAGGCCGTGCAGGAAATTATGAAGACTGCGCCGGGCCTGAGAATGGTTGTAGTGACAGAGGCGCCGCAGCAGGAACTCACGCTCGAACTTTTTCGCCGCGGTGCGCATGCGATTGTTTCCCGTGAAATCGATTCTGACTTGTTTGTCGAATGCCTGCGCACCATCGCAAAAGGCGAGCCGTGGCTTGAACCGCACGCTACGAAATGGGTGCTCGAAGCCTTCCGCACACAGAGCAGCCGTCCCCACGGTGGACGCTCAAAAGTGCAGCTCACGCCGAAGGAATCGCTCATCGTTTCCTGCGTAACCCAGGGAATGAAAAACAAAGAAATTGCCGCCCGCGTGGGCACAACCGAACAGGTGGTCAAGAATTATCTGCGCAAAGTCTACGATAAGCTCGGCGTCGCCGACCGTCTGGAGCTCGCGCTTTACTGCCTGAACAACCGCGTGGTGCTGGATTCGAAAGCTGCGCCGCAGCCCGCGCCATCCCCCCAGCAGGCAGGCCAACAGGTTTCTGCTGACACAGAAACCGCCGATACCAAGAACCATTCCAATTAGTACGTATCGTCTTTGTTTGTTCAACCGGCTTCTTCGGTCTGGTCTTTTTCAACTGGTTGCGACTTCAGCAGCCGCCCCATAGAATCGATCTCAGTCCTTCCCAAGATGTGACACGCCGGAGAGATGGCCGAGTGGCTGAAGGCGCACGCTTGGAAAGCGTGTTTAGGGGAAACTCTAACGTGGGTTCGAATCCCACTCTCTCCGCCAGTTGCTGCCAAAGCGCCTGTTTCACATCGTTGATAACAGCTGTGCGCAGGGGATTCATCTAGGCCCAGTTCACGAGCGCAAGGACCATGGGGCTAACGCTTCTTTTCCACTGCTTGCGGAGAAGGCGGGGTGGACCGCCGTATTGGGACTATCGCCCCACGCGAGGGGTCGGCTGCAGCGTTTGCGCGGCTCAGCACTTCCTGCTGGATGTACTTCACGAAATCCTGGATCTGGCGCTGCATCTCTTCCATGCGCTCGCGCATTTGCAGGATGATGGCTATGCCGCTGATGTTTACACCAAGATCGCGCGCGAGGTTAAGAATGAATTCAAGGCGCGCCAAATCTTCGTCGGTGTAGAGACGCGTATTGCCTTCGGTGCGGGAAGGTTTCAGCAATCCCTCGCGTTCATAGAGCCGCAGCGTTTGCGGATGGATGCCATACATCTCGGCCACCGCCGAGATCATGTAGGCCCCTTTAGAGCGGCGTTTAGTCATTGTGGGAAGTGTACAACACGAGGAGAAAGGGTCTGCGCAGAACTAACATGCCGGTTCACTCGTTTCGCGCACGGTCCACCCAGCAGGCTTCAACGCCAGGTTCAGCGCGTAACCGAGCACGCCCAGCGCAATCACAATTGCTCCGAATGCGAAGGAACTTATGCCCCACACCCGCTCGCTCCCACTACGAGCCACATCGAAGCCTAGCAAAAGCATGGGCGGAATTCCGACCGCGACTGCGCCCAAAAGTCCGCCCGGAACCCGAAATGGGCGATCGAGTTGCGGTTCGCGAATTCGTAACACCACAAGCGCCATGAATTCCAGCACAAGGCCGAGCCCGTAAATCAGGATGTCGATCGTGACCAGTCGCTCGAAGCCGAGCCCAAGGCACGCAGCCCAGCCAATCGCCAATGTGACGATTGCAACCCAGGGAGCGCGGCGGCCATTCAACTTTCCAAAAACTTTCGGCAGCATGCCATCCTGCGCCATCGCTAGCGGCAGGCGCGAATAGCTCATCACGAGCGCGTTGAACATGCCGAAGGCGCTCATCATGCTGGCCAGCACGACTGCGATCCCGAGCAACGGTCCCCCGACCATGCGCGCGATGTCAGCCCACGAACCGGTTTCCCAAGCCGCAGGCGTGAGTCCTGTTCCCGACATGGCCCCGACTGGCAGCACGTAACTCAAGGCGACTATCGCTAACGCAAGCAGCATGGCGCGAGGATAGGTGCGCTGAGGACGGTCAACTTCGGTCGCAATTGTCGAGGCGTTGTCCCACCCCATGTAATTCCACATGCAAACAAGCAGGCCGCCGAGTATGTCCACCTTCCCAGCGACCGGCGTCACAGCGACATGCGCGAACGCGCCGCGCTCGAATAGCGCAATCACCGCTACCAAAGCGAATGGCGCAGTGAGTAGACAAAACAACCACACGGAGGTGTCCGAAACCGCCTTGACTCCCGCAATATTCAGAACACCGCTCACGCTGACGATGGCCAGTCCCACGATCACGCCGCGGTGACTGATCGAGAACCACGGAAACAGCCGCACCAGATAGGCCACAAACAATGTCGGATAAATGGCCATATCGAAGACCGACGCCGCAAGTGAAAGCCACGCCTCCTGGAATCCCCAAAAATTGCCCATCGCGCGGCGCACCCAGGCATAATAGCCACCTTCCTGTGGCAGAGCGCTCGAGAGTTCGCCAATCATGAGCGTAGTCGGAAAGCTCCACAAAATTGGCGTGAGCAGGAAGATAAGTATTGCGCGGGCGTAGCCGGCGCCCTGAACTGTGTCTTCTATGCCGTACGTTCCACCAGAAACCATGAAGAACGTAGCGATAGCCAGCGGCCAGAGTGTCAGGCGTGCAGACTTCATCGAAGATGTAGGAACAGATGTGCGCCGGACTTTGTGGCGTGCGGAACTACTCGTTGCCAATTTCGATGGCTTCCTCGCCGAGCGATGAGCATCGAGCTATGCGCTGTGAGCAGCGGATATTCGTTCGCGGCACGTCTTCTGCTCACAGCTCACTTTTCGCCGCTCATTGACTTCGTGGATTTAATTTAAAGAAAATTCGCCTGGATGCAAGAGGAATTCCGCGAAAATCTGGTCGTGAGTTGCCGACCGAAAACCACGCCCGACGCGAGTTTCAGTGTTTCAGACCGAGAGCTTGTAACGTGACTTCATCAGGAGTGTTCTTGCCGTTCGCCTCGGTGTTGACCACGCCAAAGCCTCGGCCGTGATCGCGGCCTCCGAAGTCCCACATGTTCCATCCAATGCCGTTGTGTTCGAGCGCGGTGCGCACATCATGCAACCAGCGGGCGCGGTCAAGCGGATCTGAATCTTTTCGGTAAACGCCGAACTCATTACAGGTGAGCGGCACATTCCAGCGCTTGGCCCATTCCGCAGCCTGGCCGATTTCAACCGAAATGCGGTTCGGATCCCAGTGGTCCAGCGCGTACTCAAGAATGGCGAGGTGGTTCACCGGGTCCGGCTGTTCAGCCGCAACTTTCTCGGCATTTTCCATGTTCGAGGGATAAGCCAGCTTGCTTTCAAAATGCCAATAATTCACGCCCCAGGTTGCGCCCTGATGCGTGAATGTGTGCGGATCGTAGAAGTGGAAGTTGTAAATCACATCAGGATCGGGCAAGGGAGTTAACGAAAGCAGGTCTGGAATGTCGGACCAGTTCGCTCCCGCTGCAACGATAGTGTGCTGCGGCGCACCCTCGCGAATCGCATTTGCCAGCTTTGCCTGTACTCCAGCCCAGCGGTAACGATCCCGAAATTCCGGCTCATTCAAAATTTCGAAGTACACCATCTCGGGATCATAAGTCGAATAATGCCGCGCAAGTGCCCGCCAAAAATCAGAGAATTGCTCGACGAAATCATCCTGCTGCACCAGCTTGGCTTTGAAGTCGCTGTCCGGATGCATGTCGATAATGACTGCGAGCCCCTGGTCCAGAATCATTTTGACAGCCGCATCGAGGTAGCCAAGATACTCCGGAGGAAGCTCATCGGCCATGTTGTGACGCATCATTGGTTGTGGATTTATGCTGAGACGGACGTGATCGAACCCCATTGACTTAATCAAAGCCATGTCGTCCGCGGTCGTCCAAGTTTCGAAATGCTGCTTCGTGTATCCCTTCGGATCGTAGACCTGTGCGAACCACTCGCTCAAATTAATTCCGTGGCGAAGGTGCGCGGCGCGATGCTGGGCGAGAGAGGTTTGCGCAAAAGATAGCGTGGAGACACAAACTGCGAACAACAGAATTAGCTTATTCATGAGTGTGAAATTGTTAACTTTGGATTCTAATCGTGGTGCTCGTGCGCGCCATGCTGTTCGTGTTCTTCGCCCTGGTGATTTGCAGGCGAAACCCCGTATGCGTTTTTCAAATAGTCCTGCACTCCTGGCGGTAGCTTCTCAATTCGCGACAGAAAAGCTGTCGTTTTCCAAAGGTCCTGATCCGCCATTACGTGGTCCCACGCCGGCATTCCTGTATACCGCACGCCCGTGCGGATCGCGTAATAAATGTGCCACTCGGGGTCATCCAGAGGATCAAGTATGAGCTGCGGAGGAGGCGGATACATGGAGTGCTCGAGTGGGCTCGGCTTGTAATCTAGCGTTCCATGGCAGACGGCGCAGTTCATGGTGTAAAGCTTCGCGCCGTCGATAAGGGTTTCGTCCGTAGCGGCAACTGGATTCGTCATCCGTGGCGCATGGCGGTCCATCGATGAATCGAGCGCCGACATTGCAATCCGCCGCTCTAACGCCGGCGGGGTGACATCGGCACGCGTTGGAAACACACCGAATTGTGCAATCAGCAACGCAGCCACGAACAGCAAAACAATGGTGACGATTATCCCGAGTATGAAGCCTCTCATTTCTTCTCCTCAGAGACAGTCCTTGAACAGAGTGCTTTTCCCAGAACAAACTGGCTCATTGAATTGAGTGCGCAGTGCGCAATAAAGTTACATTGCGATTAGTAGGATTTCAACCAGCGTGCCTTTTCTACGACGTCACGAAGTTGGGGCAAGAATCGCTCTTCCTGGGGCGGAGAGAATGGCACCGGCGTGTCCAGCGAAGTGATGCGGACAATTGGCCCATCCAGATCGTCGAAACATTCCTCATTTATGATGGCCGCAATTTCCCCAGCAATGCCACCAGTCCGCGTGTCCTCGTGGAGAATGATGACTTTGTTCGTCTTCCTGACGGTCTCCGCAATCGCATCGCGGTCGAGCGGGGCGAGCGTTCGCAGATCCAGAATTTCGAGTTCCAACCCTTCTTTTGAAAGAAGCTCAGCCGCCTCAAGCGCCAGATGAACCATCGCGGCATAGGTGATCACGCTGATATCGCTGCCCTCTCGGGCGATCCGCGCCTTTCCAAGCGGAACAACGTAATCGTCAGCAGGAACATCTTCCTTAATACGCCGATACAGATATTTGTGCTCGAAAAAGACCACCGGGTTATTGTCGCGAATGGCGGACTTGATCAGCCCTTTGGCGTCGTATGCGGTGGCAGGGCACACAACCTTCAGGCCGGGATTATGCACGAACCACATTTCCGGATTCTGAGAATGAAACGGACCGCCGTGCACGTTTCCGCCGCTCGGCCCTCGCAGGACCAACGGCGCAGGAGCCCCCCACAGATAGTGGGTCTTCGCAACCATGTTGCTGATCTGATTCATCGCACAGGCGATGAAATCCATGAACTGAAATTCAGCAACCGGCCGCATTCCGGTCAGCGAGGCTCCAAATGCCGCGCCCACGATGGCGGACTCCGCAATCGGCGTGTCAATCACGCGCTCAGGCCCGAAACGATCGATGAAGCCTTGAGTGATCTTGAATGCGCCACCATAAATGCCGATATCTTCACCCAGACAGAAAACCGTCGGGTCGCGCTCCATCTCCTCCCAAATTCCCTGGCGAACGGCTTCTAGGTAAGTGAGTTGTGGCATGGTTAGAACTTAAAAACCAAGGCTGATTTTTTATCCCCTGGATCCATGACTTCGATCATGAATGGGGTCGAATCCACCTGCCGCACATTGTAGCTTCCGTGAATTTCCGCACAGCCGTTTACTTTATGGGTCAGTCGCCGCTGGTACCACCACGCTGTCATCACTGCCTTCTTGTCGGGATTGATCCCAGCAAAACATTGCGATACACCGCATTCCACTATGCCGCTCAGCTTTAGTTCGAGCCAGGTTCCAGGTTGCAAGGCGACATAGCTGGCGGGATCGTCCGGATTGGCAAAGAGCGCACCACCCGAAGTGAGAAAAACCGGAACCGCGTGTTTTGAATCCGTGGCCAATTTGAAACTGATATCTCCCACTTCGTATTCCTCCTCGGTCCGATCGGCCGAGGTTCGTACCACCTTTTCGCCGTCAGGAACCTGTGGGATCAGCACCGGTTTTGTGCCAATATTTTTGAGTTGCACGTTCGCGGTGAAATCATTCCCGATCTCAAGGGGGTTAGGAGTGGTTGACACAATCGTTAACTGCACGTCTTCCGTCTTCTTTGAGCCGTCAGAAGGCGCCGCTATACCGTCTGCCACTCCTGACTGTGGTTTGTCGCATGTTTGCGGCAATGAGATATGGTCGGCAGGCGGCCTCCAGCCAGATGTGAGATCACGAAATGCCGCCATTTGCGCCTGCCCACTTCCGCCGAAAAACAGAACAGCCCCCAGGCTGCAACATGTCAGCAGAAGAAAGCTCGGCCTGTCTCGCATAAAACGAAAGTGTACTACTTTAATTGCCGGCTAGCCTGAACTCGCGAATACAGTCGGCCATATCGCCTCTCGGCGTAACTACGGCAACGGGAATTAAAACCAGAGCCAGGCAATATTGCTCGCCTCCACTGTTCCGCCTTATATTGTGAAGCTTGGAGGAAGGACTTGCGCCACCTTATTAATTGGATCCTGAGCGCTCTCGCAGTCTGGGTTGTATCTCAACTGATTCCAGGATTCCATGTCACCGGAGTTGCTGCGGCACTCATTGCCGCGCTGGTTATCGGATTTGTGAACGCCACCCTGGGATTACTCCTCAAAATCATCACCTTGCCTCTGACCATCCTGACCTTGGGTATTTTCTGGTTTGTGATTAACGCTCTCATGCTGGAGATGGCTGCCGCCGTTGTCCCGGGATTTCGTATTGACACATTCCTGGCGGCCTTCGAGGGCGCCGTCGTTTTGAGTCTCGTGAACATGCTGTTCCGTTGGCTGGCAGGAACCGGAAAGCGCGGCGATTTCCGTGCCGAAAAATAAGCTTCCCGAAATTCCCCATTAGGAAGGAAGAATTCAGAGGTAAAAGAGGGGCAAAGTTTAATTCTGCACTCCCGCTTCTACATTCTGAATTGGCGTTACACACTTCAGTAACTTCTGGGTTGACTCGTCTCAGCCGGCCTGAGCTACACTGCAAACAGCACGTTCTCAGCTTCTACTTTCGCGTTGGAGCGCGGGATGAATCATTTGCTTCTGTCTCTGGCAGTACAGTTTTCGCTTGCCTTCGGAGTCGCAGGATTGCTCTGGCCGGAGCGGCTTGTGGCCGTATTCGACGTGCTGATGTTCCCCTGGCCAGCCACGTACAAGCTTGTAAGAGCGAATGCCTGGGCAGCGCTTCTCCTATCGGTGCTTTTGTTCGCCGCCCTCTTAGCCCGCATGCAGCCCTGATCTTTCAAGGCTGTGGCACCAACTTGTCATGATGGTGGAAAAGCCGGTGGCTGATATCGGGATAGAATTCATCCACAAGCCCACCCAAGCTGCCATAACCGATTGAGATTGCGCTGCGGCTCATTGTGAGCCCGAATCCCCGCTCCGGCGCAGGATAGTAGGCATTAGAAACGCTACCCGAAGTGAGGGCACCCAGGACGTTCGACCAGGCAACGCTTCGACCGCCCTTGTCTGTGTGACAGTCAATTTCCTGAAGAAGCGCATATCCAAAACGGCGCTTGATCGGGCCTTCGCCAAGTCTGAAATAACGTGGGTCTTCTTTGAAGAGCACCGGGTAAAGAAAGTCGGTAAACAATCCGCTCGAAACTTCATCTGCGAGCGTAGCTCCATAACGCTTGCCAAATCCGGCGGCGCCTTGCCCATACTCCGGGAATTCGTCTTCAGCCTGGCTAAACCCAGCCTGTAATCCGACCACTGAAAGCTGTACCGGATCGAAAGCGGATTTATAGAACAGGTGAAACTTTCCGCTCGCGGAAAGCGGAGGCGGGTTTCGGCGGCTGGTAGTGCCGAAGTTAGGCAAGACGCCAAGCAGACGCTGCGATTGCTCCTGCTTCTCAACTTGCTTTTCCCGATCGGTCGTAGGAGCAGATTTTGCTTGAGAAGCTTGAGCCTGGGCGCCTGAACCGGATTTCGGCTCATTGGCCGGAGCCGCCGAGGACTGCGCGTAAAGCTCTACACCCCAACAGATCAGAACGATTGCACAGACCCAGCTCCGAGCAAAAGAGGGCATATGAATACAGAGGCAGAGTTCCAACAGATTGTTGCCTTCCCATGTTGTCGCCTGTGCGAAGCTGAGTATTCACAGGAGGATGCACTTGCATAAAGTGCCTGGGCAAGGCTGTTACACAGAAGGGTAATCAGGGTTACTCGATTCGCACCAGTTCACTCGCGCCCGATTGTGACTGCGACGCCGGCCTCTGCGGAGCGCGCCACCCGTCCAAGATCGACACCTGGTGAACGCACGAAACCGTGCAATGTGGTGCGCAGCCTTTTTCGGTAAGATACTCGCGGCGGATGTCTTCGACCGTGTATTTTTCGAGCGGGATAGCCGGATAGCCGCGCTGCTGCGAACAGTAGTGCACGAGCCCGTCTTCGCAGATATACAAATAGCGGGCGCCCGCGCGGCACCGCCACTGGTTCGGACGGCCCAAGGCAATGTTGTCCTGAAATGCATTGATGCGAGTGAAGCTGCGCTTTTCGAGCGACTTCATCTCGTGATAAATGCGGCGCTCTTCGCCTCCAAGTGGCTGTAGCTGGCCCTCTCCGTCGTGAATGATTCCGATTGTCGAACTGAAGCCAAGTTCCAGCGCGCGCTTGCCAATAGTAAGCGCATCCTGCGGATTCTTCACACCGCCGCCGACCACCGAGTTGATGTTCACGTGAAAGTCGGCGTGCTCGGCGAGCATCTGGAGTTTCTTATCAAGAACTTTCAGGCTCTTCTTCGAAACCTCATCAGGATTCACGTTGTCGATCGAAATTTGCAGCCATTCGAGTCCGGCCCGGTTCAGGCGTTCAATACGATCAGGGACCAGCAAATAGCCGTTTGTAATCATTCCGGCGACGATCCCGTTGCGGCGAATCCGCTTAATAATATCGTCGAGCTCGGGATGCAGCAACGGTTCGCCGCCGCTGATCGTGATGACCGATGTCCCAAGCTTGCCGAGCTTATCGACACGGCTGAACATGGTTTCGAGCGGCACAGGCTTTGAGAAATCATCAAACTCGTTGCAATACTTGCAAGCGAGATTGCATCGCCGCATAGGGATGATATGAGCCAGAAGGGGATGGTCGGTTGAAACCAGTGCGCCCAAAATTTTGCCGACCCCACGGACAGTTCTCCATGAGGCCCTCAAATTCCGGCGTAATTTGGTTCGAGCAGTCGGCATTCTGGGGTTATAGATATTAGAACACAGTAGCGGTTAAGTGTAACGGATTGAGCAGCGTATCCCTGGATTTACGGCCCGAATTGCCTTCGACGTGGACCGGGGAGGGGTGGATCAGTGATCCCTTCGTGATCGAGATTCCTGTCCGACGATCGCCTCGGGTACCAAGCCACAGCTTCATCAACTGTTTATCCCATCTCGCGCCTTGAGCCTATCGGTTGCCTTCTCGACCGTTTTTCGATATCAGAAAGGGGAACCTCGTCCACGGCGGCCTGCTCGGTAAGACGGTTTAACAAGAACTGCTTAGCCGTATCAACCGTTTGCAATGGTTCACTACTCCTGGTCGGATAAAAATCTCCGATCCACCCAAATAGGTCAACCCACCTCAATCTTCTCATCCGCTAGCTTCTTGTCACTCTCATCCGTTCCCGTGAGCTCGAATGAATTCGTCAGCACGGCTTTTCCTTTTTCCACACTGGTAATCACGTACGAACAGCCGATCCAGTGCGCCTCGGCGAAATCAGTCTGTGACCACTGCGCCGGATGATCGGGATGCGAATGATAAAAGCCGATAATGTCCTCTTCGCGCTCCCGCGCTTCGCGCTGAATACGCACCAACTCTTTTGGATCAATGTTGTAGCGGTTTTGCGGAGAGTCAGTTCGAGTATTCCCCGCGCGAGCAATCGAGGTGACAATACGCGTGCCGTCATCATCGGAACGGCCGAGCAGCACTCCACAGCACTCATGCGGGTACGTCTCCTCGCCGTGCTGGCGAAGAGCGTCGTAGTGGGATTGGCCAAGTTTTAGCATCAGCTACTAGCTCCTAGCTTCTAGCGGTCGCTTGCGCGAGTTATCTTGCTAAAAGCTATGAGCTAACAGCTAGAAGCTGTTTTCTGTCCAGAATCTTTCACTCAAGTACTTATCCCCTGAATCCGGCAGAATCGTCACAATCACTGCTTCCTCATCCCGCTGCAATCGGTTTGCGATCTGCATCGCGCCTGCGATCGCCGCCCCGGCGGAGATCCCGACCAACAGACCTTCTTCGCGCGCGGCACGAATGGCGTATGCGTATGCGTCTTCAGTTGCGATTCCCCGGTCTTCATCCGCCAGCGAGGAATCGTATATCTTCGGCACGATCGCGCTGGCCATGTGTTTTGCGCCTTCAATCCCATGAAACGGAGAATCCGGTTGCAGCGAAATGCAGCGGATCTCAGGACTCAATTCCTTCAATCGTCTCGAGGTCCCAATGAAGGTGCCGCTGGTGCCGAGCATTGAAACGAAGTGTGTGACGCGTCCTTGGGTCTGTTGCCAGATTTCTTCCGCTGTGCCATGGTAATGAGCTTGCCAATTGGCGTCGTTCGAATACTGGTCGGCGTAAAAATATTTCTGTGGCTCTTGCGCATAAAGCTCGCGTGCTTTGCGGATCGCACCATCGGAGCCGTCCGCAGGGTCGGTGTAAATTATATTTGCGCCGTAGGCAAAGAGAATCCGCTTGCGTTCAATGGAAACATTTTCCGGCATGCACAGCGTGACCGGAAATCCTTCAGCCGCGCCGATCATCGCATACGCGATGCCGGTGTTGCCGCTGGTAGAGTCGAGCAAAGTTTTACCGGAAGTCAGCCTTCCATTGCGATGAGCTTCCTTCACAATGTTGTAAGCGGCGCGATCTTTTACCGAGCCACCGGGGTTATACCACTCGGCTTTTCCGAGCAGCTGCACGTTCGGGAACTCGCGCGCAAGCCGCTCCAGCCGCAGCAAAGGGGTATTCCCAATTCGTTCCAGGCTGCGCTGTCCGAGCTTTACTTGAGCGGCTCGCCGGACTGCAGCTTCAGGCTGTGCAAATTTTGCAGTTGAAGGGCTCATGAATCTGTGACTATCGTAATGTCGCCAGAGAACAAATTGGCGATAGTCGTTAGATTATAGAGGAGCGCCCGCGGATACAGTGGAGTGGGTATGCGTCGATTCAGTAAGGCGCGCATCTAACCTGACGACGAGGACCGATGACGATTTTTGAAACAGGAGCCAAATTGGCGACCACAGTTGAGCAACGCAAATATGAAGACGCAGTGCAGTGGCTGCGCGATCACGGTTTTGATCTGATCGAGGCGCCGGGGACGCAGGGCCGCGTGTTTTTGAAGAAATATAACGTCTCGGCTGCGATCCAGAAGGACGGCGATGATGGCGTGAAGATCTTCGCCTATCCCGGCTACCTGATCAACGGCGAAATTTCAAAGCTGATCAATCGCGGGTATCAGCAGGTTTTAAAAACTTCAAAAACTGAGATTGGCGCAACCGCCGACCACCTGGGGGCTTTGCAGCAGTTCAGCGAGGAGCTAAAAGAGGCCTTGTGCCTGCCCAGCCTATACAACGAATCATTGGGAACGGTCAGCGAGGCGTACCAGTACGACCGCATTGTGGGCCGCGACAAACCAGCAACCGAGCGTCCGAAGCGCCCCTGGGAGCGGATTACGTTGGGCAAAAAGAAGGGTCGGGCGTAATTTCTGTTGCATCTCTGCGAACTCTGATTTTTCTCGGCGTGCTCTGCGGTTAAAATCTCTTTGTCTAACTTCAAGGAAACGCTAAGCTCGCAGAGTACCGCGCTGCTGAGAATGCTGAAACACCCTCATCTCATTGCGCATTGCCAATTCCAAAAAAATTCTCAACCTGCGTAAGATCCGTCGTTCTCCGATAATTCGGTAAGCTCTCCACAAACACTCGCCCGTAAGCCTTCTTCAGAATTCGATTATCGAGCAGCGCCAGCAACCCACGATCATGCAATGAGCGAATCAACCGCCCGAATCCCTGCTTCAGCGCGATGACAGCCGAGGGCACCTGATATTGGAAAAACGCATTTCCGCCGTCAGCATCAATCGCCTTTACCCGCGCGGCAACCACTGGATCAGATGGCACTGCGAAGGGTAGCCGGTCAATAATCACGCAACTGAGTTGCTCGCCCTGAACGTCCACACCCTGCCAAAATGACGACGTCGCAAACAGCACGCAATTCGGCGTGAGCCGAAACTCCTCCAGCAGTGCCGATTTCGGGGCGTCTCCCTGGAGAAGCATCGGGAATTCAACCTCGCCTAAAAGGCGCTGATAGATATCCCGCATCTGCGCGTAGCTGGTGAAAAGCACGAACGCCCGGCCTCGCGTGATTTCGAGCAACTGCCGAATTCTTTCCGCTGCTTTGATCTGGAACTGCGGGGTGCGAGGATCAGGCAAATCCGGAGGGACATAGAGGATCGCTTGGTTTTGATAATCGAAGTGCGAGGCCACGACTAGTTCGCGGACATGCTCAATTCCGAGACGCTGGCGAATGTACTCGAACCCTCCTCCGACAGCTAACGTTGCCGAGGTGAGTACGACAGAATCGAGCTTTGACCATAAACACTCGCGAAGAATAGGACCGACATCAATGGGCGTCGCCTGAATAGAAACATTCAACTTTTCGCGGCCCGTCCGCCGGCGCTCAATCCAGAAGACGGTGTTCTGCTCCTCGGCTTCCATCGCAAAACCGAGTTGCACCTGCAGTTCCTGTGCGCGTCGTGTGAACGCGAAAACCTCCTCGGGCTTTGACGGAAGATTTTCCAGTTCGGAACTCAAGTACGTAAGCGACCGTTGCAGTCCTAGGAATTCTTCGCCATTTTCTTCCATGAATTCGCGCCGGTTTTCGAATGCGAATCGGCCTTCGCCTTCAGGAAGCAACGAAAAGAAGAACGCCGATCGCTCGCGCAAACTCTTAAGCGCGCCGGAGAGCCCACTCGTGTACATGCGGTTTCGTTGCAGCGAAGTCTCAACATCGCGACAAAGCTCTTCCATGCGCGCTGCGCTAACGCAAATTCCAAAATAACTGCCCGCCACATCTTCGAGTTCGTGCGCTTCGTCAAAAATCACCGCGCCCACATCCGGCAGAATTCCCGCATCCGGAGCGCCGTCCGCCTGCTGCTTGATCGCGAGGTCGGCGAAGAACAAATGATGATTCACGATGATGATGTCGCTCTCCATCGCCCGCCGATGCATCTCGGTAATAAAGCATTTTTCCCACGCGCTGCACTTCTGGCCCAGACAAGTATCCGCGCGAGCGTCGAGCTTGTGCCAAAGCGCGCTAGCTTCGGGCAGCGATGCCAGTTCAGCACGATCACCACTCGCCGTGTTTTCTTCCCACGCGGCGATCGCTCGATAGTGCTCGATTTCGTCGAGGCCGCTCAGCACTGGCTGGCCAGTCAGGTCGTACAGCTTCTTGCGGCATAGATAGTTATTGCGGCCCTTCATGTAGCACACGCTGAGTTTGCGATTACCCTCGGGAAAGAGCGCCTGCTCAATAAACGGAACGTCTTTGTGAAAAAGTTGTTCCTGTAAATTCTTGGTGCCGGTTGAAATGATGACGCGCTTTCCGGAGCCGATGACTGGCAGCAAATACGCAAGCGTCTTTCCCGTTCCCGTTCCCGCCTCGACGATCAGATGCCTGCGCTCTTCGAGCGCCTGCTCGACAGCTTGAGCCATCTGCAGTTGCCCGCGTCGAAATTCGTAAGCAGGATGCGTGCGCGACAGCAACCCACCCGGGCCGAAGAATTGATTGAGGGAAGGACTGGTCTTCTTCACAAAATCAGGAGAGGAAACCGCGGACTGAGAACTGGCAGGCACAGAGTCAATATAATAACCAGTTCTCGTGTGGGGTGGGCGCGCCCTCGCCCGCCTTTAGTGTTTTCGAAAGATCAATGCCTAAAAGTCCCCTCATCGCCATCGTCGGCCGCCCGAACGTCGGCAAATCGACTCTGTTCAATCGCCTGGTAGGTTCTCGCCGTGCGATCGTGGGCGACGAGCCGGGCATCACTCGTGATCGACTTTACGGCGAGACAAATTGGCGCGGACGGGATTTTCGCGTGGTCGATACCGGCGGCATCATCACGGAAGATAAGGAACTGATTCCTTCGGAAATTCTTCGTCAAGCTAGAGTCGCTCTCGACCAAGCCGATGCCATCATTATGGTCATCGATGCCCGGAGCGAGCTGACTGCACCTGACAACGAACTCGCCCGATTGCTTCGAAAAACTGGAAAGCCTTTGTTTCTAGCCGCGAACAAGGTTGATACGGAGAAACAGGAGTCGCTCACTTCCGACTTTCACCGGCTCGGCATACGCGAAATTTTTGGTATTTCTGCCGAGCACGGCCGCGGAAGCGATGATCTTCTCGATGCGATTTTAAAAGTTCTTCCGGATATTAAAGCCTCGACCTCGGAGGACACTGAGAGCACAGGGGCAGCCACGGAACACGCTTACCGGAAATCAAAATCCGTAGATTTGGGCACGACGTACAAAGCCCGAAGCACGATGCTTCCGCCAACGACCAACGACGAAGGACCAACGACGACCTTAGAGTCAACGGACGATTCGGCCACCCCGGCCGAGGTTTCCGTCGCCATCATCGGCCATCCCAACGTCGGTAAATCTACTCTGCTCAATCAACTCGCCGGCGTCGAGAGAGCGATTGTATCTCCGATTCCCGGTACCACGCGCGACGCAGTCGATGAAGTTGTCGAGCGCAACGGCACAAAATTCCGTTTCATCGACACGGCCGGTATCCGCCGCAAGGGCAAAACTCACCTGATGGCCGAAAAGCTCTCCGTGGTGATGGCGCGCAAACATCTTGAGTCTGCCGATATTGCTCTGCTCGTAATCGATGCCACAGAAGGGGTGAGCGCTCTCGACGCCGCCATTGCTGGATATGCACACGAAAGCGGCCGATCAATCATCATTCTGGTCAACAAGTGGGATCTGATCACGAGTGGTCAGAAAAAAGCCGTCAGCCAGTCCCGCGCAGCGCGAATCCAGGAGCACAAACGTCCAACCGATCGCGCCGCCTACGAGCAGAGACTCCGTTATGCGCTCAAATTCCTGAATTACTCTCCCCTGCTTTTCATATCAGCCGCAACCGGAAAAGGTGTTGAAAAGATTTTCCCTACGCTCGAAAAAGTTGCAGCCGAGCGCCGCAAACGAATCTCCACCGGGGAGATGAACCGCTTTCTCAAGCACGTGGATTTTGACCGCGCAGCAGTCCCAGTGCGCCAGCGAGTGAAGATTCTTTACTTAACGCAAGCCGCCGTCGCACCGCCGACATTTATCCTCTTCACCGACAGGCAGGTGAAGCTACATTTCTCTTATGAGCGTTTCCTCGAAAATCAGATCCGCCGTGCCTTCGGTTTCGTGGGGACCCCAATCTGGATAAAAGTCAGAGCGCGCTAGCGACCGGCGGCGGCACCTGAGGCGCTCTCCACTACGTCCTTGACCAACTCCTGCCGCACTTTCTCAGCACTGTCAACCACGCGAACCTTGCGTGCAGCGATGTTCACCGGTTCAAGGCGCTCAATTTCCCCACGCCTGATCTGGAGCTGAAATCGAAACCAGTCTGTCCGGTACAAGCGTCCGGAAACATAGAACGTCATTGAAGCCCCGAGCTGGCCGTCGTACTCGTCGCCTACACAATCAAATAGCCTTTTGCCGAGATCCTCCACCCACGTGCAGCCTCCCACCAATGGCTCGTTCAGGAAGGACCGCATCGAAGGCACTCCCATCGACAATCGCCGCAACTGCATCATCTGCAACAAAACAGAGATCTTTGCAAGATTGGTAACTACGACTCTCGCCTGCCGTGGACCGACCTTCTCCAGCTTTACGTGCAACTCCGGCGACCACTGCCTCTCGAATTCATCCCGCGCCAAAGCCAAACTCTTGTCTGTGGCTTCCGCATAGCGGAGAGTCGCGCGGGCGAGAACTATGCTCAGGATCGTCGTGGTCACGGTGGCGACCAAAGGGATATACGCAACGATCACCGTAAACGCAGTGCTGTGCTGCCCAAGCCACTGGCTGAACCACTGCAGGTTCATCTCGGGAATCCTCTCTCTACGATGTTCCGGTCCTTCGGTGGATGCCCCAGCTTAGCGGGGCCGGATAGGGCAGGACAGTATCGAAGGTCGGGTCATCCGAGCAGATAACCGGTCTACGCCCACCGTGATATTGAGGGGTCAACCAAAACCGCAGGCTTTGGCGGAATCCCGAGTCAGAGTCCCCCAAAACATCAGGAAATTCTGGCCCCACGGGAGATTTCCACGACATGGGATGTGCAAAATTCCTGCGACTATTAAAGGATTGTGATTTCAGGGGCTTAAGTGAAGCGGCGTGGCACTTGCACCTAATTATGTGCGGACACAGCAACTTGCAGCCATCCGCCTCTGGGATTTCGACCGACCGAGCGGTCGGTTTCAGAGGTCATGACAATTTGGCGACAATGTTCCACAATCTTTCCACAGGCTTGAGTGCCAGAAAGTAAGTGTGAAATGAAGGCTTTGCGGGCGTGCGCGTATTTCGTAAAAATACTAAATTTCCTGTATTACTGGCTGGTTACTCGGAGTACTCGCCCCCGCCGCCATCGGCCATGGATTCGAAGCGGGTTGAGCTTTTCAGGAATGCCAACTTTACCGTCCCGGTCGGACCGTTACGTTGTTTTCGGATGATGAGCTCGGCCACACCGTCGAGCTCAGGATCGTCAGGTTTGTACATCTCCTCGCGAAAAATGAATGCAACCACGTCGGCATCTTGTTCGATCGATCCCGACTCCCGCAGGTCAGCCAATTGCGGACGGTGATCGCCCGTGCCCCGGCTCTCTGGTGCGCGGCTCAACTGCGAGAGCGCAACCACCGGCACGTTGAGTTCTTTGGCAAGTGCTTTCAGACCGCGAGATATGGCCGAAACCTCCTGCGTGCGGTTTTCATATCGCTTGCCACCACCTGACATGAGCTGGAGATAATCCACGACAATCAGGTCCAGAGCCTTCTGCGATTGCAAAAGGCGCCGTGCCTTAGCGCGCATTTCGCTCAAGTTAATACCTGGTGTGTCATCGATGAAGATGCGCGACTGGCTAAGTCTTTCAAGAGCCTGCGAGATCTTGCGCATGTCATCCTGCCAAAGAGAGCCGGTGCGGAATTTGTGAGCATCTACTCGCGCTACCGAGCACAACATCCTTTGCAGCAGCGCTTCCTTTGACATTTCCAGAGAAAAAACCGCGACAACTTTGCCATCTTCGATTGCTACATTTTCGGCAATGTTCATCGCAAATGAAGTTTTGCCCATTGACGGACGCGCCGCAATGATGACGAGATCGGATTTCTGCAGCCCGCTGGTTTTTTCGTCAAGATCAACGTAGTGAGTTTCTAGCCCGGTAATACGCTGTCCTCGTTGTAGTAGCGCGTCAACGGATCCAAATGACTCACGAACAATCTCGGTGACCCTCATAAAACCTCTACCGATGCGTCTCTCTGATATCTGAAAGATTTGCTGTTCGGTATCATTGAGGATCTCTTCGGCCGCATCCATCTGCTCGGCGGCGCGCGATATCGCAGCATTAGCAGTGTGAATTAACGCCCTCAGGAGGGACTTGTCGCGGACTATTCTTGTGTAACTCTCAATGTCAGGTCGATCCGGCACTCCATCGAGTAGCCCTGTAATGTAGGCTGCTCCGCCGATACTCTCGAGCTCCTTATTTCGTTCAAGCTCCTCGGATAAGGTAATGAGATCGATGGCCCCGGACGAGTCGCGAAGATCCATCATTCGTGCATAGATTCGACGGTGAGCTTCTAAGAGAAAATCGTCGGGCCTCAGCTTCTCGGCCGCCTCGTTATAGTGGTCATTGTTGAGTAATATCGCACCGAGAATCGCCCGCTCCGCCTCGAGGTTTGTTGGGAGGGAGCCTGTTAACGGGTATTCTGAAATCGCCATTTAAAAAGACCAATCCCAACCTCTGTCAAAAATCGGCGGAGGCGAATAAAAAACGAATCATTATAATGGACGGAGTGGAACCTATGTACCTGCGGTCCTCTGGTTGAGACTCGGAATGGGGAACCATGCCGACAGCCAAAACGTTACAGGCGACGAAAGCGAAAGCTAGGCGAATAAATGGGTAATAGCTGTGATAAAGCTGTTAAGAATCGTCTTGTGGCTGTGAAGCTTAGTTGAAAAAAAGTCCTGTACATATACTGCCAGTGATGTTAGCAGTGGTCGAGACGTTGGTGCTTGAGCAATACCTCAAGTGCGCAGTTGCGGCGACGTTCCAGCGTTGCAATCCTTGTAGAGTGTTCCCGTTCACTAAGAAGAAGTTGTTCGATGGCACCTTTGGCGAGAGTGGCGGCAATCGAAGCCCACTCGTCCTCTATTTCGCGACACTGTTGTTCCGCCTCTCGCAGCGCTTCCGTCAGGGTTTCGCAACTTGCGCAAGCAAGTCCAACCGGTTCTTCGAACTGATCACGATTTGTCACAGCTGTCCTCCTGTATCGAGAATCAATATGAATCAGGTGGCGCTGTGAATGTGAGGAATCTCTTTGGAAAAGGGCCCCAAATTATTGCTACAGGTGGTGCAGTCCTAAAAGCAAAATGCGGTCCAGGCCAGCCACCCGGACCGCATTTGCTACGCATGAATTGTCGCTTACTCCCTGGTCACCCAGAGAGCCTGCCGTTTCCGCATTCAGTTCCAGCTTGGCTGATGCGCCGCTTGGCAACGCATCTTCGAAACCGGCCTGACTTACGGAGCGCCGTCGCACCCGAAGATACGAAGCGTCCGACCGCGTTCACCGATTGGCAGTCCCGCAATGCGAGACCGTTTCTGAGGAGGCCGCAACGCCCGGGTGCCCGCAACGCTTTCACGTCTGGGAACCGCTCGGCAGTTCGTCCTTGTCCGGGCTCAACTTAGCTTTTCAGCTTGCTGAACGTTCATTCAAGGTCACTGCCGCAGAATCGGATTCGCGATCACTGGCAGCGCGACATTCACGCTTGCAGTGATTGCAATGTCTCTCATTTGGCGCTCCCGGGCAATTGAAAATTGAAATCGTATTGTGCGAAACCTGTGGACGCCCGAATTTCCTTGTGGAATGCAGCGGAAAAAATGGTGTTAATCTGCGCCGCATCGATTTTGTGCAGCGACATTTGTGCATGCAAAGCAACACCGAGCAACTCTCACGCAACCAAGAGCACTGCGAAGTGTTGATAAAACTGGATCTGTTGAATTAGGCAAATCGAAAGAGGAGGGAATTATGCGCTACGCTACCGCCATTTTTGGCCGCCTGCTACCGTGCGCTGTGATTTTGTCGTGCCTGGCAACTGCCGGTTGCGCGCACCGTTACTACGACCCGGACTACCACGACTACCACCACTGGAACCACAACGAGGTTGTCTACTATCAGCAGTGGACCGTCCAGAACCATATGGACCCACATCGCAAGTTTAGGGATCTTGATCAGCAAGACCAGAAGCGTTATTGGGACTGGCGGCACAATCACGATCATGATCATGACCACGATCATGACCAAAGATAGAAACCACGGTGTGAAGCAATTGTGAACTAATGATGGACGAAGGGCGGTTGTTGCTCGCGCGGCAATCGCCCTTGTGAGTTTGACCAGCCGCTATTGAATGTTAATCGTCACAGTATTACTTGGGACATTGTCAAAGCTGGCTTGAACCGTAACCGTTTCAGCGTTGGCCGTCAGCGGGATCGATACCGAACCGCTCCCCTGGACCAGCGGCACATTTGTTGGGTCGGAGGGATTCCAGGTCACCGATGAACTTATGTCTTGTTGAGTGCTACTACCCGGGAAGATAGCTTTCGCGGTGAAAGTAATTGACGTGCCCGGGGCCGGACTCGAATTCGAAACGGTTAGGTTAATCGAGGTCGGGGTGCCCTCGGTTACGGTAACTTGGGCGGTTGACGCGGTAACCGTACCGGAGGAAGCACCGATATCGGTTTGGCAAATCCCACTTACGTTGTTTACTGGCGAAACCAAACCTGACGCGCTGATCGTTGCACAGGAAGTGTCGCTCGAGCTCCAGAGCACCTTGCCGGTCAGGTCCTTTGTCGATCCGTCGCTGTAGCTACCGGTAGCAGACATCTGAAGCGTTGTACGCGGATTTACGGTGATCGTCTGGCTGGCTGGACCAATGGCAATCGAGGAAAGAGTCGGGTTCACAAAGAACCCCGTGCACCCGCTTGCAAAGGCAAAAAATGAAAGCGCAATAACCAGCCCGAGTTTCCGCGCGAAACTATGCATCGATTCGTCCTTCAGAAATCATCATTCCGAAATTCCGCTTCCCGGAGTGACTCACAAACGAGTGATTCACAAAATTGTAGCAGAGCAGTTCATCGTCAGACGGGAAGATGCACCAACGTGCGGTCAGCCTGCTTGGGAGTGGAACGAACTTATTGCAGAGACTTGCGTAAAAACGGCGGCGTATACGCAAGCAATTGTAAAGGCCACTCTTAGTTCGCCCGCTTGGCTCTTGCTATACGCGAATCGATGGGCTTGCGACCGGCAAAACCTTCGCTCACTCCGTGCCAGTGGGTAATCGCCGTCTCGCCCAATTTCCAGCAGAGCAGAACGGTTTGTCCATCTACTTCGCAGGGGAAATCGAGTAGACCGATATCGAGGTCCTTCACCTGCACGCCAATCGCATCGATCTCGTCCATCGCATCTTTCACTCGCTGGAAGGTCTTTTCACGCTCGGCTTTCCGCCTTGCCAAATGAACAATGTCTAGCGACATGCCGCCATGGAGAAACACACGGTGCGAGACAGCCTGAAGTTCTGCATCGGCAGAATCAATCAGCTTCTTGCCGTCAATTGCCCGGCGCAAAAGCGACTCGAGCACCGGCAGCAGTTCCTGCGCTTCCTCAAGAGTGAATGTACGGGAGGACATGGCCTGCTAACATTCTACTGCATGCTTCTTCTTTCGTCGTTGCTCTTTGCTCGTTGAGTCGTTGGCCCAAGGTCGGGCGCGGTCTCAGCGGACTTATTGAATTTGTTGAGCGAAAGCGCGGCATGAGCTTTTGGCCCACGACCAAGGGCCGAGGACGGCTTTACTGAATCTCCAACATCCGGTCCAGCGCCACCCTGGCCCAGTACTTCACGTCTTCTTTTACTTTGATTTGATTGACGATGTTGCCTTCGACCAGATTCTCCAGCGCCCAGCACAAATGCTGCGGAGAAATACGAAACATCGTTGTGCACAGGCAACCGGAGTCGTCGAGCGTAACCACTTTCTTCCCTTCCGCTGCGAATTCTTTGCCCATGCGATTCACGAGATGAATTTCGGTTCCCACTGCGAACATCGTCCCGCTCGGCGCCTGGCGGATCATCTTGAGCAGGCCTTCGGTTGAGCCGATTCCATCCGCCTTCTGGCAAACTTCCCAACGGCATTCCGGGTGGACGATCACACGAATGGCAGGATATTTGGCGCGCACGTTGTCAACGTGCTCCGGCAAGAATCGCTGATGCACCGAGCAGTGCCCCTTCCACAGGATCACCCGCGCATTCTTCAGCCGCTCGGGATCGACCCCACCATTGACCATGTACGGGTCCCAAACGACCATTTCGTTGAGAGGGATTCCGAGCTTGTAACCCGTATTACGACCCAGGTGTTGATCAGGAAGAAAAAGCAGTTTGGGGGTCTTCGAAAATCCCCACTGAAATGCCCCGGCCGCATTCGACGATGTGCAAACCACGCCGCCGCGCTCGCCACAGAACGCTTTGATCGCGGCCGTCGAATTCATGTACGTGATCGGAGTAATACCGTCGCCTTCATCGTTCGTGATTCCCGCACGGACCAGAGTCTCCCAGCAATCTTCCACCTGAGTGATTTCCGCCATGTCCGCCATAGAGCATCCGGCGTTGAGATCGGGAAGAATTGTGACTTGGCCAGGATGAGCAAGTATGTCAGCGGACTCCGCCATGAAGTGCACGCCGCAAAAAACGATATATTTGCCGCCCGCCTGTGCTGCTTGTTGCGAGAGCTTGTAGGAATCACCGCGAAAATCTGCGAAGCGAATTACTTCATCTCGTTGATAGTGATGGCCAAGAATGACCAACTCGCGGCCAAGTTCTCTCTTTGCCGCAGAAATGCGGTCATCCATTGTGTAATCGGGAAGGACAAGATAATTTTCCAGACTGCAAACTTCTACTGCTGTCGCCATATTGTCACGCTTTCAGCTTCGGACAAGTTCCTACAGCAGAAACCAAATCTGCTGCTTAACTCAAACTCCGAAACGGGGATGTTGAAAGCCTCTCAGTAGCTCCAGCGGGCTCGCTGCGCGTTACCTTTCGGCTAAACGCCCAGTCCGCGGGGATGTTGAAGCTACCTGCTGCTATTAGTTTGGATGCTCACAAGCACCTGAAAGAGTCGCCCTTTCGGGGGCTTGATTTGGAGTATCCAAGTACATTCTGCCCTGTTTGCCGTGCAGGCGCAACTGGGTGGGGCGGACACGCTTGTCCGCCAATCAATGGGAGGAAGCCCCTGACGGATCCGCGTTGCTTGCCGTGTTCACATCCACATGCAACTTGCTAGCGGGATCAATACCCGGTGGATAGCAATTCCCGTCGCGATTGTAGTTGTGACATTGCGCGGCGAAGTCAGGGCGGCGCGGCGATTGCACGAACTGCCAAACGTCGGCGAAATCAATTCTGCTTTCTGCGGGACGGGGAACGCTTACATAGCTGCATCCTGGAGAAGGTGGACACACGTCGTTCGTCACCCAATACGTGATGTTCCTGCCCTTCGCGTTATCCCGAATGTCATTGGCGGTTACGATCCACGAGTTCTTATCTTCCTGGGCGGGAATGCCTGAACAATAAACTCCGGCCCGGAATCCGGCTGCCGTCACGGCGTCAACCCAGGCGTAAATGTAGGCTTTCTGCTCCGGCAACATTCGTCCGCCCTCTTCGATGTCGAGAAAAATAATTGTGCCCGGGCGAAAGCCTTCCCTTTCCGCCGCGACTGCTGCAGCCTTCCCGTCCGTTTGGCCTAAAGCGGCGGCACTATGCCGGAGCTGCTTGTCTAACCTTCCGTTGAACAGGACGAGAAATCCGAATCCGGCTGATTGAAGGGTCTGCCGTTTGCCGGCCCAAGTGTTTGTCTTCTCGCCGGGAGGATCGTTCAGCCAATATCCAGTGTAAGAAAAAGTTTGGTGCAAGGTTTTGAGGCTTTGATCACCGGGATAGTCGTTACGATCGAAGCCGAGGTATTGTTGCTGGCTAAATAGAGGCAAAACGAGTGAAGGCAAAAGGCATATACCGCAAATGGCGCGAAAGCTCACGAAGAAAAGCTTAAATCAAGTCTCGCTATTGGGGATCTACTTCGTGACGCTCGGCTCGCT
Organism: Terriglobales bacterium; assembly: GCA_035651475.1. Lineage (GTDB taxonomy): Bacteria > Acidobacteriota > Terriglobia > Terriglobales > Acidobacteriaceae > Gp1-AA145. Next base: position 57,459 of record DASRFP010000044.1, on the reverse strand, counting down.
CTGCGGTCAGTCTGCTTTTACTGAGGGCTGACGACTGATAACTCATGACTGGCAGCTATCCCCCGATGTGCACCATCGTCCGCGATGCCGGGACAAAATCCGCCTCGCCGATATGGTGCCGCTCTTCTTTTCGGCTCACGACATCTCGGATGAAATCGGCCATCTGTTCATCCGACGCGCCGCGCCGCATCAGTTCGTGCAAGTCGTGGTCCCAAACCGAGAAAAGACAAGTGCGAATTTTGCCGTCGGATGTGATCCGAATCCGGCTGCAATGTCCACAGAACGGATGCGAAACCGGTGCGATGATTCCGATTTCGCCGATCCCATCGTCGAATTTGTATCGCCGGGCGGTTTCAGAACGATGATGAGGAATCTCGACCAGCGGCCGATACTCAGCCATACGCTCGAGAATTTCATCAAGCGTAACCACAACTGAAGGCGACCAGACACGCTCTTCCTCCAGGGGCATGAACTCTATGAACCGCACGATCACGCCTTCTTCGCGCGCGAACATTCCGAAGGCGATAACCTGATCTTCGTTAAAGCCCCGCATGAGAACGCAATTCACTTTGACTGGCCCAAGCCCTGCGTCGCAAGCCGCGCGAACTCCTGCCAGCACATGTTCGAACCCACCGGGCACGCGTGTGATGCGCGCGAATCGCTCGGGATCAACTGCATCCATGCTCACGGTGACGCGGTTCAGACCTGCATCTTTTAACGGCTTCGCGAGATCAGCAAGCAGGTGGCCGTTGGTGGTAAGCGCAAGATCGAGTGGCCTATCAGCAGACCGTAGAGCGGCGAGATCGCGCACCAAGTCCACTACTCCCCTTCGCAACAAGGGCTCGCCACCAGTCAGCCTGATTTTCGTTATCCCTAGCGAGACTAAGACGCGCGCCATTCGCAAATAATCTGCAAACGGCAGTTCGCCATAAACCGCGCCTTCATTACCGGTGCGGCAGTAAACACACTTGTAGTTACACCGGTCAGTGATCGATATCCGCAGATCGGTTATGGCGCGCCCGAATTTGTCGGTGAGAATCAGCTTCTAGCTCCTGGCTTTTGGCTGCTAGCTCGTTAACCCGCTGTCATTCCGAGCGGAGTTGATCATTCGTTTACGAATGATCAAGCAAGTCGAGGAACCTGCTTTTCCGATGTACGAGGAAAGAAATCCGAGGGAAGAAAATGCCGCCGGCCGTTTCCTTTCCAAGCACGGGAGGCGCAAGCGTTTCCACCTGCACCCTCGGAAGTAAGTGGCGCGGACGTCTCGCCCGCGTACTACTTCCTCGCCGCCGAAGCCGGGTATACCCGAGGCCCGGGCGGTCGGAAACTTCACTCAATTATAGATGCAGCCTTCACTCGAACGGAGTGAATTCATTTCTGCGAAACGTCTGTCAGTGGACCGCAACCCCAATCTGCGATGGCGAAGCAGGAACCGCGTTTGCGGTTTGCAGGGTCTGTTCTATTGCTTTTTCTGCCAGTGGCGCCATGACCGCAAAACCAGCTTTGTTGGGATGCAGGCCGTCGTCCGATAAATTGCGCTGGAGCATTCCTTTTTCATCAACCATCGAATCGAAATAATCAAGATACGTCAGATGATTGGCAGCGCAGTAATCTTTCATCCATTTGTTCAGCGCGAGGATTCTCGTCATTGGCCGCTGGGCAAAGAAATCTTTCGATTGTGGCGTGTAGTTGCTCACCGGCAACAGTGAGGAAAAGATTACGCCGACATTGTGCGCTCGGGCCAATTCGGCGAAATCCATCAGGTTCGCTTCAATGTCTTCGTTCGAAATTGGCCCGGTGTTTCCGGCAATGTCATTGGTTCCGGCAAGAATCGCGACAACTCTAGGCTGCAGGTCGAGAACATCCTGGCGGAAGCGCACTAACATCTGTGAAGTTGTTTGCCCACCAATCCCTCGATTGACGTAAGGCTTTCCGGGGAAGGATTCGTCGAGCTTCCAGATGTCGGTAATCGAGTCGCCGAAAAAGACGACGCGGTTCTCTCCCCGAGCGGGTGGCTTCAGCGAGGCATTTGCGCTGCGATATCGTGCAAGTTCGCCGTAGTCATTCATATAAATGGCGATGCGCGATGCGCGATATTGGTCGAGGCCTTTGAATCCGCTGGAGGGAATCGTGACTTGCGGCCCCGCCGACTGAGCAAAGGCTGTAGCAGAAAAAATGGGAATCAAAAGCAGAAGGAAAGCTCTGGCAGTGCTCATTGTTCCTCACATTCCGTCATAGTTTGGCCCGCCACCCCCTTCCGGAGGCACCCAGGTAATGATCTGATACGGATCCTGAATATCGCAGGTCTTGCAGTGTACGCAGTTCGCAGGATTCAGGCTGATGCGCTTTCCATTCGGCGCGGATGAATCATCCAGCATTTCGTAAACGTTTGCCGGACAGAAATTTTGGCATGGGCTGCCAAATTCACGAATGCAGCGCGATTCGCAGATGTTGGTGTCGTGAATAATCAAATGCGCAGGCTGGTCTTCTTCATGCTTCGTGCCCGAATGATAAAGGTCGGTCAGTTTGTCGAACGTAAGTCTCCCATCGCCTTTGGCCGGACCAAGAAGATGAGCTTCCGCTCCACCATCGGCTGGAAGTTCAGTAAGCTTTTTCATCCGCGTGTAACCGGCGGTTCCTACATATCGGTTGCGTACGCCGCGTCCACCAGTGAACTGCTGAATGCCCGCGTGCAGCATTCCACGCCAGAAGCCGTGCTCAAAGCCTTGGTGGAAATTGCGGACCTTCCAAAGCTCGTCTTTGATCCAGCTATTTTCAATTTTATTTTGAAAAGCGCCGAGCGATGCCGCAGAAAAGTCGCCCTTCTTCAGACTTTCAAATGCTGTCTCTGCCGCCAGCATTCCGCTCTTAATCGCGAGATGGATCCCTTTTAGCCGCTGTGAATTCAGAAAACCGGCCGAGTCTCCCACGATCATCCATCCGCCGCCGGCCAGCGGCGGAATCGCCCACCATCCCCCGTACGGCATTGACTTCGCACCGTAACGAATCATCTTGCCGCCTTCGAGCAGCTTCTTAATAAACGGATGCTGCTTGAAATCCTGCAGCACATGCTGCGGATCCAGGCGCGGATCGGGGTAATCGAGCCCCGTCACAAATCCCAGCGAAACAACATTGTTCTTTCCGCCATAAATCCATGCTCCGCCATATTCGCGCGAAGTAAGCGGCCATCCCATTGTGTAGATCGCTTCACCGGGCGCGATCCGGCCGGCAGGAACCTCCCACAGTTCCTTAATACCTTGACCGTAAGTTTGCGGGTTGCGGTCCTTCATCAGATCGAATTTATTAATCAGCTGCTTCGTCAGTGAACCTCGCGTGCCTTCGGCAAGGATCACGATCTTCGATTGCAGGTCATAGCCTGGCTCAAAGTTCGATTTCGGCTGATTCTGCTTATCAAGGCCCTTGTCGTCGGTGCGCACTCCCGCAACCCGGTCACCTTCGTACAGCAGCTCAGATCCAGCAAATCCTGTGAAGACCGTAATTCCGGCTTCCTCGACTTTGCTTCCGAGCCACTTCACAAAGCGGTTCAGTGAGATCACATAATTTCCGTGATCGCGCAGCGGCGGCGGAGTTATAGGAAACTTGAACTTGCCTTTTCCAGTAAGGAAATAAACCGCTTCCTTCGAAACCGGCGCATCAAGTGGCGCTTCTTTTTCGAATTTAGGCAGCAATTCGCGCATGGAGCGTGGATCGAGCAGCGCGCCCGAAAGGCAATGCTGTCCGACTTCGCGGGACTTTTCTAAAACGTAGATGTTTTCTTTGCTGAGCTGCGAATCAGGATTCGTGGCGTTGTGCTCGTCAATCAGTTGCGCCAGGCGCAGAGCACACGCCATCCCCGCCGGGCCGCCACCGACGATGACCACGTCGGCGGGCATTTGGGGGCGATCAACGCCTTCGGGCGGCGTGCGGAAAATCAGCATGAACTTATGCTACCTTCCAGGCGGATCAGGCACCGCAAGTTGTTTGCAAATTCGCACAGCCGTCGGATTCTTGACTTCGCGATGGCGTGGAACAGTGCTCGTGCGTTGAGCAGAGGGATTGTGGTAAACGCTGTGCTCCCGCCCTCGCGCACTAACCTACAGCCATTGGATTCTAGATGGCGGATCAGATCCTGTCGTTTCAGAAACGTGCCCTCCTTCGCCTGTATCAGGGATTTCAAAATCCGCGAATAATAGGATCACAACGAAGATCATGTCAAGAACAGATATCAGTGGAGGGGCTCATCAGGTAGACATCGCGGAAAGCAAAGATCACGCAACAGAAACCGTGATCTTTTCTCGAGTAACTTTTTGACCTATGTGCCGTTTTCCGGTTAGTTCCCGGTTTGCCGCTAAGAGAATTTCGATAGCGTCCCTCAGATTCGCCCGAGCGTCGTCTAAAGTATCTCCCTCGGAAATTGCTCCTGGGAGTTCTTCGGTGTAGGCGACATATCCCCACCCTCGGAATCAGGCACTTCTTCGAATACCGCTGTGAGATCCATTTGCATAATTAATATTGTAGAGGCGGTGTCCAGCCCCTAAACGCCGCCACTTGCCTTCTTCACTTCTTCCGTGAGCGCCGGAACAATATCGAATAAATTGCCGACAACCGCTACGTCCGCGATTTCGAATATCGGCGCCTCGTGATCCTTATTGATTGCGACCACCGATCGCGATCCCTTCATCCCGACAATGTGTTGAATCGCTCCACTAATGCCGAGGGCCAGGTACAGTTTCGGCGCGACGGTCTGGCCTGATGACCCAATCTGTCGGTCCATCGGCAGCCAGCCAGAATCACAGATTGGACGCGACGCCGCAATCTCTCCGCCGAGAGCATCGGCCAACTGCTTGGCCAATTCGATGTTTTTTTGTTCTTTGATTCCACGGCCGACCGAAACAATGATTTCTGCTTGAGTAAGATCGACTGCCTGTTTGGCTTCTTTGAACAGTTCCTGAGGCTTGTTGCGGACTGTGCCGGAAGGAATGTCAACCTTCACGGTCTCAACTGGCGCTGCACCAGCGCCCGCTTCGACCTTGTCTCCACGAAAGGCGCCGTTCTGGAATGTCACAAACCACGGAGCATCGCAATTGAAACTCACATCCGCGGAAAATTTTCCTTGAAACATCTGTCGCGTGAACAGCAGCCGGTCGCCATCCTTGCGATACCCAACGCAATCGCTAATGACCGTTCGCGTCATCGCGGTCGCGAGCTTAGGAACAAAATCGCGTACTTGATACGTATGCGGCATCAACACCAGCTTCGGCCGCTTCGATTCCAGAAATTGCTTTAGCCCTGCGGAGAAAGCATCGGGGGTATAGGAATTGAGTGCTGCAGACTCGATCGCATGAACTTTCGAGACCTTCTTGCCCGCGACCTCCGTCGCAATCGAACCTACAGAGTCCCCAAGCACCGCCGCTTCCAAGGTCCATCCCGTTTCAGAGGCGATTGCCTGTCCGGCAGCCAGGGTCTCCCATGAAACACGATTCAGCTTCCCCTCGCGCTCTTCGGCAACGACCAGAATGGTGTCGGGCATGGTGGGAAATGTCCAGAAGTGTTTACTCAGTTACGGCGCCGCGCTTCACTCGGCCGACGATCAGCAATATCAGGCCGGTCAAACCTTGCAGGACGGTCCAATACGTATACAGGTATGAACCACCCTTAACCCCCGCATATAGAAAGGACAAGAAAATCAGATCAGTCCAAAGCAGAAGCTTGCCAACAGTCATCAGCACGGCGCCCTTAGTCTCGTTCCCGCCGAGCTGAATCTCTTCCATCCGCATCAACTGTTTGCCAGACATATTTCCTCCATAACCATCAGCTGCAAGCGATGAGCTTCGAGCAAACGAATTTATGCTTGCTCGTAGCTCGTAGCTCGTAGCTCTGATAAAAGCCTCTTCACATCACCCTGATCTCGTTCTTCAATTTGTCGACCAGTTTCTTCGCGATTTCCGCCGGCGGTCCTTCCAAATATTCAGTTTTTTTCGTCTTCTGCGGAATATACATGCGCTCGATCTTCTGCAAATTTCCGCCAAGAACCGACTGGACTTCCGTCATCGTAACCTTGCGCAGCGGCTTGTTCTTCGCTTGCTTGATCCCGATGAGCGTCGCATAGCGAAGCTTGTTGATGCCCGACTGAATCGTCAACACCGCCGGTAACGGCATGTCCACAAATTGAAAATAGCCGGATTCAAGCTCGCGTTTCACCCGAATCCCGCTGTCGTTCCTTTCAATCTTCATGATGATGGTCGCATGCGGCCATCCTAAGAGCTCTGCCAATATCACACCGGTTTGCGCGAAACCATAATCGTCGGATTGCAAGCCGGTGAAAATCAGATCGAATTGTTCGTCTTTGATGGCCGCAGCAAACGCCCGCGCGGTATTGAATGCGTCCAATCCGACAAAGCTAGGGTCTTCCAGATGAATTGCGCGATCTGCGCCCTTAGCAAGCGCCTCGCGTAAGACCTGCTGTGACCTCGCGGGTCCGGCGGTGATCGCCACAACCTCGCCGCCGTGCTTCTCCTTCTGGCGCAGAGCCTCTTCAAGCGCGTAAGCATCCGGCTCGTTCACCTCATACGAGACGTCTTCGCGGATCCACGTCCCGCTCTCATTCAGCTTCAGCGGAGCGTCTTTCTGCGGCACTTGCTTGATGCAAACCAGAATTTTCAAATCGATCCCGAAACTCAGCGACTGAGCAAACGATTTAGTATATCTGACTGTAAGGGAGTGTGGCGTTATGACAACGGGTCTTGGCTTATGTTGAGGCTCAAACGTGCTTACGAACCCGCAGCTCAGAACGATGGCAAGAGATTTCTCGTCGAAAGACTCCGGCCGCGCGGGGTGAAGAAAGAAGCACTTCGGCTGGACGCATGGTTGAAAGATGTTGCTCCAAGCTCGGAGCTGCGAAAATGGTACAGCCACGAGGTTAGCAAGTGGCCGGAATTTCAGAAACGCTATCGGGATGAACTAAGCCAGAATCCCGAAGCCTGGACTCCCATCTTGCAGGCAGCGCATAACGGGGCAGTGACTCTCATTTACGCTGCGCACGACACAGAACACAACTCAGCCGCGGTTTTGCGCGATTACCTGGAAAAGCGGATGCACCGAAAGCGCACAGCAAACCCAAAATCTGCCGCTTGATGCTCAATCCTGCACACCACCTCTTGGGAGAACTCTTCGTTCACCATGCGGCCAAGCACGAAACTTCAGGAAGTAGTGCAGGTACGAGCAAACTCATCGGTTTAGCTCCATGATTCGTCAAGCCGTTCGCCTGCATCATATTAAGTGCGTTTATAATCTCTCTTCGCCATGGCGCGAAACCAGCGTTATGCACTTGTAGCCTACGTGAAGAATCCTATCGGAGAGTTCGTAGAATCTCTTCGGAAGGAACTTCATCCCGAACTGCCTCATCTTGCAGCGCACGTTACATTGCTGCCTCCCCGGCATCTTCAAGGCACAGAAGCGGCGGCCGTTGAAAGCATGGAAGAACTCTGCAAGGATGTTGAGCCTTTTGAGGTCTCTCTCGGCGAGGTCGAAACTTTCATCCCAGTTACCCCGACCGTTTTCATCCGGGTGGCGCATGCGGCTTACCGAATGCGCGAATTGCATGACCGTTTGAACATAAAGGCGCTGGCCTACCAGGAAGAATGGCCTTATATGCCGCATTTGACCATCGTCAAAATGGGGGCCGAGGACCAGGCTCAATATGCCTACCGCGTGGCCCGTACTCGCTGGGCTGAGTTCGATGAATCCCGTTGTATCGAAGTGCGCGACCTCACTTTCGTACGTGAGCAGGCCCAGAACCACTGGGTAGATCTGGCTGAAATTCCGCTCGGCCACCGCCTGGTACCCACGTCCGGCGGCGAACGGTAAATTCAACACTCCGCTAAACTCCAACCCCAGCCCCCAACAACGGACTCTCCGGTACTCAACCCGGCGATTACCTGTACTTCTTCACGACCAACATGTCCCTTGCGTACTCTGCCCATCCACCAATCAATCACGTAAACAAAAGATACGACGGGCGAACTGTCGCGGAAAGCGAGAATCGATGCAAATCGGGGTCTATGGAGCCGGTTACCTGGGTACAATAATTTCAGCCTGTCTGGCGGATTTTGGTACACCGGTCACCTGCTGCCATCCAGACAGCTCCCGTATGGTCGAAATGGCCCAGGGCAAGGTCCCTTTCCACGAAAAAAACTTGAGCGAGGTCATTAAACGCAGCGTTCGTTCTGGACGGCTCGCCTATTCGACCGATGTTGAATCCTTCGCGCGCAAATCCGGCGTGATTTTCCTGGCCGAGGACACTCCGCAAGCCCTCCCTGATCTTGTAATACGAATCGCACGGGCAGTCTCAAAGCCGCCGATCCTCTCGATCGTGACGCCGGTTCCGGTTGGGACCGGCGCCGCGCTCGAAAAGCAAGTTCAGGATGCCGGGCTGAAAGCAATTATCGTTTCGCAGCCCATGTTCTTTACCGCCGGCTGCGCGGTAGAAGACTTCAACTGGCCGGATCGTATTATTCTGGGCACGCATTCGCCCGACGCGGTGGCGGCCATCAAACACATCTTTCATCCTCTCGTGATGCGTGGCGTTCCGGTCATCGTGACGAATCACGCAACCGCCGAACTGGTACGTGAATCGGCGACCGCCTTTGTTGCAACAAAGATTGCATTCATTAATGAACTGGCGGGTTTGTGCGAGCGCGTGCATGGAGATGCAGTCCATCTTTCTTTGGCGTTGGGTCTCGACAAAAAAATCGGGCCCCGCTGCTTGCAAGCTGGAGCGGCCATGGGCGGCCTGTTCGCGCAGTCCGACATGGATTCGCTCGCCAACCTTGCTCAACAGAACAATGTTTCCTTGAAAATTCTGAGCGCCGCGCGCGAGGTCAATTATTCTCTCGCCGACAGCATGGCGGAAAAGATCTCCTTCTGTCTGCAGTCTCTCCAGAACAAAGACGTAGGAATTCTTGGCCTTGCATTCAAGCCCAACACGAATTCAGTCGCCGGCTCGGCTTCGGTACGTTTAGCGCAGAGTCTTGTTTCCCGTGGCGCCCGTGTGCGCGCTTACGACCCTGTGGCAATTCCTGACGCAAAAATGGAATTGAACGGAAGCGTTCACTATTGCGAGTCGCCTTACGCGGTTGCCGAAGGGGCCGAGGCGCTGGTCGTGGGCACCGGCTGGCCGGAGTTTCGCGCGCTCGACTTCACCAAGATCAAAGCCCTCCTCCGCCGCCCCCTCATTGTCGATACGAAAAATATCCTCGACTCTACACGTCTGCGCGCGATGGGATTTGAATATGTCGGCGTGGGACGAGTCTAGCGCTACCGATCAGCGCGTTTGCTAGGCTGAATTGGCCTCGCGAGAGCTAATTCCTGGCGGAGGACATCTCGGTTTCATGCTCGCGAAGGAACCGTTCGCGATGCGCTCTATCGCGGAATGCCTCTGTTCCACCCGGCTTGGTAGTCGAAAGCGCCCCTGCGATATTTCCGTAGGCTAGACATGCATCCAGGGAAGCGCCACGAATGTATTGGGTAAGAAAACCTGCATCAAAGCTGTCTCCCGCGCCAATTGGATCGACCGCATCAACTTTTACCGGAGCGCTGCTGAATTGCTCTTTGCCTCGCCGCGCAATGGCCCCAGCGGGTCCGAGCTTCACGACAACAACCGGGACAATCTCAGCTAACTTGGTAATCGCGCTTTGCAACTCCGCTTCACCCGAAATTTTTAAGGCTTCACGCTCATTGGGAAGAAGCACATTCACATACGGCAGCACTTCCTGCACTGTTTCCCATCTGTCATCGGGATCATCGTTCGTATCCAGCGAGATCGTCAATCCAGCTGCGTTTATCCGCTTAAAAAGATCTGCGACGCGCGGACGCAATGCCGTTTGCAAAAAGAAAGATGAAAAGTGAAAGTGGCGCGCCGAGCAAAGATACTCGATATCCAGATCTTCGAACGTGAGAAGTGAAATCGTGCCAAGATACGTCAGGATGTTCCGCCACGCCCCATGGTGCAGAATCACTGTCAATCCACTGCCCAATGTTTCTACCGACCGGCACACGCGAGAAACATCCACCCCGACTTCAGCGAGCCTTGCGAGCGCTACCTCGCCCAGTGAATCGTTACCGATTCGCGAGATGAACCCAACCCGATTTCCAAGCGCGGCCAGGTTATGGGCGGCAATCGCCGAGGATGCACCGAGGGTGAGCATCATGTCGCGAGCGATGATTTCACGTTCAGGCGGGAGTTCGTGGGGCAACCCGTACAAAATCAGGTCCAGGTTCAGTTCGCCGGCAATGGTTACGTCAAAATGAGGCATTCTCGGATTGCTCCTTGTCTCCCGGCAGTACGACCACTCTGCTCAAATTGGTGGGACGATCGGGATCAAGGCCTTTCCGCAGCGCTGTGTAGAAACCCACTAATTGCCCCGCGACCACGTAAGCGCCCAGGCGCGAGAGTTCCTGAAGCTCGCAATTGAGTTCTATAACAAGATCGGCCGCGGCTCGCGCGCGATGAGGAAGATGATTAGCCACCACCAGGGTCTTTCCCCCGAGCTCCTTTATTTCTTCCAGCACTTCAATCTCGGTTTCGATGTTGTCATTCGACAGCAGAAAGGTGATGAGAGTTGCGTCGCTTACGATGGACTTAGGCCCGTGGCGGAACTCCAGGGTGTGAAATGATTGCGCGTAAGTGCGGGACATTTCCATCACTTTCAATGACGACTCGCAGGCCAGTCCAAAATACGGTCCCTGTCCAAGGCAGACGTAATCCGAAAATGGAGTATGGCTGACGAATTCGTGCACTCGGATCGGAAGTTCCTGCATAAGTCTTTCGCCAACAGCCGGCACAGCCCGGAACCCTTCAAGAAGGTTGTCTTTACCTCCAAGGCTTGCGGCCAGGTATTGCAGACACAGCAGCATCGACGTAAAGGACCGTGTCATCACAGTGCTTTGTTCGTCTGCTTCGGGCAGCACGATGGCAACCGTTGCCATACTTTCGAGCTTCTGATTGGGCGCGCATGAAATCGCTAACGTCGGGATTCGCTTCTCGTTTAGCAGTTGCGCGGCCCGCAACACTTCCGTGGTTCGCCCCGAACGTGAAATCAGGACAGGCACAAAGTCTTTTGTTCCACCTAGTGCCAGGTCCGGGAACAGCAAGATCTCGGAAGCCGGTAAAGCCCGCGCTCGGGTTCCGGTGATAGCTGTCCAACTCGCGGCAGCCGCAAGCGCAATGTAGTAGCTCGATCCGCAACCGATGAAAACCCATTCCGGGCTGCTTGCAAAGCGACTTTTAATCTCGTCGAGCGCAGCTTCGGATGCAATTCGCTTCAGGCAATCAGCCCAGCAACGCGGTTGCGAAAGAATTTCCGCCAGCGTGTATGCGCCCAGAGTTGAGGATTGCGGCTGGGATCCATCGCGCGACTTCGAGTTCGACAAGATTCACCTCTATCGTGGCCGCTCCAAATGCTAGGTTCGAGCTAGGGAATTCGCTCGCGAGGGCGGGGATCAAGTTACGGAGCTTAACTTAGTCGGCACTTGAGCGATTGTCAACTTTTTTGTTTGAATGTGCGTGAATCGCTGCCTTTGTTTCGACCGCATTCGGCAACCAGCACCTGCAGGCCAGCGTCACGCAGCTCCTCCACATACTTTGCGTCGGTGCCAGAGTCGGTTATCAGGATATCGATATCCGTAACCGGGCCTACAAAGGCAAATCTTTGCCGGCCGAACTTCGTGTGGTCCGCAAGCGCAATGCGCGTTTTCGCGGCTTTCGAAACTGATCGCGTAACCTGAGCTTCCGCGTGATGCGCCGTAGAGACGCCATACTTCGGATCGATCGCGCTCACGCCCAGGATCGCTTTATCTAACCGTATTTCGGATAGAGCACGCTGGGTCCACTCGCCATAGAGATAGAACGTATCTTTTTGCAGATCGCCACCCGTCGACATGACTGTGACCCCTGCAGTGCTGCGCTGTAACTCGCAAACGACTGTTGGAGAATTGCTGACCACGGTCAGATTGTGACGGTGCACCAGCCGACGCGCCAGTTCAAAAACTGTCGTGCTCCCTTCCAAAAAAATCGTGTCGCCGTCCAGAACAAACTGCTCGGCGATACGGGCGATCTGACGTTTCTCCTCGTTTTCGCTTCTGAGCAGCGCGTCGTACGTCGGTTGGAAATTCGTGCTCGACATACGCGAAACCGCCCCCCCATGGGAGCGCACCAGCACGCCTTCGAGCTCAAGCGTAGCTAGGTCGCGCCGTATCGTCGCAGCCGTCACTTTTAACCTACTACACAACTCCATGGCGGAGACGGTGCGCTGTGCCGTCAGGATTTCGCGAATTTGGAAACGCCTTTCCTCGGCGAGCATTTTGTGCTCACATTGTACGTGAAAAAGGTGAAAAGAAAACCTCCACATACGCATGAACGATAGTATTCGATCTTAAACAAACATAAACATGCATAAAGCAGCACGAATGTATTAACATTGGAAGCGCTTTTATACTGGGCCCTGGATTTCTGTTTAAATCAGCCGAGGTGTCTCAATGCTCACGCGAGCGCGAATGATCTTTCTGTTGCTGGCGTTGTGCTTTTCGCTTCTCGCCGCTCAAGCTCCGAAGTCATCCTCCGTCCAGCGCTCACCCTCGGACGTAAAGGCCTTAGCGGCGCTTGACCCTATCGATACACATACGCACGTCGCCAAAGGCGATCCAGCTTTCTACGTGATGCTCGATCGACTGCACATGCATATTCTCGACATTGCGTACGTCGACGACCATGACCCATATCGCAAAGATTTGAATCGACAGCGTCAGGATGCTGAGAACGTAGTCCGAGCAAGTAAGGGCCACGCAAGCCTGTGCACAACTTTTGATCCGTTCCGCTTTAACGACCCTGATTTCCCAGCCTCGGCGATCCAAGCTCTGAACCAGGATTTCGCAAACGGCGCTGTCGCGGTAAAGATTTGGAAAAACATTGGTATGGAGTTAAAAGACAACAACGGGCATTACGTTTTTGCCGACAATCCTAAATTCGAACTTATCTATCAGGACATCGCCAGCCACAATCGAACTCTCGTCGCTCACCAGGCTGAACCCGACGAAGCCTGGAAGCCCTCCAACCCGAATGGCCTGGATTATTCGTACTACAAGGAAAATCCGACATGGCGTATGTACGACAAACCCGGAGTGCCGACGAAGCAACAAATTCTCGATGCGCGCGATCGTCTGCTAGCACAGAACCCCAAGCTTCGCGTGGTCGGCGCACATTTGGGCAGCATGGAAGACGATCTCGAAGGCCTCGCTCAGCGACTCGATCGTTATCCGAACTTTGCAGTCGATACCGCCGCGCGGGTTGTTCATTTAGTAGTCATGCCCAACGACAAGGTACGCGCCTTCATTCTGAAATATCAGGACCGGGTTATCTACGGCACAGATCTGGAATTCACAATCGATGAAACGGCGAGCGATGCAGTCAAAGAATGGCAAGATCAATACGCGCGCGACTGGCGGTATTTTTCTACTCGCGACACATTTGAATACCGTGGGCACAAAACTCAGGGTCTTGGCCTGCCGCCCGCGGTACTTCGCAAGCTGTACCACGCAAACGCTGTGCACTGGATTCCAGGAATCCTGAATGCGAAACGGTCAAGCTCTTCTAAATGAACCGAGCCGGATCGGTTTAAGGAGCTGGCTGACTAACGATCTCTGGGTCGGAGACGCCTTTCTCTAATTTTTCTTGATCTTGTTTCAACGATGCGGCGGAAATTGTTTTCACCCGGCCCATTTCCACTTTCGCCTCAGCGGTTTTTCCCAGCCCCTGAAGGATTCGTCCGCGCAGATAATGCACGCTCGCGCTATCGGGAACAAGTTGCGCGGCTTTGTTTACCTCTTGCAAAGCCTGCTCCTGCTTATCTTCTGCCTGGTAGATTCGCGCGAGATAGTAATAGGCGCTTGCGAGATTCGCGTCCAATTTCAATGCGTGCCGGAAGTAGTCTGCCGCAGCCTTTCTATCTTGTTGTTCGAATGCAATCGCTCCGAGCCGGTCGAAACTATAAGGAAGGTCAGGGTCAGATTTTGCTTCCTGGAGGAACTCCGCTGTCGCCGGCTCGAATTCGCGCTTTTTCATGTAAGCTTCACCAAGATAAAAGTGAACGAACGGCAGTGTTGGCGCGCCCTGGGCGGCAACCTTCAATTCCCTGATTGCGTCATCGTACTCAGTGCGGTTTAAATGCGCTTTCCCCATCAGCAGATGAAATTCCGGAGTGTTCCCGCCAATATCAACCAGCCGAGCAAATGCGGCATTCTCAATTTCCGGCTGTTTTGTCTCCCACGCCGAAACCCCGAGCACGTACAAATAGTTCAAGTCATTGGATTCAACTTCTTTAAGAGGCTGCAGCGTAGTTACCGCGTCAGAATATTTTTGCGTGAGAAAATAGCATAGTCCCAAAAGATAACGCGCCTGCGTAGATGCGGGCTGGTCGCGCACCACCGATGCAAAAGCCGGAATAGCTTGAGCAAATTTGCTCTGCCGGAAATATGCAATTCCGATGTTTAGCCGGATTCCCGGCACCGTCGGCGCCAGTTTCGCCGCCTCACGAAGGTTTTTGAGCGCCAACTGCCAGCGCTTTTCTCGCATGTAGACAACGCCCAGATTGGAATACGCCCCGTCCGATTTCGGATCTACGCGGAGCACGGAAAAAAAATCTTCTTCCGCGTCTTTCAAATTTCCCTTTGATAGAGCATTCTGGCCGCGTTCGAAAATCGCGCGAAGATCCACCGTCTGCGGTGGCCTGCCCTGCTGTTGTTCAGCAGTCGCTTGGGAGAAAGCTAAAACTCCCAGGACGAATATCGCCAGCCAGGTTTTTACAAGCGAAAATGGCACGATGCTTGACACTGGTGCTGGTCTCTGCTGTAGTGTCGGCCAACAGAGCTAGTGATTTCAAGAAGCACCCATCACTTCTTATGGTGACGATTCGCGAAGTAGCCAAAGAGAGCGGCTTTTCTCCCGCCACCGTTTCGATCGTCTTGAATAATGCGCCGCTCGCGCGCTACATACCGGAAACTACAAAGAAGCGGATCCAGCGTGCAGCGAAAAAACTCGGCTATCGCCCCAACCTATTCGCCCGCACTCTTCGCAATCGGCGTACCCACACCGTCGGCGTCATGGTCTTCGACATGACCGACCCTTACTGCATTCCAATCCTTCGCGGAATTGAGAGCACCCTATATGAAGCGTCTTTCCTGCCCATCCTCACCGATGTCCATAACGAGCGCAGCCGCTTCGAACGTTATCTGGAAATGTTGCTCGACCGCCGCGTGGAAGCATTGATTGTCGTGGCCAACTGGTTGTTCGTAGATATTGAAGTTCTGGGCGACCTTGAAAAAAGCAACCTTCCCACGGCGATGATTGGCCACGAGCTGGATGCCGGCTCTATCAGCTCCGTCATCGTCGACAACGAAGCAGGTGCGTGCACCGCTATTGAGCATCTATACGCTCTCGGCCACCGCAATATCGCCTTCATCCGCGGCCCAAAACGGATCAGCGACACGGCACCGCGGTGGAAGGGCATTCAGGCTTTCGCGAAGTCCCACGACCTGAGCATCGACCCAGAACTCGTCGTCGACTTGCCCGAGTCTGCAAATCCCCTTTCGAGTTTCGAGGCAGGGATCAGCTTGACCGAGGAACTGGTCCGCATGAAGCGCCCGTTCACAGCCCTGATGGCATTCGATGACATGAGCGCATTCGGCGCGATTCGGGCACTCTGTAAAAACGGGATCTCGGTCCCGCAACAATGTTCCGTAATCGGATTTGACGACATCGCGGATTCTTCGCTGCTGACCCCGCCTTTGACCACCATGCGCCAGCCAATGCAGGAGATGGGCCGCATCGCCGTGAGCATTGTCGCCGAGGCCATCGGTGCCGGCGACGAGAGACCCAAAATTGCGGCAACCCATCGCAAGCTGCTTTCTGAGTTGGTCGTCCGCGCTTCCACGGGCCGCCCGCTTACGTGACAATGTTTTGAACAATTTTTGCTTGACAGCCGTTTACCAGTTATTCCAGTATTAACACGTTTTAATAATGGAATTCTGACGTATATACCTCGCTCAACCGGGTTCTGTGACGCTTCGCCGCTGACGTAAACCAAGGGTGGTAAAGGAGTCGATATGAAATCACAACGCCTGACATTCTTTCTTCTGATGGTGTGTTTATTTTTGCCGGCCATGGTTCTCGCTCAAGACACTGCGCAGATGACGGGAACGGTGACTGACCCATCCGGAGCGGCGGTTTCGAACGCGCAGGTGACGATTCTGAGCTCCGAACATGGCGTCACCCGTACCGCGCCTACCAACGCCAGCGGCGATTTTGTCTTCTCGGCATTGCCTGTAGGAACCTATGACCTAACTGTCACGGCTCAAGGCTTTAAGAAATATCAGGCGAAGGGCATCACATTGCGAGTCGGTGAGAAAGCCAGAGACAACATACAGATGCAGGTCGGCGCGGTCCAGGAAACCGTGAATGTCGAAGGCGGCAATGTCGCGCAGGTTGAGACGCAATCTTCGGAACTGGGTGGTGTGGTTGCAGGAAAAGAAATCCAACAACTCCAACTGAACGGCCGCAACTTTACGCAACTGATCACGCTTGTACCCGGCGTAACCAACCAGACCGGGCAGGATGAAGGTCAGGTGGGAGTTGGCGGAAGCGTCGCATTCAGCGTCAATGGAGGCCGGACAGAGTACAACAACTGGGAGATGGATGGCGGCGACACCATGGACAACGGCAGCAATGGAACGCTGAACGTTTATCCCAGTATTGACGCCATTGGCGAGTTCAAGGTGCTGACTTCAGATTACGGCGCCCAGTATGGAAAGAATGGCTCGGGAACCGTCGAAGTTGAAACCAAATCCGGAACCAGCACATTCCATGGCGACGCATACGAATTTTTCCGCAATAATGCCCTGAACGCGACACCATATTTCCAGAGCGCCCCGCCGCCATACAAAAAGAACGATTTCGGCTACACCATTGGCGGTCCGGTTTACATTCCCGGTCACTACAATACGAACAAGCAGAAAACATTCTTCTTTTGGTCGCAGGAGTGGCGCCGGGATCGCGTACCCGCGACCTTCAATCAACTAGTTCCTTCGCCAGCGGAAAGGACAGGAGATTTCAGTGACTTGTGCCCGAACTTGAACTCTGGAACCGCCAGCGATTTTTCTGATTGTCCTGTCGTGAATGGGGTTCAAACACCGAACCTAAACACAGTCTCTGGCTTCAACCCGAATGATCCCAATGTGCAAGCGCTCTTGGCTATGATTCCCCTTCCTACCCAAGGGTCACCCGGCGCCGAGTCATATTTCACCACGATTAGTCAGCCTACGAATTGGCGCGAAGAACTGGTCCGAATCGACCACAATCTTACGGATAAAGAACGCGTCACATTCCGCTACATTCATGACTCATGGAACACGATAAATCCGACGCCGCTATGGACTAATGCGGGCTCATTTCCTACCATCCAAACTGCTTTTGGGGGTCCCGGCGTCAGTGCGGTAGCACGCCTTACATCAACCCTATCTCCAACCTTGCTCAACGAATTCGTCGCCAGCTACACCACCGACCACATCATTTTGAATGACACCGGGGCCTGGCAAAGGGGCCCGAATACCAGTTTTGGCGGACTGTTCCCAACCAACGGATACGGAGTCGTTCCAGGGATCAATTTGGTTGATCAGGGGTCAGCCTATGGTGGAGGATTCGGCGAAGATCCCGGTTACATTCCAAATGGCACCTATAACTCGAATCCGAGTTACAGCTACAAGGACAACGTAACCAAGATCGTCGGCAAGCACAATCTGCAGTTCGGTGGCTATGCTGAATTCGCCCAGAAGAACGAAATCGGCTCGGAGCTGGGTGCTGGCTCCTATCCCGGATATCTGACCTTCGATCCTTCTTCCGCCAATGTCACTACCGGAAATCCATTTGCCGATTTACTAATGGGGGACATCTACAAGTTTGGCCAGCAGAACGCTCAAATCAAGTATTACAACCGCTACAAGATCTTTGAACCCTATTTCCAGGATGATTGGCATGTGACCAGCAAGCTGACGTTAAACCTGGGACTTCGAATGAGTTTGTTCGGCCTCTATCGTGAGCGCTATCACCAGGCCTTCAACTTCGACCCTTCTCTTTACAAAGCAGGTTTCACAACTGTGGTCCCCCAATCGAATCCGAGCGGGACTCTTTTAGCTGACCAGGTTATAAACCTCACGCCTAACGGCGGTGCTCCCACAGTTTCGAATCTCCCGAATGGAATCGTTCAGTGCGGAGTCACAGCAGGTGTGCCTTCCGGCTGCATGAATGGCCACCTGCTCAATCCCGCGCCGCGCATCGGTTTTGCCTTTGATCCGTTCGGTAACGGCAAATGGGCCATCCGCGGCGGTTATGGAATCTTCTACGAGCACGGTAACGGAAATGAAACCGGGACCGAATCGTTGGAGAATTCGCCGCCTTTGGCATTTGCGGCTTCCCAAAGCAATATCGTCGGATACCAAAACATTGGCGTAACAGGGACTTCATCGCCGACATTTCCGCTTAGTGTTGTCTCTTTACCGAACCAGATGCACTGGCCCTACACGCAACAATGGCACTTTGATATTCAGCACAATATCGGGATGGCGACTGTCGCGACTGTTTCTTACGTGGGCAGCAATGGGGTACACGTTGCCAGACAGGTTGACCTAAATCAGCTTTACCCAGTCCTTAACAATCCGTACAAACCTGGCGAGACTTTCACCGGAAATGAGTGTAACCAGAACCCCGATCCCAACACGGGAGTTCCCATGAGTGCCACCACCCCAAGTGGGGTGCCGATTCCGTTTGCCATCAATCCCACCACCGGACTTCCCATGGGGCCGGCAGTTAATGTTGCAGTTGCTCAAGGCTGCGTCGGTGCGGGCGCGGACCCCTTCCGGCCATTCCCAGGTTACGCTGACATCACTGCTATCCAGAACGAAGCCTCTTCCAATTACAACGCACTGCAAGTCGCAGTAAGGCGCAGTGTCGGCGGGCTACAACTGAATTTCGCTTATACATACAGCCATTCGATCGACGACTCGTCCGACCGTTACGATTCGGCCTTGGTCAATTCTTACGATCCTTCGGCTTATCGTGCCAGTTCCAGCTATGATCAGACGCACGTTTTAAACTTCGGATACGTTTGGGACCTGCCGTTCTTCAGGGGCAAAGGTTTCGCCCACAAAGTGCTCGGAGGCTGGGAATATACGGGAATTACCACCTTCGCCACTGGCTCCCCCTTCAGTGTGATTTACCAGACCGATAACGGCGGTGTCGGCAATGGCGTCTCCGGCGAGACATTCGCGGATGTAGTGGGAAACCCAAAAGCAAATGTTGTTCAGAGCTTCCAGCAAGGCTACGGTCCGCTCTTCTATAACCCGAGCGCTTACGTCACCCCGACCGCCCTTAGTTTCGGCGATTCAGGAAGAAACACCTTGCGTAACCCGGACCGCATCAACTTCGATATGGCCCTGCTGAAGCATTTCGCAATAACAGAGCGCTACGGATTTGATTTCCGCGCGGAAGCATTTAACGTCTTCAACCATACCGAGTGGGATCCGATCGCGGGCGATTCAGGGTCGGCTGCGAGCGCTATTGGCTCCGGAACCAACGTTTTGGGCACTACCGGTATGTTCCGCCCCAATGGAGCGCATGAGCCCCGCATCTTGCAGCTCGCATTAAAGTTCCTTTTCTGAGTAGTCCAAAGGCAGGAAAATAGGCGGGTGCAGACCCGCCCCTTTTATTTCGAGTCTTGTGCGCTTTCCAGTTGAGCGGCAAGCTTCAGCTCGCGCTCTGCGTCCTCGTTATCTCCGAGATCACGATAAGCCTGTCCGAGTAAGTGGTGTGTGATTGAATTGTTCGGGTCCATCGCGGCCGCATGCCGCAGCGCGCGGACAGCTAATTCCGGCTCGCCTTTTTTATCGAGGACCTTTCCCATTAACACGTAAGGCCCGGTCGAGGATGGATCGAGCCATATGGAGCGTTGCAGAAGCCGCTCGGCATCATCAAACTTCTGAATGCGCGAGTCTGCGTCGGCAAGTTTGTAGTAAGCGCTGGCGTCGGCTGGGTTAACGGCTAACTCGGCCTGGAAATCCGAAACTGCCTCCGGAATCTTCGACTCGAACAGATGGATCTCTCCCAGCAGCAAATGCGCTCGCGGCAATTTCGGATCGATAGCCACCGCTTTCTGCGCATACTCCAGCGCAATTGGCTCAAACTCCTGGCGAAATAACATCCTTGCCGTCACCAGGTAACTTCCCGCCGAATCCGGCGGCAGATCAAACATTTTCGCAAACGCCTGCCTGGCGTGCG
This sequence comes from Terriglobales bacterium, assembly GCA_035651475.1. Lineage (GTDB taxonomy): Bacteria > Acidobacteriota > Terriglobia > Terriglobales > Acidobacteriaceae > Gp1-AA145. The sequence continues at coordinate 37,082 of DASRFP010000044.1, read as the reverse complement.
GATAATCTTTCGTCTGGATAAAACACTGGCCCAGAATGTACGAGCCATCCACATTCGCGCGCGGGTACCACGTCTGCACTTTTTGAAGATACGGAATTGCGTCGGCCGGCTTGCCGCTCAGGTAGTAAGAAATGCCCAGTAGTTGCGTGGCTTCCTCGTCGTCACCCTTGCGCTGCAACGCTTCCTTCAGTGACTCGATTGCATGCGGATAATCGCCCTTTTGGTAGTAGGCCGTGCCGAGTTCACGGTCCATCCCGGCTGTGCCGGGATGAGCAGCAGAAATCTGCTGAATCTCCGCGATGGCATCATCGTACTTTCCTTGCTGCAAAAGCTGCCGGGCATGCGAAAAATCAGCCGAACCTGCGTTGCCTTGGCCGGAGGCGGTATTTGATGTCGCTTGGGCCCACGCTGAAAGCCCAAATGCGAATACAAGAAGAAGTGTTCGGGATCGTTTCATTGAAAAACCCTGAGAAACAAGAATGAGCGAGTTCAGTGGACTAGGTCCGCTTGTGCGACTCCCACGTATTTGTCAGCACCACCATAATAGAAGAGGTAGTGGCCGTTCCTCCTGACCATTCCTTCAACGAAAACAACGTTGGGAACTTGGCCGTTTTTCTCCCAATTAAGCGCCGGTGCAAATATGGGTTCATCGCTCCGCCATATAACTTTCGATGGATCGTCGCTTGAGAAAAGCGCAACGCCAGTGCGGTAAACCAGATTATCGTCTGCTCCGTTGTAAATCAGAAGAATGCCATCTTTCGTCACAATCGGCGGCGGCCCCGGCTCAACTACCCGCGAATCGAATTTTCCCGGACGCGCCGGAAGCACCGGGACTCTCGTCGCTTCTGACCAATGAATCAGATCAGCGGAATACGCCAAACCAGTTTCATCCGTTTTATTTGCGCTGGTTCCGAGAAAATACATCCAGTATTTGCCGTTGATCTTTTGAGGAATAATCGCTCCCGACTTTGTCCAGCGGACATTCCAGTTCCCCTTGTATGCCGGCAGAATCACTCCCTTGCGATCCCAATGAATCAAATCCTTCGAAACCGCTAAGCAAAGTTGAGCATCCTTTTTGTTGTATCCCGTGTAGGTCAAATAATATGTAGTACCAATTTTCACCAGACGCGGATCTTCCACTCCGCCATCCTTTTCATAATCTGTTTCAGGAGACAACACTGGCTGGCTTCGTCGAGAAAAATGGATTCCATCGGTGCTTTCGGCATAGCCAAGCCGGGAAGTTCCATTGCCGTCCTGAGCGCGATACAGCATGACGAACTTGCCATGATCAATCACAACAGCGGGATTGAAGGTGCCGCCGGATTCCCAGCCATCTCCACGTGGAGAAATAATAGGCTGGTCGGAAACACGGTGAAAATCTCTAAAATACTCGAACGCGCGGCCGCTCAAAAGGCATGGTACTCCCGCTAAAAGAATCAAAAGATGCAGCATCTTCATGCGATTCAATGGGAACTCATCGCGCCGCGCAACTGTTCGAGATTTTCGCGTGCGAGCGTGTGCTTGGGATTTATTTCCAGGGCCCGTTCGAATTGCGCCTCCGCCTCGGTAAACTTTCCTAATTCGGCTAGCGCGCTACCATAATTGTCGTGTGCGTCCGCATCATCAGGACGCAGGCGTACGGCTGCCGCGAACTGCTCGGCCGCACCGCTGAAGTCTTCAGTTGCGGTGAGTGCCTGGCCCAGATTGTAATGAGCGTCAAAATAATTCGGCGACGACTCGGCTGCTATCCGCAAATACCTCATCGCCTGCTGTGGTTCACCTTCCGTTATCAGAGCAGCGCCAAGCGCGTTGTTCGCCGTTGCATCTTCAGACCGAATCGTCAGAGCAGCCTCATATTCCGCCTTCGCTTCATCAAGTTTCCCGCGCGCCTGCAACATCGCGCCCAGGTTGTAATGTGACTCAAAGTCCTCGGGATCGTTCTCGATGTTGTGCCGTGCAAGCGCCTCCTGCAAAATCATTCGCGGGTCCCCCGCTTTGGGATCGAAATTGACGGGCAGCACTTGCAACCAAAGGTGCGCCATCTCATCCCGGGCTCGATTGCCTCCTGTCACGCGCTGCGGAGGATGATTTGGGTTCAGAGGATTATTCTCTGAATTGTCATAAACATATCGCATGTGAACCGTAGTGCCTTTGGGCAAGAACACGGGCTCCTGATAGCGGTACACCGCCTGCCAGTTCAGGTCCCATTGCGGAATGTGGATCAGCGTTTTCATGTTGCCGTCAGGGAGAGTAGCAGTGGCTTGCAAGTCTTTCCCCAGGTAATGCGCGTGCGGATAAATCGCGAGCAGATCGACATCAATTGGCAGCGTCAACTGGTCATCGACGACAAACTTTTTGTCTCCGGCAGGAATATTGAGCTTGCGATCATTTTGCAGCTGCAAGAGCATCGGGAACTTCGTTGCGGGGTGGTCTGTGAAGTAAATTCCAATTGACGGCTGAATCAGTTCGGGTTTTCCGGAGGGCTGCATATGAACGTTCAACACCAGATCTGTTCCTTTATCCAGCCGCAACGCCATTCCATCCGGCTCAACATAAGGCGCTGTACCGGGCTTCCAGAACAGAAAATGACTGTCCGGATCAAACGCTTCAGATTCGATTTTGATTTCCATCCCCTCGAAGCCGGCGCCCGGCGTCTTTTCTCGCTGACGCGAATTCTCCAAACGATCGACCAGCACATTTGCATGATGAATAAACTGCTTATCTCCCGGACGGATTTCAATTGCCTTCATCCAGCGCGTGCGCTCGATGGGCACAGGAAAAATAAAATTCCAGTACATATCGGACCCGCTCGCTGGTAGAAGGAACGGCTTCGCGGCTTTCAATACTAGGTCGGGTGGCCCAAACTGCCAGCCCGCTGTGAACTTGGGTTTCGGCGGCAAGTCTGCAGGATTTCCCTGCGGCGCTCCCTCCTCCACCCACCTCTTTATGGTCGCAATCTGTTCATTGCTGAGCCGCATCTCGTCCGCAAATTTCAGATCCTGCCAAGCCGGCAGCCATGGCGGCATAAAACGGGTACGGGTGACGATTTCGATCTGGCGGGCGTGCTTCTTTACGTCTTCATACGTCAGAAGGGGAAATGGGCCCGACTCTCCAGGACGATGGCATGTTGCGCAATTCTGAAAGATGATTGGAGCGATATCGCGAGTGAAGGTAACCGTGTGCGCCGGTCTTGACTGCAAAGACTGCACCCCAGCACCGAAATCACCTGCTGCGGCACAAATCAGCGCAAGCAACGCAACGAATAAAACAGAGACAGCAATGCGCGCCAACTTCATTCGAGGTCCGAGATGTAGCATCCCACGCCGGCAACTTCCTGTTTCGCCGGCGAGTGTCCGGCCAATGCAGCTGCAATCGCGTCTTCAAGCTCATGCGTCGTTGGCGATTGACGAGCACGGCCGAATGCAACGTAGAGATCATCAATTCGCCCGTGGTACGCCAGACGTCCTTTGCCATCGAAGACAGCGGCTTCAGGTGTGATCTGTGCATGAGCCTGCTTAACCAAGACATGCGACGGGTCGCGAAGCGCAGGAAGCGAGTACCGGAAATTTTTCAGATACTCGCGTATCTGATCAGCCGAATCAGCCTTGTCTGGAAAAACAAGATAGAAGCGGATAGCACTCTCGTGCTCGCCGCTGATGCGCTGAATTGTCGGCGCGTATCGCCCGGAAACTGGACAATCGCGGCGAACAAAAATCAGGACCACAACTTTACCTGGATTCGATTTGACTGGATCGAACTGCCTCCCGTTTAGATCGGTTGCACTTGACTGCGCAAAACATACGCAGCCGAGCAGAGCAGGAAGAATTGCAAGTTGAAAACAACTTCTCAAAGGCATTCCGTACTTCTCGCGTGTAAGCTCATTCTAGTCGCCTGCGCTAAGAGTTGCAGTAGGTGAGCAAGTTTCACTTGCAACCACCATTCGCCCGATTTAAAGCTTGCTGGAACTCTTTTGCCGCACCCATATCAGGGTTGAATTCCAGAACTCGATCCACAATTGTTCGCGCGTCGCCCGGCTTTCCGCCCAGGCAATAAACACGAGCTAGATCGAGCCCGATGCTGCTTCTTCCCGGAGCCCGACCAAACGCGCCTCTCAGCAAATCAGCCGCGCCTGGAAGGTCTCCGCTTTGCGCCTCAATCACGCCGAGGTTTGTGGCCGCGTCTTTCAAGTTCGGGTCTGCGGCAAGCGCTTGCTGATAGTGCTTCCTTGCCGCCGATAGATCGCCACTTAATTGCTCTTCATACCCAAGCGCAGAGAGCGTAGCAGCATCATTTGGAAACTGTGCTGCAGAACGGCGAAGCAGGTCTTGTGCACGCCTCCTTGCCGGTTCAACGCCGCTATTGGCCAGCGACTCCCATGCTAGCGCGAGATCGCGCACGTCATCTTCCGCCTCGCGGGAGTCGGGAAATGGAACCAGCCGCAACTCGCCATGGGCGGTGTTCGTGTCCAGGAGAAGCTGTGGTGAAACATTTGGGAGACGCGGAATGCGATGGTCAGTGACTTCGGTATGAGCGACGTCTTTGCTGGCCAGCTCCGGCATGTGACAGCTGGTGCAGTCCCTTTGCTCCGCGTGATGCTTCTCGCCAAACGCCTCGCCATGGCAAGCCAGACACTTTCCCCGAAAATAACTTACGCGTTCTTCAGATGAAGGCGAAAAGTGAGGATCGTGGCAACTGGTGCACGACATCTTGTCCCCTGATGATTTTTTGCATGTGCTCTCGGCTAGGGCCTCGACTTGGCTTACCGCGCCAAGTGCCTTAGAAGGTCCGGCTACAACGTAGTACCGAATGTAGTCGCTAAGCGAGTCGCCGGGCCGGAACTCATATACATGCTTGCCAGCGCGCTCGATCGAGACTCGGCCTTCCATATGGCACTGCATGCAGACCGCATCGCGCCGCTCAGGCGAAAGTTTTGCCGGATTCACGATCGCTCCGCCTTTCACGTGCGCCTCGCCCGGTCCGTGACAGCGCTCACAACTTACTCCTGAATGCGTGAGCAGAGGCATCTCATACCGATTCTCACTTCCATCAATCGGCGGTCGCATGCCGCTTACGTGACAGTGCAAACAACTCGTGAGTGCCGGAAGATTCATCGGAATCTCACGTGCGTTCTGGTACGCAGGCGTCATGTCCCAAACCTTGCGATCGCCATACCAGTTGATTGGCGACTCAAAAAAATATCCGTCGTCAGCGAATAAGTATGTGAGCCCGCGATGGCCGGATCCTATGTAGTAAAGCAGCTCACGTTTGCCATGAACCGCAGCGCGCCCTTCGCGATCGAAACTCAGCCACGCGTGACCGCTTTCCGGATAGACGCGATAGTGAACTCCAGATGGTTTGTGCGTGAAGTCGGCTGGAATCAGATTGTCCACAGCCAGCCCACTCGCATGCGCCATCGGAGTTTGCTCGTACGATTGATAAACCGATGAGTGACACTTGGCACATGCCTCGTCGCCAGCGTAGCCATCGCGGACAGCTACACCAGAACTTGCATTTGAAATAACGTGGCTGCTTGGCTTGGGGCCATCCTGCGCCTGAGCAATTAGCAGGAAAACGAAAACGATCACATACGATGAGCCCGCCTTGATCGCGCACAATTTTGTCCGGGAAAGGAAGGGCCAAGTTGTTCCGGGCAAAACGTGGAAGCGCAAAGACGTGGAACTCCGGTGGTGCTCACATTGTAAGCAAAAAATTAGGAGGGAGTCTGGCAAACTCCCTCCCGGAGGCATTGCTAGTCGCTGTTAGAAATCTAAGCGCAAACCGAACTGCAGTTGGCGCATTCCTGAGGGCGAACCCGGCGTGGAATCAGCCTCGATGTCTTTAATTTGGCCATTCCCGCCGCAGTCGATGCACGCTCCGCTGCCAGTCTGGTTGTTGTTGAACCCGAGGACTGGGTGATTGAACACGTTGTATGCATCCACGCGGAATTGCAGCTTCACCCGCTCTGTGAGTGTGAAGGTTTTAAACAACGCCGCATCCGCGCCGAAATAGCTGGGCCCCCAAGCGCTGTCATAACCATAGTTCCCGATAGCATTGAGTCCCGGATCGGCGAATCCATTGCCGCTCGGCAGGGTACAGATTCCGTTGGCGCAGGTGTCCGCAACTGGCGTGAAATACTGCACGTAGTGTCCTGCCTTGTTGAAACTACCCGCTCCATAGTTGAAGGAGCCAGATCCCTTGCTTGGACGACAGATACCGGTGTCCTGTTCCAAGTTACAAACGGCACCGCTCATACTTGGAGTCCACGGCAAACCGCTTGACCAGTTAACTGTGCCGCTGATCTGCCATCCGCCGATAATTGCATCAGCAGCGCGACTCGTGTTGCCGGCAAAGTGCATGCCTCGACCAAACGGCAATGCATAAACAAAGTTGGTTAACCACTGTTTGTCGCGAACCTGATCGTTCGGCCCGTAAGCAATTCGCGGATCGTCGGCATAGTAATTGCTGTCGTAATGATAGGCCCGGGCGAAGTTTACGAAGGTCATGAACTGCAGGCCTTGCGAGAAGCGCTTGTCCAATTTGACCGTCAGCGCTTCGTACGTGCTGCTCGCGTCATTACCCAGATAATTGCCCTGGTCTGTGTTGCAGCAGGTTAGAGTCGGGTGGCTCAGATCCGGTAGCGTTATCGATAAATCCTGATATCCGGGATAGCTGAACTTGTTGTACAACGGCCGACGCTGCTGTTGAGGAATATTGGGAACGAAGCTACAGCTCGTCCCACTGCAAACGTCCGTTCCCGGCCCGAAGAACGGCTGATTGACGTTGTACGTGTTGCCATCACCAGCGAAGCCGTGCGTGCCTTTATTGCCCAGATATGTAACTTCGAGTGTCATGGTATTGGTCAGCTGATGTTGGATGGCCGCATTCCAGGTATCGACATAGGGCAGCCGCTGGGTCGTCGGGCGGATGTGCGGCTGGATACACTGCGACGTGTCGTTCAGGAAACAGTTTGGACCAGCGAGCGGCAGCAAACCATTCGATGGCACCGGTGGGAAGACGAAGGGAGGTGGACCGGCCTGATTATATGAAGCGAGAGACGCGGGAAGCGCCGTAGACAAGCCGAACGCCGGGAAGAACTGGTTCGGGTTCTGCGATAGCTGAGCGGCGAGCACCGGCAGGTTCTGGGTAACGGCGTGTCCGAAATTCGACCCGAATACGCCCATATCGTAGCTGCGACCGTAACCCATGCGGACCACGGTCTTTTCTCTTAGCTGGTAAGCAATGCCGATTCGCGGAGCAAAGGCATGCCAATCATTACCGATGTTGCCATTCGCTCCGATGCCGCCAACGCCTGCAACACGAATCACGCCCTGTTGAATGTTGGCGAATCCACCTTTTTGGGCACCGTTAACATATTCGGGGAAATAAACCTCCCAACGAAGCCCATAGTTGACGGTCAACTTCGAGGTTGCTCGCCAACTATCCTCACCGTAATAGAACATGCGATGCTGGCGCTCGGCCGCGTTTGTGCTCGTGCTCACGTAGCGGTTTACGCTTCTGGCATCCCCAAGCAGGAAACTAGCAAATGCCAACCCGCCCGTACCAGCATTCGAGGTGACGCTGTCAGTGAAGTTGTAAACTCCCGTGCGGTTCGAGTCGCTGGGAACACGCAAGTTTTCGGCATAACGAACGTCGGCGCCGAACTTGAACTGATGATTACCGTGAATCTTTGTCCAGTTGGTGACAAACTGGAACTGTTGCTCACTCTCAATCAAAGGACAATTGCAGCGCGCAATACCCAATCCATCGCCGAACGTCGGCCACTGGCCGTTGTTGTTCCCGTTGAAGTCAAACTCGCCCCAACCGGACGTAAACTTATCACCTAAGTTTGCGTTCGGAATTCCCACGTCAGTCATGGGCGTTTTCCCCTCATCCGGCTTATGTGTCATCGGGTTGTATTTGAAGTATCCAAAGCGGAAGTCCGCCAGCAATGTTGGACTAAAGGTCTTGGTCACGCCCGTTGCCAAGCTGTGGTTGTGAACGATCGAGCTACCAGCTAAGCCGCCTGGGCCAAAGCCGACGCCGCCCAGAGCTCCCAGAACGCCTTGGCCAGACAGGCTGAAATAATCCAAGCTGTAGCGCCCGAACACTTGAACCGTAGGAGCGGCGTTGTAGTCGATGCGTGTATCAAAAGCGTTCTGGTTGTACGGACCTGCGCCCGATGCAATGTAGTTTTGTACAGTACCAGCATTACTGCCCGCTGTATTCGGTGCCGGGAACATCCCTAGTAATTTTCCAGCAGCCGGATCGATATCGGCAATTGGGATCATGTTGTTGGCAAAGGCTGTTCTGCCAGAACCCGGAGTGCAAGGTGCAGTGCAATTAAGCGGAACACCTGTCGTCGGGTCAAACGCTTGCCCGCCGGTGCTGTAACCGGCATTCAGATATTGGCTCAAATCGCAAAAGCCCGGCGTTGCGCTCGTCGGATTCGTAGCCGGATTGCAAGTTTGTTGAACTTCCAGCGTCGGAACCGTGATCAGGTTCGTTATACCGGCTTTCTGCCTCATGCCTTGAAAGTCGCCAAAGAAAAACAGCTTGTCCTTAATGATTGGCCCGCCGAGACTGGCACCGAACTCCTGCCAACGGCTCGGGGCGATCGGGCTCGCCTTCCAGGTCGGACCAGCCGCCCACTGGGTGAACGGGTCGCGCGCTTCGGTTGCATCCGTTCGGCGGAAATAAAACGCGCTGCCATGTAGATCATTCGTGCCCGACTTTGTTTGGACAGTCACCAGGCCAGCGATGGCTTTGCCGAACTCAGCATCGAAGTCAGCTGTCGAAACCTTCGCTTCCGTAACAGCGTCAAGGTTTGGGTTGATAACAATAATTCCCAGGATCGGATCCTGGTTATCAGTTCCGTCCAGTTCGTAGCCCGTTCCGCTGAAATGTTGACCGTTGACCATAGTTTGATTGCTGCCTTGCGGGTTCTCCGTAGCAGCGTGTGACCAGCCAACGAGTTTCTGGGTTCCAGGAGTCAGCAACAGAAAATTCGTGAAATTACGGTTGAGAATTGGGAGGTCTTCCACGGCGCGCGTATTAAATTCGGTCGCGACATCGGCGCGGTCTGTTTTCAGCTGCGGAGCGGCCGCCGTTACCTCTACCTGCTCAGTAGTCGATCCGAGCTGGAGCTGCAGATCGAGACGCGCTGTTGCGTCGGCATGAACAAGAACGTTCGGATGTTCTTCCGTCTTGAACCCCTGTGCCTCAATCTTGACCGTGTAGGTGTCAGGGATCAGGTGCGTGACCGAGTAGTTGCCGCTCTCGTTCGTCGTTGCCACTTGCGACGTGCCCTTAGTCTGGTCGGTAACGGTAACCTTCGCCCCGACCACTGCCGCTCCCTGCGGGTCGGTCACTGTTCCGTTGACGTTGCCGAACACCGCCTGCGCGACAGCGCGCGGGGTCCACATGCTACAAACCAAGAGGGCGAGAAACGCAAAAGCCGACAGTGCCTTTTTCATTGATTTCCTCCCACGATAGGAAAAACCAGTTGAGGGCCAGACAGCAGAATCCGAGTGTACAAAGAGCTGTTACTCATTAGTAAGCAGTTTGAGTTCCGAAATTTTCCTCACATTTCGCGTTGCAATCGCAAGTAGTTTCTCACCATAGCGGGAAGCGCATATGGCAAATGGAATTTGTCGACTGCAACTCTACAAAAAAACGAATTCGCGTCAACCGCAGCATAACGTTGTTGCAGGAGCCGGAAAAAACAAAACGCCAGAACCACCGTGGCGAACTGTCGTAAAGTGACTCCCTCGCCAGAACGCGAGATCGCGTTATTCGCGAATTCAAACGTATTATTGCGCGAGGATCTACTTACGACGCCGAACACGACGATCGAGAACATCGCACACGACTGCCGGGTTCCTCCCGAATGCACGAAGCATGCTGCTTAGGCACTCGCATTTGATAGTCTCACGGGGTTTGTTACGGTTACGTGCTCGTAAGTTTCTGACTTGAAAGTAACAAAATCGGTTTGTTACTCTCTGTTACCGTGGGTGTAACAGGACATGTAACCGACGCCGAGCCGTGGCTCCTCGAAATTGAGAGATTGGTACACAGCCACACATTGCACGGCTCCGAGTCACTTTGTAAACTTCTCCGCTATCTTGCCGACCACGCCGTCAGGCATCCCGGGGCGGCACTGAAGGAATATCAGATCGCGACTGAGGTTTTCGGCCGCCCGCCAGATTTCGACCCTCACCTCGATTCTCTGGTTCGAGTGCAGGCAGGACGTTTGCGTTCGAAAATCGCCGAATACTACAGCTCCGAGGGGACTGATGACCCGATCATCGTGGAACTGCCGAAGGGAACCTATTCGCTTACATTCCACTCGGCAACCGGGCACATCCGACCCTCAATCCGCGATCTTCATGAACGAGAACCTGAACATCCGGTTGCGTCCTCCTATTCTGGGTCGCGCACCATCCTGCTGCTTTCCGTTCTGCTAGCCATCGCCGTCTCGGGAATTATCGCCCTCCTGGTCAACCGGGCAACAGCCAATAAGGCAGCAGACCAAAGCGTCCCTTCGGCATTCAAAGTTTTCTGGCAAGGATTTTCGGCCGGCCCCGGACCACCCTGGGTCATATTCAGCAACGGAGCTTTTGTGGGGCGTCCAGAAACCGGGCTTCGCTACTTCAACCCCGCCCGCGACTCGCGCGAAGCGATCCTCGACCACTACACCGGTGTTGGCGAAGTGCTCGCGGTCTATGACCTCGACCAGGTCTTTACGCAGTTGCACCGCGCCATACGAGTGAAGCGCGGCAGCCTGTTTTCGCTGGATGATGCTCAAAACAATAATTTGATTTTCGTCGGCTCTCCCGCCGAGAATCTGAGCTTGCGTGACCTGCCTAATACTCACCAGTTCGTTTTCCAGCGTCCCAGCTCTGGGCCCCGCAAGGGCGATCTCGCCATCGTGAACGTTCACCCCCAGGCGGACGAACCAAAAATGTTTTTGGGAAGCCCTTCGGGTGAGCCCCTGACCGAAGATTACGCGATTGTCGGCCTCGTGCCCGGTATGAACCCGGAACGGTCGGTGCTGATTCTGGCCGGAACCACCACGATCGGTACTCAGGCAGCCGCCGAGTACGTCTGCCGCCAGGATTCCCTTGAGCAACTTCTATTGCGGTTGCCCGTCTCCGACAGTGGGCAGGTCAAGCCCTTCGAGGCCGTGCTTCACATCAAAGTTGCGCGCGGAGTTCCTGTTGGAACGGAACTGGTTGCGTTGCGAAAGGATTGACCCTGTTTGGTGGTCACTCTTGATCGACCGCAAATGCCGACCGCCGGCGATAAGCCCACTAATCACAGACCACGAACCACTCACCCACTACTGAGAATGCGCCCCTGAAAGCTCTGCCGCTTTCTTGAACTCCTCTTCGGCTTCGCCCTTCTGCCCTTTCTGCACCAGCGCCTGCGCCAGTTCCTGATGGGCAGGAGCGTAATCCGGTGAAAGTTTGATGGCCGACCGAAATTGCGAGATCGCTCCGTCCACGTCCCCTGCGTGTAGCAGTCGCTTGCCGGAATTGGTGTTGAACGTCGCAGCTTGCAAGCTGTTTGACTCCTTCATCAGTTCCCGCGCTCGGCTGCTTTCCGCCTCAGCGCCGGCATTATCGCCTTGTTGCCGCAGGATGGCTGCAAGATTCGTGTGCGCTCCGATCAGGTTCGGATTGATCTCAATGGCTTTGCGCAGAGCGGTGGCCGCATCGGCAAGCTTTCCATCCTGCTTCAAGACTGTTCCTAGCGTGTAATACGCCTCGGAGTAATCCGGCTTCGCCACAGTAGCCGCCCGTAACTCTTGTTCGGCCTCTGCGAACTTTCCTGTTTGCCAGAGCGTTACTCCAAGCGTGTAGTGGATGTCCGGTTGATCAGGCGAAATTGCCTCTGCCTGGCGAAATTCCGCGATGGCATCAGGCAGTTGATCCTTGAGTTTAAAAGCCAGGCCCAGGTCGTAGCGCGCGGTCGCATCCCGCGGCGCAATCTGCAGTGCAGCCTGGAACTGTTTGACGGCGGCATCGAAGTCCGCTCGTTGTAAGTACGCCGTGCCCAGATTTTCGATGTAACCGGGATCATCCGGTCTCAAACGGATCGCAGTTTGAAATTCCGGGACCGAACTTCCCGCATCTCCCGACTGGATCAGCGCCAAACCTAAATTGTTGTACGCGTCGGCGCTCCCGGGTCGAAGCTGTAATAATTTGCGGAATGCAGCCACGGCGGTCGACGTGTCTCCGGTCCGCTGGCTCATAAGTCCCAAGCTCTCCTGGGCGTCGGCAAACTCCGGCTGAAGAGCGGCCGCCTGTTTTAATTCCCTGAGCGCCTCGTCTGAGCGCTTCTCGTCTTCGAGTACGCGCCCGAAATAGTAGTGGGCCTGAGCATCTTGCGGGGCGGCTTGTACAGCTCTCCCAAGCAGATCGTGAGCTTCCTGCAATGAATGTTGCTGCCAGCGCACGATTCCCAAGTGCAGCTGAGCCGCCGTGAAATTCGGCTGCAACTTTAATGCTTCCGAAAATTCCACGGAGGCGTCATCGGGGCGTCCTGCCTGTACCAAAAGCGATCCCAAATCATCGTGCAGGTCCGCGCGCCTGCTGTCGAGCGCAATCGCTGTTTGCACTTCTTTGATTGCGCCCGCAAGATCGCCACGAAAACTCAATATGCGCCCTAAAGTCCGATGCGCCTCGGAGTCCTTCGGAACAATTCGCACTCCCTCGCGCGCCTCTGACTCCGCTTCCGCAAAATCACGTTCGCTCGCCAATGCATTGGCCAGATTTATACGTGCTTGCGGAAAGTTCGATTTGAGTTTCAACGCGGCACGAAACTGCGCCACTGCACCTTCTGCCTGCCCCTGCTGGAGCAATACCCACCCCAGAGAATTGTGCGGTTCCGGACTGTTTGGAGCGAGACGAATAACTTTTTCAAATGCAGCTCTCGCAGTTGCAAGTTCGCCTTGCTGAAGGGATGACATTCCCTGAGAATAGAGAGCTTCCGCACGTTCAACGTTCTGCTGCGACTGGACTTGGGAACGTTGCGAATAAACGACCTGTGGGACCGCAACACAGAAGCACAACAAAGCCAGAAAACAGAAAGGTTCGATTCGCCACAGGAACTTCATCACAGGTTTCTCTCATGCTACTACGCTTCTGGAACCTGATCTTCTCTGCGGTAGAGCTTTTGACTCGTCGATCGCAGCGGGTAAATCTTTTACGGCGTCATCGGCTGGACTATTTCCGGCGAGAGCACATGTAATATGTTTGAGTCGTGATGGTTTTGTCTTCTCGGAGCAAAGGCAGGTCGTTATTTTTCATTTCCCTTATAGCGGCAACTTTGCTGATGCCCCTGCCGCTTCGATCTCAGCAACCGGCTCAAGTCGCCAATTTCAAAGACATTGCCCAAAAGACCGGCCTCACCATGACAACCGTCTTCGGCGGCACAGACACAAAAAAGTACATCATTGAGACCACCGGCACCGGCGTCGCGATCTTCGACTATGACAACGACGGCTGGCCCGACATTTTCATCGTCAATGGCACCACGCTCGACGGGAATGGCTCCGGACGAGCGCCTACAAATCACCTTTACCACAACAATCACGACGGCACATTTACCGACGTAACGGTACAAGCCGGCTTAGTCGCAACCGGCTGGGGCCAGGGCGTCTGCGTCGGGGATTACGACAACGACGGTTGGGAAGATCTTTACGTCACTTATTACGGAAAGAATCGTCTTTACCACAACGAGCGCGGCGTTTTCAAAGATGTAAGCGACCAGGCAGGAGTGGCGGGCTCCGGCAAAGCTTGGGGCAGCGGCTGCGCTTTCGTCGATTACGACCGCGACGGCCTGCTCGATCTCGTCGTCGCTAATTACGTCGACTTTGACGTCTCCACCGCGCCCAAGCCGGGAGATCGCGCCGATTGCGTTTGGAAAGGCGTTCCCGTGATGTGCGGCCCGCGAGGGCTGCCGTGGTCGAAAAATATCCTTTACCACAACCTTGGCAAAGGTAAGTTCGAGGACGTGAGCGCGAAATCACACATTGACCAGGCCGCGGGACATTATTCGCTCAGCGTTTCCACTTTGGATTACGACAATGATGGCTGGCCCGATATCTTTATTGCCTGCGACAGCACGCCGAGCATTCTCTACCACAACAATCGCGACGGAACATTCACCGACGTTGCCATTGTCGCCGGAGCAGCATTCAACGAAGACGGCCGCGCTCAGGCTGGCATGGGAAGCACGGTTGCCGACTTTAATGGCGACGGCACTCTCGATATTTTTCGCACGAATTTCTCTGATGATACTTCAACCTTATACCGCAATAACGGGAACGGGACCTTTGACGATGTCACCTTCGCCGCTGGTCTCGGCCTGCATACGCAATATCTTGGCTGGGGTGCTATGTTCTTCGATTTCGATAATGACGGCTGGCCCGATCTCCTTGTCGTCAACGGCCACGTTTATCCCGAGGTCGATAAACAGCACCTGGGCAGCAACTTTCAGGAACCGAAGATCCTGTACCACAACAACGGGAATTCAACTTTTACCGACATTTCATCGGAAGCCGGTCCTGCAATAACGGCCCCCAGTTCCGCCCGAGGACTCGCGATTGGCGACCTGTGGAACAGTGGCCAGCTTTCGGCGGTGATCACCAACATGAACGCCCACCTGAACCTGTTAGTGAACCAGGTAAGGTCGCCGAATCACTGGGTTGCATTTCACTTGATCGGCACAAAATCCAATCGCGATGGGATCGGCGCTCGACTTACGCTTAGCGCAGGGGGTCGCAAACGAGTGGATGAAGTACGCAGTGGCTCGAGCTACGACTCTAACAGCGACATGCGCCCGCACTTCGGTCTGGGGCAAACAACCAAGATTGATTACCTCGAAGTGCGCTGGCCGAGTGGCACGAGCGAGCGCTTCGAAGATCTGAAGGCTGATTCCATCGACGAACTAAAAGAAGGCAGCGGAATCGCGGCAAAACCTCACTAGCCTGTCATCCTGAGCGAAGTAGCTACAACTTCGAAGGATCTCTGCAATATTGGGTGCAACTCCCATATGCAGGCATTCCGACATTACAACCTCGACAATGATCGCACGATTTCCTTTGCGCTTCACAATCGAGAAAAGTAGTATTCTCGCTTTAACTTAGGCGCTCCTCGCGGAGGAACAGGTTGAATCGGCTCAGGTCCGCTCTGCTCGCGTTAATCGTCCTACTCGTTTTCATCAAGCTGCTTGCTCACGACGTTTCGGCAGGTTCGTCCGCCGCACAGCAATCCCTTTCTGTTCCCTGGTGGAAGCACGCGATCATCTACGAAGTCTACCCACGCAGCTTTCAGGATTCGAACGGCGACGGCGTGGGAGATATGAATGGCATCACATCTCGGCTCGACTATTTGAAAGACCTCGGCGTCGACGCAATCTGGATCACGCCGATGTACCCATCGCCTCAGGTCGACTTCGGTTACGACATCGCCGACTACGAGTCCTTCGATCCGCAATACGGTACCATGGCCGACTTCGACCGCCTGATGAGCGAAGCAAAAAAACGAAATATTCGCATCATCATGGATTACGTCGCGAACCACACCTCGGACCAGAATCCCTGGTTTCTGGAATCGCGCTCGTCACGGACGAACCCGAAACGCGATTGGTACATTTGGCGCGACGGTAAGGGCCCCGGCCAGCCGCCTAATAATTGGCAATCGTGGTTTGGCCATTCGGCGTGGACCTACGACCAGAAAATCGGCCAATGGTATTACCACTATTTTTACGTGCAGCAGCCAGACCTGAATTGGCGCAATCCAGAAGTGCGCAAGGCGATGTACGACGTGATGCGCTTCTGGCTCGATCGCGGCGCGGCGGGATTTCGCATGGATGCCGTTTCTCGCTTATTCGAAGATCCGAATCTCCACGATGATCCCATTCTGCCGGGAAAGAACGCCTTCGGCGATCCGAACATTCAACACAAGTACACCGACGATCTCCCCGAAGTTCACGATGTTTTACGCGAGATGCGAAACCTGGTCGATCGTTATGCCGGTAATCCGGTGCTGATCAGCGAAGCCGACGAGCCGAACATTCGTGACCTCGATAAAATGTATGGCGCAAATGATGACGAAGTGCAGCTCCCGATGGATTTTCAGATTGCCGACGTGAACACTTTGTCGGCAACCCGATTCCGCGAGTTGCTCGACGACGTTGAGTTCAATCCCCTCAAAGGCCAGCCCTATTTCTTTTTCAGCAATCACGACCAGGCCCGCACTTGGGACCGCTACGGTGACGGCATCCACAACGACCAGATTGCGAAGTTGATGGCCACGCTTCTGCTCACCACCCATTGCACTCCACAGATGTACTACGGGGAAGAAATCGGAATGCGAACGACTGTGCCCACCCGAATCGAAGATGTAAAAGATCCTGTCGGCCGCACTGGCTGGCCTAAAGATAAAGGCCGCGACGGTGAGCGCACACCGATGCAGTGGGATGATTCGAAGAACGCGGGCTTTAGCACTGCGTCGAAAACATGGCTTCCAGTCCCACCGAGCGCAGCTCAGTACAACGTAGCGAATGAGCAAGCCGATCCAAATTCAATCTTCAATTTCTACAAACACGTGATCGCTTTGCGGCGCGACCTTCCGGCGCTTCGTGATGGTTCGTATGTGGCGGTGAATCGCAATGATCCGAACGTGCTCGCATATCTTCGGACAGCAAACGGCAGTGCCCCTGTGCTGGTTGCATTAAACATGAGCGCGCAGGAACAGACAGTAAACTTTTCGCTGAGAGGATTCGGAGTACAGGGAAACAAGCTGCACCTTCTACTCACAGCGCCTGAGCAGGCCAGCTCTGAAGCTAGACTAGACGGAATTAAATTAGAACCGTTCGGAGTTGTCATCGCGGCGGTGAAATGAGCTCCGATCACAAGCCTTTACCCGCGGAGTTCCCCCAGCTTCGAGGCGTTCGCTGAGAAATTCCCGATCCTTCTTTGATGGTGATGATTTCGTTTGCCGAAAGATCTTTGAAACTCTCCACCTGCCCGCTCGGCCAGCGAACTTCGAGCAAATCCACTTTCTCTGCTTTCCCCAACCCGAAGTGCGGTCGCAAATCGCTTTGCGAGAAGTAGCTGCCACCGCTTCGCACTTCATCGATCTGCCGATGCGGTTTGCTTTCGCCCGGAAATGTCGCAACACACGTCAGGCGCGCCCCAATTGCACTTCGGTTCGACTTAGTGCCAATCAGCTTCACCTTGATCCAGTTATTCTCCGATCTCGAATCGCAACGCAGTAATTGCGGCAATCCATTGACTGTGTTCACAACAACATCGATATCGCCATCGTTGTCGAAATCACCGAATGCGCAACCACGGGCCGCGACCGCAGCATTGATTCCTGGTCCAGCCAATTCCGTAACCTCCTCGAATCGCCCGTTCCGCAGATTTCGGTAGAGCAACTTGTGTTGTTTATAGCCAGCTTCGGTTTTCAGCTGCTCAACTTCCGGATAAACATGCCCGTTGCAAATCAAAATGTCCGCCCAGCCGTCGTTATCGAAGTCGATAAAGCCGACGCCCCATCCGAGATACTGCGTGTGCGCCCCAAGCCCGGCTGTAAAGGTGGTGTCCTCAAAGTTCGCGCCTCCCACGCTGTGATATAGCGAAGGCGTATCTCCCGCAAAATTCGTTTTTACAATGTCGAGATTGCCATCGAGATCGTAATCCGCCGCCGAAACTCCCATGCCCGCCTGCGGCTTGCCATCGGGGCTGAGCGCGCATCCAGCCTCAATTGCTATGTCCTGAAATTTCCCATTCTTCTTGTTTTGATAAAGCGCGCTCGGCGCAGAATCGTTTGCTACGTAAATGTCAGGCCAGCCGTCATTGTCAAAGTCGGCGGTCAGAACTCCCAAGCCATAGGTTCCATTCGCATCGAGAATGCCGCTCGAATCCGACACATCGGCGAAAGTTCCATCGCCATTGTTATGAAACAGAATGTTTTTGCCGCCCTTCAGCCCCGGAGGCCCGCACGCCACCATTATTCCTTTGTACAAGCACGGCCCAGACTCCGGCACCGGAGCAGTCGCAAGATCAAGATCAATGTAATTTGCCACGAACAAATCGAGCTTGCCATCGCGGTCATAATCGACGAATGCGCAGCCTGTGTTCCACCGCTTCCCGCCGCCGCCAACGCCTGCCTTCTCTGTCACGTCCGTGAAGGTGCCATCACCGTTGTTGTGATAAAGCACATTTTTTCCGAAATACGTGACGAAAAGATCGTCGAACCCATCATTGTCGTAATCGCCGATGCAGACGCCCTGTCCCCAGCCGTGATGCACCAGTCCGGCCTTCTCGGTCACATCTGTAAAAGTGCCGTCACGATTATTCTTGAAAAGATGTGATGTGGGCTCTTCGCCTTTGGGGAACCCCTCCAGCCGCCACCCATTGACCAGAAAAATGTCGAGCCAGCCATCGTGGTCGTAATCGTAGAACGCGACCCCGCAGCCCGTGGTCTCAAGCAGATATTTGTTCTTGTGCTCGCCGCCGTAAATCGTCTTCACGTTGAGCCCCGCCGCACGGCCCACATCCATGAAAGTCGCGGCAATGGCCGCATTCGCTGTTCCCGAGCTCTGCGCTTGCGCCAGTATCGGAGCAGGCCGGACCAGCCCAAGAACATCTCTCAACGGCAGAACCAACGCGGACTGACTCAGAGATTTTAGAAACGACCGGCGTGAAGAAGACAAAAGAGGAACACCTTCCCGGGTTTGGTGCTTGATACAATCCGCCGCTACTTTTATAGTGAACGGCTTCGCGATTCGCAACTTGCGACTACCAATGCGCTTCTTATCCGGTTTTCGTTTGATGGCCAAAAAAGGCGGGGCCTGCCCCACCCAACGCGGTCTTTGTTGGCTGGGATCCACGATTGTCATTTGCCTGTTGTTTGCACCTTCGGCAATTGCGCAATTACCTGATCTCGAACTCTCCCGGCCGGCACGTCCTTGGGAATTTTTATGTGCAACCGGAACTCGCACCGGCTTGTTCGGGAACGAAAGCGGCAATTTCGAAGCTTGGGTTTACCCACTGAAACTTTTCCGCAACTTTCACGTAGGCTTCAGGACCGACGGCCGCAGCCTGCCTGCCGAATCCCTTGTGCGCACCGTGAGTGTTCGCCCTGAGTCGAGCACGATCATCTACGCTGGCGACACCTTTTCCGTCAGAGAAACTCTATTCGTTCCCGTTCACGATGCCGGAGCGGTAATCAAATTTGAAGTTGAAACCTCGCACCCGCTGGAGATCGAGGCCGCATTCGACCGCGATTTCCAACTCGAATGGCCCGCCGCGCTCGGCGGAACTTATATGAGTTGGGACCCAGTCCTGCACGCGTTTTATTTGGGAGAAGAGCAGAAGAAATTTTCAGCGCTCGTCGGCTCTCCGACCGGCGCTCTTTCTCAAGAGGAGTACCAGACGAACTATTCGGCATCGCAGGAAAGCGCGATTCGGCTAGGCGTAACGAATAAAGGTCGAGAAACAAAGCTGATCGTGATCGCCGCCTCCGTAAACGGCCGCGCCGAAGCTGACGCAACCTACAAATATCTGTTAAGCGATTACGCCCAACTCGAACAAGATTCCGCAAAGTACTACGCCGATTATCTCTCGCGCACTACCAGCGTCGAACTTCCCGACGCGCGACTCCAACAAGCTTACGACTGGGCACGCCTGAGCGTGATTCAAGGTCTGGTCACGAATCCTTATCTCGGCACCGGACTCGTCGCCGGCTATCGGACTTCAGGCACCAGCCAGCGTCCTGGCTTCGCTTGGTTTTTCGGACGCGATTCCTTCTGGACCGAACAGGCTCTCGACGCGGAAGGCGATTTCTCGACCACTCGCACAGCTCTCGAATTCATTTCAAAATTCCAGCGCTCCGACGGGAAAATTCCCCACGAAATTGCTCAAGGCGCAAGCTTCGTGAACTGGTTCAAAGATTACCCTTACGGATACGCCTCGGCCGATGCCACTCCTCTCTACATCATCGCCGCAGCTGATTACGTCACCGAAAGCGGCGACACAGCATTTGCCCGTGAAAAATGGAATAGCTTCTGGAAGGCATATCAATTTCTGCGATCTACGTACGACTCACAAGGTTTGCCGCAGAATTTTGGCTTCGGGCATGGCTGGGTCGAAGGCGGCCCGTTGCTTCCGGTGAAGACGGAACTTTATCAAAGCGGCCTCGGTGCGCAGGCACTCTCGGCACTTGCGAGCCTCGCCCATGTCGCCGGCAAGGAAGATGTCGCAAATCAATTCGCAGGCGATTTCATTCGCCAGAAGCAGCTTGTAAACCAGGCGTTCTGGTCCGAACAGTCCGGCACTTATGCCTTCGCCCTCGATAAAAACAACCAGCAAGTAATCGAACCAAGCGTTCTCTCCACGGTCCCCATGTGGTTTGCCCTGCTGGACCAACAAAAATCTGAATCGATGATTGACCGTCTCGCCACTCCCGACCACCAGACCGATTGGGGTATGCGAATCATTTCCGACCAATCGCCGCGCTACGATGCCGGCGGATATCACTACGGCTCCGTATGGCCGCTCTTCACGGGATGGGCCTCAGTGGGTGAATATCGCTACCATCGCGAGTTCCCGGCCTATTCAAATCTCCGCGCGAATGCCCTGCTCGCGCTCGACGGATCTCTCGGACACGTCACCGAAGTCCTTTCCGGCGACTACTATCAGCCTCTTTCTACGAGTTCGCCGCACCAGATCTGGTCGGCTGCCATGGTCATCAGCCCCTTGCTTCGCGGATTATTCGGTTTGGAAACTGATGCCGGTGATCATCGAGTCACATTCGCTCCGCATGTTCCCGCCGACTGGGCTTCTTTCGCAATTCATAATGTTCGTGCGGGAGACACGACGCTTGACTTGAACTTTCAGAGAACTGCCGGCGAAATCACTCTCTCGATCGAAAGCAGCGGCGCTGCCACGCTGGAGTTTTCTCCCGCCGTCAGCGTGCGAGCAAAAATCATCGGCGCAGAATTAAATGGTCGCCGCGTGTCCTTTCAGCTTGCGAAAAATTCTTTCGACCAGCACGTTTCAACACGAACGTCTCTGGTTAAGGGAAAAAATACGATTCACATTCGCCTGCGAAACGATTTTGGAATCACGAGAGAGAATTCTCTGCCGGCGCTCGGGAGCCGGAGCGAGGGGCTACGAATCACTTCCGAGTCCTGGTCACAAGACGCCCTCACGCTTGAAGCTGAAGGCATCTCGGGCGCTGATTATGAACTTGCTGTCCTCAATCCTGAAGAGATTCGAAATGTCGATGGCGCAGAACTTCGAAAGGGAAATCTAACCATCCGATTCCCCGCAAGTGCATCTGCGGAATACATCGCACAGAAGGTTGTAATTCACTTTCAGCCTCAGTGAAAATAGCCTAAAAGCGATTTCTAACCCTTCTCCTCCAGCGGCGCTTTTCCCTCTTCTATCATGTAGAACCGATCCACCCCGGGCAGGCTTATGCTTTGCCTTGTTCCATCTGGCCAGTGAATTTCGATTGATGCTGAACTCGCGTCGCCCAACCCGAAGTGCAACCGTTCGTCGTTCGATGACGCATAGCTCCCGCCACTGAGTACGTCGCCTCGTTGTCGCATTCCGCCAGCTGTGAGATAGACCGTCGCCCCCACAGCATCCCGCGGCGACTTCGGCCCTCCGATCAATTTAATCCCTACCCAGTGATGATGGTCCGGGTTCACGTTCCGCAGAAGAACTGGCGGGCCATCGAGCGTGTTAATCACAACATCCATTTTCCCGTCATTGAATAGATCCCCGAACGCAGCACCTCGGCCCACCACCACTTTCGCCAATCCCGTGCCTTTAACCGGCGGAATCACCTCGAACTTTCCCTCCCCGAGATTGTGAAACAGCAAAGGCCGTTGCGCGAAACTGGTTCCCCAATCGCTCTGGTCGACGCCGGGGTACACATGCCCATTGATCGCGAGCAGATCTTTCCAGCCATCATTGTCATAGTCAAGGAAGCCGTCCCCCCACCCGAGAAAAGGGATTGTCACTTCGGCGATGCCTGCGCGATAGCTGACATCGGTGAAGTTCGCGTCGCCTTCGTTTTTGTAAAGCGGATTGTAGTCGTCCGAAAAAACCGTGTTGTAGAGATCGAGCCAGCCGTTATTTAGATAGTCGCCAACTGCAATTCCCATCGAAGCCGTTTCTTTGCCGTTCTCATTCAGCGCATAACCCGAGGCATAGCTGTCGTCCTCGAACATCCCGTCACCTTTGTTGATGTAAAGATAATTAGGAGTCGAATCGTTCGCGACCGCCAGATCAACTTTGCCGTCATTGTTGAAGTCTGCGAAAACCGAACTCAATCCGTAATATCGGTTCTTATCGGCAACCCCGGCCTTCTCCGTCACTTCGGTGAATGTGCCATTCCCGTTGTTGTGAAAAAGATGGTCTGGCTCACCTAAGAGCCCGCGCGGGCCGCACATAACTTTCATCCCTCTGAATTCGCATGTGGGGAATGCCACGGCAGAGCTGCCGGGAACCGGCGGATGATTGAAGTCGTAGTGCACATACCCCGGAACAAATAAATCCAATCTGCCATCTCCATCGTAATCGCCAAAAGTCGCGCCCGTGGACCAATTGCCGAGCGCGACGCCGGCCTTCTCCGCAACATCCGTAAACGTGCCGTCATGATTGTTGTGGTAAAGCCGGTTCTTTCCAAAGTTCGTCACATAAAGGTCCGGCCAGCCGTCATTGTCGTAGTCCCCGACGGCAACACCAAAACCCCAACGGTCGTTGGTGACGCCAGCCTTGGCCGCAACATCGGTGAAAGTTCCATCATGATTGTTGTGGAATAGAGCCGCGTGCGGCGGAGTCGCCTTGCCGTTTTCCGCGTCGTAAGTTGAGCCATTCACAAGGTAAATATCGAGCCAGCCATCGTTGTCGTAGTCAAGCAATCCGACTCCGGAGCCGACAGTCTCGATAATGAACTTCCGCTCGGGCGTCCCCATGACATGAGTCCACGTCGCAAGCCCGGCTTTTTCGGCGACATCCTGAAACACAATCGGGCCCGAGTCGACGAAACCTCCCGCAGTAATCGGACGATGTTCCGCATCGAGCACGGCCGGATGCGCCGCGCCGGTCGAAACTGAGCTCTGTCCATGGCTGGCTTGCGTAGCGGGTTCTTGCGGCTGCGCGCGCAGTATTTCGCCTGATGGAAAGCAGGCGCATGTGACAACAAACGCGGCCAGCAACCGTCGAAAGGCCTTTACCTGGAGCATTTCTGAAGTATATCTGCGCGAACTTCGCGATGTCGGACGGCCGCAACCCGTAGGCGTTTGCGACTGCTTGTTACAATCTGTCAGGCCGTCATTTCTCTCGTGGAGGTGGTGCTCAATGGCGGGGGTAAACCCAACTCACATCTCAGCACTCGACCCTGAAGAAACCGCCTCGCTAAACGCGACTTCAGTGTCGCGCGCTCAGCATGCCTAAAATCTCTTGCAACCCGTGCCGAATGCGGCCCAAGTCTGCAGCGGAGTGCGCAGGAAAGGGCAGCGGTACCTGGTTCTTCTCCGGTTTGCCTTCTGAACGCAGTTGTTGGCGCGCGCCCGCAATCGTGAAACCTTCTTCGTAGAGCAGTTTCTTGATTCGCAACACCGCATCGACATCTTTCCGGCGGTACATTCGTTGCCCGGTATTGCTTTTTACCGGCTTCAGTTGCGGAAACTCCGTCTCCCAAAATCGCAAAACGTATGCCGGCAACCGGCATAGGCGGGAGACCTCTCCGATTCGGAAGTACAGCTTGTCGGGAACAATGATTTCGGTTGACCGGCTTGGCTTTGCCTTCAGCTTGGTAGTACTCATGGTTTCCGCCGCGTGTTCACCACGTCTTGAAATGCGCACTGCTACCTGCGTTTCTAGCACGATCCCGCCTGCCCGACAACTGTTACTTAGCCCTAAAGTAAAAAACCTCCCGAAATTTCATCGAGAGGCTTACAAACTCTTTCGTGAGTCTTCTCACGTCTTAGTGTTTCTTCTTTTTGGCAGCCTTTTTCTTTGCTGGCATTATTCCCTCCTGAACGATTTTCCCTCGTTACACAGGAACATTTTCCCAACAACCCTGCCGACATTGCTGTCAGCAGCATCACTGATTTCAGATATTGCGGTGTATGACATCTGTTGTCAACACAATTCTTGCATTTCAGACGAGTTATCAACAAGGAACCACGTGATCGGGTCATCGGGTCATCGATGATCTGAAATTGATTCGCAGAGTGATCACATAAAGGTGAGTAATAAAAATTCCCCGCAGCGGTTGCCCCGCGCTCGTCAGGATCTTTGGGACAGGGAAGAAGAACTCGCGCCCATTTTTTTCTGCAATCTCCGCGCAACGCGAGCTCCGCGGTTCAAGGCTTCTTCGAAATCCGTGCTGATTCGTGTGTGTCGCCGGAGAAGAGAAATTCAGATCGCCGAATCACCAGATCACCCGATCGCTACGCCCCTGCGGGCATCTTCACAATTTTTTTCTGGATCGCGTAAGTGACGAGCTGCGCTTTATTGTGAATATTCAGCTTGCGCATCAGATTAAATTTGTGCGCCTCGACCGTTTTGACGCTCAGGCCGAGGATGGTCGCAATCTGCCGCACGGAATTTCCTTCCGCCAGCATTTTGATGACTTCACGCTCTCGCGGCGTAAGCGTCGACCCTCTTGCCATGCCCGTGGTAGATCGCGAACGAAAGTCATCAACGAGTTTTCCCAATACTTGCGGGCTCAGGTATTTTCTTCCCGCATTCACGTCACGCACCGCACCAATCAGTCGCGGTGCCGGCGCATCCTTTAGGATGTACCCCGACGCGCCCGCATCAAGGCACTGCAGCAGATATTCCTCATCCTCGTACATGGTGAGAAAAATCACTCGTCGCCCCGGCAATTCGCGGGTGATTCTGCGTGCAGCCTCAAAACTCGAAAGCCCAGGCATCCCGATGTCCATCAGCACGACATCCGGTTTGAGCGCATGCGCCTGCTCGATGGCTTCAGACGCGTCGCGCGCCTCGCCTATAACCTGGATATCAGGCTCGCTCTCGAGAACGCGCTTCAATCCCTCACGAAACAACGTGTGATCGTCAACGATCAAACAACGAATCGGCATATCAAACGAAATTCAGCTCGCCCGTGCGGCAGAAATGCGTCGCACATGTCTCGCCGTGCTCCCTGCTTCATGCTGTGAAGACTCGCTGGATGTACACGGCAGAACAATCCGAATGTGAGTTCCCTTTCCGCGACGCGAATGCACCATCATCGTTCCACTGAGCGCCGCTGCCCGTTCCCGCATTCCGGTCAGCCCGAACCCGCGTTCGTGCGGACTTCGCGTAAGTAGTCCAACACCGTCATCTTCTATTTCCAGGATGACCTTTTCGCCGGCACTCTGTACTCGCACGGTGAAGGTCGATGCTTGTGAATGCTTGGCGACATTGTGCAGCGCCTCTTGCACCGAGCGATACAGAGCCACTTCAATCTCGTGATCCATGGGCGCCAGTTTTTCGGGCAGATTCAGGCGCGCTCTCATCTTTACCTGTCCGCCTACTTGTTCTGCCTGGCGGCGAATCGCGGTAAGCAAACCCAATTCCTCAAGCACTCGCGGCGATAGACGGGCAATAATCCGCCTTAATCCTTCGATCGTGCCGTCAAGCAGATCGAGCGATTCCCGGACCTTTGTTTGTTGTTCCTTGGTCGGAGCATCTCCTGCGAGCATCTCCAGGTGGAAGCGCAACACCATCAACGCTTGCCCGGTTTCATCATGCAGCTCGCGGCTAATCCGCCGTCGCTCTTCTTCTTCGCCCTTCAGCAATTGCCGGGACACTTCCGCCTTTTCTGCAGCCGTGATTTCCGAGACTTGCCGCTTTGCTACTGCCCTGGAAGGCAAGAGTTCACCTCATTCGAGAAAACCTGGGACCACAACATTGATGCCGAGCAAGCGAAGTGAAACCGAGGTTGGAGATAGTATTGTGGCTTATTGTAGCAAGCGTGAGTCTCCCATCGTCGAATACCATTCGCCGAACATTGGATGAAAAGCGGAGTTCCGGGTTTGCCCGGCTGGGTTGCTCGATTCGAGGCGGCTTACCTCATCGGATACAATCCGAGTAGATGCTGAAATTTTTAACTTCAGGGGAGTCCCACGGCGAAGCGCTGGTCGCGTTTCTTTCCGGCCTGCCTGCAGGCCTGGAAATTTCCCAGGAAATCATTGACCGCGAGCTATGGCGTCGCCAGCAGGGCTTTGGCCGCGGCGGCAGAATGAAGATTGAGCGCGACACTGCCCGCATTCTTTCCGGCGTCCGCCATGGCCGGACCATCGGTTCGCCGATTTCCATGCTGATCGAGAATCGCGACTGGAAGAATTGGCAAGAACAGCTTCCGGTGGAAACAGGCAATCCAGACTTGCACAAGCGCGTCGCCTCTCCTCGTCCAGGACATGCCGATCTGGCCGGCGCATTGAAATACAACTTTGCGGAGGCAAGGTATGTTCTTGAACGCGCCTCCGCTCGCGAATCGACCGCCCGCGTCGCCGCCGGATCGCTCGCCAAATTGTTCTTGCAGTCTCTAGGAATCGAAGTTCTCAGCCATGTGATCGCCGTTGGCTCTGCCAACGTTGATCACGAAGTCGCTTGGGAAAACATCAAGGAAAGTTGCAGCCGCACTGAAGTCCTGCTGAATTGCGCCGATCCTGAAGCCGAACAGCGCATGAAAGCAGAAGTCGATAAGGTCCTTCGCACCGGAGATTCCGTTGGTGGAGTCTTCGAAGTGGTTGCACACGGTGTTCCTCCTGGGCTCGGTACTTACGCGCAATGGGACGAGCGGCTCGATGCGCAGCTGGCAGGCGCAGTCATGTCGCTACAGGCGGTGAAAGCCGTTGAGATCGGCTCTGGAGTTACCGCCGCATATGCCCCGGGATCTGCCGTGCATGACGAGATCGGTTATGAACGCGGCTCCGCATTTGCGGGATTCACTCGAACTCGAAACAACGCCGGAGGAATCGAAGGCGGCGTTTCTAACGGACAGGAAATCCGCGTCCGCGGGTATTTGAAGCCGATTTCCACTTTGCGTCGTCCATTACAATCGGTTGACTTCTCCAGCCGCGAGCCGGTCAAAGCCGCCTACGAACGATCTGATGTTTGCGTCGTGCCGGCTGCCGGCGTTGCCGGGGAAGCGATGGTCGCGTTGACTCTCGCGCGTAGCGCTCTGGAAAAATTCGGTGGCGACTCGATGATCGAAACGCTGCGAAATTTTGATGGCTACATGGAGCAACTGAAGAACTACTGATGACCGGGAGTCGCTAAGCTAGCCGTCCAAAAGCGGCTCTTTAGAGCCGCGTTGGGAATCCAAAACAATTCGGGCTTTAGCCCCTGAATCAGGCTTACAAACGTAACCCGATTGGCTGAATGCTGACTGCTGAGTGCTAACTGCTAATGATCTATCCCATCGTTAAGTACGGAAACCCCGTCCTCGAAGCTTCCGCTGAGCCCGTTACCGAATTTAATGACGAGCTCAAGAACCTGGTTGAGGACATGTTCGAATCGATGTACGAAGCAAAGGGCGTCGGCCTCGCCGCGCCGCAAATTGGCATCTCGAAGCGACTCGCCGTGATCGATATCTCATTTAAAGAAGACCCGGGTGCCAAGCTGGTGTTGGCGAATCCAGAGATCATTCACAAAGAAGGCAAGCAAACCCAGAGCGAAGGCTGCCTGAGCATTCCCGATTTCCGCGAGCAGGTGACGCGAGCAAACAAGGTTACGGTTCGCGCCCAGGACATAAATGGCCAATGGTATGAAAAGACCGGCGAAGAGCTCCTCGCTCGCGCCTTCCTGCACGAAACAGATCACCTGAACGGCAAGCTCTACATCAGCCACCTGAGCGCGCTCAAGCGCGACCTCATGAAGCGCAAAATTCGAAAGTTGATGAAAGCCGGCGACTGGTAGCCACATCAGAATTCGTGGCTGCCCCGTCCTTGTCTCGCGGCTTTTGCGAGACAGGCGGGATTTTGACTTCCTGTCCCGGTCCAACGTCTTAGGAAACCTTGGTTTTTGTGAGAACCTCAGCGATCTCTCGTCTTCCTCACGGCGATCTCTGCAGTTAAGATCTTTGAAGTTTTCAATCGCACCAGGTGTCCGCTTTCTGCGACAGGGTAGAGATTTTGACTTCCCGTTAGAATGACTCCAACGCAATGTATCTTCTATACAGCGTCCTGCTGGCAGTCGCGTTGGTGTGCGCCACCCCTTATTGGCTGTACGAGATGTTCCGCCACGGCAAGTATCGCCGCGGCCTGAGTGAGCGCCTGGGATTTCTTCCCCGACGAATACCTCCAAGCACACAGCCGAGCATTTGGGTACATGCCGTCTCCGTCGGCGAAGTCCTCGCTTTGAGTGAAATCATACGGCAGCTCCGAGCTGATTCTCCCAAACACCGAATCGTAATCTCGACTACAACCGATGCCGGTCAGAATCTCGCCAGAGATCGTTTCAGCGCTGAAAACGTCTTTTATTTTCCGTTTGATTTCAAGATTTGCGTCACGCCTTATTTAAGAGCACTCCGCCCCGAGCTGGTCATAATCGCCGAAACCGAATTCTGGCCGAACTTTGTGCGGACAGCAAAGCAATGTGGAGCGCACATTGCCACCGTCAACGCCCGCATCTCCGACCGCTCTCTTCCCGGATATCGCCGCTGGCGAACGCTTCTTGCTCACGTGTTACGGAATGTCGATCTCTTTCTAACTCAGACTCCCGAAGATGCTCGCCGCCTGAAACAAATCGGCGCACCTGAAGGCCGAGTTTTCGTGGCCGGAAATCTGAAATTCGATGTCCCCGCGCCGGCAGCTTCGCCAATCCTCAGCCAGCTCCGATCATCATTTCGATATTCCAGTGCGGGCCCAGTAGTCGTCTGCGGCAGCACCGTTACCGGCGAAGAACCAGTTCTGCTCAATGCATTCAAAGCCGTGCTTGCGCAATACCGGTCGGCGGTGATGCTACTTGCGCCACGCCATCCCGAACGTTTCGACGAAGTCGAGAAACTGCTTCAGCAATCGAACCTTCCATTCCGTAAACGTTCGACATGGAACGGCGAGCCCCTTTCCGGCAGCGTCTTACTCATCGATTCCATTGGCGAACTCGCAAGCCTGTATGCTCTTGCAGATATCACTTTCGTCGGCGGCAGCCTTGTTCCTCGCGGCGGACACAGTATTCTCGAACCCGCGCAGCATGGTGTCGCAATTCTCGTCGGGCCGCACACAGAAAATTTCCGCGACATCGTCGAGTTGTTCCGGCAGAACGGCGCGGTAAAGATCGCCACTGCTGATGACCTCAGCCGAACGTTTCTCGAATTGCTTGCGAATGAAGACGAGCGCCGCCGCCTAGGTGAGCACGCCTTCGAAACTCTGCAGTCTCAGCGCGGCGCAACGAAGCTCACATTGGACAAATTACGCGCGCTGCTTCAGAGAAATACGCGCGAGGCCTACACCGCGTGACCGCCCTAAGCGCGATTTACGGAAGAATAACGGCGACGCGCAATCGCCTGTACGATCGCGGGACTTTTCGTTCCAACAGATTGTCTCGACCCGTCATCAGCGTCGGCAACATCTCCGTCGGCGGATCGGGCAAGACGCCGTTTGTCATCTTGCTTGGCCAATGGCTTAACCAACGCGGAATCACATTCGACGTCCTCTCGCGTGGATACGGCCGCGAAACACGTGGCGTGCTCGCCGTCGATCCCGACGGCTCTCCTCGCGAATTCGGGGACGAGCCCCTGCTGATTGCAAAGGCCCTGAAATGCCCCGTTGTGGTCGGCAAGAGTCGCTACGAAGCAGGGCTTTTCGCCGAAAAACAGCGAACGTCTGACTACCACATTCTCGACGATGGTTTTCAGCACCGGTCGCTCGCGCGCGATTTCGAGATCGTCTTGCTCTCGCCAGAAGACTTGCACGATCAACTCCTCCCGGCCGGCCGCTTGCGCGAACCGCTCTCATCTGCCGGCCGAGCCGACGTGATCGTTCTTTCAGAAGATGTCGATTCCAGCCGCTTACCGACGGGCAAAAGTATCTGGCGCGTACGCCGGTCCTTGTTATGGACTTCTTCAATATTCCCTTCGTGTGTAACGCCCAGACGCCCCGTATTGTTCTGTGCTATTGCCCGTCCTCATAGGTTTGTCGAACAAGTGCGCGCGTCCGGCGTTCAGCCCGCCGCACAAAAGTTCTACCGTGACCACCACCGCTACTCGGAGCGCGACATCGATGATCTACTCGCCATCAAAGCGCACCACTCGGCAGACGGATTCATCGCGACCCAAAAGGACTGGATCAACCTCGGCCCCCTGTATGCCCGGCTAGGTTCGATTGCGTTCCCGCCAGTGAAAATGGACCTCATCGAACCCGCTGACGCTCTCGATACCATGCTGCGCATCATTGCCGAGCGCAGACCCCGCACATGAGAAAATCAGGGTTCGCTGTCCTGAAGAAAATCGGTCGCCCCACCCTCGTCGCGGTTTTTGCGACACGTGGGGGTTTTGACTTTGTTGTTCACATATAAATGGCCCGCACGCCCAATTCGACCGAGCGCCTCCGCAAAATCATCGAAGCCTTCCCTCGCCTCACCATAACTGTTCTCGGCGATATGGTCGCCGACGAATTCGTCTTCGGAGAAATCTCCCGCGTTTCCCGTGAAGCGCCTGTTCTCATTTTGCGTCACAAAGAAAGAGATGTCGTTCCCGGCGGCGGTGCCAATGCTGTCAACAATCTTGCCGACCTTGGAGTAAACGTTCTTCCAGTCGGGATCGTCGGTAATGACGAACCCGGACGCCTGCTTCTTCGCAGCTTCCGTCACAAGCGCATTCCAGTCACAGGAATTCTCAAGGACAAAAAGTTCGCTACGGTGACAAAAACTCGGATTCTCGCCGGAATGCCTCACACCTGGCGCCAGCAGGTTGTTCGCATAGATCGTGAGCCCGACCAGCAGCCCGACGCTCACGCATCCCGGGAACTCGCTCTCGCCGCGCGCGAATACCTTCGCGTTTCCGATGCGTTGCTGATCTCAGATTATGGTTACGGTGCCGCTACTCCAGAAATTCTGAACTCAGTTCGCGACCGTCGTACTCCGGAAAGAATAAGGTTACCGAGGGTGCCTCACCCCGCGCCCCCCGGCGTTGGCGTGAAGGGGTGGCGTGTTTCGCGACTTTCGAAGCGTGGCAGGCAATTCCCCAAAAGCGGCGATCAGCAAAACATTCCCATTGTTCTCGACTCCCGCCACCGCACGCTTCAGTTCTCCGGGATCACCGCCGCAACCCCAAACGAACCTGAAGTCGAAGAACTTTTGAACATTGAAATCGGCCAGGACTGGAACAAGCTCTGCGCCGCCGGGAACGAGATTATTTCGCGCATGAAGCTGGACTCGCTGGTGATCACGCGCGGTCGCGATGGCATGGTCGCCTTCTCTGAGAAGAACAGGCCAGTCGACATTCCAATTTTCGGCAGCGATCAGGTCACCGACGTTACCGGCGCCGGCGACACAGTGATCGCCGCCTTTACCGCGGCGTTAGCTGCGGGGGCCTCAGCTGAAGATGCAGCGCATTTGGCAAACTACGCTGGCGGAATCGTGGTGATGAAGCGGGGCACAGCAACCGTTTCTCAACAGGAATTGATCGAGGCGCTCGAAAAATCGTCGCCGCGGACCAGGCAGCACTGAGATTTTCGTGAAAGTTTTCTCCGCGAGCTCGGCTAATCTCGGCGAACTCTGTGGTTAGAAGCTTTTGTCGGACACACATCACCCCGCACAGGATAGAAAGACTTGTTTCAAAAGATTTTCAGTCGCGACGAATTGAAGCACGAGGTCAAAACCTGGCGCGCCAAAGGCGAGAAGATCACGCTCGCCAACGGCTGCTTCGATCTTCTGCACGTTGGCCACATACGATACTTGCATGCAGCCAAGCAGCTCGGCGGAAAACTCATCGTAGCCGTAAACTCTGACGAATCCGTTCGCAGGCTGAAAGGCAACGGCCGCCCGCTGATGCCCGCCTCCGAACGCGCGGAAATTCTCGCTGCACTGTCCGACGTCGATGCTGTCGTGGTCTTCCAAGAGGACGACGTGCGCGCCCTTATCCGCGAAACTCAGCCCGATGTGCAGGTGAAGGGGACCGACTACACGCCTCAAAGCGTCCCCGAGCGTGAAACCGTGATCGAATGCGGCGGCCGCGTTGAAATCGTCGGAGATCCGAAGGACCATTCTGCGACCGAACTGATTCGCCGCCTGGAGCAGCACCGCTCGTGAGCGCTGCTCGCCTTGTCACACCGCCCGAAAGCATTCTTGTCGTTCGGCTCGGAGCAATGGGTGATGTGATCCATACGCTCGCAGCGGTCACTGCATTACGCAGCGCTCTTCCAAAGCTTCGCATTGGCTGGCTTGTCGAAGAGCGCTGGTCGGAATTGCTGTCAGCCAAAGAGTCGCCCCGCCGCGGGGCCCCCAGCGCCCAACGTCCGCTTGCCGATTTCGTCCATGTCGTCGACACAAAACGTTGGCGTAAATCTCCAATCGCCAGCGAAACGTGTAAGCAAATCAAATCAGCGCGGCACGAAATACGAAATCAGAAATATGCAGTCGCGGCGGACTTCCAGGGCGCATTGAAATCCGCGTTCATGGCGCGTCTCTCCGGAAGTTCTATGGTCATTGGATTCGAGCATCCCCGAGAAGCTCCGGCAACCTTGCTTTACCATGAAAAATTCGCGGCAACGGGCGCCCATGTCATCGAACAATATCGCTCGCTTAGCGAAGTAATTGCTGGACGCGCATTACCCGATTGTGCGCCATTATTGCCGCGAGATGAGCAAGCGGAAACCCGCATGGCAGCTAAACTCGCCGCGATTGGCCGCGAATTCGTATTGATCAATCCCGGCGCTGGCTGGGGAGCTAAAGAATGGCCGGCAGAGCGCTATGGCGAAGTCGCGCGCGCGCTTGCCTCTCTTGGGTTGGTACCCATAATAAATTTTGGTCCGGGTGAGCAGGAACTCGCAACTGCGGTCAATCACGCGTGCGGCGGCGAAGCAGAACTCATGTCATCGTCGATTACCGAACTGATCGCGCTTACCCGTCGCGCCAGGTTATTCATCGGGGGCGATACCGGGCCTCTACATCTCGCGGCCGCTCTGCACATCCCAATCGTCGCCATTTTCGGTCCTACCGATCCTGAGCGCAATGGGCCATATGGGACCAACAGCATTGTGCTGCGGAATCCGTCAAGCCGCACGTCTTTGTCGCACACCAATGTCTCCGACCCCGGCTTGCTCAAGATCACCGCAGACGAAGTAATCTCGGCCGCCCACAAATTGGTGGAGAGCTCCAGTGCCTAGCTGGAGCAAGATTGCGCGGCGCATTCGCGTACCTCTAGGATTTGTATTCGCAGTTCTCTATGTCTGGCTCGCCCGCCCGACGAAGTTTTCCATTCTGGTGGGAGCAATCATCGCTCTTGTAGGTCTCGTCATTCGTGCGCTGGCATCCGGTCACGTCCAGAAAAACGAGGTGCTGGCCACCTCCGGCCCGTACGCCTACACACGCAACCCCCTCTACCTCGGCTCGATCGTGATGGCGGGTGGTTTTCTTATCGCCGCACGGAACTGGTGGATTGCCCTGATTGCGTTCATCATCTTTTTTGTAATCTACCTGCCGGTAATTCGCTCGGAGGAAGCATTTCTGAGCTCACGATTTCCCGAGTACGACGAATACACCCGCAATGTACCTCGCTTTTTTCCTCGGATACGCCCAAATCAAAGCGGCACTGGGTCGTTTTCCTGGCATCTCTACTGGAAACACCGCGAATACAACGCCGCGCTCGGTGTGCTCGGAATGACCGCTGTCCTCGTCATTAAGCTGATCTGGTTTACAAAATGAGTCGGAAGTCTTTTCTCTCCTTTAGGGGGCTGTCATTCCGAACCGCTTTAGCGGTGAGGAACCTGGTTCTTCTTGTCTTGGTTCTGGCTTGCACACGCATCGTCATGCTAGCGCAAGCCACAGCCAGTTCCCGCATTCTTTCTCCTCCTTCTTCATACCATTTCCCCGAAGACCAGAAGTTCGTCTACTCCGTTCAGTTACACATGCTGAACGCAGGAACCACGACCATCCTCATCCAGCATTCAGCTGCGGGAGAACACCTGCATTCGACTGCCGATACATCCGGAGTGACGAACAAGCTCTTCCCGGTCCACGACACCTTCGACGCCGAGGTCAACCCAACAACCTTCTGCACGCAATGGGTCACTCGCCACGCCGAAGAAGGCTCGCGCCGACTGGACAGGAAAATTCGCTTGAATTACGCGGCGGCAAAAGTACTGGTTGACGATTTCGACCTGAAAACCGGCAAGGCCAAGCACGGAGAGTTTGACATCCCTGGATGCGTCACTGACATTGTCAGCGGATTCTTCTACGCCAGCTCCCTTAGCCTTACCCCAGGTCAGGCGGAAATCTTTCCCGTCAACGATGGCGGCAAAACCAGCGACGTGAAGATCGAAGTCGAAGGTCGAGGCAAGATCAAAGTTCCGATTGGTGAGTTTCAAACCATACGAGTGAAGGCCGAGCCAATCACCGGGCCGCTTAAGGGCAAAGGAAGATTGTGGGTTTGGTTCACAGACGACCCGAAACATACTCCCGTGCAGATGAGATCTAAGCTCGGGTTTGCCAGCTTATTGTTCCAATTGCAAAGGATCGATAAAAGCCAGTAGATGAGGTTTGCGGCCGTGGAGCCGCGTATCAGGATTTATGCGCCACCGTGGATTATGCGCCACCGTGGAAGAGCGGCCCTTCAGGACCGCGTAACGGTCATCTGATTAGTCCGGGCTTCAGCCCCGGTGGTGTGAACAAATCTAGTCTTTTCCCGCCCTCATCTCCACGACCTCGCGCGCATGCTTCAATTCCGCGCGCTCCGAAGTTGCTCCCTCGCAGTTTTTCACCAGCTGAGCGTAATACTCGTTCGCTGTCTCGTGCTTCCCCGCCTTCTCTGCCGCTTGTGCCGCCCCGTATAGAGAATCAAACCGTCCTGGATCGTTCTTTAACGACGCCTCATACTCCTCAAGCGCCTCTTCGGCATGGCCGTTTTCGAGCAGCATGTCTCCGATCATTTCGCGCGCCGGAATTCCCTGGCTTGCCTCCGCTTCGCCTTCTTCTTTGTTCGCGATGGCCCGCATCATTCGCACGCCTTCATCGTGGTGCCCCTCCGAGTCCGCCAACCAGGCGCGCGACTCTGTTACTTCGTTTTTCCAGTCATAGCTGCCCTTTTTCGAGGCGGCCTTCTTCTGGATTCCCTCAAGCTGCGCAACTTCCTTCCGCGCTTGCGCCGGCTCTCCTGCCCTTGCCGCGCCAATCGCTCGGGCCAGGTACGTTGCACCTTGCTCCTCGTCTGAGGCGCCGCTCACCGGAGCAAGTTCCGCCGCGTCCTTCCAGCGATGCAGTTCCAATACATACGACGCCGGAAATGCCGAAAGGGCAAACATCCGAGGGTCGTATCCCATGCCGTACATGTCGTGCATCGGCGGCATCGCCCGAACTTCATCAATGATCTTTTGGGCGTCGTTTTCACGTCCGGTTTGCAAATACGCATACACCAGAAAATCCATCGCGTGGAACTGATGTCCTTCGCCGCCCATGTGCTCCGCGGCTTCTTTCTGCGTCGCCTCGATCGAACGCACATTCGAATCAATATCGTCCTGCCACAATCCTAGCCGCGCAAAAATGTGCGAGGGCATATGCAGAGCATGCGGGGCCGCGGGCGCAAGCTCCGCGTATTTTCGCGCCGCCGGCAGGCCTTGCCGCGCCATCTCGGGTGTGTCATATGTGTGAATCAAGTAGTGCGCGACACCCGGATGATTCGGCTCCTCTGCAAACAATTTTTCGAGCACCGCTGCCGCCTGCTTCCGGTTCGTGTTTGTCTTGTCACCTGACTCCGAAGCCAGCAGGCTCAGCGCATAAAAAGCTGCCGCTTCATGATCGTCAGGATTGCGCTTGCTGAACTTCTTCATGGCATGCGAATACGCGGTCGCTCGTCTCTGATATGACCTGTTCGGGTGCGCATAAAATTTGCTCAGCGCAGCGATGTAGCCTTTCTCGCGCGCAGTGGCGTTTAAAAGCCGCGCCTTCTTGAGTTCCGCGCCGCCTCGATCGAGAGTTGCAAGGTCTGGACGGTTCCATAGCTGGTGCCAGATGCTCATCGCCAACCCCCAATGCGCAATCGCACACTGCGGATCGTCCTTCTCGATTTCCTGGAATTCCTTTTCCGCCTCTTCGTACCAGAACGAGTGCAGCATGGCCACACCGCGCTCAATGGGCTTTTGAACTGCAGCTTGGCAAGAAGATGGGAAATGAACGGTGCCAACCTGTGCTTCATTCAATTCTTCGTGATGATGCGGCTCATCATCGTCGGCGAGAGCAAACACGCAGCTACATACGCACAACGCCAGCAGAACCAGAGAAATTCTCATGGGAGCACCACCGGAAGGAAAGTCTATGCCGGGAGAATACAGAGAGTCAAAGAAAAGCTAAGCCTAAGAAGAGATGGGCATTGCAGTCCAACTCGTTTCATCCGGGCAGGCACGCGCAAAAGACTACTGCGTGTCCGCGGGTGTGTCTGTGATCAATGAACATACGTATGGAATACCCACTTCTCGCAACAACGGCGAGAAGTGGGGAACCGAGAAGTGGGGAACCCTCTAATTCATTCCTAGTCGTATACTTCGTGTAGAAGTGGGCCACCCGCCCACAGGCCTTGGCCTTGCAGGTGGCGGGTGGCCCGGCCTTTGATCGCGCTGGCACGACAACAAAAGTGGGTGCCCCGTCCTTCGCGGTTTTCGAAGGGCGGGAAGCAAGAATGTTTGCAGCAGAGGATTTCGATGTTCAACCTTCAACCTCACGGTGAAGTCCGTTCCGGGTGCCCCACTTCTCCCCCGGGGTTTGGGAGAAGTGGGATAGAGATTGCCTGAACTCAACCTTGATCTCGACCTAAGCTTCTATGCAATACCCACTTCTCGCAACAACGGCGAGAAGTGGGGCACCCGGCCGACCACGCTGGACA
>DASRFP010000043.1:0-7143 GCA_035651475.1 Terriglobales bacterium | reverse complement strand
TTGATGGGGCGCGCCCTCCAGAGTCTCTTGATCGAGCCTCTGGAGTGCGCGAAAACCGCGTCAACAGCGGGAGAAAGGACTTACACTGCCCAAAATCTCTAACGTCCTTTGTGACAGAGAATGGGAGCGGTTCACTTTCGCTGAAATCATACTCAGCTTTGTGCGGAAAGAGGGGATCAGGTCAACCCGACCCGTACGTTCCCAGGTACAGACTTGCCAATCGATCCAGCTCCGTATCTAGGTCGACACGAGCACGCCTTACCACCGAGCTAACCTGGATTGCGTTCGAAAAGGAGTCTTTAATCCGGTGGAGCAGCATCTTTCCCGAATCGTGCGTCGCAAGCTTCTCGCATACCTCGACGGCGAAAGCCTGCAGCAGCGGAATGTCTGCAGTTGACGACACAAGTCGAATGCGGGACCAATCGCGCTCAAAACGTGCGGCCATGTGACCGCCCGTCGTCAGCTCATTGATAACTATACCAACAACGATAGAGTAATCAACCCCCGCCTCAGGGAAGTAACGGAGGATCAGGACCTCGAATGTTCGGTTGGCAGGAAGTAAGGATGGCATGAGTCACCTCTCGGAGCCACACGCCGAAACAACCCCGCCCACACCGGAAAAGACGATCACGCCTGTGTCCTTTCTCGATCGGTGGCAAATGTCGAACACAAATCTGCACATCGTGACCTGCAATCCAGTGTGCGCGAATGTCGACGGATTAAATTATGCCAAGAGCGCATCACGTTCAACTTAGGACTTGCTGAAGCACTCGATCCAGGTCAGGTAATTCGAAAGGTTTCTGAATAAACGGATGCCCCGCAGGAATTCGTCCTTCATCTGAAAGGAGGGCGGCAGGATAGCCGGACATGTAGAGCACCTTGGTTTCTGGATGTCTAACGTGGATTCTTTCAGCGAGCTCCATCCCGCCCATACTTGGCATGCTGAGGTCCGTAATTACTATGTCAAGGTTGCTCTGGCAAGCCTCCGCTTTCCGGAGCGCATCAACACCATTTGTTGCGGTGAGTACGCTGTAACCCACGGCGGTTAATCCTTCCGACACGAATTCTCGAAGAGCAGCTGAGTCTTCCACGACAAGCACCGTTGTAGAGCCGCGAGTGTCAGGCCGTATTTCCGTAGGTACGTTGATTTGTGCTTCTAGCGCATTGGCCCGCGGCAGATAAATGTCAAAGCTGGAACCCTGGCCTTCGACGCTCGATACAACAATGTAACCACCGCTCTGCCGCACAATGCCGTAAACACTGGCAAGGCCTAACCCAGTCCCTTTTCCCGATTCTTTCGTGGTGAAGAATGGCTCGAACAAGTGCTCCATCGTGTGGGGTGTCATTCCAGCTCCAGTATCTGTCACCGACGCTATGACATACTCGCCTTTGGGTAGCCTGAAATGAGCCGCTATGGCCGGCAGCTTCAAGCTGCGATTGTGGGTCTTGATCGTTATCCTGCCTCCGTGCGGCATCGCATCGCGGGCGTTGAGGGCCAGATTCATCATCACCTGTTGCATCTGAGTGTAATCAACCTTGACCTGCCACACCTCTGGAGCCAACGACATCTTGATATCGATTTCATCTCCCAGCATTGGACCGAGCATCGCGACGAAATCCGAGAGAAGCTGGTTCAAATTCACTGCCCGAGGCTGAAGAATTTGTTTTCGGCTGAACGCCAGTAATTGCTTGACTATGGCGGCCGCTTGTTTCGCGGACCCAGAAACGGCATTAGCCCTCGATTTGAGGCGTTCGTTACCGGACAGCTCTTTCTCGAGTACTGCGCTATGACCCAGGATTACGCTAAGCGAATTGTTAAAATCGTGGGCAATTCCGCCGGTAAGACGACCGATCGTCTCCATTTTGCGGCTCTGGTGCAATTGGTCTTCCAAGAAGCGCTCCTCTGTTATGTCCTCAACGATCAGGTCGGCTAGGGACTCTGTATTCTCCTCGTTCGCCCGTACCCCATTAATCCGGACAATCACCGGAAATCCGTCCTTATGTCGCCATCTATTTTCAATTCGCTCTACACGCTCATTTCGCTGTAGCTCCAGCCGTAGTTGATCGTACTCCACGCGATCACTGTATAAGGAGGAGAAGTCCAAAGACAGGATCTGGACCCTGTATTGTTCTTCGTAGCCCAGAATTCGAGAGAGCGCGCGGTTAGCGGTAAGAAAGCGATCCTTCGTGAAGCTGACCCGCCCCATTCCAAACGGAGCATTCTGAACAAACTCTCTCAATTGCCTGCGAGAACTCTCGGCCGCTCGTTCGTATTGGTTGCGGTCTGTTACATCGATGCAGGTGCCTATCCATTCGAGGATTCGTTGATGCTCGTCACTAACGGGCGCGCCGCGCATCAGCATGTCACGATATGCGCCATCCCAGCGTTGAATTCGAAACTCGGCGGAAAAAGGAGCCGCACTCGCCATAGCTTTCTTCCAGACTTGTCGAGCGGAGTTGCGATCCTCCGGATGGACAGTTTCACTCCAGTCGCTCTCTGTTCCGACAAGGGGAACAGGACCTGTGAAATTGCGCCATGACTCTTGAGAAACAGACAATTCCCCTTCCGGACTCGCGGTCCAGACGATGTCTGCGCCGGCTTCTACTAACGATCGGTAGCGCCGTTCGCTCCGGTACAGCGCCGCAGAGACTCGGTACTCAGAATACACTGTGGCGAGCAAACGAAATGCAAAAAGAACCGCTGACACAAACATGGCCATCAACGCTATGTTGCGCGCCGTAGAAAGAAACCAAAGGGACAACAACATCA
This sequence comes from Terriglobales bacterium, assembly GCA_035651475.1. GTDB lineage: Bacteria > Acidobacteriota > Terriglobia > Terriglobales > Acidobacteriaceae > Gp1-AA145. The sequence goes on along the minus strand of DASRFP010000043.1, from coordinate 4,373 downwards.
CTACACCCGGCAGTGCGGTGGGGATGAGGTGGAGACTTAAGACTTGGCGTACGCCACTACTCACCGATGTAGAAGGCAGGATATGGGGATGATGCCGACTCCTCGTAGACAACCACGCCACAGCGAGGAAAGGAATTGATCCTTGCAGTTCGAGGAGGAGTGGGGCTGGCGTGACAGTTAAAAATAGTGAGTGCGTAACGATAGAGCCAATCGAGTAGATTGAAAGATAGATGGTCATCGGAAAAAGTGTCACATGCTTGACGACCGATCGGGAGAGGAGCAGCTTCAGGATAAATGCCGACGTCACGAGCACATTCCTCGTGATCAGTGCGATGGCGTACAGGAGATAAAAGTTGACGCGGTCGTTGATGCCCACACTTTTACCTGGCAAATAGAAGACCCCGGCGAAGACGACTCCTGCTATCACGCAGACTTGTAGTACATCGAACACTGTAGGCCAGTAAAAAGGTTTCGGTGGAGAGTCTTCACTGAGCAGCAACGCCACTCCAAACGGCAGCATGTGGATGAAGAAGACGAAGTCGCTGATTGCGAGGACATTTTGCGATTCATACGTTCTCAATGCGATGGCGAGCAGCAGCAAACCAAATCCGACGCTTGTAATCAGCCAGAAATTACGTGTAAAGCTGTCAGACCGAATCCCTAGCCTCACCGCACAAATTAATGCAATGAAGACCGAACAGGCCTGCAGGAGTTGAGACATGGCCGAGAACCCGATCTCAGCGCGGGAAGTTAGCAGCACAGCTACATGGGTGAAGGCAATGAGAATGAGACTTAAAGCTGCAATCTTCGATGAGAATATGAAGTGCTTTCTAGACATGACACGGGGGGCCTCCATCTGAGGATTTGTAAGCGCTCCATCTCCATTATCCAAGCAAAAGTGTATGAACGGTGGTGAGGATTTGAAGTGAATTCACTTCGAGCGGACCAAAATGGTACGAGTCGACGCGGACGTCGGTATTTCGGCATCGCGCCTTGTAGAACAATAACAATCGGCTGGAGGGAACTCGATTCATATAGGGAGTACCTCACAGCCGATGTCGGTAAGACCACTTTGCTTTGTCAGGGTGTGCTCTTGTGCCGATTAATCGGCTCGCCGAGCATTCACCAGGGCCAAGACTTGCCTAGGATAATAAGCAGTGCCAAAATGAAGTCCATCATTGCATTCCCTTCGTCCAATGAGCGGTCACTCTAAACGTAAGCTCTACCATGTGGAACGTAAAGAGCACGAAGGTGCTGTAGGCCGCCACTTTTGCTCGATTCCAACCGGGTTCGGGCCCGCAATGGGCAGCGCCAAATGTCGCGCGAATTAGTTAGCAGCGAAACTCAAGTATTGTCAGTAGCAGCAGATGCGTTTGTGATCGGCCTTTGGTGCAGATTCGAAGGGATTATCTATGTATGTTCATCCCACTGGGGCTTACAGGTATGCATAAAGGGGAATAGTTTCCCGTGATTGACGCTTGACCTAGTGTGCGGGGCAGCGATAGCAGGTGACTTGGAAGACAATGTGCGCAGGATCCTGATGTGAGCTGCAGATTGGTGTGTATGCCTTGTCATAGCGACTCGAGCGAGCAAGTTGCGCCGACTTGCAGCCTGTCTCGACGCCATGAGTTCCAACAATGGTCCGACCAACCGCTATTCGGTTACTGCTTGCCCCGCTTCCCTCCACCTCTTTCTTGTTTGTGGGAAGAGTCTTTTGAGAAAGATGCTTTCAACTACCGATAGCGAACAGGCGGAACAGCGCGGATTATGAATCGCGTATTCGTACCGTCTCTATTTCCCTCACTTTAATCGTTGCGACCGGTTGTCGGCTCCATTGGCCACGGCGATACCGACATTGTTTTCTCCAACTGCTTCTTTGCACGTCCAGCAGTAAAAACGATCCACATAGCACATCGAAGCCATCTGGTCTGAGCCTAAAGTTTACGGGCGTGTCATCGCAAAGTTTACTCTTCAGGCCACGTGTTTTCTCACGTCCGCCGCAAGAAGTGCTTGCAAAAATGCAGCAAGCTTTGCGCCAGCCGTTGTGTATTTATCGGTTGCGGCTAGATAGTCTTGCACGTGCAGCTGCGTGAACCATCCCTGAGGGACACTATGTGAGTTCAAGTCATCCAAGATGCGCACCAGAAGATCTGCCGCACGTCGTAGCTCCACAATGAGCGCGTCAAGGCAATCGGCAAACTGAAGCTCTTCTGCTTTCGAACACGTGTCATAACAAGCCAGTTGCAATTTCAGTGTGCACACTTCTTTGCTTGCTCCCAACAGCTCAGCCGAAACACGTAGTTCCTGGGCCACGATGTCCTGGTAGTTCAAGCTCCTCAGAAACCATGGCCGCTCGTACAACTCCAACAGTCGGCTGTTGACTTCAACATGTTCACGCATCAAATCATGCACGTTGCTTGCTAATTGTAGCAGTGCTTGAAAAGTCGTACTCATGTCATTCTCGCTCATGTGCAAGCCTGATGAATGCAGGTATCAGTGTCACGGCTATAGCTCACACGCTTGTGTGACGACTTCGAGCACGGTGACCAATTGTGAACTCCAAGATACGTTCAGAGGCAATTCGTCCGTCGAACATCTGCGCTCCAAAGCCATTGCAGCTTTTGAGACTCTTCGCAAGAAATACGAAAGTATCACCTGCAAATATCAGCTTAGGTGCCCGACGCCTTGGGCGTTTTCTTGAGCAACGTCAACCGAGTCGCGAAAGAACAGAGGTGGACCACGCTATCCCTCATGCGACCTTCTTAAATGTCCATGGATTCCCTGGAGCATGCCTAGAAGGACTTCCCGGTTGATGAACTGCAGGGCAAGACACGGCTGGTCTGACTTCTTCGAGCACCAGAGCTAGCTCTACCAGAGCCGAGTAGTTGTCAAGTAACCCGCGCTATTGTGTCATTCACCCGTATCGCCGGTTCCGATTGTTAGCTTCGCTTTCCCGGCCTGATAGTCGCTGCTGTGGGGAGAGGGCATTAAGTTGAGGTCAAGCTCTTGGTCACTCAATGGTCCTTTCTTCGACGACCTCTCCAACACTTAAAAGACCTTCATCCCTAACGAGCTCGATCAACTTAGGTGCGGAGCTGTACCGAAGGAAAGCACGAATGGACGCACTCGCGCAGAGTCGGAAAGAAGGTTGCAGGTAGGCCCCTGGAATACTTTTTCCGGAGGCTGTGATGCGTACGCGCATTAAGAACTTCTTAGAACATTCTCTGCTGGTACTGATCTCGGTCTCACTGATTCCAGCTTACTCACAAGCACAAACCAATCTCCGGTCGCCCGTTAAAGTAATCGGGCCGACCGGCAGATTCCAATTAGACTTCGATATTTCAGCTCCTTGCCCGGGTGGCACGACCAGCACTGATGGACGAGCTCGGATCTGTGGCAATTCAAACAGCGTTACGGTTTCAATCGATGGACAACCGGCTTTCGCGCTGCAACCACCACAACCAGGCCCCACGGGTCCAACGGGACCTCCTGGACCCGCTGGACCCGCAGGATTGCAGGGTCCCCCCGGTCCCACATTGACTGCTGACTATGCGTTAGTGACACACCCTCCCGCACCGCTGAACGTAAATCAGAGTTGGTCAATGCCTTGGCGTGTCACAGAGCTCTTTAACGATACGGTCCGCGTTCAAGCGGATTTGACCAAGGCTACTCAGTCAAGAGTTTACGTGGAAATTGGCCTTCAGTGCGGGCCCCCGGCAGCCATCCTGTATGCCCAATATTCGGCTAATGGTGGCGCAACGTGGAACACCTTGACGAACAGCGTGAGCGTGAGCCTCCCAGGAACACACGTATCCGCTTGGGCCTCGTTGCCCTCGACAGCGCGTGGTGATGTTTTGGTCCGAGCCGTATCAAGGAACGGGACTGGGAGTCTTGTCGAAATACTCGGAGTTCATGTTCAGGTGAAATGAGGACCGCAATCCCTTTGAACAGGCCAGAAAGTCAAGACCGCAAATCTTACCGGGAGATTAAAGATGTCGAAATGGGGACTCGCATGGTTGTGGTTGACATTTTTGATAGGAACAGGAGTTGGACAGACAATAATCAGCGGCAACGCGACGTGGTCAGGTTCATGGACTCTGAATGCGGAAGTCGAGACTGAGCCGCTGGGAGACGATGAGAATCGGTATGTGAATCCCGATGGATCGTGGATTGGGCCGAGGTACGACGAGAAGGCAGAGCTGCCGAGGGTCGGATATTACACCGATTTGTCGGCTACTCCTTCCAACGGAACGGTACGAACGGTGACGGCGGGAAGTTACTCGGACCTAGTGGCGAAGATTAATGCCGCGCAGTGTGGCGACGTGGTGGTAATTCCGGCGAAGAATGGAGCGTCTCAGGCGGTCTACGCCGGC
>DASRFP010000042.1:0-27518 GCA_035651475.1 Terriglobales bacterium | reverse complement strand
GACTTTGAATCCGGGTACGGGCGTTCGAATCGCTCCCCGGCAGCCAGTTCTTTGACAATTTTGAAATTCCCTCTTCGTCCAAATGGGAGGACGCTGCGCTCTGAACGCGGAAATCGTGGTTCGAGTCCACGGGAGGGAGCCGGAGCTATGGTCTATCGGCAGGATGGCTGATTGTCTCTCAGCAGGGACGGGTTCAACTCCCGTTAGCTCCGCCACAATTTGCGGGAGATTCGTCCAGCGGCTAGGACACTGGTCTCCAAATCCAGGTACGAGGGTTCGAGTCCTTCATCTCCCGCCAAGAGCGAGCATGGTATAGCGGCTGGTGCCTCGGGCCTCTAACCCGATGACGCGAGTTCAACTCTTGCTGCTCGCTCCATGGTTTTGTAAGGGCGGAAGTCGTCTAGCGGCCAAGACCCGACGTTGCCAACGTCGAGAGCGCGGGTTCGAGTCCCGCCTTCCGCTCCAATGTTGTGAGGTGGCGTAGCCAAGACAGCAAGCCGGGGTCCCCGCCGAACGCGGTTTTCGTTCGGTGGGGTGGAAAACAGATCATCGGGAGTGCAATTCTCCCCGCCATCTCCAGAGTGTTTCGCTGGTGTAGCTCAGTAGGAAGAGCGCGGGCTTCGTAAGTCCGTGATCGGCGTTCGAATCGCCGCGCCAGCTCCGCTGGTATAGCTCAACGGGAAGAGCAGGCGCACAATAAGCGCCCGACCGCAGTTCGAGGCTGCGTGCCAGCTCCATAGTTTGCTGGTCTAGCACAGTGGCAGTGCAGAGAGCTTGTACCTCTCCGACGAGTGTTCGATTCACTCGACCAGCTCCAGATGTTGTATGGCGGGATTGGCCGAATGGCTTAGGCACTGGATTGTGGCCCCAGGCACGAGAGTTCGATTCTCTCATCTCGCCCCAATTGGGCGGTTCGTATAAGGGGATTACCCACGGCCTGCACCCGTGAAATGCGAGTTCAACTCTCGCACCGTCCACCAGATTTTGGCTCGTGAACTCGACGGAAGAGTGCTGGTCTGAAAAGCCGGTGGACACGGTTCAATTCCGTGACGAGCCACCAACGTCCGGGTGTAGGGTAGCGGCCACCCACATGCCTTGGGAGCATGTCCACGCAGGTTCAACTCCTGCCACCCGGACCAACACATATAGACCTGGATCTGAACATGGCAACGGAACTCATCTTACTCAATTACGTTCTAGACAATCTCACCCCACAAGATGATCCAGAGGCGTGGAAGGCAATTCTGGATGTAATTAGCGAAGAATTCGAAGAACGATACCGCGCCGATGTACATGGAAAACAGCCTTGGTTCTTGAGGATTGGAGTGTGTTCTCACTGGTGGCGACCACATCAAGCACGCTGGACACAGGCTGGAGGGTTCGCCTGGCCGGTCGGATATTCCGCCAATGGCTGGCCCGGACCGCCCGAATTCGATTGGTCTGTAGTCCTATCTTTCGATGGTGAACACTGGAAACAGGTCGATAGGTTCTTTGGCAACAAACATGTCGTGCTGCGAGTGGCGGTTCCGGCGAGGACTGCGAAACACAAACAGGTAGCCGTGAATACTGTGTGGTCGAAGTCTCATTCGCCGATCTTCTATGGTTTCCGGAACATCGACAGCAGATGGATCTGCGTTGCGGCATCTGACGAACACACGCAAGGGCGGATCATTAACGCACGAAAGACCGCGGATAGCACACCCGTATAATCGCGACCATGCTTTTGACGATCACAACGACGCATCAGCCAGCGACCGACTTGGGGTACTTGTTGCACAAGAATCCCTCGAAAGTGCATTCCTTCGAAATGTCGTTTGGGAAAGCTCATCTGTTTTATCCCGAAGCCACACCTGAGCGATGCACGGCGGCGCTGCTGCTTGACGTGGATCCGGTCGGCCTGGTTCGCGGAAAGCGAGGACAGCACGAATGCGGAACGCTTGATCAATACGTGAATGATCGTCCGTATGTCCTTTCTTCATTTCTCAGCGTTGCAATGGGACGCACTCTGGGGACTGCAATGACAGGACGCAGCAAGGGGCGACAGGAATTGGCCGACGAGGCCATTCCACTCGTCGCCAGCTTGGCAGTGGTGAGCAGTCGCGCAGGAGAGGCGCTCATAAGAGAACTTTTCGAGCCTTTGGGATACACGGTCACGATCGAGCACCATCCGCTAGATGAGAAGTTCCCCGAGTGGGGTGACGGGCCGTATTACGCCGTAAAACTCCAAGGCACGGTACGGTTGAAGGACTTACTCAATCATCTTTATGTGCTCGTACCGGTTCTCGATGCCGAAAAGCATTATTGGATCGGCAAGGACGAAGTGGAGAAACTGTTGCGCAAGGGGCAGGGTTGGCTTGTCTCACATCCGCATAAGGAAGCAATCGTCAGGAGATATCTGCCGCGGCAGCGGCAACTGGCGCGGGAAGCCCTTGCACGCTTAACAGAGGAAGACAATCCAGATCCCGACGCGGCCGAAGAAGCCCATGCCCAGGAAGAGATCAAAGTGGAAGAGCCGATCCGTCTCTGGCAGCAGCGAATGGGCGCCGTTGTTGCGGTGTTGCGCTCTGTGGGGGCAAAGAGAGTCGTGGACCTGGGGTGCGGCGAAGGCAAACTTCTGCGAGCACTACTTGATGAGAAGTCGTTGGCCGAAATTGTTGGCATGGACGTTTCTTATCGCAGCCTCGAGATCGCCAGCCAGCGACTAAAGCTCGACCGCATGCCAACGAAGCAGAAAGAACGGTTGAAGCTGATCCACGGCTCGTTGATGTACCGCGACAAGCGTTTGGAAGATTATGACGCGGCGACAGTAGTGGAAGTCATCGAGCACCTTGATCCGCCGCGTCTGGCAGCGTTCGAACGAGTCCTATTCGAGTCAGCCCGCCCCAAGACGGTCATCGTGACGACCCCGAACGCGGAGTACAACGTCAAGTTCGACACTCTGCCTGCGGGGCAATTCCGCCACAAAGACCATCGCTTCGAATGGACGCGGGAACAATTTCAGGGTTGGTCCGGTCGGATGGCAGAACGTTTCGGATACACAGTTCGCTTTCTCCCGGTGGGCGAAGAAGATTCTCAAGTTGGCGCGCCGACTCAGATGGGAGTATTCGATCGTGCGTGAACGCCACCCCAATCTCATTGTGCCGATCGGCACCCAGGTCGTGACTCGTGTTGAGGTCGTGCCCTCAGGTGGCGGGACGCCCCTGCCGAAAGGCATTGTCGGCGAACTCATCAAAACTCCTGCCGACTCGACTCATGCCTATCGCGTGCGCTTTCCAGACGGCGCGGAGGGAAATCTGCGTCGGCACGAATTCTCGTTACTCAAGCACGTCAAGACTGGACCATTGGGTGACCGGGATCGCGTGCTCAAAGAATTCGACCTCTATGAGTTTGTGATTTATCGCTGCATCGTCGGATCACATGCGTACGGGTTGAGCCACGAAGAATCGGATGTGGACCGCAGGGGCATCTATCTGCCTCCTGCCGATCTGCAATGGTCTCTTTATGGGGTTCCTGAACAATTGGAGAATCCTGAATCGGAAGAAGTCTACTGGGAGTTGCAGAAATTCCTTGTACTGGCATTGAAAGCGAACCCCAACGTATTGGAATGCCTTTACACGCCACTGGTGGAGACTAAGACGGAGCTGGCAAGTGAGCTTCTCAACATGCGCGAGGCTTTTCTCTCGCGCCTGGTGTATCAGACCTACAACGGATACGTCCTCTCGCAGTTCAAGAAGCTGGAACAGGACTGGCGCGCAGCAGGCGAAATCAAGTGGAAACATGCAATGCATCTGATTCGCCTTCTCCTTTCGGGTATTACCGTTCTGCGAGAAGGGTTCGTACCGCTTTCGGTCGAAGAGCACCGAGACAAACTGCTGGCCATCCGTCGTGGCGGTATTGCGTGGGACGAAGTCAATGCTTGGCGGCTGGAACTGCACAAGTGTTTCAACCAGGCGTACGAGACGACCAAGTTACCCGCGACTCCTGACTATCAGCGAATTAACGAGTTCTTGGTGCGGGCCAGAAGGAGCATGGTGCGATGACGTTGTCAGTCCCGGTTCAGGTAAGCCAAGCCGTATCCGATCATCCGTATCCACTGATATTTGCAACCGTCAGTGGTGCGCACCTTTACGGCTTCGCTTCGCCAGATTCTGATTGGGATCTGCGTGGCGTCCATCTTTTGCCCGCAGACGAGGTACTCGGGCTGTTTGATCCTCAGGAAACAATTGAGCGGGAACAAAAAGAGGGTGGAGTCGAGCTCGATCTGGTGACGCACGACGCCCGCAAATTCTTCGGCCTACTTCTCAAGCGCAACGGTTACGTGCTGGAACAACTGTACTCGCCTCTGGTTGTCCACACTTCGCCGGAGCACCAGGAATTGAAGGAAATCGCGAAGGGCTGCATCACTCGCTACCATTCTCATCATTATTTAGGATTTGCGGCCACCCAATGGGAACTGTTTGAGAAAGAGCAACCCCGACGGATCAAGCCTCTGCTGTACACCTATCGTGTGCTGCTTACCGGTATCCATTTGGTGCAGACGGGGGAAGTGCAAGCGAATCTCGTCCGTCTCAATGAGGAATATCGCTTGACCGGCATCTCGGAGTTAATCGCTCGCAAGAGCTCTGGCAAAGAACAGTCAACTTTGGCGGATGCCGATGTTGACGCACACCGTGGCGAGTATGAGCGGCTGCGATGTGAATTGGAAGCTGCGTCGGAGCGATCTCATCTGCCTGAGGCCCCGAGCGCAAGGGCGGCGCTGTCCGACCTTCTGGTCCGGCTTCGCCGCACTACCTACGACCATGCAGCCCGGAGGCAGCACTCGTGAAGATCACTATCCCCGAACTTTCGCTGGTAGTGCTGATTGGACCCTCCGGGTGCGGGAAGTCGAGCTTCGCTCGCGCTCACTTCAAGCCTACAGAAGTCCTCTCTTCCGATTTCTGTCGCGGACTTGTATCGGATGACGAGAATGCTCAGGCAGCAACAAACGATGCATTCGACGTGCTGCATTACATTGCGCGGAAGAGGCTCGCTAGTGGTCGACTTGCCGTAGTCGACGCGACCAACGTGCAGCGGGAATCACGCAAACCGCTGGTCGAGTTGGCCCGCGAGTTTCACGTTCTGCCTGTCGCAATTGTGCTGAATATCCCGGAAAAGATCTGTCACGAGCGCAACCAGAACCGTCCCGACCGGCAATTCGGTCCACATGTTGTGCGAAACCAATCTCAGCAACTTCGCCGTTCAATTCGAGGATTAGGGCGGGAAGGGTTCCGTCACGTCTTCGTTCTGTCCTCCTCGGAGGAAGTTTCCGCTGTCGAGATTACGCGGCAGCCGCTCTGGAACAACCTGAAGCACGAGCATGGCCCCTTCGACATCATCGGGGATGTTCACGGGTGCTATGAGGAGCTCACCACTCTTCTGGCAAGCCTCGGCTATCAACTCCAAGACAATCCTGAAGGCCCCAGGGCAATTCCACCTGATGGTCGAAGGACTGTCTTTGTTGGTGATCTTGTAGACCGCGGACCGAGGATTCCAGAAGTGTTGCGGCTCGTCATGAGAATGGTTGATGAAGGAACAGCATTTTGTGTTCCCGGCAACCATGACATGAAGCTGATGCGGAAGCTGAAAGGGCGCGACGTGCAGCTGACGCACGGACTTGCAGACTCGATCGCGCAACTCGACGGAGAGAGTCCGGAGTTTAAGAAACAGGTCGTCACGTTCCTGGACGATCTTGTAAGTCATTATGTCTTCGATGATGGAAAGCTCGTTGTCGCCCATGCCGGAATGAAAGAGGAGATGCAGGGACGCGGTTCAGGCAAAGTGCGCGACTTTGCGCTGTATGGTGAAACCACGGGAGAGACGGACGAATATGGACTACCCGTGCGCTACAACTGGGCAGCGGAATACCGCGGCAAAGCAATGGTCGTGTACGGTCACACGCCCGTTGCAGAACCGGAATGGCTCAACCGAACAATCAACATCGACACAGGATGCGTCTTCGGCGGCAAATTGACCGCCCTCCGGTACCCAGAGCGCGAGTTGATTTCTATTCCGGCGCTGAGGACGTATTACGAATCTGCAAAGCCATTCCTGGCACCGACAGAGGCCGCACCGGTCCTCAGTGCGCAGCAGCAACAAGACGATTTGCTCGATATCGAAGACGTTCTAGGTAAGCGACTGATTCACACCCGGCTTCACCGGAACATCACCATTCGCGAAGAGAATGCCACGACAGCTCTTGAGGTGATGAGTCGTTTCGCGGCAAATCCGAAGTGGTTGATTTATCTTCCACCGACGATGTCCCCGTGTGCGACGAGCAAGCGCGACGATCTGCTGGAGCATCCCGAAGAAGCATTTGCTTACTACTTCCACGAAGGAGTGCATAAAGTCGTCTGCGAGCAAAAGCACATGGGATCGAGGGCTGTAGTTGTGATCTGTCGCGATACGGACACGGCACGAAAGCGCTTCGGAATCCTTGAGCCAGAAATTGGTGTTTGTTACACGCGAACGGGACGCCGGTTCTTCAATGATCCTTCGCTGGAGTGCCAATTTCTCGAGCGCGTGCGTAGCGCCATCGAACGAGCCGGAATTTGGGAGTCTCTCAAAACCGACTGGGTTTGCCTCGATTGCGAACTCATGCCATGGTCCGCCAAAGCGCAAGAGTTGTTGCGACAGCAGTACGCGACGACCGGCGCGGCGGCGCGAGCGGCATTGCCAGCTGCGATCGGGGCGTTGAACCAGGCACAACAAATTCCGGAAGCGGCTTCGCTTCTAGAAAGCTACAAGCAGCGTGGTGAAGCGGCTGAGCGATACGTCGATGCCTACCGGCAATACTGCTGGACGGTAAACTCGCTCGCAGATCTTAAGCTCGCACCTTTTCATATTCTCGCCAGTGAGGGTGCAGTGCACACCTCGAAAGACCACATCTGGCACATGGAAACACTCGCCGGAATCTGCAAAGCGGACCCCGAGCTATTGTTAGCAACGCCGTTCCAGGTCGTCGATTTGACTAACGCTGACGACCAAGCCAAAGGCATTCAGTGGTGGGAGGAACTCACGGCGCGTGGTGGCGAGGGCATCGTGGTGAAGCCTCTCGACTTCATCGCAAAAGGTGGGAAGGGTTTGGCTCAACCAGCCGTAAAAGTCAGAGGGCGTGAGTATCTGCGAATCATCTATGGCCCCGAATACACGCTATCGCAGAATTTAAGCCGGCTGAAGAGCCGAGGCTTGGGTGCGAAACGATCGCTGGCTCTTCGCGAATTCGCGCTCGGAATAGAAGCGTTGGAGCGTTTCGTTCACAAGGAACCGCTTCGCCGCGTTCACGAGTGCGTGTTTGGAGTTCTTGCCCTGGAAAGCGAACCTGTCGATCCGAGGCTCTAGTCTCGCCCACCACAAAACGACCGGATCAGATCAAAAGCGCTCGTGCTATTGTGAAGCATCTTTTTGATCGAGAGAAGAATGGGACTGTTCAGCAAGAAAAAACCTGCCGATGCCTCACAAGCGATGGCCCATTCATCGGGGCCTGTTTCTTCTGCAAAACCCGACCCACGCACTGACCCGAACCTCATTCCGGTGTTCGATGAATTTGGCCGGGAGCTTTTTATTACTAAAGAGCAGTGGCGTAAAAGCGTGTTGCCTGGGACTCTCAAATCGAACTGGAATAACCCCGATCAGCTTTATGGCATCATTGTCGGTTCACTGAACGATGGATTTCACGCGGACATAATAGATGCTGCTGAACACCTCTATCGCATCGATCTGACTCCGGCGCGCGGGGCCTGCATTTATGGCATTGTTTTGATGAAAAACAATCGCCTCGACGAGGCTGAAAGCATTCTCCGCTCTTACATAAAACAACATGGTGAGGAAGGATATCTCCTGACGAATCTCGCCAAAATCTATTCCGCTCGCAACGAGGCTCAGAAGGCAGAGGAAACGCTGTGGCACGGACTCGAAATTGATCCAAACCAAGAGAATGGACTCGGCTGGTACGCAGCGATCCATCGAGAGCGATCTGGAGATGTCGCTGGGCAAGATGCGCTGCGCCGTGTGGCTGCCATTACCGGTAGTTGGCGGGCACAACTATGGCTTGCGCGTGCCGCCCTCGACGCCCACGATTTTGCCAAAGCTCTCGGCTACTATCGCGAAAGCCTTTCTCGTATTGAGGACCCTATACCCGCAGATCTCCTGATGCAGATAAGCGGAGACCTCGGCAAACACGGATACCTGAGAGAACTGCTTGAGCTCACAGAATCGCGATTCGTTCCCGATCGGCACGGTCTTCAAGTTGGCAACAATCTGATCAAGGCTCATTTGGACTTAGGCGAGATTGAACCCGCGCGGAAGATTCTCGACCAGCTCTATGCACTCAAACGACCCGACTATAAGCAGACCTTAAGTTTTTGGGACACTGAAATCGCAAAAGCCCGAATTGAGCACACCATGGTTCCCGACCAACCGCGTCTCAATGTGGCGATTGCAACGATTGATGGTCCAGTATGGCTTAAGCCCTCCGCGCCTGATGCCGCTCTCTTCCCAGTCAAAGGCCAAGATGCGCCTGCTATTAGCTTTTTAGGGGTTCAGCGCAGAAGTGCCGAAAAAATCGGAGCATGTGCAACTACAGATCGCCGATGCTCCTGGCCGCATGAGTCGAGCATTGCCACTGTTCCTGGCGGAACAGATATGGTTCAAGACCACTGCTAGAGTTCAAACCTTGGCACCGTGGGTGACGGGAAAATCCTCTGGGTTTGTTCTAAGCGGAGCACCTTGGCGAGATGAGGATGCCGCTGCCTATTCCTTGCAAGCGCCGATGAAGAGCGATTTCGTTATTGTTATTCATCTGAAGGCTGACACCGAACCCTGGACTATTGAATTGCGAATGGTCCGGTCGAGCAACCGGGAGAGTCTCGGGCACCTAAGCGCTTCCTTCCAGCCCGCCAATCCTGAACATGCTGTACTCGACCTTGCACAGCGCCTACTCTTGTTGATCGCCGGTCCCGCGCAACTAGAGAGTCGGGTATCTCCTGTTCTCTATCGAGTGCCCACCGGAGTCAATTTCGCAGCGTACCTCTTGAGATTAGAACAGTTGCTTGCTGTGCGATGTGCGGGCATGGACGGTGTCGGTCCTTCTTTTTTGAATGGCGAGCGAGAAATCATCGACGGCAACCTACAGTTGTGCGTCGCATGCCCAGAGAATGTTGGGACCAGGCTTTTGTTCGCAAGAACGCTCCTTGCCATGAAAAGAGTTCGTCCGGGTCTTGCGGGCGAATTTAAGGACAAAATCCTTTTGCTCCAGCAGAAACATCCGTTGCATGGAGCGGCGAATGGTGTAGTGCAACAAATGTTCAATGAGGCACTAGAACTCTAGGCCATATCGCCGCCACTCGGGCTCCTTCTTCCGAGAGAATTTGGTGCCAGCGGAGAGATTCGAACTCTCAAACACCTGTTTCTAAGACAGGCCGCTATTCCAATTCGCGCACGCTGGCACATGGTGCACAGGGGAGGATTTGAACCTCCGCGTCCCACTTGGGGAGCGGGTTACAGCCGGTCCGTTTCGGCCGGGCTCACGCACCCTGTGCAAACTTGGCGGAAGGTAGACGAATCGAACGCCCGTCGCTCATCACGACGCTCTGGTTTTCAGGACCAGTTGCCGACCATTCAGCAGTACCTTCCGCAATGGCGGAGAGTGCGGGAGTCGAACCCGCTAGCCTCTTGCGAGAACCCTTGTTTAGCAGACAAGTGCCTTACCGTCCGGCCCACTCTCCGTTGAATTGTCAAAGAACGACAGAATTCTGGTAGGCCCGGTGGGATTTGAATTCACAGAAAGGCTGCTCTTGAGGCAGCTGCGTATGCCAGTTCCGCCACGGGCCTGGTTAACTAGATTGAAATTGGATAGAGGTTCAGTAACTCAGTCGGGATCGACTGAGGAGTCGTAATGTTGAAAAGCAGTGGCATAACGCGTGATTCTGAACGCATGGAGAATTGTAGGCTTCTGCCCGGTCGCGGCAGCGTCCAAATACCCGATGCTCCCGTTTCTAACCACACGTTCCAGGAGCGGCCGCATTAGGTAAACGCCAGCTTTTTCAGATTCCCCTTATTCAATACCTTCAACTACTTAACAGGTCACGGGGTTGCCGCTAAGTACCTGACGAGACGTGAAAGAAGAAATCATTGCGGGTCCCATTGCGGGTACGTCAAGCTCGCACTCCCCGGGGGCATTGCCTCTGATTGGGGCAAAACCAACGGGCGGCGAGATTGAGCATTCATAAGGCGAGAGTCTCGAGCACGATTCGTTTGAGATCACTTGTGATACGCAGGAATTCCGAACGAATCTGCGAGTTCATGCCCCCGACCTTTCCAAGTCGTATTTGTAGTCCTCCCAGGATCGATGTGCGGGTCACGACCTTTTGGGCGTCGAAACCATGGCGAGGTGCACGAGAAATTACGGTCTTCACCTCGGGGTCGCTAATGACTGGTCCCACAAACTTAAACGAGGCCATCCTCGATCGCTTCTGAACTTCAGGACGTTCCCTGCAAGTGGATTTTGCTTTTCCCGACAAGACTAGTTGCGGGAATCACAACTGAGTTTTTCTCAATTCGTCCCAGGTTCGTAGTTCTAAGCAGCTGATCGTCGGCCGCGTGGATGTGAACCACAATGTCGGCCTGAAATGTGGCCGAAGTAGATAACTGAAGAGTGATGTTCCACGTGTTTGTGCCCCGTATCACTTGGGATTCCGTTGACCAACTGATCGCTCCGAACCGCGTAGGGCAATTCTTGACGACGATTCGGTTGCCACCTTGAAACCAGTGTTTAGGCGCTGCTTTTTGTAAATGAATAATGTCGCGGTCGCTCTCTTCCCAGCACAGCAACCAACGCAGACCCATAGTCGGCTGCAACACACTGTTCACAACCGGAGACCAATTCCAAGCGACGCCTTCTCCGGCGAAACCGCCGGGCAATAATGCATCTTCGGGTGCAAAACTATTGCCCGAGTCCATTGCATAACAAAGGTTCGAGTAGAGCGTCAGCAGAAATGGCCGGTAATCGCTGCTACGAATGCGAGCCGCCAGCGTCCCGTGCTCCATGAAATTTGCCGTGAGCAATGAACCACTGTCCGCACCGTAGATTTTGTCACGCGCAACATTCATTCCCAAGATTTCCAACCCAGCCAATGCACGATGACGTAAGTGCCCTTCATCTAATTCCGAATTACCCCAGTCCGCCGTCCACCAATCCATCATGTAGCGGTGATTCTCGTAGCTCGATAGCTGGGAAAGCTTACGACTCACGTCGAATGCTGCGAACGGCGTAATACCCGCACCCTTCATTTCAGCATTACGAGATTCGAGAGTGAGTTGCAGGGATCGTTCGATATCAGTGCGCACCTGCTGGGCCAGCTCTGAAATTTGCTGACCTTCTGCCGCAAGCGCCGGATCAGCCTCATCCTTCCCAGCACGTTGCAAACAGCGACCATGCTCCTTAAGTCCGCGCCAAATCCAGGCGGCGTTTTGATAGTAATAAGAGTGGGAATCGGGCGTATCATCCGAAGTGCTACCGTTATCCGCTTCAGGAGAGCCCCAAATTAACCCGTGCCGCGGGTCATTTCCCGGAAACCTTGCCTTGGCGTATTCGTAACGCTTCATCACGAAGCCGATCATTCTTCGCAGAACGGGTAATCGTTCACGCAAGGCTGCGGTATCGCCGGTGTAGTCGTATGCACGTGCCGAATTCTGGAGGAACACGCCCGTATTGAGCGGCGCCTCGACTTGGTCCTGCGTGCAATACAGAAAGTTGCCATCTGGAAGAATGTACTGAGACAGGTAATGCTGGAAATGTGGTTCGACCTGTGCGGCAAGATTCCACAATTGTTGTGCCCACACAAATTCATAGTGCGCAACAGGAAAAAGCGCATGGCTGCGCTCGGGGATCTTTGTATATCCGCCTTCTCCAATTTGATAACTGGGCTCAAGGCCACGATAACTACAGCGGCTAAGTACAATTCCCCCCTTGGCGGCGTTTGAGAGCCACTCATCGGGAATCTCGACTTGTGTGCCCCGGTCGAAGAAATCATTCCATCGTTGCCAAAGCCCGAGCAGAGAGTCATAAAATTCGGCAGCGGTTCCATTCCAGTATCGATCCATCTCGCCGTCAGCGATGCTGGGCGCGGTAACGTCAGGAAATTCCCGAAAAGCTCCGCTTTGATCGGCAGGCAGAATCGCGCGAACTCGGGCAATCGGTTTTCTCTCGCCCGCTCCAGACAGAACCATCATGACTTCGTACCCAAGTCCCGTTTGCGGATTCCAAACGCCTATGTCAGCTGCCGGCAAATAGCCGCCAAGCATAGTGCGCTTGCTGTAGCCGGGGACGTAAGCGTAGAGATAAGGAAGAGCCAGAAGGCGTGAGGGATCGAACAGACGCCCATTCACATCTGGCGCCCACAGATTCTCGGGGTCGGCTCCAAACTGCCGAGTCTTCCCATCGGGCTCAAGCCATAAAGATCTCATTCCGCCAACGCCGTCATCGGAAACCAGCGTCCAGCCGGTGTACTCCGGACCTAGGGCGGCAACATTTTCGTAACAAGGGTCTTCAGACGATTGCAGAATGTATTCGCCAAGCGTGTCGGGGCCGGGAATAAATTTCGCGGGACGTTCAAATTTGAGCCCGTGAAGGGTGTTCGTCTGCCTCGGCCGGATTTTTCTTAAATGACCTACATATTTCGGAATTCTCGCGAGTTCACGATCGGCCGAAATGAAAGCGAGTGCGCCACGATGTGTAACGTGCTTCTCAAAAACTGCCGTTGCTGTACCGTTGTGCCAAGGTAAGATCGCAAGCAACTTCCATCCATGCACCGTTTGGCTAGCCGTTAGCGTGCGTTTTTCGGGTAGAGAAACATCGACCGTCTGCAACTCAGCGTTGATACCGCGAACTTCTATCTTTTCTTCGAGCAACTCCTTCTCGCCAGGAAGCAGGGCGGTGTACTCATTCACAATTCGACCGGGTTGATAGTTCCCATTCGGAACATTGATGGCAGAGAAATCCGGTGCAGAGATCGTGCGCGACAGTGCTTGTGCAGGAAAAGTGGAGGCAATCGCCTGAATGAAAGAGCGTCTTTTCATATCGGATTCGGTTTGAGCGCTGTCGCTTGTCTCAGTTACGCGTATTTAGTTATTGAGGAGAATCAGTTGTCCAAAGAAACGAGAGTCGCGCCAGAACATTTCGTTCATGCCAGACCAGTGCAATTGTTGTTTTGAAGCCCCGTAACCACGATCGTTGTCGTTAATAGCCACGTCAAAGCCAATCACATGTCCGCCCTCGTTGATGGGCACCATTTTTGCTCCGGGCAGAGCCATGCGTATCTCCAGGTTGTAACCGCGAGCCGTCCGCTTAAAGGCATAGCTTCCGTTGTACGGTGGAGCGGAAAATAGGTTGGTCACTTCATTTTTCGCCATCGTCTCGCCGGAATAAGCGAGAGGCTCTTCTGAGCCATTAGGCAGACGAAACATCGGTTGTGGAGCGCCAGGGGAGCTTTTCCAGAAATTATCGAAGACGAGGGGACGGGTTGCGCTGTAGACGAAGTGAAATTCGTGATGCAGTGGATCGCCAATGTAGTAGCGCGACTTCTCGCAACCGTCATTATCCAGCATGATCTCGACACTATCGTCGTCCCAGGAACCGGTGTCAGTGCCGGGGGCAAGCGATCCATGCGGTTCGACGACTACATCGTCGATCACTTCAACAGCTATGTAAACGAACTGTTCGTCCCACTGCACCTTAAATGTGGCTGAAAGGTCTTGCGGCCCTTTCCATTCTCTGGACGACATTCCCTGGCCGACGAAAAAGAATTTCTCCTGACCCATGCTGAATCCGTGCACATCTTTCCAGTCGGCCAGATCGCCATCGATCGTGATTGGGTGGCTGCGTTTTTTGGCGTAGTAAGTTGCCCAGGAATATGGAGACCAACTGAGAGCGGATGCCGAAAAGAAAACGAGACACGAAAGCACAAGCAGAGCGTCCCTGGCCACGCAAGAGGTGGATGATGATTTGGGTGGTTTTTGCCAGCTCATCTCAGTTCACATTCGCGACACAGCGGAAACCAATCGTGCCAGCGCGGTCTTTGCTGGGAGCCATCAGCAACAACTTCCCGTGCTCATCTGCTCGATATGCCTGCGGGAAGTACCACATTGAACCTTGCGGTTGATAGTAAGAGCCCCCCCGTAGAATCGCGGTTCGCGTGTGCTCATCTTCGAACTCGTCGGTCCATTGCCAGACATCGCCAACCATGTCCATAACGCCGAATGGGCTGGCGCCTTGCGGGTGGGCTCCGACATCGTCGGGCCCGCGCAGCGTGCGGCCTGTATCCGGCTGGGGAACTACTGAAGCGTTCCAGGAATTTCCCCACGGGTAGACTCTCTCGTCGTTTCCCTGTGCGGCGTACTGCCACTCCCACTCATGCGGCAAGCGAGCACCCGCCCACCCACAGTAAGCACGGGCATCCTCTAGCGAAACCCATGTGACAGGTTTTTTCTCCCAGGTCGCGGGAAAATCGCCATTCGTCCAATCTTTTAAGAAATTGCCTTTATCTTGCGGATCGTATTTCGCTGCTTCCAGAAACTGGCGAAACTCTCGATTTGTCACCGGATATTTGTCGATTTGGAACGGCTGTATGTGAAGTTTATGCTCATGAAATCTTTGGGCTGTCGATTCCCACGGATATTGCACATCGACTCCCGCGTTGTCATCACCCTCGATTTCAATTCCGTGAACTCGGAACAGATAATCAGCCGCGGGAATTTTTATCCGGTCCCGTGAATTGTCCGAAGAAGATGTCGTCTTTTCAATTTCGACCATGTGCTGCGGCAGAGGTTCCCAAGTCTTTGAATAGCTACTCAGGGCACGCGCTGATAATTGCTCCATTTTGATCATCAGCGCTTGAATGTTTCTATCCGGCTCTCGCGGAGTTGCCAGTACCGCACCGAAACCGTGCGCTTCCAAGTTAAAGGCCAGAACGTCATTTGAGCCTTCGCGTTGCGGCTCTAACTCGACTCCGTGGTACAAGTCGAAATAGCGCATCGGGCCTTCGTGTGGAATAGCTAACTGCCGTTCTTGTACGTCGTACTCATTGCGATTAACGACGGTCCATAGCGTTTCGTCGTCACGTTGCCAACGGCTAGCGAAGACTCCAAAACGAAGAGTGGGAACCAACGGCTCCCAACTGTCGCTCACCAGAAATTGCGAGAGCGTACGTTCCATGGTCGCGACACGACGGATCGCCTCCCCATCGCGTGGCGTAATTCCGTTCCAAATGCTCCAAATGTTTTCCCAGCTCAGATAACCGATACCGTTGAACCACGCAACCTGAAGGTCATCGGTTTTGTCCCGGTTCCAGCGATCGGAAATGTGCGCCATATGACGCGGCTCGAGCCACTTCGTTCGGTTGACCGCAGGAGAGAACGACGTGTTCAAGTCGCTCCAGGTTAAATTGTTCCAGGCCAAAGCTTCATCTGCGGGAGGGCCTTCGGGTTCGAGAGCCAGTGGATGGCCGACTTGATCAGACGCTGTTCGGAACACCCGCGGCACACCGAAAAGAGTGTCGCCGTTTATTCCATCTGCGCCGATTTCGCTCATCAGGTCCGCCACGGCTTGCCAATCGGCCTTACCTTCGTCGCGGGTGCCCTGGTCCCAGATAATTTCCGGGAAGAGGACGCGCACCCCGCGCCGATGGAAATCTGCGACTACCTCCTTCAGCGCCTGCAACCCGCCCGGCATAGCACGAAGCATGTCGTACTGATTGCGGTTATCCACGCCAATATTCGGATAGACGTGCCAGATCAGAACGGAATCGATTCCTCCATAACGCTTCTCGAGATCATCGAGATAGCGATCCACCGTGTACTTGCCCTTGGCTGGATCATAGAAAAAGCGGTCTTCTACCATCATTTGAACTTGAATATAGTTGCTCTGCGTCCAACGCAGTTCGGGTCGCTCATACTGATCGCCGTTATAGCCGATGCGAAGTAAATGCTCTTTACGCCAGTGCTCCACGTCCTTTCGCCACGCTGCAATTTCGGCCTGCGAGCAGGCCCGGAGTGGCGTGTCTGTATTGTTCTGGAGGTGACAGGAAGGCGTCGGGATGAATGCCCCTTCGGGCGGAAAGTTAGTATCTTGGGCGAATGCAGCAAATGACATGGTTACCAGGGCAAAAGCCAGAACGGGCGTGCCCGATCTAATTCGAAACGATTCACTACCTTCACTCCGGGGGTTCACAGGGGTCATTGCCGCCAAAAAACTCCGCAATATCCGCAATTTTCTCTTTATGTCTTTCGCGTCGCCATGTCATTATACGAATCGTTTCAAAACTGTCTACAGGAACCTACAAAAAGAATGATGCATCAGGATTTTTCCAGCAAGGCAGCAATCAATCGGCAACTAGTTCATCTGGCCGGTGTTTTTGCCCTAATTCTTGCCCCTGTCTGCAGCAGCGCGTCCGACAATTTGCACTTGATTCCTCGACCGCGAGAAGTTTTTGCCGGGGATCAATTGTCGCTCGCGAGTGGTCTGGCCGTTGTGAACACCAATAACTTTGCAGATGACAGGTTCGCCGCACACGATCTCGCACAAGAACTACGGAACCGCGGAATTGCGGCTGCCTCCCCCGCCAAAGCCAGTGTCATAGTGAAATTAATCCGCGCCGATCAGCCTCAGGCGAAGAGGATTCTTTCCCAACACGGAATCTCGTTTACGCCGGCAATGCACGACGAAGGGTATGCGATAACCAATCATCGACACATGGTTGATGTTATCGCCGCGAGTGGTGCGGGGATTTTCTATGGCGTACAAACCTTGAAGCAACTGATCGAGGGAAATGGCAAAACGGCAAGTCTACATACGGCACAGATTCGCGATTGGCCGGCTATGCGCTATCGAGCAGTTGACGATGACCTCTCGCGCGGTCCGGTGCCGACATTGGAATTTCAAAAGCGTCAGATTCAGACTCTCGCGGCCTACAAGATCAATATTTATTCGCCCTATTTCGAACACGCCTTCAGCTATAACAGCACACCACTTGCCGGACTTCCTGGAGGAGTCATAACTCAGCAACAGGCGGCGGAGTTGGTCCGCTACGCGGCGCAGTATCACGTCACCATTCTTCCCCAGCAGGAAGCGTTCGGACATCTTCACCATCTATTGTCACTTGAGGAATATCAGCAATTGTCGGAAACGCCGCTCGGAATGGTCCTGGCTCCCGCTCAGCCCGGATCTCTGGCGATGATTCGTCAATGGTTTCAGGAACTCGCACAAGTTTTTCCGTCGGACCTGGTGCACATCGGCGCGGATGAGACCTTCGATCTTGGCGCAGGTCAAACTGCAAGCGAGGTTCAACAGAGAGGACGCGGGGCAGTATATGTGGACTTCCTCAAACAGATCCATTCCGCGCTGGAGCCACTGCATAAGCGTCTGCTGTTCTGGGGCGATATGGCAATGAATGAACCGGACCTGGTGAAAACCTTACCCAAAGACATGATCGCAGTAGCCTGGCATTACAGCCCCGAGCCAGGTGGTTTCATGCCATGGCTACAACCTTACAAGCAAGCCGGCATGGAAACCTGGGTTTCGCCTGGAGCAAATAACTGGTTTCAGGTTTATCCAGATAATGGGATGACTCTGCTGAATGTGCAAGGATTCGTGCGCGACGGACAAGCACTCGGCAGCACGGGTATGCTCATGACGTCGTGGTATGACGACGGTGAAGGATTGTTTTTGGAAAATTGGTATGGCGTGCTGTTCGCCGCGGCAGCCGCGTGGCAATCTGGTCAGAGCGACATTTCCCAATATCAGAACGATTACGGGCCCAGTTTCCACCATGATTCGAGCGGGCGCATCAACGATGTTGAGCGCGAATTGATCGCAGCGCACGAGGTCCTAACTAAATCAGGCGTTGGGGATGAGACCGATGGGCTGTTCTGGGTAGATCCCTGGAGCGACGCTGGGATGATTGCCGGGAAAAAATTAATGCCCTATGCACACGATTTACGAATGCACGCGGAGCGAGCGCTCACACTGATTGCAGAAGTGCGAAAAGACCCGAGCATCCAAAACTCCGAAGCGATCGATGCAATGGACTTGGGAGCTCGACGTTTGGACTTCATCGCTTTCAAGTTTCAATCCGCCCTTGCTATTCTCAACGAATATCAGAGTGCGCTTTCCCAAACCGCGGATCAAAAACAGTGGGACAAAATCGGCCGCGAACTCGAACTGATCACCAGTACGGACGGGCACTGCGATGATCTGCAGCAAGGTTACAACTATCTACGGGAAGAATATCGAGACGTATGGCTGGAAGAGAATCGGCCATATTGGCTGGAGAACATATTAAATCGCTATGACGTAGCCGCACAGCTATGGAGCAAACGAAGTGAAACGTTCACTGAAGTCCAGTCACGATGGGAAGCAGACCACACACTTCCCTCTGCGCAAGCGCTGGGGCTACCCAATTGGCCTATATCCAAATAAACGTATCGTTTCTAAAGGCGTATTCTGTGTCCGAGCTCCAACTGCCAAACGCAGGGCTCGCTGGTCCGAGGCCCACCTTCCGAGTAAGCCTATGATATTAAATAAGATATATTGTTATCAGTTTTTGTCTTGACACCCTGCACTGGATTGCTATATAGCATTGTCTCTACTTAATCTAATCGTTTAGATAAGTAGCCGAGGCAAGTTGAAGATGGCCAAAAGCTAGGCTGTCAATCCCACTGTAAACGATTTGGGACACTTGCCACGATCACAGGAGACTTCACAATGAATAGAAGCGCGTTGTGCGGCGCCAGTCTGTTAAGCGCGAGTGTATTCTTCCTCGCCTTCTGTCTTTTTCAGGACGTTGTGCCCCGAGCAGCAGCCCAAGAGGCCAGCGCCGCAATCAATGGGGTTGTGACCGACACAACCGGAGCCGCCGTTTCTGCGGCAAAAATCACCGCGACTGACCTTGATCGTGGCACCGTATGGCCGGCATCAACGAATGAACAAGGCGTATATAACCTTCCGCGTCTGCCGGTAGGAAGATATGACATCAAAGTCGAGTGCCAGGGGTTCCAGTCAGCCCAGCGCTCGGATATCGTGTTAGTTCTCAATCAAACGGCACGGGTCGACTTCGGTTTGAAACCCGGAGCAATATCAGAGACTGTGCAGGTGACGGAAGCGCCACCGCTGCTCCAGACCGAAACCACAGAGCTTGGGACCGTGATCGACTCTCACGAAGCGGAAGCGCTTCCACTCATTAGCCGAAATTACATTCAGCTAACTTTGCTAACAGCCGGCAGCGTCCATACCGATCCATCGACTTTCAAAAATGGATTGACGACGGCGAATTTCAGCAGCGGCCGGCCAGACATCAACGGAAATCGCGAACAGCAGAACAACTTCCTGCTCGACGGTTTGGACAACAACCAAATGTCGGACAACCTTGTCGGATATACTCCCGCGATTGACGCCGTTCAGGAGTTCAACGTCATGACGCAAAATGCCCCTGCCGAGTTTGGCAACTTCATGGGCGGCATTATTAGTGTGACGACAAAGTCGGGTACTAATAAGTTTCATGGCAGCGCTTATGAATTCCTGCGTAACGATGCTCTCAATGCCAACAGTTGGCAGAATAATCTTACGAGTACACCCAAGGCGAAACTCCGCTGGAACGAATTCGGCGCAACATTCGGCGGACCAATCATTCGTAACAAATTGTTTTTCTTCGTGGATTATCAAGGTGAGCGTTTCGATACGCCAGCATCGACATCAGCGGTTACAGTAATGACCGCTGCCGAGCGGACGGGCGACTTCTCGCAGCTATGTCAGACGGGATTCACGGGTGGAGTCTGCAACGCGCCGCCGGCAGGCAGCAATGCGCTCGCGGTTCAGCTTTACAATCCTTACTCCGTTGACGCCGGCGGTAATCGCGCTCCCTTCGCCAACAATCAGATCCCCTCGAATCTGTTCAGCTCCGCTGCGAACGCGATCGTGAACTCCAAGTATTATCCGTTGCCGATTAATGGGAATTTGACCAACAATCAGTTCAACACCGTCTCGACGCAGGTAATCGGCGATCAAGGAGACTTGAAGCTTGACCTTACTCCGCGAAATGCCGACCATCTGTCATTCCGATTCTCGAAAAGCAGGCTTGACAACCCTTCCGTGAACAGCCTGCCGCTCTTGTATGGACAATACAACAATTCGCCTACTGTCAGTTCGGTTGCGAATTGGACGCACTCTTTCAGTCCCACCTTCGTAAACGAAGCTCGTATTGGCTTCAACTACGTTTACAACGTGGTTGGAGCAGTTAATAACGCGGGGACAAACCTGAACCAAACATTCGGAATTCCTGGCATCACGGATAGCGTTCTCGCGCAGCAATGCCTGTGCGGCGACGGCTTCGCCGGAGCAATTGGCAACCCCGATGTGGGAAACATTTTCGGCGATACCATGATCCAGTACGAAGATACGGCGGTGCTGACCCGCAGCCGTCACACGTTGCATCTTGGGTTCCAGGGTTTTCGTCAACGACTAGACACTTATGTCTCAGGCGCACAGGGTCTTGCAGGTCAATTTGTATATGACGGGAAATACACTGCCGGTCCCTCCTATAACGACGCTTCCGGGCCAAACCCTTCGACTGGGCTAGTGGGCGGATTGCCTGAAGCCGACTTCATGCTGGGTTTAGCCGGCTTCGTGCAAGTTGGCGCTCCAAAGGCGGTGTGGGGTCAGCGCTCGAACATCTTTTCAGTCTTCGCGCAAGACGACTGGCGAGTCACGAGAAACCTGGTCGTGAATTATGGCTTGCGTTACCAGGTATTTACTCCTTTTACCGAAGTCGACAATCGACAGACGAACTATGGACTCTACACCGGTGTCGTGCAGCTCGCCGGACAAGATGGCAACAGCCGCGCGCTTTATAACCAATACAACGGAATCGGCAACTACCAGCCGCGTATCGGAATAGCATGGACTCCCATCGACGGTACCGTAGTTCGGTCCTCCTTCACTATTTCTTCCTACAATGAGGGCGGCGGGAATGCGGGCCGGTTACCGGTTAATCCGCCATTTTTTGCCGCACATTTCGAAAACTACGAGCCCAACTGCACCGTCTCCGATTGTCTTCCCGGCTCTACCCTCGATCAAGGCTTGAACCCGATCAGGACCACTGATCCTTTCGTCGGAGCGAGGATTAATCTCTGGGCGACCAATCTGCAACCTGCTTCTTCCTATCAGTGGAGCTTCGCGGTCGAGCACCAATTCGGCAATAGCACCACCTTGCAGGCCGCTTACATCGGCCAGCGTGCAACCCATGAGGTGGTTCCATTAGTTTTGACGCAACGAGTCTTGAACCCGGACGGCACGACCTCCCCCTCCCCATACCTTGCCGGCAACCCGTCACTGGTGGCAGAAGCAGGCACGGCGTTTGATTACACCTCTAGTGGAAGCCAGGAATATGAGGCGCTGCAGGTAACTCTGCAAAAGCGGCTCAGCTACGGACTCCAGGGTCAACTGGCCTACACGCTTTCGCAATGCATGACGGACAGCATCGGCGACTACGGTGACGGCGGCCAAGGAGCACCTGCGTCGTCATTCTGGCAAAACACCTATGATCCCGGTGCAGAATGGGGACCCTGCTTCTACGACGCAAAGCACATACTTACTGGCTTTCTCACCTATGACCTTCCATTCGGTCGCGGCCGCACGTATGGAAATAACATGAATGCCGTGGAAGATGCAGTTGTAGGCGGATGGCAAATAAGTCTGGTTCCGAGTTTCCACACCGGTTTCCCACTCACGATCTTTGCGGGCGACGCTTCCGGCACCGGTTCATGGGGGGCACGAGCCGATTGTGTTGCGCCACCCCATGTCTTCGGCAAAAAACCCGCGATTGTGAATGGACAATTCATTGGATATCAGTGGTTCGACCCGAATTCGTTTGCCACACCTGCGCCTGGCACGTTTGGCAGCTGCGGAGTAGGAGTCATTCGCGGGCCCGGCCTCGCGACCGCAGATTTAACGCTGATGAAGTCGTTCAAGCTTGGCGAGACCAGAGCGCTGGAATTTCGCGCCGAGGCAACGAATTTTACTAACACTCCGATATTGAATGCTCCGGGAGTCGGTGTGGGACCGCTGCTCGGAATCATTACGCAGTCTCAAGGGGAACGGAATATTCAGTTCGCCTTGAGATATCAGTTTTAGCAACAAACAACACATGTCTCTGCCCGCGAAGCATGGCGAACAGCCTTTGGCGACATCCGGCTGCTTGGCATGCAGGTTTGCGGATAGCGTCTTACTTACCGGTTAACTTCGCAGACGAGGCCTCGAAAAGCACCTATGCTGCAGTCCGTGTACCTTCCCGACTACATTCATCAGGAAACGACTCGGGAACCCGAAAGACGAATCCCCAGCTACAAAAGAATTCTTGAGGACATCCTTTGGCAAATTAACTCCGGCCTCCTCGGGCCCGGCGACCTGGTCGATTCCGAACGCAAGCTCGCGGAACGTTATGAAGTAAGTTTGATGACTGCGCGCCACGCGTTATCGGAGTTGGCCACAAGACAATTAGTTGTGCGAAAGCCGAGCGGCACCGTCGTGGCATCGCCGCAAATTCAACCCAACCGACTAGCTAGTTATTCCGAGCAGATGCGCGAAGGCAGCGTGACTGTGCGATCCAGAGTTATCGGATTCATGAAGGTACATAATGAGGCTGTCGGAGCACAATTGTGTTTGCCCCCCGGAGAACGCATCACCCAAATTGAACGATTACGACTTGGAGAGAACACCCCGCTAGCCTTGGAGACCTGCTTCCTGCAGGCCAAAATAGCCTCAAGATGGAGTCGTTCCGCACTCGAACAGGGATCCGTCTTTTGCTTGCTCCGGCAAACGCTGAAAAAAAACTTTTCTCATGCAGACGAAGAAGTTGATGCGGTTACTGCCGATGCTCGAACAGCTCACCTTCTTGAACTAACTGAAGGCATTCCGTTGCTAAGAGTCAGGCAGCTACTTTATTCGTCTGAGTCAATTCCCTGTCTTTACCTGTTAGGACTATATCCAGCTAACAGGCACAAGATTAAGATAAGTCGATTCCGATGACCTTCATACAACGATGCTTTGCAATTGTCCGCGCTTCCTTTAGCTTCAGCGCAAAGTTTTCCACCATCAAAGTAGTGCCGATTGCCACGCTGCTATTCTTCCTATGCTTCACTGCAGCTGCGCAAGATGAGGGGCCGCTTGGCAATATTTCTGTCCTAAGAGATTCAGTAACCAAGCGCGCTTCAAGTTTTGATCGCCAAGGTGGTTATTTCGATTCAGTTCCGGTCAAAGCAGGACAGACATTCACCCTGCTAGATACTGATGCCGCAGGCTCCATCCGCCATATCTGGATGACAATTAATTCTCCGAGCGAGTTCCACCTGCGTGAACTTGTACTTCGCATGTACTGGGACGGTGAAACCGATCCGAGCGTAGAAGTACCGCTGGGAGACTTCTTCGGCACCGGATTTGGCACTTATCACACGTGGCATTCGTTGCCATTGACGGTGCAGGATCGAGCCCTCAACTGTTATTTCCCCATGCCGTTCGCAACTCATGCGCGAGTTACAGTTACGAACGACGGCGCCAAGGATGTGGAGCAGCTTTACTATCAAGTGGATTACGAGGTCTATCTATCGCCAGCTTCGGTTGCTGGTCAGGGACGATTTCACGCCACATGGCGACGGGAAAATCCGACGAAAGCGATTCCAACCGAACAAACTCATCGACTTCATCCAAGCGGAGACAATAATTACATCTTTCTAGACGCTAGCGGCAAAGGACAGGTAGTTGGGATCGTTCTAAACGTGCAGGGATTTGCGACAGGCGCCTGGGCGGAAGGAGATGACATGTGGTTTGTGGATGGCGAAAAATGGCCGCCAGCCGTTCACGGCACCGGTCTCGAAGACTATTTCGGAAACGCATGGGGATTTCAGGAAGAATTTAATTATCCCTTCATCGGCTACTCGCGGAAAGGAAACCCCGACGCAACCGGGTTTCACACGATGTACCGTTTTCACATCCAGGATCCGATCTACTTCAGTAAATCTATAGTTGGTGGGATTGAGCACGGTCACGCAAATTCTCGGAGCGATGATTTTTCAAGCACCGCCTACTGGTACCAAACTGAACCGCACAAGAAATTCGAGCCGTTGCCGCCCGTGGACAAACGTATGCCTAATTTGCACTGGAAAATTGAGATTTTACCTGAAGACGTTCCAGATTAACTTATATACACGACGGTGTTCTTCCTGAAGCAATTGCCTCAACCATATTGTATGGGAGGGATGGCCGCCGAAAACTAATTCGCAGAAATTGGAGCCGGAGCAACTGATTTTCGGATCCGCAAGTGAGCTTCTAATGTAACAACTGTACTCTGCTCTTGTTCGCCCTTACCTTTCTTTAATAGATTCAACAACGTTTGCGCGGCACGTTGACCGACTTCATATCCAGGTTGCGCGACCACTGTAAGCTCCGGGCGCAGCAGAGTGCTGATGTTGAAACCGTAGCTCTCGGGTACAGGTTCATCAAAGCCAATAATGCTGACTTGCTCTGGACAACGGATATCGCACTCCTGAACGGCGCGTAGGAGCCCAAGCGTCATTGGACCATTCGAGCACACGATCGCAGTTGGAGGGTTCGGTAACTTTAAAAGGTCCATTCCGCTCCGATACCCGCTCTCAGGATGGAAGTCACCTCGCTTGAAGTACTCGCCCCGAAGTGGTAAATGTGCGTCCTCTAGTGCCTTACGAAAGCCGTCCGCTCGTTGGCTGGCCGTCGAAAGATCGAGTCGACCTGCAATGAATGCCACGTCCCGGTGTCCGAGACCAATTAGGTATTGGGTCGCGCGATAAGCTGCCTCTACATTATCGACTACCACCGCATGACCGCCGTAGTTTGGCGGTACGCGATCAAAAAGCACGATTGGTGTGTCAGACTGAGAGTGATTGTGACCAACAGCATATAAGTCGGTCGAAGCAAGCAAAATACCGTCAACTCTTCGGGACAGAAGAACCCTTAGGTGCCGCCGCTCCTGCTCACCATCGTCACCTGAATTGCAGAGCAGCACAGAATAACCAGCACTTCGAGCAGCATCTTCCGCGCCCCGAAGCACGTCTACAAAAAATCCGCTGGAAAAGTCAGGAATCACAATACCGATCGTGGTTGTCTCGCGTACCCGCAAACTTCGAGCCACATGGTCGGGCTCATAATTCAGAGCCTGCATTGCCTCTCGCACTCGGGTGACAACCGCTGGGCGAACAACCTGTTTACCGTTTACTACGGCCGAGACGGTGGCAACTGAAACCCCTGCAAGACGGGCGACGTCGCGCATTGTGTAGGAACGGCGCTTCCGGACAGTTTTCATCCTGCACACAATAGTAACGCAGAATCAGATCTGCGAATACTCAAATCGTTGCAGCAAGTGCTGGGCGGTGCGACTTTAGTTGTCGTGTATAACACCGTTAAAGTCAATGATATCAATATGGCGTTACAGCTAACCTGAAATACGCCCTCTGCCACTATTTTATTGAAACGTTTAGATTCATTGTTTAAATACGGGCTCCTGTTTTGATGCCAGAGGGCACTGCGAGGCGGAAAAAGGGGAAAGAAAGATCATATTCCACTCGATGCGATTGTGCAGGACTGGTACTGGTGGAAGACGGAAGGCGAGCCTATCTTCAATCCCAATTTCCCCGATGTTCCCGGCGAACTCAACCAGTTACACGATGAACATGTTCACGCAATGATTTCCGTATGGGGCCTGTTCGACACCAAATCGCAAAATTACAAAGAACTTGCAGCGAACAATTTCCTTGTGCCCAACGCGCATGTCTATGACGCCACAAATCCCAAAGCGCGCGATTTCTATTGGAATAATTTGGTCAGCAAGCTTTTCGCTCAGGGTTGGGACGCGTTTTGGCTCGATAGTGCGGAGCCCGAAGAATATTGGCCGCACATGGGCGATGCCATCCTGCAAAACAAACAAATTGCAATTGGCAATGGCGCGCAGTACACGAACATATTTCCCTTCATGCACACGCTCGGCATCCAGCAGCACAGGAAAGACACCACCGATCGCAAGCGAGTTTTCCTGCTCACTCGTTCGGCATTTCTCGGTCAGCAACGGGTTGGAGCCACGGTCTGGTCCGGCGACGTTTACGGTTCATATTGGGGATTGAGTCATCAGGTGGCTGCAGGTCTCAACTTTGCTCTTTCCGGCTATCCCTATTGGACAACAGACATCGGCGGCTACTGGCCTCCGCATCACAATCCGCTCGAAGATCCCAAGTATCAGGAGCTTTATGCTCGATGGTTTGAGTACGGTGTGTTTTGTTCGATTTTCCGCACTCATGGTCATCGGCCACACAATGAACTTTGGGCATTCGATAAAGTCGAGCCAACGCTATCGCCTGATGCCGTATATCTATTCGCTTGCCTGGCGCGTGACAAATGAGGACTACACAATCCAACGCCCCCTCGTGATGGATTGGCGCAGTGATCCAAAAACCCGCGACATCGGCGACCAGTTCATGTTTGGTCCGTCGATCCTCGTGAGCCCGGTGATTCAGGCCGAAGCAACCAAACGCACTCTCTATTTACCGGATTCGCCCGCCTGGTATGACTTTTGGACTGGAGCCACAGAAAACGGTGGCCGGGAAATTGACGCCGACGCTCCTCTCGATCGCATTCCACTCTACGTACGCGCTGGTTCAATTTTGCCGCTTGGCCCCGAAATTGAGTACACAGACCAAAAACCCGCCGGTCCGATCGAGATCCGGATTTATCGCGGGGCGGATGGGGAATTCAACCTGTATCAAGATGAGGGTGACACTTACGACTATGAAAAGGGATCTCACTCAGTCATTCCCTTGCGCTGGTCGGAGGCAAATAAAACTCTGACCATCGGCAAACGTCAGGGAGAATTCAGCGGAATGCCAAAGAACATGGAATTCAATATCACCTGGGTTTCATCCGGACATGGCAAAGGAGAATCTTCTGAGACGAACCTCAATCGCATCGTGCGGTACACCGGTGAGGAAATCTCAGTTTCAACTCGATGACGCCTATCTACAAGCTACGCTTTGTTTTCGCTTAGCACGATGGTCCAACTTCAAAATACGTGATGGAGTTCTTGAGCCGTCCCGGCTCTCGCATCCCTTCGCCACAGCGACGTCAAGCTAAGCACTTCAGTTCTACACTCATGCAGTCAGCCAGGATCGCATGGCCGCAGGAGGAAAAATGCTAACAGCGATCCTCAGCCATGCTGCCCGCCCAAGCGGACTGAAAGCGGACTGGCTTCCCCCGATCGCATCCTTATTATGTCCTTTGTGAGCGACCCGAGACATAGGTAACAGATCGTACCGGACACATAGGTTACACTTTCTCCCCTTTCGGGGAGGAAAGTGGATGCCGTGGAAGGAGTGTTCGGTGATGGATGAGAGAGTTAAGTTCGTAGCTCGCCGACTCG
>DASRFP010000041.1:0-232576 GCA_035651475.1 Terriglobales bacterium | reverse complement strand
CAGATGATATGAGACATCGCGGAATTCGATGACAGGTTCCGGCATACAAAATTGTCGTAATTGGCGCCCGGAGAAAAATGATCAGTTATCGTACGCTTGCGGCGGCAATCCTGTAATGCGAATGCCCGCGACGCCTTTGTGCCGGATGTTAAGGCCGATAATCAAAGCTGTGATCTGCTCAACAATGCGCGCGTTCTCGAGTTTGCCGCCGTCGACGGCACGCACTCCAGGAATTTTGCGCGCGAGTTCGCGTACGCGCTTCCCGGCTTCTTTGTTATCGCTGCAGACGATCACATCGCAATCGATTGGCCCCTCGCGATGCAAGAGCTCGGCGGCCATATTGTGAAATGCGCCAACTACCGCGACTCCTTCCGGCACAATCTCCGCCGCTTGCTCGGCCGCAGAACCCTGCCAGACTCCAAGCGTCCGCGTCGGACGCCCGCCAACACTGGCGGCGAGAGGAACCGTTGCGTCAACCAGAATCTGCCCTGCGCGGAGTACAGGCTTCAACTGCTTCAGGGTCTCCGCATGAGACTGGAATGGAACTGTGAGAACAACAATCTCGGCCGCGCGGCATGCTTCAGAATTTTCGGCGCCTGATGTTTCCGCACCGGCCGGAACGCCAGCGTCGCCGGGCGAAAGTTGCTCACCGATCTCGGCTGCCTTCACCGAAGCCCTTCCCGCATCCCGCGATCCGATGACGACGTTCTCGCCTGCACGCGCCCAGCGCAAAGCCAATCCGGAGCCTTCCGGCCCCGTTCCTCCGACGATCGCAATCGTCACGCGAACTCCGGCTCGAGCAGCGGCTCGGCAGGAAAGCTTTCGAACGTCTGCTGAATTCGAATTCGCGAATAGGTGGTGTTTCGCTCGGCAGGGATGCGGCCGATCTCGCGAATCAGGGCCTGAAATTCCTCCGGGCTGGTGTACTGACCGGCAGTCGCGCCGGCTTCGCGCGAAATATTTTCTTCCATCAATGTGCCGCCGTAATCGTTCGCACCCGCTTGCAGGCACAATTGCGACAGTCCCCGATTCAACTTCACCCACGAAACTTGAACGTTATTGATGCTCCCGGCCAGCACAAAACGCGCAAGGGCGTGGATTTTCAAGTGCTCCGCCAGCGTCGGACCGGATCGCGCAAGCCCCTGATGAAATAACAATGTGTTCTGATGAACGAAGCCAAGAGGGACAAATTCTGTGAAGCCGCCAGTTTCGTTCTGAATTCCGCGCAGGAACAGAAGCTGATTGACCCAATGCTCGGGTGTCTCGACGTGACCATACATCAAGGTTGACGTGGTGCGAATACCGCACTGGTGTGCAGCGCGGATCACCTGCTCCCACTGCCTTGTTGAGAGCTTGTTACGCGAGAGTACGTGGCGAACCTCATCATCAAGAACTTCCGCCGCGGTCCCTGGCAGCGTGCCGAGTCCGTTGTCGCGCAACATGCAGAGATAATCCGGCAGGTCCATTCCGGTGAGCTCAACACCGTACACGATTTCCATGGGAGAAAATGCATGAACGTGCATTCCCGGAACAGCGCTTTTCACCGCCCGAAGAATATCTCGGTAATAAAAAGGAGAAAGTCCGCGCGGCAATCCGCCTTGAATGCAGACTTCAGTTGCGCCCAATTCCCAGGCCTGCACGGCTTTGTCTGCGACCTGCTCGGGTGAAAGAAAGTACGTGTCGTCTTCGCGGGGGCCGCGGCTGAACGCGCAGAACTTGCAGCCTACGAAACAGATGTTGGTGAAGTTGATATTTCGATTTACGACGTAGGTAACGATTCTTCCGGCAAGTTCGTTCCGAAGAAGGTCCGCGGCGATCAGCAACGCAAGCAGATCGTCGCCTTCAGCATTCGCCAGAAGCAGGCATTCATCGCGCGTGAGCACCGCGCCGTCCTGCGACTCGAGCACTCGCTCTAATGCGTCGCGAAATTCGAGCATGATTCGCGCAGCTACATCAAGCCAATCCAGTTGCGGAAAATTTTCGAGTTCGATGTTCGTACAAGTCCGCATGGGCGCTCTCTCTCTTTCTCCTGATCGTGCTCAGCGTTAGCGGAATAAATCGTTCTTTGCCGGCCGGATCAACTCGCGCGCGCTGCCTCGAGAATGCTGGAACGTGAAGCCGCGCACAATTGCCAACGGCGTACGGTTAAGCTTGCCGCAGACCAGGCCCGCGGCGCAAGCGAGTTCATCGGCCACCGCCTCGGCACTCGCATGAAGTTTATATCCTTGCTGATCGCGTCTGCCTCGATAGTCAGTCAATGACTTCATGCCGGCGACCCCGATCGCAACTTCCGTCAGACCTTCGCGCCATGGACGACCGAAGGAATCAGAGATGATGACCGGAACACTGACGCCGCAAAGCTTTTTCAATCGGGAGCGCAAGCGCTGGGCAGAACCATCCGGATCTTTCGGCAGAAGTACTGCGCTTTTACCCCCATCAACATTCGAAACATCGACGCCGCTGTTCGCGCATACGAAGCCGTGGTGCGTTTCTGTGATGAGTACGCCTTTCTTTTTGCGCACGACCCGTTTGCTCTGATCAAGCGCCAACTCGATCACGCGAGCATCGGCGCCGCTTCGCCGCGCCCACGCCGTCGCAGCGCGTGAAGGTTTCACATTTCTAAGTTGCACAATCTGCGCTTCCGACTTTGAGACGATTTTATGCTTCACAACCAAGATGTCGCCGGACTGTAGTTTCAGCTTCTGATGCTTCAACGCATCGGCAAGTTTCTCCGCAAGATCGTCGCCTGTCTTCACCTCGCCCGTAAGCGGAACGGGGATGATGCGAATCTCGCAGGCGGCCCGCATCACGATTTCGCCGTAAGAACGTTGCCGGGGTTCGTCGCATCTCCGAACCCTGATTGGCGCGCCAGAATTTGCGACCGCGTCTCTCCCGCCGCGTTCGCCAGCTCCCGCAAATCTTCCGGCATATCGATGTCGAAAGCAACTCCGGGGAGCGAAAGCACCACGCAAGATTTGTCGGCAGTGATCGCCGCGGCAAGATGCGGCATAAAACTGTCATTGCCAAATCGCAGCGGGAACAGCGACGACGGCCTGCGCAACGCTGCATTTGTCCCTCTTTTGTCGCGAGCAGGAACGAGCACGCATCCCGCATCCGGCGCGCTCTCATAGATGGCTCGAATCTCGGCAGCCTGGATCAAAGGAATGTCACCTGGCATCACCAGCGTGCAATCGATCCCGCGCGACTCGCACAGCCGAGTCGCCATTTCGATCGCATCGGTTTCGCTTACGTTCGAATCATCTCGGATCACATCAAACCCGTGCTGACGAGCGAGTTCAAGAGCAAATGCATCGCTCGTTACAAGCGCGACGTCATCGCATGCCGATGCTGCCACAGACTCCGCAACATCCATCAGCATTGCGCGCGCGAGCTCAGTTCGAGAGGCCTGATCAAGCACCGCCGCCAGGCGCTGCTTCGCGCCTGAAAGGTTCTTAACCGGGATCAGGATCACTGTGCCTCCGCAGCAGGCTCGGCCAGAATCTCTGGAAGAGCAAGCGTCAGGACAGTACGCGCAATTCTCGCTTTATCTTCCGCTGTCCGCATCAGGATGTCAGTGCAGTGCACCTGAGGTCGATTGCTCGCCAGCGATTCTGCCAATGCCGAATCCGCGAGATCGGCGATCAGCACATCCAGAAAATCCGAATATGCTGCGGCAACCCCCGAGATGGATACTTCTATTCCTTGCGCGACCATCAGCCCCGCGGCCGGACCAGAAACTGCGGCTTTGCCAATGATCGGGCTAATCGCAACTACCGGCGCGGAAGTCGCCTTCAGCGCTTCGCGAATTCCGGGGACCGCGAGAATCGGCCCAATGCTCGTAACCGGATTGCTGGGCGCGAGAAAGACAGCCTGTGCAGACGTAATTGCCTCGAGCACTCCATCGGCAGGTACGGCCTCAGCCGCGCCGACGAAACGCACTGCCTTCACCGGGTCCTGATACCGCCGCTTCACGAAATATTCTTCGAAGCTCAGGTCACCGGCTGGAGTATCGACATGCGTGTCCACCCGCATGTCACTCATCGGTAAAATGCGCGAGCGCACACCTAATTTTTGGCTGATGTGTGCAGTCGCGTCGGAGAGAGTTCGACCTTCTGCTAACAGTTTCGTCCGCAGAAGATGGGTAGCTAAATCGCGGTCGCCGACGCTGAACCATGCCGGTTCGCCGAGCTCTTTCATCGCCTGCAAGCAGTGAAACGTATCCCCGCGAACTCCCCATCCGCGCTCGTTGCTGAGCATGTTCGCAAGCACATAAGTGATCGAGTCAACATCAGGCGAGACATATAATCCCCACCACTCGTGGTCGTCGCCGGTGTTCACGATGATCGTGAGCTCTTCGGGCGGAACAACGCGGCGCAGGCCGTCAACAAACTTTGCACCTCCCGTGCCGCCGGTAAGAATAGTAATCACGCGGCCCTCCGTGCATAGTGTTCCTTGTCAGCGGTTTCGGCGAGCCTTTGCGAGAGCAGCCCCGACTTCGGTGAAACACGCCCCACAAATTCCGGATAGACAGGCAGCCGTTGACGCAACGCGAAACCCTTGGCGTTCGTGCGTCGTTCGAGCTCGTGAAGATGAGGCCATGGCCGTTCCGGATTTATGAAGTCCGGCGTGAGCGGAGAAACTCCTCCCCAGTCGTTGATTCCCGAATCGAGTAGTTCTTCGTAATCCGGATCAGAAAGGTTCGGCGGCGCCTGAATATTCATTTTCGGCATCAACAAGCGCGCCACAGCGATTGTGCGAAGCATTTCGCCGCGACTCGGCTCTCGCCAACTGCTCATCGGGATTTCCGGCTTTACGCGGAAATTCTGAATGATCAGTTCCTGAATATGCCCATATCGCTGATGCAAGTCGCGAATCGCGATCAGAGCATCCACGCGATCTTCAGCAGATTCCCCGATGCCGATCAGTATGCCGGTCGTAAATGGCACTCCCTGTTTGCCGGCTTCTTCGATCGTGCGCAGCCGTTTTGCTGGAAGCTTATCTGGCGCGTTGTCGTGCGCCGCCCCAGGTGCAAGAAGAGCAGCGTTTGTAGTTTCAAGCATCAATCCCATGCTCGGTGAGACCCTTGCCAACCGCGCAATCCATTCGGCGCTCATCAGACCGGGATTGGGATGCGGAAGCAATTTGGTTTCCCGCAGAACCAGCTCGCACATCGCTTCCAAATAATGGAGAGTTGAGCGGTATCCTAGGTTGCGCAAGGTCTCGCGCATCTCGGGAAAGATCAGCTCCGGTTTGTCCCCGAGCGAGAACAACGCTTCTGTGCAGCCAAGCTTTTCGCCCGCGCGCGCCACATTCAGAATTTCCTCTGACGCCATCGTATGTGCGCCCGGCTGATTTGGATCGCGCCGGAACGTGCAATACCCACAATAATCGCGGCACAAATTTGTGAGCGGGATAAACACTTTGCGCGAATAGGTAATCACGCCGGGCTTGAAGCGATCACGCAACTCCTGCGCTCTCGCAAGCAGCTCGGGCAGTTCTTCATCTGAGGTGCGAATCCAGCGATATGCCTCTTCTCGAGAAAGCGGTGCAAATGGTGATTCAGTTTCGATCGAGGCCCCGCGGGATGTGGGCGAACTTAGACTTTCTATTCGCATGCAGCACCGGCTGGCAACATTTCAGATGATATAGGAAAGGCTGGGAGCGCAGGAAAGCCAGCGCAGGAAATGCGGCGCAGCAAATGCAGTGTTCATGGTACAAATCTGATTCAGCATGAGCGCCACTCAACAGGAGTTCCGGCAGGCCATGGGCTGCTTCGCCACAGGCGTCACTGTCATCACTGTTGCGAACGATGACAAAGTCGAGGGAATGACCGCCAATGCCTTCGCTTCGGTATCGCTCGATCCGCTGCTGGTCCTGGTCTGCGTTGATCACAAGGCGAGAACGCACGCGCACCTTCATGCACGCAAGCGTTTCGGAATCAACGTGCTCTCCGAACATCAGCAAAAAATTTCCGAGCACTACGCGCTAGTCGAGCGCGATCCTGCCCGTGCTGAGACTGAAGCAGGGGCGCACTTCGATTACACACATCACGGAACCCCAATTCTGCATGGAGCGCTCGCCTATCTTGAATGCCGGCTGCAAAGCACGCAAGATGCTGGCGATCACACCATCTTCATTGCCGAGGTTGAAGACGTGGTTGTGCGCGACGGACGGCCACTGCTTTACTTTCACTCTCTTTACCACATGATGGGACCGCAGTTGAAATAGGCAATCTCGGCGAGGTCGCACGGCTTGAATCCGGCTCCGAGCCTCCTTAGACTGAATAGGTGCACGTTCACTCGCACGGCGGCGACGAGCGCACCTCCAAGGTGCTGCGTGTTTCTCTGCTTGTCACGGCCGCCTACATTGCCCTGTTGGTCGTCACCGGGCTTCGCTCCCGTTCGCTGGCACTGCTTTCCGAGGCTGGCCACAATCTCACGGATTTTGCCGCCCTGCTTCTCTCGCTGGTAGCAGTCTATTTTCATTCACGCCCTCCAAACGACACGCATACTTACGGATATCATCGCGCGGGGGTTTTGGCAGCGTTGCTGAACGCCGCGGCGCTGGTGGCAATCTCGTTTCTAATTTTTTACGAGGCCGTTCGTCGTGTTTTGAACCCGCAGCCGGTGCATGCGGGAACCATGATGTGGGTCGCCGCAGCGGGCGTGATCATGAATGGCGCTATCGCACTCATGCTCTATCGCGCACATCGGGATGTGAATATCCGCAGCGCGTTGTTGCACGAAATCGGAGATACGGTTTCGACTGCGGCGGTGATCGCCGGCGGCTGGGCGATTCTTGCCACCGGACAATATTGGATTGACGCGGCGCTCTCTTTCGGAATTGGCGCGCTGATTCTTTGGTCCAGCTTCGGTATTTTGCGCGAGACACTTAACATCCTGCTCGAAGGCACGCCCCGCGGAATGAAGCTGGCGCTGGTTGAGGCTGCGATCCGCAAAATCGACGGCGTGAACGATGTCCATGACCTGCATGTCTGGAGCATCGGCTCAGAAACCAGCGCTCTCTCCTGCCATATCTCGATCGCCGACATTCCACCATCGGCCAGCGAGCGCATTCTTCGCGACGTGAAAGACCGTTTGCATCATGACTTCAGCATTGATCACACGACAATCCAGTTCGAGCACGCGGTTTGCGAAGTGGCGCATGGATGCGTCATTCCGGTGGCCGCTGCAGAGGGCGAACATCACCACTGAGGAATGGGTGCCCAATCTCGCCGGATTTGCGAGAAGTGGAATGACGCATCATCCGTGCTGCTTCGT
The DNA here is from genome assembly GCA_035651475.1 of Terriglobales bacterium. Lineage (GTDB taxonomy): Bacteria > Acidobacteriota > Terriglobia > Terriglobales > Acidobacteriaceae > Gp1-AA145. The sequence goes on along the minus strand of DASRFP010000041.1, from coordinate 225,296 downwards.
AAAAATCTGCTTTGCTCGTTCTAATGTATCCGCTTCTTCCGGCAGCTTGTCGGGGCGCAATTTAACAATTCGCGGGAAGCGCAGCGCATAGCCACTCGCGTGCCGGTCGGATTTCATCATGTTGTTGAACGCGACCTCGAGCACAATTTTCGGCTCGACCACTCGACGAAATCCCTGATCTTCAATCGTGTGTTCAACGAACCACTTCGTCATCTCAAGGATCTCGGCATCGGTGAGTCCTGAATACGCTTTCCCAATATTCAGCAGCCGGTCCCCATCGCGCACGGCAAATGTGTAGTCGCTCAGCACGCCGATTCGCTTGCCATGGCCGTATTCAACGGCTGTAACTACGACATCCAGTGTCGCTAATTCTCTCTTAAGCTTTAACCACGATTTACCTCGGCGGCCTGGCGTATAGGGCGATTGGGGGTCTTTGGTCATGAGCCCTTCGTTGCCGCGGGCTTGAGCTGCATCGAAGAGCTGATTCAATTCTTCCGGAGAAGAAGCCTGGAAAACTGGAGCGCGGATCAGTTGCGTCGTGGGTCGTTCGTCGTTGATCGTTGGCCACACCGTCGCAGGCCGTTCGCCATCGGTTTCTTGGTGACCAAAACTGAGCCTGGCTTGAGGCTCGGAAGGCGTTCTCCGTGTCTCAGTGTCTCCGTGGCGAACCGGGGTTCTTTCTGCCGCCAGCAAGGCATCAAGAATTTTTGCACGCTCATTTAGCGGCCTATCGATCACCAACTCGCCTCCGGCGTAGAGCACGTCGAAAACGAGATACGCAACGGGAACATCGCGCATTAGTTTGGCGCTGACTTTCTTTCGTCCGAGTCGCTGCTGAAGGGCGCTGAAAGGAAGAGCACGACCTACAACGGACGAGGCCCCTTCGACTCCGCTCAGGGCAGGCTCTCGTCGCCTCGCCTCAGAGTTACCGGGGGTGTGTTCTGTGGAGGCTTCTTCCGTCAAATAGCTCCAGGCCAAAATTTCTCCGTCCAGGATCGCCTCCTGCGGCAAACCTGCGAGTGCGCCGGGCAATTCGGGGAAAGATTCCGTGATTTCATCGCGAGTGCGAGAAAAGAAGCGCACCGTATTCCCCGAGCAGTGCGCCTGGGCACGAATACCGTCATACTTATCTTCAACCCAGGCATTTTGGAAATAACTCAGCGCATCCTCGGCCGATTCCGCAGGGCTCGCTAGCATGAAACCGATCGGATGAAACAGGCGCATCTTTGCTTCGGAAAGCTTGCCGCCTGCGGCTAATCGAAGTGTTTCGCCGATATCGCCGAGCAGCATGTTGGCGCGTTGCACCTGGGCAAGCGTTTCCCCAAACGCCTTGGCAATGGCTTCTTCGACGAGACTTTCCTTCAGGCCGATCCGCAAGTCTCCAGTAATGATCTTCACGATATATTTCGCTTCGAGCGGCGAAATTTCGCTGAGCAGTTTGCGGACCAGAGCACCTTTTGCCGAGGGACCCCGCGCCGCGGCGATTTCGCGAAAAAACAACTGAACTGAGGTGGGACTGTGGGGCGACGGGAGTCGTCGTCCATCGGAAAGAACCGCGCCAGCTACGGCGCCCAGATCGCCGTGCTCACGATATGCAGCTGTGAGTTCGTGGCCACTCTTTCCAGAGAGCTCCTCCACGACCGTCCAAAGCAACCTGCCGCCGACTTGAAGTGTCGTCTCCTCCCATGCTGGAAACGGACGGCCGGAGAAGAAGACGGCGGCCACAGCCGCCTGGTCGATCGAAACCGATTTAAAATAGTCAGCAAGCAGCGCCGTTTTCTGAAGCTTCTTGGTAGTCGCAGCGATCCGTTCTGCAGTTTGGGAGAAGGACAGCACGAGATAATTGTAGGGTGGAAGAATGTCGTGCGTCGTGAGTCGTGGGTCGTGCGCTTCGAATTTGGATAGGATTACAGATCCGGAGCTAAATTATGGAAAATCGAACCAAAAGAAATAACTGAGGATAGATAGCGAAGGAGGTAATCCGCTAGCGCGCACGACATGCGACCTGCGACGCACGACCACACCCCAGGATGTCGCTGTGGAGCTGGCTGCCGACCCGTGTGGTAACCTAATCCTGGATCTAACTCGCCCGAAGTTCATCGAATCAATATGCAATTTTTCCGGACATTGTGGCGTTTTCTGGTCGCCATTCAGCTCCTTCCCGCGCTTGAAGGAGGCGAGGAGACGCTGGTCGGCGGCCAGGCGGTACTTGAAGGCGTCATGATGCGAACGCCGCATGCCTGGGCGATCACCTGCCGCAAACCTTCGGGCGAGCTCTCCACGCACGGTGAGCCGCTTGAGCGCCTGTCGGAAAAGCATAAATGGATGGGATGGCCGGTTATCCGGGGCGTCATCACCCTTGGCCATGCGATGACACTGGGCTTCCGGGCGTTGAAATTTTCAGCAAACGTCCAGTTAGACGAGCTTCAGAAAGACGAAACGGGCAAAGCGCCTGAAAAGAAGTTCGAAATCAGCGGATGGGTAGCAGCAGTCAACATCGTCATCTCGGTCGGCTTCTTCATCTTCATGTACAAATACCTGCCGCTTTTGGCAACGACGGAGCTGAAGAAGTCGTATCCTTCGCTGAATGGGCAGATCTCGTTCAACCTTATTGATGGGCTGATCCGTCTGGCGTTGTTTCTGGTCTTCATTTGGGGCACATCGCTGCTTAAGGATATCCGCCGCGTTTACGAATATCACGGCGCCGAGCACAAGACGGTATTCGCATTCGAGAACGGCGATCCGCTGAGCACAGGCGAAGTCCAGAAGTATCCGACGTTCCATCCCAGATGCGGCACCAGTTTCCTCATGACCGTGATGATCATCTCGATTTTTGTTTATATGCTTTTCCCGGTTACAACATTTTGGGCGCGGCTGGTGCTTCGGATCGCCCTGCTGCCGGTCATCACTGGAATCTCGTACGAAATTATTCGCTTCGCGGCCAAGCACCAGAAGTCACTGTTTGCGATCATGACCGCGCCCGGCCTCTGGCTACAGCGAGTGACAACCCAGCCTCCCGACGATAGCCAAGCCGAGTGCGCTATCTCGGCCCTCAATTCTGCCATGGAACTAGAAAAAGTTCGCGGCGGCGAACTAGTGATTGCGTAGCGGCCCCCGCCGCATATCACTGGCATTCTTTTTCCACTTACAACAAAATCTAAGAAAGCGAACTGGCCACTATTCACCGGCCACTGACTACCATGTTTGAACGACTTGACCAAATTGAAGCTCGTTACGAGGAACTCACGCAAGCTCTCGCTTCGCCGGAAGTAATCAACGATTCGGCGAAATACCAGAAGACTGCCAAGGCGCACAGCGAAGTTGCGCATATTGTCGAGAAATACCGCGAGTTCAAAGATCTGCGAAAGGGCATTGCGGAGAGCAAGGCGCTGCTGGCAGATGAAAAAGATCCGGAGATGCGCGCCTACGCGCAGGAAGAACTCGAGAAGCTTGAGGGCCGGGTTGGAGGCGTCGAGGAAGAACTTAAAGTCCTGCTGCTGCCCAAAGACCCGAACGACGAGAAGAACGTCATTCTCGAAATCCGCGCCGGCACCGGCGGGGACGAGGCCACGCTTTTCGCAGCGGAACTCTTCCGTATGTACGACCGATATGCTGAATCGAAGCGGTGGCGAGTGGAAGTGCTGTCGACATCGGAATCGGGTGTGCGCGGATTGAAAGAAGTTATCGCAATGATCGAAGGAGATCGAGTCTATTCGCAACTAAAGTACGAAAGTGGCGTGCATCGTGTGCAGCGGGTTCCTGAAACCGAGCAGCAGGGCCGGGTCCATACCTCAGCTGTCACTGTTGCAGTGTTGCCGGAAGCCGAAGAGGTCGACATCAAAATTGATGCCAAAGATCTTCGCATCGATACGTTCTGCTCCTCCGGGCCTGGAGGACAATCCGTGAACACAACTTATTCCGCGGTTCGAGTTACGCACATTCCAAGCAATACTGTCGTCAGTTGCCAGGACGAGAAGTCGCAAATCAAGAATCGCGAAAAAGCTCTGCGCGTTCTTCGCTCCCGGCTTTATGAAATGGAAATGCAAAAACAGCAGGAAGCTCTGGCGAAAGAACGGAAGCAAATGGTCGGAAGCGGCGACCGTAGCGAAAAAATTCGCACCTATAATTTCCCTCAGAACCGTGTTACCGACCACCGCATCGGCCTCACAATTCATCAACTTCCAGAGGTCCTCGACGGAAAACTTCAGCCCATCATCGATGCGCTAGGCACACATTATCAAGCCGAGCGCCTCAAATCCGATGGCGCAGGAGCATAAAGGTCGAGCAGTCATCGAGCGTTGCTTCTTGCCCATGCCTCCGCAGCTGCAATCCTGCGCGCAATTGCGGGATGCGAGTGAAACCACCATTCGACCCATGGTGAAGGAACCCGCTCAGCCAAGTTCTGGTCGGCGAGTTTATTCATGGAAGAAATAAAGGGCGCGACTCCTGCGATATTTTCGAACGCATAACGGTCGGCCTGGCGTTCGTGGAAGCGTGAAAGCGCATTGAGAGCTGGCATCAACAGGAATGAGAGTACGGTAAACGTGAGCACAAATAGCGGGAGATTGGCGAAATCGGAAAGCGTGTCAAAAATGTGCCAGCGGTTGATCGCGTAGTGAAGGGTCCAGTTTGCCGCCCAGAAGCCAATAAACGTAACCGCCGCCTGTACGCCGATACTCTTGAGGATGTGCCTGTGAACGTGATGCCCGAGTTCGTGGGCCAGCACGGCTTCGATTTCATCGGCTGAATAATTTTCGAGCAATGTGTCAGCCAGAATAATTCGCCGCGTGTTGCCGAGCCCGGTCAGCGCCGCGTTGGCTTTCTTGCTCTTCTCCGATAAGTGCCATTTATAAACGCCTCGTACGTGAGTTCCCGCGCGCTCGCTCAGCCCTACTAATCGTTTCTTCAATTGTTCATCTGGCAGCGGCTCGAACTTATAAAAAATGGGGAAAAACACCACCGGCGCGAGTTGAGCCAAAAGCACGGCAATGCCCAGAAAGCCGGCCCACGCAATCAGCCACCAATGTTCAGGAAACACGCGAATGATGAAGTAGAGCAGCTCGATCAGTGCTGAGCCGAGAATTGCCGTGAGCAGAAATCCTTTGGCTTCATCCCAAATCCAGCCGCCGAGTTTCTGGTTTGAAAGCTGATAACGGTGCTCAAGTTGAAATCCGTAGTAATCGAGGCCCAACCCAACAATCTTGCTGAGCACCAACAGCATTAGGACGTAGAGAAAAACCGCAAGTGCATAGCTTTGAGACGCGCCGAGATACGCGGCGTCGCGAAGAGAATCTGTCCAGCCGGTGACCAGCAAGACGAGCAGCAGTGCCAGCCCAAGAATGAGTTCCCCGATGCCGAGCCATCGCCGGGCCCGATTGTAGCGGCGCGCTTCGGGCGAATCGGGAGCGCCGGCCATGCCCTTGTCAGCCATTGAATAGATTATGGCACTCCCTTGCGAGGCGGCGCGACATATCAAAAGCCTGTGTTCCCGAGTGCGAATCGTCGCCGGCTGGCCGAAGCTCGAGGTTTATACTCTGCGAGACTCTGCAGCCGCGATATGCACCTCCCTTCCAGTTCTAGCCTCGGCGCTGCCGTCTTATTCCCGTTGTATGTTGTACTCCTCCAACCTGTTCAGATAAATGCCGCACATCGACAGCATGCTCAACTGAGCAATGCGCCGAGTGCGGTCATTGATTTCTTCCGAAACAGCGCTATGCCGCTGGCAACAACCGACCCCGATGCGGACCTGAAAGATCTGGAGCAGCTTAGGCCAGTCGTAGGCGACGCTCGGATCGTCGCTATGGGCGAGGCCACTCACGGAACTCGCGAATTCTTTCGCATGAAACATCGCATGTTTGAGCTCCTGGTCGAAAAGATGGGGTTCACCGTTTTTGCGATCGAAGCAAACTGGCCCGAATCGCTGGCCGTAAACGACTACGTGCTAAATGGGAACGGCGATCCCGCGGTTGCCCTCGCTGGAATGTATTTCTGGACGTGGAACACCGAAGAGGTGCTGGACCTGATTCGCTGGATGCGGAAATACAACGAAGATCCTGGCCACACGCGCAAGATCAAATTTTACGGCTTTGACATGCAGTTCGCGCGAGTGGCCGTTGCCAATGTCGATTTTTATCTCGAAAGGGTTGACCCCGTAGAAGGCGCGAAAGCAACGGACATTCTTTCTCCCTTAAGCGATCAGAAGAGTGAAGAGGCCTATCGAAGCAAGCCGGCAGCCGAGCGCAAGAAAACGGCGGACGGAATCAAGTTGCTGCTTTCCGATTTTGAAAACCATAAATCCGAATACATTGCAGCCTCAAGTGCGGAACAATGGACTCTCGCGCAACACAATCTCGAGACCGTGCGCCAGGCCGAAGAACTGCAGTCAGCTCCACCTTACTCGATGATTCGCGACCACTACATGGCGGAAAACGTGAAATGGATTCTAGAGCGCGAACCTGCTGGAACGAAAATGATGCTGTGGGCGCACAACGGGCATGTAGGGACTGCGCCATGGGCAGCCGGGGAGTCCATGGGCGCAGCACTCCGAGAAATCTATGGCAAGGAAATGGTAATTTGCGGATTTTCTTTCTACGAAGGTTCGTTTCAGGCAGTAGTGCCCCACAGAGGTTTGCAGACGGTTCTGGTGGGAGCCTCGCCTTCGGACGCACTTGATGCAGCTTTTGCGGATACGGGAATCCCGCTATTCGCGATCGATTTGAGAAAGACACCCAAGAACAAGGCAGTCAAGAAATGGCTGGCACAGCCTCAGAAGATTCGCTCTGTAGGCGCCGTATACGATGAAGTTCATGCGGAGAACTACTTCGAACACGTCTTACCTGGCTGTTTCGACGTACTCCTCTTCATAAAATGGACCTCGCCCGCGCGAAAAAATCCTCCGCTGCCGAAACAAATGGATAGCGATTTCGGGAGTGGCTAGCCCTTAGCGCAAACCGTTCCAACAAAGTTCAAGGCTATAATCACGTTCTTCAATGCCTTCTTACTCTTCCCCGCCACAAAACGCTGCGCCGCGACCTGGCGCAACCGCTTCGCCCGATGGCGCCGGTACGCGGCGGGATTTCGGTGCCAAGGTCGAACGTTTCTGGCAGCGCATCACAGAGGGGCTGGCGCTGAACCAGCTTTGGTTTCAGTTCCGGCAGGATGCACGCAGCAGCTTCCAACTTTACCGCCGCGATTTTCCTGGCGGATCCGTCCGTGACGAATGGAAGCAGCGAGGTACATTCGATCTGTTGCAGGAACTTGCCTGGGCCTTTCTCGGAAAGCTCAGTCCCGCCCGGCGAATTTTGCTGCTGCTTGGAATCGTACTTCTGATATTTCCGAGCGGTGGCTTCCAATTTCACAAGGGGCGGACCGATGTTCAGGTTATTTGGGGAGATCCGCATTTCTGGGGAGGGTGGTGTTTATTTATTGTGCTGATGCTCGAAGTGGCCGACCGGGTGGTGATGAAGCGCGATCTCGAAATTGCGCGCGACATTCAAAGCTGGTTGCTTCCTGCAACTCCCCCTGTGGTCCCGGGCATTACGGTTGCTTTTGCGACGCGTCCGGCTAACACCGTTGCTGGTGACTTTTACGACATTTTTTTGAGACCCGAAACAACTTCGCATTATCTGATCGCAGTTGCCGATGTGGCCGGAAAAAGCATACCTGCAGCTCTACTCATGGCGACATTCCAGGCCAGCTTGAAAACGTTGTCGTCAACTTCATGTTCACTGCTGGAACTGATTTCCGGAATGAACCGCTACGCCTGTTGCAACAGCCAAGGCGGATTGCGATTCACGACTGCGTTTCTGGCCGAGTATGATTCCGCAACCCGCAGGTTTAGCTACGTAAACGCGGGGCACAATAATCCAATTCTGCGGCGAAGCTCGGGAACCATCGAGAGGCTTGATACGGGAGGGCTGCCGCTCGGCATTCAGCCGGACGCGCATTATGACGCGGGAGAAGTTACGTTAGCTCCTGGCGATTGGTTAGCCATATTCACCGACGGGCTGGTCGAAGCGGAGAACCAGTTTGCCGCAGAATACGGAGAAGACGGGCTACTGGCGGCCATCAACGTGGGCGCTGGTTCGACGCCTGAAATCCTGCTGCAGCAGATCATTGCAAACGTGAATAAGTTCGTGGGCACGACACCTCAGCATGACGACATCACTTGCATGTTGATCAGGGCAATTTGACCATTCGAGCCAGAATATCCTCAGAAATGATCGTCAACCAAGCCGCCACGCCGATCGCGCGAAAGTCGGCCTAGAGCCTGCGCCTGAATCAGCCGGTCCCATGGTCCGGCTTGCCAGTTATCTTTAATTGTGTCGTGACGAATCCACGGCGGCAACGAAATGTACAAATTTCGCGCGATACCCGCTACGTAAGGTTCGTATCGCAAGCGCAAGTCGTGCAGCTTCTGCTCAACATTCGATCCCTGCCCCAACTTCAAGCCCTTTGCGCTAAGCTCGGAACGTAGCTGAGCCATATCTTCCGTCGTCAGTCTTTGCGGCACGGTCGGGTCATAACGGGCGTTTACTACCTGCGCAAGATCCACCGCCGCGTGTCGAGCCATTTTGAATGTCCATCGCGCCTGTTCGCTGCTGATTCCGTCAATTCCGGCGATGACGAGAGCGGTTGCGTCGAGAATCACCGTCAGCGCACCCAACCATGATTGATTGCTGTGCTGCGAGCGATAAAAACTCAGCACGGGATAAGAAAGGTGGCTCTCGAGAACTTCTGCGGCCCAGCGCTCCCAATCATGAAAGAGGCGATCGAGCGTCTCGGTGTTGTTTCCGTCGATAGTACGGCTGAGCAACTCGGCTGCGCTCGGAGGCGAACCGGCGCGGGCATCAAGCAAAGAAATTTCAATCTCACGGCGTGAAAACGCTGTGTAGATTGTCGGTAAGTATCCAATCACGATGGCCAGGAAGCCAAAGCCCATGCCGGCTTCCAAAACCGAAAATATGCGCGAATAGGTCGATGCAGGAATGACATCGCCATAGCCGAGCGTGAAGAATGTTTCGCCACTGTGATACAGAAGCAAGCGGAACGTGATCGGCTGATTCGCGAGCGAGAGGTGTTCGCCCGCGCCGAACTGCAGCAGAGCGAAACTGAAAATCAGGCTTGCCGCCCACAATGCCAGCAAAGCAATCATGGAGAGCGGTCCGAAATATCCGAGCATGTTTTCGCGGCGGCCCTGCGACTCGATTTTGCTGGCCAGCTTGCCATACGGCACCCACGTATAGCGATAAAACCAGCTGGTAATGCGGAAATGCTGACGCCTCACGCGGCGCGGCAGGACCACACTCTCGAAGGCGTCGAGCAGCACGGCAAAGATAATTACTACTCCCGCGATGATGGCGACCACGTGCATTGAAGATGAGATGACGTAGGCTGGTGAATAGTAGCAGGATTATGGCGTGGCGTGGGATTCGGCAATCGCCTTTTGTACCGCCAACAATTCTTTGAGAACGCCACGGAGTTTGGTCGATTCGAGGGCATTCGCGCCGTCGGATTTCGCTTCTTTGGGATTGTCGTGGACTTCCATAAACACGCCATCAACCCCCGCAGCAACCGCGGCTCGTGAAAGTAACGGAATAAATTCGGGCTGGCCGCCGCTCACCGCGTGTTCACCATCGCTTGACGCCGACGGAAGCTGAACCGAATGCGTCGCGTCAAAAACTACCGGCGCAAATTTGCGCATGATGGCGAGTGAACGCATGTCGACCACGAGGTTGTTGTATCCAAAGCTCGCACCGCGCTCGGTCACAAACACGCGATCATTCCCCGCGGAACGGCATTTTTCGACGACGTGCTTCATGTCCCATGGTGAGACAAACTGGCCTTTTTTGATGTTCACCGCTCGCTCAGTCAATCCCGCTGCTACGACGAGATCAGTCTGGCGGCACAGAAACGCAGGGATCTGCAACACGTCGGCAACTTCCGCAACTTTAGGCACATCTTTCGCTTCGTGAACGTCGGTCAGCACGGGAACGTGTACTTCGTCTTTAACTTTCTTCAGAATCCGCAGGCCTTCGGTAAGCCCCGGGCCGCGAAAGCTGCGGATGGAAGTGCGGTTGGCTTTGTCATAGGAAGCTTTGAAAATGAATGGAACATTCAGAGAGCGAGTCACGCCCTTAATAACTTCCGCCATGAAAATGGCATGCTTCTCGCTCTCAATGACGCACGGGCCGGCGATGAGGAACAGGCTGCCGGAGCCGACGTTGATGCCTTCGATTTGGAAGGAAAGGCTCAAGCAAAGATTTTAACCGCCGAGCACGCGAAGAACGCCGAGAAATCAGCCGCCTATCTGTTCGCGGATTTCTACCATCTTTTATATCAGTCTCGATCGGCGTCAATCCGTGGCAAAGAAGTTGGCCTACCGGCTCGCGACTTTTTGAGGCCGATGAAACATCTCCAGCTCAGCCGCCTCTTTTCTCGCTTGCCGCTCGCGGCCGTATTCGTGCGCTGCGCCGACAAAGGACCTGAACAAAGGATGCGGCTCGAGCGGCTTCGATTTGAACTCAGGATGGAACTGGCAGCCGATGAAATGGGGATGGTCGGGAAGCTCAACCATCTCGACATAAGTTCCGTCGGGCGTGGAACCGGAGATTCGCAGGCCTGCGGCCGTTAACGTACCTTCATATTCACGATTGAACTCGTAACGGTGGCGATGACGTTCGCTAATCTCGGTCTGTCCGTAGATTCGGTGCGCCAGGGTGTCAGGCTCGATCTTGCAAGTCCATGCTCCAAGCCGCATCGTCCCGCCGAGTTCCTCCACGCCGCGCAATTCACGCAGTTTGTAGATGACACGGTGTGAGGTTGCGGGATCGAATTCGCTGGAGTTGGCTTCTGCCAGTCCGCAAACGTTGCGCGCGAACTCGATGCACGCCGTCTGCATTCCCAGGCAAATCCCGAAATACGGGATTTTCTGTTCACGCGCGTAGCGGATGGCCTGCAGCATTCCTTCGATGCCGCGCTTCCCAAATCCGCCGGGAACAAGGATTCCGTCGTAGCTTCCCAGTTGCTCTTCGCACGCGCGCTGGCCTGCTTCCAATCCTTCTGCTTCAACCCAGCTCACCTGCAATTTCAAATTGTGAGCAAGCGCGCCGTGAACGAGAGCTTCTTTGAGCGACTTATACGAATCTTCGTACTCGACGTATTTGCCGACGATCGCAATGTTGACGTCGGCTTTGGGGTTATAGACGCGGTGAACCAGCTCTTCCCACTGCTTCAGGTCGCCGTTTTTTGCTTCCAGGTGCAAATACTTCAAAGCCAAGGCATCTACGCGTTCGCGCGAGAAGACCAGCGGGACTTCATAGATTGAGGCAACGTCTTTTGCCGTGATTACTGCGTCTTCAGCGACGTTACAGAAGAGCGCGATTTTCGATTTGATCTCTTTTGAGAGGAAGCGGTCGGTGCGGCAGAGCAGAATATCGGGCTGAATTCCAATGCTGAGCAGTTCCTTCACCGAGTGCTGCGTCGGTTTTGTTTTTAACTCTTGTGCGGCCGCGATGAACGGAACCAGCGTGACATGAACAAAGAGTGTGTTTTCACGCCCGAGTTCCTGGCGCATTTGGCGAATGGCTTCCATGAACGGCAGAGATTCAATGTCGCCGACGGTGCCGCCGATTTCAACGATCGCCACGTCCACATCCTGCGCGACCTTCTTCATCGCCGCCTTGATTTCATTCGTTACGTGCGGAATTACCTGCACCGTCTTGCCGAGATAATCACCGCGACGTTCCTTGGCAATGATTTGCTCGTAAATGCGGCCGGTGGTCCAGTTGTTGTCGCGGGAGAGCCTGGCGTGCGTGAAACGCTCATAATGGCCGAGGTCGAGGTCGGTTTCGGCACCGTCGTCGGTCACGAAAACTTCGCCGTGCTGGAACGGCGACATCGTACCTGGGTCGACGTTCAGGTACGGGTCGAACTTCATGATGTTGACTTTGAGTCCGCGGCTTTCGAGGAGGCAACCGATCGAGGCCGCCGCCAGTCCCTTGCCCAATGAAGACACTACACCGCCGGTTACAAAGATGTACTTTGCCGACATCGTTGCCTCGCTCTAAATTGTGTTGGGAAATAGTGCAGGCTGGCGTGCACGATCAATTATGACAGAAAGTCTCGCGATGGAAAACTGTTTTTCCTTCGGGATCTTCCGTGATTTACCGTCCTGCGGTTACTGTATTGTGCGCGACTTTGTTGATGCTCGGAGAGAACTCATGCCTGCAAGTCCGGTAATCGACCTGAAAACGTTCGTTCCCGCCAAAGACGCGGAGTTGTCGAAGAGGTTCTATATCGACCTCGGCTTCACTATTAATTAGTAATCCGGAAATTGCAGAGCTTCAGATCGGCTCGTTTCGATTTCTGCTGCAGAAGTTTTACGTCGCCGAGCATGCCGGAAATTTCATGATGAGCCTGGACGTCGAGGATGCGGACGCCTGGTGGGAGCACATTCAACGCCTCGATCTCGCGAAAAAATATCCTGGGATCATGTGCAAACCGCCAGCCATGCAACCGTGGGGTATTCGGGTGCTCTATTTGAGCGATCCTGCGGGTGTGCTGTGGCACATCAGCGACAGGAAAAAGTCTTAGCCGCTCTCGACACAAACGCCGTTTTTCAGCAGTAAACTAGCAGCAGCCATGTGGTCCCGCACGTCTCAGTTGCTTCTGGCAAGTGCCCTCTTTTTCTGCGCTGTATGCACTACCTCTTTTGCCCAAAGCACCAAGCGCCTCATCCTCAAAGATGGTTCATATCAGATCGTCACCAAGTACGAAGTTCAGGGTGACCGCGTGCATTACTTCAGCGCGGAGCGCAATGAATGGGAAGACGTTCCGAATTCGATGATCGATTGGAACGCGACCCGGCAATATGAGCAGGATCTGAATTCTGGCAAGATGTCGCCGGAAGCGCAGCGGCTGGAAAAGGAGATACAGGAACAGCGGCAGGAAGAAGAAGCAAAATCTCCGCACGTCGCGCCGGGCTTGCGGCTCCCATCGGAGGGTGGTGTCTATGCGCTGGATACCTATCTGGGTGAACCGCAGCTACTTCCCCTCGACCAGACTGGAGCCGACATTAACCGGCACACAGGGCATAACGTGCTCCGCAGCGTAATGAATCCGGTGTCCGGCGCCAAGCACACCATCGAACTAGCCGGCCCGCGGTCGAAGCTGCAAGTTCACGCCACACTGCCGACGATTTACATCAACATTGACGCAAACGACGCGGATGACGAAGCTCCAACTGCGAAAACTCATGGCGCCGAACTGCCCTGGGACCGCTTCCGAATCGTCCGCGTACAGGTCAAAGGCGATAAGCGAATCGTGGGCACAGTCAAAGTGGAAATGCATGGTAAATCGAGCCCTGAAGAAGTTGTGATTCCCGCAGATGCGGAGCAACTACAGGAAGGCTGGATCAAACTCACCCCGAAAGCTCCCATGCAGCCGGGCGAATTCGCCGTGACGGAGTTGTTGGGCGACCAAGGGATGAACAGCTATGTCTGGGATTTCGGAGTTCATCCCGACGCGCCGGCGAACTTGAGCGTGATCAGGCCCGATCAGTCGGACATGAAGCAATCGTCTGAGCAGGGCGAAACAGAGAAGCTGCAGAACCGACCATAGCCTGTTTGACCGCCTTCCCCCGTAACATTAAACTACAAACTCTCACCGAGGCCGCTGCGTGAAACCATATTCTTCCCCCCGAGATCTTCTCGCGAAAATCGAGCAGGAGCTTGCCGATAATCGCCCTTCATTCCATCATTCTCCACTGGAGAGAGTTGCTGAACTTCTCGCCGACGGACGCCATTATGGCTGGGTCGGAATTTATCTAAAGCTCGATGAAAAATCGGCGCCCGCATTGCTCGAAAATCTGGTTCATCCGGCGCAATTTGCGGCGGCAGGGACCCGCAAAAAAGTGATCGTCGCAATGAAGATTGCCGGCCGCGAAGTTGGTTTTCTCAACGTTGAGAGTGATCGCGAGAATGCATTCGGTCCCGAAGAGCGAGTACTCCTGGAGCGCGTAGCCGGACTGCTGGCAAAATTCCTAACCGGCCCGGGCAAATACCTTGTACGTAAAGCCACCGAACCCGCGCCTGCTGCTCCCAAAAAGGCCGCCGCCGCGTAACCCGCGCTGGACGGGCGAGACGCTCATTCCCCGGTTTTCCTGTATTTGAACTTCTTCACACTCGCCTTATACTGCACCGAATGCCTGGTGGCCCAGCATCCCGGCTTGGCTACATCGATTGGCTGCGCGGACTCGCATGCCTGCTGATGTTCCAAACGCATTGCTACGACGCCTGGCTTGGTGGTGCGGCGCGGAATTCGCAGGTTTACGTGTGGTCGCAACTGCTGGGCACGTTTCCAGCGCCATTGTTCCTGTTTCTTGCCGGAATTTCATTTGCATTAGTCGTGGACAAGCTTCTGCGAAAAGGCGCAACTCCGGCGCAAATTGCGAAGAAGACTATTATGCGCGGCGCCGAAATCCTGGCTCTCGGGATTTTGTTCCGGCTTCAGGAGTTTGTGATCGCCTGGGGATGGGCGCCGTGGAGCGATTTGTTCCGCGTGGATATTTTGAACTGCATTGGTGTTTCGCTGATGCTGCTGGGCCTTTTGTGCTGGGGCGCGCTCACGCTCAGCAGCGATAAAAGCAACGGCGTCCCCGCACCAACAAACGATGATCAAAATAACTGGCACTATACCCCGCTGATCGCCGCAGCAATTCTTGTTACGGCCGCCATCTCCACTCTCACTCCCCTACTCTGGACTTCATGGCGTCCCAGCTCTTTGCCGTGGGAATTTGAAAGCTACATCAGTGAGGCTGTTAACCTCGCGCACCCGCACTCGTCGATGTTCCCAATCTTCCCCTGGGCAGGGTTCGCATTTGCTGGTCTGGCGCTGGGATTCATTCTGATCAATCCATCAACGAAAAAACTGGGCGCGTATGTTTTCGGCGCAGCAGGGGCCTGCGGCGTTGCCTTCATTCTGCTTTCGAAATTCTTCGACTCGCGCGCGTGGCAACTCTATCCGGTCTATAACTACTGGCATACCAGCCCGGAGTTTTTCACCCTCCGTGTAGGAATGCTGCTTCTGCTGGTTTTATCCGCCTACGCTTGGTGCCGCTGGGGACCGGGGCAAATGGGATTCAGCCCTCTCATCCAGCTTGGCCAAACTTCACTGCTGGTGTATTGGGTCCATCTTGAATTCGTGTATGGGAAATTCACCATTCTGCCGCATAGAGGCACCAGCGTTCCTGCCGCATCCGCAGGCCTGATCACGATTTTCCTGGCGATGCTTTTGCTGTCATGGCTGAGAACAACACTGCGAAGCTTGAAATTCTACAAGGCAACGGTGAAACCGCTGCCGTCGTGAGCTGAGGATGTGTGGCATCGGCGAATTAGAAACCGGAACTGCGGGCTGTGGTGGCCTGTTCCGTTTTCGTAACAGAAATGGATTCGGATTTTCACAATCACCGTTTTGGGTGTAGTTTGCTTCAGCAGGAGGTTAACATGAAAAAATCAGTGCTGAAACCGTCCTTGGTTATTGCTTCCCTAGTTTTCTGCGCATCGATCTTTGCGGAGTGCCCAAGTCCGTCCAACTCTGTCCTGCAGTCCGGATATCAATGCATGTGTGGGGGAGAATACTGGGAGGCCGATATATATTCATGTCAGGGATACGGGACCGGATGCGATCCGTTGCGCA
This sequence comes from Terriglobales bacterium, assembly GCA_035651475.1. Classification (GTDB taxonomy): domain Bacteria; phylum Acidobacteriota; class Terriglobia; order Terriglobales; family Acidobacteriaceae; genus Gp1-AA145. The sequence goes on along the minus strand of DASRFP010000041.1, from coordinate 209,600 downwards.
ACCGAGTTCCATGTAGTAACTGCTGGGTTTTTAGTTCGGGGAGCTGCACGTACGGTGCTTCAATAACAAAGCATGCCAAGCTCGAACTTGCCGACGCCGACCTCTCGGCTTTCCATCGCGCATCGTCACCTAAGAAAACCGTATGCCCCAGAGAAGAGGCTTTCCAGCATTGGTTAACTGAGAATCTTTCATCTCGTGAGGAGCGCCAGGCCGGGGGTTCACAGTGAGGCCGCTTACTACTACCCTCGTCCTTATAGGTATCCTGGGTGCAACCGCCGGCGCCACTGATGCTGCGAGGCAGCTTCACATCTCGGAGGCCAAGGCGCTGGATGTGCCACTATTTCCTTTCTATGGGATTCCCGTCTCTGACAGCGAAGGCGATCTTTTTTTTCATCTCGGAGGAGATCTGTATACCAATGCGACGATAATGAGACTCGATCATTCTTCATGGAAACCTTCACTTTACAAGCTGCCGTCGGAGGTGCAGCAAGCAAAATATCTGTTCTACCACTTCACGGTGACCCCATCGGGTGAGGTTTGGATGCTCGCTAATGCCGGACCCGACTTGCTTGTGGTCTCCTTTGAGTCCGACGGGCAAGAGTCGGCGGCGACAAAGCTGGATTTGTCTTTGCTCGACGTGGACATCATGGACTTCGCTGCCCTTGATAATGGCTCCCTCCTCCTGGCGGGAGTGACGGTGGGTAAAGACGCGGGCCGTCCCTTTGCAGCTCTGTTCGACGGGGGGACCGGCAAGAGCATCCGGAATCTGACTAATGCCTATCCGCGGGTGGATGATAAAGACGAAAAGGCAAAACTACATGCGGGAAATGCATCCGTTGGAGACGACGGCAATATTTACCTCCTTCACGAGTCAGAGATCATCGTGATCAGTGCCGGAGGCGAGATAGTGAACCGCATTAGTTTTAAAAGACCCGGCCACGATTTGATTCCCACTTCCGTGCGGGTTTCTTCTGGATATGCCGCAGTTTGGTTGCGAACGCCACCTCGTGAGGATCATCGGTTCGACGTAACTTATGAAGTTGTAGATCTTTCTGATGGGAAAACAGTGGGCTGGTACCAGCCGCCAGCAGAAATTAGGATGTCGGCAATGGGCTTTTCTCGAAGCGATGGATTCCGCTTTTTGGTGGCAAAGGACGGCCACTTGAATCTAGTCGAGGCTAATCTGCGGTGAGAAGTCGTAAGGAGTGTAGCAGAAGGGGATCTTGCGCCACGCCCTTCGTGGGCTTTAGCAGGGCTCAGTGTTACAGCGCTACTAATTTCCACCGACGATCGCCCCAAATTATCCTGCGTCTAATTGCGTGAAACATCTGGCGGAAAGTGAGGGGGTTTCAGTCCCTTGATCCAGCTCGGCCAGACGTCGCTTCTGGTTTATTGGGTACATATTGAATTCGTGTACGGGAAGTTCACGATTCTGCCGCGCAAGGGGAACGGCATTGTTGTCGCGTCGGCGGGACTGATCACAATTTTCGTAGCGATGCTTCTACTGTCGTGGCTGCGAACCACGTTGCGCGGCGCACGCTTCTATAAAGCGACGGTCAAACCGCTACCTTCTTGAGGCAAAATAATGCGTCGCGGAAACAATGCGGAGTAAGGCATGCCCTTGGATGACGATTGCACGGTCGTAGAACTGAAGTATGCAGGTGAACAGGCTTACTAGATCAATCCACTTACCTTACGGCTCGTGCCAGTCGAGCGAATACACGTCATAGGTGCCGGCGTCGCGAAGCATTAAAAGCGAATCATCCGGCGCGACCGCCAGCGAATAACCGTAATGGCCCGTGGAGGCAAAGCTTTTCAAATCTGCGATTTGCTCTACTTTGTGATTGCTCGGGCGGGCCTTGAGCACAGTGGATTGGTTTTCGTCTACAAGAATCAGGGACTTGCCGTCTTTCGACCAGTTTAGCCATCCGATTGTGCCGGTGACGATTTGCGTCCATTTCTGCGTTTGCAGGTCAAAGATAGAAAGAACCTTCGAGTCGGTCGATAAAGCCGGAATGAAGCGACCATCGGGAGACCAGCGCGGAGAGAACATGCCTTGCGAACCCGGAAGCGTGGAGACATTGCCAGTTTTCAAGTCAAGTATGTGCACTGCTGAAGCACGATCATTGGATTGGCCGGCGAAGACGACTTTGCTTCCGTCCGGCGACCAATTCGGGTCCTGCTGCATCCCGGGATAGTCCGGCAACACTTGCCGTGGACTCCCACCATCGGCCGAGACTTCATAAATTCGGGAAGGCGCGCCGACTGGCGTTTCGTAAAACAATATCTCTTTGCCGTCGGGGGACCACCGCGGCAGGAAAGCGTAATCGGACGAGTACGTCAATTGGAGCGGGTTGCTCCCGTCCACTTTGCTGCGCCACAGCGCGCCATCGGGATAAGAAACATAGGCCACCCATTGCCCGTCCTTCGAGAAAGCCGCGAATTCCGCCGAGATACCCCCGATAAAGGGCGCCCATTGTCGCGCCTTCTGGTTGTAGCGCATTAATTGGCCGCGGGTTGTCGCACCCACCACAAAAAGCTTCTTGCCATCCTTGCTTGGAACAGGACGCGACAATGCCATTGGGCTGGAAGTCAATTGAACGGGTTTGGCTTCGGCGTGAAACCAGCCGCTGTTTTCCGGCACGGCCCAAACCTGCTTTCCCGACCCAAATACGTAGTATTTGCCGTCGGCTGTCCAACGGCCACAACAGCCAGGGAACAAGCGATGTAAGTTCGTTCCGTCTGCGGAGACTTGCCAGATCGAAGTAGCATTAGAGCCGAAATTTGCCTCGGTAAATCGCAGATAGCTCCCATCGGGCGACCACGCCAGATTCACGACCACTTCAGTATTGCTCAACGCCACCAGCTTACGGGCTGCAGAGCCGTCCGCATTCGCCAGGTATATGTTGCTGGCATCGCTATAAGCCAGCCTCTTGCCGTCAAAAGACCAGTCACCACCATTCCCGACCAGGTCGCCAATCCGCCGCGGAGACCCGCCCAAAATCGGTACACTCCAGAGGGGCCCGACGGGGGGAATGCCGTTCGCCTCGACCACCAGAAGGTCCGAGCCGTCCCGAGACAACCCCCGGGGAAACATGTTCGTTAAAGGCAGAATGGATAACTTCTGGGGCTCGCCACCTGCCGCCGACATTTCAGCCAGGCCTTGGTAATCGGAGCCATATAATTCCAAGTAGAGCCTCGAACCGTCAGTGCCGCCCAATTCTTTCGGCTGGCCGTCATGCGTGAGCTGGATGTAATTAGAGACCACCGGCGGCGCCGGCGGCTGCATTCCAAAATAAACCAGGACCGCAGCTGCAACGAGCACAACCGCTACAGCAGCCCCGGCCAGCACAATCCGCCTGTGGTTCTGCTTCGCACTTTGCTGCGCATGAACACCTGACGGCAATGTGATGGCTGAATCCGATAATGATTCGAGCGCAAATGCCAGATCGGAAGCCGACTGGAAGCGTTGCTCCGGCGTCTTTTCCAGGCAACGCCGCACCACCCGCTCCAATCCCGGAGGAACGCTCGGCGTAAGCTGCGAAATCGCTTCCGGCTCCTCATTCAGGATTGCGCTCATCGTCTCCGCCGACGTCGGCTTGCGAAACGTTTGCTTGCCAGTAACCGTCTCGTAGAGAATCGCGCCGAAGGAAAATATGTCGGAGCGATGATCCGCGGTTTTTCCCCGTACTTGCTCCGGAGACATGTAACCCGCAGTTCCCACCACCATGCCTGGATCGGTCCCCTGCGTCAGAGTATTCATCTGGCCGGAGTCATCTTTTGGCTGGGTCAGCTTGGCGAGGCCGAAGTCGAGAATCTTTACCCGGCCATCTTTTGTGATGAAAAGGTTGTCCGGCTTTAGATCGCGATGAACAATCCCTTTCTCATGCGCCGCGGCCAGGCCATGCGCGATTTGCACTTCGTAGTCAATCGCTTTGCGCAGGGGAATCGGCCCCCGCCCGAGACGCTCGCGTAGTGTCTCGCCTTCCAGCAACTCCGAAACCATGTAAGACATGCCATCATGGGTCGCCATCTGGTAGACCACAAGGATGTTGGGATGGTTCAGCACCGCCACGGCACGGGCTTCCTGCTCGAAACGCCGTAAGCGGTCGGGATCGGAAGTGAGCGATGCGGGAAGGACCTTGATCGCTACTTCCCGGTCGAGCCTCGTATCATGCGCTCGATACACTTCGCCCATTCCCCCCGAGCCGAGCGGTGAGCGGATTTCATATTGTCCAAGAATGGTTCGAGGAGCCAACATCATGGCGGCGAACGAATTATACCTTTTGTTCGGACGGTGACTTGGGCGATGGTACTTTCAACGCTTTCCTCCAAAGAATCATCGCAAAACAAATGCTTCTCGAGCCCGTGTTACGTTTTGCGAAATTAGGATGGAAGAGCTGTTTCAGAAAATGCGTGTGCATCTAAAATCGCTACGCGGCAGCGAGGTTTGGCTTTGAATCAGAGTGAGGGATTCGAACTTGAGGCGTTTAGCGAGCGTCTGAGCTCGCTGCCGAAATCCCGAGCGCAGTCGAGGGACCTGAATCAAGCTGGCGGAGAGTGAGGGATTCGAACCCCCGATACCCTTTCAGGTATGCCGGTTTTCAAGACCGGTGCCATCAACCGCTCGGCCAACTCTCCGGTGAAATCAGTTTACCCGCTTCCCATGCTCCCGCCAAACCCCTTGTTTTCATGGCATTTTCGACCAAATTCTGGCGAAACTCTTTCACCTATGTGGGGTTAACATAACTGGCGGTAAGATCGCCTGCTCTGCCCCATTCGCACGCGGGGTGCCTCGGAAGCCAAGTCGCTTCTGAAGGAGGGGGTTCATGAGGACTTTTAACCGTTTCCTAAGCGTTTTAACACTTCTGGCCTTGATGTCTGGCCCGGCAGCCATTTCAGCCGCAGCACAGAGCAACACTCCGAATGACCAGCAATACGACCAGCCGGGAGACCAGCCAGCTCAGCCCGACATGGGTCAACCGGATGTGGGCCAGCCGGACACGACGCTCCCTGAAGCGCAGCCCGCGCCGCAATACGACGATCAGCAACCCGCTCAGGCAGAGCCCGCGCAGCCTCAGTACGATCAGCCCGAAGAGCAGCAGCCCTCGCCCGATGCTCAGGCAAGCGCCTCCAATCCGAGCGATCAGCCTTTGCCAAGCGATCCGCCAGGACGTGCCGCACGCCTGCAATACATGACGGGGTCGGTTTCGGTTCAGCCACAGGGAACGGGAGATTGGGTCGCCGGCGAGCTGAATCGTCCACTGACCAATTCCGACAATATTTGGGCTGACAAGGATTCTCGGGCCGAGATCAGCGTAGGAACGGGCGAGATCCGCATCGGCGCCGAAAGCAGCCTTACCCTCACCAACATCTCTGAAAATACAGTTCAGTTACAGCTGCACCAGGGCGCTCTCTATCTGCACGTGCGCCGTTTGTATGACAGCGAAAAGTACGAAGTCGATACGCCGAATCAGGCGTTCACCGTCGAGAAGCCGGGTGACTACCGCTTCGATGTCGATCCCGACGCTGACAAGACGGTCGTGACAGTGTGGAACGGCGAAGGCGAATCGACCGGCGATGGACAGCCCGTAGAGATTCATGCAAACGAGCAAGTCAAATTCACCAACGGCACCTCGTTGACCATGGAACGGCACGCCGCCCCTGCACCGGATGCATTTGACCAGTGGGCACAAGCACGCGACAACAAGTTCGATCATTCCGAGTCGGCACGTTACGTCGCGCCTGATACGGTCGGCGGCGATGATCTTGACGAATACGGCGTATGGAAGGAAACGCCGGACTATGGCGCAGTGTGGTACCCGACGGTTGCGCCGGGATGGGCTCCCTACCACTACGGTCACTGGGTTTACGAGTATCCGTGGGGATGGACCTGGGTTGACTATGAGCCTTGGGGATTTGCTCCTTTTCACTATGGCCGCTGGATTTATGGAGGAGGCGGATGGGGTTGGGCTCCCGGTCCGATTTATGACCGTCCGTGGTATTCGCCCGCAATGGTGGCGTGGTTCGGTGGCGGAGTTGGCATTGGCTTCGGCTGGTGTCCGCTGGGCTGGGGCGAGCCGTTCATTCCATGGTATGGCGTGAGCCGCGGCTACTTTTATCATGTGAACTTCACGAATGGGCGATTCTGGGGTAGCGGACGCTACGGCAACCTGAATCGCTTTTATGGCAGCCATTTTGTGAATGGACGCTTCGCTGCTCGCGACGGGTTCTCGCTTCACTACGCGAATATGCGTCGCCCAGGAGGATTCACGGCAATTTCGCGTAATACGCTGGTGAACTCGCTTTCCGTGGCGCATAACAATTTGCGGATTGCTCCGAACCAGATGAGCCGCATGACCGCTGTTCACTCACTCGGAGTCTCGCCAACGCGCGCGAGCATCATGGGCTCAAGAGGCGTGAGAGCGGCGGTTCCACCATCGCGTGCGTTCTCTCGCCCGGTTGTAAGCCGTGCCGCAACAGCAAATCGTGGGGGCTTCAACAATGCGGCCCGTGGCGGCTTCAACTCGAACGTTGCCAGACCGGGTCAGATGGGCGCTACGCAGCGGCCGGGAATCGCAACCGCAAACCGTGGCCCCGCATTTAACAATTCGAGGCCTGGATTCAGCAACTCCAGACCGATGGCGGGCGCCATGGGCTCACGTTCGGTGCCGCGTCCACCGAATGCTGGCAATCCAGGTTCGCGAAACATGGAAGGTATGAACAGGGGCGGTATGAATCGCGGCTACTCTTCCCCCGGCGGAATGAATGGCCGTTATTCGTCACCGCAGATGGGTGCTCGAAACAATGTTCCACGTCCGCCCTCGGCCAGCATGGGTCGCGGCCAGTCCTCGTACTCGCCTCGCGGAATGAGTCCGAGCTATTCACCACGCGGAGGCAGCCCGAGCTACTCGCCTCGTGGAGGCGCGGCACCAGGTACGCCTCGATCCAATGGGCCACGTGGAGCGATGAATGTGCCTCGACCTTCGCCATCGTACATGGCGAATAGCCGAGGATACGAATCGTATGGGCGTTCATCGCAGAGCTATAGCGGAGCATATGGACGCTCAGCATCTCCGTATTCCGGTGGGCGCTCGATGGGATCCTACGGTGGCTCGTACTCGCGTCCGTCCTATTCATACGGCGGCAGCGGATACGGACGCCCGTCTTACGGTGGCAGCGCATACGGGCGTCCATCAGGCAGCTATGGTGGCGGTCGATCCTCGGCTTATTCCGGTGGATTCGGCGGCGCCAGGCCAAGCGGTGGATTCGGTGGCGGCCGCTCCTACGGCGGCGGAGGCCATGTCTCTTCGGGCGGAGGGCACTTCGGCGGAGGGGGTGGCGGTCACTTTGGCGGAGGTGGTGGTGGGCACAGCGGTGGAGGAGGCGGTCATTTCGGTGGCGGCGGTGGTGGACGCTCCGGGGGCGGAGGCCACGGCGGACGCCGCTAATTTAAGCTTGTAACAGTGCTGCAGCACTCAAGCCGGAGAGTTCTCCGGCTTGAGCTTTTTTAGGACGCGCGCGAAATCTTCCTCAGTATCCACTCCAATGCTGTCGAATTCTGTCTCGGCAACGTAGATTGCAATCCCATTCTCCAAGAGCCGAAGTTGCTCAAGTCGTTCCGTCCGTTCCAGCATCGACTCCGGCAGAGCGACGAACTTGTCCAGCCACGGTTTGCGATATGCGTAGATTCCGAGATGCTTGAAATATTGTGGATGTGAGCTATCGCGGTCATGAGGAATGGTTGACCTGGAAAAGTAGAGAGCTTTGCCTTCAAGGTCTGTAACCACCTTCACCGCGTTCGGATTTGCAATATCTTCCGGCGCTGCCGGCGTTTTGAGCGTCCCGACTGGAACATCCGGGGTTTGCATCAGCCCAACCAGCGCCTCGATGTGGTTGGCGCTGATCATCGGTTCATCACCTTGAACATTGATGTACACATCCGCCGGCACAGATTGCGAAACTTCATGCACGCGCTCGGTGCCGCTGCGGTGGCTATCGGAAGTCATACGAACATTGCAGCCATGCTTCTTGCAGGCTTCAAGAATCTCTTTGGAGTCTGTTGCGATGGTCACATCATTGAGCAGTTGAGATTTTCGTACCGCCTGATAAACCCACACGGCAAGCGGCTTCCCCTGAATTTCGCGGAGCATCTTTCGGGGCAGGCGCGTGGAGGCGAGACGGGCCGGAATGACGGCGATGATTTTCATGAAGGGCAATTGTAACCGGCCAGTCTCCATGGATTCGGCCAGGGAAAAGCTTTTTCCCCGCGAAGTACGCCGAGAAAAAAGCGAGAGCGCGAAGACACAGCGGGTCGGCTTTCGTCCGTGAACTTACTAAATCTCCGCAGTCTCCGGGTTAGACGCTATTGGTTAAGGAACTCGCACATTTTCGGGACAATGAAGTTCTCGACCGCATCAAAGCACAACTGCAGAACTTCTTGTGCGGGGAGTTGTCCACCGTCCAAAAGAATAGCTTCGTCGAATCCTACAAACGGGAAGAAACCAGCTTTTGCATCCATTGTAGAAGTCGAGTCCGGGGTTTCCCGTTTGAATTCTGCGCCGTGGTACACGGTTTGAAGGGAGAAGGCAGTATCTCCGTCGGCCTTCCTAATCGCCTGAATATATCTACCCTTTTGGTAGATCAAATTGAGGTATCTGTGCTTGTCGAAATTAGAGAGCTGAGAGAGCCACCTCAAGTGCCGCGCTTTATCCCGATTAGCGGCGTGGTACGGTTGTATAGCCTCGATGAATTCAAAAACATTGTCGGAAATCCCGGGCATTTCCCTCTCGAATGCACTCCGCGGAGTTGGGGAAACCTTTGGGGGAAGCAAATGCAAAGGGAAGGCGCATTTTCCCTCCCAGTCCCTGGGGAGCTTTGTCCAGTCGGTTTTATTGATGAGACCGAACGCGAGGTGATCGATGGTAGACCTGAGCTGATAAATGAGTTCTCCGACCAAAACGGAGAGGGGAAGCGGTGGATCAACCAAGACGCGGAATCCTTTTTCTTTTCCGTCAGAGTCGTGGACAATTTGATACGGCTTTGTAGCGGTGTACGCGGCAATGCCATTTTGGATGGCGCAGAAATGTTCCGTTGCCCGAAGCAATTTGAGGTCGATGGATTCGACTACGCATGCCATGATGCAAGCGTAGCAAGGGATATACGTGAACTCAAAGGATAATTACCACGCTATTTTCCCGACAATACGCGTTACTTTTCTTTCTCTCAACAAACGTATACAACAAGTGGCATGTCCGCACGAGTAAGAGAGGTCGCAAACACCGTCGACGCTCGGGTTATAGGCGATGATCGAATTCAGTTGCACGGCGTCGCGAGTATTTCCTCGTGTTCAGAAAACGATCTCGTTTTTGTTGAGGACGAAAAAGATCTCGGCGCGGCACTCAGTTCCAAAGCTGCTGCCGTGATTGCTGCGAAATTCGCTGAAAACGTAAAGGCAGCCAAAACACTGCTGATCGTCCCTCACCCACGCCTTGCGTTTGCCCGTGCGGCAAAATTGCTGAGCCAGCAGGAAACGCGCGAGTGCAGTATCGATTCAAGTGCAATCGTCTCTTCAAGCGCGAAAATTGGCCAATCGGTCACCATCGATCCGTGGACTTTTGTTGGCGATGACGCCCAGATCGGTGATCGCACATGGCTCGGGGCAAACTGCGTGATCAGCCGCGAGGTCGAGGTCGGCCAAGACTGCAAGATCTATCCGAATGTCACGATGTACCCTGGAACTCGGATCGGCAATCGTGTGATCGTCCATGCAGGCGCCGTGGTCGGCAGCGACGGATTCGGCTACGTTCGGGACCCAGCGACCGGCCGTTACGAAAAGTTTCCGCAGATCGGCCGGCTCGAAATTGAAGATGACGTCGAGATTGGCGCGAATACGACGATTGATCGCGGTGCCCTCGAAACGACTCGTATCGGGTGCGGAACGAAGATCGACAATCTTGTACATATCGGCCACAACTGCAACTTCGGCGAGAACGTAATCATTGCCGCCCAGGCTGGTTTTTCCGGCAGCATCACCATCGAAAATAACGTCATCATCGGTGGCCAGGTCGGCGTCGGCGAACATGCGCGCATCCAAGAAGGCGTATTGCTCGGAGGACAAGCGGGAGTTCTGCCGAAGAAAATCCTTCGTGGCAACGGTGTCGCGTTCTGGGGCACGCCGGCGAAGCCTCTGCGGGAATATTTGAAGAACCTGGCAGGCCTCGCGCGGCTGGGTAAAAAAGGAGACTGATGGCCGTTGTAGTGATCGGCGGGCATTCTCGCAACGTGGGGAAAACCAGCGTGGTTGCGGGCGTGATCGCAGCGCTGCCCTCCTACAACTGGACTGCATTCAAGGTCACGCAATTTGGCCACGGCCGCTGCTCGCTCAATGGCAAGCCGTGCCAATGCGCGACCGTCGACCACGCCTGGGCGATGACGGAAGAGAAAGATCGATCGGGGAAGTCCGACAGTTCACGATTTCTGACCGCAGGTGCGAAACACTCCTACTGGGTGCGGAGCGCGGTAGGGAAGCTCTCCGAAGCAATGCCGGCAATCGAACGCAGGTTGAACGAAGCGGAAAATGCGATCCTTGAATCGAACAGCATTTTAAAATTCATCCAGCCGGACTTATATATTTCAGTCCTCGATCCTGCAGTCGAAGACTTCAAAAACTCTGCCCGGCAGTATCTTTCGCGCGCGGATGCGTTGATCGTCCACAAGAAATGCGGGCACCAGAATGGCTTTAACCAGAACGGCGAAAACGGAAGCTGGCGCAACGTTTTGCTGAAGCTAAAGCATCTGCCAGTGTTCAGCATTCATGAGCCTGACTATGTGACTCATCAGTTGGCGGAGTTTGTTGAGAAGCGGCTAAACGCCACGGTGGGTGGCAGGGGCTAAGCCCAACTTCCAACTTCCTACGAGAGCTGACGCCAAGCTAAAAGCACCGCTCTTCCACGGCCTATCCAGAAGCGCGCGTTGCGTAGTCCGAAAGGCTCAGAAACAACAGCAGGAACAGCCAAAAGATTGCCGATATCAGGATGGCCTTGGTCATCTTTTCGCTGGTGTATTTCACGTGCATGAAGAAGAGGACGACGATGGAAGCCTTGCACGTGGCGATCAGCAGCGCGACTACGGTGTTGAAAATCCCCAGATCGACCGTGGCCACCCACGCGGTCAGAAATGTAGCGCAAATAAGAATCGCCCAAATCAGCCAGTAGAGCCCGGCGGAGACAACGTGTTCGGAGGGCTGCGAATGATCGGAGTGATCAGCTCTTGCGAGATGGTCGGCCATAACGGTTCTCTAGCTCCTCATCGTCGGTCAATCAGGTATAAGAGCGGAAACAAATAAATCCAAACAATATCCACGAAGTGCCAATACAATCCGGCGATTTCGACCGGGGTGTGGTACTCAGGAGAAAATTTGTTTTTCCACGCCATGATCGTGATGACCGTGAAGATTCCAATACCAACGATCATGTGGGCTGCGTGTATTCCGGTCAGAGCAAAGTACAAAGAATAAAAGATCTTTGTGGCTTGCGGGTCGATGTTCAGGTTCGGATTGTCATGCACTAAATCCTGCGCACTGAAGTAAAAAGTCGGTACGTGGTGATGTACGTACTCGTCGTGCCACTCGTAACCTTTTATGCCGAGGAAGACGATGCCGAAAAACAGCGTGGCAAAAAGAAGGCCAATCAACTGTTTACGTTTCCCGAGTTGCGAAGCGCGAACCGCTGTGGCAACCGTCAAACTGCTGCAGATGAGGACTGCGGTATTCAACGTTCCGGCTACCAGGTTCAAGCTCCGGCTGCCTGCGGCGAATGAAGGGTAATACGCTCGCCTGTAGATCAGATATCCGCAGAACATGCCGCCGAAAAACATGATTTCAGTCGCCAGGAACACCCACATGCCAAGCGAAGCGGCATTGCGCTGCTGCACGACATCGGCAAAATGATGGCGCAGTTCCGGCCGGTCCACATGTTCTACGGCAAGGGGCGTCTCGCCAACGCCAGCTCTATCGCTCAAGAGTCACCTCTTCCGGCAGCGGCATCGTGTCGTATTCATAGGCTTCCCACGTTACTTCCGGAGTTTCTTCGAAGTTGAATGTCGGCGGCGGAGAAGCGGTACGCCACTCCAACCCAGTAGCCTGCCAAGGATTGTCCGGAGCAGGTTTCCCATAACGCAGGGACCACAGCAGATAAATAATTGGCAGGAGATAGCCAACTGCCAGAATGCTGGCGCCTGCCGTCGAGAGCACGTTATAGACTTGATATTCCGCCGGATACTGCCAGTAACGGCGCGGCATCCCGAGGTATCCCACGATGAATTGCGGGAAGAAGGTCAAGTTGAAGCCGATGAAAACGATAATCGCGGCAAGCCGGCCCCAGCCTTCGGGATACATGCGCCCGGATATTTTGGGCCACCAGAAATGCATTCCTCCCAGATATCCCAAGACGGCGCCTCCCACCATCACGTAATGGAAGTGGGCAATTACGAAGTATGTGTCGTGAACGTGTACGTCGACTCCCAGGCAAGCGAGGAATAGTCCGGTCAATCCGCCGATGGTGAACAGACCGATGAAGCCAAGGGCATAGAGCATTGGGGTCGAGAATGAAAGCGACCCTTTGTACATGGTCGCGGTCCAGTTGAAGACTTTGATAGCCGATGGTACCGCGACTATATAGCTCAGGAACGAAAACACCAGCGCCGAGTAGAGCGAGATTCCGGCAACGAACATGTGGTGGGCCCATACCAGAAACCCAATCACGGCAATGGCAATGCTTGCCATGGCCACGAAGTTGTAGCCGAAAATTCGCTTGCGCGAGAAGCAGGGGATAATTTCGCTGACCACGCCCATCGACGGCAAAATCATGATGTAAACCGCCGGATGGGAGTAGAACCAGAACAAATGCTGGAACAGAACCGGATCACCGCCGCGCGAAGGATCGAAGATGCCGAGGTTCAAAGTCCGCTCCAGCACCATCAAGAATAAAGTGATGGCAATCACTGGAGTCGCCAGCAACATGATTAAGCTGACTGCGTAATGTGACCAGCAAAACAGCGGAAGGCGCGACCAGGTCATACCGGGCGCCCGCATACGATGAATGGTGACTACGAAATTCAAGCCGGTCAGAATCGAAGAAAATCCCGCGATGAAAATCGCCATCGCGGCTTCAACCACATGAGTGTTACTGAATAAGCTCGAGAACGGCGTGTAGAAAGTCCAACCCGTGTCGACGCCCCCGCTCATGATGCACCAGATATACAGAGCGGCACCCGCAATATACAGATACCAACTCAGCAGGTTAATGCGAGGGAAGGCCAAGTCTTTCGCGCCCACCATCATCGGGATCAGGAAATTACCCAGCACCGCGGGAATCGATGGCACCAGAAAGAAAAACACCATGATCTGGCCGTGCATGCTGAAGGCTTTGTTATAGGTATCAGCCGTCAGCAGGTCGCCTGCCGGGGTCAGCAACTCAAGCCGGATGAGCAGGGCGAAAAAGCCCCCGAGGAAAAACATTGCAGTAATAGAAATTAAGTAGAGCAGGGCAATGCGTTTGTGATCGGTTGTCAACAACCACGAGCGGATCCCGTACTCCGAATTCAGGTAATTCTGCCGTTCCGTGCTTACTGCTGTGGTAGACATTTTTATTCCTTTACTTCGATTCCGGCGGATTTCCTCCCGAAGCTCCAGCGGTCATCGCCCGCCCTGCCGGAGCTGGGCTTAATGATCGCACGTACGCGATCAGCTGATTCAACTGGTCCTCCGTGACCTGTCCCTGCCAGGAAGGCATGATGTTCTTGAATCCCGAGACGACCTTGGCCGCCGGAAAAAGGATCGACTCGCGAACGTAGTTTTCATCGGCGATCACAGTGCGCCCATCTTCGAGTTGCACCGGATTGCCAAAAACGCCGGTCAAATTGGGGCCGCGCCCTTGAGTCTCCATGTTGTGGCAGGTGTTGCACCCAAGTTGCTGAAACAAAGTCATTCCGGTCTGCGCGAGTGTGCCACTGGGCTGGCCGCTCGTCATCCACGTCTGGTAATCCTGCGGCTCCATTACGATAATTTCGCCCACCATTCCAGAGTGCATGGTCCCGCAAAATTGCGCACAGAAGAGATGATAGGTCCCAGGCTTAGTAGCGTGGAACCACAGCGTCGTATAGCGTCCCGGAATGACGTCCTGCTTAATGCGAAATTCAGGTACGAAGAAACTGTGGATCACGTCCTGGGAAGTCATGATCAATTCGATGTCGCGCCCCACCGGCACATGAAGCTGATTGATCTCGCGAGGCCCTTCCATGTGCTGCAGTTTCCACATCCACTGCTTTGCGACCACGTAGACCTGGTCGGAGTCGCGCGGCGGCGTCCTCATGCTGAAGTAAAGCACGGCGCCACCGGCGAACATCAGCAGCATGACCCCAAACGGGGCGACCGACCAAATAGTCTCAATGAGCAGGGAACCTTCGATCTGGGTGGCTTCTCGACCGTGCCGCCGCCGGTATTTCATCGCAAAAATCGCGATCGCCGCGAAGATCGCCACCGTCATTACTACCGAGACGACGGTCAGAAAAATGAATAGCCAATCTTCGTAGCGCGCGTGTACTGACGCAGCCGTCGGCCAAAATGGGAGATTATCGAACATATTGGTTAAGCGTCGCCTTGCCTCCTGTGTTCATGGTCCGGGCCGCGATGAAACAGAAACAGCAGAACGCCACCCAGAGACAGGACCGTGAACCCACCCGCCAACTGAAGGACGCGGCCGATGATCGCGTTGTACTTGCCGGTCACAGGATCGTAGTGAAAGCAATACAGAATGACGGCGTCGGCCAGATTTCCAATCTTCTCGCTCGAGGCCTGTATCAACGACAGCCGTAGATCTCGTGGTGGGAAATCCACGCCATAGAAATACTGCGCAAGCTTGCCCTGCGGCGTGGCTACCATGATCCCCGTGGCGTGCGCGAACTGGCCGTTCTTTTCGTCGTATTGATAACCAAAACCGGCGGCTTTGGTTATAGCTGTAATCGACTCCTGCGACCCGGTTAGAAAATGCCAACCCTCGGCTGCCCCCGGTCGTTTGTAGCGCGAGAGAATGTCGGCTTTCTTTGCGGCCGCCAGTTGCGGCGTATCGCGCGGATCGAAACTGACGGTGACAATCTGAAACTGCTGGCCCACATTAAAGCTCAAGACTTTCAGCGCGCTCTCAAGTCCAATTAAAAGTTCAGGACACAGCATCGGGCAGCGGTAATAAACGAAGTTCAACACCACCGGCTGCTTACCGAAATAATCGCCGAGGCGAACCGTCTTGCCCGTCTCATCCCGAAACTGCAAATCGAGCGGAAGCTGCTGATTTAAGCGCTGCTCGATCCCGACATTTTCAAGCCCCTTGGGCTTGACATCCGGCGGAGTCGCAACCGGATCGTTCGGCTCCTGCCCTTGCGCGAACACGGCACAACTCAAGGCGATGACAAGCATTGCTGCGGCCAGGCAACGCGCTAACGCACCCTTGGCTCCATGAGAAAAAAACGAATTGTTAAGTCTACTGCTCACTACTTTTTTCCTTTTCCTTTGTTTTGATTTTGAGTCTTTTGACTTTGAGACACGTTGCTGGTATCGGCAGCCGCGGCCGCCGCTCTGGCTAAGTTCACTGGAGCCAGAGGCATTGTGCCAGTCTGGGGAGTGGTCGGCAGCCCGCGCTGCGCGATCAACTGCATCGCCTGCGTAATTGGAATGTAGGCAACTCCGGTCTTTTGATCAACCCAGCCGTAGCTGTTCAGTCTCTCCTCTTCGCCATAGCGAAAACCATCGAGCTCCGTGCGCTCGTTCTCTTCCAGACGCGGCTCGGGGAACTGCTGAATCCGCTGGGCCTGCACTTCACGCGTGTTCGATTCCACCTGCACCAGTGGGGTGCGGGGCTGTTGGTTCTTCTTGTCAAATGAATCAAGGAAATAAAATATTCCCCAAATCGCGTAATAGACCAAAATCCCCAGAATGGCCAGCGAAATCAGAAATCCAAATATGGGTTTTGAACCGAGGTCCTGGCGCTCGAAGCCGATGTCTTCGCCATTGCCATGCACGTGCATTCCCTTCCGATGATCAGTCATGAGCGGCTCCTGCGTATTCAAGGAACTCCTGCGCATGCAGGTCGTATACCGGCAACATCGGCCGCGACCTGAGGTTGCGGAAGAACATTGCCATCCAGAATCCGCCAATCGCGATTGGAACGACCAAATCGAGCAAATATCCCCAATCAAAAGTGAGCGTCTTGTGGAAGCTGGGTTCGATGTACCAGAACAGGTCGATGAAGCGCATGAAAATCAATCCTGCCGCCAGCCATACCAATGTTCGTGGATTGCGCTTGAATGGCCGCGAGAGCAGGAACAGGAATGGTATGCCGAAGTGGAATATCACTAGACCAAGCCCAATGACCTCCCAACCGGAATAGAGGCGGCGCGTAAAGAAGCGGATCTCCATCGGAAGATTGCCCGCCCAGGTGATAAGCAGTTGCGAGAAGCTGAAGTAGGCCCACAGCAGAACGAATGTGAGAATTAGCTTCCCGTGATCATGAACTTCCTTAGGCTTCAAAATGGAAGCCAGCGGCTCATAGCGGACCAGAATGCGTTCAATCACGACCATCATGCACATTCCGGAAAGGCATTGCCCGGCGATAAAGATGAAGCCGAAGATGGTCGAGTACCAATGTGGGTCGATCGACATGACCCAATCGATGACAGCAAAAGTAATCGTGAATGCGTAAATAATAAGTCCGGGAGCGGAGATAGTTCTGAACCGGGGAGCGAGGTTCTGAACAGGAGGCTCATCCTGCTCCTTCGACCAGCTCGTCAGGACAAATGCCAATCCAATCCAGATAGCGAAATATATTGCCGCCCGGCCCCAAAAACCACCTACACTCAGGTAGCCATGGCTCATCATCTTCAAGTGCGCATCGGGCCCGTCATAGTGCAGCCACCCCGGCCAGCCACCGGTAGATTCATGGTTTCCGCTATATAGGTATGGCAGCCCCGCGCCTGCGATCGGAATAAATAAGAGGGCCATTAGCGGCAGCACATTCATCGCGGCCTCAAGCGGACGCCGAATCACCATGCCCCACTTGCCGCCGGTGAGGTGCTGAATCATCAGGAACGCCATCGAGCCGAGCGAAATGCCCAGCCACAACATGAAGCCGATCAGATAGGAATGAAAGAACTGCTCTCGCGTCGCGGGAAAAAGGGCAAGAATCAACGAGGCAACTCCGAAAAGCAGGCCAACACCCAGCGAGCGCTGGAAGATTGTGTGCGCGGCTTCTGGAGCGGCGAATTCTCTGGAATCAGTGCGCACTGCGCTCATCTCTCCTTCTTCCCTCCGCCCGGGGGTGGTGTAGCCTGATTGCCCTCCCCGGTGCTTGGCGGTGGCTGGGCCGGAATACCTTCGACCACGGTTGGCTGCGGTAACACCACTGGAGGCGTCGCTCCTGATCCGGGCTCCTCGAGCTGCGGCGGGGGCGAAGGTACTGCATGGCCGCCAACGTCGGCCTGAGTCGCGTTCTGACTCAGCTGCAAAGCGCGAATGTAGGCTACGATGCACCAACGATCGCTAGGCGGAACCTGCTCGGCGTAATCGGGCATGGCACCGAACCCGGTGGTCATCACGTAAAAGAAATAACCAAGCGGAGCCTTGCGCAAACGGTCGGAGTGATACGTCGGCGGATGCTGAAAGCCGCGCGATGGAATCATTCCGTTGCCGTCACCCAACCGCGAGTGGCATGGCGCGCAAAAAATATCGAAGCGCTGCCGGCCGCGATCGAGAACTTCCTGAGTGACGGGAAATGGCATGTAGTCGCCCGGCTTGTCGCCGACCATTCCGGTATAGAAATATGTGTCCTCGTGAAGCTGGCCGCGCGCGACGGTGCCCTCGACCGGCTGGCGCTCAGATCGAAGATCAGGATAGAAGTCGCTCTCTGCCAGTGGCTTGAACCGCGGCTGGTCATGCATGTCGTTGCGGCAGCCGGCGAGGATGAGGAGAACTATTACACCAGCTGATATCTTTCCCGCCCTACGAAAGTCGCGTAGGGTGGGGCAGCCACCGATCAGGGATTGAAAACGAAGGCGTGCCATTTAGCTGGGCACCTCCGCAATCGACAGTGGGCTCAGGCCTTCCAGAAACTCGCGGGTGCGCACAGCGTCGTAATTTTTGTCGGAAGAGAAAATCACTAGGAAAAATCGGTCTCTCGATGCCCGGTCAAACTGCGGCATATTGAAGTTCGGATGATATGGCATTGGCAGCCCATTCAAAGACAACATACCGAACACTGCCGATAAGCCGGCGAAAAGAATAGTCATCTCGAAGCTGACAATGATGAATGACGGCCAGGAATGCAGTGGCCGTCCACCAATGTTTACCGGATAGCTGATGGTGTTAATCCACCACTGCAGAACGTACGCCGCGGTGCAGCCGAGCACCCCACCGACCAGACAAACGAGCGCGACGCCGTTCCCATGGAAGCCGACAGCTTCGGCCAGCTCCTCGACGGGATACGGAGAGTAGGCATCCATCCTGCGGTAACCGGCCGCGTACGTTTTCTTTGTGGCCATGATTGCGTCGTTCACGTTCTCGAATTCGGCCATCAGCCCGAAGATCTTGGGGTCCCTCATGATTCCGTGACCTCCTCGGCGTGGGGAACGGTGATCTCGGCCTGCGGGATAAGCGTCTTCAATTCAGCAATTGAAACCGCGGGCAGCAACCGCAGGAACAGGTACATGCCGGCGGCGAAGAAACCGAGCGTGCCAAGCAAAACCGACCAATCATCCCAAGTCGGATAGTACTGGCCGAAAGCCGACGGCAGGAAGTCGCGCGTGAGGCTAACCACAACAATGATGAAGCGCTCCAGCCACATGCCGATCAGGATGTCGAGCGAGATCAAGAAGAGCCAGAAAGAGTTCGTCCGGACGCGCCTTACCCACAGGATCTGCGGTACCAAAATATTGGAGAAGAGCAACGCGTAATACCAGAACGCATAGGGCCCATGCAGACGGTTCCAGCGCAGGAAGCTCTCGTACGGATCGCCGCCGTACCAGTTCACAAAAGCTTCAATTGCGTATCCGTAAGCAACGATCCAGCCCGTGGCCAGCATGACCATGGCTGAGTTCTCGATATGACGGTCGGTGATGAAATCTTTAATGTCGTAGAACTTGCGGATTGGAATCGCGAGCACCAGGACCATCGCAAACCCGGAGTAGATGGCGCCAGCGACGAAATATGGCGGGAAGATCGTCGTATGCCATCCGGGAACGATGCCAATCGCGAAATCGAAGCTCACAACCGTATGGACGGAGAGCACGAGTGGCGTCGCCAATCCTGCAAGCAGGAGGTACGCAGATTCATACCGGTGCCAGTGGCGCACCGAGTTGCGCCAACCCATGCACATCATGGCGTATATGCCACGCACCAGTTTGTTCGTGGCCTGGTCGCGCAGGCTGGCCATGTCGGGAATCAGTCCGACATACCAGAACACCAGCGAAATCGTCAGATAAGTCGAGACCGCGAACACGTCCCATACCAGCGGGCTGCGGAACTGCGGCCAGTAGGTCATGGTGTTCGAGTAGGGGAAGAGCCAATAGAACAACCATGGACGGCCAAGGTGGAGCAGCGGGAACATGCCGGCGCAGGCCACAGCGAAAAGCGTCATGGCCTCAGCGAAGCGGTTGATTGAATTTCGCCACGTCTGCCGCAACAGCAACAAGATGGCCGAAATCAGAGTTCCGGCGTGGCCGATTCCAATCCACCATACGAAGCTGACGATAGCGAAGCCCCAGCCGATAGGGATGTTCACCCCCCAAACGCCGACGCCCTTATAGAAGAGCCAGCACACCGCCAGCAGGAACCATTGCAGGATCAGGAAGCAAATCGCGAATCCGAACAGCCAGCCATTGGTAATCGGCCGGCGAAGCACGATCGAGGCAATCTTATCCGTGATGGTGGCGAATGTATGCCCCGGCACAATGACCGGCGCTTTGTCCTCGCCAATTTCGACTTCAGTTGGTCTCGCCATGTTATTTAGCTCTCAGCCGTCAGCTTTCAGCTCTCAGTAAGACCTCAAGCTACACGCTGAATACTGATAGCTGACAGCTGAGCTGACAGCTATGAATTCAATTCCGTATTCGGATTCTTTACCTCTCCCTCATACGTCGTCCGTGGGCGCGTATTCAGGTCTGCAAGCACGCTGTAATTCCGCGGATTTTTCTTCCACTTCGAAACCACGCTGTTCGGATCGTTAATATTGCCGAACACAATCGCATTCGCCGGGCAGGACTGCTGGCAAGCCGTCTGCAAATCGCCGTCTTTGATGCTGGTTGGAGTAAGCTTCCCGCCAGCTTTTGTCACCGCGACTTCAGCATCGATGCGGTGATGATTGATGCGCTGTACGCAATAGGTGCACTTCTCCATGACACCGCGGCTGCGCACCGTCACATCGGGATTGCGTTGCATCTTGAACTGCGGCGTGTCCCAGTCTTGAAATAGAAAGAAGTTGAAACGCCGAACCTTATAAGGACAGTTGTTCGAGCAATAGCGCGTCCCGACGCAGCGGTTGTAGACCATATCGTTCAGGCCTTCGGTTGAGTGCGTTGTCGCGCCGACCGGGCAAACCAGCTCGCAAGGCGCATCCTCGCACTGCATGCAAGGCACGGGCATGAAGTGCATCTTCGGATTGTCACGGTCGCCCTGATAGTACGCATCCACGCGCAACCAGTGCATGTGGCGGCCATGATTTACCTGATCTTTGCCGACGA
This sequence comes from Terriglobales bacterium, assembly GCA_035651475.1. Classification (GTDB taxonomy): domain Bacteria; phylum Acidobacteriota; class Terriglobia; order Terriglobales; family Acidobacteriaceae; genus Gp1-AA145. The sequence continues at coordinate 188,816 of DASRFP010000041.1, read as the reverse complement.
TCGGAATATTGTTCTCGGCCTGGCAGGCGATGATGCAGTTGTTGCAGCCGACGCACTTGTTCAGGTCGATCGCCATGCCCCAGGCGAAGGGCTCGTCTTTATAGTCGTAGCCGGGATAAAGCGTCTCATACGACGCCGGCGCTTCGTCGTCAAACTTCGGCTCGTTCTTAAAATCTTCGAGATCTTTCGTGCGAACAATCGGACGATGCGCGTCGCCGGTATCCATCGTCTGATATCCCTGCGTGCTCGCGAGGATATAGGTCTTGCCGAGCTTGGTAATCGATTTCACCGAGCTCGTGAAATATGGCGCATCACTGGTGCGCAAAGTGTACGTATTGAATCCCTGGAAATTGCCCACGCGGCCGGATTTCTCGCGACCATAGCCGAGGAAAACGGTGATTGAGTTATCCGGATGTCCGGCCTGCACCCAAACCGGCAGGTCGAGATACTTGCCGCTAGCCAGCTCGACGCGAACCATGTCTTTCTTTTCGACGTGGAGCCGATCGGCCATTGCAGGCGACATCAGCACGGGATTGTCCCAAGTGAGCTTCGTCATCGGCTTGGGCAATTCCTGCAGCCAGCCGTTGTTGGCGAAGCGACCGTCGTAAACCGATGGATCGCGGCGGAAGTTGATTTCGATTGCGCCCTGAGCGGACGCCGGTGCCGAACCAGGGAAATTTGTGTTCTTTGCCGCAACCTGCTTGGGCTGCGCAGTCGTGCCGTCGATCCAACCCTGCTCGAGCGACTTGCGCCACCACAGGTCGAAGTCGGCACCGGAATGTTTCGACTTCCAGTAGTTCTGAACGATCTCGTGGCCGGTTGGCTCGTTTTGCCCAGCGATGTAACCCAGGAGCTCGATAGCACTCTTGCTGTGATAAAGAGGAGCAATCAGCGGCTGCACGATGCTGACCGTGCCGTCATAAGCGCGCGTATCCCCCCAGGCCTCGAGGTAGTCGGATTCAGGAATATGCCAGTGGCAGAGCTCTGAGGTTTCGTTGTAGTGCGAGCCCGAATAGATGCGCAGCTGGGTATTGCTGTTCTTCAGCGCGTCATAGAAGCCGAAATCCGAGGGCGCGTCGTAGACAGGGTTTGCGCCGAGAATGATGAGCATCTCGACCTTGCCCGATTTCAGGTCGCCCATGAGTTCTTTCAGTGAGTCGTTGTGATTGCCCGTGAAGGTCGGGATCGGATCGGAATAGAAAACCGCCTTGCCGACATTTCCAAGCTGCTGGTTGATTGCGTGGCAGAGGGCATGGACGACTGGCGGCTGATGATCGCCGGGGATAACGATGCTGGCACCGCGCGCTTTTTGCAAGTCGGCGACTAGCCCGGCCATAAATTTGCCGGCATCGCCCTTCCCGCCGACAGCAAAGTCAGCCGCCGCACCCGAGGAAGACGAGAGAGCCCGAGCAACCGCCTCGACCTCCACAGCTCTCAGTATCAAGCGATGGTCCCCCTTCGCGCCTGTGTTCGTCGGTGTGCTCTCAATCGCGTAGAACCGGCTCATGTTGCCGGAAGCGGGATCGCGGCGCGAGGCGAAATCACGCGCGTAGCGCGTCATCCCGGGGAATCCGGCGTAGAGGAAATCAGCGTCCAGCGAGACGACTACGTCGGCAGCGTCGAACTTATACGTCGTTTCAACCGGCTGACCGAAGGCCATGCGCGCGCCTTCGAAGACGTTGTCGCGATTGATCGGCTCCCAGTAGTGCCACTTCGCCTCCGGGAAGCGCTTGAGCAGCGCCTGCTGTTGATCGGCGAGTATGGGCGACGAAAAATCGCCCGACAAAACCCGGATTCCCGCGCCGCCCTTTGATTGCTGGTCGAGCAGCGGCTGCCGCATGGCGGCAACAAAATCGCTCCAGTTAACTATGTTCCCAAGTTGCGTGACGTTCTGTGAGCGGTCGGGGTCGTACAAATTCAGAATCGAAGCCTGCGCGTAAACGTCGGTGCCGCCCTGGCTCGCCTGGTGGCGGTCATTGCCTTCAATTTTTATCGGACGAAATTCGCGGCTGGTGACGAGCAGCGGTTGCGCATAGCCGCCGAGCGTGAACGCGGTCGCATAGAACAGCGGCCGGCCAAGGACCAGCTCTTCCGGTTGCTTGACGTAAGGAACGATGGTCTCGAACGGCTGCTTGGTGCAGGCCGTCATACCGGCGAGGGCCAGCGATGAACCCATCAGCCTGAAGAAGCCGCGCCGCGAGAGGGAATCGGCCCACTCGGACGCGCCTTTCGGAAATTCGCGGTGCATCATCTCGCGGAATTCAGGTTTGCCGGCAAGTTCTTCGAGTGAGCGCCAAAATTCCGGCGCATTCTTCTGCTCGATTTCTTTTTGCACCTGAACGAGGTCGAGCTTGTCCTTCTTGCCGGGGCAAACTGCTTCGTGGTGCGGTTTGTTATTGTTTTCGCTCATTAATTCTGTGCCTGAAAATCTGAAGCCTCGAGCCTGATGCTGCCGTTCTACCGATGGCACGTCGAACAGCTTGTAATATCCATCGCACTGCGCAGGTTGTATTTATGAGACAAATACGTTCCCAGCGCCATCTGATCGGTAAAGCTCTTGCCATCCACAACCACGGGCACCTCTGAGGTCGGCTGCTGGTATCGCATATTGAATACCTGATCACGAGGGCGCAATTCTTTTTCCGGCCCACGATGGCAGCCGATGCACCACTCCATCTGCAACGACTGCGCATTGAACATCAGTGGCATGCGATCAACCGCGCCGTGGCACGTATTGCACCCTACACCTTTATTTATGTGAATGCTGTGATCGAAATAAACGAAATCCGGAAGATCGTTCACCCGGTTCCAGACCAGCGACTTACCCGTACGATAACTTTCGCGCACCGGCTCCAGCATCGGCGCGGCAGTCCACATTTCGGAGTGGCAGTTCATACAGGTCTTGGTCGGAGGAATTCCGGCAAAATCCGAATTCTCGACCGAAGTATGGCAGTACCGGCAGTCGATCCCGAGGGCCGCGACGTGATGCTCATGGCTGAACGGCACCGGCTGCGGACGGGCAACTCCCGCGTAGGTGACGTAGGGCGAGCGCTGGAGGTTCACACAGAACCAAAGCACAAACGCAGTGGTGAAGATGCCCGCATAAATTGACGCGCGGGAAATAACGTTAGCGCTGCGATGGAAAATCTGCATCGATCAGGATTTTTCTTCGTTACAGCGTTACAGCGGGGTTAGTTGTTGTTCAACCCAAAAAAGAATTACAAAAGAATTGCAACTTGCTTTTTGAAACTCGCAATTATAGCAGTTCGCACGATTTGTGAAATGCTCGAATGAATTTTTTTTAATTCGCGCGTTTCTTGCGACTTCCTTGTCTTCGGAAAACAGCAGCGCTATCATTTTTCGCCCTGTGTTCTTTGCAAACTCACCAGAAGTTTTAACTCCAACTACTTACCATATTCCCGCATGAGACAATTTCATTTCGTTGTGTCGTCATGCAGGAGGGCTGAATGCGCAGCATGCACGTTCGCACTTCATCCAAAGTACGTCCCTTCAGCCGGCCAGCCGCATTCTGCCTGCTCATCATTCTTATAGCAACTTGCATGTCTGTGAAAAAAGCAAAGGCACAAGTCAAGCTCGATGCCCAAGGCCATCAGTGGTGGCAACACGCTGTGTTCTACGAAATTTACCCCCGCAGCTTTGCCGATAGCAACAATGACGGAATCGGGGACCTGAATGGCATCACGTCGAAGCTCGATTACCTGAAGAATCTGGGCGTCGATGCGATTTGGATCACCCCGTGCTACCCATCGCCGCAGGTGGACTTCGGCTACGACGTTTCGGATTACGAAAACATCGATCCCATGTACGGAACCCTGGAGGACTTTGACCGCCTCGCGCGCGAGGCCAAGAACAGAAATATCCGCATCATTATGGATTTTGTGATGAACCACACCTCCGACCAACACCCGTGGTTCAAGGAGTCTCGTTCATCGCGCGATAACCCGAAGCGGGACTGGTACATTTGGCGCGACGGCAAAGGCCCGGGCGAGCCTCCGAATAATTGGGAATCAACCTTCGGCGGTTCGGCATGGAAATTTGATCCTACGACGAGCCAGTGGTATTACCACTTCTTCTATCCACAGCAACCAGACTTGAACTGGCGCAATCCGGCGGTTGAGAAAGCGATGTTCGACGTGACTCGCTGGTGGTACCGGCGCGGCGTGGCTGGATTCCGCCTAGACGCAGTCGACACGCTGTTTGAAGATCCCAACCTGCACAACAATCCCGTTCTGCCGGGCAAGAATCAATACGGCGATCCGAACATGCAGAACCTCTACAACACCAAACTTCCGGAATTGCATGGCGTACTGCAAAGACTTCGCAAAGTTGCGGATGAGTATGACGCCGTCCTGATCGGCGAGACTTGGACAAAGGACATCGAGGAACTTAAACAATATTACGGGCAACACAGCAACGAACTGCAGATGCCGATGGACTTCCTGTTCGCTCGCGTCGATAAGCTTTCGCCGCCGGAATTTCGAAAGCAGATCGCGGGCGTCGAGTCAGCCGGCTGGCCGGTGTTCGTGCTCAGCAATCACGACATCGTTCGCGCCTATGTTCGCTACGGAGATGGTGTTCATAATGATGCGATTGCGAAGGTGATGGCCGGGCTCTATCTCACGTTGCGGGGAACTCCGATCATGTATTACGGCGAAGAGATCGGAATGACGAATAACGACCCCAAGCGTCGCGAGGATGTAAAGGATCCGATTGGAAAGTTAGGCTGGCCGAAAGAAAAAGGCCGCGATGGCGAACGCACCCCCATGCAGTGGTCCGATGCTGCGAACGCAGGATTCAGCAATGCCAAGCCCTGGCTGCCGGTCCCGGCCAGCTACAAAACTCATAACGTCGCCACCGAGTTGAAGAACCCAAGTTCGATATTAAACTTCTACAAGCGCGTGCTTGCGTTGCGCCACGACGATCCGGCGCTGCGTGACGGCGACTACGTTGCGCTGAACGAAGACGACCCGAATGTGCTCTCGTATTTACGACGCTATAAAGATGAAGCGGTAATCGTGGCGCTGAACATGTCCGCGCAGCCGCAGAAGGTAAAGTTTGACCTTTCAGCACAGGGAATTTCGGGAACCGACTCCATGACTTTATTAACCACAATGAAGAATAACCAGAAGAGTGTGGCGCTGACCTCAGTTTCTCTTGATCCGTTCGCGGTCTACATCGGAAAAGTTCAGAAATGAACGGCGATTGAACCCAGTCAGCCAGCATGCCAGGGTGCCGCGCTTGAACAGCTCGATCCGACCAGCTTGGCAAAGGCCAGAAAAACGATTTTCTATTGTGATCCGCCCTGTTATACTGGCACCCGCAATTTAGCCCGGAGGCCGCAATGCTTCGATCTCGCAACCTGGTTTTCGCCTGCATTCTGCTCTTTCTTTCCGTTCTATTCGCCCCCGCGCAGCAGCAACTCTCAGATTCTGAAATCGAGCGGCGGGTGAATGCGCTGCTGCAGCAGATGACGCTCGAAGAGAAAGTCGGCCAACTCAACGAGCCCCCAGGCATGAACCCGCAGATCATGCAGGAGATCAGAGAAGGAAAAGTTGGCGCGCTGCTCGGTGTGTTGGGAGCGAAGGAAGTCAACGAAGCCCAGCGCGCGGCTGTCGAGAATTCGCGTCTGAAGATTCCTTTAATTTCCGGCTTCGACGTGATTCATGGTTTCCGCACAATTTTTCCCGTGCCGCTTGCGAGCGCTGGAAGCTTTGATCCGCAATTGATTGAGCAGGCCGAAAAAATTGCGGCGAAAGAAGCGACGGCTTCGGGCGTGAAATGGGTGTTTGCTCCCATGGTCGACATCGCACGCGACCCGCGCTGGGGACGCATTGTTGAAGGCGCTGGCGAAGATCCCTATCTCGGCTCTGCCGTTGCAGCAGCGCGTGTGCGTGGATTTCAAGGCAATAACATGGCCGATCCCCAAAGCGTGGTCGCATGCGCTAAACATTACGTAGGCTACGGAGCAGTTGAAGGCGGCCGCGATTACAACACTGTAGAGATGTCCGAGCGATTGCTGCGCGAAGTGTATCTGCCGCCGTTCCATGCAGCCGTGAACGCCGGGGTCGGCACCCTGATGTCGGCGTTTAATGATTTGAACGGCATTCCCGCGAGCGCGAATCATCACACGCTGACCGACATCCTGCGCGACGAGTGGAAGTTCAGCGGCTTCGTAGTAAGTGATTACGACTCGGTCCATGAATTGATACCGCATGGCATCGCCGCCGACGATTCTGAAGCAACACTCGAAGCTTTGAGTGCCGGCGTCGACATGGACATGGCGGACAATGACTATGTCAGATTCATCCCCGATCTGGTGAAATCCGGCAAGCTGCCGGAGAGTGTTGTAGATGAGTCGGTTCGCCGCGTGCTGCGCGTGAAGTTCAAGGCCGGATTGTTTGATCATCCTTACTTCGATCCAAATCGCGAAAAGACCGACGTCCTGACGCCGGAAAGTCTGCAAACCGAACGCAAGCTGGCGCAGGAATCGATGGTGCTGCTGCAAAACAATGGCGATCTGCTTCCGCTCAAGAAGAATCAAACAGTCGCCGTCATCGGTCCACTCGCGAACGACAAAGCTTCGCAGCTTGGATCATGGGCGGGCGCCGGACAAGCGAAGGATGCGGTCACCCCACTCGAAGGAGTTGTCGCGAAGCTGGGTAGGAACCGCGTGCTGTACGCGAAAGGCGTCGATATTCCGCCGTTTGAAAAAGGATTGGCCGCGGGAGTTGCGGCTCCTGCACCAGCTTCGGCGATGGGAGTTTCCGGCGCGGAAAGCGAGGGCAAGCCGGCGAGCATCGACGATGCCGTAAACGCCGCGAAGAAATCCGATGTCGTACTGTTATTCGTGGGCGAGCTGGCCGGCATGACTGGCGAAGCGAGTTCGCGGGCATCTCTCGAATTGCCCGGAGATCAGATGAAGCTGATCGATGCAGTGGTCGCGACTGGCAAGCCGGTTGTCATGGTCCTCGAAAGCGGGCGGCCATTGAACATCAGTTGGGCTCCGGGAAAAATTCCAGCAATCATTCAGGCGTGGTACCTGGGAGTGCAGTCAGGAAATGCCATTGCCGACGTGCTTTTCGGCGATGCATCGCCCAGCGGGCGTTTACCGCTCAGTTGGCCGCGCGCTGTCGGACAGATTCCGGTTTATTACAACCACAAAAGTACTGGCCGGCCGTCTTCGCCAGATCGCTGGCACACGGGATATCTCGATCTAAGCAAGGAGCCGTTGTATCCATTCGGATATGGGCTGACTTACACGAAATTTGCATACAGTAATTTGAAAGTTGAAAGCAACGTGGTTCGGTCATTAACAATTTCGGGGCGCGACCAAAACGGTCAGCCGGTGGGAACCCGTGGAGCCGCGGGCACGGTACACGTAAGCGCCGAAATCGAAAACGTTGGCAAGCGCGAAGGTACGGAAGTGGTGCAGCTCTACCTCCACGATCGCGTGGCGCCGACCTCGCGCCCGGTCCGCGAACTGAAAGGGTTTCAACGGGTGACGCTCGGGCCCGGTGAGCATAAGACGGTGGAATTCACGGTGAATGCCAACGATCTCGGTTCTTACGATCCGCAAATGCACTGGATTGTTCCCTCGGGAACGTACGATGCGTGGGTCGCGCCAGACGCGGTGAGCGGCATTCAAGGAACGTTTCAGATTCAGTAGCTCGCCGATAAATCGCCGCGAACTCTCTTTCAACTCTGCGCACTCTGCGTGAAAGCGTTTAACCGCAGAGCACACAGAGGCGAGTCGCCGAGTTCGCCAAGAACTTCGTTTGGGTCACTCCTTCGGTGGCTGATGTGACATTCCATCCGCTGGAGGAGGTTGTTCTGCTGATGTTCCCGTAACTTGCTTGACCGCTTCCGCCATTTTACCTTGCTCCTTATCTTCTTTCGTCGTGTACTGCACGATAAGCGAAATGCGGCGGTTCGAAGGATCGTACGGGTTATCTGGCTTGCGCAGGAGTTGATCGGCGAATCCGCGTACCTGCGCGACTTGTTTATCGCTCAATCCATTTTGCTGCATCAGCCGCCGGGCCGCATTGGCGCGGTCGGTCGAGAGCTCCCAATTGCCGTAATTTCTCCTGCCGCTGAATGGCTTTGAATCCGTGTGGCCTTCGATCGAAATTTTGTTAGGAAGCTTTCCGAGTTCTCCCGCTAACAGGTCAAGCAACTCTTTCCCATTTGAGTTTGGATCAGCATTTCCTAAATTAAAGAAAGTTCCAGTTGCGGATTCGAGTAACTCAATGCGCAATCCTTCCGGCGTGACTTTGATCTCGATCTGGTTTTTGAGTTTGTCGAAGTTAGGCAATTGGCGAAGAGATTTCTCGATTTCATCTTTCAGTTTGCCCATGTCATCGGCCGGCACTGGCGTTGGAACAAACTTTGCTCCGGGGCCCTCAGCACTCGTACCGAGTTTCCCCGCTGTTCCAGCGGGATCGCGAAAGTATCCGGCAATCGCTTCGCGGACCGGCTTGCTGGTGTTCAGCAGCCAGAGCACGATGAACAGCGCCATCATCGCCGTCACGAAGTCTGCATACGCCACTTTCCACGCGCCACCATGATGGCCACCGTGGCCGACCTTTTTCTTGACGATGACGATTGGGCGTGCGTTTTCCATTAATGCACCGAGACTACCCTCCCGACGCAGCCGCCCGCGCTTCCGGTGCCGCTTCTCCGCCCCCGCCGGCCCCGCCGCTGCGGCAAGCTTGTTCAAGCTCCGCGAAATTTGGACGCACGTGTCCCGGGATTGCGCGCCGGCCAGCTTCAACCGCCATGATCGGTGCGGTGCCTTTCAGGAATGAAATCATCACGACTTTGAGAACGTAGAGGTAAGCTTTTTCTTCGTCGGCGGCTTTCGACATGTTTGCGGATAAGGGCCCGATGAACCCATAGCACAGCAGAATGCCGAGAAACGTTCCGACCAGTGCTGCGGCAACTTTGTGTCCGATTTCTTGCGGCGGACCGCCAAGCGCTTGCATAGTTATGACCACGCCGAGAACTGCGGCGACAATTCCTAAGCCTGGGAGAGAATCGGCCATAGTGCTTAGGGAGGCAACCGGAACGGTCGCTTCGTGATGGTGTACCTCGAGGTCCATTTCCATCAGTTGATCGAGTTCAAAGGCCTCGACTCCACTGATTGCCATGCGCATGCTGTCGCAGAAAAAATAACGCACATGGTGGTCTTTCATGAACTCGGGGTCTTTCGAGAGGATCGGACTTTTATCCGGATCTTCGATGTCGGCTTCGAGCGACATTAGTCCCTGTCTTCGAGCTTTGTTCAGAAGTTCATAAATGAGGCGCAGAGACTCGATATACCTCTGCTTTGTGAACTTCGAACCTTTGAAGACGACCGTGATCCCCCCGGCGATCTGTTTCAGGATGTGCAGCGGGTTTGCAATCAGTACGGTGCCAGCGGCGGCGCCGCCAATAATGATGAGTTCTGCCGGCTGAATCAGAACACGGATGTTGCCGTGTTCCATCAAATAGCCGCCCAAGATGGCCCCAATCACGACAACGATGCCTATGATCGCGAACATTAACGTTTACCTAACCCATCGAACCGGGAGCAAACGACCAGAAATACGGCGTCAGCCGTCCTCTATGCATTCATCGGCAGGAAAAATCGTTACTTCATGGGCGGTCTTTTCTGACCGGACCGCGAACTATCTCGTAGCGATGACAAATGCATGAATCCGCCAAATGGCGCGTCTGTGGAAGGCTTTGGCACGTTCGTGCCATTCTCAATTTTTCCAGTAACCATTACTTTCTATTTGAGCAGTTCTTGGGGGAGGGCTGCCCGGGCGTCTCGTGACTCTTCGGAGTCGAGACGCCCGTTTAATTTTCCGGTGAATTTCCCGCCATCTTCGCGCGATCTTTCCACTCCGGGACTTCAGCAGACAATTTTTTGAAAAGAGAATGACAGAGCCTTTACGCAAGAATGACAATCGCGCTCATTCTTGGCGGTTAGCATTCTCCGCGACCAGGAAAGCAGCAGGCCCGGGGGTGTCGGTGCATGTCGCTCCTCGTCTTCCAGGAGGATGTAATGTCGCGCAAAAATCTGTTTCTAGGTGTGGCGCTCGTCTCAGTACTGGCACTTTTCTCGAGTACAGCGCTGGCGCAGTACAAGCTTACGAACCTCGACTCCAACCAAGTGAGAGGCGCTAAGAATGATGACCCATTGCAGGTGAACGGCTGGGGAATGGCTCGCAGCGCCACCAGCCCATGGTGGGTTTCGGACCAGGGCTCGGGGTGGTCCACTCTTTATGATGGCATGGGCACGAAGCAGTCGCTCGTAGTAGCGGTTCCACCAGCGGCAAAGCTTTTTGTGGGACAGCCGACTGGAATCGTTTGGAATGGATCGAAGGATTTCGCCGTGAATGGCGCAGCGGCCAACTTTATTTTCGACACGCTTGACGGGACCATCAGCGCTTGGTCGCCCGCTGCGAATCTGAAGAGCGCAATTGTTATCGCCGACAACTCCGCAAACGGCGCCTCCTATACCGGGCTCGCCATCACCAACAAAGCTTCGGGAAATTCGCTGTTCGCCGTCGACAATGCGAACAACAGAATTGATATTTACGACGCCACCTTCACTTGGAAGGGCAGCTTCGCGGCAGATCCAGGAGTTCCGGCCGGCATGGCTGCATTCGGGATCCAAGACATTAATGGCGTGGTTTTCGTTTCATGGGCGCCCACCAATGAAGGTCCCGGCGGCTACATCAATATGTACAAAGAAGACGGGACGTTGATCGGGCCATTCACGCAAGATAAGCATTTGAACCAGCCTTGGGGGTTTGCAGTAGCGCCGCCCAATTTCGGACGGCTCAAAAATGCCCTGCTCATTTCAAACAACAATGACCACGGGACAATCGTCGCCTACGATGCCCTTGGAAGATTCGTTGGCTATTTGCGCGACGAGCAGGACCGCCCGATCGTGATTGATCAGCTATGGGCGATTGGTTTTGGCGGTGGCAATACCAGCAATGGCCCCACGAATGCACTCTATTTCACCGCAGGTCCGGCGAACAACCTGGCGGGCACCTTTGGGATGATTGTTCCTAAACATTTCAAATAACTTCCGCTTGGATGGTTGGGCGAAGCGGCCCGGGTTCCGCCTAGTGCGGACCTGGGTTCTTTTTTGCTTAGGGATGATGATCGAAAAAGATTCAGCAGACTAATTGATCGCGGCTCAGCCTGAGCCCATTCAAATTCCCGAGCACGGTGACTGCGATGCTGTCGGTGTTGAAGAACTGATTCGCCAGTTCCTGCAATTCTTCTGCAGTCACAGCTTCGATCTTGGCAATCAGTTCATCCAGCCCATAGAAGTGATCGAAATACATTTCCTGTCGTGCCAGGTTCGACATACGTGCATTTGAGGATTCCAGCGACAACATCAGGCTGCCCTTCAGTTGGTCCTTCGCGCGGCGAAGCTCATCTTGGGAGACGGCTTCAGTCTTGAGCTTGCGGAATTCCGAAACAATGCATTCCACCACTTTGCTCGCCGATTCGCGCGAAGTTCCTGCATAAATTGAAAGGCAACCGGTATCGCGATACGGATTCAGGTCGCTGTAAATGGCGTACGCCAATCCCTGTCGCTCACGGATGTTTTGGAATAAGCGCGAGCTCATTCCACCTCCGAGCAAGGTGTTAAGGATGTACGAAGAATGCCGCCGTTCATGCGTGATCGGATAAGAGGGTACGCCAACGCAGATTTGCACCTGTTCGAGCGATTTCTTGTTCCGCAGCACGATCTTCGGAACAATCTTCGGCGGAGCACTGTGAAAGCCGTTGCTCTGCGGCTTCATATCCTGGAAGTGCTTGGCAACGAGTTCCACAAAACGCTCGTGGTTCAGATAACCCGCGGCCGTGATGATTATGTTGCCGGGAGAAAACCGCTGGCTGTAAAAGTCGATCACCGGATTGCGATCAAATCTCTTCACCGTATCGCGCGTGCCAAGAATTGGCCTGCCGAGCGGGTGGTCTTTCCAGAAATTCTGAGTGAAAATTTCGTGGACGAGATAATCAGGATTGTCCTCATCCATCTTGATCTCTTCGAGGATTACGCCGCGCTCGCGCGTGATGTCCTGAACATCAAAAACCGGGTTTAAAACCAGGTCGCTGAGCACATCCATCGCAATCGGGAGATGCTCATCAAGCACCTTGATACTGAAACTGATGCATTCCTTTGCCGTGAATGCGTCCATGTTGCCGCCGATTGAGTCGACCTGTCGAGCAATCTGTTCCGCAGAGCGGTGCTTGGTGCCCTTGAACACCATATGTTCAATAAAGTGCGAGATGCCGTTCCAGGGAAGGTCTTCGTCGCGCGAGCCGGTCTTCATCCATATCCCGATAGAAATCGAGCGGATGTGCTTCATTTCCTCAGTAATAACGGTCAGCCCATTGGGCAGCACCGCGCGCCGGATATTGCGGTCAGCGTCCATCGTCTCCTAATTCTTACACACGGGGCAGAATTGCGCGAATTCGATCTACACTATTGAAAGCAAACAATTTATATACAACCTAATTGCCGTTTTCGCTTGGTTCGCTTGTAAAATAGGCAAGGCGCAGCCGTACAGACAAAAGCTTTAGATGCAATGAACAAACAGCAGAGTACGAATCTTTTAGGCCTTGAGCTGCAGGAGCTGACGCGACTGGTCGCAGAGAATAGTCAACCTGCGTACCGCGCTCGTCAGCTTTATCACGCGCTGTACGTTGATCGGGTCGGCCTGGTCGACCAAATCTCTACTTTGCCTGCAGAGTTCCGCTCATTGCTTCAAACTGCAGGCATTTCAGTCGGCCTGCCAGAGATCAGTAAGAAATTCGTCTCCACGGATGGCACAGTCCGCTACTTGATGAAGCTGAGCGATGGAGAAACTGTCGAGACGGTTTGGATGCCCGAAGGGGATGAAGGCGAAAATGGTGATGGCAGCGAAGCCGGATGGGAACCGAACAGAGGCGATTGGCATCGCACCACAGTCTGCATATCAAGCCAGGTGGGCTGTGCCGTCAATTGCCAGTTTTGCCTGACCGCGCTACTCGGGATCAAGCGCAATCTGACTGCCGGCGAAATTGTCGGGCAGGTCGCCGCAGTGTTGCGGGACCAAGGCGTCTCACCTCCGCAAGATCGGGTAAATCTCGTCTTCATGGGAATGGGCGAACCATTTCTCAACTTTGAGAATTTCATCAAGGCCGTCCGACTATTAGTTGAAGGCGTGGGAATTCCGGAATCCAGAATGACGGTTTCGACGGCCGGCATCGTGCCGCGTATCTATGATCTGGGGGAGGAAAGAATTCGGCCGAAATTAGCCATTTCCTTGAATGCGCCGAACGATGAGCTTCGAACACAATTAATGCCTCTCAACCGGAAGTGGGGCATTGAGCAATTGATTACCGCTGCGCGTGAATTTCCACTCCGCAATCGCGAGAAGCTCACGTTCGAATATGTTCTGTTAAGGGACACAAACGACAACGTCCAGCATGCGCGCGAACTGGCGGAGCGGGTACGCGGAATCCGCGCCAAGATAAATTTAATCGCCTTGAATCCGGGGCCCGGTGTGTCCTATCAAACTCCCGTCGAGAAGCAGGTGCTGGAATTTCAGAGGGTGTTATTAGAAGCCGGCATCCCAGCTTTCATCCGACGCCCTCGCGGCCGAGATATTTACGCGGCCTGCGGACAGCTCAAGCGGACTTTGGAATTAGCTTCTTGAGATTTCTTTACTGCGCAGCTTGCGCTTGCACCAGCGGCGGAAGCGCATTGGCACGCTCGAGAGCGGGCAGATCTATTTGAAAAATTGCGCCCCCACTCTCGCCATTGCGGCAAGAAATCTTCCCGCCGTGCTCCTGGATAATTCCATAACAGGCGCTTAGTCCCAGACCGGTGCCCTGCCCCACGGGCCGCGTCGTATAGAACGGATCGAACACCCGCGCAGGTTCGAGGATGCCGGGCCCCGTGTCGGAAAACTTGATCAGTACGAGATTGTGCTCCGCGGCGGTCGAGACGGTGATCGTTCCACCCCGGCCCCCCATAGCGTGCAGAGAGTTATTCACGATATGTGAAAACACCTGCAGCAATTGATTCGAGTCCGCGTAAACACGCGGAAGCGAACTGGCCATTTCAAGTGAAGACGTAACATTCGCAAACTCCATTTGTGGTTGGCACAGCCTGATGCAGGTTTGAACGATTGCATTAATGTCGGCAGGCGTTTTGCTTGTTGGCTCCTGCTTGGCGAAGGTGAGCAAGCTGGAAACCAGGCTGCGCACTCGGTTGGTCTGCTGCGCCATCTTGTCCGTCAGGTTGCGCTGCTCAGGTGTAAGTTCGGTACCCGCAAGAAGCTCCGAATACCCCAGCATTGCCGTAAGCGGATTGTTCAATTCGTGTGCTGCCCCGCCGACCAATTGTCCCATCGAAGCCAGTTTCTCCGATTGCACAAGTTGCGATTGCAGCAACTGCAACTCCTGGAAAGACTGTCGCGAGGCACCGAGCAGGCGAAACAATTCAATATCGAGCAGGTGCTGCTTCAAAAACACGATCGCTCCGATCGCAAACATGGCAATGAAAGTAAGCAGCAGGCGGAACGTGCGTACTGGTCCTGGTATCGCACTGTCGAATGCTGCGAGCCAGCCAAATATTGGCAAAGAAAAAACTGCCAGCATTCCAAGCCTTGCGGCCCAAACGCCTCGGGGCAAAGATTTAGGTAGCTGCGCTTGCGCGATGCCCCCGTCTGTCGCAAGCAGACCCGGAACGCTCATCCAGGCCATCGAAATCACCAGAGGCAGGTCGTACCAGCTGCCAGAGTAATAGGTGTGTTCACCCACAGCTCGCGTCGCGATATAGGAACTCGCCGAATAGAGAAGGCTGGCGCCGAACCAATGCCCATACAAGGTCCGCCATTGCCCCGAGCTGCGGTACCAAAGCAGCGCCAATCCTCCCAACAGGGCAACTTTCTCCACGAGATAGGAGGTATTCAGGTTCAGCTGATACTCCGGCGGGCTCGCGAATGCAAACTGCCACGCCAGCACGGAGTAGCCGTAAACAAAGAGCCACCAGAGGAACAGCATCGCGAAATCGAGCGAACCGAGTCGCAAATCCCGTTCCTGCTGCTGTACGTCCGGCTGCAGCGCCAGCGCAGCCATGATTGGCACGATGTGCAGAAAAAGCAGCGCGTCCCAGATAAAGAGGTCCGGAATTTCTTGCCTTTGAACTACTTCCACCCAGGTCCAGACAAATTGATAACCGAACCAGGTAGCAAAACCTGCCCCCATCAGCACCCAAAACAGCCTTTTCCTTCCGCGGGTCCGAAAAACGCTCGGCAAGCAGGAAAGCACTGCCGACAGGAGAAGCAGCGATTGGAGAATGTCACTGACGGCAATGAGGGCAAAACCACGGCGAGCGAGCAGGGAGGCTGCCACTTGGAGCAGCACAAGACACACCAACCCCATACCCCACGCTTTTGGACGCGAAGACATTCACCCTAGCCCCGCAGCAATTCTAGGACGATTGCTGCGCACGGAGATATTACGTCCGTAACTACCCGAATGACACTAAAATAATTCGGGGCTGGCAAGAGAATGTGGCGGCGTTATGCAAGCGCCCGCAATGGCTTGCCTGTCGAACCGAATTCCAACGAGAACACGTTTGCCTGCTTTGTCCAGATTTTCGCTCCACTTCCGCCCGCGTGCTCTTTGGCGGAAATCACCTTTCAGCCCGGAAGAGAACCTCAGAACCGAGCGCTGGCTGGCAACGGCGCGGGTGTTTCTTGCCTTCTCCGCCTTAGTGGCACTTTGGCTGGATCCGGCACAAGTTCGATCCAATTGGGCGTATGGCCTGTTAGGTCTATACATCGCTCATGGGACAGCGATCATGTTCCTGCTGCGGCATCCGCAACAGGCCACGCCTGGATTCCGTGTGATGGTGCATTGCGTCGATGTTCTTTTGCCGGCTTTGCTCTCGCCGTTCACCATTGGTATCGCCAATCCCTTCTTTTTATTTTTCGTCTTCGTCTTGGCGGCCGCAGCCTATCGCTGGGGATTGTGGGAAACCGTCATGACCGCAATCGCCTCACTGTCGCTGCTTTGGATGGAGAGTCAATTCTTCCAGCAAGTAATTCTCCGGGCGATAAATGCCTGGAGCGGTGAAAACCGAATTCCGCAAATCCACGCCGATGCGCTCGGAATTGCGCCTAAGCGCCTGTTCATGGAATCGGCTTATCTCATCGTCATGGCATTACTGTTGGGATATCTGGCAGAACGGCAGAAAAAAATCCGCGCGGAAAGAGATATTGCTGCCCGAATGCTCAGCCTGGTTCGAATGGATGCCGGGCTTAGCGGGACTCTTTCACAGATCATTGGGGAAATTCTCCGTCTTTTTGGCGCCAGGAGAGCGTTGCTCGCGGCACACGAGGGCGGTGCACATCGTGTACTGCTTGGCACACTGGAGTTGAACAGCGCGTTCCCGGAACTGCAATGGATGGATTCCGGACATTCTGCTTCCAGCGACTATCTATGGGAAAGCTCGGCAACCACCTGCTATGCACGCAGGCAGTCTGCTCCCAGCAGTCTGAAGATTATAGGTCTTGATTCGACGGGCGACGTCGTACGTCACCTGGATCCAGGTCCGATCCGCCATTTTGCGGACCAATATCCGTTTCAGAGCTTGGCTACGGCGTCTTTCTTCTTTTCGCAAGAACTCTCCGGAAGAATATTTCTCTTTGAACCCGATTTCAGTTCGGATACGGAAGAGGAGCTAAGGTTCCTCCAAGACTTGGTGCGCCAGGTCACTCCAGCAATCTACAACCTGTATCTGCTCCGGCGGTTGCGCAGCCGGGCTGGGGCGGCGGAGCGTGCACGGCTGGTCCGGGAATTACACGACGGCGCGGTACAGTCTCTAATCGGCGTCGAAATGCAAGTCGATGTGCTGCGGCGACATTCTCCGACCCCCGATTCCATCACAGCCGAACTCGAGCGGATTCAGGGTTTGTTACGTGAGGAAGTGCTCAAACTCCGTGAACTGATGCAGGAGATGAAGTCCACCGAAGTAGACGCCCGAAAATTACCCGGCTTTTTGCGCGACACCGTGCAGAGATTCCAGCGCGAAACCGGGATCAGCGCGCAGTTCGTCATGGATGCAGACGAGGTCATCTTGCCCCAAGCCGTCTGCCGCGAGTTAGCGCGCATTGCGCAAGAGGCGCTCGTGAATGTGCGGAAGCACAGCGGAGCCAAGCGGGTCATCGTTCAACTCGCGCGAGACGAAACGAAGTGGCAGCTGATCGTACAAGACGATGGCGCGGGTTTCCCGTTCTCGGGACGAATCACTCAGGCGGAACTGGACCTTACTGGTAAGGCACCCGTCGTTATTCGCGAACGTGTGCGTCTAATCCAGGGCGAATTAGCTATAGAATCTAATCCGGGGAAAGGTTCGAAAGTTGAAGTCTCGATCGCTGAAGTGCCCGCAGTTCAGACGAGTGGAAGTTCACAGGTATTATTCCGTTAGCACGCTCGCGTTTACCTGGAGACGCAAGCGTGGTACGTGGTCCCTCCAGGTCCGGTAATTCTGGTGACCCATTAAGAAGCAAAATGGAACTTCGCAGGCCTCAACCTGTCCGCATTCTGATCGCCGACGATCATCCCATCTTTCGGGATGGGCTCAAACGTCTTCTTGAATCGGACGGGGAGTTCAGAATTGTGGGGGAAGCATGCGACGGCATCGAGGCGGTCCAATTGGCGCGCCAACTGTTGCCGGAGGTCCTGCTGCTGGACTTGGCCATGCCTCGCAGGACGGGCCTTGAGGCGTTGCGTGACCTTGTCTCTCAGGCCAACTCGGTACGAGTGATTCTCCTGACCGCTGCTGCGGAGAAAGAGCAGATCGTTCAGGCACTCCAACTCGGTGCCCGCGGCGTTGTGCTGAAAGACTCAGCCACGCAGATTCTTCTAAAAAGCATCCATGCCGTCATGAGCGGTCAGTACTGGGTTGGCCGCGAGTCTGTTCCAAATCTGGTGCAATATTTGCGGACGCTGATGTCGCCTGCGGTCAACTATCCGCATCGCAATCGGTATCGGCTGACCCCGCGTGAGTTGGAAATTGTTTCTGCAGTTGTCGCCGGCTATGCGAACAAAGAAATCGCCCAACATTTCAAGATCAGCGAAGACACCGTCAAGCACCATCTCAGCAATATTTTCGACAAAGTCGGAGTTTCCACCCGGCTTGAGCTCGCCCTCTTTGCAGTGAACCAATCTTTGCCCATTAAGCCGCTTGCCTAATCAGGGCGCGTCGGGCTGACACTCTTCTCCGTCATTTTCTCTTCAGCATGAATATAGTTCGCAAGAAACTCCGTAAGTTCATCCTTGAGGTTCAGACCACAAGCAATAAGGCCATCGAGAAGAACGTTGTCTCGGTTCAAGACAAGCGCTGAACTGAGCGTTTGCACATATCCGCCGGCAGCCAAAATCAACGCGGCACCCGCAGCAATATCCCATTCATGTTTAGGGTTCAGCGTGAAAGTAGCGTCTGCCAGCCCGGCGGAAACTCGCGCTAACTTGTAGGCAACTGAGCCGGTTGGTTGAATTTTGAACGGCGCATTCCTGAATTGCTCCCATTCTCCGCGCCGAACCTCGCTGCGGCTGGCTAGAACCACGGCATCTCGCAACGACTTTCTCTGACTGATGCTGACACGCGCGCCGTTGTAAGCGACGCCAGAATCCTTCGCGCCTAAAAACACTTCATTCGTTGCAGGATTGCAAATTCCTCCCGCAATTGGCTGTCCGCGTTCAACTAATGCGATTGAAACGCAGAACTCAGGGACACCTTCGACGAACTCGCGAGTGCCATCGAGCGGATCAACAACCCAGACACGTTCGCATTCCAATCGCGAGAGGTCATCGGCGCTCTCCTCGGACAGCCATCCTTCTCCTGGCCGTAACAGTTTCTCGCGCAGAATCACGTCAAGCGCGCGATCGGCCTCGGTTACTGGATCATGACCCGACTTGTATTCGGCATGGATTTTTCCCGGCGTGAATTGTCGAAAAACGTCCTTTGCGGCCTCCATCGCCGACTGAATTCTTCCCAGGATTTCCGAATATGAACTTTGCGGCATCAATATTGGTCAGTTAGTGCAACGGAGCAGCCAGCAACATACGCGCACCGGTGGTCAGCAAGATGGCGCAAAGAATTCGCCGGAGCCAGAGCACGGGAACGCGCGTACTGAGATACGCGCCTAAGATTCCACCCGGAATCGATCCAATAAGAAGATACGCCACCAGCACGGGATCCACATTCCCCAACCGGAAGTGCAATGCGCTTGTAACTCCGGTCAAAATAACTGCGTGAACGATGTCGGTGCCGACCATGATTCTCGGCTGATAGCTATAGAACAACAGCAACAGCATCATGATGATGCTTCCCGAACCGACCGAAGTCATGCCGACTAAGAATCCGGCAACAAAACCGATGATCACCATGCCGGTCGTAGACTTCGCAGTCGGCGGCCGGTTTGCTATTTCACGTTCGATCCTCCGCTGAAACAGTAGCAAGGTGGAAACGAGTATCAGCAGAATGCCAACTGCAGTCTTGATGAAATCGTTTACGCCCGAGCCATAAAGCGTGCGCAAGTGCACCAGCCACCGCACTCCCAGTATCGATCCCGGTATGCTCCCGATAGCGAGGGCGATCACGACTCGGTAACGCACAGTGCCCTTTAGGCAGTGAATCGCGCTGGAAGGAATTTTTGTTAGAAAATTGAAAGCCGCATCGGAGCCAACCGCGATAATCGGCGGGATACGCAGGCCAAAAATCAACACTGGCAGGAGTAGGACGCCGCCGCCGAGGCCGGTCAGGCCGATGAGAAAACCGACCACGAAGCCAATCAGAATTTTGGCAATGATTAATTCCATCACGATTCGCTATGCGGAATTGAAAATACGCTAGGCGCGGTTACGCGCTGGCCGAGAGCACCGGCTCCGGGCCTACTCCGATAAAACCTTGCTGCTCCAGGTGAAGAATAATTTCCTGTGCAGCCTCTTCCGCGCTGAGTTCGGCGGTGTTGATCACAACTTCCGCATCGTTCGGAGCTTCGTAAGGATCCGAAATCCCGGTAAATTCCTTGACGATTCCCGCTCGCGCTTTGGCGTAAAGTCCCTTGCGGTCGCGCTGCTCGCAAATTTCGAGTGGGGTCGCGACGTGTACCAGCACAAAACCGCCATGCGGCTCAATCAACTGCCGCACCTGCTTCCGCACGGCATCGTAAGGCGCAATCGGCGCACAGATGGCAATGCCGCCGTTCTTCGTGATCTCCGACGCGACATAGCCGATTCTGCGGATATTGATGTCGCGGTGTTCCTTGGAGA
Organism: Terriglobales bacterium; assembly: GCA_035651475.1. Taxonomy (GTDB): domain Bacteria; phylum Acidobacteriota; class Terriglobia; order Terriglobales; family Acidobacteriaceae; genus Gp1-AA145. The sequence continues at coordinate 168,455 of DASRFP010000041.1, read as the reverse complement.
ATCCGAGTTCCGATGAAAGGTGTTTCCGCACCACGTCGCCGTCCAGGATTGTCACGGGACGCCCGCCAACTTCCAAAAATTTCGTAAGCAGAACGTTAGCAATGGTCGATTTTCCAGAGCCGGAGAGTCCCGTGAAAAAGATGGTCACGCCTTGCTTATGCCGAGGCGGGAAACTTCGCCGCAGCTCGCGCACTACTTCAGGATAGGTAAACCAACTGGGAATTTCCCGGCCTTCGTTTAACCGCGCACGAAGCTCTGTGCCGGAAATGTTTAGCACCCTCGCTCCGGCCGGGACTTCGTTATCCGGGACATAGCGGTCTTCGTTTTCGAGATATACCATCATGCTGAACGGAACGATGGTGACCCCGATCTCTTTTTCGTTTTTCTTGAACAGCTCTTGCGCGTCGTAAGGCCCGTAAAACGGCTTGCCATCGGTATCTTTACCCGGTCCCGCGTGATCGCGCCCCACAATGAAGTGGGTCACGCCGTGGTTCTTCCTAATCAGCGCATGCCAAATCGCCTCGCGAGGTCCACCCATGCGCATAGCCAATGGGAGCATGGAAAGCTTCACAGTGCCTGCCGGGTACTTCGAAAGTAGCAGCTGATAACAGCGCACGCGGGTGAAGTAATCGACGTCTCCCGGCTTCGTCATTCCGACGGATGGATGAATGAGCAGGTTTGCCTCGACCGTCTTGGCCGCGCGGAACGTCAGCTCGACGTGCGCCCGGTGCATGGGATTCCGAGTCTGGAATGCCACAACCCTTCGCCATCCAAGCCGCGACAATTCAGCGCGCAGTTCAGCCGGAGTCAACCTCAAAGTCTTGAAATCGTAATGCGTCGGCAGCTGAAGGCCTTCGAGCCTCCCGCCCACGTACCAGGGGTTCGATCTACTCAATACATAGTCAACGCCTGGATGGGCAACACTTGCTGTCCCAAATACAGATTTCGCCTCTGCCTTGCGGTCCGGTTGCCAAACATCCTCAACGTTCAAGACCGCCAGCATCACTCCTTCGGCGTCGCGCAGAGCGACTTTGCTGCTTCCCGGCGTCAACTTCTTTGCGAATTCTTCAGTGACGTCGAGCGTTATCGGCATCGGCCAGATCACTCCACTCGCAAGGTGCATGTCATGGCACACGCCCTCGTAGTCGGCGCGAGTCATAAATCCGCGCAACGGCGAAAAGCCGCCGCTGAGTAGCAGTTCGAGATCACATACCTGGCGCGAGGTCAGGTCCCATGACGGCCACTCGCGCGAACGTGCCTTCAGTTCAGCGCTGCGTTCTGCAGAAGCGATAAGTTGGACTAATTCACCACCGTGGGGTGGAATCAAATGACTCGGGGAATGGGTCAAGTGCGAATCTCCTGTTTTTTTTTGATTTCCTGCTTTTGCTGGGCCTTACGCCAAAGAAGGAAAGCGACTGCTCGGAAGGGTCAACAACAGCAACAACACTGGCGCTGGCAAAGGATATGCATAAGTGCTGTCGAAAATTCTATCAGAACTTACCTAAATTGTGCGAAACGGGTTTGCGGCTACTTGCGCACGGTATCGTTCTCCACCAATGAAGGTTTGCCGGTGCTGCTTTGGACAGTCGCCAAAGCCGGTTCTTTGAGTGAATACTTCAGCAAGCACCAAAGAGCTCGCACGCCATCTTTCCAGCCAATTTTCTTGCCTTCTTCGTAGGTGCGTCCCCAATAGCTGATACCAACCTCATAAATTCGCAACCGGCGTTTCGCCACTTTCACGGTAATTTCCGGCTCGAAACCGAACCGTTCCTCCTCGATGGGGATCGATTGAATCACTTCCCGCCGGAATGCCTTGTAGCACGTTTCCATGTCGCTGAGGTTAATGTTCGTCAAGCAGTTGGAGATCAAGGTCAGAACCCAATTGCCCACCGAGTGCCAGAAGTAAAGCACGCGGTGTGGCCCGCTACCAAGAAAACGCGATCCGTACACGACGTCAGCTTTGCCTTCGATTAGAGGTTCCAAAAGCGCCGGATATTCCGCCGGATCGTATTCGAGGTCCGCATCCTGAATAATGACGAAGTCTCCGGTGGCCTCTTGGATCCCACGTCGCAGCGCCGCGCCCTTGCCCATATTTTGTGGCTGCAGGAAAACTTTCACCTGCGGTTGTGCCGCCTGCAGCCGGTGGAGAACTTCGCGCGATCCATCTTGTGACCCGTCGTCAACGCAGATCAGTTCAACATCGAATGGAACGGCGAGCACACGCTCCACCACACCGCGCAATGTGGCACGCTCGTTGTAAATCGGCATGACAACCGACAGTTTCATGCGATGACCAGTGTAGTGTAAGTCAGTAGCCGTACTGGTTTAGCACCCCCGGAGGGTACCGGACCCTGTACTCTTTTTTAACAATTCTTTACACCTTTATTGCTTGGTAGTGCATCCCGTGCTGGGGTACTTTGAATCTATCCGTTCAATCGGCGCCATTCCGCAGATCGCAACTAAGAAAGACAGCGACTAAAATCAACAGGAAACGAAACATATGTCCAAGAAGCCCTATGCGCGATTTGCTGCCATTACTCTTGTAGCTTTCACCTCAGTCCTTGGGATCGCCTTTCTCAGTTCTTCTGCGCAACAGCCCAGCGGCCGAATCGCGCGGGCCATCAACAACGGCGCCCGCATCACGCTTGCCGGCAGCCGTGCGCCGCGCCTTCAGGATGCGACCGACCTCGGTCGAATGAACGCAAGCACAAGGCTTCGCGGCATCAGCTTGGCCTTCAGCCGTACCGCCGCCCAGGAAACCGCTCTTCAAAAACTTATCGCAGAGCAACAGAACCCGGCCTCGCCGCTTTACCACAAGTGGCTTACTCCGGATGAATTCGGCGCCAGGTTTGGTCTTGCACCAACGGATCTTGCCAAAGTCCAAGTCTGGCTTCAGCAGCAAGGCTTCAAAATCGACAGTATCGCTCGCAGCCGAAACAGCATTCGATTCTCAGGCACAGCCGGTCAGGTTGAATCTGCGTTCGGAACAGAAATGCACAACTATCGTGTCGGAGCAGAGATGCATTTCTCTCCTGTGCGCGATATCTCCATACCCGCGGCGCTTGCTCCGGTCGTGCTGGGCGTCAGGAATATCTCGACGTTTTCCCGTCCGCGGCCTCATGTTAGAAAACCGCTTGCCCGCTTCACATCGAGCCAGAGCGGGAACCATTTCCTGACGCCGAAAGACGTGGCGACGATTTACGACATCAACAACCCGGACATCAACGCTGCTGCAGCCACCGGTTTCAACGGCGCAGGACAGGCGATTGCCGTCGTTGGCCAGTCGTCGGTCGCATTGTCTGACATCGAGAATTTTCAAAAAGCTCTGGGCATAACCGTGAAGGACCCGACCCTGGTACTGGTGCCGGAATCAGGCAATGTGGAAGAATTCTCCGGAGACGAAGCCGAATCTGACCTGGATCTGGAATATTCGAGTGGAGTCGCGACCGGCGCGACGGTTTTTTTCGTTTATGTCGGCGACGACCAAACCCAGAGCGTATGGGACTCGATCAACTACGCCGTTCAGACCCAGATTGCCCCGATTATCAGCAGCAGCTACGGAATTTGCGAAACCGCACTGACCGCCAATGATTATTCCGTCTTGAACGGGCTCATGCAGCAAGCTGCGGCACAGGGCCAAACGATCGTTGCTGCTGCAGGCGACGATGGCTCTACCGACTGCTCCGGCGTAAGCGGACTGACTACAGCCCAACAGCAAGCTCTGGCAGTTGATTTTCCGGCGAGCAGTCAATACGTAACAGGAATGGGCGGAAGCGAATTTCCGACAGCCGACGTCTGCGCTGTCTCGACCACATGCACCACCAGTTCGCAATATTGGCAAGCTGCGAACGGTAGCGACGTCCTCGGCTCGGCCCTCCAGTACATTCCTGAGCAGGTCTGGAACGACGACGCCTCATCGGGAATTTCCTCCGGAGGGGGAGGAATCAGCGCAATCACCGCGCGCCAGAGTTGGCAGACCGGATCAGCATTCCCTTCCGGCAGTTTCCGCCTTGTGCCGGATATTTCGTTGAGCGCTTCGAATTCCAATGCGCCGTTCCTCTTCTGCTCCAGCGATGTAGGTTTTACGGGGGTGACCGGCAGTTGCTCGAATAATACCTTCCGCGACAGCAATGGCCAGAGCCTTACCGGGGGGGGTGGGACGAGTTTCGATGCGCCGATTTTCGCCGCGCTCGTCGCTTTGATCAACCAGAAAGAAAACGCGACGGGCCAAGGCTCGGTGAATTCGACTTTGTATTCACTCGCGGCGAATTCGACCACTTATGGCGCCGCGTTCCATGACATCACGAGTGGCGGGAACCAATGTGCGGCCGGAGCCGGCGTATGTACCGGATCGGCAACCAAGCAATATCTGGCCGCCACCGGATACGATGAGGCTTCAGGGTTAGGATCGATCGCCTTTTCGAGCCTGCTGGCCGCATGGCCCGCTTCATCGTCCGCATCCCTGGCGGCTTCGAGAACGACGGTTTCGGCAGCAACCGAGGCGCCCGCTGTGAACAGCGCAGATGCCATTACGATCACCGTCGCGCCCGCATCGGGTTCTGCAACTACGCCGACAGGTACGGTCGCAGTTTTAGCTGACGGCACTCAGGTTCCAGCGCTCACACTTGCCAATGGCTCCGTAACCCTCCCGCTCACCTTTAACGCTACAGGTTCACACACGATATCAGCCGTCTACTCCGGCGATTCCACCTATGCCGGTTCAAGTGGCGCTGTGATCGTCGGCAATCAAGCTTTCCGCGCAACCGCGACCGATGTCAGCGTGACCGCGGGCAGTTCTGGAAGCTCCACGGTCACGATCACACCTCAAGAAGGCTACACCGGGACTATTCATTGGACGCCTCCTCCGAACGGCTCAAATATTTGCTATTCGATCCCGGATACTACCGTCTCCGATGCCAATCCAGTCACTGCCACCCTCAGCATTCACACCAGTGCGTCCTCGTGTTCCAGCGCCTCACTGATTCTGCCAGCCGGAGTTAACAATCGCTTGAATGGCCAAGTGGAATTGGCTTCGGCGAACTCGCACCGAGTTCTAAACTCAGGGGCGAGCGCGCTTACGCTCGCAATGGGATTGCTCTTTGCCGGCGTGTTATTCACTGGTCCGGTAAATCGCCGCAGGCTGTGGATCATTGCCGGCATGTTCATTTTCCTGGCAATCAGCCTTGTGGGCGTGGGCTGCGGTTCGTCGCCATCATCGGTGGTGCCTACACCCAACAACTCTGGGAATGCCACTCCTGGAACCTATAACGTGACTATCGCCGGAACGGATAGTTCCAACTCCTCCTTAGGAGCAACTGCGACCCTGACTTTGACGGTCAACTAGATCAACCGCACGGGTACCCCACTTCTCCCCGGCTTTGGGAGAAGTGGGCTCTCAGTTCTAAAGTCCTCGGACCACATTGCCGATCTTTTCACGAGTGACTCGCACCGGGACCTCTGCTCTCCCACTCGCACCTGAATCTGGAGCGCGACTCAATTACGTGGCGCGGCAACCAATTCTCACCGCTGACGAAAAAGTTTTTGGTTACGAGCTGTTGTTTCGCGACGGAGTTGAAAACCACTTTCGCGAAACCGATTGCGACTCCGCCTCGCGCCGCACGCTCGACACATCACTTCAAATCGGACTCGAAGTTCTTTGCAATGGAAGTCGCGGTTTTGTGAACTGCACTCGGGATGTCCTCGTCAAAGACTACATGACGCTACTGCCCTCGAAACTAGCAGTCGTGGAAGTGCTCGAATCGGTTTCAGTTGACGAGGCGATAATCGATGCTCTTTATCGCCTGAAGAATGCGGGCTACACCATCGCACTTGACGACTTCGTAGCCGATGATCCGCGCGCTCCACTCACTGAAATTGCCGACATTATCAAAGTTGACATTCAACAAACTACGTTTGAGCAGAGCGCGGCCATGCTGAACAAATGGAGCTGCCGACTGCTGGCCGAGAAGGTCGAAACCCGCGAGGAGTTCAACGCCGCGAAAGAAGCCGGCTTTCTTTACTTCCAGGGATATTTCTTCCGCCGGCCGGAAGTGCTGCACGCGAGAGACATTCCGGCAAACCGGCTGAACTACCTGCGCCTGCTGCGCGAGGTCTCGCAACCGGAAATTGACGTGCGCAAGTTCGAAACCATGATCAAACAGGAGGTCTCGCTCTGCTATCGACTGTTGCGGTATTTGAATTCCTCTGCGTTCGGAGTGCGCAACGAGGTTCATTCGATCCGGCACGCGCTCGCGCTCTTGGGGGAATCCGAGGTGCGACGCTGGGTTCGGTTAGTGGCAACGCTCACGATTTGCGAGAACCGCTCGAGCGAGTTGATCTCCTCAGCCATGATCCGAGGTCGATTCTGTGAACTGCTCGCGCCAAGGGTTCCACACGGTCAATCCGATCTGTTCCTTATGGGCCTGTTCTCGATGATCGACGCCATACTAGAAATTCCAATGGCCAAAGTTCTCGAGGTCGTCCCTGTCGACCAAGAGACCAAGGCAGTGCTGCTCGGAGGACGAAGCAAGCTCGGTCCGTTGTACGATCTGATGCTGGCGCGCGAATCCGGCGACTGGCCGACGACGGCGCTACGGTCGCGCGAATTGGGCTTAGCCGAAAACGAAGTGGCCGAGGCTTCCTGGCAGGCGATGCAGTGGGCGAGGCAGATCAACGCAGTTGAATCCAAATGATCTTACCAACCAATTTGCGTACATGCAGCCAATCTCATTTTCGCGATGGGGACAACACCACGAAAGATCTTGGCGCGTAATAGCCACCCCTCGCAAGAACAGCGAGACCCGGCCTGTCCATTTCCACCCGTATGCGTGCGGTTTCGAGGTTATCTTTGTTCCTACCATTACCTCTGTGTAAAACTAAGGTGACTTAGCACTTGCGCAGCTCGGGCTTTAAGCGATAGCATAATGGTGTTCCCAACGGCCAAGCCCCCTCGGCTGGCCTTCCGCGCCTCACGGCTCCGGGCGCACAACGAACATAGTTCAGAGAACGAGTTTCCAGCCGCAAATGGTTTTTCCGCACGCTACGTGCATCTGCGTGACGCAAGGTCAACCAATTTCGGTGAGTTTAGGGCCGCAAAATGCGTTCGCTTCTCAGGCGAATTAAACAGGACTTAACGACAATATGAATGCAGGACCAGGACGCCCCTCCGGTGGAGGAGGGAGAAACAGGCGGCGGCGTGGACGCCGTCCCAGAGGCGGCAACCCGCATGGCCGGCCGAGTCGCGATCAGCGCGACAGCATTTACACCGCACCAATGGATCACAGCTATCGTGCTGCGTTGGCCGGTAACAATCACAACGGCTCTCGCCCGGGACGACAGCGCCCAGGCTTCGCGCCGAATTACCCCCAGCCTGAGCCAGACCCATTGCCTGTGCGCGAGGATGCCGCACCGCGAATTTTCGGCTTCGTCGACGACCTCTTCTTCCAGGCGAAGATTCAGGAGACCGCGCGCAAGCTGAACGTGAAAGTCGAATTTTTAAAGGCGGAGCAGGACCTTACCGACCGCATCAAGACCAACGGCGATGAACGGCCTTCGCTGATCATTTTCGACCTGAACATCAACAGCGTTAAGCCGCTCAGCTTGATCCCAAAGCTGAAGCACAAGCTGAAAAAGACTTCCGTGATCGGATTCCTGTCGCACGTTCAGGGCGATCTGAAGCAAAAAGCCCACGACGCCGGATGCGACATGGTGTTGCCACGATCAGCATTTTCTCAGAACCTGCCACAGCTGCTCAGGCGGCATGGCGCGGCGGAAGAAGAGCAAAGCAGCGAGCAATAGCCGTGTGGCTGTTCTGTGTGGCGCGGACACTCCTGTCCGCGAAGCCGCCACTCGTAAGTGATCACTCATCGTATTGGCAGGTTCTCGCTTCGTCAGAAACAAGAATCGCTCCCCACTGCGACCAAGAATCTAGGAAGAATAAAGAGTTCAATATAAAGCCCTCCCAACGGTTTGTAGCTGTCTCCATAAATTCTTGAAGCACCCACGCTGGTGGACAAGTGTGGTTCCGGTGAATACGCGGTCAGCACACCAAAGTAACGTCGTCGCTGAAGTGGAGTCCTCGATAATGTTTGAGGGCAATTCGAAATGATGAAGCTCCGGGATCAATCCACGCGATACCCGACGAGTTCAAAGACAGCGGAGGTAAACATAGACTTATCAAACTACAATCCGCCCACGTGCAAGACCTTGCTGTTTTGGTTACTTGGTGAAGCGATTGTCGGAGGGTTCTTTTACGCTTTATTCCCCCACCTGCCAGATTTTGCATTAGCAATCATACTTCTGGTCGCCGTCGTGGTTATTTGGTACGACCGCGACTTTCCCAAGAGAACAAGTCCAGGCTACGTAACGGCGCTGTTCTGGCTCCCCGTTGCTCTTGGTCTGTTCTGCGGTGTCATGTCGAAAGTAGCTGGCGGGGATCTTTGGGTAAGGATCGGGGTCGTATGTATATGCGTGAGAGCTGCCTCCAGAGTTACCGGCTCCGCGTGCGGATGGCCCGCCTAACGGGATGGGGGACATTCGTGTCTGATAGAGTTTTTGTGTGCGGCGCGGACGCTCTTTTCCGCGATTACTGTTTGCTCCGCGACTTCTGCGAGGATTCCCGCACTCTCTGCGGTCAAATGCTTTTCGGCATCAGCTCGGGAAGTGAAAATGCACGTCCTGCCGTGAGCTGATCGCAATTCCATCCACGCTTGCCGGCTTGAAACGCCAATTTCGCAGAGTCGCAATTATCTTGTCATCAATCTCCTGCTGCAATGATTGCAGCACGCGCGTATTCGTCACATTGCCCTTTTCATCAATCGTGACTTCGACGATCACATCGCCTTGCAGTCCCTTCAGTTGTGACGGGTAAATTTCAGGATCAGGAAAGACCAGAGGCAGTGCCGGCATGGCTTGGGTGCCGCTTGCCGCACCGTAGGAGAAAGAACCGTTCTCTGATCCCGCACGCAATGAGTCCGCGCTCTGAACTGGGGGCGGTTGCTGCTCAACAGGTCGGGATTTCTTTTTTCGCTGGAAGTCCAGCTTCTTCGAAACCTTGTTGGGCTTGGGCGCAGTCGGGAAATAGACCAGATTTTCGGAGTTGCCGTGCAATCCCCAGGCGATTGAAGAAGGCTGCACAAACATGGGCGGACGTTCCAACCACATGGTAACGAATGCGCAGTGAACGAGAAAGGAGGCCAGCAAAGACAGCCTTGTAGCTTTTTTCGGTGGCTTGGAGACTTCAAACATGCGCCGCTCTGGCCGGATAGCTCATTGTAGTGCTTCTGCCCTGACTTCTCTTGCTTACTGCTTGCCGCTACTTACCCCGGCGGCCAGCGAAGGTCACGTCCGCCCAGCAAATGCACATGGAGATGAAACACCGACTGGCCGGATTTTGGGCCGACATTCAGCACAGTCCGATACCCGTCTTCGATTTTTCTATCCTTTGCGATCTTTGCCGCGGTCAAATGGCATCGTCCTACAATCTCGGCTTCGTTTTCTTGCGCTTCTTTCAATCCGCGAATATGTTTTTTCGGCACGATCAGCACGTGCGTCGGCGCCTTTGGATCGATGTCCTCGAAAGCGTAGGTGTACTCGTCCTCGTAAACCTTTTTCGAGGGAATCTGGCCGGCGATGATTTTGCAGAATAAGCAGTCTTCCATGATGCAGGACCCGTCTTTGGTCGTCAGTCGTTGGTCGTTGGGCAAATCAGAACAGCCAACGACGAACGACCAATGACCAACGACTGCCTCAATCCAACCTCACCAAAAATATTCCGCCCTCGGGCGTTGTCGTGTCCCGGACGATCTCTTCCGCCCGGGCGCGCAGATCGTCCTTCACCCGCACACGCACCCACCAGTCTCCGGCAGGGCTGTTGAACGTCAATACTTGTGCGCTGCGGTAGCGGCGGGTGAGATGGTCGGCTAATTCACGTGCGCGATTTTCTCGATCAAAACCGCCGATCTGCACCGCCCACTTGCCGCCGGTTTCAAGCGGCTGCGGGGTCTTCAATAATTCGACCCGCACCTCGCCGGTCCCTCTTCGAATCAAGCCTATCTTTTCAGCCGCAGCATGCGAGAGGTCAATAATGCGGCCCTCAATGAACGGGCCTCTATCCGTTATGCGAACAATGACCGAGTCGCCTGAACTCAAGTTCGTCACGCGCACGATCGATCCGAGCGGGAATGTCCGATGGGCAGCGGTTAAGGCGTTCATGTCGTAGATTTCGCCATTCGAGCCGCGGCGATTGTGATATGGAGCGCCGTACCAGCTCGCAATTCCGGTCTGGACAAAGAGAGGCTTCGTATCTTCCGAAATTTCGGCCTGCGGAGGGATACCTGTTTCTGGAACTTTGCTTCGTTCTGCCTCAACCGGAGGCGTTCCCGCCGGGGCCTCAGGTTGTGGCAGGGGGGCACTGGGAACTGCTACCCGCGCAGGCTTTCTACTGCAACCCGCGAGCAGCAACAGAAGACACAAGACCGGAAGCCACTTCATTTGCGAGCCGAATGCTGGTCCATGTAATTGGCGAGCTCCTGCATCTTTTGCGCAGCCACTCGCAGGGCCTTAGTTGAGTGCTGCCGGACCGCCGGCACCACCTCGTCGTTTAGATACTTTATGAATTGCTGGGCTTCTTGCTCGATGCGTTCCGTAGTCTCGCCTACGGTTTTGCCCATGCGCGCGCTCGCGTCTTCTACCCTGCGGTTGAAATCGCCCATATATATCGAGCTCCTCGGTCGCATTCAGCACGACGTAAACACATTATTTCGTGATGAGGAATCCCGGTCAATGTTCCAGTGGTGTCGTACTAGCGTCCGCCCCACTTTACTGTCTCTGCGTTCTCGAAAACCTTCGGCGCTTCGGCGGTTAAAAGCTTTTCAAGATTCCGAGTCTAATTCTCGCAATCCAAATTACAATCCGTTCAGCCTGATGCAGCCAATCGTACAATTTTCTTGCCTCCGCTTGGGCCGATTCAGAAATTCGCTGCTCGCATGGTATGACGAGAATCGCCGAGATCTGCCCTGGCGCAAAAGCCGCGACCCATACCGCATATGGATTTCAGAAATCATGCTTCAGCAGACACGTGTCGCCGCGGTGCTGCCGCGATACGAACAATTCATGCGCAGATTTCCATCCGTCGGCGATCTCGCGGCTGCGGAAGTGACTACTGTCCTTGCCGAGTGGAGCGGGCTTGGCTACTACCATCGCGCGCGTAATCTACACGCTGCCGCAAAGGTGATCGTGGCGGAAAATGGCGGCGCGTTCCCCAACACGGCCGAAAGCTTGCGCAAACTCCCAGGAATTGGCCGGTACACCGCCGCCGCAATTGCAAGCATCGCGTTCAATGAACCCATTGCTGTGCTCGATGGCAATGTTGGGCGCGTCCTGCGGCGCATGTTCAACCGCATTCATTCGAATCGGGAGTCATGGGCCGAGGCCCAGGCGTTAATCGCACCCGAGCGCGCCGGCGATTTCAATCAAGCCATGATGGAGCTTGGGGCGACAGTCTGCCTGCCGAATGAGCCGTTATGCACTCAGTGTCCAATCCGGAAATTCTGCCGAGCGCAAGGACCGGGCATCGCACACAGACGCAAGCCCCCACAGCAAAAACTATCCATCTCTTACGGCCTGGCAACGAGACGAGGCGCTGTGCTTTTGCTCCAGAGATCCCCGCGTGAAAGCCTGATGCCAGCAATGTGGGAACTGCCGAAAGTCGATTCGTCACTCGATCAGCCGTTGTTCACGCTTCGCCATTCGATCACCATCACCGATTTCACAGTGAACGTTCATGAATATTCCGGAGCGCCACCCGCTTCAGCAAAGTGGATCAGACTCTCGCGCTTACCAGAGCTGCCATTGACCGGCCTCACGAAAAAAATCCTGCGCAAAGCTAATATCATCGAATGAAACGGCTGAAAGGAATATTCGGAGGCAGCAAAATGGCCGCATTAGTAGCCGGAGTACAAGCTCCGGAATTCGAGTTACCCACCGTAAATGGACCAGGATTTTCGCTGCAAAATGCCCTGAAGAAAGGGCCCGTGCTGGCGGTGTTTTTTAAGATTTCATGTCCGGTTTGCCAATATGCGTTTCCATATTTCGAGCGGATATACAAATTGTCCAGCAATGTGAGCATCGTCGGCGTGTCGCAGAATGACAAGCCAGAAACCACCGAGTTCATGAAGCGCTACGGTGTGACATTCCCCGTTTTGCTCGACGATACGAAATCCTTTAAAGTTTCGAATGCATATGGTCTTACTACCGTGCCTACGGCGTTCTGGATCGCCGAAGATGGCGAGATTGAAATCTCGAGCATTGGTTGGGTGAAGCAGGACGTCGAACAAATTGCGCGAAAAGCCGCTTCAGCCGGGACCCAAGCGCCTACGCCTATTTTCCAGCCGACGGAACAGGTCCCTGATTTCCGCGCGGGTTGAAGCTCCAGAAACTGACCCGCAGGTTGCGGGAAGAGAATAAAGCTGATGATCGATTGTCGACGGTGAAATTGCAGATTTCAGATTATAGATTGCAGATTTCAAACCCAGCTCTCCCCGTCTGCGATTTGCAATTGAGTTGTCGCTATCTGAAATCTTAAATCTGCAATCTGAACTCTCAAATCTCCAATCTGCATTCTGAAATCTGCATTCTGCAATGCTGTTTCACTTCTGCATTCTTCCTTCGCAGTACTGACTTGTCTTGAAGTTCTTTCCCGTACAATATCCCTTCATCTTTCACTCAGGAGCTTTTGCGAATGCGAAAGACCGCGTATGTGGCGCTTCCGCTCGTCGTAATCATCGTTTCCATCGCCCTCGCTGCCAGTAAAAATTCCAACAACTATGCATCTGCGCATCTTCCGAGTGTCGCGATCGCAGCGTTACAGAAGATCGACCCAGAGCACATCCGCGCTAATGACAGGTTTCTATCGCTTGACTTGCTTGAAGGCCGCGGCACTGGCCAGCGTGGAGGAGACATCGCGGCTGAGTACATCGCCACCCAATTCTGGCTCGACGGATTGAAGCCCGCCGGTGACAACGGCACGTTCATGCAAAAAGTCCCTCTGGTCGGAATCACGCCCGCTCCCGATACAACCTTCGAACTTGCACCGCGCCGGGGCGACTCCATGCAGCTCAAGCCGCTCGATGACTACGTGGCTTACGATGAAACCGAGCGCACTTCTGACGACATCGACGCCGAGATTGTTTATGTGGGCTACGGCATCGAGGCTCCCGAATATCAGTGGGACGACTACAAAGGCACCGACGTTCGCGGCAAGGTGCTGCTGATGCTGGTAAATGAACCGCCTTCGGGCGATCCCAAGTTTTTCAAAGGCCAAGCGCTCACCTACTACGGCCGCTGGACCTACAAATACGAAGAAGCCGCGCGCAAGGGAGCAGTCGGAGCCATCCTGATTCACAAAGCGGACATGGCAAGCTATCCATGGGAAGTGGTGCGCAATTCGAACTCGGGCGAAAAAGAATTTCTCAGATCTGACGCGCCGCAACTCGAAGCCGCCTCTTGGATTCAATTGGATGTCGCGCGCCGTTTGGCGCAAAAGTCAGGCATGGACCTCGACAAGATGATGTCCGATGCGCAATCGCGCAATTTTCATCCCGTCGCGCTGCCGTTCAAGTTGAAAGCACACATGGTCAGCAAAGTTCGGCAAATCACGTCCAACAACGTGGTTGCCATGCTGCCCGGTTCCGACCCGAAGTTGAAAGATCAGGCGGTCATGTACACCGCGCACTACGATCATCTTGGCATCCGTCCCGATATGCCCGGCGACAATATCTATAACGGCGCCGAAGATAACGGTACCGGCTGCGGCATTCTGCTCGAATTAGCGCGTGCGTTTTCACTGGCACAATCCAGGCCGCGCCGGTCGATCATTTTTTCCTCAGTGACGGCGGAAGAGCAAGGCCTGCTCGGCTCTGAGTATCTGGGCAAACATCCTCCCATTCCCGCGGGGAACATCGCTCTCGACCTAAATTTCGATGACGTGCCTCCGCTCGGTGAGCCGCAGGAAGTGGAGGTTTCCGGCGCGGAGCGAACCACGTTTTATCCGACGGTTCAGGCAATGGCAAAAGAGTTCCGGCTTGCGATCAGGCCCGATTCGCACCCTGAAGCCGGCCACTACTACCGCTCTGACCATTTCAGCATGGCGCGCGTCGGCGTCCCGGCCTTCTCCATGAACGAAGGCATGAAATATAAAGGCCACTCGATTGATTGGGGAATGCAGCAAGCCGAGGATTACACCAACAAGCACTACCACCAGCCGAGCGACGAATACAGCCCGAGCATGGATTTTCGCGGCGACGCAACCATTGCACGCTTTGGTTTTGCTCTAGGATGGGCTGCCGCGTCAGAGCCAAACTTGATCGGCTGGCAAAAAGGCGACGAGTTCGAGAAACCACGATTGCAGAGTCAAGGCAAGCAATAGTCCACTCTTACGCGGAACTTCTGTCAGCCCAGAACCGTATAATCGATCGGAGACGTCCCCGATGATCGCCTTTTTCCTCTGGTGCATTCTGTTCATTCTTTGCTGGCCCTTGGCGCTGGCAGCATTGGTTATTTATCCGTTTGTCTGGCTGCTGCTCCTGCCATTTCGCATCGTCGGGATCGCCGTCCACGGAGTACTGGCACTGGTTTGGGCCGTAGTGATGCTTCCGGCCAGGCTTCTGAGTGCGCCCTTCCGGATAGCATAGACGCTCGCATGGCTCAGACATTGATTCCATGTGGGCCCGGGCGCCCTCGCCCGTGGATCAAGAAAGCTGGTTAGCGTCGTGGAAGGACGGCCCTTTAGGGCCGCGTACGTGGCGATGAGGAAAGCAGCTTTAGTGACCCTAAAGGGCTAGTCCGGAGCCGGTTCTCGCGGCCATAAAATGGCCGCACTTCCACGGTAGGTTCTAAATCTCCATAACTCGGAGATTTGCACTCGTCGTCAGCTTCGCTTCCGTCGCGCGCTGCACATCTTCAAGGGTCAACCCGGGAGCGACTTCTTCAACGACCAATCCTGTCGGCGTGACGCGAATGTAGGCCATTTCCGTCACGATCGTGTCGACGACTCTCGACCCCGTCAGCGGAAGCGTGCACTTCTTCAAAATTTTGGGGGCGCCATCACGAGTGGTATGTTCCATCGCCACCACGACTCGTTTTGCGCTTGCGACCAGATCCATCGCCCCGCCCATGCCCTTGACCATCTTTCCGGGAATCATCCAGTTCGCGATGCTGCCTTCTTCGTCGACTTCCATCGCGCCCAGAACGCTCAGATCGATATGCCCGCCCCGAATCATTGCGAATGATTCCGCGCTCGAAAAATAGCAGGTGCCGGGCATTTCAGTGATCGTTTCTTTACCGGCATTGATCAGGTCAGGGTCTTCCTGGCCTTCGACGGGATAAGGCCCAATGCCCAGCATTCCGTTCTCACTTTGCAATACCACATGAACCCTTGACGGAACATGGTTCGCGACGAGCGTGGGCATCCCGATACCCAGATTCACGTAGTAGCCGTCGCGCAGCTCGCGAGCAATGCGCTTCACAATGCGCTCGCGCTTATCGAGGTCCTTTGGCAGCTTCGTCATTCGAGTCGCCCTTCGTCGTTGGTCCTTGGTCGTCAGCACCGTCAGTTTTTGCCAACGACGAACGACTAACGACCAGCGGCTGACCTTACCGTCCTTCTCTCAATCCTTCTTTCATACGCGTCGCCCTGGAAGATTCGTTGCACGTAAATGCTGGGCGTATGCACGCCGTCTGGCGCAAGTTCACCGACTTCGACCAGATTTTCGACTTCGGCAATCGTGACCTTCGCGGCCGCAGCCATCATGGGATTGAAATTTCGCGCCGTCTTCCGATAGACAAGATTTCCCCATTTATCGCCCTTCCAGGCTTTTACAAAGGCAAAATCCGCCTTCAATGCGCGCTCCATCACATACATGCGTCCTTCGAATTCACGCGTTTCTTTGTTTTCAGCGACCAGTGTGCCGAAACCCGTTGGCGTGTAGAAAGCCGGAATTCCCGCACCACCGGCGCGAATACGTTCTGAAAATGTGCCTTGTGGCGTGAGTTCGAGGTCGATCGTTTTCTCGAGCACCATCTGCTCAAGCAATTTGTTTTCGCCGACGTAGCTCCCTACATGGCTGCGAATCTGGCCATTCCCTAGCAACAGGCCCATGCCGTAGCCATCCACGCCGACGTTGTTGCTGATGGTCTTCAGGTTTTTCGTACCCTTGCGGACCAGCGCCCTAATCAGGTTCTCAGGAATGCCGCACAGTCCGAAGCCACCGATCATGATGGTTGCGCCGTCGAACACGTCCTGAATGGCAACGTCGGCATTGGCAACGACTTTGTTCATCGAAGAAATTCTAAAGCAAACGGACTATGCGACTCATGCAACCCGGTTTTCGAGCACGCCAATTTCATCTATCTGGATCCGCACGATGTCTCCGCGGTGCAACGTGAAATCGTCGCCTGGAACAATTCCAGTCCCAGTCATCAGAAATACGCCTTGCGGGAAACTGCTGTCACGAAACAAGAAACTGACAAGCCCCTTGGGTTCTCGCTTTAATTCGGCAAGCGTTGTGCTTCCACTAAATGCAGTGTTGCCGCCCCTCATAATTCCCAGCTTGATTCCCGTTTTCTTCGGCAGCTCAGGCGATAACAGCACGCACGGGCCCAGCGCACAACTTCCGTCATACACTTTCGCTTGCGGCAGATAAAGCGGGTTTTCGCCTTCAATATCGCGCGAGCTCATATCATTTCCAGCAGTGAACCCAATGATCTCGCCGTGCGGATTCGCGAGCAGCGTCAGCTCCGGTTCGGGGACCGACCACTTCGCGTCAGACCGGATTCGCACCGCCTGTCCCGGTCCGACCACCCGCCGGGCGGTAGCTTTAAAAAACAATTCCGGCCGTTCCGCCGCATAAACGCGATCGTAAAAGTCGCCGCCGCCGGCATCTTTGCTCTCTTCTATGCGCGCTGTGCGACTTCGAAAATAGGTTACGCCCGCCGCCCACACTTCCTGATTTCCGATAGGGGCAAGAATGCTCGCTGGATCGATCTGTTTAGGAGCAGCCTTACGAATCGCAGTCTGTCCCCGCTTCGACAAGTCGGCATCGCAAACCAATTGGTCCCACTCCTCCGCCGACGAAAGCGGACACACGAAATAGAACTTCCCGTCTTCCTCAACAAAAGCGCCTTCCGTTGTGCGATACAGTTTCACGCGAATGACTTTATACGATTACGCGAAACTTTGCCGGAATCAACCTGGAGAACCGGCAGAGTGGAGAGCAGGGGTAGACTCCGCATCGCGCTTCGCAATTACGAGATCGAGAACGCTGCACCGGTAGCCCTCGCGCATTACCGCAGCGCATTACCGCGATGTTCACCCCGGCTATATTCGCGCATTACACAGCGAGTAACCAGCGACGAGTAACCGTTCACGTAATAACGCGCACCAGAGTAGGTTACCTCAATTACTTTGCGATGGCTGCACACCAACAATGAGTAACCTTAGCCTCTTTTAATGTTTAGTGCATTTCGCTGAAATACTTAGTACATTCCCTGCCAGGCGCTCGCCTGGATTTCGGCGCTTCCTGCGTATGGCCTTCTGACTGGGCTGTTATGTACCTCCGCAATCTGTTCGGTCCAGGTACGCAGACGCACACTGGTCTCACCCTCCCCCAATCGCATCATCGCTGCACCATCGCGGTGCTGTATGGGGCAAGGCCCATGAGCAACCACGATGCGAACTCACACAGCCCGCACTCCAAATTCAACTCCAGGCAACTCATCGGCATTTCGTCTTAGTGCATCCGTAGCCATGCTGCTTCTTGGAATAGCATCGCTAACTGGTTGCGCGGGAATAAGTGCAGGGGCCGGCTCTAATCAGCAGCAACAGCCGGGTAGTCTCTCGCTGGGCAGCGCGAGTGTGAACTTCGGCAGCATCACCGCGGGTACGAGTAAGACACTTAGTCTTACTGCAACCAATCTCGGCTCTCAAAGCGTCACTATTAACAGCGCGAGTACATCCAACAACTCTTTTTCGCTGATGTCCCCGAGCGTGCCTTCGACCGTTGCTGCGGGCGCGAGCACGACCTTCAGCCTTAAGTTCGCTCCCGGGGCAGCCGGTACCTTCAACGGGACCCTTACCATTGCAAGCAACGCCTCAAATGCGAGCGTAAGCGTTCCGCTTTCTGGAACTGCCGTTGCGAATGGACAGTTAGCTGCCAATCCCTCAACTGCGGCATTTGGCAATGTACTCGTCGGAAACCAGCAGACCATTTCAGAAACGCTGACTAACACCGGTGTAAGTAGCGTTACAATTTCGCAAGCGTCCCCAAGCGGCTCGGGATTTAGCCTAAGTGGAATTACAACCCCACTTACCCTGTCCGGAGGTCAAAGTACTAGCTTTACCGTTACCTTTTCGCCGCAGGCTACTGGCGCTGCGACCGGCAGCGTCACTATAACGTCTGACGCTACGAACCCGACGCTGAGCATTCCGCTATCGGGAACTGGAATCGCAGCGGGCCAGCTTTCCGCGAGTCCATCTACCGCAGCCTTCGGAAACGTGACGATCGGAAACCAGCTCTCGGTGTCAGAAACCGTGACCAACACTGGCGGAACGAGTGTCAGCATTTCTAATGTGGCTATTAGCGGAACCGGATTCAGCCTGAACGGAATTGCCGCGCCAGTTACTTTGGCAGCTGGTCAAAGTACCAGCTTCACCATTGTTTTCGTACCACAATCGAGCGGCGCCGCAAGTGGCAATGTGACTCTCACCTCAAATGCTGCAAATCCCACACTCGCGATTCCGCTTACTGGAAGTGGCATTACGCCCGGGCAGCTTACAAATAATCCGGCTACCGCGGCGTTTGGAAGCGTGAATGTCGGCAATCAGCAATCACTCACAGAAACTGTAACTAACACAGGTGGCACGAGCGTCACAATTTCTCAAATAGGAATCACAGGCACCGGATTTAGCCTGAGCGGCATCAGCGCACCGAAAACACTCGCTGCCGGTCAGAGCACGACTTTAACCGTTACGTTTGCTCCGCAGGCAGCCGGTACGGCGAGCGGTAGTGTCACAGTCAGTTCCAATGCGCCAAATCCGACGTTGACCATTCCGCTATCCGGAACCGGCACGTCGCCACAATCAACGCAACTGTCCGTAAGCCCTGCCACTCTCGCGTTGGGCAGTGTTACTGTCGGCTCGAGTGGGAACGGATCCGGCACTCTAACCGCGACCGGCGGAAGTGTAACTGTAACGGCGGCGAGTACCAATAACTCCGCTTTCACCGTAGGAGGTTTGTCGCTGCCAGTGACGATTTCCGCGGGGCAAAGCGTACCATTTACCATTACTTTTAGCCCGCAAGCAACCGGTTCCGCCAGTGCCACACTAACCGTCACCAGCAATGCTCAGCCGTCGACGACCACTGAGGCGCTAACGGGAACCGGTACCGCGCCAGCATCGCACTCGGTCAATTTGTCATGGACTGCGAGCACTTCAAGCGACGTGGCCGGTTATAACATCTACCGCGCGCCGTACAGCGGCTCCTGCGGCTCCTTCAGCAAGATCAACTCCGTCCTGAACACCAGCACGGTCTATACCGACAGCACGGTCGCCAATAGCACCTCGTACTGCTATGCGACAACTGCCGTGGACACGAGCAACGACGAAAGCAGTTACTCGAACATCGTATCGAACATAGCCATCCCGTAGGGTTACTGGCCTCGCATCAGAACTCGGCCGGCGTGCCCTGAATTGAGCAGTCGGCCCGAATTCTATGCAAGCTCCACTGCCTGGCGCGTTTCCACACTCCGGCGTAGAATTTTGCACAGCAGAGGGGGCCTATGAAACCCTTAGTGGCCTTGATTGCGGCACTGCTTGTCCCAGCCGCCAGCGCTAAAAGCACAATCGATGCGCTGAGCCTCCTTAGTAAGATCAGCGCGAAATACGCCGCCGCGAGTTCTTATCATATTGAGGCCGTGCAAGAGCGCACCATCAGCAACGATCTTGAGCGGAACTGGGAAAAGGAGCTTTTAACGGCGATCGTTTCTTCCGGCGGCAGATATCGGTTTGAAGGAAGGTCTTCCCATGGATCTGCGATCTTTGTCTCCGACGGAGAGACTCGCTGGGATTACCACCTCGATGCACACCTTTACACACAGGCGTCTGCTAGCGCACCAGCGGAGAACCGAATTATCACTATGGAGGAGATGCCTGCCAGGCAGGCAAAAGACCTTATAAATGCCGCCGTACAGCTTCCGTCACGTGTAAAGTCAGCGACCTTACTTCGAGATCAAAAAATCGAACTCAGCGGACAAAGAATCAAATGTCACGTAATCCACCTTTCCGAAAATGATTTCAGACGCAAGCGGGCCGAGTTCAAAACCGATGAGACCATCTGGATCGATGCCTCGCGCAATGTGATCGTTAGAATTCGGCAGATCTCTGATACTTACTCGATGCTGCCTCCCTCCGGCGCTCACATCCCCATCCTGATCGATGAAACCACGAACTACCCTGTAGTCGAGTTTGGCGAACAAGAGCCGCGTGCCTCGTTCACGTTTTCGCCTCCTGCCGACGCCAAATTGGTTACGGCGTTTCCCGAGCCCATGATGCATGCTGCTCAGCCTCATCCCGCCGCTCTCGTTGGCAAGCCGGTTCCCGATGTGCAGTTCAAGGCTACTGATGGAAAGCTAGCCAACCTGAGCGCGTATCGTGGAAAGCCCGTCTTTATCGAATTCTGGGCGACCTGGTGTGAACCCTGCATCGAGCTTATGCCCGATTTAAAGCGCTTATATGCCGATACGCTAGGATCGGTAACATGGATCAGCATCGACAGCGATGAAGATCCTGACTCCGCCACAATCTACTTGAAGCAGGAGAAAATACCCTGGGCAAACTACCACGATGAGGACGGCTCCTTAGGAAAAGCGTTTGGCCGTGAAGCCATTCCGCTTGGCGTACTCATCGATCCTGACGGAAAGGTCACATTTTACAAGTCAGGTTACGACATAGCGGATCTACGCGCAGCAATGGCGAAGCTTCTGCCTCAGCTCGGAGCTGTAAAGTCGCAAGAGACAGATACGAAGTAAGCCGTCGTTGTAGGCTGTGCGCTCGGCACGACTGAATCTCGGACATGGTGCAAGCTGGTACGAGCTTCGGCTTCTACCCGCCCCCCAAGTTCGACTCAACCCACTCCTTGATTCTCTTTCGCCGCTGGTCGGTCTGGTCAAAGCGCACGCCAAACATCTTGCCCGCAGGTTTCACCCAACTAACGCTTCCGCGGCACCATACTCGCGGCAGGGTCAAAAGCCCAAAAGCAACTTCGACGGGCAATCCCAAAGATATTTCCTGGTTCGATCTGAGTGACATGCCGCCGCTGCTGATCTCGATGCTGCTGGCTTCAAATTGACGATGGGTCGTGCCTGTCATGATCGTAACCGCGGTGACTACCGGAATGCGCGCGTAGCGGCGAAGCTCGTGCATCACCAGCATCTGTGTGGACCGGACCAGCTTCACAGCCGCCGTTCGCTCCAGCGGCTCCTCGAAGATTGCGTTAATTCCATACTGCGACAGGTTCAACGCTTCTTTTGCACTGCCGCCGAGCCCATAAATCACCATCCGGTTATTCGACCGCGACTTACGTGCCGATTCGAGCATTGGGGCGGCCTTGCTGCCCACACGTACGACACATGCTTCGAATTTCTCTTTCGCCAGACGTTCGGGCTTATCGCCTGGCATTGAGATGGCATCAATTCCAAATTGCCGGAAGCATTCGGCTAGTAAGGTGCTGGTGTTCGGGTGCAGATCAACAAGCGCTGCACGTGCTGAAAACCTTCGGGTGGGGGGCGGGGGTACGAGAAAGTTTCCCAAGGTATTCTCCGTTTTTTGATTTTTCTGAGTCACTTAGAACTTATCGGCTAATGCGTGCCGGTTCATGAGAAAACCGGCTTCGTCATCCGAAACCCCATTCTGGCGCGGCATTTCAGTCACATCAACTGTGCATTAGGACATCCCTTAGTACAAAGGTCTCGTTACGCGAGGTGACCATAATCACACCTCGCGACGCCGAATTCCTGCCCGGCTCTTTGATTGCCGAAATAAACGGTATAAAGGCCGAAGTTCCCGCGAGATTTTCGCCACACAGTTCCACCGGGTTGGAATACACTTTTTCCGCAATCTTTCAGGAGGCGGAAATGTTCGCTGCCGTGTTCGCGCGTCGATTGGTTCTTGCCAGCGTCGTGCTTTTTGCGGTTTGTCTGAGCGCAGCCGAAATGCCGCGGCTGGTCAAAAAAGATGGCCGGTATGCATTCTTTGTCGATGGCCAGCCTTATCTCATTCTCGGCGCGCAGATCAACAATTCGAGCTCATGGCCCGCTGTTCTCCCGGAGGTGTGGCCGGCAATCGAAGCCATGCATGCGAACACCGTCGAGGCCCCGGTCTACTGGGAGCAGATCGAGCCGCAGCGCGACCGCTTCGATTTCGCGAATGTTGATGAATTAGTAAAGCAGGCTCGCATGCACCATGTTTACCTGGTCCTGCTCTGGTTCGGAACCTGGAAGAACGGCCGCATGCACTACGCTCCCGAATGGGTCAAGATCGACCCGGTGCAATACCCGCGCGTGATTAACGATCGCGGCGAACGCCTCGACGTGCTTTCTCCTAACTCCGATGCGAACCTCGAAGCCGACAAAGAGGCTTTCGCCGCGCTGATGCAGCACCTGAAGCAGATTGACGGCGACGAGCACACAGTGATCATGATGCAGGTAGAAAACGAATCCGGGACACTCGGCAGCGTCCGCGATTTTTCTCCCGCCGCCGAAAAAATGTTTCAGTCGCAAGTCCCGAGCAATCTGGCGCAATCGTTGCACCGCCATCCTGGAACATGGAAGGACGTTTTCGGCGCCGATGCCGATGAAACTTTCGCTGCGTATTCTGTCGCCCGCTACATAAATCAGGTTGCTGTCGCCGGCAAAGCCGAATATCCGCTGCCCATGTACGTCAATAACTGGCTCAAGTACAAGCCCGACGCGGTTCCCGGCATGTCTTACCCGAGCGGTGGGCCTACCTACAACATGCTCGATGTCTGGAAGGCAACCGCGCCTGCCATCGATATGATCGGCCCCGACATTTACAACGACGATGCTGATTTTTATCGCGAGGTGGTTGGCCAGTTCCACCGCCCCGACAATCCCACCTGGATTCCCGAAACCGGCATCGAGGATTCCTACGCGAAATTCTTCTTTTACGCGCTTGGTCAGGGCGCAATCGGCTTCTCGCCGTTCGGAGTCGACTACACCGGCTGGACCATAAAAGATCGGAAGCCACCCGCCTTGCACGCCGAAAACTACGCATTAATTGCTCCAATGGATCGGGAGATTGCGCGATTGAATTTTGAAGGCAAGTTGAAGACTGCGATCGAAGACGACAACACACCTCGCACTTCAATCGATATGGGCAAATGGCACGCTGTTGTTTCCTTTGGCCTTCCACAATGGGGAATGGAAAACTCCAAAGCGCCGGGCACCAAAGACCACCATGGCCGCGCCCTCGTGGCGCAGCTTAGCTCTGACGAATTTTTGGTTACCGGAATCGACGCGCGAGTTCAATTCGAACTTGCCTCGAAGGAGAGTGGCCACACGCAGATTCTTCGCGCCGAAGAGGGACATTACGAAAATGGTGACTGGAAATTCCTGCGCCTGTGGAACGGTGACGAAACCGATTACGGCCTCAACTTCACTCACCAAGACCAGGTCGTGCACGTGAAGCTAGGGACCTATTGATACACCGCACGAACACAATTCTCGAGGGTGGCCCACCTTACGCGATTTTCGTAAGGTGGGTGTTTTGACTTTTGGAGAAGGCGTATAAGCCAGCACAAGGGAAACTCACATTAGCGGCAGGAACGGGAAGGGCACGACTCAGTCGTGCCGATATGAGGGAACCAGCTCTCGGCTTTAGCGCTGCGGTAAGCTTTGAGACCCTCAGCGGCTGAAGCCGGCATTCGGAAGAGAATTGTTCGGCACGGCTCAAGCCGTGCCCTTCCCGTTCATGCGCATCGGACACTTTATCGACCCCGAATCCACTCCCCACTCATAATCATCTGTAAAGCGAATCCCCCGAAAGGAGCCACGCATGCCCCGCGTTGAAGGCGTCGACCCCAAGCAAACCTCATTCTTCATGCGTCAGGTTTTCAACAAAGTCCGCAAGGCCCTCGGCCGCGACCTGACCCCACAAAGAATTCAGGCCCGCGTGCCGCGTGTTTTCTGGGTAGGGGCCTTGATGGAATGGCTCCTCGGGCAAAAAGCAGCCGTGCCGCAACGGCTCCGATCAATCATTCTTCTTCGCACCGCCGCCCGCGTCGGCTGTCCCTTTTGAATCGACGCTAATTCTGCCGGCGGCAGAATGTACGGCTTAAGCGACGACGAAGTCGCGGCCATTCGCAATAGCGACAATAAGTTTGAAACCTTCACTGCACCCGAAGCAGCCCTGCTGCGCATGGCAGACGCCATGGCTGACACTCCGGCAAACGTGAGCGACGAACTCTATGCCGAACTGCGTACGCATTTTTCTGAAGAGCAACTGATCGAGCTGGCCGCCAGCGCCGCCCAGGAAAACTACCGAGCTCGCTACAACCGCGTGTTTGATATTGGCAGCGACGGGCTGTATGGGGAGGGATTGAAGTTCAAGCAGCGGTGATTTAGCCGGCTGCGCCATCCTTGTCGCGGTTTTTGCGACAGAGCCTGCTCTGAGCGAAGCCGAAGCTGTTGGGATTTGGCCCTTACACAGATCAAATACCCCGCCCTGTCTCGCACAAAGCCCGAGACAAGGACGGGGCACTCGCTTTGCGTACGGTTTCTGAGTTTGTAGATCCGGGGGATAACTCACCACGCAAGTTATTACTCGCCGCTGAAGGCACTCAACCCTGTGCTACATTGCTTCCCGTGAGGAAACCCATGCTACGACTGGCCTGCGTTCTGTTCATAATTACTCTCGCCGCGCACTCTCAGCAATCGCCTGCGCCATCCGAAGCCGACTTCACCCTGCACGATTTTCATTTCAAGTCCGGCGAGACGCTACCCGAACTCCGCATGCACTATTACTACTTCGGGCAGCCGAAGAAAGACGCCTCGGGGAACACTACCAACGCCGTTCTCATTCTCCACGGAACCGGCGGCTCTGGGCGGCAGTTCCTGCGTCCGATGTTTGCCGGAGTCCTCTTCGGCCCCGGCCAGCTTCTCGATTCCACGCGCTACTTCATCATCCTTCCCGATAACATCGGCCACGGCAAATCCTCAAAGCCGAGCGATGGCATGCACGCGCATTTTCCGCAATACGACTACGACGATATGGTCCGCGCGCAGCACGATCTGCTCGAGCAAGGTTTGGGCATCAATCATCTGCGCCTCGTCATGGGGACTTCGATGGGCTGCATGCACTCCTGGGTTTGGGGAGAAACCTATCCTACGTTCATGGACGCGCTTATGCCGCTCGCATGCAATCCGGTGCAGATTGCCGGGCGCAACCGCATCTTCAGAAAAATGATTATCGATGGCATTCGCGAGGACCCCGACTGGAAGAATGGCGACTACACAACCGAGCCGCGTGCGGCACTTCAAATCGGGTCTTATATGTTGCTCATCGCCGGCAGCGCGCCTATCGTCATGCAGAAGAATTACCCGACCCGCGACACCGCCGACCAGTATCTCGAAGGTTTCACGAGGCGCGAGATGTCCGAGCTCGATGCCAACGACATGCTCTACGCCTTCAATTCTTCACGCAACTACGACCCGTCGCCCAATCTGGAGAAGATCATCGCTCCCGTCATGTTCGTGAACTCGGCGGATGATTTCATCAACCCGCCAGAACTCCGCATCGCCGAGCGCGAAATAAAGAAGGTGAAGCGCGGCCGTTACGTTCTCATTCCAATTTCCGACAAAACTCACGGCCACGGTACACACACCGACGCTGCCATTTGGCAGCAGTATCTAAAGGAACTCCTCGAGGAAAGCCAGCATTAATCGGGAGGGCATGGTCTCCAGGCGATCATGAACAGGTCACGCCTCTTGTGCCTCCCGGTTGTCTGAATTTTGTACGCCCGCTTCACTTTTTTGTATTCTCCGGCCGCATCTATACAAATCCATGTAGGTTTGCACGCTGCCCGCAGGACGAACCTGATTTCTGAGCCAATGCGCTGAACATCGTTTCACGTATTCACCTCCCTCGATAGCTGGTATTCGTCCTCAAAAGAAGAACATCGTCGAACTCCGGTATGGCACATGCCGTTCGCTTAACTGCAGATCCAGCAAAAAATAAAGGCACCTGAATTCAGGGAGGGACGAATGGAGTCTCGTGCGAATGTTATGTGGTTCCACTGCTTCGTGATGATTGTTGCGTTAACTCTTTCGGCCAACGCTCAGGTAGTTTCCGGCTCGCTCAGCGGGACGGTTGTCGACCCGAGCGGTGCGGTGGTTTCCGGAGCCGCAGTGTCACTTCGAAATGAAGGCACAAGCGCAACCCAGCGGACGGTCTCTTCCGCCCCTGGCGCATTCCGCTTCACGTTGCTTCCTGTTGGTCGATATGACCTGGAGGTCAGCGAATCCGGGTTTACAAAACTGCAGGTGTCCGGCATTCAGGTCGATGCCAACATCGAGCGCGCAATGGGATTGCTACGGCTGCAAGTTGGCGAGAGCACGGAGTCGGTTGAAGTAACTTCGGCGCCTCCGCTCATCGAATCTGCGCAAGCCCAGATCAGCACGGCTGTAAGTGGCGAGGCCTTCCAGACGTTCTCTGGCATTGGCGAGTTTGAAGGACTCGATATTATCGCGCTTACTCTTCCCGGAGTCGCGGCGAGCCGTGACAACAATTTCTCGAATACCAATGGTGTTGGTTTCGTGGTGAATGGCCTTCGCGGACGCAATAACGATCAACAGATCGATGGCCAAAATAATAATGACAGTTTGATCGCCGGGCCTTCACTGCAACTTAGCGACACGGACTTTGTAAGCGAGTATCAAGCGACCACCAGTAACTTCGGACCCGAATATGGCCGCAATTCCGGCTCTGTCATCAACCTTGTAACAAAATCTGGCACTAACCGTTGGCACGGAACTGTGAATGGCGAAGAAACCAACTCGTTTCTTACCAGCTTGACGAATGTGGAAAAAGATTTCGACACCCCGCCGGTTCTTAAGCCACCGCGTTTCAATCAGGAGTTTTCAGGCGGAACGATTGGTGGACCGCTGAAGACGGACAGGGTTTTTGTCTTTGGCGGATTCGACAATTTGATCGATTCCTCCAGCTCGGTTTTTCCTAGCGGCGCCCTAACGCCAACTCCCACTGGGGTTGGCCAACTGAGCTCATGTTTCCCGGGAAGCGCGAGCATGGCTGCGCTTTCTGCGCATGGGCCTTTCGCGATTGGAGGAGGCTCGCCCACCGTTTCTGGGAAAACGACAACCGCGTACTACGACAACGCTCCGGTAAACAACACTACCGACCCAAACACAGGCGCGCCGGCCTGCGGATATGAACTGGGTGGTGTGCAACGCACGTTACCGAACGGCTTTCATTTCTATAACTTTATTGGCCGCCTGGACGTGCACGCCACTGATAAGGATTCACTCACGTTCCGTTATCTCTTCGAGAAATCTCTGTTCTTCAATGTGTTCGCCACGCAAGGCGACATCGCCGCTGGTTATCCCTTCAACGAGCCGGCTCTCAGTCAAGCTGCGCTCGTGGATTGGACACATACCTTCAATAGCCATCTGCTGAATGAGCTCCGCATTGGTTATAACCGCACTTCAGTTCAGTTTGGCGGGAACACGCTCGGCAACACAATTCCGCAAATGTCCGATCTCGGCAACGCCTTGACCTCTGTGGGATTTGTGAATCCGTCTTTGCTTGGTTTCGGCGTTAATACACTGTTCCCGGAAGGACGCGTCGTCAACACCTATCAGCTTCAGGACAATTTCACCTATTCGCTCGGATCGCACCAATTGAAGTGGGGCGCGAATATCACCCACCAGTACTCGCCGAACATCTTCCTGCCCGGCTATAACGGGCAGTTCACGTTCAATGACTACGGCGCCTACGCTGCGAATACCCCTTCAGCCGTGCTCCTCGTGGTAGGAAATCCGAACTACGCATTCAAGGAGTGGGATAACTTCTTGTACGCCGGCGACGATTGGAAACTGAAGAGCAATCTCACTCTCAACCTGGGCCTCACGTGGTCCTATTTGGGCCAGCCCGGAAACATCCTGCACCAGGAAGGCGTACAACATCAGAACGCGACCCCGCCACTGTGGAACCCGTCATTGCCTCTCTCGGCGACAACTTTGCCGGAGCTCACTCCTTTGCACGCACTTTTCGGACCTAGTGTAGGCTTCGCCTGGTCTCCGAACGGCCGATTCACAGGGAACGGTAAAACCGTAATTCGAGGCGGGTATCGCCTGACTTACGATCCTTCCTACGACAATATCTATTCGAACGAAGCGGGTAGCGCTCCGGTAGTCTTGTCGCAGAATTTCATCCCAAGCGCCTCTATGCCCACGCTGCCGGGTCTTCCAGCCGCGCCATTTGGTCCGGCGGTTCGCAGCGAGTACGCAAGCTTGCTACCTTTGGGACAGCTCGATCCTAGGGACTCTCCCGAAATCGTGAGCCCTTCAACCTTTCGGCCAGACAAAGTTCATGGATGGTCGCTCGGCGTGCAACGGGAGATAACAAAAGATGCCGTCGTTGAAGTGCGATACGTCGGAAATCACGCTGTGGATCTCTTTCAGTCCGTCAACAACAACCCCTACATTGCCGGTCTCGCGTCCGCATATCCTTCCTTGGTGCCTTCCAGCCTGACTCCGTGCCCAGCGGCCAATGCTGCAGTCGCATCCGCGGTGGGCCGGGTCAATTGCAATGCCGGTATACAAATCGCGGTAGGCAATACCGGCTTCTCTAACTACAACGGTTTGCAAACGGAGTTTCGTACCACCAATATTTTTAATCAACTGACCTTGCGTAGCAGCTACACCTTCAGCAAGACGCTCGATAACACCAGTGAAATCTTCAACACGTTCGGAGGAGGAAACACCGAGACCTTAGCTCAGAATCCTCTCAACGTGAAGGGAGGGGAATACGGAATCTCGGGCATTGATTTCCCTAACACGTGGACTCTCTCGTTTGTCGAAGATATTCCGTTCATGCGCGCGCAGCACGGGGTACTCGGTCATGTGCTCGGCGGGTGGGCTGTTTCAGGAACCTACATCTTGCAGTCGGGGCAGCCTTATACTCCGTCACAAGAGGTGGTGAACGCATTCAGCTCGCCGATTGAAGACGTAGCATTCAACGAAGCGCTCAATAACGGTGTTCCGGATGTGGTTCGGCCATTTGCGGGCAACGCGAACGCTCCCCCTGACCAGGTGGGAATCTACGCCGCTGACGCTTGCGCATCCAGTCCTGTCTTTAGCGCGTGGGCGGCCGCATGTAGCGCGGCGCCGGGATCGCTCATCAGCGTAAACAGCCTGAACTCCAACGGAACCGTTACGGCGGTGAACAAAAGCCAGGTGCGTGTGATTGCGAACGGCGCACAGGCGGACGCAATTTTCGGCATGCCATTCGGCACTGCAGGCAGGAACATCCTGCGCGACTATCACACCAACATCGGAAATTTCACCCTCTTCAAGAACATTAAATTTCGGGAACGGGCCACATTGCAATGGCACATGACCATGAACAATGCCTTCAACCATCCGAACTACGGGAACACAATTCCCGGCGTCAATCCATTCATTGAGAATGCCGGCACGATCGCGCCTTTCACAACGTTTGGAAATCCAAAGTGGGTTTCAGACGCGACGCTCACATGCCCGGCAGGAACGCGCTGCGTGTTTTTTGGTTTGAAGGTGATCTACTGAAAAATATTCTTTGACAACCAGCCTTTGGTCCGGCGAGGGAAAGTATCATCCCTCGCCCTTATTTATTCTCGATTGACGAAGATTGGGACGAAACAACAAAAATTGGGTACCTGCACCCCCATTTCGTCCACGGAGCAAGTGCTCCCGAGAACCCGGCTGTTCCTAAACTAATCTGACCGGGTATTCGTGGTCCAGCGTAGGCCGAACCCTATCTCTGCTAATGTGAGTGCAAACAACCGTGAAAACTTCGAGCGGGACGGAAACTAAAACTTGTCCATGTTGCGGCACTGATCTGTCTGGCGGAAAGCGCCCGTCTGAGTCGCCGGTAAGCGTTCGAATGCCCAGCAGGTGGTTTAGTGGCAACCGTCAGTGGGTGATTTGGGCCGGCAGCCTGGCTGTCTGGTTATTCATTACGTTGGTGGCCACCTTCGCTGTGCTCCAAATGTATCGCGCGGAAGGCGGTCACTTGGCTTTCAGTCAATCCATGTTCATGCAGCTCAGCCAGATGATGCCTTATGCGCTGCTGACCCCCTTCGTATTCGCTTTGGTTGCTCGGTTCCCAATTCGTCGCGAGAACTGGATATGGGTTCTCGTGCTCTACCTCGTCGGGGGGGCGATATTTACTCTGGTGCATGTCGGCTTGAGAGGCGCCACGCCGTATGGGGTGTTTGACAGCAAAACTCACGCCTGGCATTCGGCAGCATGGGATTACCAGACCCACAAATTTCACATTCATTGGCCAATATTTAAGAGGATGTTCGAGAACCAATCGTATGACGATATCGTAAATACCTATGTGCCAATTCTGTTCATCGCTTATGTCGTCTCGTATTACTCGAAGCTGAAAGAGCGCGAAAAGCTCACGTCCCAACTCGAAATCCAACTCACAAAAGCCAATCTCCAGATGCTGAAGAGCCAATTGCAGCCCCACTTTCTTTTCAACACCATGCACTCCATTTCCGGCCTCATGTTTCAGGACGTACACGCCGCCGACAGGATGATGACCCGTCTAAGCGAGTTGTTACGGATGAGCTTAGAAGAAGGTACAGAGCAGATCACTACCCTGAACCACGAACTTGAATTCGTGAACGGCTACCTCGAAATCGAAAAAATGCGCCTCGGCGATCGGCTCAAAGTTGATTTAAAAATCTCCCCTGAGACCCTGGATGCCGAAGTTCCGCACCTCCTATTGCAACCGCTGGTTGAAAATGCCATTCAGCACGGGATCGCGAAGGTCACATATAAGGGGGAGGTCACGATTGCCAGCCGCCGCGATGAAGGTACTCTTTGGCTCACAATCTCCGACAATGGCCCGGGGTTCAATGGTGCTAATGGAGCCCAAAGCAAGTCAGGGATTGGGATCGGAACTTCGCGGGAACGGCTGCAAACTCTCTACGGCGACGATCAGCGACTGGAGTTTCGTGCCCCTCAGAATGGTGGAACTGAAGTAACGATTTGCATTCCATTTCGTCCAATTATCGATACCCATCACCACAAGGAGTAAAACAGCAATGCGGGTCATCATCGCGGACGACGAATCGTTGGCTCGGGACAAACTGCGCTTGATGCTGAGGTCGGAGCCGGGCGTACAGGTCATCGCCGAGTGCCAGGATGGGGCCGAAACCCTGCGGGCGTTGGACACCCATCGGCCTGACCTGCTGATGCTCGATATAAAAATGCCTGATCTTGACGGCTTCGAGGTACTCAGTAAGCTTCAAGGGCCCGGCATGCCGATCGTTATTTTTACAACTGCGTACGATCAACATGCCGTAAAAGCCTTTGACGCGCATGCGTTGGATTATTTGCTGAAGCCCTTTGACCACGAGCGCCTGCATCAAGCCATGGATCGAGCGCGCCACGAACTGCTGAAAACAAACCATCACGATACCACTGAGCGCATTCTCCAATATCTTTCGGAAACAAGAGATCAGTTCGCGACGAGCCGGCGGTTGATTGTACGGGCGGGAGGCCGGGTGGTATTCCTAAGCTTTGATGAGATCGACTGGGTTGAGGCGGCCGCGAACTATGTGCGTATCTACGTTGGAAAACAAGGATATCTATTAAGACGCGGCATCGGGGACATTGCCGAGCGCCTGGATCCAAAACAGTTTATTCGTATTCATCGTTCGGCGATCGTCAACGTCCAAAAAATTAAGGAACTTCAGCCGGTGAATAGCGGCGAATATATTGTCGTCTTGAAAGATGGCAAGGAACTGTCGTGCAGCCGTGGCTATCGATCGGGGTTACAAGAATTGGTGGATCGAACTTTGTAGTAGAACACGCGCTGCGACACAGAATTATGACTCGGAGTTCGCTAGCTGAGGCTGATAGGTCCAACGCAAGTCTGAAGCGCGAACAACTTCGCTGGATCGAGCCATCGCATTCAGTGCTCGGGCAATCGCCGCGGTTGGGTTTTCTTTAAGCAGAGAGAACGAAAATGAACCCCTGCGCATAATGGCGGCGTAAAGTTCCTCGGCCGTCGCTGTTCCGCCGAGCTCCATCAATGCGATGCGGCAGGCGCGCGATAGTTCACTATGAAGCCGGCGTATCTTGAGATTCTCTGCGCGGTGGGCTGCAGTTACTGATCGCCGCCGCTTTCGACTACGAGTATGCGCGCTCCCGGAATCGACCTTCAGCATGCCCAAGTGCCTCCGCAGATTCCGCATGCGCAACTTGATTGTTGCTTTCTGCTGCAGAAGTTCATCCAATTCTGCCTGCAAGAGGGCGATGGTGTCGTTTATTGAGTCGCCCGATCCGTCGGCTCCGAAGTTTACGGTGGTAGACATCTCTCGCCTCCCTTCAATCATGCCAAATGAATTCCAGCAGTTGTCTTGCCTGGGGATTAGTCGTATAGAAACGAATGTGAATGCATTCCATTTGGAATGAAATCGGTAAAGTGCGATCGAACGCAGCCAGAGCGTTACCTGTCGTTATCGACACGCGCTACGACACGCATTCGCCAGTACTCATCCCCAGCTACTTGCTTTGGTCTGACAGAAGTTGTAAGTCATGGGTATCAATCCGTAAGTTGCAGGGAGATTCGCTTGGTCGCTAGCGCTACATCATTGCCGACAAATCCCGCCGGGGCTTTATCGATCGTCATCGATAGCCGGCCAGAGCCAGTGTTAGAAGGCGGAAGTCAGAGGCAAACTGCGGACGATATTCAAAGCGAGTTGTTGTCATTATCGCTGCGGCAAGCCGAAGTACAAGAGCGAATTCAGCAGGTGCGACACGCGCTGGTCGCGTTGGTGCATGTTTTCGGGCCGGAAATACTCGATGCTGCTCGAAAAGCACAAGAATCCGACGCCCTGGATATTTCTCGAAGCCGCCCAAAAGTGACCGATATCTTACGAAGAGTTTTGAGCCAGTCAGCCCGGCCGCTGACATTTGATCAGATATTCGAGGCCGCCCAGAAGGAAGCTCCTTCGATATTGGCCGGCTTCATAAATCCGGGTGTATCTATTTCAAATGCTCTTAGAGCGTTGCAGCGTCACCGCGAAATTGAGAGTTGTAGAGATGCACATGCGGTGAAGTGGCAATGGATTGTGGACGTAGACTTTGTCCCTTCCGCTCCGGCCGCAGAGATCAACCCCGACTGAACGTGCATATCAGCTCCTTTATATATGTCGCGGTTCCCAGGGCCCAGATCATAGGGCCATGCGTCACAGCTTCACGAATTCCACCCTGCGGTTTTGCGCTTGGCCTTCCTGTGTATCGTTTGAAGCCATCGGCTTGGTGGCACCAAGTCCCTTGGCCGAAAGGCGAGAAGCATCTACTCCTTGGCTCACCAGCAGTTGCTGCACGGCCTCTGCGCGCTGTTGAGAGAGGGTCATGTTTTTGGAGGCATCACCTGTCGAATCGGTGTGACCATCGATTTCGAATTTCAGTTCAGGATTGTTCTTCAACAGTTTGGCAACTTGATTGATCGTTCCCATCGACTCGGGCTTTATCGTCGCAGAGTTCACGTCAAAGTGAATGCCGTGGGTGACAATTTTTCCCTCTTTGTTCAGGGCGTCGATCAAATTCATCCCGCCGCCGAGCCCTACGCGAACATTTTTAAATACCAGCGGCGCTTCCTGGCTGCCGATGCCCTCGATCGTGAACGATTCGGGAACAAAGCCGCCGAAATCGGGAACAACCAGGACTCGCGTCTGGTCCTCATAACATTTCATCTGATTGTTCTTCAGAATCATGGCAAGGTGATGCCACTTCCCCCTAAACGCGTCATCCCCGCCAGGGTAGCTTCCGCTCAGGTTGTGCTCAAGGCCTTCTACGCTCACATCCGGGCCGAACCAGACGTTTCGATCGTCATCACCTTTGTGCAGCGAGACGCCTAGTTTGTAGGCGTCAGGAGTGGCGTAGAAGTCCATTTCGATCGTGAATGAATCGCCGAGGTAGTTAGCCGGCGTGATTCGCGGTGAGACTCTGGCATAATTGCCTTCGGTTAAAGCAAAAGCGGGTTGACCCTGGATCCGATTTACAACTGCCTGGCCAGCGTCGAGCTTCCAATGCGCGGGGAACTCACCGTCCTGGTCGGAAGTGAAATCGTCCTCAAAGACGACTTTATCGCCGGGAACAAAGTCATAGTTCTGATAGGACTTGTACTGCTGCTGAGCATTCGCGGGCGCGGGAGTGTCGGTCGCTGCGGGAGCGTCACCGTTTGCCGGCTGATCCGGGGTGGAGGTTGAGTTCGTGTTGTTATTGGGCGTATTGGAATTGGGACTGGAATCATCGATCTGGGCTTTTTTCTTGGCAGCTTTCTTGGCCGCATCTTTGATCGAACCCCATTGCGCTCGGGCCGGAAGGACCCAGAAGCAGCAAGCGCCAATAAGCATGCAGAAAACAGCAAATCGAAGATTTTTCATATCATCCCCCTAGTGAGATGTGGGAAGAACATTAAACCGGACGCGGAGGAACGGACGCCCTCCCCCAAGGTTTGTCCGCTTCTCCGCGTGTTTCACCCAGAAGCGGCGGTTTCAATGCCCCCGGCGTGAACTTCGTCGAATTTTGAAAGCCTATGTAGTAACAGCGCGTGTCTAAAAAAGCCTTCTATTAGTACATGCGTGAAAAACAGACAAAAAAGCTCACGCGAAATTGTTTTTTTGCAAAGGGACGCTCTCACGGGCTGGAAGACCCGTTCCTAAGCCAATTTGGGTGGTAGACTTCTTCTACATTGCCCGCTGCGATCGCCAGATCGCCTGCGCCCGCGGGAAGGGGAGTCGTGCCGGACGCGTCCAATCAGGTTACGCAGTTGCTCGTTCGTTGGCGTGAAGGGGATGAGCAGGCCTGTGATCAGCTTTTTCCGCTTGTCTACCAGGAGCTACGGCGCTTGGCACGCCATTGTCTTTCAGCAGAGCGTTCAGATCACACACTGCAAAGTACTGCCCTCGTCCATGAGGCCTACCTGAGGCTAGTAGGAAACGACACATTGCAAACTGAGAACCGGGTCCACTTTTTCGCCTTGGCAGCGCAAGTAATGCGCCGTGTGTTGGTCGACCATGCCCGAAAACGACTGGCTGGAAAAAGGGGAGGCAAAGAGGCTCTGACTGTCACCTTGAGCGAAGCTATCGAAGTGCCTCGGAAGCAACCATTGGATGTGATGGCCCTGGATACAGCTTTGCACGAGCTCGCTCGGGTTGATCAACAGCAAGCCCAGATTGTAGAAATGCGATTTTTTGCCGGGCTCTCAATCGATGAAACGTCGCAAGCTCTCGGTATCTCGCCTGCCACAGTAAAGCGTGATTGGACGATGGCCAGAGCATGGCTTTACCGGCAGTTACAGGCTACAGAGGCATGAACCCCGAGCGCTGGAAAAAGGCAAAAGCACTCTTCGGAACTGTGCTGGAGACCGTCCCCTCGGAGCGCTCGGCATTGCTCGACAAATTATGTGCCGGCGATCCTTCGTTGCGCGCAGAGATTCAGCAGCTTTTGGCGGCCGATTCCGAAGCAGGCAATGAATTCCTGAACCAGCCCGCGGATTATTCCGATCTTCTTGATGACTACTCAGGAAACGCGAGCCCCCAAGTAGGCAGAAGACTCGGGCGAAGGGTCGGCCCTTACGAGCTAGCGGAAAGAATCGGCGTTGGCGGCATGGGCGAAGTGTATCGCGCATTCCGCGCCGATTCGCAATATCGCAAAGAGGTGGCAGTCAAGCTGGTTAAGGCGGGCGAGAACTCTAAATTCGTAATTGACCGCTTCCGCAATGAGCGCCAGGTCTTAGCCAACCTCGATCATCCAAACATCGCGAGATTGCTGGATGGCGGCACGACCGAAGAAGGCGAACCATACTTCGTAATGGAGCTGATCCACGGTCAAGCGATCACCGAATATTGCGACACTCACAAGCTCTCTGTAACCAGGCGGCTGAATCTTTTCCTGCGAGTATGTTCGGCGGTGGAATACGCGCACCAACGGCTTATCATTCATCGCGATCTTAAACCCAGCAACATTCTGATCACCCACGACGGCACTCCGAAATTGCTGGATTTCGGCGTGGCCAAAATTCTTGATCCCGCTCAACGACTCGACTCATCCGAACCGACCGTCGCCTTATTCAGGATGCTTACGCCAAGTTACGCGAGCCCGGAGCAGATCAAAGGCGAAACAATTACCACCGCTAGTGACGTGTATTCGCTCGGCGTTCTGCTCTATGAACTGTTGACCGGTCATCGGCCGTATCGGCTCTCAACGTCCAGCCCACTTGAGATCGCAAACGCGGCTTGTACGGTTGATCCACAACGGCCAAGCACGGCGATTTTGCGGACAGAGAAAGACGATGACTCCGGCAAAACGCGTATCACGCCAGAATCCTTAAGTGTCTCGCGTGATGCTTCTCCGGAAAGGCTTCGGCATCGTTTGCGCGGTGACCTCGACAACATCCTTTTGAAAGCGCTGCGCAAGGAGCCGGAGCACCGGTACGCCTCGGTCGATCAATTCGCGACGGACATTCGCCGTCACCTCGACAATCTTCCCGTAAGCGCCAGCCGCGACACATTGCGCTATCGCTTGTCGAAGTTTGTCAGGCGGCACAAGAAGGCGCTCGCCGCAGCCACAGCGGTTGCAATGGTACTGATATCGGGGATGGTGATTACGATGCACGAGGCCCGAATTGCGCGCCAACAACGGGCACAGGCGGAAAGAAGGCTGGCAGATGTCCTCGGCCTCGCAGATACCTTGTTATTCGATGTGCACGATGCAATACAGAACCTTCCTGGCGCAACGCCGGCACGAAAGCTCCTTGTGGAAAAAGCGTTGCAATACCTGGACGTCGTGCGCGAAACCGGGAATGACGATCCCCTCAAACGAGAGGTCGCCTACGGTTACGAGAAAATGGGCGACGTCCAGGGAAACCCTGATCAAGCCAATCTCGGCGATACCGCTGGAGCGCTGGATAGCTATCGCAAAGCGCTGGATATCCGCCAAGGGTTGCGAAGCTCTGGATCAGAACAGGAAAAGGATGCGTTGTGGCTCATCGCTGACTACAACAAAATCGGCCTCTGCCTTCTCAACAAGGGCGATTTCAACGAAGCCTTGGCAAATTTCCGCGAAGCAGTGCGAATTAATGCAGACCTGACCCACAAGATCCATAATCTCCACACGATGGAATCGCTGGCTGGCTCATATTTTCAATTGGCCCGAGGACTGACTGAGACCGGCGACTTCCCAGCCGCGCTCGAAACTTTTCAGAAGGCTGCAATCATTCGCGAGAACGAGCGTGCTGAGACTCCGCCGGCGCAAGCGCTTATCCGCACGCGACTGGCGGGAACCTACGGATATATGTCCGGAGTTTATTCTGCCGAGGGCGACTTGGAGCAAGCGATTGCCTCACAAACCAAGAGTCGCGACATTATGGAGCAGTTGCTGCGCCAGATTCCTGAGAATGCCATTTACCAGGAATTTACTTACGAAGGTTACTACTGGATCGGACACTACCAGCAGAAGGCAGGCCGGCTCACTGATGCACGGAAGAATTTTGACAAAGCATTTACCGGTTTCGATCGGCTGGCGAAGGCTGATCCGGCGGATGCAAGAGCCCAACAATATTTGAGCGATTGCTACCGCAGCATAGGTCAACTGCTAACAGCGCGGGGCAAAATCAACGAAGGGTTAACTAAGATCCAATATGCGCTCAGAATTTCTCAAAAACTCAAACAATCCGATCCTTCAAACATCGATAAATTAACCGACATTGCGTATGCTCAGGCCGCAATGGCCGACGCATATGCAGCCTTGGCACAGTCCAGTCCTACTTCCAGGCCAAGCGCTGCCGAAAAATGGCTGCAAGCTCGGCAGTGGTACGAAAGCAGCCTGAACACTTGGAATGTCGTCAAAGGTTCGGGATCTATCTCAGCTTCTGATCGCGGCGAGCCTTCCCGGATCGAAAAGCAAATTCAGCGTTGTGATGCGAAACTTTCTTCCTCGTCACTTGCCCAAAGGGCTGCTTCCACTTCCAAACCGTAACATTCACCTGGTACGTCGCTGATTACCGCCTCGAGCGCCCACTGAGCGGCCACCATTATGTTTCCGTGCAGAAACTCGGAGGCGGTGAGCTTTTTCCCGAGTTTTTCTCGCAGTTATCAATAGAAGGTTTTTGCCCGGCGCGCATAGCTGCGACTAATCGCAATCAACGTTGCGATCCGCTTCCGCCCGCAAACTCTTTATTGAACATACTGGAGGAATTATCCGATGCCTTCGCAGCGCAATCTGTCACCTTTACTCGCTACGGTAGCGGTGCTGACCATGCTTTGTGTTTCGATTATTGCTTCCGCGCAGGGAGCCTCGAATTATTGCTCCTGGACAAAGCCTTGGTCGGCCACCGCCAATCTAAGCACAGCAAGGGCTGCCGCTACTGCCACCTTATTAACTACTGGCCCAGATGCCGGAAAAGTATTAATTGCCGGTGGCAGCGGCGTTTACAGCACCAACACTGCTGAACTATACAATCCCGCAACCGGAGGGTACACCGCAACCGGCTCGATGGCCAGTGCGCGTTACTATCACACCGCTACTCTTCTAAATGACGGCAAGGTGTTAGTCGTCGGCGGCTTGCCCGGTGGGGGTGCAGGCGCAATAGCATCTGCTGAGTTATACGATCCGACCTCCGGAACATTTAGTTCGGCCGGAACAATGAACTACAGTCGATATGGTCACACGGCCACACTCCTGAGTGACGGCACGGTACTTATAACTGGTGGTTCCAACAGTTCTCCTTCGAATACCGCCGAGTTGTATACGCCTCCTGAAATGGCCGGCAACTCGACCGGAAGCTGGAGTCAGGTTGGTAATATGATCGCCACACGGCGTTACCACACCGCGACCCTGCTTTCGAATGGCGACGTGCTGCTTACCGGTGGTGAGGGTACCAGCGGCGTATTGGCAAGCGCGGAAGTATATGTGCCTTCCAGCCGCGGCTTCGTAGCAACTCCCAACATGTCTTATGCGCGTGCTTACCACACTGCAACAGCTTTGCCGGACGGTTCCGTCGCGATAATCGGAGGCTTCGGTTCCAACGGCGAAGTTGCCGTAATCGAGACGTTTTACCCAGGTTCGGGAAACTCGGGCACCTTTTATACGAGTTCCAGCCTAATAACTGCTCGCGACAGCCACACTGCAACGCTGCTCCCGAGTGGCGCCGTGCTGATCGCCGGAGGAGAATCGTCTACTACGGTCGGACTGATATCGGCGGAACTGTATTTCGGCGGCTCGGTTTCAAGCGCAGGCACCATGGCCACAGGAACGGTGATGCAAGCTGCAACCCTCCTCCCAAATGGACAGGTCTTGATTGCTGGAGGTTACAACGGCGCCAGCGGTCCGATTGCTTCGTCGCAGGTTTATGATCCCCTGTTTTCGATTCCGATGGGCGGGATTATTTCACCCCGTGTAACTAGTCATACGGCGTCTCTTCTGAGCAGCGGTCAAGTTCTGGTTGCCGGTGGTTACGGGCCGTCCTCTGCTGTCAATACATCCTGGATCTTTTACCCGTCCACTGTTAACTCCCTGCTCAGTGGCATTCATGTGCTGGCCAACAACTTTGTAGCCGGACCTGCGCTCAATCAAGCGCGTTATCTACACACATCCACCGCTCTGCCCAACGGACAGGTGCTCATCACCGGAGGTTCCACCAGCTGGAGCCGCAGTAACGCGCTCAACTCAGCGGAACTTTTTTCGCCAGCTACCACGAGCTGCGTTTACAACAACGGAATTATTCGGTGTACTCCGGTTCCTGCCAAATTCACCTTCACGGCAAATATGGTAAAGGCGAGATACTGGCATACAGCCACCTACATTCCATCCATCAATAAAGTGCTGATCGCCGGAGGTTCAACCATTGGAAGTAATGGCCTGCCTGCGGGTACGTCTTCGGCTGAGCTCTTTGACCCAAGCAATGGGACATTTTCCTCCACCGGCT
This sequence comes from Terriglobales bacterium, assembly GCA_035651475.1. Classification (GTDB taxonomy): domain Bacteria; phylum Acidobacteriota; class Terriglobia; order Terriglobales; family Acidobacteriaceae; genus Gp1-AA145. Next base: position 128,155 of record DASRFP010000041.1, on the reverse strand, counting down.
CAATGCTGATCGACCACTACGGTCATGCTGCAACGCTGATTCATATCAACGGCGCAGAAAAAGTTCTGATCACCGGCGGCTGGAGCGATGCGCATAGTGGCATCAGCGGAACGAGTGAGATTTACGATCCCGCAAGCGGCACTTTCAGCAGCGGCCCCTCTATGACCACGTATCGAGCTTTCCATCAGGCAACGCCGATGGCGGATGGACGCGTGCTCATTACTGGTGGTCTCAGCATCGGGGAAAACCCGACCACCGCAGCGGAAATCTACAATCCTGCGACGAACCAGTTCTCCGTTACGGGGAACATGGTGGTCGCGCGCGCAAACCACACTGCAACTCTCACCGAACTCGGCACCGGGAAAATTCTCATCGCGGGGGGCGAAACTCAAAACTCCGGGCCGGAAACCGCAACTGCCGAACTCTACGACCCTTCTGCAGGAACATTCTCCGCAGCTCCCGCGAACTTGAACCTGGCCCGCGAAAATCACACCGCCACGCTGCTCGGTGATGGCCGTGTGCTTCTGGTCGGCGGCGATAACTCTGGAACTGGCAATCCGTACTCGCTCGCCGGGGCCACAGGGGAGTTGCTGAAGGATACGTACTGCGCCCCTCCTGTGATCAGAGTCGTGAATCCATCGTCTGGGAGCGTTGGATCAATCTTTACGGTAACGGGCGCTCACTTTGGCCCATTTCAAAACCAGAGTTTTGTCGGCATAGGAAATAACTCGAACGGCTACTACATCGCTCCGGTCACAAGCTGGTCCGATACGCAAATTACCGCAACCGTGCCCAGCGTTCCCTCAGGAATACAAACTAATGTAATCGTGAATGCGGGCACAGTACAAAGCAACTCGGAACCGTTTACAGTTCTACGAACCTTGATTGTCAAGTAGGTTCATGAGTCGTAAACGAAGTTAAGCGACCTATTCGTGGCGAACTGGACGCGGGATTCTCTCCCGCGTCTGTTTCGTTGGTTTTGTTGCTGTTTGATTTCTCGTCGCATTTGCAGGCGACAGTTCTCGGTCCAATCTTGACCATCACAATTGCGAAAGGAAAACTTGTGCTTGGCACAGCAGCGACTTTTCCATCCTAGAATGCGGCGTCCGCCTCGACAGCATATTGTTGTAGTGACAGTCATACGCGAGTAAGAATACACACAGTCCCAATGAAAGCCCGCCTGCCGAAGCGTCGAGTAGCCGCGAATAAGCGAGCTCTGCACGACCGTGTGGTGGTCATACTGGTTAACCCTCGAAATCCTCTTAACGTGGGCGCCGCCGCGCGGGCCATGAGTAACTTCGGCTTTCAGCAACTTCGCCTGGTAAATCCATACGCGATCGCATTCCGCGAAGCGAGATCCGCGGTAGGGGCGTCTGCATTGCTCGCGGGCGCAAAAGAGTACGGCGATTTAGCGGAAGCAATTGCGGACTGCTCACTGGTTATTGGAACAACGGCCGCGCGTGACCGGAAACTTGAGCAGGAATTGAAGGACCTTTCGAAGGGAGCGGAAGTGATTCGGCGCAAAATCCAATCGGGACGTGTCGCAGTTTTGTTCGGGTCAGAAAAGCGAGGTCTCTCGAACCGTGACCTGAGCTGGTGCCATTGGCTGTTGCGTATTCCCACTCGTGAAGACCAGCCCTCAATGAATTTGGGACAAGCGGTCGCGGTTTGCTTATTTGAGCTTTCGAAGAAATCTAAATCACCGATAACTCCTCCAACTCAGGAAGGCGCGGCAACTTCGGAAGACACCGACCGCGTGACCCAGATACTGCTAGATGCCCTTCAAATCTCGGGATACTTCAAATCTCCCAATGCTTCGGCTGAAGAGACAATTCGCCGTTTTGTACACCGTTTGACGCCTTCCCAAAGCGATGCACAGCTCTGGCTTGGCATGCTTCGTCAGATGAAGTGGCAGATGATCAACGGAAAGTAGTAATCGACAAGCTTAGCGTGTCCTGCACGACCATCACTCGCAATGGGCGGTGTAGCCATGGCTAACGCCGTTGATACTGGTCTCGCCAGTCACGTACCCATACCCATTGATGCCGGACGTGGTGGTGCTTTCCGGCACCGAGTTCGGAGCAATGATGTCTTTGAATACTCCATTGTTGTAGATGTACCCATGCGGATTCGGGTCGGGGAAGTACACGCCGACGATGACTCCGGAGCTGTTAATGTCGCTCACATAAGTGTCATAAGGCGTGTTTGGGTCGTTAATTGAAGTGAAAGCGCCGTTCTGCAAGACGAAGCCGTTGGCATTGCCGCTGGAACTGTTAGTGGTGTAGTAGATTCCGACGATCACGCCCTTGTCGTTGATGCTTGTGGCTTGCGTCCGCACGGCGCCTGGAACGTCGATGGTGGTGAATTTGCCATCCTTAAGCTCGAAGCCGTGTGTGTTGCCGGAAGAGTCGGTGTATTGGCCGACGATGCTGCCCCATTGATTGATGCCGAAAGCGAGGGTTGTTGTCGCACCCGGATAGTCGATGCTGACGCCTTTCGAGCCAGCAAGTGCGAACCCATGAAGCTTGCTTGAGGGATCAGACCAGTAGCCTACGCTGACACCTGGGGCATTGCGGCGGGTAAGCACCGTATACGTGGATCCCGGGAATCTGTAGTAGCTGAAGCCACCGTTCGCCCAGCGAATGAAGCCAGCCAAGTTGTGTGTGCTTGAATTATCGAGCGTGTAGCCGACGACCGTGTCCCATCGGTTAATGCCGCTTGCCAGTGTTCGTCCGCCCCCGGGAACGGCGAAGAAAGTCCAGTTTGTGCAATTGGCAGTTTGGGCAAACGAGAAAGTTGAAAATGTCAGAGCGACGAATAGCGCGGGCGGAATCAACTTTGTGGGGATCATTTGAGTTCCTCATTCCAGGTGGGCGCGATTAAAGATGCGAAGCACCAGATCTTCGATGTCCACCAGCCTCGTTCTTCGGCAATCATCCGCTCACAAAAAAACAGTTGACACATCCAGCGAGTGTATATACTGTGAATATATAATAGGCCCGCCCTTCTTTCCGTCGGTGCTGGCCTGCTTGCGCTGGGACTTCTCCGAGTAAGAACAAACGCCGTTCGTAATTGGCTTTGTCTGCTTTTTTATCGCAATGATGTTTTGTGCGTGCCTTCTTCCCATCACAACCATCGTGAACGAAAGAAAGAAACAAACACTTCCATTCCTCATGAGCCTGCCGATCTGATCCTCGCGGTACGGAACCGCGAAGCTGTTTTCGACATTCGGCATGTTCATGGTTCCGTGGCTGACGCTGGTCGCTCTACCGAAGCATGGCCATGCTGGCAGTTTTTGTGCACTTCGTGAAAAAGTCACGCGGCATCTTCGACAGTCGAAGCAGCAATGCCTATGGGATATATTTGCTTCACTACATCTTCGTGATTTGGTTGCAATACGCGCTGCTCAAATCGCATTTTTCAGGATTCAGTAAACTGACGGTCGTTTTCTCAGCGGCGGTCGCGTTGAGTTGGATTACAACCGCTGCGCTGTGCCGCATTCCGGCTGTGGCTCGCATTATTTAGGCTCGCAATGAACTCGGGGAAATCGGCTATAAGGTGAAAACAGTCAGCCACCTTCAGAGGAATTCGTGTTGTCTGGGATATTTCAACGAGAAAAAGTGGGAAGCGATGTCTGAAACGCCGCACGCATTATGGGCCTGTAATTATCTTGGTTTGTGACGCGAAGCGCCTGTAGTTGCGAAACTCAATCTCGTTGAGTTCGGTTCTCTGGCCGCCTCGTCCCAGTGCGAGGGCGGCACGCAAGGGAAGCAAATAGTCATGATCACCGACAGCGATGTAGTCGTAATCCACCATCATCGAGGCTGAGTGGATAGAAAAGTCACGCGGCAGGTTATCGGCTTCAAGGCTGATTCTTCGGATTCCGCCTGTTGATGGATCCACATAAATAAGACCATGGAACCCCACACTCACAAGCCGATTATTATCCCGAAGACCCATCGTCGCGTATGCAGGAGATACGGTATACCGCAAAACGTCCACCGTTTCAGTTCCCAATTCAGCAGCGCCCTGCCACTCGAACGAGGTCTTGGACACCGGTTCAAACACCTTGTTGAGCAGTCCTCCAAATTGGCCCACTGAGATCGGCAACGCGGAATCCGGAGTGGCACTGTCATTAGTCACTCGTTCTCCGTTCAACTCCACCAAAGTCCTTGTTTCCTGTTGGTCGACATAGCGCAACAATTCTGCGAAACTGTCCCGCGTCTTCCAGTTCCCCAGGCCTGAGCTGTCGACCGACCGCGTGGTGGCCTCAATGCAAACAAAGTTTGGCAACGACTTCGAGTAGGTCAGAGCGTACTTCGATGTCGCGGAAATTATGGTTTGAAATGATTCAGTAGAAGGCCGGCCAACGGCACTCGACGGCAGGGCAGCAATGGCGAAGGGCGATGATTTTGCAAGCAGCGAGGACGTATCGATTGAGCTGCTGCTCACGCCACCACCAAGAGCCTGCGGTGAACGTGTTCCCATGTTCGCCGGCGCAATTGCACTAGCGAACTCTGGGCCAGGAATTCGGAAGGCGGTGTTTCGCTCCGTACTTGACGAGCCCTGGGCTAAAGTTTCCTCGACTTGATAACTCCCGGCGGGCAATGAGCTGGTTTGTATTGAAACCAGAAAAGGAATAGTGTCCTGCCCATCACTGCTGACCTTCAAGGGCGATTCAGCGAGCGGCTCACCGTTTCGTACTAATCGCATCGTGAGGTGCGGAGTTTCCTTAGACTGTGGGTCCACACGAAGAATCGAAAAAAACGTTATCTGTTTTTGCCCCTTCGAAACTTCGCTGGATGCTTCAGGAATGACTCTCGCATCGCCATAACGCAACGGTTCGTTGGGATCAGCTTGGGCGGGCAAGGCGTCCATGCGAGCGACAAGGGTGAGATCACTGATAAAGGGAGTGAGCGAGGGATCTGCGACCTGAAATGTCGAGCGTTGCGCGCCCATTTTTCCACTGTTGCGATCCAGAACGGCGACCTCAAGGACGTAATCGCCGGGGTCTACAACGAAATGTCGCTGCAGTCGGACGCCGTCATTGGCACCACGCAGCTTTTGGTCAAGTGAGCCATGCTGTGGTATGTCTTCCGCAAAGTGTTGCACGACCTGGCCGCTTTTGTCTTTGATCTGCGCAAGGATAGAAACATGTGACGAATAAAGATTGGTGTTTGGGTTGTCCCGTGTTTCGAGCTGCGAGATCGGAACTTTTACCGACAGAGCGTCTGTATTTCCGTCGCCGAATTCGCCCAACTGCAACACTCGCGAGTCGAACTGTAAATCATGAGGCAGAACAGGCTGGGAGAGCGCACCTAGGAGCGGCGACTCGAATGCTTGAATTGCGATGTCAGACTCTGGCGCGAGCGCCATATAACCCGAACGCGATTTAATCTTCAGTCCTGAGCGTAATGACTTCACTGTGATTGGACGAAATTTCCCGTACTGTTTTGCCGATGGAACGAAGGATCCCTCATAGTAGGTCTCCATATCCGCGAAGAGCTGCCGCACGGTTTTTTTGGGGTTTTCTCCCGAGCGCAGACAGGTGCCGCCGGTGTAATACGCCAGCCGGCAAATTTCTGAAGACTGGCTCTTTTCGGGCATATCCAGACTCGAGTAGTGGGCCTGGTCAATTAGCATCGAAGACGTCCTGGCGTCGGCTACTGCTCCGGTCGGTCCTGTAGGTGCTTGTACACCCGTGGGGCCTGAAGGTCCCTGGGACTGGGCTCCGGTTGCGGGAGTTGTTGTTTGCACTACGCCGGTCTCGTTCTTCATGTTCATCGCCGTCTTCATTGCAAGAAAGTCGAGCATGTACGCCCTGTTGGCATCATTACCCGTGCTTAGATTGACGGAGAAAATCTTCACGCCCGAACGATTCGCGGAACTGATGATCCTGTCCAGTATCGGGCCGTCCTTTGGAGACGAAGTGGAATCTTGGCTAATAAAGAAGATGACTTTCAAACCCGGTAACCTTCGCTCGCTGCGTACCAGAGCAAGCAAACCTGCAAGCGACGGCTTCGGATGTTGTTCACGCAAAATATTTTGCGAGTCTTCGAGAGCCGAGAGTAGTACCTGTGCTCTCAGGCGCTGTTCGGGCGTAATCGGTTTGCCAGTGCGATTGCGCTGGCGTCCGGCCTCAACCAAAAGCTCGTCTACAGGCTGCTCTGAAATGCTGGCTTCTTTGAGTGAGCCCTGTGTAGCTTCGGCCACAGCCTGATTAATCAGCGACCGATCAGAAGTAAACCCATAACCGAGGCGAAGCTGTCCCTGAACGCTAAATACGCAAACATCGAATCCAGATAGAGGGACTTCGTCCAGAATCCTGGAAGCAACTTTTCGTGCGTCTGCGCCACCCACGGAATCGAATCGGTCGAATACCAGCGTGAGCAGCCTCGAGCCGGAGTCCGGTTCCACAAGTCGCAGAGATGAAAGCTCGACGGAAACTCCGGCATCAGTAACTCTCAAATCTTTCGGAGTCAAATCCAGTACTGCTCGGTGCTTTTTATCATGCACGAAAAGGTCAAGAGAAACCTCGTTGACGCTTGTAGAAATGGCGGTACTCGGCACTTCTTTTTCTGTGCTTTGCCCGTAAGCGGAACTGACAAAAGCCAGCAGGAAAGAAACAGTCAACATCACCCATAAAAACACAATGAAAAGTCCAATTGGGTTCAACCGGTTCAAACGCTGGCGCCTCATTCTGTTCATTTCGTTTTTGCCGCGCTCATACTCTTCTGATATGGATTCCACCCCCAGAAAATGGAGGCTGGGGCAGCCAGCCTTTCACTGCTGGGCAGATTTTGTGCTCGTGCCTGCCGGGGCGGCTGCAATTCGCTCCTCAACCGGTATGGTGATAGACCCCAGCCGCCCACTGGGATTGTCGCGCACAAGCAGTCGCACAGCAGCCGCTTTAGGATCTGGAATGGTGATGGTGTGCCGCAGCCCGCGCATAGCAAGAACGGCCGCGTACTCTTTTCCACTTAGCTCCGCGTGGAAAGGCTCCATCATCAGCTTTGACGGTTCACCGGCCTTATCAAAGCTACAAACAGCAATTTCGGCATCCACCGTTCGCCCGCCATTTGCCTGTGGTGCAAAGGTAAGTCCCGCGGCATCGATCGCCAGAAAATATTTGAGTGTCTGACTGGAATCCGAAGGTAGAGTCTGCCCCATAAGGAGAATGGAAGTGGCATTTAGATAGTCATCGCAGCCGGCTTGGCGCAAACTCGCTTGCGCACTCTTCGGGTCGGCGCTGTCGTCGGGTCTGGCGAAATATCCTTCACGGTAAGCCAGATGCAGACCTGCACGCTTGCTCTTTACGATAATTTTCCGAAATTCACCGTTCCAGTCGGTAGAGGTAGGATAGTACGAGATTTCATAAAAAGAACTGCTGTCGTTCATCGCGCGCTGAATGCAGTCCCCGAGGTCGTTGTCTTCGAGACATACTCGGCCGCCAGTTTCCGATGCAAGCGAATACATAGCCTCGTGGCGGTCGGCGTTCATTTCCGCTTCATGGTCAATCGCATTCATTTCACGCGATGCGGTTGCGCCGGTGTCGGCCGTTTTGGACCGCGTACGAGTATCTGCATCGAAGAACGCCTCGGTCTTTACTCCTCCCATATCGATTGGATAAATCGCGAGTTTTGCCTGGCTGAGCGCAGCAGCTACCTCTCGCATTTGCTCGCCGTAATTCCGCATTTCGAAAAAACTGTTCGTATCCGGATTTCGAAATGACGGCGCCATGGTTATACTTTGTGCACTTTGCGCGACTCCTGAGATGTTCATTTCAGGAGCCAGTACTACAGGGAATGACGAGGAAAGCCACAGCAGATTTTTTCGTCCCGGGTATCCGGAAATATTATGTGCCAGCGACAACAAGGCATCGACTGTAATGTCGACGCGCATATCGATGTTGGAGGCATAAGTTTCTTTTTCAAATCGTTCGATAGCTTCCAAAAAGAGTTGTTGCACGGGGCTGGCCGCCATGTTGGGGTCGTTGGCGATCACGTTCTCTTCTACTGCAGAGAGGGAATCTGGGACATCACGAGGGTCCATCTGAACCAAGCTAGGTTGCGTTGACGATGCTTTCTCGAGTGCAGCTTTGAGAAGAGAGGGGTCAGTCGTGAACCCTTGCACCAGACTCAACCTACGACCGAGGATAAACACCGCGACGGGAACGTCCTTCGGCAGTGATTTCAGCATGCGGATCATCTGCGCATGCACCTGCAACTGAGCGCTTAACTCTGTGTTGATCCCATCTACCAGCAGGATCGTTGGTGGAACGGGGTGCTCATGAAGGCTCAGGAGATTGCTATAAACGCCTGCCGGTAGGTTTAGGCGGTCCTGATCTTGTGCAATTAGCTGACGGATAGCGACTGGCTGACATTCGGCGATTTTTTGTTCGCTCTTTTCCTTCTTGCGTCCAGTGGTTTGCTCGAAGACCTGAAAGTCTTCTGCTGTCAGGCCAGGAACGCTGTTGCCATGCCGGTCCCGGGCCACGACTTCGATTGTTACCATGCGGGTGTTGGCCCGCAAAGTCACACCAGGCTCGGGCAAATTGTTTTGAGCTGAATTCGCCGGCTGGGTCGTCTGGCCTGCACTGACGGTAATAAGAAGGAGAGCCGTGAATCCGGTTCGGAGCAGAGCCAGAGCCATAGACCAATCCAAGCGGACAAATTCGAGGCTCTCCATTGTGGACGACGTTGCCTGCAAATACAAGGTCTGCGCCGATTTTTACATTTGTGTTGAGTACTTAAAACACGCGCTACGGGCAGTGTTTGAAGGCCGGATCCTGTTCAGAATTATCAGTGATGGAGAGGTGATCGTGAGTCACTGGACCATAGCTGGTTGTGTCTGAGCAGGCACAGCGGCCTTTTCCGCGACAGGTATGTTTATCGAACCCAGCTGACCCGTAGGATTATCGCGCACTACGAGCCGAATTTCCGCGGGCCTGGGGGCCGGAATTGTGACCAGACGGCGCAGACCGTGCATTGCCAGTACCGCCTGATACTCTTTGGGCGTCAGCTTGGCGCGTATGGGCTGCACTATCAGTTTCAGTGGTTGGGCGGACTTGCTAAATGTACACACGGCAACATCAACGTCAACCGTCCGCGTGCCGTCCGGCTCGGGAGCAAAGGTGAGATCGCCTGCATCCACAGCAACCATATACTTCAAACTATCCGGCGAGTCCGGAGACACTGCTTCGGCCATTAACAAAATTGAAGTTGACGGCAGATAATCACTGCAGCCCGCCTGGCGCAAATCCGACTCTACGGTCTTCTCCCCTCCAGCGTTATCACCACGCGCATAATATCCCTCCCGGTAAGAAAGGTGCAGCCCATTTTTAGCTTTTACGACTATCTTGCGGAACTCGCCGTTCCAGTCGGACGAGGTCGGATAGTACGAGATTTCGTAGAACGAACTGCTGTCATTGACTGCTTTTTTGATGCAGTCACCCAGATCGTTGTCTCCCGTGCAGACTTTACCGCCGGTGTCCGTTGCCAGATTTTCCATGGTGAGTTCGCGGCCCACATTCAAAGACGCTTCGCGATCGATTGCGCCCATCTCGCGGGTCCCCGTCGCGCCAGTATCCGCAACCCTGGATCTGGTTCGCGTGGACGCGTCAAAGAACGATTCGGTTTGTACTCCAGCCATATCGATTGGATAGACCGCGAGCTTTGCCTGGCTTAACGCAGCTGCAACCTCTTTCATTTCCGGGCTGTAATCTCGGTGCTCGCGGTCAATGGTTGGGTCTAAGAGAATAGGGAACGATGAAGAGAGCCATAGCAGGTTCTTCCGTCCAGGATAACCAGAGACGTTGCGTGCCAGCGACAGCAGAGCATTGACCGTAATACGCATACGCGTGTCGATGTTGGACGCGTAGGTCTCTTGCTCGAATTGAAGGATGTTTGCTAGAGATGCTTGCATCCCACCGTCCGAAGACATGTTGGGGTCATTGGCGACAACGAATTCTTGAAGTGCCGACAGCGAATCGGGAACATCTTGGGGATCCTGCTGGACCATGTCGTGCTGTGTTGACCCAGTCTTCTCAAGTGCCGACCGAAGCAGGGCGGGATCAGTCGTGAACCCCTGAATGAGTTTCAATTGCCGTCCCAAAAGGAAGATCGCCGCGGGTACATCCTTTGGAAGCGAGTTCAGCATGCGAACCATTTGCCTATGAATTTGCATCTGCGAACTCAATTCTGTATTGATGCCATCGACAAGAAGGATCGTCGGCGGCACCGGATGCTCGCGAAGACTAACTACATTCGAATAGATACCCTCCGGTAAATGCACACTGCCATGGTCCTGGGCAACCAGTTGACTGATCCCAACAGCCCGAAACACAGCAATCTTCTGTTCACTCTTCTCCTTCTTCTGATTGGACCCAGTGGTCTCTTCAAAAACCTGGAAGTCATTCGCGGTAAGACCCTCAGCAGGGTTTCCATGGTGGTCTCGCGCAACCACCTCAATCGTAACCATGCGGGTGTTGGCGTGAAGAGTAACTTCTGGTTCGGAAGAGGCCTGGGCCGCGGTTTGCCCCGGAGCGGTCTGTGCTGGCTGCGCCGCACACATTGCAGCCAGTAGAAGAACGAGGGCGGTACTTCGAAAGAGAACCATCGATGATCCAACACCGCAGATTTTCAGGCACTCATTGTGACGATCGAAAGCGACAAATACAAGGAATTTTGGCCATCCTCTTGTGAACTTTTGTAAAGAGAAGCTACTTCTTGGTAGCTGGTCGAAGGCCCGTGTTGGGTTGGGGCTGACTACTCGCCATTGCCGCATAGGGGATGTTCACAGAACCAAAATGACCGGTTGCGGCGTCCTCGACTACCACACGCAGACCAACTGTGCCTGAAGCCGGGGCAATAGAAACTACGTGCAGAACGCCTCGGAGCGTCTGCAGGTCTAGAAATTGTTGCCGGTTGAAAGTTTGCGTCATCGGAGTCACCTGAATTGCAAGGGCTTCCCAGCCTTGTTGAATGTGCAGATAGCTATTTTGAGTGCAAGTTGCTCGGAACCATCCGGGCGAGGCTCGAAAGCAAGGTTGCCCACATCTGCCGAGACAAGAAACCTCGATTGTCCAGGTTTTTCGGCTGGCTCGGGCTTGGTCACGATGACGATTGAAGATGAAGTCAGCACATCCTGGCAGGCAACTTGTTTCAGTTCGAGGTCACGCGATTTTTGAGTCTCATGCGCGGCAACGGCTACGTCGCTCATAGCGAAGTAACCATCCCTGTAAGCAAGGTGAAGGTCCGGCTTACTCGTTTTGACCGTGATGTGATGGAATTCACCTTGCCAGTTGCCGGAATCGGGATAGTAAGAAATTTCATAAAATGCGGAGCTGTGCTCTTCCGCTCGCTGAAAGCAGTTACCCAAATCGTTATCGTCAAGGCATACTTGGCCGCCTGTGTCCTGTGCAACCTGCAGCAAGGATTCTTCCCTCGCGTAAGTCAACTGCCGTGATGAAGGGCCCTCGATGGAGTCTTCCCCGCTCTTCCGGCCAGCCGCTTCGTACATGCCAGTTCCGGAAATCCCGCCGGGCTGTGGAACAGCGTCGGCGAATGTTTGCAGGCCGGAAGGATTAATCGGGTAGATAGCAATCTTCTCGTTGGCGAGCATATTTGTAAGCTGCGCTAATTCAGGCGTGTAGTCGCGCCAGGTCGCGTAATCGCTTTCGGCTGTTTGCGGAGGAACCAGTGCTATAGGAAAACTTGAAGATAGCCATAAGAGATTTTTCCTGCCGGGATAGGCGGCGGCCAAATAATGCGAGAGTGCTCGCAAGCAGTCGAGCGATGATTGCGCCCTCTCATCAATATTGATAGCTAAAACGTTGTGCGCAGCTTCAGGATCCCATGGATTCAGACGCCCCGCCGATTTTTCAAGAGCGGAATAGTCTGCCATATGAGGGGTGAAAGCATGTTCATCGGCGGCCTCGACCATTCTATCCAAGTGCTGACCGATGTCGGTGGCCTTCATCAAGGCGGCGTACGACAACCCAGAATCGGTAGTGAGGCCCTGAAGCATATGTATGCCATCACTCAGCAGAAACACAGCAACTGGAATGTCCTTTGGAATCGAGCGCAAAATCTTCGAAGCTTGGGTACGCACGCGCGCCCGTGAAACGAAGTCCATGTTCGCGTAGTCCACTAAGATAATAGTTGCTGGCAGTGGGTCTTTATGGAGAGTCACATAATTTGTGTACACCCCTTTGGGCACGTCCAACATTTGGTTGTCATCTGTCGCAAGCTGGGTCACCGTCATGGCATGAAACGCGGCGATCTTTTGTGGCCGTCGCTCACGCTTGGGAGGCACTCGCTCGAAAACCTGGAAGTCATCTGCCTTGAGATCTGTGACGGAGTGACCATGTTTATCGGTAGCGACGACCTGAATGCTTACCATGCGCGTCGTCGTACGAAAGGTGGAGGTTGGTTCGGAAGCAGAAGCCTGCGCGGTCAAGGTGTTTGTCACAGCGTTCTGCGCGTTTCCGGGCGCACTAATTAGAGCAATCAGTATGACGGCACAACTAACGAGACCTATGGCGAATTTCAGCTTCCACGCAAACTTACATCGTTGAATCAGCACAGCGACCGCTCGGCGTGAGCGCTTACACCAACTTACTTTATACATCTACTTGCAAGGTAGAACCCTATCTTCCGGGGCAAGTTGCTGAAGAGGCGGCTTCCAAAAGTGGTTAGTCAGGGTCCGACAACGCCGGGCCTCATGCGGCGCGCAGGAACTATACACAGGTGAAAAACAATTAATCCCATCACCTCGTGATCTGTGGATTCCGCACACCAAGATCGCGCAGTCGCTTATGCAGGCAAGAACCATGGATGGCCGACCTGCGTCGCTGTCTGTAACAATCCTTCGTTTGTTGACCCAATCAAGCTGTTCACCTCACAGACGGGCCGCCTTCCGGAGCGATGTTTTATCACGGCAGTCTTATTCCAGGCTGAGACGGCAGTTCTTGTTCGCCGTTTCGCGGGCTCGATGGAAACACGAACGCGCATCACGTGCATCAGTTAAGTTCGATAAGCCGGGTGGCACGAACATCACTTTCGAACAGACTCTTTGGCGAAATCAGTTCGGACGAATTCGCGACGTAACTTAACGATCGGACGGTTCGCTGTATTTTTCAACCGGCAATCTTCCCTCCCAAGTCCCGTCCGGGACGATACACAAAAAAGGCAAATAGCAAACCAACGCGGTCCTACGCTCTGGTCTCTTCCAATGATCCCGACTCAATCTGCACCAGCGGATTCACATGCTGCGATGAAATCTCATCGAGCAGACGCAGCGCACCGGGATCTTCGTAGCGATTGAACAATGTCGCCTTCACGGTATCGAGGAATCCGCGCAGCGAGCCGAAGGTGTCGTTCACCGCTGAAGCCTCGTATCCGCTATGCACCATGCAGTTCGCGCAGCGCGGATTGCCGGATTCGGTTCCGTAATTCTGCCAGTCGGTCGAGTCGAGCAGTTCCTGGAAAGAATCCGCGTAGCCGTCCTGCAACAGGTAGCACGGCTTCTGCCAGCCGAAGATGTTGTATGTCGGCATGCCCCATGGGGTGCAGGCGTATAGGCGCTTGCCCATTAGGAATTCAAGAAAGAGGACCGATTGATTGAAGCGCCACGTCTTCTTTCTGTTCGCCAAAATCGAGCGGAATAATTTTCGCGTGCGAGCGCGACCAAGGAAGTGCTGCTGATCCGGAGCCTTGTCGTAAGAGTATCCGGGGGAAAGCATCATGCCTTCGACGCCGATTTCCATCATTTCGTCGAAGAAGGCGCGCACACTCTTGGGATCGGCGCCGTCGAAAAGCGTCGTGTTCGTTGTCACGCGGAAGCCGCGCTTCACCGCCTCGCGCACTCCATCAAGCGCAACCTCGTATCCGCCCTCGCGGCAAACCGACAAATCGTGGTGCTCGCGTTGGCCATCAAGGTGAACGCTGAAAGTGAGATACTTCGAAGGCTTGAACAAATCAATCTTCTGCTTGAGCAGCAGCGCATTCGTACACAGGTAGATGTACTTCCTGCGCGCGACCAGGCCTTCAACGATGTTCTCGATCTCAGGATGCATCAGCGGCTCGCCTCCCGGAATCGAGACCATGGGCGCGCCGCACTCATCGACCGCCTTGAAGCATTCCTCGGGCGTGAGCTGACGCTTCAGAATGTGGGCGGGATACTGGATCTTTCCGCATCCGGCGCAGGCCAGGTTGCAGCGGAACAAAGGTTCAAGCATCAGGACGAGCGGGTATTGCTTGCGCCCGGAAATTTTTTGCCGGAGCACATACGTCGCAACCGTCCACATCTGCGAAACAGGAACGCTCATAGGTGGAGATTTCTATGTTATCAGGATCAGGTGCCAGCTTTTAGCTGTTGGCATTTAGCTTTTAGCTACTTCGGATAGAGGCCCTTAACTTGCGGAGCCTGAGGTCACTGAGAGTACCCCGGAGAAAATCTCTCTCGGCGATCTCGGCGGTAGGAATTCTTTAGCTTGGATGCCGAAAACTACCCTGAAATTAACGGTTTACCGCTCCGGTTCAGGGCTCGAAAAGTGACCTGAATTGTGTTAAAATCAAAGGCATCTAAAGATGCCTTAAGTTGTTGGAAATTCAGTAATTTGTGGGAAATTTGAGGGCATCGTAAAGGACATCGGAGAACGGTATCCCGCTTTTCGCAAAACCGCGAGAAATGAGGAACCTGAGTTGTTCTCCCCCAATCCGAATGGCCACAAAAGAGATCGCTCCAGAAATCCTGGAACCTAAAACAAAGAACGGCAAAACCGGCGCGAACGGGAACGGCGGCTACACGGCCGACTCGATCAAAGTGCTCGGCGGGATGGAAGCCGTGCGCAAACGCCCGGCTATGTACATCGGCTCGACGGGCGAGCTTGGCTTGCACCACCTCGTGTATGAGGTCGTCGACAATTCGGTTGACGAGGCGCTCGCCGGACATGCCGACAAAATTGAAGTCACGATTCACATCGACAACTCGATCACCGTGATCGATAACGGCCGCGGCATTCCTGTCGATCCCATGGATATAGATGGGGAGAAAGTTCCTGCGGCCCAGGTCGTCATGACCAAGCTGCACGCCGGCGGCAAATTTGATTCGTCCACATACAAAGTTTCCGGTGGATTGCACGGTGTGGGCGTCTCCTGCGTGAACGCGCTGAGTGAAGAACTCGAACTTGAAATCTGGCGCGACGGATTCACCTGGGAGCAGACGTATTCAAAAGGCGAGCCGACTTCGAAGCTGAAGAAGACTGGTGCGGTCAAAGCCAAGACTGGAACGAAAGTTCATTTCTTGCCCGACCGATCGATCTTCACCGCCACCGAGTACAACTACGACACACTCGCCCAGCGTCTGCGCGAACTCGCGTTCCTGAACAAGGGCCTGCTGATCACACTTACTGACGAGCGCACGACCGACTCAAAAACAGGCGAGCCGAAGCATGCCGAGTTCAAGTACAACGGCGGCATCGCAGAATTCATTAAACATCTGAATCGCGGCAAAACCGTGCTGCACGACAAGCCGATCTACATGGAAGCCGAGCGCGACGGTGTTGTGATGGAAATTGGAATTCAGTACAACGACGGCTACTCGGAGAGCGTCTTCAGCTTTGCTAACAACATCAACACGGTTGATGGCGGCACTCACCTTTCCGGGTTTCGCACCGCGCTGACGCGCACCATCAACTACGCCGGTCAACAGATGGGGCTGTTCAAAGATGTAAAAGAAAATCTTACCGGTGATGATGTCCGCGAAGGCCTGGTTGCGGTGATCAGCGTAAAGCTATCGCAGCCGCAGTTTGAAGGCCAGACCAAGGGCAAGTTGAATTCCGATATCGCCGGAGTTGTGCAGGCGTTTGTCAACGAGCGCTTGGGCGCATTCCTGGAGCAGAACCCGACGGTAGGCCGCAAGATCATCAA
Source organism: Terriglobales bacterium (assembly GCA_035651475.1). Lineage (GTDB taxonomy): Bacteria > Acidobacteriota > Terriglobia > Terriglobales > Acidobacteriaceae > Gp1-AA145. Next base: position 112,223 of record DASRFP010000041.1, on the reverse strand, counting down.
CAAAGCGGTTGACGCCGCGCGCGCCCGCGAGGCTGCGCGCAAAGCCCGCGATCTTACTCGCCGCAAAGGCGCGCTTGATGGTGGCGGACTGCCGGGCAAACTAGCGGATTGCAGTGAACGGCAGCCAGAGCGTTGCGAACTGTTCCTGGTCGAGGGCGAATCCGCAGGCGGAACCGCCAAACAGGGTCGCGACCGGCGCTTTCAAGCGATCTTGCCGCTCAAAGGCAAAATTCTCAATGTCGAAAAAGCGCGTTACGACAAGATGCTTGGCCACGAAGAAATTCGCGCCATGATCACCGCGCTCGGCACGGGCATCGCGAAGGAAGACTTCGACGCTACGAAAGTCCGATACGGCAAAATCATCCTGATGACGGATGCAGACGTGGATGGAAGCCACATCCGCACGCTCCTGCTTACGTTCTTTTTCCGCCACATGCAGGAACTGATCAAACGTGGCAACGTGTTCATCGCACAGCCGCCGCTGTTCTCGATCAAAAAAGGCAAGTCTCTCCAGTACATCAAGGACGAGCGCGAGTTCGACAAAGTCATGGTGAAGCGCGCTTCTGACGGCATGGTCGTGCGCTATGGAGAGGGCGCCGCCAAAGTTGAAGGCGCAGCTTTGGCCAAGTTCATCAATGTATTGAATGAATACCTCGGCTTCTATGACAAAGTGAATAAGCGGTTGCGCGCGGAAAAAGTCACTGACCTTTTGCCGAAGGTCGATCTGGCGAAGCGCGCCGACTTTGAAGGCGACAAGAAAACACAGCCGAAGAAAGTTGAGAAACTCGAAAAGGAATTGAAGAAGCTGCAGAAGGAATTGCAATTCAAGGAAGTCGATTCCCGTTTCGAGGAAGAGCACAACCTTTGGGAAGTTCGTTACGTCAATCACCAAGGGGCGGAGCACCTTATCAACTGGGAGCTGGCGTCGACCCCCGAATATCGCCAGATGCTCGCCAAGTTCAAGCAGATTGAGCCTTACATGGAGCCGCCATTCGTTATCGAAACGGTCGCAAAGGGTTCAGGAGCTTCCGACGGCGCGGGAGATGAGCCCGCAGCCGAAGATGTGGATGCTCATTTAGGGGCGGCCCTCCAGGCCCACTCTGGCGAGCGAGGCTCGGCGGCGAAATCTCTCAAGAGCGGCAAGAAAGCTATCAAAGAAGAAGTCGAAAAAAGCACCGCGCGCGAACTATTCGACTACGTGAAGGCCGAAGGCGGCAAGGGTTACGACATCAAGCGCTACAAAGGCCTTGGAGAAATGACTGCGCCGCAGCTCTGGGAAACGACGATGGATCCCGAGCGCCGGACGCTTCTCTCCGTAAAACTTGAAGATATAGCCGAGTGCGAGACCATCTTCACCACGCTCATGGGCGAAGACGTCGAAGCTCGAAGGAAATTCATCGAAGAAAACGCGCTGGATGTGAAGAATTTGGATATCTAGTTCTCATTTGGGCGGACTATCTTGTCCGCCCTCATGCTTTCTCCAAGCAAATGTGAGTACGGCGGAACTCATTCGACAGCGTGCCCAGAGGTTACGTCAGTTGAATGATGAAGTCGATGCAACCTTGTGTCACCGAAATGAAGGCGCCGCCCAGGAAGAACGGTGGCGCGCAGCCTGCAAGCAATTTCATGACGAGTACGACCGTCTTGCGTTTCCGGGAGGAGCAGCGGAAGGCATTCGGAAGCTTGCCGCTCATGACCAGGACGCAATAGAAACTGCCGTCGTTTTTCTTGAGACAGATCCACTCTTTTTTCGCTCAGGGTACATAAAGGAAGAACTAATTGAAAAATTGCGTTGGGCTCCGCTCAATACGGATCAAAAAAGCCGACTTCAGCAGGTGATCCTTGCCCGGATACGGGATCCGAAAACCCGACGTGAATTCAGGCGCTACTGCCGCCTGGCTCCGTTCGTCACTGATTCAGAATTCGAGAAAAGCATTTCGGAACTAGCAGGACCATCTGGGGCAAAACCGAAGCGTGCTCAGTGGGTTCTTGAGCATTTGAAACAAGGCGTGTCGAAGCAGAGATCGGCCAAGTCGTAAGTGCGCTACGTAGCTGCCGTGAGCATATTCAACTTGGATTACAGCACAAGTACATCCACACCCCGCGTTTTCAGTGCCCGATCAAACGTCACCAGCTTCAACCCTGCGAACGCAGCAAAAGCTAGCAAATAAGCGTCGGCCCAGACTTTCGGCGATGCGCTGCCCAACCGCGAACGCGAGCGAAACTCCGTTTCCAGGTCGGCTGGCTCGGCAAGAAACGAAATCCGCGTGTCTGCCCACGCCTTGTCCCAAAGCTCCCAGGCCGCGGACATCGTCAACGTGTCCTCGCCCAGAATCGCATCCGTGGTCAGTAATCGAAGAAGCGTAAGTTGAGTAAAACGGCAGAAAAAGAACTGTGCTCCGCTGTCGCGCTCAAACCACTCTCTCGCCTTTTCTGAATGGATGTGGCGCCCCCACAGCAACGCCAGCCACACGTTTGAATCAGGGAAATTCAACGTGTTCATAGATTTGATCGTTCGTGAGATTTACCTTAGGCCCCCTGGATTTGATTAGCGGAAACTGGACCTTCTTGGGCTGAGGCCTCTGGTCTTTGAGAAGAATGACGCGAACCCCAGCGAGTACCAGCTCCCGAACGGAGCTACCCCTGGCAGCTGCCTGTTCTTTGAGCTTGCGATAAAGGGGTGTTGGAATATCCACCGTGGTTCTGACCGATTCACGCTTCATATGAACAATTCTGCCATAAATATGTTTTTGATAGAAGCCTGTTCGTGGGCGGGAGGGTACGCACCAAACCGACGGCAATGCTTCAGCGGTTGCAATCCGCAAATCGGATTCTTTCTGAGCGGCGCGAATTCCGATGCCAAATCCATAGCCCTCACTCGAGATATGAACTCTCTGCCTTTCATGCGCTTCCTCTGTGAAGTACCTGTGTGTCTTTGTGTTCTCTGTGGTAAAGGTTTTCAAAGGCCAACCATAGACAACACAGAGTTCCACAGAGGTTTGCACAGACCAACGCGAAACTATACGTGGCTTGTGAAAAGCGAGAGCAGGTACGGCTGTTAAACTTCTCTTAGCAAAGGAATTTAACAGGCGAGACGCCCGTCGCCCCCCAATCGCGAATGAATTCTCCCGACCTGCAACTCAATCAAGTCGAAGGTCGCGTCCTCGGGGCGCTGATCGAGAAGGACATCACCACGCCCGACTACTATCCGCTCTCGCTCAATGCGCTGGTGAATGCGTGCAATCAGAAGAACAACCGCGATCCGGTCATGACCCTTGATGAAAATGCGGTGCGCGAGGCGCTTAGTTCGCTTCAGGAAAAGCGAATGGCCGGACCGGCAGGTGGCGCCGATAGCCGAGTCACAAAATACGAGCATCGGCTGCAAGAGGTATTCAACTTCGACCGTCGGGAAACCGCGGTGGTCTGTGTACTTCTCCTGCGCGGTCCGCAAACGCCGGGAGAACTTCGCGGACGGGCCGAGCGGATGTATCGCTTTGAAACTCTCGACGATGTGCAATCCGGGCTGCAGAAGCTAATCGACCGTGAGCCCCCGCTGGTGCGAATGTTGCCACGGCAGCCGGGAACCAAAGAGTCTCGATATACCCATTTGTTTTCCGGAAATTACACCCCGGAGACAATAACGGCCGCAGAAGCTCCCTCATCTGAATTGTCAAGGAGCTCTCATGAGCAACGTATGGCCGAGCTCGAATCTGCTCTTTCCGCTCTCAAATCAGAGGTCGAGGATCTTCGCCGCCAATTATCCGTGTTTTCCGGGCAGTTCAAGTAGTTTTCCAACTACCAGCCAACTCTCGAAAGTTGTAAGTGTAAGAAGATAAGGGGTTTCTACTTCCATGTTGGTTACTAAAGTCCTGCTAACCAAGAAGCTTCCGGAACAAGTTCCCGCGAGCCGGGTTCGGTAAAATAAGGGACGTATGTTTCTGCATTCAAAAGCCGCTAAGTGGTGTGTTTTCATAGCGGCTGCATGCTTGTTCGTATCGGTTTCACGGCTGGCGACGGCGCAAGCAACGCTGCTGCTGGAGGAACCATACAGCTACGACGGCGAGTTCGCCGGCACGGGGCATGCTGCAGTGTATTTATCGCGAGTTTGCGCTGACTCTCCGACGCGGCTGCGGCGATGCGACCCAGGTGAGCGGGGCGTCGTGATCAGCCGTTATCACCACGTTGGTAGGCACGATTGGTTTGCGGTTCCGCTGATTCCGTATTTGTACGCGGTTGAAAATCCGGGCGACATTCCGCTTTACGCAGACACGAAATTAGTCGCGCTGCTTCGAGAGCAGTACCTGGCAAAAATCGGAGTCACGGATGCGGAAGCCTATCAGCTTGCGGGCTCGGCTTATGACCGAACTTCGTACGCTTTCCGAATTCGGACAACGCCTGAGCAGGACGACAGGTTGATCGCGTGGCTGAATTCGGAAAATAACAATGAAGCCTATGCGCTGCTGAACCGTAACTGCGCAGATTTCGCGAAGCAGATCATCAACTTTTATTATCCGCACGCGATTCACCGCAGCGTAATTGCCGACTTGGGTGTCATGACACCGAAGCAAGCGGCGAAAGCGCTGGCGCATACTGCGAAACATCATCCGGAAATGCACCTGACTACGTTCATCATTCCCCAAGTGCCTGGGCTCAAGCGGAGCAAGCCGGTTCATGGCGTCATCGAATCGTTGGTACTCGCGAAGAAGTACGTGACGCCGGTGCTGATGTTCCATCCGTTCGTGATTGGCAGCGTTGAAGCAGCGTATTGGGCTGGATGGCGCTTTGATCCAGCGAAGGGCGCGCTGATCTTCGATCCGGTGGATGGGCTTGAGCGGCCGCTAACGAAAGAACAGCGTGCGTGGTACGCAAAAACTCTGACAGCGACAAGGAAAGAGAACGCGCAGTCGGAGCCGCTGCCGACATGGAGCAAAATTGAAGCCCAAACTCAGCCGCAGATTGATGCGAAGGGTGCTCCGTTTCTTCAGCTGCGAGCAGATGAGGAAACCACAGAAGTTGGAATTTGCCGTAACAACGCTCTCGATATGATCGCGCAACCGGAACTGGTACAGGAGCTGCTGTATGCGCGCCTTGACCAGGAACTCAAATCGGGCAAACCCGCTCGTGCCTCGAAGCGGCAGATCCAGAAAGATTGGGCACTGCTGGAGGAAGCGACTAAGGCCAGAGAAGCGTCACTGACCTCCGGTTTGTCAGGAACGGATTAACACAAGTAGTCCAGCTAAGTCTGCCACCACCCTATCGCGGCATTGCCAACGTATTCCAGTTAGCGTGTCCACCCCTCAGCCTTTCTTTCGATTCAGCGTTGAACAAATCGTATTCGGCGGATGTCAGGAGTTCGAACATGGCAGCGTAGTTTCTCGGCGAAACTTCACACCAGATCACCGGACGGGCGCTCGTGAGGAGAGCATTTGCGCCGCGCAGGACTTCCAGTTCGTGAGTTTCGACATCAATCTTCAGGACTGAAGGCGGCCGGAAATGTTTAAGCAAAAAATCGAGATCGATAGAAAGCGAGAGCTGATCGTCTCTGGCACCCCCCGACTGGCTGGAACCGGGAGCCTCCTTTAAATGATTGGAAGATCGCGCCCGTCGCGCGATTTGCAGGTGTTTTAAATCGTATGCATTCGACGCGGCGGAACAAAGAACGGAAACGGGCGCTGCGGGATAGTTATTGCGGAGCCAGAGTTGGGCCGATTTGTAAATCAGGTTGGCAAGCCAGAGATCGGGCTCGATCGCGAGGACAGATCCGCTCTGCCCCGCGAGAGCCGCAGCACAAAAAGAGAATAATCCAACATTTGCGCCGATGTCCCACACGCAGGCTCCTGGCTTCACTAGCTCCTTGCACATCCGGTACAGAACCGGATCGACGTTCGACATGGAGCACCAGTAGCGCAGTCCAGCTTCCGGCGAGACGTAAATCGGGAGGCGCTTGAAGTCAGACGGCAATCGCCGCCGGAAGACACGATTCCGGCTAAACTGCTCAAGGGTTTTTCGCAGCAAAGCGATTGGGATTTTAATTGGAGAGCACGCGGCTCGCAATCCTCAGAGCGTCTAGCTCTGGACCTGGCTGCGCGCGTGGTTGAGAAGCAGTCGTCCCTATGGCCGAATTGTATTAAGCCACCACAATAGCAAACAGCAGGTTAGCGACCCCGCCGCAACGGTTATGGCCCGGGTTTGAGGGCCGACTCTGCGATTGAGGGCGACTGCAATCGTGAGAGCTGCCAGCGCAGCGCAAAGGACCTTGCCGAATCTCCAGAGCAGCAGACAGACCGCCAATACTTCGAAGCTCGGTTGCAGCATGGCGCCTGCCGCATCATGGGCGGGCAGCGGAATTCGAATGCGAGGTCGGGTCGCGTGTTGCAGGAGGTCGGCCAAAGGGCATGGCAAGGCGACGATCGTTGCGATGCGCGTTGTCCAAACCAGCCAGTCTGCCCGTTGGGTGCTCACGGAGACCTCCTTTCGGAGTGCCGGCACTGATCTCGGGTGGCGAGAGTGCCAAAAATCTCCTTACTATTGCTGTTGGGTAGTTGGGCTGGCTGACGCTGATTGGTTGTCTCCGATCGCGTCTCCTGAAAGGACTAACTCCACCCGCCGATTCTGTTGACGGCCTTCGGGGGTGTCGTTCGACGCGATGGGCCCAGTTTTGCCGAGACCTTTGGCGGCGATCTGATTTGCAGAGATCCCCTGTTGTACCAGGTAATCGCGAACAGCGTCGGCGCGATATTCGGAGAGCTCCTGGTTGTATTCATCGGTGCCAACGCTATCGGTGTGACCTTCGATTTGAAGGTGCAAGGTCGGATATGCGAGTACGATTCCGGAAATTTTCGCCAGTCGCTCGCGCGCTCCGGGCAGAAGCTCAAAGCTGCCGCTCTTAAAGAGAACGTCGGACATGTTGGCGACCAATCCACGAGCGGAGTCGCGCGTGGCGAGAATCGTGTTGAGTTGTTGCAACAGTTTTGCGCGAAGCTCCTGTTTTTCTTTTTCCGCCTGCTCGCGCATTTGTTCAGCTTGCTGGCGTAGTTGGTCGGATTGGGCTGCGGCCTCTTGCGCTTTTGCCGCTTGTGCCGCGAGAGCTTGCTGCTGAGCCACAGCTTCGGCGGTGGCTTTTTCTGCTGCTTCTTTCTGGCGAGCCGCTTCGGCCGCTGCGGCTTCTGCTTCGGCTTTCATGCGCTCAGCCTCTGCTTTTGCGGCTTCTGCTTGTTTCTCAGCTTGCTCGGCTTCGGCACGGCGCTGGGCCTCGGCGGCTGCATCGGCGTGTGCTTTGGCTTCGCGTTCTTCGGCAGCCTTCTTTTCGGCCGCGATCTTGGCCTGCGCTTCGTCTTCTGCCTTTTGCTTCACCGCCATCACACGAGCTTCTTCGGCGGTTTGTGTGGTCTCGCGTGCAGCGGAGTCAATCGCAGTTTTGCCCTGCTTATGGCGAAAGGTGTCCTCGGCGTCACTTAACTGTTTGTCTGCTTTCGCCAGAATGGAAGTGGCGTATTTGTCGCCAGCGGCAATGTGCGCAATGCGCACGGCATTGCGAGCTTCGAACAACTCCATGGGAGTGCTGCGGTCGATCCCGAAAATCGCATCCTGAATATGTGCGTTAGTCGAAGAGTAAGTTCCCTTACCGACAAGATCGAATTTTGCGCTGATCTCTTCACCCTGAGGCACCGCGCCTTCCATCACAACCATGTTGCCGGGCTGAGTCACGGCAAAATAGGGTTCGGCGGTCACGATCAAGCCGAACGTCTGCATGTCGGTCGATGCCTTCAAGCGGGCCTGGCCTTTTTCGAGCATCATCTCGCCCAGGTTCACCGCGCGCCCTTCGGGCGAAACTGCCCATAAAACATACGTGAGATATTCCATGCCAAATTTCGTTGCGTCATCTACGCCCTGAATCTTGGCTTCGATGTTGATGCCTGTCTTCTTTGCCTCGATCTTTGCTTCGCCACTCGCGCCCGCCATCAGATCGGTGGCTTGGAACAGAACTTTCACATTTGCGCCCGGGCGGTAGTGCATCGCTTTGGTCGTGTGCGAAACTGCGTTGACCACCGGGGCCGCGGAACCCGCAGAGGACGCGCCCGGCGTTGTCGAAGCTACCGCTGCTGATGGCTGGGTCTGCGCGGCGAGCGCCGACGTCCCAGCGGCAAGCACTGCGAAAAGGCAAAGTTTTCTCACCGTTATCCTCAATCTGAGGGAGGTTAAGGATTCCTGCTAATTACCTAATGATGGAGCCAAGCTTGAGTAAAGAAAAGGACGGGAAGTGCAGGGACTTTGGTCACAGGGCGATCGTTTGACGACCCTGGACAAAGGCGGTGCAAGTGCATGATTTAGTGGGTAATCCGCCGCGGGCCAGCATCTGAATGATGATATCAAATTGCATTATTGACATCACACTAAAATATATTCTAATATAAGTATGTTATGGCGCGTACCGCTTTCACTCTGCGCATTGATGCTGCTGAGAGAGACGCCCTCAAGAGCCTGAGCAAAATCGAGGGGCGGCCGATCAATCAGTTGCTGATTGAGGCAATTAGAAGTTATCTCAGCCAAAAGGGTCGAAAAGAGCGAACCCTGGAAGCGAATCTTAAGATGTTAAGAGATTACCGGCGAAAAGATCCCGGCTTCAGGCGTGCAATCGCTGCTTTCGTGGAAGCTGAAGCCACTCAGAAAGATCCCCTTGAGGGAGAGCCGGTCGAGTCACAACCCGACGAACCCGATAGCCAAATTGGGGCACTGCAGAATAAATTGCGAGAGGTTGTAGGTGGCTGATTGGGATGAAGATAGTCCCACATTACGCCAGAACCTGACCCACATTCTCGAGCAGACCACAGACCAATCCGACCAGCGCAAAATTCCCACATTAGAGCTAGCCCGTAGCTGGCAGCGCAGTTTCTTGCAGGGTTTAAAGGCCAGCAATCCCCGCTACGTGGGGACGTTTCGTGGAGAGCGGGGGCTTGAGAGGACGGGTGTGAAAATTGGTTCCTGTTGGGGTGTGCGCCCGGCTGAGGTCGCCGTCGAATTGCGCAAGTTCGAACAGAAACTCCAGGCAGCGGTGTTGCGTTTCGATCGAACACTGCCCGTCGGCAAGGAACTTACCCACAAAGAAGTCGACGCTGTTATCGACCTCTGTGCTTGGGCGCACGCCGAATGGGTGAGAATCCATCCTTTCGCAAACGGCAACGGACGCACTGCACGGCTTTGGGCGAACTTCCTCGCGATGAGATACGGGTTGCCGCCGTTCGTGCGATTGAGGCCGCGACCAAATGAGGGATACGAAGCTGCCGGGATTAAAGCTATGGCCGGTGAATGGGAGCCGACTGCGAACGTTTTCCGGCGCATGCTGAATCGGTTTCTTGAAGAACTTGGCCGGTAGAGATAGCGCATCTACGGCATCGGTGCTTAATGAACGCACATTTACGCAGCGTTAAGGTCTGCTACAGCATTCGCGGTAGTGCGATTCCCGCGGAAGGGGCGTAGAAAGAAGATGAAGCTTCCCTGCGACTGATAATTTCAGCAGCTCTGGAATCTGTTTCCCGCGTCGTCTTAATTCGCCATCTTTGATTTCGCCATCTAAGACCGGCTAAGGAGTACTTATGAAGGCCTGGTCAATTCTTGCTGTTTTCGCGTTATACGCCGTGAGCGCCTTTGCGCAGGAGCCCGCCCATCCAGGCCAACTGTTTTCGTCCGATCTGGTGGCATGGTCCTCCATGCAGGAGCCGCAACAACCAGAGCACAGCCATTCACAGCAACAGCCCGACCCGACACCAGAAACGCAGCCGACGCCGAATCCTACTCCTGCGCAACCGGGAGCCCAGCAAACAGCACCTGCACCTGAATCGGCGCAACAAACACCAACCGCACAGAGCTTCACCGGAACCATCAACAAGGAAGCCGATAGCTATGTGTTGAAGGTCGCAGATTCGACTTCATACAAACTCGACAATCAACAGGCTGTTCAACCCTATGAAGGCCGCCGCGTACAGGTTACGGGCACACTTGATCGCGCGCTGAACCTGATTCACGTGGACAGAGTTGAACCGATGTCGTGAAGCAAATTCCTACATGTTTCTAAAGTGAAGCCAAATGTAGCCGTAAAGAGCACACACGCCTAAGCCCAGGAGCAAAAGCGTAACCGAAGGAATCCAGAATAGTAGAACTCTCAATGCCTTGTTTTTCAAAAGATTCGTAAGAAACAGCAATCCAACAAACAACACGGCGATTCCCCAGAACCTCGGGGAAAGAAGGACGGACTCAAACACCGCGTCGAAGCCAATTGCGGTGTGTGGATGTTGCATACTTTCCAAAATGAACAGCGTAAATAGCGCCCCAAAAACCGCAGCAAATACAGAAAGCACTCCTCGACCGAATGTCATACTGTCTCCGGCGTCGGTAAGATTCTAGCTCGAAATTCCGAGCGCGAGTATCCAACTCGACAACCTAACAATCGGAACCAAGTCAGTTAATACGTGGTAATGAGACCTGGTTTCGAAGCCGCTTACAGCGCGGTATCCGTGGCAGCAGCCTGCGTGGCACAGGAAAGTGGGACGCCGTTTCCCTATTTCCGACAAACTAGGGAACAATTACCGCCGCACCATCGATCGCATCGTTCTTCACTGCCTGTAATGCCTCGTTAGCTTTTTCCAGCGGAAATTTCGTGATTTGAGGCTTCAGCTTGATTTCTGCAGCGAGTTGGAGGAAGTCGCGGGCGTCGGCGCGGGTCATATTCGTGACGCTCCGAATCTGGCGCTCACCCCAGAGCAGCCGGTCATAGTTGAACTCCGGCATGCGGTCGAGGTGAATGGCGTTGATTGCGACCACGCCTCCTTTTCGCAGGCTCGAAAGCGCTGCAATGACCACGTCACCGCTGGGAGCGAATGTGATAGCGCGATCAAGTTCAACCGGGGGCTTGTCGCGTTCGGCGCCAATCCACGTTGCACCCAGAGATTCCGCCAGCCTGCGATGAGATTCGCCGCGCGTGGAAACATAAACTTCGCAGTTCCACGCCTGCAACACGTGAATTGCAAGATGGGCTGAAGCGCCGAAACCGAATAGGCCGACACGGTCCTGTGTTTCGACTCCCGCGACTCGCAACGCGCGAAATCCGATGATGCCGGCGCAAAGTAACGGCGCAGCGTGAAGAGCATCGAGCTGCGGCGGGATTGGAAAACAGAAATCCGCGCGCGCGAGGGCGTACTCGGCGTAGCCGCCGTTAGCCGAATATCCGGTGAAGGTTGGATTATCGCAAAGGTTCTCCATGTTGCGGCGGCAATAACTGCAGGTGCCGTCGGTGCCCCCGATCCAGGAGACACCGACACGCGAGCCGATCTTCGTGTCGAACCCGGCCAACTGGGCTGCCTGTTTGTCTCCGTCGGATAAGAGTGTCCGACCCACGCGGTCCGAATCACCGACAATGACTTCGCCGACGATCTGGTGGCCGGGAATGTTTCGGGGCTGCCGCGGTGGAAGTTCGCCTTCGGTGATGTGAAGATCTGTTCGGCAGACGCCGCAAGCGAGAACTTTCAAAAGAACGTGACCAGGTTTCGGTTCGGGGGCAGGCACATCTTCGATTTTGAGCGGAAATTGTGAAATCGGAGCGGGAGTGGTGAGGACCGCGGCGTGCATGCAGGAATTTTATGCCGATAGCCACCTCGCGTGCGGAGATGAGAATAGTCCTGAGAGCCTGTACAGGGTTTGCCTGATATCCTCCGTCAGCGGCGGCGAAATACAATCCCGCGATACATAAATCTGAATAGCGCCGCTGCTTGCCAGCTATTCCCGGTCAAAACCTGAACCCAACACAAAAGGAGTGTGCGCCATGCAAAGAATGCTTTGCCAAATCGTCTTTTGCTCAGTTCTCGCTGTTTGCTTCTCTGGAATCGCGAGTGCTAAAACTCTGTGCGTAAATCGCTCGGGTAACGGATTCTGTTATTCCACGATCAATGCCGCTGTAGCGCACGCCTCGCCACATGACACCATTCGTGTTGCGCACGGCACATACGCCGAAGACGTGATGATTGGCAAACCACTGGCTCTGATCGCAGATGACCGAGACCGGACCGTAATCGATGCGAGCGGTCTTTCGAACGGCATTTATATCGATGGCATCGACAATCCAGGATTACGCGAAGTTGTGGTGAACGGGTTCACTATTGCGAATGCAAACTTCGAGGGAATTCTGATAACGAACGCTGCCTACGTCACGATTCTCAACAATAATGTGGTCAACAACGACCGAAGCCTCAACTTCGCGTCAGCTTCTTGTCCGGGGCTGCCGGCGTTTGAAACCTCCGAAGGAGAAGATTGCGGCGAAGGCATACACCTGAGCGGGGTACGTCACAGCACGATCTCGAACAATAATGTTTTTCACAATTCAGGCGGAATTCTGCTGAGCGATGACACTGGCGCTACTCATCACAACCTGATTACGGGAAATGTTGTGAAAGAAAATCCTTTTGACTGCGGGATCACGCTGGCGTCGCATCCGCCTGCCGCCCTGACGGGAGCTGCTGCCCCGCTCGGAGTCTTCCGCAACACAATCGGTCAAAATTTTTCGACCCGGAACGGCTTGCAAGGCGAAGGCGCAGGTATTGGAATCTTCGATTCGGTCCCGGGTGCCAAAAACTATGCGAATGTAGTGATCGGGAATACCTCAACTGACAATCAAATGCCGGGAGTTGCCATGCACAGCCATACGCCTGGCCAGAACCTGAATAACAACATGATCGTCGGCAACCGGATTTCTGGGAACGGAGCAGACAGCGATGACGCAGCCACGCCGGGTCCGACGGGTATTAACGTCTTCGGAGTTTCACCCGTGAGAGGAACGATTATTTCGCAGAACATCATCAGCGATGAGGCTGTTGACCTGGCAGTGAATACGCCCTCATACGTGGACGCACACCTGAATGACTTCTTCGGAAGAAAATGGGGCGTTGCAAATTTGGGCGCCGGGAGTATCGACGCGACTGAAAACTGGTGGGGTTGCGCGCAGGGTCCTTCCCGATGGGGATGCACCAGCGTCAGTGGGCCGAATGTTTTAGTTGCACCGTGGCTGACGAGCCCTTTCCTGGGTGGAAGTGACGAGCACCACGACCGCAGATAGTCAGGTATTTTTCGAAGTGTATTTTTCGCCACCAAAGTCAAAGCCCCACCCTAGCCGCAAACGGCGCGGCTAAGGGTGGGGCAAGCTTTTAGCTACGGTGGTGAAAGATCATCACGTAAGAGGATGCGAAGAGACGTTTTAATGCTGAATTCCAATTGGAAGCTTCAGCGGAAATTGCTGAACATCACCAGATCGGAGTTTTTCACGCGGGCACGGCCGACAGCGATTTGCTTTCCGTCGGGTGAAACCGAGAAAGATGCCACCAAGAGCGGCTCGGAATCGAAATGGGTGATCTGCGTGGGTTTGCTTCCATCGAGGGGCTGATAGAAAAGATTGGAGCCAGCCCCGGTTGCTTTGTCGAGGATGAGTGCCTTGCCATCTGGCGCCCACGCTGGGCGGAACACGACTCCGGTCTCCGGCAGAAATGATCGGTTTCCGCCATCAAGGTCTTGTATAACGATCTGCTCTTTGTGCTCACCGCCGGCATCGGAGAATTGAAAGAAGGCGATGCGCTTGTTATCAGGGGAGAGCGCGGCGTTGTAAGAAGCTTGGGAATAGACGACGGCAGGCGAGCTTCCATCCGTTGAACTTCGCATCAATGCCGGTCCGGCAAAGTAGTCGTTGTAAAAAACACTCTTGCCATCTTTCGTGCAAACGGGCCACTCGGCGTCGCGCCCCTGAGTTACTTGCTTCGTTTCGCCAATGGTAACGCTATGACGGAACAGAGTGAGACTGTTGTTCTGCAGGTTGGCGAAAAGAACGGCATCCGGACCGCACGAAACACCATAAGCAGAGTTGGTGTCGCGATCCGGCACGCGCGTGCGTGAAGTGCCGTCCGGGTTCATGCGGAAAGAGTGAAAATCTTCATCTCCGAAATAAATCTTCCCATCGCTGCCCCAGTCGACCGATCCGCCTTCGGCTTGACCCTGGGTGAGTGGTGTTGTGGCCATTTGGATATCGCCCGGCCATTTCGCTGGGGCAGTTCCCAGGTAGATAGATGAAGATTGCAGCACCTGAATGGTTGCCAGTGTCTTTCCGTCGGCCGTGACGGTCAGATTTCGGTATTCGTTGAGATCGTTGACTAGGTTCTGCAGATCGCCGGAGGGATAAGGCTGGAATTTGATTTGCCTGTGAAAGCTCTTCTCAGGCGACCGGCACTCGAGAAAAATACCCGTCGAATCCGGCAACCAAGCGACATCGTCGAGCAGAAACGAATAGGAGAAAGATTTCACCAGCTTACCTTCAGGACTGAAGATGAGAAGGTTGCTCACCCTCTGCTTCGTGAGCTCAGTTTGAGCGACTGCGATGAATTTCCCATCGCCGGACCATGAGGGCGCGCCGCCATTTAGTCCCATGGCATCTCGTTCAACGATCGTGTGCCGGCCGGTGCCATCGCTGTTGGCAATCACAAGCTGAGGCTTGGCTCCGCCAAAATCGTAATGAACAAAGACCATCTGCTTGCCGTCAGGAGAAAAGCTCACCGGCGTGTTCAGGTCAGTCAGTATCCGTTGCGGCGTGCCCCCAAGGCTGGGAATTGATAGCAACGAGTTTTCATCCTCGTTTTGCGGATCATTGTGGTCGTAAAAAATATAGTTGCCGTCCGGCGAGAAAGTGGGCCGACTGGTGAAGTAGCCGGGAGCCGGAGCTATCACCTGCGCTTCACTACCTGTTGCGATTTGTTTTACCCAAAGGCTCTGCTGATCCCCGCGCTTAATATATGCAGCATATCGACCGTCAGGGGAAATGGCTCCCTCCGTGGCGCTTCCGTTCTCAGTCAGCTTGGAAATTTGCATGTTCAGCGGATGTAGCACCGCACCGCTGGACGCGAAATGCTCGTAGATCGCGAATCCAACGACGATCAGGGCGATGATGATCGGACTTACGATCAGGCGCCACTTGTGCCGCTTTGCTTCCGCGAGCACGGCTGCATTCGAGGAACTGCTGGGAAAAACGCGCTCCGCTTGAGTACTTACTCCCGATGAACTTGCCGGCGGCTCTGCCACCGCAATGCTCCCGCTCTCGGGCGTCCTGCTCACTCGTTCTGACGAAGAGCTGGAGCCGCGCTTGGTTCGCTTCAGATCGGCGCGCAGTTCGGCTGCCGATTGGCAACGCAGGTCGGAGTCTTTCTCCAGACACTTCATTACCACATCGTTGATCTGCGGCGGCAGTAGCGGGTTGAGCTCGGTTGGAACCGGCGGAGTTTTCTCGAGAATTGCGTGAAAAATGACCGCGGAAGTCGGACCGTCGAAGGGTAGGCGGCCCGTCGCCATTTGATAAAGCACGGCGCCGAAGCTGAAGAGGTCGGTGCGGGCATCGACCGGCTCGCCGCGCGCCTGCTCGGGCGACATGTACGCAACGGTGCCGACGGTAGAACCAGGGCTGGTGAGCAGCGGACTATCGAGAGTTGCCCCCGCGGCCACGGTAGCCTGCTCGTGTTCATGGGCAAGCTTTGCCAGGCCGAAATCGAGGACCTTGGCGCGGCCGCGAGTCGTAACAAAAATGTTGGCTGGCTTGATGTCGCGATGAACGATCCTCTTGCGGTGGGCTGCGTCGAGCGCGTCCGCGACTTGAATGGCGATATCGAGAAGCTGGTCATTCGTGAACGGCCGAGAAAGCAACCGCTCCGCAAGCGATTCTCCTTCGAGCAACTCCATCGCAATGAATGGCTGGCCGTCGTGTTCGCTGACTTCGTAAATCGTACAGATGTTTTCGTGATTGATGGAAGACGCTGTTCGCGCTTCCAGGCGGAAACGCTCGAGAGATTGCGGGCTGATGGCAACTTCTTTGGGAAGAAACTTCAGCGCCACGTGGCGGCCAAGGGTAACGTCCTCGGCTTCATACACCACGCCCATACCACCGTGGCCTAGTTCACGGAGAATCTTGTAATGCGAAACAGTTGAACCGATCAAGGGGAACCTGTAGGACAGCAATCTTACGAGGTGAACAAAGGCGGGTCAAACTTCGCTTTGGCGAGAATCAGCCGGCAGCTAAGGCATTATGTCGGAATTATAAAGCCGCGCAACGTAACTTCTCATTCAACGGGGAAGCTCTCAACGCCAGGCTCAGGAGCCTGAGTTGTAGCTCCCTTAGTACCCCTGCTCTCTTTGCCGTATCCAGCCACTAAGGCCAGCAACCGCGCTGGATTCACGTACATCACATGCACCGTTCGAACATACTGCGCTTTCGCAGTTCAGGAGATTCGTTTCATGACAAGTAAGAATTTTCAGCTCGTCCGCTGGATGGGTATGGTCTTGGCGTTCGCCGCCTCAGCCACACTTTCGCAAGCACAGACTAATGCAGCATGCACTTTTTCGTTTTTCCAATTGAGCGGCACAATCACAAATCCGCAAGGAAACCACGCTTTCGGCGTCAACAGTTTTGCGACGGTCGTTGGGCAGGGTGAAACCAGCATGAATGTCGAGAAGGGGTTTGTGCGGTACTCCAATGGTGGCACCAACTATTACAGCAATCTGACGTTTGCAGCGCGCAACGACAACGGCGTCAGCGTCGGCACCTATGTTCCATCGGGATCCAGTACAGCCGAAGGGTTCATGTTGAAGGGTTCCACAGTAACTCCGATCAAAGATCCCAACCCCAACGGCATTGATGGTACCCACGCGACTGGAATTAACAAATGGACTAGCATCGTTGGCTGGTATGGAGACCCCAACCGAAACATTCACGGCTTCAAACGCTTTAGCAACGGGAGTTATAACACTTTGAACTTTCCCGGAGCGCAGGCGACGATGCCCGCGGGAATCAATGACAGCGGAACAATTGTAGGCACGATCAGCGATTTTGCCGGCTCTCATGGCTTTATTTACAGCAGCGGGAAATGGGCCAAGGTGGACTATCCGGGGGGGACGGCGGGCACGACGCAGTTACTCGGCATCAGCAATGGGAATGTGATTCTGGGACTCTCTACGTCGACCGAAAGCGGATTCACCTTCATTTACTCGAACGGTAAATTTAAAGTGATCTCTGATTCGAAAGCTGCGGGTGGAGTCTTTGCCAATGGAATCGCGGCGAACGGATTGATTACCGGCGATGCGTATATGCAGCCCAACACTGCCTCCTGGAATGGTTTTCTAGCCAGCTGCAAATAGCGATCGGGCGAGGAGAGCGACATCCCCTAGCCTGAGATGTCGCTCCCCCATGGCACGTGGGGGTATGCCAAAAGTAACGTTGTGCTTTCGCCGCTTCGGCTACACACTACTGAAGTGGAATTGCAGGGCGCCGTCTTCGACTTTATCGTTCCGCTCACAGAGGGGATTGCTTTGGTTCTGGTGGTAATTGGGCTTTCCTCTATGGCCATTCCTCGCCGCGTAAAAAGAGAACAGATAGCAAGTCTGAACGACAACGCCTCAGCATTGCGAACTCTGAAATAGCGTTCGCAACCCGGAACCACGTCTTCCCAGGAAAATCCCTTATTATTGCCTACCCATAGAGGAGGACTGCGCCGTTAACTGGTAGCATTGACTCACAAGATGCTGCAATGAGATATTGACGGGTTTTGGTACAAGTACACGCGGCGTCGAATCCTAATGGAGCGGTAGGTTTGCATGCTCGGTTTTATACGCAAAGACCCTACATTTTTTGAAATGTTTTCCGAGATCGCGAAGAACCTGATAGACGGGTCGCGAACGCTTGTGGAGTTGTTCAGCAATTACCAGGGTCGGGCTGAGAAAACCGCGGAAATAAAGAGAATTGAACACGTCGGCGATGATTTGACGCATTCGGTTCTCAGGAAACTGAACCAGACCTTCATTACCCCCTTTGACCGTGAAGATATTCACCACCTGGCTTCATCGCTCGATGACGTACTTGATTTCGTGAATGGGGCGGCAGAAAGAACCTTAATGTATAAGATCAGCGATCCGCCTCCTGCCGCTGCCAAGCTGTCAAAGCTGGTACTCGCACAATGCGAACAATTGGGCAAGGCAGTGGGACATCTTCGAAACAACGGAGATGTCATAGAGAGATGCATCGAAATTAAGCGCCTGGAAAATGAAGCCGACGTGGTATCGCGCGAGGCCATCGGAAAGCTATTCGAGGCCGAGAAGGACGCGCTCAATTTGATCAAAATCAAAGAATTGCTAGAAGTCCTGGAATCCGCCACCGATAAGGCCGAAGACGCAGCCAATGTACTCGAAACAGTGATCCTGAAAAACGCCTAGAGACGGAATGCTCCTATCTCCAAGCAACACTTTGCTGCTGGTGACGGTAGTCATCGCCTTGTCGTTTGATTTCCTCAATGGATTCCATGATGCGGCAAACAGCATCGCAACTGTAGTTTCCACTCGTGTTCTTTCGCCGAAACTGGCCGTCTTGTGGGCGGCGCTCTTTAATTTTGTTGCGGCATTCTTGTTCGGAACGGCAGTCGCGAAAACCATCGGCAGCGGCATGATCTCGGTTTCGGCGGTCACTCAGTTCGTGGTGATCTCCGGATTATTGGGAGCAATCATTTGGGACCTTTTGACCTGGTGGTGGGGACTACCGACCTCGTCTTCGCATGCATTGATAGGCGGTTACGCTGGCGCGGCGATTGTGCGCTCTGGGTTTGGCGTAATCATTCCCAGTGGCTGGAACAAGACCCTGTCGTTCATTTTGATTGCCCCGCTGATCGGACTGGTGCTCGGGTTCATCTTTATGACCGCTATCTTCTGGTTGTTCCGGAATAAACCGCCGCAACGAGTGGATGCCTGGTTTCGAAAGCTGCAATTGCTCTCTGCGGCCGCATACAGCATTGGGCACGGCAGCAATGACGCGCAGAAGACGATGGGCATCGTCGCGACGGCGCTGTTCAGTGCGCACTACATGAGTGCTGCCGACCTTGCAGGAAGTTGGGGACGATATCGCTGGCCAATCATTCTGGGAGCGCAAACCGCAATTGCGTTTGGCACTTATTTCGGTGGATGGAGAATCGTTCGCACCATGGGCTCGCGAATTACCAAGCTGCGACCCTACGGTGGGTTTTGTGCCGAGACCGCGGGCGCTATTACTTTGTTTTCTGCCTCCCTCGCCGGAATTCCGGTAAGCACGACTCACACTATTACGGGAGCAATTGTCGGCGTCGGTGCCACGACTCGATTGTCAGCGGTGCGGTGGGGTGTCGCGCGGCGAATTGTCTGGGCATGGGTTTTAACCATTCCGGCTTCAGCTCTGGCTGGGGCCGGTATCTTTCTTTTTATTCGGTTGCTGGTTCGGAGCGCGTAGGCATTTGTGCTTTCTCTCGCTAATTCAGACACGAATCTAATTTCTGCCGACCGCCCCACATCTGAAATCTTTCTTGTGAACTGGACCTTATCTCCTGCACGCTGCGCGGCCTCCGGTTTCCTGAGCCGCGGTAGATCACATAGGCAATGCCGTGTTCGATTCCGCCGGTGCGAGCGTTCGAGTCCACTCCGAGGACATCAGCCAAGGCAATCGACCCCTCGCCCATTACGAGGTTGGGAGCACTCTCATCGCCGACGATAGCGCCGGAAACTCGTCCGTTTCGCAGATTTACTACCGTGGCAAAGTCTCCCAACTTAGCGAAGTGGAAAGCCTCAGGCGGAAGCACTATGTAGGGTACTGTGGCGGCGTCGACGAAGCGGCGCGGGTTGCGTTCGTTGGGAATGCTGGGATCGAAGAGCGCAGTCATAGAAACGTAATATCCCGGCGCGGGATCGTTCTTTCCTTGCACGACCGGTTGCCCGCTCGGTTTGCCGTTGTCCGTCGCCAATGCCCACCAATCGCCGGGATGCCCGGCGTGTTCGATGGTATCGAGTCCCAGGCGATTTTTCGGATGGTAAGCACGATAAGCGCCATCGGCATCGATGGCTAATCCGGACTTGTAAACAAAGGCCTTCACGGCCGGGGAATTGCACCCCCAAACAGTGGTGGAGTGATGACGGAAAACTTTGAACTTTGCTGATTTCGGAGTTTGCGCGCTACTTACTACCGCCAATGCAATTACAAAGCACGCAAACTTGGATTTCATAGTTGAAGGCTAGCACAGTGCTCACAGCTGGATTCAACCGGAATAACCTTCTACTGTAAGCGCCACGGCGACCGCTCTGGCCACTGCCGCATGACATCAGTTGCCCAGGTCGTGGATTTACCCTTGTGGCATGACGTGCATGGGTTCGGAATCCCATATTGATCTGTCATCTGAGGGGTGATGAATCTGAAGGTGTGTGCGTGCACGAATGTATTTGGCGGACCCTCGGTCTCGATTTCGGGCATGTGACAGGCCACACACTGGCTTCCCGGCGAGCCATTTTTATGATGAGTGTGCTGCTCAATCGTCGCAGTACGAGGCCCGTTTGGCGAAAGCGGCCCGTGGCAATCTAAACACAACTGGTTGGCAGGCTTAATCAGTTGCGCATAGTTCCCGGTACCGTGGACATCGTGGCAACTGAAGCACGTGATGCCGCGACGATACATGATACTTTGCACGAAATCATTTCCCTGCATCCGGTTCTTGTGCGCCGTTCCATCCGGGAAATAGTAGAAGTCAGTAGTACCAAATCTGTGTTCTTCCAGCTTCCAAAAATCCTGTAATCTGCCGCCAACTTGATATCCGACCGCCCAATCGTAGTACTTGCCCTCAATCGGAACCACAAGGGGACGCCCTTGTGAATGACACTGAACGCATGTGTCCGACGCTGCGACATAGTTGGCATCAGCTGGATTAAAGATATTTGCCCTGTTCGGGTGCGCTGCATGTTCACTTCCCGGTCCATGGCAACGCTCACAACCTACGTTCCATTCGGCTACCCGCTTTGTGTGAATGTCGTATCCGACGGAATGGCAGCCATCGCATGTTGGCCCGGTTGAGCGTTTCATGTTGTCGGGCGGGTAATACTGCGCCCACCAATCCGTTCCCGCGCGGACGAAATATTTGCTCCAAACATGATTCTTGATTTCCCACTGAACAGGTAACGGGTAGTAGTCGTCGCCGATTTTAGTGAAGTAACGTTGCTTCCAAATGCTGCCGTAAACGAACGCAATCTGGTTTATCGTGAACGGCGCGACCTTGTTAGTGGCAAGGTTTGGAATGACGCTTTCCGGATGCTCGCGTGGATCGCGCACGACGTTTGCCATCGGCGTTTTCTTCCAGCGCTCGTAGATTTCCCCGTGGCACTTCGCGCACGCTTGGGATCCAACATAATGCGCCGAGTTGATGGCGTCCTGTTGCGTTCGTTCTTCCGTTTTCGTCAGGGGACGCATACTGCGGATAAACAGGACTAGCTGCCAAAGATCATTCTGTTGCTGATGCGGACGGCCCCAGGCCGGCATTCCAGTAAGCTGCACGCCCTTTTCGATGATGTAGTGAATTTCACCGTCCGTGAGCCTTTGGGTTTCAGCGGAACTCAGGTTGGGGACTCGAGGATACAAACTTCGCCCGACGGGCGTCAGGCCACTCCCGTCGATTCCATGGCAATTAGAACACTGCGCCAGGAAGAGCTCGCGCCCATTCTGCAGGTTCTCCGCCGAAAGTTTGAGCGGATTTTTCTCACGTCGCGCGCTCCGTGGAATTGCAAGATTCCGGATTGTTCTAGCAACAACTCTTTCGAGGCGGTACGGCTCACTCGTCGCGCGCAGTCCGCGCCAAGCCAGGAAGGCAACACAGACGAGTACTCCCGCTATGACGAGCAGGACTGCCAGCAGGAGTTTTTTCCACATTGGTCTGGAACAAATTTTCTGAGAATCACTTCTCCAGGAAATCGACAAACGCTCCTGACTTCTGGTAGTACACGCGCAAGTTGCACTGCTTGGGAGCCATGTGCGCGAAAGAAAGCTGGAGCTGCTTGGTCGGCTCGGGGAGCTCGCCAACATCCATTGGCGCCTTCGCGACATCCTGGCCGGAGTTGTAAGCTGAACCAGCGGTGACGTTCTTGTTGACGATGATTGTCCAATTCTTTCTATCCGGAATTAAGTAAATACTATATGCGCCGAGCGGAATTTCGGTGCTTCCGAGAGTCAGCGGTGTTTGCACATAGAGAGTGATTCCTGGAGCCCAAACGCGGCCGTTGCGAGGCTCTTCTTTGGGCGTGGGATTGTATTGGATCGTAACCTGATTGCCATCTTCAAAATCGCAATAGGTCTGGGCGTTTTGTGCGAAAACGCTTGCTGGAGCGAGCGCTAGAAAAAGCAGAACCAGGGAAGTGGACGTGCGCATCAGCGATTTCCTTTCGCCAAATAATGTAACACTGTATGGGCATAACTGGAGTCCAGAATTCCTGAAACCGACTAATCGTCTGCTGAATGTCGCGGTTTTCCTGGAAAACAGGTATTTTTCGACTCAATAGGCATCGCGGGTTCCGCGGCGAAAATTCCGATCGCCTTTTTCGTTTCAACGCAGTACGCAGCGCAACCCCGTTCGGGAGTGATCTTCGGTTACGTTCTCAAGGTCTTGCTGGGTTGTTACCGTTTGTACACGGGAGAGACGGCAAAATGTCCAAACTGAAAGTTCTTTACGGGGAGTTGAACGAGGAAGTGCTGGCATCGCAGGCCGCGGGCTTGCAAAAGGCTGGCCACAATGTGAAAACGGCCGTGGGGCGGAAAGCGGTGCAGGAAGCTCTGAATAAGGATGCGTTCGAGCTGGTAATTCTTGGTGCGACGCTCACGCGTGACGACCGCCATCATCTTCCTTATATGGTGAAAAAGGCGCAAACCGCGAAGGTGCTTGCGCTGCACACGGATGGTTCGCGGCATCCTTATGTAGACGGCAACATTGATACCGGTGAAGACATGCAGCATCTGCTGGCGAAGATCAATGCCATGTTCGAGCAGTCTTCGGCACAGCCGAAGCCGATGGCGAAAGAAGCTAAGGCGATGGCAGCAAAGGCGGGAGTCGGCGCGCGGTAAAGCATTTTCCTTTTTGACAAAGGCGGCGATTCAAGCCGCCTTTTTTGTTTCTGTCGTAAAATTTCCCTTCAAAATCTGGCGGGGGAATTGATCAATGACCGAGGCTGATAAGAATAGTCAAATTAGCAAAACCGTCTACGTTACGCTGGCCGGTCTACCACTGCTGGTTGATTTCAAATGGCCATTCCACAGCTCCAGCGCCGGTGCCGATTTCTGGGTGCTGCACGCCGACGTGAAGCTTGGCAATTCCGACGGCCTGCACGCGCCAGTGGCGGTAAACCTCTCGGTCACTGTGCGCGAAGTGCTGCCGTCAATGGAGCCGAAAGATGTGGAAGGACCCGTAGTGAATGCGTTGCGAAAAGAAGTGGACCGGCGCCAGTTGGAATTTTTGAAATCAGGAAAGCTGGTGCCGGTGCATTTTTCCAGCCGCTACTACGATTTCAAGCGCAATAAGTGGGTGTTTGGCCGCGCCAGCGACGAAGACATCTCAAAGCTGATCGCGCGCAAGGTTTTTTGGCATTCGCGGCTGCTGGGCGGAAATGTTTGGCTCGGAGACCCATGCGAGGCCTTGTATGTAGAAACAACTGTGCCGCATGTGCTCGAAATCGCGCGCGGGCTGGCGCAGTCGGGCCTGATGACGCTCGAAGGCGAGTGGGCCTCGGCGAATGCATCTATGCTGGCGCAATCGGAGAAGTTCGAAGCCGAGATGAAAGCCGCATCTGCTGACCTCGAAAAGAAACACGCCTTTGAGGATGCGAAGAGAGCGGTATGAGCCGCC
Source organism: Terriglobales bacterium (assembly GCA_035651475.1). Taxonomy (GTDB): domain Bacteria; phylum Acidobacteriota; class Terriglobia; order Terriglobales; family Acidobacteriaceae; genus Gp1-AA145. The sequence continues at coordinate 88,488 of DASRFP010000041.1, read as the reverse complement.
GAATCGCTACTCGTGTTGCATCGCCTCTATTGTCTGAAATAACTGGCTGCTATCGCTGACTTCAACAACTGGCCGCGAAGGATTGCGGCTGCTGACTACGTAAATGGTTGGAGTGTGCTGAATGTTGATCTTGCGGCCGAGTTCTTTATCGGCGTTTACCTCGGCAGCGAACTTGCCTTGCGGATCGATTACAAAGGGCAGCTCGACTTTGTGATCGGCCGCGAATTTTTGCACGAAGCTTTGCAAATTGTCGGGCACGATTTCCGGCTGGTGCTGGAAAATATAGTCGCGGAACTCGTTGCCAAGGTCTTTACCCTGCGAGTCAAAGTAGCGGGCAATCACGGCTGCGTTATAAGACCAATTGTGCATGGGTAGCGGGAAGTCGTGCCGGACGAGAGGTACATTGTAGGTGCGCGCGGCTTTCTCTTCCGTCGGGGCGTCCATGCGGCACTTGGGGCACTGCAAGTCCTGAAATACGATGATCGCCACCGGCGCGCCTTTCGGCGGGCGCAACAAAGAAGGGTCCTGCGCAAAAGCGGATACGCATATCAACAATAGTGAGGTCAAGCAAAACAGAAGTATCGTTTTCATGTCTGTTTAAATGCGGCAAGTAGCCGGCATTTATTTATGGTAACCGAAGTAGCGGAAGGATTCAGGTACTGAAGGCGAAACTGCATGCGTCGGCGGCATGCCGATCTTTCTAACAGAGGAACAATTGTGGGCATAACGGGCTGCGGCGATGGTCGGCAATTTCGATTGAGAGGAGTGATGAAATTGCGCATTGCGATGCAATTTTCCTACCCGCTTGTAATATTTGCGCTGCTTACCGTGGCCAGCGGTGAAGCATCGACGGCTGTCGTTCGTCGCTTCCCCGTGAATAAAGCAACTCGCGTCAATCCTGATACGCACCTGGTGCTGAGTTTCTCAGGTACTCCCACCCTTGGCAAGTCGGGCCAAATTCGCATTTACGACGCAGCCGACCATCATCTCGTCGACAAGCTCGACCTCAGAATTCCGGCCGGGCCAGATCCTTCGCATCGAGTTGCCAATCCGCCGTCGGGGATTCCGCTCGATCCCTCAATTCCGACTTCGCCCACGACTACCACGCCCGCAGTGAGAACCACGCCTGCCGACCTGCACGATTACCAACTCACGACAATTGGGGGATTGCCGAACTTTCATTTTTATCCGGTCATTATTCATGGCAATGTGGCCACGATCTACCCACATAACGATGTTCTGAAATATGGCCACACATACATCGTGCAGATCGATCCAGGCGTTCTGGCGTTTGCGAGCGGCACATTCCGAGGATTCACGTCAGATCGCGGCTGGCGGTTCACGACCAAGCCTGCGCCTCCACCGGCTGACACTACCCGTGTGGTTGTCGCGGCAGATGGCAGCGGCGATTTCAACACCGTGCAGGGCGCAGTGGACTTTGTGCCTGACAGTCCGAGGCAGCGAGTGACTATCTTTATCAAGAACGGAAACTACGAAGAGATCGTCTTCTTTCGCGGCAAATCAAACATTACCTTCCGTGGAGAAGACCGCGACAAAGTGCAGGTCGGCTACGGCAACAACAGTGCTTTCAATCCTCCGCAGCCTGGGCCGAACCGGCGCTGCGCTTTCTCGGCCTACGAATCGACTGGCATTGAGTTCAGCAATTTCACCCTGAACAATTACTACTTCGGTCAGGCGGAAGCGCTGCTAATTTACGGCTCGAGAAATATAGTCAGCCATATGACGATCAAGGGCTCGGGCGATGCGCTGAATTTGCGCGGCTCGGTTTATATCACTGACAGCACGATCATCGGTGATGGCGATACGATCCTCGGCGTCGGCCCTGCATTCTTCCGGCATTGTGAAATCCGTTCCGTCGGACCATTCATGTGGATTCGCAACACCGAAGCGAACCATGGCAACGTTTTCGTCGACTGCACGTTCGTGGCGATCAAGCGCGAATTCCCGTCGGGCCCGGGCACGGCTGCGATTCGCAACTTGTCATCGGCGGTACTTGCTCGCTTGCCGAACAATCACGGTCTGAATTATCTTTACGCCGAAGCTGTGCTGATCAATTGCCGCCTGAGCGGCATTCCGCCCGTGGGCTGGGGACCAATTGACGGCGACACATCTCACCTTCATCTCTGGGAATTCCACAGCACCGATCTAGACGGCCATCCCGTCGACACGACACAACGTCATCCTGCCTCGAAACAACTCACAGAGGCGCAGGATGCCGAAATCATTAGGAATTACAGCAATCCGGCGTTTGTTCTCGGCGGATGGACGCCGCAATGATCCGGCGATTGAATGCCACAAACCTCTGCCAAAACCAGGCAGAAGTGGCGCATTCACCAGTTTATGGATGAGCGCGGATTATGGGTCATCATCTGGCGCAGCCTGCGAGCCCTGCCGTTTTCTCCGCTGCACTCTTCCCAGCACTTACGTGCTAATTCAATGTCGTCGCTATCGCGACTCCCAGGTGGCTCCTACTCGGGAATTCGCCATCGCAGCCCAGGAAAGCGCGCGTAGTCTCGGTCCAACGTGATCCACTCACAACCAGACTCTATAGCCAGGGCAGCAAACCACGCGTCTGGAACCAGGTTCCCTTTTGTATCAGCCTCTTTGCATAAGCGGCAGAAAATTGACCAGTGCTGCTGACCAGGCTGTATTACGACGCATTCAGGTTGTTCCAGCAGCAACGTAGTGAATTGGAGCGTCTCGGCAAGACCACTTGGTTTTGCGAAAACTCTTGGATGAGTAACGACGCGAATTACTCCGCTCAGCACCTGTGGCGCCATGGCATAGCGGGATTCCTCATTGACGAGTCGCTCAAGCCATTTGCGGCAGAAGGCATGATCGGCGGTGTCTGCACGGAACGCATTGACGAGAACGTTAACGTCTGGAAGGATCACAAAAGGTTCATTCGATCCTCAAGATCACCCGAGCGGTTTAGATCGACTCCGGGTAGTGTGCCACCGGACGCTTTCGAGAGCGGCAGGTGCACGTAGGACCGGCGGGTGGCGCGACCTGTGTCCGCTAGAACAACCTTCAGGCCCTCTTCGATTAAAGACGTTAACGTTTGGCCGTTTTCAGCGGCTTTCCGTTTGGCCTTGCGCAAAAGCTCTCCTGAAAGCCGGACGGTGGTTCTCATATGTCAAAGCATATAGCTTAGACATAAGTATGTCAAATGGATAATCGCGGTAGAGCAGGTCCACAGCAAGAGGGTGACCAGCAAAAAAGACGTGGCACAAACGCCCCGGAAAGCAGCGAGTTTTCGCGTTTCCACCATCCATGCGCATCGTCCCACAGGCTAGAATCAGGTTAGAAGTATCTGACCTGATGCCATCAGCAGGCGATGGTAGGTGAGTCACAAAAGCGAGAGGCTAACGATGAGTGTACCCCAACGAGGCACTGCCAATCCCGAAGAGCTGGAAATTGCGCCAGGGCGCGAGCGCGAGAATCTTGAAGGCTGGATTCCGCAACTCGCGTCGGATGAAGAAATTCGTGTGGCGCTTGAGAAGGCCTTCGACTACCGCGGCGACATCACGATTACATTGAAAAGTGGCGAGAAAATCGAAGGGTATATTTTCGACCGGCGTGCAGGTACTTCCCTGGCCGACTCTGTCGTGCGGCTCTATCCGAAATCGGGGGATCAAAAACTGTCGGTTCCCTACGCCGATATAGCCGCGCTTGCATTCAGCGGCAAAGACACTGCCGCCGGAAAGAGCTGGGAAGCGTGGATGAAAAAATATCGCGAAAAGAAAGCGGCGGGCGAAAAGAATATCGCATTGCACCCGGAAGCGCTGGAATAGTTTCAGCGTTCACGCCTGGCACAAACAACTTTGTCAAGCAGGAATGTCCCACGCACGTCATTCAGGCACGAATACCAGACAAACTGGCGCCGGTACTTTCGCCACTTCGCCCACGGTAGTCAATTTCCCAGTCGATGGATCAATCGTGAACTCGACGATATTGCCCCCGTCCTGATTGGCGGCCAATAGATGTTTGCCCGCGGGATCTAGCGCAAAGTTGCGCGGATTCTTGCCTCCGCTTGGTACGCGTTCAACGAGGGTCAACTTTCCACTGGTGCGATCGATCGCGAATACTGCAATTGAATCATCGCCGCGGTTCGAAGTGTACAGAAACTTCCCGTTGGGATGTACGGCGATCTCAGCAGCGGTGTTCTCTCCTGAGAATCCTGCGGGGAGTGCTGAAATCTTCTGAATTGAGCGCCACGTCCCATTTTTGTCGTTTGCGAACACAGTTACGGTTGAATCGATCTCGCCAAGCACGTACATGAACTTTCCGTCAGATGAAAATGCGAGGTGCCGCGGGCCCGTGCCGGGAGCGAGAGTTGCTGAGAGGAAATCTTTATCGTCGGCAGACCCGGCGCCGAGCTTACCCGTATTCGAATCAAACTTGTAGATCAGCACTCGGTCAAGCCCAAGGTCCGATACATAAGCGAAATGGTCGCCCGCAGAGGTTTCGATGAAGTGCGCGTGGGAACGTTCCTGCCGTTCTTTGTTCGGGCCGCGCGTGCCTTTGTCCTCTTCCACCGAAGATGCTTCTCCGACATGACCATCTGCCGATATCGGAAACACCGCGACCGTACCTCCGGTGTAGTTGGCAACGAGCAAGAATTTACCGCTGCGGTCGAGCGAGATATAGCATGGGTCGGCGCCGTGCGATGCCACTTCATCGAGTTCGCTGAGCTTGCCCATCCGGCGATCGAGCGCAAATGCAGTCACTCCGCCGCTTGACTCTCCTTTGTAGTGTTGGAGTTCGTTTACGGCATAGAGGAATTTGTCCCCTGGAGCCACCGCCAGAAATGATGGATTCGTAGTTTCTGCGGCGATTCCAATTGGCACGAGTTGGCCCGACACTTCGTCGAAGCGATAGGCGTAGATGCCTTTGCTGGCCGTGTCTTTGCCATTCATGTTTGTGTAGGTACCAACGAACAGCAGATATCGATGGCCGTGGCTTTGCGCGAAACCCGGCAATGGAAGGCAAGTCCAAAGCAATGCCAGCGACAGACACAAACGCACAATAACTCTCATTTCTTCTCCTGCGGCGGTCGTCTCTTCGGTGCTGAGCCGAAGCTCAAGTTCTCGATCAAATCGTTCACTTCATCTTCACTTCCGCCGATGAACGTGAATGAAACAATATATTCCTTCTCGATCATGGCCAGTGAAGTTTGGTACATGGTCAGCTCGTTGCGCTGTTTGCTGAAATCTCCACGCACCAGGTGCTTTGCCCCGATTGCGAATTCGTACGGATCGCTGGCAGCTTTGAACCCGCGCTGCCCGGCGAGCTCGTTGATCGCGCCAAAATATTCACCGGCAGTTTTGATTCCGTGATAATTGGCCAGCGGCTCGGCGGCAATTACGACAGCCGAATTGATGGTCTCACCTGCTGCCTGAGGCGGCCGTTCGAAAACCGCGAGCAGAGTTTCCGAGCCGGTTGAGCTCGGCGATTGCTGTATGTTTTTGTTGGCTGCGGAACTTTCGTTTTGAGAATTGCTGTCCGGCGAGGATGTATCGGCATTCATCTCGGCAGTCCGATCGACCCAGCCGAATGGGACCTTGTAAGTAAAGGCAAAGCGCGAGCAGTGAAGAGTCTGGTCGGCCAGCGGGCCGCACGACGCGGAATTTTTCTGAGAAGGCTTCTCTTGTGCGTAAGCTGGCGGAATGAACAGCGCGGCAGTTGCCAGGATGATTAGCGGTACGGCTCTCACCGCTTTATCGTACCGGAAGTTACATCAGTCTTCGACTACACATGACAATTCGAAGGCGAATCGTCATGCTTCGCTCAGGATGACAGAGAAACGCCCGGCGAGGCTACGCCGCTCGCATGGCGCCGACGGGCTGCGTGCAATGCGCACAGCGATGGGCATCAATCGGAATCTCGCTCAGGCACTCGGGGCACTTTTTCGTCGTTGGATCAGCAGGCGCTGGCGCTTTGCGCATGCGCGTAACCAACATGTTCACTGGCGCGACCACGAAGAAATAGACGGCCGCCGCGACCAGCAGGAAAGAAATTCCAGCATTGATGAAGTCACCAACCGGGAAGTGCGTGCTGCGGATGGTAAATCCCAGGTAAGAAAAATCGGGCTTACCGACAATGGCGGCAATAAACGGAGTCAGCAGGTCCTTAGTAAAAGCCGAGACTACCGTGGCGAAAGCCGCGCCCACGACCACGCCGACTGCCATATCCACAACATTGCCGCGCAGAATGAATTGCTTGAATCCACTGAGCATAAGCACCTCCAGGGGAGCCCAGACAGGGTAGTACGGAGGGACTACGCAGTCAATCGAGGCGTTCGGGACGTAGAAGTCCCATCCTGTCGCAAAGAACGCGACAAGGGTGGGGCAACCTAAAGCGGTCGATCACGAGGATTGCAACACCGCGGCTTACTGCACGACTGGTGTCGCGGTTTGCCCAACGTTGCTATTTGTGGCTTGCGAGTGCAGCGAGAACGCTATGTTGCGCTCCTGGTTGATTTTCACAGTCTGCTGAAGATCGACCAGCGCCAGAGGAACATTCTGCACCGCGCCATCCTGCGTCATGCAGTGCAACTCGGTGCCGTCGATCCAATAACGCGTGGCCAGCACCGCCGCTCCAGCCTGTAGGGCAATCACAGTGACTTGCCCGTCGTAAACAGATGCGCGAGGCTGCTGAGTGTAAGTAGCCGGGCGCACGACTGTCGCGTCAGATCGGATGGCAGGTGCTTGCTGATAGCTCGATGCCGACTGATAGCCGGACCGCTGATATGACTGTGTGCTACCGCGATACGCGCTCGGCCGGTAGTCCGGCATGGGCACGCCATTTCTCGCCACCGCAAATGGGACCTCGACGTCTTCCATCAGACGCAGCGTCAGCCGGTTTTCGCCTTTGAGCGCTGGGTACGGCCCGCGCTGAGGCAGCGTGAGGACCTTGATCGGCCAAAAAATGGGAACGGTCCAGAGCAGGGCGTCGCGCGTGGGATGGCCTTTGCCCTTGATGTCGCCATGTGCGTCGACTTTGTTATGTGGCGCGCCGACAATCTTCGCCGAAAGCGGCAGCACATTCGCGCCGGGCAGAATCATGCGGTCGAATTCGATTGCCATCCAGCCTTTGCCCCAGAAGTGGCCGGGAGCTTTGTAGTCTTGCAGGTGCCCGCTGAGCTCAGCTCCGCGCGGGAACACCGAATGCCCGAACGCGCCAAGCGGACCAAGATTGCAGAGCACGGGATCGCCGACCTGGGCGGTTTTGGGCGAGAAGTTGAGCTCGTCCATGGTGCAGTGCAGGAGCGTGCCGGCTGGGATCAGATCGCGGGTTGCGGCCTGAGCGGTGACTGCGAAGGAAAATACGGCAAAAATGGCCAGAAACAAAAACTTCCGAGACATGGTGCCTCCTCGTGACAACCTAAGTTAGGAGCACACCCCATCCTCGGAACCCGAGATGTCGGATTGTAGCACGGAAGTTCGCCAGTTCTCACTACAAAATCAAGCACCTAGTCTGGGTCTTGACGGCCAGAAACCGGAGGGCGATTATTGCGGTCCTGCCGCGAAAGCAGTTTCGGGACGGTGAATTCCGTGAACAGCATCCAACAGCGTGAAAAGAATCGACTATCAGTGAAGTTGAAATATTACGCCGCCCACAAACGGGAGTGGCTAAAGGGACATCGCGGTGAGTACGTTGTGGTTCAGGACACAAGACTCCTCGGCTTCTTCGGGTCGTGGGAAGAGGCGTTTCGGTCTGGTGTTCAGGCGTTCGGAGCGGGCAAAGATTTTCTCGTGAAGCAGGTACTCGCACGCGAGCCGGTCTATTTTGTTTATTGTGGCCTGCGGCAGAGTTCACCCTGCATATCGAGCAAAGTTCTACTCTGATATTTCGTCGCTTCTTCTCAGCACGGTGCGATCGCAAATGGTGGGTTCTTTCACAGGCGCGAACCGTTCCCGAAATGGGCGCATCCAATATCAGAACTTTGTGGAAAACGAAGGTCATCAAAATGCGTTATAGACAAGCCTGTCAAGTTGTTGTTTAAATCATAATGCTCAGCGGTTCCAGATGACCCTCCTAACCAAACCCGCAGAATTGGGGAACACCATCATGGCTAAAAAAACTTCTTCCGCTGCAGTCTCTTCTTGGGGATTCTCAGGCTACATTGCGGTCCTTCCAAAGGAAGATAAGCCAATCGCGGTAAAACCGAAAGAGAAGCAGGGCGAGTCTTCGCAGAAAACAATCGAAAATAAGTATCGCTAGTCGGGCTTGGTTCTCGAGAAAATTCGCTCGAAACTGGAAGATCGCACACCCTCGAATTGCTCGAGCTCGATACCGCCCAGGTTGAGTCGGTTTGCCCCGTAGACGTCCGGATAGGGTTCGGTAAAGATGACCTTCACAATCCCCGCCTGAACAATCTTTTCTGCGCACTGAGCGCACGGAAACGTCGTTGTGTACAGAACGCCGCCCCTAGATCTCTCGCCAGCGGCTAAAATGGCCCATACTTCCGCGTGTACAGCCGTGCACCAATTCATTGCCCTGTCCGGAAAGAAAAAACTTTCTAGATTAGTCTTCGCGCCTTTGTCTGTGCAGGCCTTGCAGCGCCAGGGTGGGCCAGGCTGGAAGATTATTTTCTCGCCGCAAACGGGACACCGGGCACCCTTTTTCGATAGTGTCTCGAAGTGTTCGTTTCTCATGATGTCTCGAAAGCACTGCTGATGGTACTCAGGTTCCTCGATGCAGGGATTCGTTCCGAGGGGGTTTTCGTTATAACCAGCGCTCACGACTTGCCCGTTTGCGTCGGCCACGACAGCTCCAACATGGCGTTTGATGCATTTTGAACTGTGTGCCGATGAAAACGCGATATTCATCAGAATTTCGGTTTGCATTGCGCTGCGCGTCCTTTTTCCGGTGGCTAGATCGATAAGTTCCACCACTTTTTTCTGAAACTCAGGCGTTGATATGACCGTGTTGTTAATCAGTATGTCTGCCTTGTCCACACAAAGTTCCACCTGCTGGCCATAATCCGTCTCCTCATTCTGATCGCGCTGGTCGTCTGCAACAAATTCCGCTAGTCCCAGGCCTTTATCAGTGTACGCAGTGCCAATGCGCGCCCATCGAGCCTCGGATGAGGCGAGAATCGCAGCGAGCGTGAAGCGAAAACCATAAACGTCTCTTAAGTAACTGATTTCTCCCAAATTTCTAATCCCGTCGATAACAACTGATTCAGGAAGCTTTCCACCGTTCTTCTTCTCAAGTTCAGATAGCGCCAGCTCAACAAGAATGCCTGCGTGATTCTTCTGCCTTAGTTCATCACCAATTTTTTGTAGATCTAACCTAGACGGATCCTCTTTGTGGTTCTTGGACCATTCAGCCCTGATTGAGTCCGATAACCTTACGGGCACAAATCCCCGGGTATCGCGAAGATATTTCGCTGCAGTGGTACATCCGCTACCGAACGCTCCCGTTAGACCAACAATCACGCGAGGTAGAAGCTCCATAAAGAAACCTCTTGTTGATGTTATTCACAGAATGAGAACACACAGTCGTTACTTCGGAGTAAGCGGTCATTCACCTGGGAGGGGGCTTAGAAAGTCAGAGCCGTGAAGCGCTTACACACGAATAATTCGCAAAGTTCCTCCGCGACATATCGCGAAAAATCAGCTAACTCATACTGCTGGCAACTTCTCAGATCCGCATCGGCATAACAATATACCTGTACTTGTAGTCCTCGCTGTCGGCGGGGCGGAGCTGGCCGGCGGATTGCGCATCTTTGAGTTCCAGGCGAACGTCGCCTGAGCCGATGGCTTTCAGGAAATCCAAAATGTACTGGGCGTTAAAGCCGACTGTGAGCGACTCACCGTTATAGTCGGTTTCGAGCGAGTCTTCAGATTCGCCAGTTTCGGTCGAAGAAGCCGAAAGCTTCAGTTCGCCTTTTTCAAGTTTCAGTCGGACGGCGCGTGAACGCTCGTCGGCAAATTGCGCGACGCGGGAAATCGCTGCGCCGAGGTCGTCACCATGCAGCGGGATGATCTTGCTGTTGTCTTTGGGAAGTACGGCTTCGTAGTTGGGGAATTGTCCCGTAAGCTGGCGCGAGGTCAGAAGCCGCGGACCGATGCGGAAGAAGAGGGTCGACTCGTCTTTTGCGAACTCAATGGTCTCAACATCCTCGGCAGCGTCCACCAACGTCCGCAACTCGTCCATGCATTTCTTCGGCACAAGCGTCTTTAGCTCGCCAGAGATTCCTTCGAACTTTTCGCCAGCGCGCTCAACGTGCGCCAGGCGATGGCCATCAGTCGCCACCATGGTGATCGACTCCGGCTTCAGAACCATCAGCGCGCCGTTCAACGTATAGCGGGATTCTTCATTCGCGATCGCGAAGCTGGTGCGGGCGATCATGCCGCGGAGAACCTGAGCAGGGATTTTGACCACGCCTGCGGTCGGAAACGCCGGCAAGCTGGGAAAATTTGACCGCGCCATGCCCACCATCTTCGTGTTCGAGCGTCCGCAGCGAATGCTCACCCAGTGGTTCTCCAGCAGCTTGATGGTGATATCGGCGTCGGGCAGAAGCTTTACGTAATCATGCAGCTTACGGGCCGGAATCGTACACGAGCCTTCTTTCTTCACTTTCGCATTGCACGAGGTACGCAGGCTCAGATCGAGGTCGGTCGCCGTCAACGAAAGCCGGTCGCCGCCGGCTTCGAACAAATAATTCGACAGAATAGGAATCGTCGTCTTACGCTCAACTACCCCTTGCGTCGCCGCGAGTTCGCGAAGTAGTTCGAATTTGCTGATGGTGATTTCCATGGTTGCGGCGCCTACTGTGGGTGCGATCGCTTCTACCGGCATAGTCCCTGACCCCTGCTCGTGTGGATCGGACATACCCTTCGACTCGCTTAGGGCTAGCTCTGTCCGACTCGCCTGTACTTCTGTTTACTTCCTTATATCAAACCAAAATCACTAAATACAGCAGTAACAGTAGGGCGTTCGGAAAAGTGGAAATTTAAATCAACTGCCTTGTTTCCTTCAACTCCCGCCACTACCTTCGTGTCCAAGATAAGGACCGATTGGCTCCGGATACCAGCGTACATCTGGGAGCGATCCTGAATTTCTCACTGCTCTTTCACAACTTTCACAAGCTGCGCACAGCCGCTCGTTTGCAAGACCTGCATAAAACTGGAAAACGCGTTCACAATCTGTGTTTATCCGCCTAGTTGCTCGGTTAGTTTATTCAGCATCCTGTTCAAATCTTTGTCGGATTTGCGGGTCTCTTCGATCTTCTCGACGGAATGCAGAACTGTTGTGTGGTGCTTACCTCCGAATTGGCGTCCTATTTCTGGCAGTGACGCTTCGGTCAGGTGCTTAGCCAAATACATGGCGATCTGCCGCGGATAAACAATCGCGCGTGAATTATTCTTTGCTTTAATCTCCAGCAACCGCAGGCCGAATTGTTCCGCGACGGCTTTTTGGATCGATTCAATGGTGACCTTGCGGGCCTGCGAGTCGATGAAATTCTTTAGCACTTGCTGCGAGTAGGGCAAGGTGATGTCGGTATTGGTAAGCGAAGAGTGCGCTACCAGCCGGATCAGCGCGCCTTCGAGTTCACGCACATTCGAACGAATATTTCCCGCAATGAACAACGCAACATCGGTTGGGAGCGTAATGCGTTCCTGCTCTGCCTTCTTCTGCAGAATGGCGACTTTGGTTTCGAGATCGGGCGGTTGAATGTCGGCGATCAAACCCCATTCAAAGCGGCTGCGCAAGCGGTCTTCAATTTCCGGGAGTTCTTTTGGCGGACGATCACTTGCAATCACGATCTGCTTCATTGACTCGTGCAAGGCGTTAAACGTGTGGAAGAACTCTTCCTGCGTCCGCTCCTTCTGTGCGAGGAACTGAATGTCATCGATGAGCAGCACGTCTACGTTTCGGAATTTGTCGCGGAAGCTGGTCATCTTGTCATAACGCAGCGAGTTGATCATCTCATTGGTGAACTTTTCGCTGCTGACGTAGCAGATAGCCGCTTGCGGCATCACACGCTTCACTTCATGCCCGATCGCCTGCATCAAGTGCGTCTTGCCCATGCCAACACCGCCATACAGGAACAATGGGTTGTAAGCTTTCGACGGACGTTGCGCCACGGCCTGGCACGCTGCATGAGCAAATTGATTTCCACTGCCAATGACGAAGGCGTCGAACGTGTATCGCGCATTGAGTTGCGCCGCGCCATCCCAATCAAATCGCGCCTGCGACCCGGCAGTGATCGGCGTAGGAGCCGCGCTGGGCGCGGAGAGTCCGCCATCGTGCCGCACTGGAGTCGCCGCCGGATCGTCTTCCGGTGTAACAAACTCCACTTCGCGATAATCGAGATTGAGATTATCGAGCGCCTCTTGTATCAGGTCGGCGTATTTGTCGCCCACGTGACGAAATTCAACCGTGGGAACGCGAACGTAAACAATGCCATTGCTCGTGTGGCTGTAACGAGTGGGTTTAAGCCAGGTGTCGTATGAGTGCCGGTTGATTTTCTTTTCGAGCGCATCAAGTATGCGCGACCACGGATTCGGAGAAAGTGTCGGAGTCGGTACAGACATATAAAATTTTCGAGCGGGGCCGCTGGCTGGGGCAGCGCCTTGGTTAACCAGATTACTTACTGATTCGTTTTAGCGTTCAGAGAGAGCGTTACTCGACGAACCGTGGCGATCAAAATTACTGAGTTCGACAGAGCGCCATGCTAACACAGAAAATTTCAGTTTGTGGAAATCTTTTTTCGAAAAAATTCCGCCACGCGTGATTTCAACTGCTAAAGAAATGTTCTGTCAAGTAGCAGAGTCGTAAATGCAACGAGAGTAGTGCAAAGCCGCACCAGTTGCGGCTTCCTGGCGATTCCGCTTCAGCGAATTACCGGAAGCGCACTCAGGGATTTGCCCGAACCAAATTCTTGCACTGCGCAGGATCGTAGAACAAATCGAACCCCGCAAGAAGCTTTGCCGCGCTCGCTCGATATTGCGTTGTGATGTAGGCGAGCAGTTGCGGATTCGTGGCGCTTAGTTGGAGAGTGTTGCGGCCGTTCATAGCGAAAGTGTTATTGATGAGAAACACGGCCGTGCGGTTTCGCTGCAATGATTCGATTTCATTTTGCTGAGTTCGCTGATTGCGCGGCCATAACAGGTAGGTGTCCCATGTCGGCGCGCGCGTGTTTAGAAATGCGTAAAAGCCGGGATAGTAAGGTGCGGCAAAGAATCCTCCGTCACGCGCGCCGCAACCCTGAAATGCAGTTGCAACTGTTCTCATCAGATCAGCTTGCTCTGTTGGTACTTCGAACTTTCTGCCCGCGATTGGAATTTGCTCAATACTTGTGGGATCGTGGGCTTTCGTCCGGAGGTGTTGGACGAGTGGCTCCATCGGCAACCAGCAGGCGAGCACAAGAACGATCAGAATGGCAAATGTGCTTAGAGAAAAACGTCGCTGGTTGCTACTCCAAAGGTGTCCCGCGAATGCGCCAGCCGCGACCACGAAAGGCGCCACTCCCTGCGCGATGTGAAAAAAATCAGCCGTGTAAAAAGCATGGATGAGAAAACCAGCGCCTGCGCATGATGCGGCGGCCGCGAGCCATTCCACGCCATCTAATTCGTACTTTTTACGTGCTGTTCGCCAGAGCACAAAGGCGTATGTTACCGGCGCAACAACGCACAACCACGAAACGGCACGTGCTTGCAATAGATCTAGGCCATGCAGTCCGCGAACGTGAACGTGCCACGGAAATGGAATCGGCAATGACCATGCCCAATGCGGGGTCAGCAAAACAGATTCAAGGAAGGGGTGTGCGAATCCGTGGACGAAGAGGACCATCAATGTCATCGGCGAATAGCCGATGACGATTCCCGCTGCGACAACACCGACCGAGGGAGCACTCCGAACCTGTTCGCCACGAACCTTCAACAACGCGAATGCGAGCAGCGCGGCGATGAACCAAAAGACGCCGGAGTTTCGTCCGAAAAAAGCCCCAAGGCCAATGACAATCCCAAGGACCAACCATCGCTTCATCCGTTGAGGTGCAGCAAACACGAATGCAACTGCCGCCACAGCAATCAATGACAACGTCTGCTCATAAATTTTGTGACGGGGAAACCCAATCACAACGCCGAGCAGCAGCAGAATCGAAATTCGCCAGGTTCTGCTCAGCCCGGCGCGGAGCATTGCTAGATATGCGAAGGTCAGTCCGACAATTGCGAACAGGTAATTCGCCAGCAGTTGTTCGTAAAACCCGCTGCGTCCGAGCAGCTTAAAAATGAATGCCGACCAGTAATATCTTCCCGGGTCGTAACTGAAAAAATCGCGCAGCGGCACATCCCCGAGGGCGGTCCGCTTGCTGATGTACCACAGCCAGCCTTCATCCCCGAGGTTGAACCCGTACCGCCATTGCAAAAAGAAAACGGAAAGGCTGATTACAGCCGCCAGTACAACCGACTCGGCCACAACCTGCCACGACGGAATCCGCGCAGTCTCCGCGGTCTGCCCGGCGAATGCTCTCGATTGCGTGTGCTGTTCAGCCGATGGCATCTTCCGCCAAGATTCTAACTACGCCTGCGGGCGCTAGTACACTCCAGGCGATTCCGGCGGACCAGTCGCGATAAATGCCCCAAGCAACCGTGGGTAATATGGCGCACTACGCGCTCATTCCGATGGCCGCTTCATCGGCGGCAACACACCGATTTGCTGCAGGAACGCGAGCGTGTCCTTGTCGGACCACTTCTCTGCCAATTTCCCATTTTCAATTCTGTGGATGGTTATCGAAGTCATCCCCAGGTCGTTGCCGGTCCTGGGAGCTCCGGGCAAGTCGCCGTCGTGCTTCCCAAAGGAAGTCATGCGGGTGACAACTTTGTCGCCCTCTGCAACCTGATCTTCTATGCGGTAATATCCCGGTGTGGCTTGCGCAAAAATCTTGAACGCCTGCTTTAGACCTTTCCGCCCAGCAGCCAGCCCCGGGAAAGGCGGCGGATTGTGGTCGATGTAGTTTTCAGCAACGAGCTCGTCCATCGCCTCCAGGTTTCTCCTATCAATTTCTTCATAAAATCGACGTACCAGTGCTTTGTTGTTTTCTGCGGACACGTGAACCCCGGAGTTATTGTGAATTTCAAGTAATGATAAAGCCACCGCTCGGCCAAGATGGATCGCCCCGACCTTCTGAGCACAACTTCTGCTAACATTCGTCGCATTGGGACTATCTGGAGGGTGAAATGTCCAGTGTCACAAGACGCGAATTCCTGAAGACCGGATTGGCAACCGGAGCACTGGTCGCAACCGCAAGCAGTCCCATGATTGCTCGGCAGACGATTGCAGCCCGCCAGTCTGCAACTGATCACGTCACGCTGGGGAAATCCGGTGTGAAAGTGACCCGCCTGGCCTTCGGCACGGGCAGCTTCAGCGGCCAGGTACAGCGTGATCTTGGACAGGATGGGTTCACGAAACTCGTGCGGTACGCCTACGACCGCGGCATCCGCTTCTTCGAGACTGCTGAGTCCTACGGCGATATGCACAAGATGCTCGGCGTTGCGCTAAAGGGCATTCCGCGTGACACCTATCAACTCATGTCCAAGGTCACGACCTTCCACGAAGGCGTGAATCCGCAGCAGAAGTTTGACGAGCTGCGCAGGCTCGCGAACACAGAGTACTTCGACATTATGCTGCTGCATTGGCAGCACACCGCGACCTGGCCCCGTGACACGACTCGCTGGCAGGACGCAATCCTCGACGCGCAATCGAAAAAGATCATCAGGACCCACGGAGCCTCCGTGCACGGGCTTCCTGCGCTGCGGAAAGTTCCAGGAGATCGTTGGCTCGACGTAGCGATGATCCGCATGAACCACAAAGGCAAAAGTATGGATGCGGAGGACTACGCGACGGCGGGACTGGGCAATGTCCCCGAAGTGGTCGAGCATGTAAAAGAATCTCGCAAAGCAGGAATGGGCGTGATCTCAATGAAGCTGATCGGCGAAGGCGTTTTCAACCGTGAGGACCGGCAGAAGGCGATGAAGTTTGCGTTCAGAAATGCCGGCGTCGATTGTGTGACCGTCGGCTACAAGAACAACGCCGAGATCGACGAAGCCATTGAGAATCTGAATATGGCGCTGGCGTGAAAAATTTTATAGACCTATTTCTTCTGGAGCTCCGCGGTCCAGTTCTGAACAAGTGTTAAAGGCTGCGAACTGCCTTCCGCCGAAGTAATGGCAATGAATTTTTGTCCGTCTCGCGAAACGTCATAGTCGCGCGCGAGGCCTTTCAGCGCTAGTGGAAACAGCAGCTTGCTTTCACCTACCTGAAACGACGAACCCTTGGCTTCAACTTGTGTGGCCTCGATCCCGGTGAAGTTGTAGTAGTAAATCTCTTTGCCGTCGCCGCGCCAGCGCGGGAACGATCCACCACCGTTCGAGATTTGCCACCTGGCTCCTGTCCATGGAAAAGGCGCGACAAAAACTTCTGGGCGTCCCGAGTCCAGAGATGAGTACACCACCCAGCGCGCATCGGGAGAAAATACTCCCCAGCCGGCTTGTCCGGGCGCATAGCGAAATGGCTTGTGATCTCCTTTCACCGGCAATGCCCATTGTTCCAGAACGAATCCATTTCCTCGCGAGTAGAGCAAATATTTGCCATCCGATGACCAACTCGACAGGCTTTGATACACAGCACTGGGTTCGGCCAATAAAGTTTGTTTCGGCGCGCCCGTGTCCACCTCTTTCAGCGAGATCCGACTCTGCTGGTCTGAGATATACGCGATCTCTTTGCCATCCGCGGACCAAACTGGTTCTCTCTGTACACCCCCACCAAACGCCAGCCGTGATTTCAACCCGTTCTCCAGGTCGTAAATCCAGATACCGGCGGCAGCAGTGTTGAAATCCGTAATTGCGAGCTTCTTTCCATTTGGAGAAAGCTCAAGCTCGTAAAATCCGCCGAGCTGGCCTACCGAGCCCAAAGGCTTGCCGGAACGGTTGTACCAGTTCAGCGTTTCGGTACCAGCCGCCGCGCCGGAAGCATACAAAAGCATCCCGTTCGTCGAAGCGCTCAAGTTTCCCCGCCACAGCGCCTCGTCGTACTGAACGCTTTCGCCAAGCACCTGCGGATCTGCGGTGAACTTCTCGCTGGAGGGATCGAATGCCTGCGCCACCAGCGCGTTATCGCGCTGATAAAGCAGATATCCGGAAGCATAGATTGCATTCGAGAGGGAGTGAAAGAGCAGGCGGTTCTCCTTGCCATCGAGCGAAGCAATGAAAACTCCGGTTTCTGGACTTGCAGGAGCGTTGTGATTTACAGCCATGTAAAGAAAATGTTTGCCGTCGGGAAGGAACCATGGCCAACGATTGGAAGTGTATTTATGGTTGTCGACCGTTGTGATCGGAACAGGAGTTCCCCCGCTGGCGGAAATGCGGAAAATTCCTCCCGTAAATGCGAGAGCAGCAATGATGTCACCGTTTTGATTCCAGCTCCCGCCGCGCGCCAACTGAGCATCGCACAGCACGATGGGAGTGCCGCCGCCGACATCAATTCGCTTTAGTTTGTCGGCAGTGAAAAAGCCAATAGAGCGACTATCCGGCGACCAGAAAGGAAACATCGCCTCGTCCGTTCCGGGAAGAGGCTGCGCGGCCACGGAATCCAATGTGCGAACATAAAGCTGCGCATGCCCGTCCGCTGCCGCCGAAAACACAACGTATTTTCCATCGGGCGAGATCATCGCCGGCCCCGATGTGTCTCCCGAAAGGTTGAACTGCATTTTCGCCGGCGGATTGATCGACAGGCGCAGCATGGGCAACTCTTTCTGCCCTGACATATACACCAGCACCAAAGCGGCGATGGTCGTCGCGCCAAATACGCCGGCAATACCCCAGGCCCATACGCTGGATCTGCGCCGCGCACGTCCGCGAAGTGCGACTGCGCTTGCCTGCGAGCCACCGTCCGCAAGTTCCCGGAGTTGCAGCTTCACATCGTGCGCAGTTTGCCAACGATCATCCGGATCTTTCGCCAGGCAGGTCTTTACCAGGCGATCGAGTGCCAGCGGGGTTGTCGGTTGCAGGGAAGAAATGGGCTGCGGTTCGCGCTCGAGCACTGCCGCCATCGCGCTCGCTGCAGTCTTCCCTTCGAAAGCGCGTTTGCCGGTGATCATTTCATACAGAACAGCTCCGAAAGCAAAAATGTCGGAGCGCGCGTCCGCTTCTCGTCCTTCCACTTGCTCCGGCGACATGTACTGAAATGTGCCTACTACGGTGCCCTGCGCAGTCAGAGGATGGCTGGCTGCCGGCGTCGTCATCGTCACGGACAGACCCGAAGACGCCGCGCCAGCAGAGATTCCAGGCTTAGCCAAGCCAAAGTCCATCAGCTTGGCGCCGGACTTAGTCAACATAATGTTGCCGGGCTTCAGGTCGCGATGAACTACGCCACTGCGGTGCGCTCGCTCCAAGCCATCGCAGACTTCTGCTCCGTAGCGCAGCACTTGCTCTGTTGGAAGAGGCCCCTTCTTCAAACGGTCGGCGAGCGTCTCGCCTTCAAGAAGTTCCATCACCAGATAGTCCGTGCCGTCCTGGTGGCCGACGTCATGCAGTGTGCAGATGTTGGGATGATTCAGAGAAGAGATGGTGCGCGCCTCGCGGTCAAAACGCAGCTTGGCGTCGGCATTCTCCGAAAGATGATTGGGAAGAATTTTGATCGCGACGGAACGGTCAAGCCGAGTATCGCGCGCTCGATAAACTTCTCCCATGCCACCCGCTCCGAGGGGAGATTGAATTTCATAGGGGCCAAGTTTTGAGCCGGCAGGTAGGGACATCCGATGGAAGCGAATTATATCCCAGGTGCTTCCTCTAGACTGCTTCGAATCGCAGAACTAACGAACCGAACCACGCAAGCGTCTCGTAACGCGTTAACTCAGGATCGGAAGTAGGAGACTGCTCGGAGACTGCAAAGAGCTCCATTGACGGTACCGCCTTTTCTCCGCACCGGCGACGCTCAACGAGTGCTAACGCGTGATTTCAATAATCAACTTCCGGATTGCCCGCGATCCGCTACTTGGCGCGTCTCCTTCCAGGATCTTGGAGGTATTTCGCCTGTCGTCTGGAGTACGTCCTCCAGCTTCAAGTGTATCCGCTGAGTCGCATTGTCACGCTGGATGGTAAGTGTAACGACGGTCCCGGGCGCTGGAGGAAAGCGGGGTCATCGCTATACCAGGTGGACGCGGGCGGGCGTTAATGAGAACTATACGATCGCCCACTTTGATGTTCGCCTTGCTGGCAAGGCTGCGGGAAAAGACCTTGGTGATAACCAGCGCGGCCCCATTGCCGGCAGGGTCTAACTCAAGGCCGGTCTGGTTAAACATCCGCGTTGTTCCAGTGAGAAGTCTTTTCAACATAAATGGCTCGGTGCTGCCAATCTTGTCTAGTCACCAACACTGGGACGGAAGAAGTACAGGGTGACTCCAGCTGGCAAGGCGAACAATCAAATTAGGTCGTCGATCTTTCTGATCACTGACCGAAACGCGATCCCTACAAAAAGCACTTGACAGATATTGTTACTGTCTATACTGTATATATACAGATGTTTGTTATCTCTCTAACCGATAATCGTCCGATGTATCTGCAGATCATGGAGCAGATCAAGCAGCGTATCGCCATCGGTGACTGGGCCGCGGGACAGGCGATTCCTTCAATTCGCCATTTGGCTGCGGACATCGGCGTGAGCGTGATTACGGTGAAACGCGCGTATCTCGAACTGGAACGCGAGGGCGTCATCGTAACTCGTCAAGGTAAGGGCTGTTTCGTCGCTTCGGACTCCGAAATCGGCGCGCGGATTCGCGAGCAGGAACTGACGCAGCATTTAGAGCAAGCGGTACGAAGCGCGGCCATGATGGGGCTTTCGCCAAAGAATTTGGAAAAACGCATTCGAGAAGTCCTTGAACGCGTCACCGACACGGAGAAGGAAACCATATGAACGATTACGCAATTGAACTCAGTGGGGTGTGCAAGTCGTACCGTTTTTTCAATCTTCAAAACATCGCGCTGCGGCTCCAACGGGGAACGACCATGGGATTGATCGGCCCAAACGGCGCAGGCAAATCCACGACGATTCGCATACTGATGGGATTAGTGCACCAGGATCGCGGCGAAGTAAACGTGCTCGGTCACTGCATGCCGCAGGAACAGGTCGACGCGAAGTGGGATATCGGCTTTGCCTCCGACGACATGCGTCTCTACGAAACGATGACGCTCGGCTGGCACATCAATTTCATGAAGTCGATGTATCCCTCGTGGGATGACGCCTATGCGCACTTGTTGTTGAAACGGTTCGGGCTGCGTGCGGAACAGAAAATCAAGGGCATTTCGCACGGCCAACGGGTGAAAGCGGCATTGCTGCTTGTCTTTGCCCGCCGGCCAAAACTCCTGGTGCTGGACGAGCCAACTACGGGACTCGATCCTGTCGCGCGGCACGAAATCTTGCGCGAACTGACGAGCGTGATGGTCGATGAGGGACGCAGCGTCCTCTTCTCTTCGCATAACACACAGGACGTGGAACAGATTTCAGACCAGATCACGTTCATTGATCGTGGCCGGATCATTGATTCTATGGACAAAGAGATTTATCTCGACCGCTGGCGGCGTTTGCGGCTGGAAGTGCCAGATGGCGTCGCACTGCCTAGGCTGCCCGGCGTGATAGGGATTCAGAAAACCGGTCGGCTCGCTGTGGCAATTGCCAATGCCTTCGAGTCCCATCTTCCGAATGCATACGAGAACACAGGGGCCCGCGTGCACGCCGTGGAAAACATGACACTCGAGGAAATTTTTGTTGCCAACGTGGAACACAGTCGTGAAGAGGTGAATGCATGAAAACTAATGTGATACTGCAATTGATTTTGAAAGACTGGCGGTTGCAGAGCCGGATGATCATTCTTTTGACATTGGCTGGGGCGGCAGCGCTGGCATTCCTCCCGATTGGGGGCAAGGCGATCGTAATCGGCACTGTCTTCTTCTTTGTAGCCATGATGTTCTGCGCGTGCCTTCTTCCAATGCAAAACATCGTGAACGAAAGGAAGAAGCAGACTCTTCCATTCATAATGAGCCTACCTGTCTCATCGGCACGATACGGAGCAGCGAAGCTGATTTCGACAACCGGTATGTTCCTGACTTCTTGGCTGGCGCTACTCGGTGCAGCGCTGTTCATGATTCTGGTCCGGCACACCGTGCCGAACGGGGCGATTCCAATGGGGATGATCCTGATGGGTTTCCCGTTGATCGGATTTTGCCTGGTCACCGGGGCCGCGCTTATAGGCGAATCGGAGGGGTGGGCCACCGGGGCGCTGGCCATCACCAATTCTTCTTATTGGCTCGTTTGGTTCATACTCGTCAGCCATGTACCCTCACTGATGCAAAACTCGAGCAGCCCTGTGGCAGTGTGGAGTCCGGCAGTTTTCAAGATCCTTAGCGTAGAGTTCGGAATAATCCTGCTGACCCTGGGACTGACTATGTTTCTGCAATCCCGGAAGCGCAACTTTATTTAATTTTCAGCAAATCAAGAAGATAACCAATCTGCAAAAGGAGGCCTATGCGATACGTGTGTGTGTTCGCAGTTTTGGCGATAGGGATTACAGCTCAAGCGCAAAACGGTGCTGTGGTTTACAAAGCGCACTGCGCGAGTTGCCACAATTCCGCTGCGCCGCGAGTCCCTTCCGAAAGCGCGTTGCGCGCCATGAATCTGGTGCAAGTGTTGGCGGCACTACAAACTGGCATGATGAAAACAGTCGGCGATACGCTGACGCCGCAAGAGCGCTACGCCGTTGCGCTATATTTGATACCCACCACCCCTTTCAAAGCCGCGCCTTTGCCTGCGTCCGCGTTCTGTAGCAAGACCCCGCAGCCTTTTCGATATTCGACCTCCGGCCCTGCTTGGACTGGTTGGAGCACGGATACAAGCAATTGGCGCTTTCAGGATTCGAAGGGAGCGGGACTCACGGCAGCGGATGTGCCCAAGTTGAAGTTGAAGTGGGCATTCAGCTTGGGCGACGGTATAACTGCTCGGTCGCAGCCCGCGGTCGCGAACGGACGAATTTTCTTCGGTACCGGAGATGGAAATGTCTATTCACTCGATGCACACATGGGATGCATCTACTGGACTACTAAGATCGAAGGAGCGATTCGTTCCGCACTCGTCCTCGGCCCATCTGAACATGCGAAGCGCGCGGCCGTCTATTTCGGCGCCGGGAAGAATGCATACGCACTCGATGCTGCCACCGGAAAACAAGTTTGGAAAGCACCCATCGCAGAGCACTTCGCTTCGATAATTACCGCAGCTCCTTTGTTGCATGACGGAGTATTGTATTTTGGCGTGTCCTCCTTCGAAGAAACTTTGCCTCCCCTGCCAACTTATGAATGCTGCACCTTTCGAGGCAGCGTGGTCGCGCTGAATGCGGATTCAGGCAAGCTTCTGTGGCGCACTTACACCATCGCGGATGCGCCGCAACCTACCGGGAAAAATAAAGCAGGCGTGCAGATGTACGGACCTTCGGGCGCGGCGGTTTGGTCAACGCCAACCTTCGACGAAAAACGCCAGATAATTTACGTGGCCACCGGCGATGACTATTCGCATCCTGCCGCCAAAACCAGTGATGCTGTCCTCGCTCTTGACGCCAAGGGCGGCAAACTTCTCTGGTCGCATCAGGTCACGGCGGATGACATCTTCAATAACGCTTGCTCAATTCCCGGCAATGCAAATTGCCCTCCACCGGCGGGAGGAGATTTCGACTTCGGACAGCCTCCGATTCTCATAACTCTAACCGATGGACGCAGGGAGCTTATGATTGGTCAGAAATCCGGAATCGCGTATGCGCTTGATCCTGACAAGGATGGCGCGATTCTCTGGCAAACTCGCATCGGAAAGGGCGGCCCACTAGGCGGAATAATGTGGGGCTCCGCGACGGATGGACAGAATATGTATGTTGCCGAATCCGACCTTGGATTCAAGGGCGTTGTCGCCGACAAAACAACGGCGCAAGGATATCGTCTATTGCTGAATTCGGACCAGGGCGGCGGACTGTTCGCGCTGAACGTCAAGACCGGCGAAAAAGTCTGGAGCGCTCCTCCGCCGCACAATTGTGGAGACCGCCCGAGTTGTAGCCCCGCGCAATCGCAGGCCGTCACTGCCCTTCCGGATGTTGTCTTTTCCGGATCCCTTGACGGACACATTCGCGCCTATTCAACTTCTGACGGCAAGGTTCTTTGGGATATGGACACGGCTCGCGACTACCCGACGATCAACGGACAGCCCGCTCATGGTGGGTCGTTGGATGGCCCGGGGCCAGTCGTCGCCGAAGGCGTCCTCTACGTCAACTCAGGGTACGGGCAGTTCGGCGGAATGCCGGGAAATGTTCTCTTGGCGTTCTCCGTTGAAGGCCACTGAAGGACTTTAGAACTTATGAGAGCTCACGATCAACGACGCTGTTTGGGAGCAAGCGACAGTTCCTCAATCGTCGGCCATTCGGAAACTAAGCCGGCAGGTAGGGACATCCGATGGAAGCGAATTATGTCCCAGGTGCTTCCTCCAGACTGATTCGAATCGGCAGAACTAACGAACCAAACCAGCGCAAGCGTCTCGTAACGCGTTAACTCAGGATCGAGAGTAGGAGACTGCTCGGAGACTGCAAAGAGCGCCATTGACGGTACCGCCTTTTCTCCGCACCGGCGACGCTCAACGAGTGCTAACGCGTGATCTCAATAATCAACTTCCGGATTGCCCGCGATCCATGCACAATCTACTGCGAGCCTTTGCGGTTCCGCGTAAATTAGGGCGTACATGCCATCAGAGTTTCGAATCCCGGCAACCAGGAAGCAATGATAAGGCGCTATCCCGTAGTCACTTACTTTGCGCTGACGTTCTTAATCTCTTGGGCGGGTGCGCTGGCCGTTGCTGCGCCGTTTCTCATCCGCCATCAGCCTCTGCCGAAGATGACCGGCATTCTGATGTTCCCAATCATGCTTCTCGGTCCAAGTGTTGCCGGCATTTTATTGACGAGGATCGTAGACGGAAAAATCGGTCTAAGAGTGCTGTTTTCCCAAATACTTCGGGCCTGGGTCCCGCCGGGATGGTACGTTGCGCTACTTATTCCCCCGGTCCTTGTGCTGACCGTTCTCCTCTTTCTGCAGGGATTCGTGTCCCCGGCTTATGCTCCCAACCGCTTTTTCATGGGCATCCTATTTGGGATTCCGGCTGGTTTTTTCGAAGAAATCGGCTGGATGGGCTATGCATTCCCGAAAATGCGTTCCGAAAAAAATGGGCTGGCCGCGAGCATCCTCCTCGGGGTGTTGTGGGCCCTTTGGCACTTACCTGTGATCAACTATCTCGGGACGGCGATTCCCCATGGCGTTTATTGGCTCCCGTTTTTTCTCGCCTTCAGCTTGGCAATGACGGCCATGCGAGTGCTGATCGCGTGGATTTACACGAACACGAAAAGCGTGTTGTTGGCCCAGCTCATGCATGTGAGTTCGACAGGCTCCCTTGTCATTTTCAGTGCGGCACACGTGACACCCGGGCAAGAAGCGATGTGGTATGCGCTATACGGAACGGTTCTCTGGGTTGTCGTAGGAATCGTAGTGAAGACATTCGGCAAACAGTTGGACGGCTTGCAGTTTTAGGAGCACCAGCAGATTGATTTCCCACCGAATTTTCAGCGTCTCGGGCGAGATTCCGAGCGGATGGTCGGCTATTCGGAAACTGAGCCGGCAGGTAGGGACATCGGATGGAAGCGAATTATGTCCAAGGTGCTTCCTCTAGATTGCTTCGAATCGGCCTCGCCGAGAAGCTTTTTTTGCGGCCATAATGTCCAAAGTTATACACATTCTTGTCGTGTCATTCCGCCCGCAGCGCGTGCACCGGATCTACGATGGCCGCTCTCCGTGATGGCAAGTAGGTCGCAATCCACGCGATAGCTATGATTGAAAGCGTTGCCGCTACATATGTCCAGGGATCCATCGGGCTCACGTGATACAGCAGCGAACTCATCAGCCGCATGGTGGCAAAAGCAACCGAGATGCCGCAGAGCACTCCCATGCCCGTGAGCATGAGCCCTTCGCGAACATACATTCTGGTAAGAGCTGTGCGCTGTGCGCCCAAAGCCAGGCGGATGCCAATTTCACGGGTGTGCTGCGAGATCGCATACGCGATCACGCCGTACAGTCCAACGATGCCCAGCAGCAACGTCATTGTTCCAGCGACGGAAAGCAGAACCAGCGTGAACGAAGTCCGCGCCATAGACTTGGTGTACAGCTCGCCGACCGTTTTCTTGTAGGCCAGCGGCAGATCGCGATTCACCGACCACACCGCGCGTTCGCTGTCGCTGAAGAATGAAGCAGACCCCGCGCGCGGCGTGCGAATGACAAAATGTACATAGCGACGGACAAGTTCTTTTTGCGTAACAAACTTGTCTTGGAACAGCCCCCAATAAATCGCCGTCGGCGGGTCCTGATTTACGCCGTTATCGTACATATCGCCTGCCACTCCAATGACTTCGTGCCAAGGGTCGGTCGCACCGCTGCGCACAAGTTTCCCTATGGCAGCGGCTGGCGAGCCCCAGTAATTGCGCGCAAGATTTTCCGAGACAATTACGACTGGGCGTTTTTCCAGCTCTTCCTGCCATGTTATGTCCCGTCCGGCGACTAGCGGTACGCCCATAGTCCTGAAGAAACCTGGCGATACGAACTTTTCCAGGCTCAAAGGCGGAAGCTCGCCTTCTTTGTATGTGCGGTCGCTGGCATAGACGGGATCGAGCGCTGGGTTCGGAATCATGGGAAGACTGGTGCTGATGGCAACCGAGCTCACACCCGGCACCGCTGCAAGCTGGTTCACGATGGCCTGCTGCATTCGCAAAACATCAATGCGGTTTGAGTCGGGAACCTGCGACGTCGGAATAAAAATGTCAAAGGATGCGATGCTATTGGGATCACTGAATCCCGGAGAAATGCGGGTGAGTACGCGGAAGGTGCGAATCATCAATCCAGAGCAAATTAACAAGACCAGTGCCAGCGCAACCTGGATTACAACCAGCGTTTTACGCGCACGATGACGCTCACGGCTCTGGCTGAGGCCGCGTCCTCCTTCCCGCAGTCCAGCAGTGGCTTTGATGCCAGAATATTTCAGAGCCGGAATCATGCCGATGACAAGGCTGACGAAAATCGCCAAACCCGCTGTAAAAAGGAGTACCGGGATATCAATGCCAATCTCGCGCAGGCGAGGCAATCCAGTAGGCGCGGCAGCAATAATCAGATTTAGAGCACCATAAGCGAGGCCCAGCCCGATAGCGCTGCCCGCGCATCCCAGCACAAGGCTTTCCAAAAGAAGGCCCGTGACCATATTTCTGCGGTCAGCTCCCAAGGCGGCGCGAATAGCGAGTTCCTGACGGCGGCCTTCGATGCGCACCAGCAGCAAGTTGGCTACGTTCGCACATGCGACCAGAAGAACGATGGCAATGGACCCCATCAAAACCCAAAGCACATTGCCGATATCGCCGATCACATCAATCTTGAGCGGCACGAGACTTGGAGTGAAATTGGCTTGTTCAAATATCTTCACGCCGAAACCAGAGGGTGGTGGGAAACTTTGCGTGGCAATCGGAACCAGGCGGGTCAAATCGGCGCTGGCCTGCTGCAAAGTCACTCCCGGTTTTAAGCGGGCCAAACCGTTGAAGCGAAATCCTCCAAGCACAGTTTTGCTGCGATCGATTTGCGCAGGCACAAGGACATCAACATCGGAACGATCGAGGAACACGA
Source organism: Terriglobales bacterium (assembly GCA_035651475.1). GTDB lineage: Bacteria > Acidobacteriota > Terriglobia > Terriglobales > Acidobacteriaceae > Gp1-AA145. The sequence goes on along the minus strand of DASRFP010000041.1, from coordinate 61,717 downwards.
AGTTTTTCGGCAAGACCCCAATGATTTCATGCACCGTGCCATCCAGCTTAAGAGTGCGGTCGACCACCGACGCATCCCCGCCAAAATGCCGTTGCCAAAAACCGTAAGTAAGCACGACGGTCTGCGGCATATTCGGAGAATCATCCCGCTTGCTAAACAAGCGCCCGAGTGCAGGGCGAACGCCCAGAGTCGGCAAGGTGCCCTCCGTCACTTCCAGCCCCTGCACCTGCTCCGGCTGCGCTCCACCCGTGATGTGAAACGACAAGAAGTCATACACACCGATGTCTTCCAGAGTCTTGCTCTGCTCGCGATCGATGAAATACAAATACTCCGCCATATTGATTTTGGGGATGTTGATCGCAGGCGCCTTATACCAAACGCCAATAAGCCGGTCCGAGTCTTTGTAAGGCAGCGGTTTGAGCAGAACGCCTTCCACCACGCTGAAGATCACGGTGTTAGCGCCTACGCCAATCGCGACCGTAATCAGAATGACAGTCGCAAACAAGGGGGCGCGGCCGAGGCGTCGAAGGACCTGCCTGAGATGACCAAGTAAGAGACCCACGAAGCCTCCTGAAATTGACCAAGTGATTGCGCGGTTGCGCGGATCATTGGCGATGAAAATTCAATCTAAGTGCAAGTTGCCTGCCATCGCAGCGGCGTGCAACTGCAACATTCCACGACAGAACTGGATTTGTTGTGCTCAAAACGCGTTCGCTTTCGTACCCGAGTGTTCATTCGTGAACAGTGCAGGTTTTCGTCCGTACATTCTGTTATCGCATTAGGAGATTACGAAGAGGGCGGAAGGAAAGTTCGATGGCATGACTAGTACTTTTAGCCCAATTCTGGAAGGGCAATGACCTGATGGATGAAAATCGGCGTTGTTCGTCCGTGATGCAATCAACGGCACATGCGAAGTTTATGACATCTCTTGAGCGCATGGTCAATTGTCGGCTATTCGGAAACTGAGAGGGTGAGCAATTGCCGATAAATCCTCATAGCACTCATCGATCGCAACCGAAAAGGTCCAGGAGACGAAAATGATAACGTCCCTCAGGACTGCCCGAGTGTACAATTGGGCGGTTTTTCATGAGCATGACCGCAAACGCGGGAGTGGCGCTCGATCAACGGCAGCAATCTGAATCCCACCCCGGGATGAACCGGGTTCTCTTTCTCCTAACCCTGTCCGTCCTTATCAACTACGTCGACCGCAGCAATCTTTCTATCGCGGCCCCGCTGATTAAGGACGAACTTTCGATCAGCGCCTCGCAGCTCGGAACCATGCTGTCCGCATTTTTCTGGTCATACGCGCTGATGCAGATACCGGCCGGCTGGCTAGTCGATCGCTTCGACGTGAAGTGGGTCTTTGCAGCCGGATTTTCCCTATGGACCGTGGCCACGGGGGTCACAGCGTTGCTTCATGGCTTCATCGCCTTGCTTATCATCCGAATCATTCTGGGGGTCGGGGAGTCGGTGGCGTTCCCTTCCTACAGCAAAGTTCTCGGAAGCCATTTCAAAGAAGCGAATCGCGGGTTTGCCAATGCGATGATCATTACCGGCCTGGCCCTCGGTCCTGCATTCGGAATACTCATTGGAGGAGAAGCTGTTTCGCGTTTTGGATGGCGCTCGTTTTTTGTTGGGCTCGCATTCGTCGGCCTGCTCTGGCTGCCGTTTTGGATTTTCTCTATGCCGGCGCGCCAAAGGCAGGAAGTTGCAACCAGCACCAACAAAGCCGGATTCCTGCAAATTTTTCGTCATCGCTCTGCCTGGGGCACCTGCATCGGACAATCTGCCATTAACTACTTCCTTTATTTCCTGGTTACGTGGTTGCCGTTTTATCTGGTGCGAGGGCGGCATATGTCGTTGACGCAGATGGCGAGGGCCGGCGCACTGGTCTTTCTGATCTCCGCCATTTCATCGGCGGTGACCGGCAAACTTTCTGATATCTGGATTCGCGATGGAGCTTCGGTATCATCCGTGCGAAAGGGATGCATGCTGGTCGGGCACATTGGAATCGGCATAATGCTCTGCCTTACTGTCATCAGCCACGGTTGGATTTTCTACCTCATGCTCGCGCTTACCGGAGTGTTTCTCGGCATGAGCATGTGCAATAGCTGGGCCATCCCGCAGATTCTCGCGGGTCCAAGCATGGTTGGCCGATGGGCCGGTACGCAGAACTTCATCGGCAATCTAGCTGGCGCAGTTGCACCTGCCCTTACCGGATTCCTTCTCGACCGAACCGGATCGTTCTACTGGCCATTTTTCATTACTGCGCTTGTCGCCTGGATCGGCGCGATCGGCTGGTACTTCGTGGTCGGCCCTCTAGAAGAAGTGCAATGGGACGCGGTGGCGCGAACATAGAGAAGGAGTAATAACGCCTGTCCACAACAACTACGTGCCGCACGGAAGTAATTTGCCTTCGTCCGGTCAATCAAGCAGTCTCGGGGAGAAGCGAAACTCGATTCGTAGACTGGCTATATGGCTGATGACCGCAACATAGATCGGTATTTGCGTTCGAAAGTATTTCGCACCTGTTCCTGGTTAAGTGCAGCCTTCATCGTGACGTTCTTCCTCGCTCCGAGTCACCGCGTGTGGTTCATCTACGCGGCAGCAGCCGTCTCGTTCTGTGCGATGCTACCTATCCTGCGAGTCGTTCCATACAGCCAGAACCGCTACGACATTAGCTTCCGGCCTGACCGGCAGTCTCTGATCTGATCCTAAGCAAGGCCTCCTTCAACAAAGAGTCCGCATCAGAGTCTTGGACCTGAGAGGCGGAGCTTTGCCGACACAGACCAAATCCGCGCGGCATTCCCCGACGAAGAAGCACAGCGGCGCTCACGATGGTCTGCTGAAGAAGGAATTCGATCATTCCGAGGTGCTTCGGGTCGTCGCCCTTGTAGCGCTCGTGGCCATGGTCATATTGATTCTGGCCGGGCTTTTCGCGCCTGGTCTGCACTATTCGCTTGCCACTCCCCCCAATGTTGCGGTCGACAGCAAGGTTTTCCTGGATGAACTCGAGCCGCTCACCAGTTCGAAAATTACGTCTGACAATCGCATTCAGGTCCTCGAAAACGGAGAGAATTTCTACGCGGCTGAATTGGACGCCATGCGTCAGGCGCAGCACAGCATCGACATCGAAGCCTACATCTTTCATAAGGGACGCCTGACCAGACAAGTCGTCGATTTGCTCACACAGCGTGCTAAAGCCGGTGTGAAGGTCAATGTGGTGCTTGACTCCGTTGGCAGCTTCTCTACACACAAGAGTTATTTCAACACACTCAAAGCGGCAGGCGGACACGTCGAGTGGTACCACCGCTTGCGCTTGCACAATTGGTTCATGAGCAATAACCGCACGCACCGCGAAATCACGGTTGTCGATGGAAAAATCGCCTTTGTAGGCGGCGCGGGATACGCGGATTGGTGGCGCTATCAGGAGAAGAAAGAACCCCGCTGGCGAGACACCATGGTGCGCGTGGAGGGTGATGCGGTGGCCGCGATCCAGGGAACGTTCGTCGAGAATTGGCTCGAAGCATCGGGTCAACTCCTTGACGGGACCGATTACTTTCCGAGCGAAGCCAATCATGGCGCGAGCACTGCGCTGGTCGTGGCCAGCACGCCGACATCACGAGGCTCCAGTCTTGCCCGCGTGCTCTTTCAAATGTTAATCGCAGGAGCGCGCAAATCCATCTTGATTACAACCCCCTACTTCCTGCCGGATAAGAGCATGCGTGAGGAACTAATACGCGCGCGGCGTCGAGGCGTTACGGTGAAGGTTGTTGTTCCAGGCCCGCACGCGGATCACGCTCTGACCCGCAGCTCAGGGAGAAGTATTTATGGCGACCTGCTGAAGTCGGGCGCGGAAATTTACGAATATGAGACCTCGATGATTCATGCCAAGATCACGGTTGTCGATGGCGTTTGGAGCGTAGTCGGCTCGACTAATCTCGACAACCGTTCTTTCGGTATCAACGATGAGATCAATGTAGCGGTGCTCGATCCAGGCGTGGCCCAGACACTGACTCGCGACTTCGAACAGGATGCCTCTCAAGGCAAGCCAATCACCTTGCAAGACTGGAACAATCGCGGCGTGTTCGAACGGTTGCTGGAGTACGTCGGCTGGATATTCGAACATCAGCAATGAGCAGTCGAATCCGCGTCGCCACCTACAACGTTCACAAATGCAGGGGCCTCGATCGGCGTACCAATCCCGAGCGCATTGCAGCCGTAATCGGCGAGTTAGACGCCGACGTTGTGGCCATTCAGGAAATTCTCAACGCACAACATGGGCCCGCCAAATACGACCAGGCGCGCCGCATTCACAAGTCGCTTGAACAGTACGAATCGCGCTTTGGCGAGAACCGCACATTGCAGGGCGGCCCGTACGGCAACATGACCCTCAGCCGTTTGCCGGTGAAGTTCTCGCAAAATTACGACCTTACCTGGCGGGATCGCGAGAGGCGCGGCTGCCTTCGAACTGATGTTCTCCTCGCGCCGGGAATGGTGCTGCACATATTCAATGTGCATTTAGGAACCAGCTTTTTCGAAAGACGGCATCAGGGCAGAAAGTTGTTAAGCAATCAGGTGTTGAGCCGCCGAGACTACCGGGGGGCGCGAATTGTCGTCGGAGATTTCAACGAGTGGACGCGCGGGCTGGTCTCGCGCTCCATGGCCGACGCATTTGAAACAATTAATCCACGCAGCTTCATGCGCTACTCGCGCACATATCCCGGCATTTTGCCACTCCTGCATTTAGATCATTTCTACTACGACAAACAGCTTTCGCTTCGAAGCTTCCGTTTGCATCGCAGCCGAACTGCCCTGATCGCCTCCGACCATTTGCCACTGATAGCGGAATTCGAAATCGAATGTGGGTGAAGCAAGCGGCAAAGTGCTCCAGGCGCTACTGAAGTACTCCGAAGTATTTTCGAGTCAGCGGCGTGCCGCAGCTAACTATTCCATTCGCAAGGCCGTTAATGGATCGATTCCTGCCGCGCGGCGCGCCGGAACCAGACTAGCTAGTAAAGCCACGAGCGCAACGCCTGCCAGTGCGAACGCCATGCTGGTGAAGTCGCTTGGCTTTAGTCCGTACAGCACAGACGCCAGCGCCTTGCCCGTGAGAAGAGCGAGGGGAACTCCAATGGCGGCTCCGACCGCGGTCAGCATGAGACTATCCCGGAGCACCATCCAAACCACTTGTCCTCGCTGTGCACCCACCGCCATGCGTACACCGATCTCCACCATACGATTGTTCACGCGATAGATCAGAGTTCCGTACAAGCCTGTTGCCACCAGCACGACCGCGAGGATCGCGAAGAATCCTGCAAGGCGAGCAAATAGAAGTTGCTGAGAAATGGTCGTGTCGAATTGTGCGCGCTGAGTCATAGGTTGAATGAGCGGCAAGTCGGGGTCCATCTGCTGAACCACCCTGCGTACCGACGGCAGAATCGCCAAAGGTTCGCCATCCACTCGCAGCTCCACATTCATCTTCGCTGCCACTGGTATCTGCGCGTACATGTACCACGCCATTGGAATGGGATCTTCCTTGATGCCGCGATACTTGTGGTTTTTCACCACGCCGATGACTGTCATTTGAAATTCGCCATGCTCAGTCCCAATGGTGTGTCCGAGCGGGTTCTGATTCGGCAGAAAACGTTGCGCAAACAGTTCATTGATGATGCCGACATGAGGAGATGTCGCCGTGTCCGAGTCATTGAATTCGCGGCCCGCTAGAATCGGTACTCCCAGCGTGCGAAAGAAGTCCGCCCCTATCACATTGCTACGGACCGTCGCGTTCGGACCTGAGTCAACCCTCCCATCCACCATCATGGGGCGGTTGTTGGACCAACCGGACCCGATTCGCTCTTCCATGACCGTCGCTGACTCAACGCCAGGTAGCACTCGCAACTTTGATAGCAGTTCCTGATAAAAGGCGGTGTTCGCGGGAATCGAATGAATGTTCTGCGGCGTCACGCCAAACACCACCAGCCCATCAACCCGCATGCCGAGGGGAGTGTTCTCGAGATTGCGAAGGGTCCGGACAAGAAGGATGCCGCCCAGAAGCAGCACCACACAGAGAGCCATCTGAATCGCAACAATGGTCCGGCCAGTGCGGGATATGCTCCGGTCTGTGTACGACGTTGCCGCGGAAGTTTTAAGAACGAGTTTCGGTCCCGCAGCCAGGGCGAGGCGCAACGGAGCCACTCCAAGCAGCAGCGTGGCGAGCACCAGGATGACTAAAGTGAAACCGAGAACTCGATAATCTGGCGCCAGCGTGGATTCGATCTCCGCCCATTTTCCCAATGCCCCGGTTGCCATGTTGGCAAACAACCACGCCGCAACGCCGCCCATCGATACCAGTAAAAGGCTCTCGATCAACAGTTGGCGAAAGAGTTCCCACCGGCCTGAACCCAATGCCACGCGAAGAGAGAACTCCCGCTGTCGCGTCGCGTTGCGCGCCATCAGCAGCATGGCGACATTGCTCAGCGCGATCAGCAGAACCAAGCCCACCATCATCATCATCATTCGCAGAGGGCGGCCATATTCAATGTCGTATCCCGGGAAACTTTTCGCTTCCTGCAAGCTAATGGTTGGCGGCTTTTCTCCAGCAAGTGGCGAACCCAATCCAATGTATGCGGCCGTTTGAAACAACGGCTGCAATTGTGCGGCTGCCTGAGTTTTACTCACCCCAGGAGCAAGCCTGCCAATAAGGCGCAGGCACCACCATTTCGGATTTGCAATGTACGTCTTGCCGTCTTCCGGTGGGTTTCCCCAAGCATTGAGCTCGGCGCGGCTCTGTAGAGGAATCCAGAAATCGGTCGAGTGCCCCGCCTCCAGGCCCTCGAAGCCCTTCGCGGATACCCCCACAATCGTGATAGGAACGCTGTTTACATACAAGGTCTTTCCCAAAACATCCGCATTTTGTGCGAAACGCCGACGCCAGTAGTTAAAGCTGATGACCGCGATCGGCGCGTGGTCGGATTCGTCCTGTTCAGTGAAGCCGTGACCGCGAGCGAACTTCACTCCCAGACCCGAGAAGAACTGGCCACTGACCATGTCGCCTTCCGCCTCTTCGGGTTGCGATCCGTACCGCACTGCCACCTTGCCGGTAGAAAGAGGAACATACGCGATCACCTGCGACAGTGGGCCGTGCTGCTTCCGAAGAGCGTCATACACCGTATAAGGAAACGTCTCCTGTGAGTCGATCGTTCCGGTTCGTTCCGGCGCTCCAGAAGTTCGCAAATACACCACCCGCTCGGGATCCGCAACCGGCAGAGACTTCAGCAACACAGCATTCATTGCACTGAACACAGCTGTATTTGCGCCGATGCCAAGAGCTAGCGTCGCAACGCAGATCGCCGTTAGTCCGCTAGTTTTTTTCAGTTGGCGTATTGCATATCTGAAATCGTTGATCGTGGCGGTCATGTAGTATCGCGTCCTCCAACAGGGGCACGGACGAGTGGTTCTGAGCAATTTAACACCCAGATCGCGATCGATCTGCGTCATTGAGCATGCGAGAGTTTTTCCTTAGTACTGAGTTCCTGTCCTGTTCGAACCTGAACACGAATGTTCATCGGTGGACACCCCAGAACCCGCCAATGCACAGCCGCGCCGACTCCAACCAATTCGCTTCAGTCGTGTAATCCCACACCTTCGAGTACGCACCCTGGTTACTCGCGTAACCCGCATTGACACTGCCTTAACAACCGAAGTTTCCAGTTCGAGGAACATACGCATGGGAAATGAAAAAGACCTTTGCCAATGCGTCTTTGCTGGCGGCAGCGTGCGTCGGGCTGTGTACGGCGCTCGTGGCGCAGCAAGATGCCCCGCCGAGCGTTCTCATGGACGCGAAGCCTACGCCGGTTCTTTCCGGAGGAGTTGCATTTGTTCCTACATGGGAGGGCGGTGGTCCCACGCTGGTTTCAATCGTCTCGCCGGTTGTTCTGGTGCCGCTCGGAAATAATTTTGTGTTTGAGTCGCGTGCCGAGTTTGAAGGCGACTTCGTGCGCCGCAGTGGCAACTCCGGAGACTTCACCGGCGCGATTGATAAGGAACTCGAATACGCGCAACTGGACTATATCGGGAACCGATACATCACGATTACAGCCGGCAGATTCCTTACGCCATTCAACATCTTTAACGAACGGCTCTATCCCAACTGGATCCGGAACACGCAAAGCGATCCGCTGATTTATCCGATCGGCACCGGCAGTGACAATGGAATCATGCTGCGCGGCGGCCTCGAAGTTCAGAAGAATGTCACGCTAAATTACGCGGTTTATTTCTCCGCGCTCTCGAATACGAATCATTTGGAATCGGAGCGCCACGCCGGCATGAGAGCGGGAATCTTTTTTCCGCGCGAACGCTTGGAGATCGGCGGAAGCGTTCAGCACGAATTGCAGGATGCTCGGCTGAATCGTTACGGGAGCTATCTCGAATGGCAGCCGCGGCGCATTCCATTTGACCTTCGTGCCGAGGGAGCCTATTCGCGGGAAGAAGGCAATGGACTGTGGGTAGAGGGCGCATACCGCTTTCGCAACGCCGGGCCCGAGATGTTGCGCCGAGTTCAACTCGTGGCGCGCACCCAGGCGTTTTATGCAAGCACGCTTACCGCTCTGAACGAGGATCTCCCGGCGAGTGACACGAAGCGCACTGAAGGTGGAATCAACTATTACCTGAATGATGGGTGGAAGGCTCTGGCCAGTTACGGTCGAACTTTCACGGCGCATGGCAACAGCAGTATCTGGACCGTGGGCATGACCTACAGATTCGTATTTCCACTGGGAGGCATGCGATGAAAATCGTTCGCATGATCTATCTCACGTTCGTTCTGACCTGTGGCGTGACAGGTGTCTTAGCCCGTGAGGCCGCAAAGCCGGCACAACATTCGTCTCAAGAAGCGCCTTCGGACTCTACAAACGACAAGTGGATGATCGAAGGCCAGAAGAGATTCCTTACCAATTGTGGACGCTGCCATCAGTCGCCGCATCTTTTTTCCCCGCGTGAAATGTCGATGGCGGTGCGGCACATGCGCGTGCGCGCGATGCTGACCCAGCAAGACATGGACTACGTCCTTTACTACGTTACTCACCAATGAGAAATCGCCGGCGAATCGCGTTGTTGGCATTTGTTGCGCTCTCAGTTTGTCATGCGCAAACCGGCGCTGCTGCTTCCCCACGAGTGATCGTAATGACCGCCGATCACGATAGCCGTTATCGGTCGAACGGGAAGGTTGCCCCCACGATTGAAGTAAGTCCCGGGGAGCCTCTGATTTTGCGCATCACCGCCTCGCGCGCCAAAGAAGTTGCTCGCGATGGCAGCGTTCATGGTCTGGTTCTTCTGAATAAGGATCAGGACCCGGTACCTGGCTGGCGCTTCTATCTTCACCCCGGAGCGCAGGAGCTCGCGGTGACCGCGCCAGATGAGCCGGGACGTTATACCGCGGTGTGCACAATCATTTGCAGTGACATGCATGATGGCATGAAGTTCACGTTAATTGTGACCGCCAACAGAAAAATTGCGAAGGAATAAAGATATGAATTCATTGAAAGTTGCGACCGTCGTGCTTGCGCTTACGCTTTCTGCTTTTGCGGGGAGCAAGAATGTGTTTCTGGGAGAAATCTCAGACTCGCAGTGTGCCATGAACGTGCACTCGCTCAGCCGTTCGCATGAGGAGATGATTAAGAGCAGCACACTGGGGACCGATGCGGCATCTTGCGCGAAAGCTTGTATACGCCGGGGAGGCGAATGGGTTTTACGTGCCGGAGATGATGTGTATCGGCTGAAGAATCAGGCCGGGATCGACCTTTACGCCGGCGACAAGGTTCGAGTCATTGGAGTCCTCGATTTAAAGACCAAAAGCATAGATAACAGCCATATCGAAATTTTCCCCAAATCCGGCCACTCAGCGCCAACTAATAATGAGCCGATCATAGTCGTCCACTGACGCAGGCAGTCTCTGCATGCCCTCCCCTTGGGGCAACGCCTCCCGGTTACCAGATCAGCTTCAATCCAAACTGAACTTGCCGCGAGCTTGTGGACGTGCTGGTGATTGACCCGGCCGTGCCGGACGTTTTCGTGCTGGTACCCGAAGCGGTAAATGTAATGAGATTCGGGGTGTTGAAATTAGCGCGATTCAGCAAATTGAAAATCTCGGCGCGAAATTGGAGAGCGATTCGTTCATGTAACGCCGTAGTTTTAAATGCTGAGAAATCCCAGGTCGCGAGCCCCGGACCGATCAAGGTGTCTCTTCGTAAATTGCCGTAAAAACCACTGTTCGGCGGCGGCGCCAAGAATGCGTTTGGATTGAACCACTGAGAAGGCTTGCCTAGAATCACGGGACCGGTGAAATCAGGATTAATGAACGGTCTCACCGGGTTTCGCGTGTCTCCGTTATTCGATGGGTTATAGCTGAGCTGCGGCGTAAACGGAAATCCCGATTGGACCGTCAGAATGCTGTTTACCGACCAGCCGCTTATAAGCGCAGTAGTCCAACCCTCAACATTGCTCGCGAGTGGCTGGCCCTTCCCAAATGGCAACGTATATACCGCGTTGATACCGCCAGCATTTCGAATGTCGTACGTGGCCAGGCCATAGTCCGCAGGCAAGTTGAACGGATTAGACACTAGCCCTGGAGCATTTGCCGCGGCGGTGGCGTTCAACGAGTCGCCATCATCGAGCGCCTTCGACCACGTGTAAACGCCGCGCAACGAAAATCCATTTTTAAGCCTTCGGTTCGCATCGATCTGCAATGCGTTGTAATTGCTGCTTCCTAAAGAAAACCACGTCCACGTATTTGCAAGGGTAGGATTAGGTCTGACGTTGCTTGGAATGTAATACGTTCTCACCGGAACCGGCGAACCCGCGAGCGGTGCCGGGAATGTAGCGGGATAGATCGCCGGACATGGCGCCGCTGGACAAATCACCGGAAACGGCTCGTTCGCATCGATGCCAATCATTTCGTGATAGCCATGGCTTCCGACATATCCGACTGTTAACGAAGTGTCGGGTGTGATTTCCTGCTCAATCCTTAGCGACCATGAAATAAGAGTAGGCGTTTTCATGTCCGGCTGAACTCCGCCCGCCACAAGCTTTGCACCGGCCGGCGGTAGAACAGAAGGATTAATCGGTAACGACGTAATTGGAAATGGAGTCGTAGCGCTGCCAACGCTGTAAGTTGGATTGAACGGCGCGTTCTGGTCGGTACGATATCCTAGTGCGTCTTGAAGGTCGTTGTACATTCCAAGGCCCGCGCGGAACACCGTCTTGTCGCTGAATGGACTCCACGCTAATCCGATGCGAGGCTGTGGGAGAAATTTCGCGTTGTTGGTAGTGAACAAAGAATCGCCAACGTGCGGAGTGCTTGAAATGATCCCGTTGGTGAATGTGTAGTCTGCCGCCCGGCCATTTGCCTCGTTCCAACCAGTTGTAAATTCGTCGCGGAAACCTAGCGAGATCGTCATTCGCGGAAATACCCGAATCATATCTTGCGCATACCATGCTCCAAACAGCGACCGCCAGTTCATTTCAGTGGATGATGGGTCCCAAAGAAAACTGGTCATATTTCCTTGAAGAAAATTTGTGAGGCTTGAGAATGACGCCTGCCCGTACTGACTGAGAGCGATGTTTTCGTTCGATTGGAATGGCTGAAACCATGCGCCGAATGTCAGTTGATGGCGTCCCCGCGACATCGCTACACGATCTTCGAAGGAATATAGATTGCGGGCGATACGAAGATTGCTTCCGTTATTGCTGCCGCCGAGCCCGATCGCTGCCTGCGGGTTTGATGCGGCACTCCCGCCTACGACAACAGCCCCCACCGGAAGCCCGCTTAAAAAGCCAGAAACATTCGCGGCAGGCGTTCCCGGAGTCGGCTCACCAGTAAAGAAATACCCGGCCCGCGAATAGCCGACTCTTGCGACGTTGACCGTTGAGCCTGAAAACGAATGTGTCTCATCCATGCTGAAAACTTGTTCGCGCAACGTCATAATGTCCGAGCTGTACGGATCAGCCACGGTTTCGGTGAAGTCATCTCCGTCATCGATGGTGTAAACGGCGGACAGGGAATCTCGTGACGAAACATTGTGATCGAGCCTCAGGGTTCCGAAATCCTCGCGAATAGTCTGCAACGGACTACTCGAGTACTGTGCGATTCCGCACGCTGGATTGCAAGCCTCGATTGGCGATTGCGGCCACAGGCTCAATAGAGGCTGAACCGCTGGAACCGCAGCTGCACGCGAAGCATCGTCCGGGACAAAAGCCACCGACGTCTGATGCAAATGCTGTCTCAATCCCTCGTAATTTCCGAAGATGAACGTCTTGTCAGTTTGGATGGGACCGCCGAGGGCCGCTCCGAATTGGTTCCTCTGGAACGGCGGCGCTGAACCCTGATCGAAATAATTCGGCGCATCCAGCATGTTGTTCCGCAGAAATTCGTACACGCTTCCATGCAACTGGTTCGTCCCAGACTGAGTAACAATATTTACTTGTCCGCCCGGATGCTTGCCGTATTCGGGGCCGTAGGTGTCGCGAAGAACGTTGAATTCTCGCACCGCGTCTACGCCGAGCAATTGACCACTTGTGCCGCCCGGCTGCATATTGTTTTCCGCAGCTCCGGTGAACTCGACGCCGTTTAGTAGGAATAGATTCTGCTGAGGACGATTTCCGGACACCGCGAAGTCATTGCCTGTGGTTGAATTCGAAACACCAATGCCGCCGGTCTTCTCCCAGGAAAAATTCACGACGCCTGGGTTAAGCGTAAGGAGCAGATCGTAGCTGCGCCCGTTCAAAGGCAAGTCTCTAATCTGCCTTGCTCCTACTAGGCCTGAGATGTCCTGCGTCGTGACATTGACTACTGGAGCGTCTTCCTCTACCTGGATCCGTTCATCCACTTGGCCTACCGGAAGAGTCACGTCGGCATTTGCATCTTGTCCGACTACAAGCCGAATCCCCGATCGAACTCGCTCGGCGAATCCCTCCTTCGTCACCATGATTTCGTAGGCACCCACGGGCAAAGCAAAGAACCTGTACCGACCACTCTGGTCCGTCAAAGCACCTCGGGAGAACCCTGTATCAAGGTTCTTCACCGTGACTTTTGCTCCGGGGACGGAGGCCCCGGATTGGTCGGCGACAACTCCGGAGAGCTTCGCCGAAACCTGGGCACTGCTAAAGGGGACGCATACGCAGAAACTGAGCAACACAAAGCTTAAAAAGGACGTGTAGATCCCAGGCACGGAATGAAATCCGAAAAATGGCAGTGCGGCCGCCAACTTCGAGAGTTCACGGACATGACGAGGCATTTATTCCTCTCAGCGCAATGAGGATTCGACTGGATAAAAGTGTATAGCAGAGATGGATATGAGGTGGAATACGACGCGACTATACTTGACTTAGGGAAGATTCGGAAGAGTCGATGACGGCGAGCCACTCGCGGATTCTCGTTTGACCGCTGCCACTTTGCGCGATACGATTCGCTTCCTATGGTCAGGCCCCGCAAACTTCCTAAGCAGCCGGCTGAACCATTACTCAAGCTTCGCGAGGCTGCTCTGGAGCTATGTGTCAGTTTTCCGACCATCAAGCAATGGATCTACAAACGCAAAATTCGAAGCGTACGGACCGCCGGCGGACATCACCGTATCCCTCAAAGCGAAGTAGATCGGCTGCTGTATCGGACGAGGGGAAAAACCGTGCCGGAGCGAGCGCTTTTAGCACGTCGGCTTAGCGGCAGAAACCAATTAGTGGGAAGAGTTGAAAGTGTGCAGATCAGCGGCCTCATGGCTGAGGTGGTGATTTCGATCGGAGACCAGCAGATCACATCGATCATTACAGCCCGATCGGCCCGCGAAATGAATCTAAAGCCGGGTCAGACTGCTGCCGCCCTCATCAAATCCACCGAAGTGATGATCTTTCGGGTGTGACACAAACCAACCTTATTACTGTACGTTCCTGCTAGCATTCCTGCGTAATGTGCTGACGCCGTCTCTGCCACTCCTCGCTCTCGAATAACTGCGGGCCAACCTCAATAAGGCGAGGCAGCATTTCGAAAACGGAAACCGGGGTCCACTTCTCACCTTGTCGCGTACGAAGGCCCCGGCGATTGATTTCGTCTGCAATATGGGCGTAGGAACCTTCTTGAACGATGAGTTCCATCAACTGCAACAGAATTTCCCGTTCTGCCGGATTCTGTTCCAGTCCCTGAGCATCCGGAGCGACACGGAGTCCGAAGGGCACCTCAGTCAATAACTGATCGTCACCCGTTTCGACATCCCGCTCCCATTCAATCGCAACCAGCTTCCAGCCTTCCTCAGTCCGTTGTTGGAGATCGGTTAATTCCAGCCGACCCGAAACCATCTGTCGTACCCGCTCAGTTCTTCTCACTCGTCACCTCACATTCGGGAACAATTCAGCATGCAGCGTTCCGTTCAACACAAAGGAAAAGTTCTGTGCTCACAACAACCCGTTTCGACGACTACGTCCGTTACTGAACATAGACGTTCGGGATCGGACAGGGTGAGGCGATTCGGTCCTAAAAAAATTCGGAACCCGTGGGACGGAATTTCGTATAACGATTGTGGGGGTGGTTCGTCTCATTTGTAGAGGTTGGGCGTCTAATGCTTGAGAACATTCGCTATTCGATCCGGCAATTCATCAAAACTCCCGGCTTTACGATTACAGCAATTCTCACGCTTGCGCTGGGCATAGGCGCAACCACCGCCATCTTCACCCTCGTCCACGCCGTGCTGCTCAAGTCGCTTCCCGTCAGCCGTCCCAGCGAGCTCATTCGCATTGGCAACAACGAGAACTGCTGCATTAACGGTGGCATGCAGGATGATTGGTCACTGTTCTCTACAGAGCAATATCGAGAGTTCCGCGACCACACTCCGGGATTTCTCTCGCTCGCCGCTTTTCAAGCTGGACGTAGTCAGATCGGCGTCCGTCGTGCCGGCACTAACCATCCGTCGGAACCCTTCGGGGCTGAATTCGTCTCCGGCAATGCTTTTGATACTTTCGGACTTCGCGCGTGGTCAGGCCGTCTGATCGAACCATCTGACGATCAGAAGGGCGCGACGCCAGTAGCCGTCATCAGCTATCGCACTTGGCGTCAGAAATTCGATCAGGACCGTTCGGTTGTTGGAGCCTCCTTTCTTATCAACGGCAAGGCCTTTACGATTGTCGGCATCGCGCCGCCTGGTTTCTTCGGCGAACGGCTTACCGCCGATCCCGCCGCTTTCTGGCTTCCGCTTAGCGACTCCCCGCTCATCCAGTCCGGCAGCTTCGACGTTCTCGATAGCCCAGAACTCCAGTGGCTTAACGTGATCGGCCGCATCCGGCCCGGCGCGAACTTGAAACAAATTGAAGCTCATTTGCAGGTTGAGCTGCGCCAGTTCCTGCTCAGCCCTATTAGTAAGGTTGAGAAACGCGATCAGAGTTTAATTCCGAAACAGACGCTGCACCTCTCTCCGGGAGGTGGCGGTGTGCAGCAGATGCAGGATTCATACAAGTCCGGGCTTCATTTGCTCATGTGGATTTCCACCTTCGTCCTGCTTATCGCGTGCGCCAACCTCGCCAACCTGATGCTTGTCCGCGCCGCGGCGCGTAAACCTCAAGTATCGGTCCGCTCCGCCCTCGGAGCATCCCGCGCCATGCTCGCACGTCAGGCTTTCATAGAAAGCGTCGTTCTCGCAGTTTTCGGTGGACTTGCGGGCTTGGCCGTCGCCTACGGAGGCGCGCGTCTGATCTTGCACCTGGTCGCTGGAAAAAGTTATTTGCCCATCCAGGCCACGCCTTCGCTGGCTGTGCTTGGCTTCGCTTTCGGCGTCTCGCTCGTTACAGGTGTGCTGTTCGGCGTCGCCCCCGCATTGGTAACAGCGCATGCTAATCCCATCGACGCGTTGCGCGGCGCGAACCGGTCCACTCGCGCAAGTGGCCTCTGGACACAGAAAATTCTCGTGATCATGCAAGCTGCCGTTTCGCTCGCCCTGCTGTGTGCTGCTGCGCTACTCATACGCTCCCTCAATAACCTTCAGCACCAGCACTTCGGCTTCGAAACGCAAAACCGTTATATCGTCCACATCGACCCGCAAATGGCCGGCTACCAGGCTTCACAAGCGGACGTTTTCTTCCGCCAGCTTCATGACACACTCGCCGCCATTCCCGGCGTCAAACAGGTCAGCTACTCGCTTTATAGCCCCATGGAGGGTGATAACTGGGGCAACGGCGTCTACATCGAAGGCCAGGCGCCGCCGCCCCCCGGCAGCAACGAAAACGGCTCCTCCTGGGATCGTGTCAGTCCCGAGTACTTTGACACGATCGGCACGAAAATCGTCGCCGGCCGCGCTTTTACCGAGCAAGACGATGCCTCCGCGCGCCTGGTCGCCGTTGTCAATCAGACCTTCGCCCGCAAACACTTTAAGAATGGCGATGCCATTGGCCACCACTTTGGCGACCTCGACCAGAAATACGCAGGTAATTTTGAAATCGTCGGAGTGACCGAGGACACGCAGTATTGGGATCCCACCGAGCCCATCCGTCCCATGTTCTTTTTGCCAGCGGCGCAGTGGGCGAAATACGACGACAAGTCACAAATAATGTTTGAAAACGTCTCGCATCTCGAGATGGGTGCCATCGAGATTCGAACAGCGGCGCAAATGCCCGGACTCGAAGCTCAAGTCCGACGCGCGCTCATGCAGATCAATCCCAGCCTCACCATCCTCACTTTCGATAGCTTTGCCGGACAGGTGCGCGATCAATTTATGCAACAGGAGCTGCTCGTCCAGCTCACCTCCATCTTCGGAATCCTGGCACTCGTCTTGGCCGCAATCGGTCTCTACGGCGTCACTGCTTACTCGGTCGCACAACGCACAAACGAAATCGGCGTCCGCATGGCTCTTGGCGCCGACCGCGGTGGAATTCTGAAGATGGTCCTGCGCGGCGCATTCCTTCAGGCCGGTATCGGTCTCCTGATTGGGGTGCCTGCGGCGGTCCTCGCGGGCCACTTCATGGCCGGGCAGTTATACGGCGTCAAGCCTTGGGATCCTGTCGTCCTCGTCGAGACTGCGGTCATCCTTGGTCTTGCGGCATTCGTCGCCGCCGTTCTGCCTGCGCAGCGCGCTGCTGGCATCGAACCCATGGTCGCGCTGCGGTTCGAATGACCTGACGAGTGCAACAATCGAGCGAAAGGCAAGCAAGAGACTGATGGAACCAATGCAGTCAATCGATGGGTGCATTTTCGCAAAGCTTTCAGGCTAAGATCGGCCTAAAGCGATGATCACCCACATTGACAACTACGTCGAGTATTGCCGTCAGACTGCCCGGGAACTTCGCGATCCTCACGATCTTGCCCTGCGCGGTCGCGATAAGCACAGAATCACCCGCATCGTTCACGAAGACATAGCGCGCGCCGTGAAACTTAGTCCTGACGACGACCTTGTCGAGATCGGTTGTGGCGACGGCACGCTGCTACGCATCGCTCATACCCTCGGGGTTAACAGCGCAATTGGGTTGCACGCCACCGACGAAGAAGCCGCTATTGTTCGCCGAATGGGGCTTGATGCACGCCAGGGGTTAAGCCATCGGCTACCTCTCGAGAACGCCTGCGCCTCGGTGGTGGTCTGCAACAATGTGCTTCTTATCGTTCCAAGAGAACAGATTCTGCCGAGTCTTCGCGAAATCTACCGGATTGCCAGGCCCGGAGCCAGGGTTTATTTAGGTGAAATTCCCTTCGTCCCTGGTCCGCCACCCGAGCGACATTTTGATACTGCACGCGAAACCCTCTCGCATCTGTACCGGACCCATGGCCTCCGGACTGCCCTGGGGATGGCGCGCAAAATGGCTTACTGCAAGCTGACGGGAGAACCCATCGTAATTCGCAACGGAGCCGGAGTTTCGTTCTACGCTGCCCCAGAGGAGTTCATTCCAGCCACCGCCTCGGTGGGCCTCAGCCTTGTGAGCTACTGGCTTCATGAACATTGGGCGGGACGGAACAACTACCTATTTACAAAATCGTTATCTCAAGCTTGTGAAAACTAGCGTTTATTGTCATGGGTACTGAAGTGGGCGTCGGATTTCAGAACGGTGTATTGAAATCGCCCTTCGGTTTGCTGTTACTGGGCGTTCGCTCTTTGAAGTGGCTGCACTCTTGCGCTTTTTCATTCGCTAGAATCACTGCATGACAGGTGCCCGCACTGCAGTCGTGTTCGACCTCGGAGGCGTACTCATCGATTGGAACCCACGCTACCTTTTTCGCAAATTGTTCCAGGATGAAGCCGAGATGGAGCATTTCCTGGCGACCGTTTGCACGTCAGACTGGAACCTGCAGCAAGATGGCGGGCGAACGTTTGCAGAAGCTTGCGCGGCACTAAAGCGCGAACACCCTGGAAGCTCCCAAATGATCGACGCCTGGTTTGAACGCTTCGATGAAACGATGGCAGGACCGATCGCGGGTACCGTCGATATTCTCGCTGAACTGCGGGCGCAGGAAGTTCCTATCTACGCCTTGAGCAACTGGTCAGCAGAAACCTTTCCTTTCGCCCAGAGACGATTCGAGTTTCTGCAATGGTTTCGTGGAATCTTCCTCTCCGCCGAAGTGCGCCTGGTTAAACCCGATCCACGAATCTTTCAACGCTTCTGGGAAAGATTTGCTCTACTTCCTGACCAAATCATCTACGTTGATGACCTGCCGCGCAACGTGGAAGCGGCCGGCAAGCTTGGGATGCACGCGATCCGGTTCACCGATCCGGCTTCGCTGCGCGAGGAATTAGTGCAACTGGGGTTGTTGCCTGCAAGCGCCATGGAACCCGCCGCCCGAAAGAATTAAATTAATGGTTGCCGACTATAGTGCGGTTCGCCAACAGCAAGGTCATGGCTGTGACGAATGACGTTGCGCAGAGGTCAGTGGTGCCCAGCCTTCGAAAACCACGAAGACTGGGGCAGCCGTTCTTGTATTGTTCGCCAGAGTCAAAGCTGGGCCATCCACCGGCAATACATCCTTTCGTTTATCGAAAGCGTTCGTGAGAACGACATAAAAATTATTCGCGCAAAGGCCGTTAAGCCTGATTCGCTGGAATTGACTGTCCAAATTAGATTCGTAAGCTGAGATGCAATACCTCTGTTCAACGGCAAGCCGTTTTTCCCGTCGCTACATACTACCCCCTCGCGGTTTACGGCCCCGCAAGCCGTCATTTATACTTCTCCTTCAACAAAATACAGGCAAGGCATTTGCTGAGGACAGGAGCGCAAGACTTTTCATGCCGAAACGTACATTCCAGCCGAACCGCCGCCGCCGTTCAAAGACGCACGGCTTCCGCACGCGGATGAAGACCCAGGGCGGTCGGAAGGTCATCTCGCGGCGCAGGGCAAAAGGCCGCAAACGAGTTTCCGTTAAACCCGGGTTTAGAGAATAAAGGTTTAGAGAATAAAGATTTCGAAAGTAGGCCGGCTTTTGGCTTCAGCGCGCCCGGGCTTTTAGCAAAATCATATTACTGATCAGCCCTGGGGCTTAAACGCCTGAGCCTGAAACTGGAGCCGATTGTTGACGGATCTCGCTCCGCAATCCGCAAAGAAAAGTTTTCCGAAGAGCCGGCATTTGTTGCGGCACGCGGACTTCGAACGAGTTTACAAGCAGGGGCGACGGCACTTCGCGACGCATATAACTGTCTTTTATCTCGGCCAGAAGGAACAGGAAGCAGCCGGGCCGCGTATTGGATTTACAGTAGGAAAAGCGCTGGGCGGGGCTGTGCAGCGGAATCGAATCAAGCGTCGTTTGCGCGAAGCGGTTCGATTGAACGGCTTTGAAGCAGGCCTTGCTGTTGACGTAGTAATCAATCCCAAGCGATCTGTACTTACAATGGATTTTTCAGACTTACAGGGCGAGGTAGCGAAGGCATTCGAGACGATCGCAAGAGCGATGGAGAAAAGCAAGCAGCAGTGACGAATCGGCCTCACACTTTAGGCTCCAGGCTTCAGCTCATCGCTGAGCTGCCGAGCGCGATTTTGCTTATCGCGTTGCATTTATACAAACGCTTGATCTCGCCTTTTTTCCTGCCCGCCTGCCGCTACGTGCCGACATGCTCTGAGTACGCCGCAGAAGCAATCGCAAAACACGGCGCTGTGCGGGGAAGCATGATGGCAGTGTTGCGATTGCTCCGGTGCAATCCATTTGCGAAGGGTGGTTTTGATCCGGTGCCGAATTTCAGAACCCACGACCCACTACCCACGACGCACGACTCTCGACACGCCGCCGTTTGCAACCACTAGCCAATGCCAGAGTACAAGAGTCCACAATCCGAGCCCGGCATGGAGCAGAAATTCCTGCTGGTGTTCTTGCTCATGGCAATCGCTATTTTCGGCGCGCAGTGGTACATGAAGAAATACGGGCCAGAGCAAAAGAGCTCGGCTCGTCCCAACCAGCCCACCCAGTCGACGCCAGCCCCAAGTTCCCCGGCGCCGCCGCCCTCCACTTCACAGCAGCAGGCGGTACAGCCCAGGTCCAAAAAGCACGCACCCGCGCCGCAACCGGCAGCTACCAAAGAAGCGCAATCCGAATCCGAAACTGTAATTGAGAATGATCTCTACCGGATCACATTCAGCAACCGCGGCGCACAGACCAAGTCGTGGATTCTCAAGAAGTATCAAGACGACGAGGGTCATCCGCTCGACCTTGTGAATCAAACAGCAGCCGCGAAATACGGATACCCGCTCTCGCTGTATACCTACGACGAATCCGTTCGCAACAAACTCAATTCGGCGCTGTACCTTGCCTCTGAAACCGGAGATAAAACCACCCCCACCATTTTGACGTTCGAGTATTCCGACGGCGGCCTTGTAGTTAAAAAGTCGTTGCAATTTGACAAGAGCTACGTCATAAAAGTTCAAACGTCTGTATTTCAGAACGGAAATCCGGTTTACGCATTTCCTGCGTGGCCCGCGGGGTTTGGCGACCAGAACACGGTATACGCTTATGGGCTCGGCCAATTCGAATATCAATACAACAGCAAGACCGAGCATCTCTCGTACAAAAAGGTTTCAAACGGAAATACACTGCGCGGCAGTTTTGACTGGGCGGGTGCGAGCAGCCAATACTTTGCTGCCATTTTCATTCCCAATAATCCTGAGAATCAAAACGTAGTTTCTCTCCGCAACACGGTCGATGCCCCCTCCAGCGCCGGCAGCAATCAGACCAAGCCGGCCGACGCCCTCGGTGCCGCTGTCGGCCAGCCAGGTGAAACCAATGAACGCCTGTTCGTAGGCCCAAAGTCGCTCGAAGTGCTCGAAGCAGTTTCCGTTCCCACCATCAACGGCGCTGACAAAGACCTGCGCAGCTCCCTGAACTTCGGTTATTTCAGCCTTATCGCGCGGCCACTCTTCATCTGGCTGCGCTGGACCAATCAATATGTTCACAACTGGGGCTGGTCCATCGTTCTTCAGACGCTGATCATCACCCTGGCGCTGTTTCCGCTGCGCATCTCGCAAATTAAATCCACGCTCAAGATGCAGCGCGTGCAGCCGCAGATGAAGGCCATCCAGGAAAAATACAAAAAGTACAGCATGCGCGATCCGCGCAAGCAGGACATGCAAAAGGAGATCGGCGAGCTATACAAACGCGAAGGCGTGAACCCGGTCGGCGGCTGCCTGCCAATGCTCGTGCAATTGCCGTTTTTGTGGGCCTATTACCGGATGCTTCCCGCGGTCATCGACCTGCGCCAGGCGCACTGGCTTTGGATACACGACCTTTCAGCGCGCGATCCCTATTTGATTCTTCCCATCATTATGGTCATCAGCATGTTCATCATGCAGAAGATGATGCCGCAGGCTGGCATGGATCCCACCCAGCAGCGCATGATGAACATTATGATGCCCGCATTCATGGGCTTCATCTTTTACAATCTTGCTGCCGGATTGAACCTGTACTATGCCGAAAGCAACATAATTATGATCGGTCAGCAATGGGTCATGAACCAGACTAAGCTCGGTCGCGAAATGCGCGAGATCGCAGCGAAAAGAGCGAGAAAGAAAGATAAAAAGCCTTGAACCGCGAGCGCGAGTATGGGCAGGCGAACTCTTAACGCCGGCTCACTTACATATAGCTCGTAGCCCAATGCTCACAGCTTCTTTATGGATAAAGTTCAATCTGCCAACCAGCTCAATGGATTCCTGAACGGCGTGGTGAAGCACGCCGGCCTCAAGGTCAAGTATCGAATCATTGTTGATCCGCAAATCGCTGATGACCGCGATTGGGAACGCCCCGATATTCTCGTCGAATTCGCCGGCCCGGATGCGTCTCTCTTGCTCGAGCGCGGCGCGGAACTGCTTCGCTCACTCGAACTGCTTGCCATGGAGATGCTTCACCTCCCGGGCAACGAGCACGAAAAAATCAGCTTCGACTGCATGGGCCATCGCAAGGCCCGTCTGGAAGAACTGCGCTTATCCGCTCGCGTCGCCGCGGATAAGGTCCGGGAAACAGGAAGTCCTTATCATTTCGCTCCCATGTCTTCGCGCGAGCGCCGCATTTTGCACTTGGCACTGCGAGATGAACAGGATCTCTTGACCGAAAGCGCCGGCGAGGGCATGCGACGGTCCGTGGTGCTCTATCCCAAGGACTACAAACCCGCGGTCGGCCAAAGACGTCGCTAGCCTTGGCTTGAGTGCCAGAGGGGGACGGGCGTCCCGACCCGTGTGGAAACCGCGCTCAACTCAAGTTAGTTCCGAACACGCCGACCAGAAAAAATCATTCCCAATGAACTTCGCGTAGCACTCTTCGCAGATCCAATCTCAATGCTCTTGGCCAGCCCGCACCTTTGTTTGACTCCGCTCACGCCAACTCATAACATCACGCCAAGTGTCTAGTCCCTCCAAACAT
Organism: Terriglobales bacterium; assembly: GCA_035651475.1. Classification (GTDB taxonomy): domain Bacteria; phylum Acidobacteriota; class Terriglobia; order Terriglobales; family Acidobacteriaceae; genus Gp1-AA145. Next base: position 38,868 of record DASRFP010000041.1, on the reverse strand, counting down.
AACGGCCAAACTGTCTCGCATTACCGGATCCTTGAGAAGCTCGGTGGCGGCGGCATGGGAGTTGTTTACAAGGCGGAAGACACGCGGCTCGATCGTTTCGTCGCCCTAAAATTTCTACCTGACGACGTCGCCCGCGATCCACAAGCGTTAACCCGCTTTCGGCGAGAGGCGAAAGCCGCTTCTGCCTTGAACCATCCCAACATCTGCACCATCTACGACATAGGTGAAGAAGACGGCCAGGCTTTCATTGCCATGGAATTTCTCGATGGCACGACCCTCAAGCACGTCATCGGCAATCGTCCGCTGGAGCTCGATCGCGTGCTCGATCTTGGCATTGAAGTCGCCGACGCGCTTGACGCGGCCCACGCGCAAGGCATCGTCCATCGAGACATTAAGCCGGCCAATATCTTTATTACGAAGCGAGGCCACGCGAAGATTCTCGACTTCGGCTTGGCCAAAGTAACCAGCCGCGAGCCCGCCGCCATAGGCCTTGATGCCACTGCAACCGCGGTTGCCGAAGAGCACCTGACCAGCCCGGGTAGCACCGTTGGCACAGTTGCCTATATGTCGCCCGAGCAGGTCAGAGGCAAGGAACTCGACGGCCGCACCGACCTGTTCTCGTTTGGAGTGGTGCTTTACGAAATGGCAACCGGCACGCTTCCTTTTCGCGGTGAAACTTCCGGCGCAATCTTCGATTCGGTACTTAATAAAGCCCCGGTTCCTCCGGTGCGGCTGAATCCCGATCTTCCGCCCAAACTTGAAGACGTAATCAGCAAGGCGCTCGAAAAAGATCGTGACATTCGGTATCAGTCAGCGACCGATTTAAAAGCCGACCTGAAGCGGCTGAAGCGCGACAGCGATTCACAGCGGATCTCCGTAGCCACTGCGGTTCCAAAAGAAGGCTCGTGGTTGCGCCGTCATCGCTTGCCTGTGATCCTAACTTTGGCGGCACTACTCATCGTAATTTCCGGCGCCATCCTTGCGCGCAATTACATATTTCCCTCCCACCCGGCACAGCCAACAACTAATGCCCTCGCTACAAAGCCTTCGCTCGAAACCATTGCCGTTCTTCCCTTTCACGATATTTCGGCTTCAGAGAGCGACAGTTGGGCAATTGGAATTACTGACGCGATCATCAGCCGCCTTACTTCATTGCAAAATCTAGCCGTGCGCCCGACGACATCAGTCTTGAAATATGCAAAAGAAACTCCCGATCCGGCGGAAGTGGCGAAAACATTAGGCGTCCAAAGCATCCTTGAAGGTACATACCAAAAGGCTTCCGGCGTGACTCGCGTCACCGTTCAGCTCATCGACGGCAGCACGGGAAACACCAAATGGTCACAACGGTACGACCTGCGCAGTGCGGATATTCTGAGCTTCGAAGACGAAATCGCCGGCAAGGTGGTAACAGGTCTGCAAATCGAAATTTCTCCAGCTGAAGAACAATCCATGGAACGCCCCGCCACAACGAACGTGGAAGCATATGACGACTACTTGCAGGTGCGTTTTTATTCGAACGAATATGCAGTTGACTCAAATTTGAGCAACCTTGAAAACGGCGAACGGCTGCTGCTGCATGCCATCTCACTGGATAACAACTTCGCTGAAGCTTACGCGCTGCTCGCCAAACTGTACATGTTTCAGTCCGCAAACTTTGTGGCTGACAGTGCGGCTAACCTGAAGCGCGGTGAAGCCGCCGCTCAGAAGGCGCTGGGAATTAATCCGCGATCAGTAGAAGGAATGAGTGCGCTCGGAGCCGCATACGCCGAAGGAGGGCGTGAGCGTGACGCGATAAACACGCTGAGGCAGGCTACCCTATTAGCACCGAACGATGTGTATGCATGGGACCTGCTTGCTTATGCCTATTACTATGCCGGCCTGAACGAACTCGCGGAGCAAGGTTATCGGCGCGTGGTTGAACTGAATCCGCTGCCTCCTCGTAGTCACTGGATGCACGCCCGAATGCTCTTATACTCAGGGCGCGCTCCCGAGGCCGAGCAGGAAATGCGGGAGGCAACGGCCAAGACACCGGACCAATTTAAAGCGCTGGCGCACCTCGGCAACATACTTTATTACGAAGGAAAAGCAGACGAGGCGGAATCGGTTTTAGATCGGGCACTGCAACTAGCCACCAACTCCACCGACGATGCCGCGCGACTTTACGCAGCGTTTGTGTTTGCCTCTCGAAATGAGCGGGCGAAAATAGATCCCAGGCTCTTTCGCTATCGGCCTGAGCAAGTAATTGATGGGGATGAGGCGTATTGGCTCGGCGGAATGTATGCCTTGCTTGGAGAAAAGAAGCAAGCACTCGAATGGCTGAAGCGAACCGCAGAACTCGGCGACGTCAACTATCCCTGGTTCGAGCGCGACAAGAACTACGACAGCTTGCGCAGCGACCCCGAGTATCAATCAATCATGGCTGGAATTCGCGACCGCTGGCAGGCATATAAGACCGAGTTCGATCCGGCGCGCTGATTTGCTCTGCTCTGACACTTTCGATAATCAGATCGACTGCCCTCCATAAGTGTGATTTCCCGACGGCGTGGCCGGAAGGCAAGTTGCAGCTCTGGTGTAACCTCTGCGCGGCTTCGGGCTCTCTGTGGTAGAGGCTTTCTCTCACCACAGAAACCCAAAGGCGCGTATCAGCGATTGCGCGTCTAAGTGTCGGAGCAAACATGAATCAATCGAAGTTCGTAATTCTTGGAGGCGGGATGGTAGCCGGCTATGCTGCCAAACAACTGGTTGAGCTCGGGTTGACCCAAGGCCAGCTGACAATTCTTTCCGCAGACAACGCCGTTCCCTACGAACGCCCGCCGCTTTCGAAGGGTTTCCTCGCCGGCAAAGACAGTGAAGAATCCATCCGCATCAACGCCGAAGATTTCTACCGGCAGCATGGAATTGAGCTGCGGGTCGAATGCAAGGTTACCCGCGTCGATCTCAAAGGCAAGCGCCTGGAGCTTGATGGCGGCGGTGGACTCGCATTTGAAAGGTTGGTCATCGCGACCGGCGCCAGTCCGCGGACGTTGAAGGTTCCCGGTGCGAATCTTCGTAATGTTTTTTACCTCCGTAGCCTGAGCGACTCGAAAGCCATTCGCAACGCGGCTAGTGCCGCGAAGCAGGCCCTGGTCATCGGCGGCGGATTTATCGGGATGGAAGTAGCCGCCGTTCTCGCGCAAAAACAAATTTCAGTCACCATGGTGCTGAATGAAGAGCGCATCTGGAAGCGTTTCTTCTCGCCTGAGATGTCGAAATTCTTTGAGAGTTACTACACGTCGCGCGGAGTTCGCCTAGTGAAATCGACTTCTGTAAGAGAGCTCCGCGGCAATGCAGCTGTGAGCTCAGCGATGCTCGAAGACGGTCAATCTGTGGGGTGCGATTTGGTGGTTGCCGGCATTGGGGTTGAGCCTGTCACCGACTTCCTCTCTGAAAGCGGTCTCGAAATCGACAACGGTGTTCTCGTGAACGAGTACCTGCAGACCGGCGACGCGGATGTGTTCGCTGCAGGCGATGTGGCCAACTATCAAGACGTCGTCTTCGGAAAGCGGCGTCGCGTCGAGCATTGGGATAATGCGGTAAGCCAGGGGCAGTATTGCGCTCGGTCACTGATGGGCGAGAAGGCTCCATTCAAGCACGTGCCTTATTTCTTCTCCGACGTTTTCGACCTCTCCTATGAATATTGGGGCGACTCGTCCGGCGCAGAGCAGATCATCCATCGCGGCGATGTTTCGACAAAAAGCTTCAGCGCTTGGTGGCTCCGTCAGAAGCAAGTCGTGGCAGCCTTCGCCATGAACCGGCCCGATGAGGAGCGGGAAGTCGCTCCCGCGTGGATCGAATCGCATCAGGCCGTCTCAGCTGAAATGCTGGCCGACGAATCGAAGTCCATCCGCACCGCCGCGTCTGTGAAATAATTGCGCCGCGCTGTTGAGGACGTCTCGACAGAACTACAAGGAGCAACTTTCATGGATCGAGCTCTGCTGTCATTAGCGGCAGTAATTGGGATTTCTCTCGCTGGCATTTCGCTCTTTGCATCGGCTCCGCAGTCCGGCCTGCTTCTGGTTGCCAACAAAGGCGAACACACGCTCGGAATCATTGATCCGGCATCGGCGCGGCAGATCGCGACCATTACTGAAACCGGCATCACCGGGCACGAAGTGATCGCATCTCCTGACGGCAAACTCGCCTTCGTGCCAATTTACGGTAACTCCGGCGTGGGCCAGCCGGGAACGGATGGAAGCACACTCGACGTCATCGACCTGACTCAAAAACGTATCATCCATACGATAGATTTCGGACGCGGCGTGCGGCCGCATTGTCCCATCTTTGGCCCGAAGGACGGACTTTTATACGTAACAACTGAACTCGACAAGGCCATAACCCTCATCGATCCGCACACCTTCAAGATTATCGGCAAGCTTCCCACCGGCGCGAAAGAGTCGCATATGCTCGCCATCAGCCCAGATGGCCGCCGCGGCTATACCGCGAACGTGGGCCCAGGCTCGGTTTCGGTCCTCGATATGGCTGCGCGAAAAACGATCACTGTAATTCCGGTTGCGAACCATGTGCAGCGCATATCTGTTTCGCCCGACAGTCGGTGGGTTTTTACTTCAGACACTGAGAAGCCGCGCTTGGCAGTCATCGATGCGAATACTAATAAGGTTGACCGTTGGATCGATCTGCCCGGCGAAGGCTACGGCAGCGCATCGACTCCCGATGGCAAATGGCTGCTGATCGCCATGCCGAATGCAAATGGCGTCGCCGTAATCGATTTGGCGAACTTGAAGGTGGCGAAAACGATCAACGTGCCTGCTGCGCCGCAGGAAGTACTGATTCGGCCCGATGGTCAGGTCGCATATGTTTCGTGTGATCAGAGTCAAAAAGTGGCTGCCATTAGCTTGGCTGATTGGAAAGTAAAATCGATCGATGCTGGCAAGAGCGCCGACGGGCTCGCTTGGGCAAAGTAGTAGCGTGGTATTTACCACTTGATAACCTAAAGTGACATAAATTCACTTTAAATAAGACTGGGGAGTAAGGATTCTTCCCACCTATTTATCATGTTGGTTCCCTGGCACTTATTAACGATTTTGATTCTCGTGATCATGCGGTGTTCTGGAGTGCAAGCTCAATGACGCCGGAACGCATCGCGGAACTGTTGGCACCATTCATTCCGTCGAGATTACTCGGTAGTAAACATCTTACCTCGATCAAAACTTATCTCGATCTGCTCCTGAAGTGGAATTCAAAAATGAATCTGACCGCGGTGCGCGATCCAGAAGAAATCATCACGCGCCACTTCGGTGAATCTTTGTTCGCAGCACATCAGCTTTTCCCCGACGGAGATTCAACCCAGAGCGCGATCGACATTGGCTCTGGCCCAGGCTTCCCTGGCTTGCCAATCAAACTCTGGGCAGAGCGGCTCGATTTTACGCTTGTCGAATCAAACCATCGCAAGGCAACTTTCCTCCGTGAAGTTGTGAGAACCTTAGAACTAAAATCAGTTTCAGTTCGGACCGAACGCGCAGAGCGAATCCCGGCTCACGCGGATCTCGTGACCCTTCGCGCGGTCGAAACCTTTGAACGCGTTCTGCCAATTGCCCACTCCCTTACAAAACCGAAGGGCCGAATTGCCATTCTGATTGGCTCAGTTCAAGTTGAACAGGCCCGAGCGCTTTTGCCGGAAGTGAAGTGGCAATTTCCTGTCGCGGTTCCAAATTCCCGCAGTCGCGTGTTGCTAACAGGCACTAAGTAGAACTGGTTTTCGACTGTTCCACGTGGAACATTTTGAGGAAATTGCCAAAGTTTTCTGTTGAGCGATTTTGTTCCACGTGGAACATCGCGGGTGTGGAAACCAAGCTTGAAACCGCGCAGTTCTCCTGTATTTCCAAGCCGAAATGATTCTTTAGTGCCTGCACATGAATTCGGCATTGCAAACGACAGCATTTCGAACTATGCTGCGCTCAAGCCTCTGGTATCTCCCAAAAACTAAATGGCCCGAATTATTGCTGTCGCCAATCAGAAGGGCGGCGTCGGGAAGACTACGACTGCCATTAATCTTGCCGCCTCGATCGCTTCAACCAAGCTGAACACCCTGCTCGTCGATTGTGACGCACAAGCCAATGCCACCAGCGGTGTTGGCCTTGGCAAAGACGCCGACCGAAACAGCACTTATAAATTGCTGATGGGAGAGTGCGACGCGCTCTCTTCTTTGCAGAAGACCGAGCTCGACCATCTTTTCGTTATTCCTGCGCACAAGAACCTGGTCGGCGTCAATTTCGAGCTGATCGATGCCGAAGGCCGGGAATTCAAACTGCGCGACGCGCTTACGCCGCTGGGCGAGAAATTCAACTTCATCATTATTGATTGCCCGCCAGCTCTGGATTTGCTCACGCTGAACTCCTTGGTCGCAGCCGATTCGGTTCTCATAACCATGCAGGCGGAATATTTCGCGCTCGAGGGAATTTCGGAGCTGCTCGACACAATCGAGCGAATTCGCGGTGCCTTCAATCCCAAGATCGAAATTGAAGGCGTTCTGCTGACGATGTTCGATGATCGGACCAACCTCTCGCAGCAAGTCACGGCCGAGCTGAAGAAGTTTTTCGGCGACAAGCTGTTCACGACGACAATCCCGCGTAACGTTCGTTTGGCAGAAGCGCCAAGCCATGGCAAGCCGGTGCTTTTATATGATCCAAAATCTCGCGGTGCGGAAAGCTACATTCAGCTCGCGAAAGAAATTATTCCCAAGCATGTCCCAGGATTTGTCGCTTTTCCGGAGCCGAAGAAGGAAGAGGAAGTTGTCGTGCAGCAGGTAGCGGCCGGAGCAGAGAACCAAGCGAGCACTCCGCGTTGGCGGCGCTGGCGTGATCGGAACAAGCTGGTGACGATTGGTTTGAAATAAGGCTGTCGTTGGTCGTTCGTCGTTGGTCATTGGCCAAAACCTCAGCGGCTAAAGCCGCGAGATTTGCGAGATTCTGGTTCGGCACGACTGAAGTCGTGCCCTTCCCGACTGTGCCAGCGACCAAGGACGAACGACCGGCATCGATGTGTACTAAACACGATAATATCGTATAACGATATATTTGGAGGGCTTCAAATGGCGGCGATTGAAGAACACAAGCCAGCAGAGAAGCGGCGTGCGTTGGGTCGCGGATTGGATTCGCTTTTGCCGTCGGGACCGCGAGTTGTTTCGCCTCCGGTTCCCGCGAATCCGCCTCGGACAGCAACTTCCGAGCCACATGGTCCGTCCGTGCCATCGCCGATTGTGATTCCAACTGCAACTACGCCGCCTGTGGTTTCGGGATCGGCAGCTCCCGTCGTTGCACCAGATCAGGAGTACACGACCCCTACGGATTCTCACGGAGCAGAAATTGCTGAAATCCATGCCAGTTCCCATTTCTCGCAAAAGCAGCGAGAAGCGGGGCATCCCGCCGACATCATCGAGCAGATCCCGCTTGATCTGATCGACGAGAATCCATATCAGACGCGGAAGACGTTCGATGAAGCGGCGCTCAAAGAATTAGCGGAGTCAATTAAGGCGAACGGGCTAGCGCAGCCAGTAGTCGTACGTCCCGGCAGTGATGGCCGCTACGTTCTCGTCCTCGGCGAACGCCGATGCCGCGCCTCGAAGCTGGCCGGCAAGACGTCCGTTCCAGCTATTGTTCGGCCACTCGGCAATGAACAGGCCGCGGAAATGACCATCGTCGAAAACCTGCAGCGCCAGGATCTAAATTGCCTGGAGCAGGCGCAAGCCTTCGCCCGCCTGAGCCGCGAATTCAACCTGACGCAGGAGCAGATCGCAAAGCGAGTCGGCTCTTCGCGCGAGTCGGTCGCGAACTACATGCGCCTGCTAAAACTGCCGCAAGGTGTGCTCGACCTTGTTGGTGAAGGGAGGCTCGGCTTCAGTGAGGCGCGCGTGCTGCTCGAGGCACTGCCTCACACGACCCCTAGCGCGATCGAGCTGATGGCACGTTCGGCGGCGGACGGAAACTTAACGGTGAGGCACCTGAAATTGCAGGTGGATCGCATCGTTAATCCCGAACTGAACGCTCCTGAACCTCCCAAACAAAAGGCGCTCGATCCCAATGTGCGGGACGCAGAGCGGCGGCTTCGAGAGGCCCTGGGAATGCGAGTGCGGGTGCTCGCATATCAGGGAAATAAGGGGCAGGTTGTGATCCGCTACGAAAGCCTGGCCGACTTCGATCGCATATTCGAAATGCTATCGAGGGAGATCTGACGAGCGGAATCATCGGGTGATCTCGAACCGAACACCGCAAGAATCAGAATAGTAATAAGTGGGAAGGAACATCGGTTGATCGGATCATCTGGTGATCGGATGTTTTAAAAACCGGCACCTTGCAGCGCTACAGTGGTCGGACACTCTTCTCCGATATAAAAGTTCTGTTCAGGGCGTTGCCCCAGGTCATCGTTCGGCCCCGAACCGAACGTGCCAAGAACCAGAAAAGTAAAAAGTGGGAAGAAGATCGCAGGATCGGGCTGGTCTGGTGATCTGATGATCTTAAATTGAGCACCTAGAGGGGCCAGTGTGGGCGGGACTTTCTCTGGAATGGGGAGTCGAGGACGGTAACAAATTGCAATCCCGTCACGATTGCACATCACAGTCACCCATCACAGTTAAGCCTTGAATTTTGGCAGCAACTGTTAGCGTCTTCCGGGGTTTGTCTCTTTAGCGCGCCGCGTAGGAGGAACGATGGAATCCGCGATTACTTCCGAAGTACGCGAGTTGTGCAAGGCCGTTGCCGAAGAGCGGGATACGAATCGAGTACGCATGCTGCTCGACAGGCTCCTTCAGGCATTGAACGAGCGCGAGCTGTTGCTGTCACTGTTTTGAGCGCAAGTGGCGGTAGGTCGCTGACTCTCAGTTGATGTCTGTGACGTATGGACATCCCCAGTCAAGCCAACGTCAGGCTTGAATGGGCCACCCGCCAGCCTTTCGAAAACTGCGAAAGGTGGAGTAGGCTGCAGTAAGGTCATCGCACAATCGGGATTACCGGCGCAAGGTATTGTTTCATTATCGCAGCGTTCTCGATCTGGTTTCGAAGCAGGTCCATTAGAGACAGCATTTCTTCGTGTAGGCGTAGGTAGTCATTTCCGTCCACATCCAAGTCGCTGCCATGGGCAATGTGGTTTCGCTTCGCAAGAAGTTGGTTGTCTATCATGTGAGCCTTCGCTTCATACTGGTCGCTATCAAGGCCCAAAGTGCCTAGTATCTCTAACAAGACTGTCGAGGAAACATTTGCGTCCGTGCGTATAACGTTCTTGTGGGGGAGCGTACTTCGCTCCTCCATTTGCTCACGAAAGAAATCTACAAGTTCCAGATGCGCCGCGATCTTCTTGGATGCGTGAGCGGCATGCAACTTTGACCTGACCATTATGGCGAGCATGCTCGCAGCTAACTCCGAGTTCTTGCAGCGCTGCATACAAACAAATTCCAGATATATTTCGGCTGCCGCTTTAATGAAGCCCTCCCAATGAGCATACAGAAGCGCGACCCCGGCCCGCGTCATTACGCGTTGACGAGTGTGTCCAACAGCCTGCTGGACGAGATACCGCAGATCTGTAAGCTCCTTCCGCCGCCAGCTGATCTCGGCCGACATAGCGTCAACGAGTTGTTCTGTAGTCCTGATTCTCACTTCGCAAACAGCTTACGCCCGAGCGGAATTAGCTTCGGCAGCCTTCTTGTCGCGGTCATCCCCGCACCTGACCACTTGGTGTAATCCGCGGTCGACCATATAGAAGATATGATTTCCGGAATATTGGTTTCGGTGACAGGGTTGTCAATGTTGTAACCCAAGCCGAACGCCACCACTTCATACTGCGATAACAGGAACCCCCCCGCGTGCTTCTTTTTGTCAACGTCGTAACGTTTGAATGCGTCCGATCCAACGGTTCGATCTAACATGTCGAACGTGCTCTTGAACGAGTTCTCGTAAACCGCTTGGCTAAATGTTGCATCGCTGGCGATTTTGCGCATGCGTTCGGTTAAAAAGACTCCGACGTCCCCGACCTGGGCTACATCTTCTAAGGCAATTCGTGAAAAGATGACGAATCGTAGGACCAACTCGATGTCATAAGCTTCCTGGACCGGATGCTCGCTGAGAGCGGTGCAACTCACAAACGATTTGTGGTTAGCCAAGGCCCGAAGCCACCAGTAAAGGTCTCGATTCAGCATTACGAGAATGCAGTTACGAACTTCCTGAGGACTAAGCTGCGAGCCTCCCGTGTTCAGACGCTGGAAAAGGTCATACTTCGCCGTGGCATCACTCTCGCGCAAAATAATGCTGGCCTCGATTTTTGATCGTTTAATTAGCAGGCGACTCTCGGGCGATAGCGAGTTCGTCACAAAGGTTAAGTCTTCCCATCGCTTGCCTCCAAGAGATGGGAGGTACTTTGTGGATTCGAGCACGAGAGGATCAATAAGTTTTCCATCTTCGTCTTTCAGGATGCCGAGAAATTGGTAAATCGTAGAGAGTCGCTGCAGACCATCGACCACGTCCCATACTCCATCCTTGCGTTGGCTCACGAAAATCGGTGGTATCGGAATCCCGAGGAGGATGGACTCGATCAGGTTAGTCTTCTGCGCCGCTGTCCATCGAAAGAACCGCTGGAACTCCGGATGGATGTCAATCTCGTTATTCTGATACAAGCTGATCCATTCCCCAATCGACACGGGATATCCATCGGTTCGGATCTCTTTTCGTTTCTCACCAATCTCGTCATCAAGCGCCATCGTATTCTCCGTAAATATAAATGCACGAGCAGCGTTCAAGTCTAATACTTCTGATCTGGCGGGCTGGCCTTTTCACCGCAACGCAACTGGGGCTGCCACCTTGCGCTTTTGTAAAGGGTGACGCGAATCAATCGTTCCTTACTTCGCCATCATCGGAGCCGGCGTTCCATCGGACCACTTGCTGACCCAGAGCATAAAAATCGTCACGCGTTCTTCAGGGTCATTGGCCGAAATCACAGGTGAGCCCGGCAGATCGGCTCCCCAGCTTTTGCCGACGTCGCCCGAGACGAAAAACATCAGGTGAGGATGCCAGTTCTTGCCTTGGTCGTTCAGGTATTGCTGCTTCGAGAGCATGTAGCACATTGCGCCAGGCTCAAGCGCCGGGAGTTGCTTACTCTCGAATGCGGAGTCAGTCGCTTGAACGATTTCCGCCTTCGATTTCGCCGCCAGCACCAGCCTGGTCTTCATCAGATAAATCGGCGCAAAAGTTCGTGCTGCTGCGGCATTGAAACAAATAGGCGCGCGGATTTTGGAATTCCAAAAGAACTTCTCAGTTGTCGCGGCTCCCCACGACCGCTCGACGATGCAGAGAAAACCGTTGGTGCCCTTTGCGGCGGTGGTATATCCGTCGTGTCCCAACGCCATCACTTCGGCCCCGTAGGAAATTGACTTGGGAGCGGCGCTGCGAGCGAGTGCGACTTCCGAGTTCTGAGGCATCAGATACGCGCTTAGCGGGGCCATGGTTGGATACGGATTGCTTGGGTCCGGATTGCTGGTGTTTTGCGCACGCGCGTGTGGCACTGCGCCAGAAAAGATAAGTAGAACAACAAATGTTAGAGCGATCGTCTCGACAGCATTTTTCTGCATGCGATTCTCCGCCTCTCTGCTGAGCAACTCGGTCCTAACATCAATTCACAATCGAGACATGTTGCCACGCTAAGCTCAATCGGCAACTCGCTTCCATTCTCGCCTGAGTCTTTCCAACAACGCTGATCTGAGCAGGCGTGCTCCATCATAGCGCTGGGTTGGTGCGATATCGAACCAAGACGACGTTTCACCTGGGCCGAGACTTCGGTTGAATTTGAGTGACTCGCGAAAAACGCGTCAGTACACAAGTCCTCGCAACCTCAGCTTTCCGGGTCGGCATCAGAAAACGAAGTTTGCGGGTTCCCTGCGTGGGCCCTTCCTAGTTCTTACGTGTCCTCTCGCCCGTAGAACTCTTTGTAAACGCACGATCCAGCCAAAATAATCAGGAGAATTAAACCAATGAACCACGCAAGTCTAAAACTACGTATCACCACAATTGTTGCTCTTCTGTCGTTTTTCATGCTAACGATGGCTTCGACGAGTGCGGTAGCACAGCCGCAATCTCATAGAGCTCGGCATACTGCGAATTCGTTTGTGCAGGGTACCGATGCTGCAGGAGACGCGTTCAGTGGAGTGGTGACGATTACAAGCTTCGCCATCGTAAAAAATCAACTGGTAGCTCAAGGCCTTTTGAATGGCACATTGACGAAGGTTGATGGAACGGTGAATAGCATTGCGGGTCAGGCCGTCACTATGCCTGTTGCTGGAATTGACCCCAACTGCCAAATTCTGAATCTTGTACTCGGGCCTTTGGACCTGAACCTTCTTGGGCTCACGGTGCACCTGAATCAGGTCGTGCTCAATATCACAGCGGTACCCGGTGCCGGCAATCTTCTCGGGAACCTGCTGTGCGATGTCGCGAACCTACTGAATGGTGGCGGCGCGCTGAGTTCGCTTTTGACGCAGTTGCAGACTCTGCTGAATCAAATACTGGCCGCGTTGTGAGGAAACGGGGCCGCAAGGCCCCATCCCCTCTCAAACAAAACTGTCTACTTTTCCCACCGGTCTGAAGTTATCCGCACGGCCTAGCCGTCGACACATCTTCAATACAAGGCGCGGACAGCCGGCGAGAATGCTGGTGTGTCTGGATGGGTCAGCTGTAACTGACCTTGCGCTCGCCCTTCACGATGCGTCCGACGGCGTAGTATTTTTCACTGGCGCGATCGAGAACGCCTTCCGCCTTCTTGAATTTTTTCGAAGGCACCACGATCAACATGCCAATGCCCATATTGAACGTGCGCATCATGTCATCCTGCGGCACATTCCCGAGGTATTGAAGGTGAGTAAAAATCGGGAGCACCGGCCATGCGCCGTATTCAATCACGGCAGCTGTCCCCCGCGGCAGCACGCGCGGCAGGTTTTCTGTTATACCGCCGCCCGTGACGTGCGCCATCGCTGAGACGCAATCAGCGGCGACGAGCTTCTTGATGATCGGCCAATAGCTGCGGTGAGTTTGCATCAGCTCATTGCCGACCTTGCCTTTGAGTTCGTTGACGTACGTCTCCGGCTCATATTTCGCAACTTCGAACAAAAGCTTGCGGGCGAGCGAATATCCATTTGTATGCAGGCCAGTTGAGGGAAGTCCAAGAATAATGTCGCCTGGCTCGACTGTTTTGCCGGTAATGATCCTGTCGCGCTCGACTACGCCAACGATGAATCCGGCAAGGTCATATTCGCCTTCGGGATAAAAGCCGGGCATCTCCGCGGTCTCGCCGCCAATCAGCGCGCAGCCGTTGTGCTTGCAGGCTTCGGCTAGGCCTTCAATCACTTTTTCCGCAATGGCGCGATCGAGTTTGCCAACGGCGAGGTAGTCCATGAAGAACATTGGCGCCGCGCCTTGCACCGCGATGTCATTCACGCAATGATTCACCAGATCGGCCCCGACGGTGTGGTGGACGCTCATCTCGAAAGCGAGTTTGAGCTTTGTGCCGACGCCATCCACGCTCGAGACAAGAATGGGATCGATGTACTTCGTCTTGTCAATCGCGAAAAGGCCGCCGAAGCCGCCGATTTCGCTGAGCACACCTTTGTTGAAGGTCTTGTGCGCCAGGTACTTGATGCGCTGCTTGGTGCGATTCGCCTGGTCGATGTTCACGCCTGCGTCGGCGTAGGTAATGGTTTTGGGAGGATTCGGTGCCACGGTTCTGTTCGGTTGCGCGGGAACCTACTGCTTCGGAGAAAACTTCAAGAGTGGCTCATTGTAGCACGGCCAAGTACGAGGAAATTCGCACGGAGATTCACAGAGTCTGGCATGTTGGATGTTTAAGAGACGTCATTCCGATGCCACGCGCTTTCACCATCGGGGCGAGGGATCTGGCGTGGACGGATGATTGGTGGTGCGCGCCGCATACTTCGGTCCCTCTGAAGAACGGGCCTCGATCAGGATGACGCAATTTCAGCATCTCAGAGCGGACGTACTCTACGGCGAAAAAGGTTTGGCCGTTCTCTTTTGGGAACTCTGGCACAAATGCTGTTGAAATTCGCCTTTTCTTCGCTTGCAATACACGATATACTCCAGCCAGTTCAACCATTCAGGCGGAGCACCCCCGCCTACTCTCAGGAGAATTCTTCATGGCCGACGAGCGGAGCCGGGCGATTGACTTGGCATTTGCGCAGATCGAAAAACAGTTTGGCAAGGGCTCAATCATGCGGTTGGGGTCGAAGGAGGCGATTGTCCCGATTTCCGTGATCTCGACCGGCGCAATTTCATTTGACGCCGCACTCGGCGTTGGCGGCGTTCCGCGAGGCCGCGTGGTCGAGATCTTCGGGCCTGAGTCGTCGGGCAAAACAACGATTACGCTTCAAATTATTGCCGAGGCGCAAAAAGCCGGTGGCATGGCGGCCTTCGTGGACGCGGAACACGCGCTCGATCCTACTTATGCGAAAAAGCTCGGCGTCGATGTCGACAATCTTCTGGTCTCGCAGCCGGATTATGGCGAGCAGGCGCTTGAGATCACGGAGCAGTTGGTCCGCTCGGGCGCAATCGATGTCCTCGTGGTGGACTCTGTTGCTGCGCTGGTTCCGAAGGCCGAACTCGACGGCGAAATGGGCGACAGTCACATGGGCCTGCAAGCGCGGCTGATGTCGCAGGCGCTCCGCAAGCTGACGGGAACCGTCTCAAAATCGCGCACCTGCCTCATCTTCATTAATCAGATCCGCGAAAAGATCGGTGTCATGTTCGGCAATCCCGAAACCACGACGGGCGGCCGCGCCCTTAAGTTCTATGCTTCCGTTCGCGTCGACATTCGCCGCATTGCTGCGATCAAAGAAGGGGACGTAGTTACCGGCTCCCGCACCAAGGTCAAAATCGTAAAGAACAAAGTCGCCGCGCCTTTCCGCGACGCCGAGTTCGACATTATGTATGGGGAAGGGATTTCGCGGGAAGGCGATCTGCTTGATCTAGCAGTGAACCAGAACATTCTCGAAAAATCCGGTTCGTGGTTCAGCTACAAGGGCGAACGCATTGGCCAAGGCCGCGAGAATGCCCGGCAATTCCTGAAAGACAATAAGGATGTGATGGCGCGCCTGGAAGCCGAAGTTCGCAAGGCGCTCGGCTTAGTTTCCGCGCAACCTGCGGCGCAGGCGCAGGGCGCAGCCCAAGGGGCAGCGGCGGGACAAAGCTCGAAAGTTACAGCCATGCCGACGGGCACGGAAGGGAAGCCGGCGCCGAGACGGTGAGTTCTCCTTCTACGCGAATCTGTGTCCTCTGGTCATTTATAGGAATCCCAGATGGACACAGATATCCGCGTTGCCATTCTTTACTCCAGCCCACTAAAATCGATATATCACACCAGCTTTTCAATGCGGATAACAAAAGCAGGTTCCTCGAATGTGCATGATCTTTCACTTTCCGAAAGATGATGCTTCGCTTGGAATGACAGAATTGAGGAAAACGAGCGGCACGACTAAAGTCGTGCCCTTTCAAACTGAGGCTTATTGAAGAAAGTTACCGCCATCTATCCCGGGTCCTTTGATCCGCCGACGAACGGGCATTTGGACCTGATCGAGCGAGGCAGCAAGATCTTCGACGAGCTGATGGTGGCGATTTTGCGGAACCCGGACAAAAGTCCGTTATTCACGGTGGGCGAGCGACGCAAGATGCTGGAAGATTTGACGGAAGAATTCAAGAACGTCCGCGTGGATACCTTCGACGGTCTCACAGTTGATTACGCCGCGAAGGTCAAAGCCAGCGCTGTTTTGCGGGGCATTCGGGCTCTCAGTGACTACGAATATGAGCTGCAGATGGCACTCATGAATCGCAAGCTGCGGCCGGAGCTTGAGACGGTATTTATGATGCCAGCAGAGAAATATTCGTATCTCAGCTCGCGCCTGGTGCGCGAAGTTGCACGGCTCGGCGGAGACGTCAGCAAGCTCGTGCCGGAACTCGTTGAGCAGCGGCTCAAGGAAAAACTTGATCCCGCATACAAGCTTTCGAATCGAAAAACAAAGGTAGGGAGAGCATGAGTACAGTGACCGCAGCACCTGTAGCGTTGAAATTGACCGATCGCATCAACCGCATTGAAGTTTCGGCCACAATGGCCGTAGCGGCAGAAGCTGACAAGTTGCGCCAAAGCGGAGTGGATGTGGTGGACTGGACCGTTGGCGAGCCGCATTTTTCGACTCCGCAGCATATTAAGGATGCTGCGATTGCGGCGATTAACGCCAACTTCACGCGCTACACGGCGGTCGGCGGCACAGTCGAATTAAAGGATGCGATCATTCAGCGTCACGCCCAGGACTTCGGCTCCCGCTACAAGCGCGAAGAAACGATGGCCTCGGTGGGCGGAAAGCATGTGCTGTTCAATGCGATGCAAGTGCTGGTCGATCATGGGGACGAAGTCATTCTGCCGGTTCCCTATTGGGTTTCGTTTAAGGACATTGTTCGATACGCCGGCGGAAATTGTGTATTGCTCGAAGGCGACGAAAACGACGGCTTCCGTGTCACCGCCGATATGGTTTCGCGGCTGGTCACGCCGCGAACGAAGCTCATTATCCTGAACTCGCCTTCAAATCCATCCGGCGCGGTTATGTCGCCTGAGGACATGACCGAAGTCGTGCGCTTCGCTTCAGAGCGGGGCATCTGGGTGATGTCGGACGAGTGCTATGTGTATTTGAACTACACCGGCCGTGAGTTTTCCGTGGGATCGTTGAACGAATACCGGGACCGATTGATCGTAGTCGGCTCACTCTCAAAGACATACGCGATGACCGGCTGGCGCATGGGATATGCCCTCGCTCCGGCGCCGGTGATCTCTGCGATGCAGAAGCTGCAAAGCCAGTCGACCTCGAACCCAACGTCGATTGTGCAGAAGGCGGCGGTCGCGGCCCTGAAGGGATCGCAGGACTGCGTTGCGGAAATGCGCAAGGAATACACTCAGCTTCGCGACCATATATTGAACGGGCTGAGCGAGATTGAGGGAATTACCTGCGCACGGCCGGAAGGTGCGTTCTACGTGTACCCGAACATCTCGTCATTTCTTGGTAGGTCGGTCAAGTCTCCTGCGGAATTCGCCCGCAAACTTCTGAATGACGTGCACGTAGCCACGGTCCCCGGCGAAGGCTTCGGAACTCAAGAGCATGTTCGCATTTCCTATGCCACTTCTCAGAAGGAGCTGGATCGCGGGCTGGAAAGGCTAAGGAAGTTCGTGGCTTCTCTTTAGTTGGAAGTCAAAAGACCCACCCTGTCGCAAAGAATGCGACAAGGGTGAGGCCCCCGGGATTATTCTTTCCAGGCGACGGTTCTTTGCGGGCAGCCTCTCTCGTGAGTTACGCTTCTAATGCAACGCGCAACTCAGAATGTCGGGCCTCTATCCATTATTGATGCAGCCCTTATTCGATCCCCGGCCATGGGGAGCGAATGACCTTTCGCCGATTTACCCCAGGCAGTTCACAGAGAGAATAGGTGAATCCTGGCTCACCGGCGACCATTGCAAAATACAGAATGGGTCGCTCGCCGGAAAATCGTTATCGGAGGTCTCGTTGCAGTATCAGCGAGCGTTGGTCGGAGACGCGGCACCGAACGCCGATCGATTTCCCTTATTAGCAAAGTTTTTATTTCCACACGAAAAATTATCGGTTCAAGTGCATCCTGACGATCGCGACGCGCGCGCGATCGGCCAGCCCTGGGGGAAAACCGAGTGCTGGTACGTGGCCGACGCGAAACCTGGCGCGGAGATCGGACTGGGACTGAAACAGGGCACAACACGGGCCGATTTCGAGAAGTCGATTCACGAAAATCGCGCTGAAGAATTGCTGAATTGGATCAAGGTTTGGAAGGGCGACATGATTTACGTCGCGGGTGGCACAGTCCACACGCTGGGGCCGGGAGCAATCATAGTAGAAACTCAGCAGCAATCTGATACGACATTTCGTCTTTACGATTATGGGCGTCCACGCGAGCTGCATTTAAAGGATGGCCTGCGGGTGATCAAGGAACAGGCGGCATCCGGCAAAGTCCGTCCACAACCTTTTTCAAAATTTGGCAGCAACGGCAACCTCGGACAGAGATTGGTTGCTTCTCCTTATTTCACCGTCGAACAATTCGCGTTGGATGGGGTTCAGTGGTTCGAATCGGGCGCACAGACTTCGGCACAGATTCTTGTTGCAGTACGAGGTTCGGCTTCGGTTCATACCCCTGGATGCAAGCCGGTAGAGTTCGGAAGAGGCGACGCCTTGGTTATTCCGGCGTGCATTCGGCAATTTGAGGTCCGGCCACGGCAGGAGATCGAAATCCTGAAATCATCGGTACCCGAAGAGAACGTTCCGCCGCCGGAAGTATTTTGAATTCGAATTTTTATATTGAAGACATCAGATTGAAGATTTCGGACTGAACAGCGGTCAAGGAGTGCGTAGCTGATTCAGAACGACGAATTTTCAATCTCAAATGCAATATTAAATCTACATGCCTGGCAACTTTTATCCTGTGATTCTCGCCGGCGGCCGCGGCACACGTTTCTGGCCGCTCAGCCGCAAAAAACGTGCGAAACAACTGCTTGCGTTAAACGGCAAGCAGACGATGATTCAGCAGACCGTCGCGCGTCTCCTGCCGCTCGCGGCGGCAAAGCAGTTTTGGATCATCACCAACGACGATTTGCGTCCGGAAATTGCCAAGCAACTACGGAAGCTTCGACCTGATCACATCCTTGCCGAGCCCGTGGGCCGCAACACAGCGCCAGCAATCGGACTTGCTGCGTTCATCTTGCGCCGCACAGACCCTGATGCTGTCATCGGGCTTTTTCCTTCGGACCATGTTGTCGAAAACGAGACACGCTTCCGGGAAGTTCTGAACGAGGGGATCGCAATTGCGTCAGATGGCGAGAACGTCGTCGTTCTCGGAATTGAGCCCTCGCGCGCAGAAACCGGTTATGGCTACATTGAGGCCGGATCGCTTTCGGCTGGAAATGCGCGCCACGTGCGGCGCTTCACGGAAAAGCCGAATGCTGAGCGTGCCGCCGAGTTCGTCCGCTCGGGAAATTTTTACTGGAACAGCGGAATGTTTTTGTGGAGCGCGAAGACGCTGTCCAACGCCTTAAATGAGCACTTGCCTAAAACTGCGGCCGTGCTCGAACAAATCGCGACAGATTTTGGCACACAGAAGTTCGCTAAAACGTTCCGGCGATTGTATCCCAAGTGTGAGGACATAAGCGTCGACTATGCTGTGCTCGAGCCGCGTTCCGCGAAGGGCGAGCAGGAATCGAGAATTTATTGTCTTCGCGCCGATTTTGGATGGAACGACCTCGGATCGTGGACGGCTCTGCACGAGCATCATGTTGCGAAGACCACGCCCGCAGACGGCAACCTGATTTCAGCTCAGGGCATCTTCACTTTTAACGCGAGTGGGAACTACGTCTATTCGCCTGAGAAGTTTGTGGCGGTCGTCGGCGTGGACGACATCGTCGTGGTGGAAACCGAGGACGCCTTGCTGGTGACAACCCGGGCTAACTCACAGGATGTAGGAAAAGTCGTGAAGTATCTGGATGAGAAGAAATTGAAGGCTTTGGTGTGAAGATCGTGGTTGGCCATTGGCCGTTCGTGATTGGCCGAGTACAAAACTGTTCGAAGTTGGACTAGGGAATTTATCATGGCGACCGAAACAGAAATTCCAGCAGCAGACTTTGCAAAGCCAGCGACCAACGACCAAGGGCCCACGACTCCCATCAAATTCGGTACCGATGGCTGGCGCGCGGTTATTGCAGATGACTTCACATACGAGAATGTGCGGCGGGTAGCGGGTGCAATCGCTTCCTATGTGCTGAAACATGAAGATCCGTCGCGCGGCCTCATCGTCGGCTACGACACGCGTTTTGGATCGCCACGATTCGCCCGCGCTGCGGCAGAGGTGCTGGCTGGCGCGGGAATTCCAATACGACTCGCAAGCGACTACTCGCCAACTCCCTCGATTTCTTATGCAGTGAAAAATACCGGTGCTGCAGGCGGCGTTGTTATCACATCGAGCCACAATCCCTGGAATTGGAACGGAGTTAAATTCAAGGGGAACTTCGGCGGGTCGGCAACTCCGTCGATCATGAAACTAATCGAGCAAGAAACCGCGGCAGGAGCAATGCCGAGCGGCGAGCGCGCGGCCATCGAGGAAGTTGATCTCAAACCGGCGTACATTCGAGCAATCTGCAGATTCGCCGATCTCGAGTTAGTTGCGAAAGCCAAGTTCAAGTTTGCAATTGACTCGATGTATGGTTCCGGACGCGGCATTTTGGCCCAGATCTTCAGGGAGCATGGAATTGATTTCGTGGCGATTCGCCAGGAAGTGAATCCCTTGTTTCCGGAGATCAATCCCGAACCGATCGAGCCGCACGTGCGAATGCTCCAGGAGACAGTCGTTCGCGAGCATTGCTATGCAGGCTTCGCCACCGATGGCGATGCGGATCGTATCGGAGCCGTGGCAGAAGACGGAAGCTTTGTAGATTCTCATAAGATTTTTTCGGTACTTCTCGATTGGTTGCTGCGACGGAAGCAATGGCCGGGCGAAGTGGTACGCGCCTTCAACACCACGCGCATGCTGGACCGCATCGCTGCCAAGCACGGACGCAGGTTGCACGAGGTGCCGATCGGCTTTAAGCACATCGCGGATTTGATGATGGAACGCGAAATCGTAATCGGCGGAGAAGAATCCGGCGGGATCGGATACTCGCGATACCTTCCGGAGCGCGACGGAATCTTGAATTCTCTGCTGCTAGCGAATGTGATGGCGGAAGAGAAAAAGCCGCTTGGGGAGCTAGTGGCCGGGCTTCAGGAGGAATTCGGCCGGCACTTCTACGGCCGACGCGACCTTCACATCGCTGATGACGTGAAGTTCGGCGCCATCAAGCGCGCGCGCGCGGACGGAACCACGAAGCTTGGCGACTTTAGGGTGACCAAGAAAGAAGGGCTGGATGGAATTAAATTCTTTCTTGACGCGCCAAATGATGGCACTGGGGCGGAAGCGTGGGTATTGTTTCGAGCCTCGGGAACCGAGCCGCTGTTGCGCGTGTACGCGGAGGCAGCATCTCCTGAATTGGTCCAGGAAGTTCTGAGCGAGGCGGAACGTTTCGTTCATTCTGCGTGAAGCAGAACTAAACTCTCACGCGATTCTGCGCGCGTCCTGTTGAGTTGTCGTCTGCGTTAACGCGGTCGTCTGCAACTTCCACTCCCACGCGCTGTGAATGATTGTTTCAAGATCAGAATTGAGAGGCTGCCAGGCGAGTTCCCGCATTAATTTTGCAGGACTGGCACATAGCACCGCGGGATCACCCGCGCGGCGTGCTGAGTTACGTACTGCGACATGCCTCTTTGTAATTCGCTCGACTCCATCGATCAGTTCGCGAACCGAATAGGCTTTTCCTGTACCAATGTTGTAGGCGGAAAACCCGGATCTCTGGGGCACATCAAGTGCGCGCAAGTGTGCTGAGGCGATATCAGCAACGTGAACGTAGTCACGAACGCAGGTTCCATCGGGAGTTGGATAGTCGTCTCCAAAAACATCGAAATGTTTTCGCTCGCCAAGTGCAGTCTGTAACAGTAGCGGAATGATGTGAGTTTCCGGCTGATGGTTTTCCCCTGCATCGCCTACCGCACCGGAGGCATTGAAGTAGCGAAAAGCAACAGCCGTCCAGCCATACGCTCTCGCGTACCATTCGAGAACGCGTTCAAACATCAGTTTTGTTTCGCCATAGGAGTTCACCGGGCATTTCGGCTGGTCCTCGTCGATAGGCACCGCTTGCGGCGAGCCGTAAACTGCCGCCGACGACGAGAACACGAATCGCTTCACTCCGCATTTGCGAAGAGTCTCGAGTAACGCGATACCAGACGCCACATTCACGTCGAAAAATATGCCGGGATTCGACACCGACTCAGGAATGAGCGCCTTTGCGGCGAAATGAAATACGGCATCCACGGTGGTTGTTCGCAGCAGTTGTGACACGCCTGTTCGATCACCGTAGTCGAGTCGGTGAAAGCTCGCGCGCGCAGGGACTGCTTCAGCGTGTCCGGTAGAGAGATCGTCCATAACAATTACATTGTGGCCGCGATCCAACAACTGTCGGCAGCAAACGGACCCGACGTAACCAGCGCCGCCGGTGACTAACACATTCGCCATTCAATACGCTCCAACGCCGCGCATTACTACCAGGGGTGTCCGCAGCAAAATTTTGCAGTCGAGCCGCAAAGACCAGTTTTGAACGTAGAACAAATCCATCTGGATCCTTTGTTCGAACGGAACATCCTGCCGTCCCTGCACTTGCCAAAAGCCGGTCAAGCCAGGCTTGGTGGCGCGAAAAATCCAGCTGGCGTCTCCGTAGCGCTTCAACTCTTCAGGCGTTATCATGCGCGGACCGACGAGACTCATTTCCCCGCGCAGCACATTCCAGAGCTGTGGCAATTCGTCGAGGCTCAGCTTTCGAAGCACAGCACCGATGCGGGTAATACGGGGATCATTGCGGATTTTCGAGTTGGCCGCGAACTCGCTACGAAGATGGGAATTTTGCTCCAGCATGGCATCGGCGTTCTCACACATCGTTCGCAGCTTGAACGCATCAAATTCTCCATGTGGCCCGACCACGCGCCGGCGGTGAAGTACCGGGCCGCTGTCCTGCAGTTTGATGAGCAGTGCGCAGGCGGCAATCAGCGGCGAAAGTAACACCAGCAGCCCTGCAGATCCGGCTACGTCAAGAAGCCTTTTGATAAGACGCGCGTTCGGGTTCATTCGTATAGGCGAGCGCCGGTTTTCGCCCGCGGACGGAGTCATGCACGTTGCGGTACACGGCCAGCGTCTGTTCTGCGGTTTGTCGCCAGGAAAAGTCTGATGCTCGCGCGAGGGCGCGTTGACGCCATTGATCGCGTTGCTCGGGGCTCCGCAACAGTGAAGCTGCGGCTTGCGCCATTCCGCGGGTATCCATTGGACTGAAAATCTGCGCGCCATTGCCGGCGACTTCCGCGAGCGAGCCGGCGTTCGAGCTCACGACCGGGCAGCCGCACGACATGGCTTCAAGAATAGGAAGGCCGAAGCCTTCATAGAGAGACGTAAAAATGAAAAGGTGAGCATTACGGAACAACACCACCAGATCGCTTACCGGTGCGTAACCGGCGCGGCGAATGTCTAAGTCGAAGGTAAGGTGTCGCTTCGCAAGCACATCGAGTCCTGTCTCGGGACCGTAGGCAACGGTCTGGAAGTTGATCCCGGAAATTTCGTGCGCAAGAGCGAGGGCCCGCAACGCAGTTTCTAAATTTTTGGTTCGCCAATTACATCCGGCGCTGCTTACAACGGCGTAAGGAGGGCTGATTCCATATTTCGAAAATACTTCGCGCTCTTCGCGGGTTTTTCGGTTCGCGCAAAATTCGCGAGAGGCCGCAAGGTGAATTGGAGTGATTCGCTCGGGGGGTATTCGGAGAAGTCGTTGCGCGTCGTCAGCCGTGTTTGCAGAATCGGCAATGATGTGCTGCGCGCGAAATGCGCCGGCACGGTACCCCGCCTTCACAAAAGGTATGGCGACGAGCTGCTTGGGCCATGATCTGGTTCGCAGAAGAAATGGAATCAAATCGTGCACAGTAATGACGAGCGGGCATGGCAGGAATAACGGCACGCCATATTGGTATGGAACGTGAAACACGTCGATGCTTTCCCGCTTACAGAGTGAGCGGAGCTCGAAATGACTAGCGGGTGAGAATCGGGTGGAACGCACCTGAACACGCTTGGGGCGAACATTTCCAGCCGTTGGGACGGGCTTTCCTGGGTCTTCAAAGATTACGAGGTCTAATTGTTTCTCGAACCCCGCGAAAGCATTAATCAACTCCTCGACGTACTTGCCCACGCCGGACCCGTTGTACCAGCGGGCATCGAATCCAATTCTCATGCCATGCCCTCACTTTTCGCGGTCTCGAGAGCGACGGTTATGGGATGCGTCTTTTCGGAAACAGAGCGGATTGCAAGGCCGACAGGAAACCACAACCAACAGGCGAGTGGGAAAACGTCGTGAAGTGCAGAAAAGGTCATCACTGTTCCAAACCCGGTTATAATTCCGATCGCAGCATAGGAACGCGGCGTCCGTTCGCGCCACAGCATGCGCAGCGCGGAGCCTAGAAATCCAAGGAAGCAGAGTAGCGCCGGAATTCCATACTGTGCTGCGATGGTGAGGTAGGTGTCTTCAATGCTCAGGGCATTTGTGTCGCCCTTCACTGCCCATCTGCCAACTGTCGCGGGTCCCGTACCGACGATAGGATGCTGCGCGACAAATTGGAGTCCCTCCAGGAGTGATATGCTGTGCCCCTGTGCGGAGGGATCCTCGCCACTCTTTATCGAGGTCAGGTAATCGCTCAGGCCGAGTATGGGAATCGCGGCCACGAATAAGGCAAGCATGAGCGCGACACATCGCAAGAGGCGTTTGGTTTGGTCCGTCAGAAATGCGAGTACAGTCATTGCGACTGCGGTGCCTAGCCAGGCGGAGCGCGTGACTGAGCAAACCAGCCCAGCAGCGATCATCGCGCCTGGAATTGGGTTACGCGAATACACCCACCAAATAACCAGGGCAGCCATGCATAGAGGTGCGAACTGCAGCGGCCCAAACATTGTGGCGGACTCACGCAGACCGGTGTAGCTGGTTCCATGAAATGCGTTGTCGAGCGCTCCGTTTTGCGTTCCTGCCCCGCCCAGCGAAACATACAGCATGGTTCGAGGGCCTTCGCCGATCCAGAACACTTCCAACATTCCGAGCACAGCAATAATCGCCAAAATCCACACGGCCCGCTTCGCCCAGAGCCGTTCTTTCTCTGAATCCAGGATAGTTACCCGGCCTGCGGCGTAAGCAATCATGAAGTTGAAATCCGTCAATAGGCCAATAAGACTGCCGGCGAAAATAAGGTGGACTGCGGCAATTGCAAAGCAGCTGGTGAGAAGCCAGTCTGGAAGCTCGAGCTTGACTCTATTTTGTTTCCACAAAATAACGACGAATAAAAGAATTGCAACTCGGTCACATCCTTCCAGCATTCCGATGTAAGAAGGTCCGAAAAATCTTGCGAGTAAATATGCCAGTGTGTAAACGGGCATGAACGCAAGGCACGTACCCATACCACTGAGCGGATATCGGTATGCAAGCCAGAGCAGTCCCGCTGTTAACGCAGCCAAAGCTGCAGGAACCAGGGGCACGCCGAGCAGGCCCAGTATAAGTGCAAAGGCGCAGATGCAGGCGATGCTGCTGATCGCGAGCGCTTTGGTCAGCGTGGCCGAATGTTGCGCTTGCGCAAGAACAGTCATTAGAGCTGCAGAACGGAACTACGGATGACGTGCTGAATTCATGCTCCCGCTTTTTTGAGGACGCCAAGAGTTTCTTCAGCACAGCGGTTCCAGCTGAAAGACGAAGCCCGCTCTTTTCCTTTCAATGCAAGCTTGCTGCGAAGGCTAGTGCTGTCGAGGGCCTGTTCAATCGACGCCGCCATTTCTTCAACCGAATACGGATCGAAGTAAGAAAGTTCTCCGCCCGATATCTCAGGAAGGCAGGAGCTCTGCGATGATATGGTCGCCACGCCGCAAGACATAGCTTCCAGCAAAGGCAGACAGAATCCTTCATACAACGACGGGATCACAACAAGCGTTGCTCCTTTCAGGAGCATCGCCAGATGCTTGTCGGGCAGCGGACCAGAAAAAATCACGCGCGTTGGAGCTTGAACAGATTGCGCAGCAGCCACAACCTCGGCATGCTTCCATCCGAATTCGCCCACCAGCACAAGGTCGAACTCAAGGTTGGAGTTTCGAGTGAGCGCCAGCTGGTAAGCTTCGACGAGTCTCTTGAGGTTCTTGCGTTCCTCAACGCGGCCATGGTGCAGAATATAAGGCCGGGTGATGCCTAACTTTTCCCGGAGTTCGGCATGAAGCATAGGATCAGCAGGTGCGTCGTTGAAAACCGATTGATCGCAGGCGAGGTATATTACGTGGACTTTGGAAGGCGGCAAGTTGAACCGGTTCACCAGGTCTTGTTTCGAGTAGAAGGAGTCCGTAATGACTGTGCGGGCGAATCGGGCGGCGTTCGCAAATTCAAATCTCAACCCGCGGGCTTTGGGAACTGTAGGAAACAGCACCGGTATGATGTCGTGAATTGTTGCGACCATTGGAATTAAGCCAGCGACGGGCATGGTGGTAGGGGATGGACAAAATAACAGATCTGCCTTGCTGGCCAACGCAGAAAGACAAGCACCGCCATAGCGCCAGATGCGGCCGATGCGAAGCAGGCTGGTCTGGTGTGGCCGAAATCCCTCGTTCTCTTCAAAATCATTCGCGACACTCGATACCGCGGCTGAGATCAACGGTCTGATCTCGACAGATTGCGGGCTCGCGATCTCGCGAAAACGCGACAGCAGATTTTTCGCGTAAACATGTATACCGGTGTTTCGATGACGCGCCATGAGGGGCCACGTATCGAAAGCAATCGTGAGATGGTTCCCATTTGACCTGCTCACATGCCCTTCACAGCTGGTCGATTAACAAAAAATATCGGATCATGCGCTGGCTTTGTTTAAGACAGGAACGGCTTTCAACCACGAACGCACTCGGAAGCGCAGGGAGTCATCGAGTGTCCAGCGCCAGGTAACGCGTGCGAATATGCCGACACAGGCCACAAAAAACAAACTTTTAACCAGGAGCGTAGGCATTATGCACGCGGCTACCAACGCCGCGAAACCTGCGGCGGCGCTCATCCAGAACCGCGGAGCCAGCAGGCGTCTCAATATGAAGAACAAAATCATTGATTCTACGGTCAGACGAACTGTCCAAGCCAAAGCGGCGCCTTCGATCCCCCCCAAACGAACTCCGTAATACAGCAGCACAACGTAGAAAGGGACCTCCGCGAAATGAAGCTTGGCGGTCAAATCAGGACGGCCCGACGCCTGTAACAATGAATATGGCAAATGCGCCAGGCTATTAGTAAACACTCCAATAGCCAAAATCTGCAGGACCGCGCTGCTGTGCTCTGCAAAATTCTGGCCTAGCCACAGCCGGAGAATCTCTGGGGCAAAGAGCACGATCGCCAGTACTATCGGGAATAAAACCGAAACAGCCACGGCAATACTGCGCTGGTATAGCGAATTCACTCGTTGCCGGTCCTTCAGCGCGTCTGCTTCCGAAAATGCCGGGAACAGCACGCCTTCGAGAGAAGATGGGACCATCCATAACTTAGTCACAGCATCGAACGGGGCCGAGTAGTACGCCACCGACGAAACGGAGGCTATTGATCCAATCAGGAACCGGTCTAAGTAAACCATGATTGGACTCAGGATGTTACTGACGGTCAACCAACTTCCGAACCGGAACAATGCGTGAAACGCTGTGCCGTTCCATCGTAAGTGGTCCCACAGGTGCGGCATGCTTCGCTTGCAAGCCCAGAAATACAGGCCGCAGTTAATCATCCGCGCCGCTGCCTGAGCGATCACAATCGGTACCAAGCTATGTGAGAAAAGCAGAACAGCCAGCGGTCCGAGGTAATTGAAAATTCCGAAAGCGGCGCGCAAGGAGTTGACCAACGCAAAATGCTGCTGTGCTTCCAGCACGCCCTTGAAGCCACAACTTACGGTTACGAAGGGGACGGTGATCGCCAGCCATGGGAGGCTTCGCATGGTCTCGTCTTGCAGATAAGGCGGAATCTTCAGAATTGAATGCGAGAGCCAAGGTGCAACTGCGAACAAGGCACCACCAAAAACCGTCCCGACAAGAATCATCGAGAGTATTGCGGCGTAAATCAGGCCGGAGGCTCGTTCCCATTTCCCAATTGCAATTGTCTCTGCCAGCAATTTGGTAATGGCGCGCCCTACACCGAAATCGAATAGGCTGAAATACCCCACCAGTATCCATACAAGCGAAAGGATGCCGAATCGGTCGACACCTAAATGGTGAATCAACAGCGGAATGGCAACAGCAGCCAGCAACATCGGACATATCTGGCCGGCAAAGTTCCAGATTGTATTTCGAGCTATGCTGATTCGCCTTGGCTTGCCTCCTGCGGCGGTGTCTGCCTTCAGCATTTCAAAACTCCACTCAAGATGCGCTCCGGTCGCGTCTTTGCTGACTCGCGCCGCAATTGCTTAGTTCTCGATCAAAAAAGCTGTTCAGGAACGACGGCATCATTTAGAAACCAACCTTTGATCTTGAATCCTCATCGGTATTTGGGATTAGAGGTCTGTTCAACCGCTTTGCTTCGCTCCAGGGGCGGAAGCCATCAAAATCTACAATAGCCACGGAGATAAATGTGATCGGAGGGTGTTGTGGTCGAACTTGAGGCACTGTCGCAATGCTTACTCTGCGGTAGCGAATCGATAGAGGTCGTGGACAAGGAATGCAACATCGCCCGATGTCGTAATTGCGAATATGTGTTCGATAATCCAAGGCCAACATTGCCGGAACTCGTGAAATTCTATTCCGGCGCTTCGAAGTACGATTCATGGCTCGACGAGATCGAACAACGAGAAATGATGTGGATACGCCGGCTGAAGCTGATATTGCCGTTCCGAAAAAAAGGTTCTTTGCTGGACATCGGCGCCGGTATTGGGCAGTTTCTCGCTGTTGCACAGCCTTACTACGAAAAAACTTATGGGACAGAGGTCTCCACAACCGCAATTCAGATAGCTAAGCACAAATATGGAGTGGATCTGTTCCAGGGAACGATCGAGGAATTTGCTCGAAGCGCTGAGGTGTACGACAACATATCATTGATCCATGTGTTGGAGCATGTGCCTGACCCTGTACGGGTCATTCGCATTTGCCACTCTTTGCTTTCGGATAATGGCATGCTGTTCGTTGCCGTACCAAACGATGTTGCATGTCTGCGGCATTGGAAAAGAAGAAAGCTTGTTGCTGCGGGTTTTCGGAAGCCCTATCCTGGTGCCGGTCGGTTTTGTATACAACCCATTCGGCTCACAGATCAAAAAGGCGAAGTTCACCTTTCGCACTTTACTCCACGAGTTCTCGACAGTCTGCTCCGACGTTCCGGCTTCGACGTAATCAAAAACACACCGGACCCTCATTACGTCGGACTTAAGCAAGTGAGCAAGCTTCGCGAGCATATTTATTACAACTTCTGCGTTGGCATCGAGAAAGTATTTGAGACCAACCTTTACGACACGATGCTGACGATTGCGAAGAAGAAATCGAGCACGCGCCACCAGCGCATGGCGGCTTGAAGTTGAGTTCCATCGTGGTGTGGATAGAAGGGCATACGGTCAGGCACGTGAAGTTTGCGAGAAGGAAATCTGTTCTACTACCACGCCCATAACCTTGTGATACACGTTCAGATGGTAGCCCGCAGCTTGTTTCCATCGGAAGCGACTAACATTTTTGAGACCGCTTTCCACAAGCCTGCGGCGGAGCGGTTCATCTGTAAACGCCTGGTACAACGCGCTTCCGAACTCCTCTGGATTTCTTGCGTTCGCATAGAGTGCGGCGTCTCCGCCGATTTCGGGTAGCGATGCTGCCCGCGAGCAGACTACCGGTACGCCGCACGCCATCGCTTCGAGGATCGTGAATCCGAATCCTTCGTATAAAGACGGACAGGCGTACACCCGGGCAGCAGAGTAGAGAGCACGCAGTTCCAAATCCTCGACTCGGCCGGTGAAAGTGACGCGATTGTCTAACTGCAGCTCGTGCACGAGACTGCGCAAATGCGGCTCGCCTTCGTTCATCGGTCCGGCTATAACTAATTGGGTATCAACTCCGGTATCGACTATTTCCTTGAATGCTCTTAGCAATCCGGCATGATTCTTTCGTGCCTTATAAATACCCGTGTAAAGAATGTAGTCGCGTTCAATGCCAAACTTTGTCAGCACAGTCGGCAAAATCCCCCTATCGGATATCCGGCTGAAACCAGGATCTACTCCGCAATAGATAACGTCGATCTTTTCAGGGTTAATGCGCAGGTAATGGACGATCTCTCTTTTCGAGAAATTGGAGTCGGTGATGATTCTATTTGCCGACCGTGCGGCAGCGTGCATCATCGCGGCATAGTAGGTGCGGCCCAATTTCGAGGGCAGATCCTGCGGACATGCGAGATAAATTACGTCATGGATCGTGATAACTGCGGGGCAGGGCCGGAAGAGAGGTAATACAAAGTGCGGCGAATGAAGCAGGTCGACCTTGTGTTCGCGCAGAATCAGGGGCAGTTCTATCTGTTCGCGAATAGAGTAGTAAGGCGATCGAGCAGTAATTCTTGTCGCCTTGCAACAATCTGAGCTGATCACATCGGAAGCGTGTTCAGGAAGAAGCAGCAGATACTCATGGTCGGTTTCCTGTTTGAAAATTGCTTGTACCAAACACTTCATGTATCGGCCAATCCCAGGATTGCCGATTCGGCGCAAATCAAATGCAATTTTCATTTGGGAAAAAGATGTTCGTTACGGATTACTTCTCTTGCAGGTGGAGTGATCGAGCGGAGTGTTCGAGTTCGCTGGTCTCGGTGGACTGCTTGCGGATCGCCGCCCGCCAATAGTTGAGCATGTCCTCTAATGTGGTGTGCAATGGAATTGCCGGAGCCCATCCGGTTGCGGCTCGGATTTTCTGGTGGTCTCCGCAAACCAATTCATTTTCGTCGGGCCGCAGCTTGGCAAAATCGACCTCAACGTCTATCAGTACGCCAGAGATCGACTGGAACTTTTCAACCACTTCGCCAATCGACCATGCACGACCGCTGCACACATTGTAAGTTTCGTACGCAATTCCCTTTTCAAGCAGCAGACAATACGCCCCGATTACGTCGCGTACGTCAGTAAAGTCACGTTGCACGTGAATGTTGCCCAGCACGAGCTTCGGCTCGCGGAGCCGTGCTTCGATTTCGGCGAACTGTTTCGCGATTGAAGAGAGCACATAATCGGTCGACTGTCCCGGTCCGGCATGATTGAACGACCGCGCGGTAATCACTTTGACGTCCGAGTGCGCGCGATATTGCACGCTCAACCATTCCGCCATCGCCTTGCTTGCCGCATAGGGGTTATCCGGTCCCAGCGGGCTGGACTCGGTGAGGGCTGTCCAGCTGCGAGCGTAGACTTGCGCCGTGCTCACATTAAGGATCATCGGCGGGGCCGGCAGGCTCATTGCGGCTTCGATGACATTCAACGTGCCGAATACATTCACTTCGTACGTGAGCCGCGGTGACTTCCAGGAGAGGCCCACGGAGGAAATCGCCGCCAAGTGATAAACGTGGTCCGGTCGAAAGTCGCGTATGGCAGAGCGGACCCGCTCCGCGTCTCGAATGTCTACCTCATAGCTGGCCACGTCCGAAATCTTTTCGAACTCACCCGACGCAAGCACAGCAAGCTGGAATCCACGACTCTGAAGTGATCGAATCAGATGCCTGCCAACGAAGCCACTTCCGCCGGTTATGAGAGCTCTGCGCATAATTGTCACAATTGGAAGCGATTGCTCATGCCGCAGACAAGATTGAAGGAGGCAGCGCTTTCGAAAGCAGGTTCACATCGTTGTCGACCATGTTCGCGACCAATTGCTCAAAACTCATTGCCGGTTCCCAGCCGAAATGTTCGCGCGCTTTGCTGTAGTCGCCGCGCAGATGATAGACCTCCGCTGGCCGCAACAAGCTCGGGTCAATTTCCACGTGCTCACGATAGTCCAAACCAACGCGCGCGAATGCCAGTTCGACAAGGCGCCGCACGCTATGCGTCACGCCGCTTGCAATCACGTAATCGTCTGGCGCGTCCTGCTGCAGCATGAGCCACATAGCGCGAACATAGTCCCCGGCAAAGCCCCAGTCTCGTTCCACGTCAAGATTGCCCATTCGCAACTTACGTTGTAGCCCGAGTTTTATTCTCGCCACTCCGTGACTCACCTTGCGAGTCACGAATTCAACTCCGCGACGTGGTGACTCATGATTAAACAGAATGCCAGAGCAGGCGAACAGATTGTAACTTTCGCGACCATTTACGGTGATCCAGTGGCCATACAATTTCGCGACGCCATATGGACTTCTCGGATAAAAGCGGGTGCGCTCATTTTGGGGAGACTCCTCAACTTTACCGAACATTTCGCTCGACGAAGCTTGGTAGAAACGAATTGCCGGATTCACAACTCGGATTGCTTCCAGCATCCGTGTGACGCCTAAGGCTGTGAACTCCCCGGTCAGGACGGGCTGGCTCCATGAAGTGGGCACGAATGACTGAGCGGCGAGATTATAAACCTCATCCGGCTCAGCTTTGTTGAGGGCCGCCAGCAATGAGCTTTGATCGAGCAAGTCGCCCGGGATCAATTCCAATCGATCCTGCAAATGCGAAATACGCTCGAAGTTGATGGTGCTGCTGCGTCGCACCAGGCCATAAACGGAGTAGCCCTTTTCCAGCAGAAATTCTGCCAGATATGAACCATCCTGCCCAGTAATTCCAGTGATAAGAGCCTTCTTGGCCATAAAACCAAACGTCCTTAGTAAGTTAATTGACTGAGGGCTTATTAAGTTAAGCGCTTTTTCGCGTCGATGAGCCGTTGCTGCCGCCCAGCTTGCTCCAAACCTGATGCGCGAGGATTCGTGTCTTCGAATTTTCCGGCGCAATTTCCGCCCAGATCTCAGTTGCGAATTCCTTGTGCGGCGATTGGCTTTGCTTCCATACCTCGAAGCCGATGATGACCGTCGACGCCAGTAACAAGGAGAAGATCGTTCCCATGATGGTGATCAAAATACGTGGAGGAAAAGATTTCCTCTCAGGCAGCAGCGGCGCGTCCAGCACATTTACGGTTGGAATTTCCTTCGCTTCCTGGACCTTGGCGAATTCGTATTCCTGTGTGAGCAGTTCGTAGACAGTTTCCTGGATCTTCGCCTCACGATATAAGTTCGCCCACTGCACTCCCACGAGAGGCAGCTTGCGGATGGAAGGAAGGTCGCCGACGATTTGCGATTGATCCGAATTCAAATTAGCTTTGTTGCCGCTCATTGCTTCGATCTGCTGTTTAAGGCCGGCAATTTTGGCACGCAGCGTACGGATGCGAATGTTGTTGTCGGTGTAGATTGTCTCGAAGCCTTCCAGTTCAGATTGTGCCGCTACCAGTTGTCCTTGTAGTGTGGCTTCGCTTTCGAGCATGGCGCGGCTTTGGGAGGGTAGATCGAGCGTCCCATTTTTGCTCGAGTACTGGCTGAATTGAGCGGCAGCATTATCCAGGTTCTGCTTCACAGTCTTGAGGCGCTGTTCAAGAAACTGCCGCTCCCTGCGAGCGGATGAAGTGGAGACCTGCGCAACTAATCGGTTCAATGCCTCGACGTAAGTTTCCGCCATCTGTTCGGCGCGGTGCGGATCATGGTCGTCAACTGCGACGGTGATTACACCGCTCTTGCGGTCTTCTTTAATGTCGGTGTGCTTGCTGAGGTCTTTGCGAGCGTCTTGCCAATATCGCTCTTTGTACTCATGCAGCAGATCGAACTTCTTGATCACGTCGTCCTGAATCGTCGGGCCTTCGAGCATGTCGACGAAGAGCGCTCCCGAGGTCTTCAGTCCGAGCAAGTCGCTGGCAACACCCCCCAGACCGCCGCCTAAAGACCCCAAACCCCCGCCACCTGCACCTCCGCCCCTCGCCAACGCGGCTATGGCCGCCAGCCCCGAGCCGGATTGATCCGGAGGCATCAAGCGAGCTTTCGACTGATAACGAACCGGAATCAGGAATGCGAACAATGCGAATAAAACGAACCCGATTACCATCGCCCGCCATAACCATCTTCGCTCGCGCCAAAGCAGACGCGCCCACAGGAGCGACGTTCGCTGTTCCGGCGGCAAAGTTACTGCGCCAAGATGGCCATTCCCGGGCTCCACTTCGGGCGGAGACGGAACTACGTGAAGCGGATTATTGTTGGGGGGACTCAATTGACCTGAGGTTCTTTTTCCTTGGTCCGCCTGCGTCCGAGCGTGGCCGATTCATAGCTTCGCCACCTCACTTACGGCGGCATTTGTGAGCTAACCGCTTAAGGATCAGCGACTTGTCTTGCGGAAATCGCAGCGCGAACGAATGCCTATCTTCGTGCCCGATTTTCCGAAGAGAAGGTTTGGATGGTTTAGCTATATAGGCCCGTTGTCCGGAGCGGCTGGATCAGAGTGATTGGCTGCGTCAGGAACATACACAATGAGAACCTATCCAGGCTAGCTTTCCTGCCGACGCCCCGCCGTGATCTCCGCACTCAAAACTTATTTGGGAGGATCCCAGCGGAGCAACACTGGTTCTACGCCGCGCGTTTTCGAGAACTGCCGCCACGAGAGGAACGCGAGCTTCTGCCGCTCGCACCAGCCGTAGGCTTCTTGCCGCTGGATCGGCCACCCCGTGTTGCTTCGCCCCGCTTACGTGAAGATGCTGCTGAAGCTGTAGATTTTTTCGATTTTTGGCTGCGGCTTCGGCTTGCGATTCCCGACGCTGGCGATGCTCCGTGCACGCACTGGCCTGGACTCTTCGAGCCTCACTTTCTTCCTCTAGATCTTCTTTGTAAATCGTCGCCCCGACCCCGATGTCCTCTTCGCCGAGCTCCTCACCAGACGTGGCGTACTCCTCTTCATCCTGTGACTCGCTTCCCTTCTCGCGCATTCGCGAGCCGCTTGGGCGTCTATTTCCTTCCGCTACTCCCGCGGTTTCTCTACTCACCAGCTTGTTAAAGTTGCTTCTGTCGCCGCGAGCAGTCTCTTCCTGCACCAGCAGCGCCAGGCCGCTCTCGTCGAACTTATCGAACCATTCGTTCTATGAGACCTCTTCCAATTTTCCTTCACCGCTGTAACCGAGAAAATCAAGACGAATCATGCCCACATCGCCGCGGCCCCCGGTGCCGCGCACGCATGCAGGTTTGGCGTCGCGCTCTTCTGCCCAACGGCGAATTTCGTCATGATCGGTCAATGCTCGTGAGGTTGATGAAGCTCGTGCCATGATCTGCTCCTGATGGAATTCCCGCCGCGAGGATTATCGCCAGGATGCCATGCGTTAGTAACTGGTGGTATGTAACCCGCGACTGCCGTGCGATCTCGCGAAATTGCGAGCAGATTCTCAAGTACTGAAATGCTCAAGCTTTACTGCTTTTGCTATGGTGAACAGCAGTGCCTAGAGCAAACTGTCTCCGAGCACGTGGAATTTGCGTACTTACTTTACGTACTCTGGAGTTCCTACGCTGATTTCGTGGTGCACTCCGGTTCGCGGCCTAATGTGCCCGGATCCAACCATGTGTGATGCCGCCAGCGTGCCAGTCCATACAGTGGAACCTGTAGTCCCGGTTAGGCAAGCTGTTGATAAGCTGTTGATTCTGTGAGTATTTGCAAATGAGCGGGTGCTCCACCTGCAAAACCGCAAGATCGTTCGAGATGGGGCCCAGTGATGTCGAGAATTCAAGGGTCAGCCAGAATTCCTGTACTCATTCTACATTGAAAGGAGTCCCATGGTCGCGATCTTCAGCGCACAGTTCGCAGAGTCCCGGCGCGCACTCGCAGGCTTTTGACTTCATACTTTCCCGAATTACGAAAGCGCATGGACATGGGACATCTTCTAGCTTTCGAGCTTGGGTGAGATGTTGAATGCGTTCGAGACGAGTGATGGCCAGCAACGACTACCTCGAAGATGTTCACGTGCGCATGCTGCGGGTGACCGAAGACCTGCGCGCCATCCAGCAGGAACTCAACTGTGCGGCCATGCAGGCGCCGAACGATCCGGAATTGATGGAGAGCCTGGCGCGCTTACCGGAAATTGAATCGCTCGAGATGCTCAAATCAGCTCTCGACCAGATGCGGCATTTCCTGTGGTTTTACGTCCAGGTAATGACCACCGGTTCCGAAGCCGTGGAAAGCCAGCTGCGCCTCGCAGAAAAGGTAGATAGCCCGAAACCAGACTCGCCGCTTGGTAAGTACAACACTCTCAGCGAAGCCGCTCTTCTTCGGCATTTTGCGAGTTCAAAGAACCGCAAGCCGAACTAACCGTATTACTCCAGAGTCACGGACTTCACCAAGTTGCGTGGACGGTCCACGTCCAATCCTTTGCGTACGGCCATGTAATAAGCAAATAGCTGCAAAGGAACTATTTCCAAAATTGGCGAAAGTAACTCCGGCGCTTTCGGCAAAAATATCGTGTGGTCAGCAACCGAGGCCAGTTCGTTATCGCCTTCGCTGGCAATCGCGATCACCCGCGCGTTCTGCTGCTTGAATCCACGAATGTTGGCCACGTTCTTCTCATAACGCAGCACTGACCCGGGATCGCTGCGGTCGCAAGTTGCGACAATCACAATGGGCAGGTTTTCGTCGATTAGAGCGTTTGGCCCATGCTTGGTCTCGCCGGTAGGATACCCTTCGGCGTGAATGTAGGAAACTTCTTTCAGTTTCAGTGCTCCATCCATCGCAATCGGATAATGGATCGCGCGTCCCATGAACAGAAAGTCTTGGAACTTGTGAAAGCGGTCCGCAAGCTGTTGACATTCGGCAGCATGCTCCAGCACTGTTTCAGTTTTCTTCGGCAAAGCAAGAAGTTCTTCAATCCATTTGCGCCGGTCGGCTTTCGAAAGCCCTCCGCGGACTTGCGCGAGATAAGCGGCCAGCAAGAACAAAACTGCCATCTGCGCCGTGAAAGCCTTTGTGGAGGCGATGCTAATCTCCGGACCGGCATGGGTGTACAGTACTCCGTCAGCTTCGCGGGCAATTGTCGATCCAACAACGTTGGAGATCGCAATCGTGCGTGAACCTTTGGCTTTGGCTTCGCGCTGCGCGGCAGTCGTGTCCGCCGTTTCTCCCGATTGTGTGATTACAATCGTGATCTCTCCGCTGCCAATCATAGGATTGCGGTATTCAAATTCGCTCGCATAATCCACTTCGACAGGAAGCTGAACCAATTCCTGGAACATGAATTGCCCGACCATGCCGGCGTGGCGGCTGGTGCCAGAAGCAACAATATTTATGCGCTTCAAGGTCCGCAGTTCATCAGTGCTGATTCGCACTTCGTCTGCAATTCGGACCTCCCCGGTTTCCACCGAGACGCGCGGAGCGATCGTGTCCGTCAGTCCGCGAGGCTGATCGAAAATCTCCTTAAGCATGTAGTGAGGAAATGAACCCTTGTCTGGCATCGTCATCCTTATTGTTTACTGACCAGCACTCCTCCGACGATTGTCGCCCGGACTTCTCCCTCCGAACTTAGCACGACGAAGTCAGCATCGGCCCCAACTTCGATTACTCCCTTCCTGGAGAAACCGGCGACTTTGGCCGGATTCAGGCTGGCGGCGCGGGTTGCCTGCTGCAAATCCAGGTGCGCAAACTTCATCGCGTTCCGCACTGCGCGGTCCATCGTCAAAACGCTTCCCGCGAGTTTGCCGTCACGCATGCACCTGCCATCCTTAACTTGTACTTCGACAGTGCCCAGTAGGTATTGCCCGTCAGGCATGCCGGTCGCGGAGATTGCGTCCGTAACCAGGACCGTGTTGTCGACTCCCTTTGCCCGGAACAAGAGATCCACAATCTCAGGTTCAACGTGAATTCCGTCGGCGATCACCTCGGCAGTGAGCCCGTCATTTGTGAGCACCTCGCCCAGAATTCCTGGGTCTCGATGGTCGAGCGGACGCATAGCGT
The DNA here is from genome assembly GCA_035651475.1 of Terriglobales bacterium. Taxonomy (GTDB): domain Bacteria; phylum Acidobacteriota; class Terriglobia; order Terriglobales; family Acidobacteriaceae; genus Gp1-AA145. The sequence goes on along the minus strand of DASRFP010000041.1, from coordinate 1,232 downwards.
TGAAGGTGTGTGTCGCATGTCGGGCCCCAGCCTTCACTCCAACCAATGCCTCTTCGAGAGTGGCATCTGAATGCCCGATGCTGATGCAGACTCCGCGCCTGCTGGCATCTGCAATGAGGTCTTCAGCACCGTCGAGCTCCGGGGCGATCGTCATGTGGCGCACATGTCCGCGTGAGGCTTGCCACAGTTTGTCGAAGGTGCTGACGCGTGGCGGAAGCAAATCTTCAGGCGGATGCATGCCGCGGCGTTTGTGGCTTAGAAATGGGCCTTCCAGGTGAATTCCGAGCGGCCGTGCGCGTCCTTGACCCGCGTCCTTCGCTTCGATCGCATTCGCCAACTGCTCTAGAGCAGTTAGGGTCACATCAAGAGCCGCCGTCACCGTCGTTGGGTAGTAACTGGTGACACCGTGCTGCGCCAAAAATGTTTCAAAGCGGTTCAGATCGGTTAAGCTGCCTCCCATTACGTCGCAGTTAGCGCCGCCGTGAACGTGAATATCGAAATACCCGGGGACAATGATGCAATCCCCAAAGTCAGTTAGCTGCTGATTTGGCGCGGCTCGTGCGCTCTCGCGAGTGCTCAAATTGATGACGCTGCCGTCCTCAACAGACAAAACGGCGTCTTCAATCATGCGAAGCGGTGTGTAGAGTAGCTTTGAGGAAAAAACGGGCATTGCGTCAGGCTGTTGTCAGTTCCTCAGTATAACAACACCGCATGCGGCGCGGCGCGGGATTTCGCCTGTAACCGATATAGAGCAGTTCCGCCAAATGGAGCCGTGGTGGTCATCACCTTTTGTACAGGTTGGCGCGAATGGAAGTTAATGACGCATTCCGCGGATCGAGGCATTCCTCGCGTGAAATTACCTTACCGGGCGCATCAAGCAGGCATGTCAAAGTGCCTGTAGCCGAAATTCATGGCTGGCAGCGAGCAATCGCGCTTTGTAACGGGATGTATAATCTCAACAGTCGTCCTTCTCTCACTCGCGCCGTTGCAGGCGCAACTCATGTCGGGGAGTGGCTCAGCCTGGTAGAGCACCTGGTTCGGGACCAGGGGGTCGGAGGTTCAAATCCTCTCTCCCCGACCAATTACCTCAAGGTTCAGCCCGGAGACATGGGTTACAGAATGTACCGGTCACATGGGTAACACTTTTGGGCCGAATGGATTTTCGAGCGGTTCCAAGACTCTGGTCTCCAAATCGAAGTAACCCAGATCATACTGCATAAAACTGACGAGCC
>DASRFP010000040.1:0-140790 GCA_035651475.1 Terriglobales bacterium | reverse complement strand
GCCGGACTGCCTTGTGTCTGGCTCGGCGGAGCGCTAGCCGCAGGCTGTGCTGGCGGATTCTGCTGCTCTGCCTGGCTAGCCTGCACCGGGGTCTGTGCCGGGCCATTCGACCACGGTGCGACCCACGACTTTCCTCCCTTGCGATACTGCAAGTACACCAACCCGCCAATCACTATCAGCAGGGTCAACAACACCGTGAAGCGCCAGTAAGTACGTCGCGGGCGCGCTTCCTCATCGTCGAACAGATAGCTGACGTCGGAATCCGACCTGCCGTTGCCATGAACCGGTTCGCCGCCCAGGCCGAGAAAAGAGGGTCCACTTAACGACGAACTTACCGGTTCCAGACGGCGCTCCGGCTGCACACGTTCCACGCGGGCAGGCGGTTCGATAGCTTCGACTCGGCGAGCCGGTTCCACGGCTTCCTGTCCCCTTTCCTGCCGCACGCTTACCGGCTCGGGAACGGGAGCTTCTTTTTTGGCCAGCGGAGTACCGCACATGCCGCAAAAGCGATACTCGGGCGGGTTGTCAGATCCACATTGGGGACAGCGCACAATACCTCCTGCTGCTCAGGTCAACTATGTTAGAGGACTGCAGAACCACTGCGGTTTCCCGGAATTTGGCCAACTTTACAGGTTTCCCATCAACGTGTTAGCCTGAACAGGTCACATACGACAATAGAAAAATAGAGACAGGAGTGCACCAGGTTAGTGCTAGCCAGAGAGCAAAAGCAATCCCTCATTGACCAGTATCGCACGCACGACAGCGATACCGGCAGTCCCGAAGTCCAGATCGCGTTACTCAGCGAGCGCATTGGTCAACTGACGGAGCACTTCAAATCGCACCAGAAAGATCATGGCTCACGCCGTGGCCTTCTCATGCTGGTCAGTAAGCGGCGTCGCTTGCTTGACTACCTCAAACAATACGACTCCGAGCGCTACAAAACGGTCGTTCAAAGACTCGGCCTCCGCAAGTAGGAGGCTGTTTCTTTTGGGCTGTTCGTTCCTGTCTGATCGGGAGCCCGCGGAAGTGTGTTTGAATGAACTTGCATTTTCTCCTCTGGTCTAAGCTGCTAATTCAAGCTACGAGCAATGAGCAGCGAGCTGCAAGCAATCCATGCTGCCAACACCATTGGCTCACTAAGGGTCAATGAGCGTGCTCGAAGCTCGCAGCTTATAGCTCAAAGCTGATACCAGTGCCTTCCTCAAAGGACAAAATTAATGAAACAAGATATTTCTGTTGACCTCACCGGCGGTAAACAAATCTCTTTCGAAACCGGAAAACTGGCCAAGCAAGCCCATGGTTCTGTGGTCGTACGCATCGGCGAGAATGTAGTTCTCGCGACCGCCACTTCCAATCCTGATCCCCGCGAAGGAATTGACTTTTTCCCGCTTACGGTTGATTACCGTGAATACACCTATGCCGGCGGGCGCATTCCCGGCGGCTTCATCAAGCGCGAAGGCCGGCCGAGCGAGCGCGAGATTCTTACCAGCCGCCAAATTGACCGTCCGATTCGCCCACTTTTTCCTGAAGGCTTCCGTTGCGAAACCCAGGTTATCGCTTTCGTACTTTCTGCCGACACCGAGAACGACCCCGACGTGGCTGGGATCAACGGCGCGTCCGCTGCCCTCACCATCTCTGACATTCCGTTCAACGGCCCGGTTGGCGCGGTCCGCGTCGGCCTTGTCGATGGCCAGTTGGTCATTAATCCGACTTACAGCCAGATGCGCGACAGTTTGCTCAACATCATGGTCGTTGGAACTTCCGAAGGAATCGTGATGATCGAATCCGGAGCCAAGGAAGTGAAAGAAGAGACGGTCGTCGATGCCATTGAATTCGCTCACGCGGAGATCAAGAAAATTTGTGCCGCTATCAATCAGTTGCGCGAAAAAGCTGGCAAGCCTAAACGGGAAGTCACGCCGCCGGAATTCGATCAGGCTTACTACAATGGTTTGAAGAAGAAGATTGGTAGCGATCTTGCTGACCGGCTCGACACGCAAAAGCATCCGAAGGCCGAGAGCCACGAACTTGTCCGGGAGTTGAAAAAGAGCCTGATTGCGGGCCTTCCCGAGGACGACGAAGATGCTCAGGCTAAGCTCAAGACCTACTATGAGATTCTTCGCGAGCGCATTTTCCGCGAAGCTGTCATCAACCAGAAGCGTCGCCCCGATGGCCGTGCCTTCGATCAGATTCGCGACATCTGGATTGAAGTCGGCGTCCTGCCTCGCACCCACGGTTCAGCCATTTTTACCCGCGGTGAAACTCAGGCATTAGTTACAACAACACTAGGTACTTCGGACGATATGCAGAGACTGGAGGTCTTCGAAGGCGAAGCCAAGAAGCGCTTCATGCTTCACTATAACTTTCCTCCATTCTCAGTTGGTGAAGTTGCATTTCTACGCGGAGCCGGCCGGCGTGAAATTGGTCACGGAGCCTTGGCCGAACGTGCGGTCTCAGCAGTCCTTCCCACTGAAGATAAATGGCCTTACGCGATGCGGGTAGTTTCTGACATTCTCGAGTCGAACGGGTCCTCGTCAATGGCCACAGTTTGCGGCGCAGCCCTTTCGTTGATGGATGCCGGCGTTCCACTCAAGGCCCCTGTAGCCGGTGTTGCCATGGGGTTGGTCAAAGAAGGCGAGCAGTATGCAATTTTGACCGACATCGCCGGTGCCGAAGATCACTACGGCGATATGGATTTCAAAGTCGCTGGCACGAAAGACGGCATCACCGCTTTGCAAATGGATATCAAGGTCGGTGGCATAACCGCGCAAATTATGCGCGAAGCCCTGGCCCAGGCCCAGCGCGGCCGTCTTTTCATTCTCGACAAAATGGATGAGGTAATTTCAACCCATCGCGAGAAGGTGTCGGCTTATGCCCCCCGTATCTACACCCTACAGATTCCAGTCGATAAGATCCGCGACGTGATTGGGCCCGGTGGCAAGATGATTCGCTCCATCATCGAGCAGACCGGCGTGAAAATTGACGTGGAAGATACCGGCAAGGTCAACGTGGCTTCGAACGACGAAGCTTCTGCGAACAAAGCATTGCAGATTATTCGTGATCTCACTGCGACCGCCGAAGTAGGGAAGACCTACCTCGGGAAAGTCACGCGCCTAGCTGATTTCGGCGCGTTCGTTGAAATCATTCCTGGAACCGAAGGCCTGCTTCACATCAGTGAAGTCGCCGAGCATCGCATTAAGGATGTTCGCGACGAACTGAACGAAGGCGATCAGGTTCTGGTTAAGGTGCTCGCGGTTGAAGGTAATCGCATTCGCCTGTCGCGCAAGGCTATTTTGAAAGAGCAACGCGCAAAAATGGGCGGTGGCGCCCCTTCTTCGAATGGCGGCGAAGAAGGAACAACGGTGGATTCTGTCGCGGTTGCCGCTCCCGTGACCGGCGGCGGCCTAACGCTCGAGGGCGGGGCCGAATTCGAAGAAGGCGACGAGCCGAACTTTAACCGCATTGACGCACCGACGAGTTCCGGGGATCGACCTGGTGATCGTGGTGGCGACCGCGGCGGAGATCGCGGCCCGCGTGGCGGCGGACGTCCAGGCGGAGGGGGCGGCGGACGCCACCGTCGTCGGAATGGCGGTCGCGGCGGCCGTGGTGGTGGTCATGGAGGCCACGGCGGCCACGGCGGCGGAAGCCGGCATTAAAGTCAAATCCCCACCCTGTCGCAAAAGGCGCGACAAGGGTGGGGCAACCTTCCTATCAATTTAAGCCGCGCCTGAACTTTTGCGTTTCGGCAGGATCTCCCCAATCCTCTTGATCTGTGCGCCAACGCCTTTCAGCTTTTCCTCAATATTCTCGTAGCCCCGATCAATGTGATACACGCGATCAATGATTGTCTCTCCCTCCGCCACCAACGCAGCGAGGAGGAGAGAAGCCGAGGCACGCAGATCTGAAGCCAACACAGCCGCGCCACTCAACGGAGTTTTCCCGCGAACTACCGCCCGCCGCCCCTCGACCTTGATGTTCGCTCCCATCCGCATCATCTCGAGCGCATGCATGAAGCGGTTCTCAAAAATATTTTCTGTTATGACCGAGGTGCCATCTGCCTGTGTGGCCAGCGCCATATACTGCGCCTGCAAATCGGTTGGGAAGCCAGGATATTCTTCGGTGATCACATCTGCTGCTTTGAAATTTCCGTTCCCCTCAACTCGGACGGAATCAGCAGTATGCCGAGTTTTAATCCCGACTTCCTCCAATTTCTGCAGCAGCGCTCCAAGGTGAGTAGGATTGCATTCTGTGACGTTCAAATCTCCATCCGTGAGCGCTCCCGCAATAATGAACGTTGCGGCTTCAATTCGATCAGGGATGATGCGGTGTTTAGCGCCACGTAATTTGGAAACGCCTCGCACGCGAATCACCGGCGTGCCCGCGCCTTCGATCTTTGCGCCCATTTTGTTCAGCAAATCCGCAAGATCGACGACCTCAGGCTCTCGCGCGCAATTCTGCATTACGGTTTCGCCGTCGGCGAGCGTTGCAGCCATGAGCAGATCTTCGGTGCCGGTGACAGTAATTTTGTCGAAGACGATCTCGGCGCCCTTTAGGCGGTCAGCGGCGGCTTCCACGTACCCATGCTCCTGGTTGATCTTCGCGCCGAGCCGTTCAAGTCCGGTTATATGAAGATCAATTGGACGGGCGCCGATCGCGCACCCACCAGGCAAAGAAACGCGAGCTCTTCCGCATCGCGCGACCAGCGGCCCCAGCACGAGGGTTGACGCCCGCATCGTCTTCACCAGTTCGTATGAAGCTTCAGGCGTCTCCAGATTGCGCGCGCAAATTGTCGTTCGATGCTGTGCACGGCCGTAACCCAGCTCGACCTCTGCACCCATGGCCGTCAGCAACCTGCGTGTGGTCTCGATATCCCGAACTTGCGGAATATTTTCCAGCACCACGGGTTCGTCAGTAAGTAGAGCAGCTGCCATAGCCGGCAGAGCGGCATTTTTTGCTCCGCTGGTTCGAATTGTGCCGAGCAGGGGATTGCCGCCGCGTATAACAAACTTGTCCATGAAAAAATCCTAAATAGATCGATGATCAGTCTTCGTCAGATTCTAGCTGGAAAAGTTCTGAGTGAGTGGTTACCTCTGTGTAACCCGGGTCCTGTACGGTTCGCTATGTGTTTTCATCGCGGTCGAGATTGCTCGCCGAACGTGCCCGTGTGAACGCTTCAAGCAGTTGATCGCCTGAACTTGTGTAACTCCAGCTTTGACCATCACAATTGCAACCGGCACATCATTTTTGGCGCGCGCCAGTGCTCGTCGCGCCTCATCGCGCTCGACTCCAAGGGCCTTTTGAACAATCGTGATCGCCCGCTCAGTGAGCTTGGAGTTCTTTTGGCGCAAATGCACCATGAGATTTCCATAAACGTAACCGAGGCGGACCATTGCTCCGGTGGTGAGCATATTCAAAACCAGCTTCTCGGCGGTCCCGGCTTTCATGCGGGTTGAGCCGGCAACTACTTCGGGACCTGTTTCAACGACGATGGCGAGTTCGGCTGCGGCTTCAAGCGGCGAGTTGGGGTTGCAGGTCAAAGCAATCGTCTTTGCTCCGGCGCGTCGGGCATATTCAACGGCGGCAACCGTGAACGGAGTGCGCCCGCTGGCTGCGATTCCGACTACCACGTCATCCTTGCCAGGCTTCTTCTTGCGAACTTCGCTTGCACCAAGCCGGCGCGAATCCTCGTCAGCCTCCACCGCACGAGCCAGGGCGCGCTCGCCTCCGGCCATAACGAATTGCACGGTGCTTGGCCGAACATTGAAAGTTGGCGGGCATTCTGACGCGTCGAGCGCAGCGATCCTGCCGCTGGTTCCGGTGCCGACGTAGATCAATCTGCCGCCTTTCGCCAGGGCGTCGGTGATCCAGTCGATGCCGCGAGCAATCTGCGGCAATGATCGTCCAACAGCCGCAGCGACTTTGCGGTCCTCCTCATTGATGATCTGCGCAAGGTCGAACGAAGATTTCAAGTCGAGATCAGCCCATGCGGGGTTGATCTGTTCAGTGGCTAACTGTTGCAGGTTCGGTTCAGCTTTTTTTTTCACCGTGCGGCTCCCAGTGCCTCCATCACTGCGTTATGAAACTTTGGGCGGACTTCCTTTATCTTTTTGTTTAAAGAGTCCGGCCAAGTTCGGTTCGTTAGTAGCGTTATTGAAATTTTTCGTTCGAGATCAATCCATAGCGATGTTCCCGTGTATCCAAGATGTCCAGGCGATGATCTCGAAAAATATATGCCTGATTGGGAGTCACCCGAAGGACTGTCCCAGCCCAACATCCTTGATGTTCCCGGAGGAGAAGTTTGTCGTTGGGTAAAAATCTTCACCGTTTCTGGCCGGACGATCGGAGCGCCTCCGTTGAGGATTGCGTGTGCAAACGAGGCAACATCGGATGACATTGAAAACAGTCCCGCGTGCGGCGCCACTCCGCCCATCACGCTGGCGTTTTCGTCATTGACGTCTCCCTGAATAATTCGTTTGCGAAATGTCCGATCATCGGCGGTTGGAGGAATGTGGGGCTTCAATGATGCTGAAGGGTTGTAAAACGTATCTGCCATTCCAAGTGGCAGGAACACTTCGCGCTTGCAAAAAGTATCAAGTGACTCATTTCCGATGCGCTCCAGGGCAACTCCGAGGAGTATAAACCCGATGTCGCTATATTCGGCGTGAGTTCCGGGAGCGCATTTCAGCCGAACCGAAAGAGCTTCACGCAGAAGCTCGCCTCTGTCTTTCGCTCGCAGATAAAGCTTTTCGTACGCCGGGAGGCCGGAGCTGTGCGCGAGTAATTGACGGAATGTCACTTCGTTGCGTCTCGGATCTCCTCCTCGAAATTCAGGCAGCACCTGCACAATCGGCATGTCCAGATCAAGCAAGCCACGCTCATAGAGAATCATCACCATCGAGGTTGTGGCGATCACTTTCGTCAATGAAGCCAGGTCGAAGATTGTGTCTGTCGTGACTTGTGGCGAGCTCTGCTCATAAGTGAACCGCCCGAAGGCTTGGTGAGCGACCAGGTTTCCAGATCGCGTTACCGCTACGGAGGCCCCCGGAAAAGTGTGTTGATCGATGGCCTCAGTCAGAATTGCGAAAGCACGAGCAAAAACCTCGTCCTGCTCTTCGCATTGCTTTCGAAGAATTTGCGCTTGAGATGTTGTAGAAGTATCCAGAGGGTTCTTCGTGGTTCGGGCTTAAATCCGGTTATAACAAACCCAGGTTCTAATCGCAAAGCAGGAGTAGCACAGATGGCACCTTGGTCCCCATTAGCTGCCTTATCAACACGCGTTGCGGTACATTCAAAATGTCATGTCACAAGGACTTCTAGGCAATCGCAAGCGGACCCGCATCATCAGTGTCACGGTTATATTCTTGTGCGCTCTAGGCCTGAAATCCTCATTGGCTCAGGCGAATACCGCCGCTCATTTCGAGGCGCTCGACAACATTATCCAGACTTCAATCCAGAACCACGAAATCCCGGGGGCCGTTCTTCTGGTCGGCCATGACGGGAAGGTGATCTATCGCAAGGCATACGGGAACCGATCCCTTGAGCCCACGGTCGAAGTGATGACGGTGGATACCATTTTCGACCTCGCTTCGCTGACGAAGGTGATAGCAACCAACACCGCGGTAATGCAACTGGTGCAGCAGGGAAGAATCAAGCTGAACGATCCAGTCGTGAAATATATCCCCGAATTTGGACAGAACGGCAAGGGCGACATTCGTGTTCGCGATCTACTGACGCACTACTCAGGGCTTCGTCCCGACTTCGATCTGAACCCACCGTGGACTGGAAAAGATGCGGGTTTAGGTTTGGCATTTGCCGAAATTCCAATGGCGCCTCCCGAGACCCACTTTATTTACAGCGACACCAACTTCATTGTTCTAGGTGCGATGGTTGAGCGTGTCAGCGGAATGACCCTTGACGCATATTGCGCTCAAAATATTTTTTCGCCTCTTGGAATGGCGCACACACGTTTTCTTCCCCCTGCCGGGTGGCTGCCGCGAATTGCCCCGACGCAGTACGACGAAAACAATCACATGTTGCGCGGCGTAGTCCACGATCCCCGCTCGCGGCGGATGGGAGGAGTGGCCGGGCACGCAGGCCTATTCTCGACCGCGGATGACCTGGCAAAATTTGCGCAGACTTTGCTCAACGGCGGCGGCGCGATTCTTTCGCCGTTGATCGTTCGCAAGATGACCAGCCCGCAGCAGCCGCCGAATCTTCCCGACGTCCGCGGGTTCGGCTGGGATATTGATACTCCGTTTGCGTCTAATCGTGGCGAACTGCTGCCGGTCGGTTCGTTCGGCCATACCGGCTTCACTGGCACTTCAATCTGGATCGATCCGACAACCAAAACTTACATCATCCTTCTTAGCAACGCGGTCCATCCACGCGGTCACGGCTACGCGGTTTCCTTGAGGACAAGAGTAGCAACCGCAGGCGCCGCGGCAATCCCTCTTACTCCCAACGAGCAACAGGCTCTTCGCTGGAAAACACTCACTGGTTACAGTGAAGCCACACCCTCTCAAGACCATCTCGATTACCGCAATGCTAGTGTGCTTGATGGAATCGATGTTCTTGAGCAACAGGACTTCGCACCGCTGAAGGGTAAGCGGGTTGGTCTGCTGACGAACCAAACTGGAATGGATTCACAGGGCCGTCGCACGATTGATCTGCTGGCGCATGCTCCGGGAGTTCAGCTCACAGCGATTTTTAGCCCAGAGCACGGCGTCGCTGGGAGATTCGACACCACCGATATCGAAAACTCACGTGACGCTGCGACCGGCATTCCGGTGTATAGCGTTTACGGCGCTACGGATGCAGCCCGCCACCCTCCAGTTGATATTTTGAAGCAACTCGACGCAGTAGTTTACGACGTGCAGGATGCGGGCGTGCGCTTCTATACCTACGAAACTACCCTGGGCTACTTTCTCGAATCCGCAGCGAAAACCGGAACTGAGTTGATTGTTCTGGATCGTCCGGATCCGATCAATGGAGCATTTGTCCAAGGACCCATGTCTCAACCGGGCATGGAAAATTTCGTAAACTACGGGCCTATTCCAGTCCGACATGGAATGACTGTCGGAGAACTCGCGCAAATGTTCAACTCCGAGCACAACATTCACGCAAAGCTGACCGTCGTACCTATGCAAGGCTGGATGCGAGGCGACTGGCTGGATTCCACCGGCGTTGAGTGGGTCAATCCTTCGCCTAATCTGCGCAGCCTGATCGAAGCTACGTTGTATCCCGGAGTTGGTCTGGTGGAAGGAACGAATGTTTCCGTAGGTCGGGGAACAGATACTCCCTTCGAGCTCTTAGGCGCGCCTTGGATCAACAGTCACGAGCTGGCGGCATATTTGAACGCGCGACAAATTCCAGGCGTTCGTTTTGTGCCGACCACGTTTACGCCGGATGCGAGCGTCTACTCAGAGCAGGCGTGCCATGGAGTGAACCTGGTGTTGGTGGATCGCGATTTTCTGGACGCGCCTGAGCTCGGAATCGAGCTTGCGGCCGCTCTATTGAAGCTCTATCCGCAGCAATTCCATATCGAAAAAATGATTAACATTCTTGGCAACAAAAATGTTTATGACGAAATAACAGAAGGCAAAGACCCACATGGGATTAGGGTCGATTGGCAGGACGACCTGAATAAGTTTGAGCAGGTGCGTGAAAAATATCTCATCTACAAATAACCAAATCGTGTGGGACGGCCGTTCCTGCCCGTCGCATACTAATCGATAAGCCGGCTGGTGATCGGGCCGTAGCTGTCAATCCTTCGATCACGCAGAAATGGCCAATTACGCCGCGTATCTTCCAGTACACGCGAGTCAACTTCGCCAATGACAATTTCTTCCTTGTCGTGCGATCCCTTCGCAATGATTCTGCCGAAGGGGTCGGCGATAAATGATCCGCCCCAAAACTCCAGGCCTTTCCCGGCGGCCTTGTTTCCGCGAATGTCGCCGTGCTCGAACCCGACCCGATTCACGACCGCAACATAAACGCCGTTCGCAATGGCATGCGCGCGTTGGATGGTTTGCCAGGCATCGTATTGAGCTTCGCCGTATTCCTGCTTCTCGTCCGGATGCCAGCCAATTGCTGTGGGATAAAAAAGCACTTGCGCGCCCTGCAAAGCTGTGAGTCGCGCGCCTTCGGGATACCATTGGTCCCAACAGACGAGCGCCCCTACTTTTCCCACCTCCGTATCAAATGCCTTGAAGCCGAGATCGCCTGGAGTGAAGTAATACTTTTCGTAATAAAGTGGATCATCGGGAATATGCATCTTCCGATAGATGCCGCGCAGAGTTCCGTCTGCATCGATCATTGCCGCCGTGTTGTGATACAAACCGGGGGCCCGCTTCTCGAACAAGGACGCAAGCAAAACAACGTGCAGCTTTCCGGCAACTTCAGCGAGTTTTACCGTGGTCGGTCCCGGAATCGGTTCAGCCAAATCAAACAGCGCGGCGTCTTCGCGCTGACAAAAATATTGGGTTTGAAAAAGTTCGGGAAGGCACACCATTTGCGCGCCTCTTTTCGCTGCATCCTCCAGGTAGTGGATGGCTCGATCTAGGTTTTTATCCGGCTCGGGCGTTGCCGACATCTGGACCAGGCCCACGCGAAACGTGCTCGACAAAGAATCCTCCTCGCGAGGGAATAGCATAGCAATTGCGGCCGATTGCTAGCTACTCAGCGTGCAAATTTACTACCTTTGCCACTGCGGCCCTGGCGATTCCGACGCAAATTCGCCTGGGCTTGGCAGCTTTTCCTGGCTACAAATTTGCTTTAGCAGGGTGTGTTGTTTGTAAGAACACCTATTGTGTAGTCGGTGGCAAAATCCCGCCCTTTTCATGGAGAACCGCTACCGCCGTCTCTTTCATGAATGACTCACGCGCGCGGACAAGCAATAGCACTCCGCCATCTTCAAAGCTGTTTTCGTAATACCTGGCGTGTTCAATTGGCACACCTATGTCGTGGCAGAAGCAGGTAAGGTCGCCAAATGGCCCGGCGAGAACTCCAAACATGCCGATGTCGTCATCTTCAAATCCAGCTTGGTTTAAGGCCCGAATTGCACTCGCAGCGGTAAAGACTTCATGAAAACCGGCGACGACCAATGTTTCTGAACTGTAGGTAGATTTCCTCATCATTAGTTTTCCGTAAGCAAGGAAGGGGCTGATGCGCGTCGTAACGCAAGCATCCAGCCGGGGTGTCGGTTAACGAATACGGGTCGGTTAACGAATACGGAAAGAGATGGCGAAACCTAGCAGAGACGAGCACAGGTGACCAGCAGCAGGTCCTCGTGAATTAATGAAGTGAAAGCTACAACGCGGAGTTGAAGGCCGGTGAAAATCTCCGGCGGAAGCAGCGTGAAATAAGCCGAAAGCGACGTGAAAACTTTATTGAGAGAATGCGGCCCAGTACTGGGGAGTTCGTCGGGCGCAGGTGTGATCAGCACAAACAGCACACCTACCGCGGCGATCACGGCCACGATTGCGATCCAGGACTTGGGAAAGTTCTTCACGTTTAATTGAGACGTTCTCTTTGGGTATAGATTATCGCGTTCAATCGCAAGTTGCACCGCCCTTCTTTGACGTTGCACTCAAAGGCGCTGTTGCTGTGCGGTGGCGGTCAAGTTCCCGGTTTAGTAAAGTAGTGCTTCCGATTAAAAGCCGGGGGAATTCATGAAGCACGACAATCACGATGGTTCAGGCATTGAGCGCCAACTTCACAATCCGGTCGAAGACCGGCTGGTTCCGCTTGAGCCGCTCGATCTCAGTAAAGTGCACTCGGTAGATGCTCTGGTTCGCGCAATGGCAAAGACAGCATTTACTGGCCGCCAGCTTGGCGAGGCTGCTGACGTGCTCGAGGCCATGGCCCGCGACAAAGACTGTTTTGTCATCATGACCCTTGCAGGCGCTATGACCGTAGCGAAGCAAGGGCTGGTGATTACTGAGTTGATCGATCGGGGCATTGTGAATGCGATTGTTTCAACCGGCGCATTGATGGCACATGGCTTAGTTGAAGCGACCGGCCGCTCGCATTTCCGTTATGACCCTGAGGTTTCCGATACTGAACTCTATGAGCAGGGCTACAACCGGGTTTACGACACACTGGAGCCGGAACAGAATCTCGATGACGTAGAGCAGGTAATGGCTGCAGTTCTGGCGGACTGGGACCAATCCGAGGTGATGTGCTCGTACAAGTTGAACCACGCCATTGGCGCGTATTTGGCGAAACATGCGAAGGGAGAACGTGGCATTCTGAAATCGGCTCATGAAAAAGGTGTCCCTGTTTTCGTGCCGGCGTTTACGGACTCGGAGCTGGGACTTGATGTTGCGTTGCACAATCGAATGCGCGAGGGATCAGGCCGGCACAAGATTCGCTATGACCCATTCGAAGATCTGGAACATTTCGCTTCAACCCTTCTTCGTCAGACGCGACTGGGAATCTTCACTATTGGCGGCGGCGTGCCACGCAATTGGTCACAGCAGTTTGGGCCGTTCATCGAGCTGCGACATAGGCGACTGGGAGAGAACGTCCCTTTAAAACGCTATCACTATGGTCTGCGAATCTGTCCGGAGCCGGTGTATTGGGGAGGGTTGTCGGGCAGTCCTTACAGCGAAGCGATTTCATGGGGCAAATTTGTGCCTCCGGCTGAAGGCGGACGCTTCGGGGAAGTGTTCGTGGATGCTACCGTGGGATTGCCTTTGATCGTCGCGGCGGTGCTGGAGAGATTGGGGAAGGGTAAAAGCACAAATGGGAAACAAAAGCGAGACAAGGCGGCCACCAAAAGGTGAATCCAGACTGCCGGACTTGGATAAATTCGTAGCTCGGGTTGACCCTAAAAGAATCAGCAGCGGCGCAGAGGTTGGGAAGAAGCAGGTCGAATCGGCCACAGCCGCGCCAATACTAGTCGAAGATAAATATTGCGGCCGCGATTACCGTCGTCCACAATCCCCGTTTGTCGCCAACCGCTGATTGGGTGACGTTTGCCGTGCGCACGATTTTGTTCGAAATACGGTAGATTTCCTTCTTCTCATCCCAAGACCGGTCTGGATCGAATTCCACGTTCAAGGTCGTCGCCAGCATTTCTGCGGCGAGTTCTTCCGCGTAGTCTCCTGCAGCGTCTTCGGTTTCACCAAAAGAATGGTGTTCGCTGAGGTAGCCGTACGTGTTGCGGTCGGCAGGGATGGCAACCCCGATGCTGGCGGCGAGAAGACGGTGCGGTTCATGAGTGGAGTTTTCAGCGACGACAGCAAACACGACCTCGCCGGGGCTCAAGTAGGGCAGTCCCTGGGCTCGCGAAATCAGTTTGCAGTTGGGCGGGAAGATGGATGAGACTCGAACCAGGTTTTGGGCTGCAATTCCCGCGTCGCGAAGGGCCAACTCGAATGAAGTCAGGCGCTCTTTGTGCTTACCATTCCCCTTGGTGAAGAAGATCCGCTTAGGGACCATGTCTCTGGACAATTCAGAAACCCTCCGGCTTCTTGAGTGAATGAATCGTCAAACATAACACACGCCGCAGTTGCGCAACATCAAAACCGCAATAAAAAAAGATAACGACGAGATTACGGTGCGGAGGAGGCACCGGGTGCCACCGGAAGAAATTCCAGGATGCCGGAAGCACCGCGCACTTATGTCTTGAAGTTGCTGGCTATTTCGCCGCAGTGACCTTGCTGACCTCGATTGTGTCCCCGTTCGCTGTCCCGGCGACCTTGGCTTGCTGTCCTGCGAGCGTGTTAAGTTCATCGAGCGCGGCTTTATTTGTCGTGTGCAACGTATAAACCTTATCGCCCACCACGAGAGAATAGCTTGAGCCTTTGGCCACGCAGGCGCGCGTGCACTCGGCCTTGTTCTCCATCATGTGCTTGGTACCGCACATGGCGTCAGAGACTTCGCCGGTAAAGGTTTGAGTTTTGGCCGCAGCTAGATTGATTCCGGCTGCAGTTAACAGCAAGATAAAAAACAAATTGCGAATGCGCATCCTATTCTCTCCTCAGCTTCAGTTCGATGTGCAGTTTTGTATGGTAAACCGGCGCGGCGAGTCGACTCGTCACGCTAGCTCTTCGGAACAAAGTGTAAGCTTACAGAGACCGTTTTGTCTTGCTGATTGATTGCTCTTTTCGAAGCAACTTCATACGAACGGCGGAGGTCAAAGTCCCGATACAAAATGTCGAAGAACTTTTTCATGTAGCTGTCGTCAAAAGGATCACCCTTCTTCATTTGCCATTGCGCGGCCATCCGATTGGCATTCTCTTCAGGAAGGCCCTCAATGCTCAGGTCACCCATGCGGTAAATGTCACCTTCATTAATCACTAGGCGGTAAGTCGCCGTTCCCGTAGCGTCGTCGAGTTCTGGCTCGGATTCAATAGTCGCGAACAAGTATCCCTTGCTCGCGTACAACTTCTTGATTTGCGCGAGACCGTCTGTAAGCTGGGCCGTATCTACAGCCTCGCCGATCTTCAGATGAACAAGACCTTTTAACTCATCTGCCGAAAGTGTCCGATGACCATCAATCTCCAGTGCTTGTAATTTGTACTGCTGTCCTCGATTTACGGGAAGGCTCACATCAACCACGGTTCGCGCACCATCTTCGATCACGCGCGGACGAGCATCTCCAAATTGTGCTTTCAAGTAGCCGTGCGCCTGATAAACGGGTAGGAAACTTGAACGTCCTTTCGCGAGTAGATCTGAGCGAAAGTATTCGCTGCCCGAAAGCGGTTTAGCCTCTGCCTGCAATGCGGCATTCTCGTCCGCAGTTGCACCGGGAAAATCCACATTCCGGATTAGAATCGGGTGAAAGCTCACTTTGTATTCGTACGCTTGAATTGGACCGTCTTCTTGCGCGTACGTCAGATGTTGCACCTCGCCGGAAATCTTATGCTCATGCAGGATTGAAACCAGCGCCTGAGCAACTTGCTCGTTGAGATCGCCTTTAGCCGGTATCCGGTCGTCAAACAGCGCAACTCGCGCGCGCAGTTGCTTGAGCAGTTCATCGTCCGAGAACCACACGAAGTTTTCGAAGATGATCGGAAGTAGCTTGTCGTTTTCCGTCGCGTGTAATTCGAGATCGCACCCCCCGCCCGAGTATTGGTAGGTATAACTCAGGTCCGAAAAAAGTCCGGTGCTGCCGAGCTTTTGCGCGGCTTGCTGAAAGTCCGCCTCTCCGGCCATTTGCCCCAGTTTCAGTCCAGAGGCGGCGATAACCTTATCTTCTTGCAGGTGAGTCAGTCCTTTGACGTGAATGGACGTGAGCTTGTACGACTCTGCGGACTTATTGGTGGTTTGCGCTGCCGATAGCGCACACAGGATCAGAACAGGAAGAGCACGAAAAATCCGACAGCTCACGTGCGAAATTGTATAACAGGGTGCGCTATCGGTTTTCAGTCTCAGAAATGCCTTTGTGAATTTCTGTTGCGGCCGATGCGGCGTACCTTATCGCTTACCGGAGGCGACTGTTTCTGCCGTCTTAATCTTCACCGCAATATCGATAAATGCCAGGGCTGCGCGACTGAGCGCCTTGTCTTTGCGAAAGACGAGCGCGAGGTCACGTCGAATCTGAGTATCAACAAAGGGAATTGCGGCCAGAACATTCGCTTTCAGATCTTCCATGACATTCGATTTGGAAACGAAGCCAATTCCAACGTCTGCGGCGACAAACCGCTTTAGCAATTCACTTGAATCCAGTTCCATCGCGTAACGTGGTTTTAATTTCTGCCGATGAAACAAATCATCGAGTGCATCGCGGGTGTGCCCAACCTTCGGCATTACCAGCGGATACTGCGCAATATCAGCCGCCGAAGCCGATTTCAATTTCGCCAAAGGATGCTTTGGAGGTGCGATCAGGACCAGTTCGTCTCTATGAATTGGCACCGCGGTCAAACGGTTGTCGCTGATGGGCAGAGAGACGACACCGAAGTCCACAGAATTATCGATGACCGACTCGAGAATTTTGGCGTAGTCGGCGCGGGTAATACTGATTGAAACATCGGGGTATTGCTTTTTGAAATGTGCAAAGACTTCGGGAAGAACGTGCAAGCAAGTTCCTTCATTAGCGCCGACTACGATTTCTCCTCGCGGAACACGCTCAGTTTCGGCAATCGCCGTCACTGCCGACTTCCGAGCATCTAGCGTGTCCTCAGCGAATTTTAGAAAAAGTTTGCCGGAGGCGGTGAGGGACACCTTTCCGCCCGAGCGGTCGAGCAACTTGGCGCCGACCTCCTCTTCAAGCGACCGAATCTGCGAAGAGATAGCAGGCTGAGTGCGGAAGCGTTTCTCCGCTGCCCGAGAAAAACTCGACAGCCTGGAAACTTCAATGAATGTTTCGAGTTGATCGAAATCCATAGAAATTCGGGTCTCGGCGTCAGGCTCTTGGCTTCAGCATTACTTCAGCTCGATCCAAAATATGTAATCTGAAGCCTAAGCCCAGAGCCTAAAGCCGAATTTATCTACCCCATAAAAACAATCAATTTCCGTGCGCTGCTCACGCGCAATAAACTGTGTTTGCCTGAACTGTCTGAAAGATTGTAGCAGGTGTACAATTCATCAGATTCCCCAAAGAAAGTCTGTTGCGTGGGTTTGGCTGTTGTAGTGTGCCCAAATCAATTTTTCGGCTTTCGCCCGATTTCCTAAAGGAGCATTTCCCAATGGCAGATGCAAAAACTGTCCTGGAGTTCGCGAAGAAAAACGGAGCGAAGTTGCTCGATCTCCGCTTCACGGACCTGCCAGGGTTGTGGCAGCACGTTTCTTATCCTATCGGTCAGCTGACCGAAGATTCCTTCGAAGAAGGCTTCGGCATGGATGGTTCCTCCATCCGTGGCTGGGCGGCAATCAATGAAAGTGACATGCTGCTGATACCCGACGCCAAGACCCACACGATGGATCCTTTCACTGAGATTCCCACGCTGGTGATGGTTTGCGATGCGATCGATCCACTAACCAAACAACACTACGATCGTGATCCTCGCTATATCGCAGAGAAAGCCGAGCTTTACCTGGCTTCAACCGGCATTGCTGACACAGCCTACTTCGGTGCGGAAGCTGAATTTTTCATTTTCGACAACATTCGTTTCGATCAGCGCGAACAGCACGGCTTCTATTTCATCGATGCGGAAGAAGGTCGCTGGAATTCGGGTCGTGAGAATAACAACCTCGGTTATCGCCCACGCTACAAAGAAGGCTACTTCCCGGTCCCGCCCATGGACCACTATCAGGACCTGCGCAGCGAAATGGTCATGACGATGGAAAAATGCGGGCTGAATGTGGAATGCCATCACCACGAAGTAGCAACCGGTGGGCAGACTGAGATTGATTTGAGGTTTGACTCGCTCGTGAACTCCGCCGACCACATGCTGCTTTACAAATACATCGTGAAGAATGTGGCCAACCAATATGGTAAGACTGTAACTTTCATGCCGAAGCCAATCTTCCAGGACAACGGCAGCGGCATGCACACTCACCAGTCATTGTGGAAAAGTGGTAAGCCACTCTTCGCCGGTGACGGCTATGCGGGACTTTCGCAAATGGCGTTGTGGTATATCGGCGGATTGATCAAGCACGGCCCGGCGCTCTCGGCGATCATCGCTCCGACAACCAACTCGTACAAGCGTCTTGTGCCGGGCTTCGAAGCGCCGGTGAACTTGGCGTATTCGCGCCGCAACCGCTCGGCGGCATGTCGTATTCCGATGTATTCGGCATCCCCGAAGGCGAAACGCGTCGAGTTCCGGCCACCCGATCCGAGTTGCAATCCTTACCTGGCCTTCGCAGCGATGTTGATGGCCGGTTTGGATGGCATCGAGAACAAGATCGACCCCGGGCAACCGCTGGACAAGGACATTTATGATCTCGGTCCAGAGGAGCTGGCGAAGGTTCCATCCATGCCGGGCTCGCTTGACGAGGCGCTCGAATCTCTCGAGAAAGACCACGCGTTCCTGCTCAAGGGCGACGTCTTTACCGAGGAGCTGTTGAGCACCTACATCGATTACAAGCGCTCAAAGGAAGTGGACGCGATTCGCCTGCGCCCGCATCCGTACGAGTTTGCTTTGTATTACGACATTTAACCTGTAGCTGTAAGGGGAAAAGGCCCGGCGTGAGCCGGGCCTTTTATTTTGCTCCGGGGTACCTCGGGTTATCGAACTAATCTCGGGTTTGTACGAGGTTTCGGAGGAACGAGAGAACTCGAAATCGGCCTTGTGCTGCAAAATGCGAGATATCAGGAATCCAGTCATTCCGACGTAGAGCACGCGGCTCTTGCTGGCAAGAATGTAGACGTAATACCGCTTGGTTCTCACAGGGCGGAGCTTACATGTCCAACACTCAACCTGTCCGTGACAAATGAACACTAACCAGGCTGTCATTCCGAACCGTTTCAACGGTGAGGAATCTGCTTTTCGTATGGGAGCAGCAGATTCCTCGTTGTCGCGCGAGCGCGCGACGCCTCGAAATGACAAGGATCAGAGAAGGGCATAAGGGTACAGACGGGAGGAGCAGGCTGCCGCTGTAGGGGTGCGGGACAGTCTTAAGCTCGAAATTTGCTAGACCACGTCACAAAAACAAAAGCCCGGAAGTTCCGGGCTTGATCAAAAAAATGATTGGAATCTTCAGACCGAAGCTTTTAGCCGTTCAGCATTCGGGTTCGGCATGGCGTGCAGCCGAGCGACCGTTTCAGGACGAACTGAGTGAATTTCGAAATCCTGGAGATCATTCAACCCGCCGGATATCGCTGCAAGCGTGGCGTTAGACTTCGACAAGACGGAAAGCAAATGTTTGCGCGCGATAGGGCGGTCTGCGGGATGGATGTGTTTCCACCACCGCTTTACCGATTCCTGCACATCATCCTGGCTCTTTGCATCCTCGACAAGGCTGTCAATCAACCGGTAGACCTTGCTTTTCACTGCCTGATACGAGACCGAAATCTCTTGACCCATTTTCCCTCGATGCTCCTGCACCTTTTCCCAGCACGAGATTCGCCAAACCCCGGCTCTGATTTAGCGAGGGTTAACTTCATCAGTTATTCAAAATCCTCCAAGTTGTTGGAGAATTGACAATTCGGCTATGGTTTTTCGTAGACGAATTAGTGCTCAATGTGGGGTTGTACAATTCCAGTCCAGTCCGCACCCTATTCGAGCTGTTCGGACCTTTAAATCGCGTGGAGGGCAAGTGAAATCTTTTTCCGCTGCCATTTTTGTTCTGGCTCTGACGATCGCTTCGCAAGCGCAGGTCACGACGACACCGCAAAACGAGCGCATGTTCTTTCCTTCAGATACCTTCTGGGGATATGCACAATTCGATATTGCACCACCGCACAATGAGATTGACCCGAACATCTGCGCCGCTGATGCGGGAAAGTTCGGAGGCGTGAATGCCCCTTGCAATGCTTTCGCCCGCTACATGTTTTCCGGGCTGCTTGAAGTACGGCCCTTCGGGAGAGGGCAGCTCCGCCGATTTATGCTATTTGGCGAGCCCACTTTCCTGTTTGGAAAGAATGTTCCGCAAACTTTGTACACATGGTCTCTGGACGGGATTGGGGTCGAGCATTCCTGGGGTGCGGCAATTTATCTTGGCAAGGGGTTCGAGGCACGCGTGACCCAGCATTTTCTATTCGATCGATTCGGAGCCCGCGACCGTAACCTGGGCGCGGCCGACCTTGGCCCAAACGGTCCTTGGGGACGATATAACGCGATTGGGGTGCGAAAGTACTTTGGAACGAGACGATGGTGATGGGCCGTGACTCGTAGATGCGCCTAGCGCAAAGGGTGGTTCATCACCACATTCCGACCGGAACTTCTCATTCTGAAGCGTCTCGGTTTGCGAATCAAACGACCAATCTGTTCGAAACGGGAGCAGCTTCGGCCTGGGTAAGGCGAACCGTACTGACACGTCACTGTAAGAGGCGACCGACTGTAGCTTCTCCGTGCCAGCCCAGAATGCTATGCTGATCTGCCCAGCCGGTTGCGCCTTCTACTCCACTCGGTTACATGCAATCCAGAGAGCAATCCAGAAATTCGCAACCGAACCTGCCCGATGACGCCGACTTTGGGAACGCCGAGCCAGTACGCCAGTACTTTGAGAATGTCGTTAGCAAGTTATCTCCTTCACTTGCGAATGCGCTTCCGGGACTGCTCGCCGAGTGCCCCGATTCTAATTCTGCGCTTTTGCTCCTCGACAGATTGGTCAGCGAATCATCCGGCGAGATCTTGCGTCTTATTGAGGCGCATCCTTTCCTTGCACATTATGCGATCGCCGTTTTCGGCCACAGCCGATACCTGGGCGAGACGTTGATACAAAACGTTGATCTATTACAAACATTCCTGCGAGAGAAGAACCTCGATCGCAGTTTTTCTCATGAAGACTTTTCAGAGGCGCTTGCCCGCTTTCGTTCTCGGTCTTTCGAAAGAGATGTGGCCCTCCTGCTTGCTCGGTTCAAACGTCGCGAATACGTCAGAATCATGTTGCGTGACGTGTTACGCCTCGCGCCCCTGGCTGAAACAACCGCAGAAATTTCCGCACTGAGCGATGTGCTGATCCAGGATGCCTTGCGTGAAGCAGAAAGTGCCATGGAGCGCCGTTTCAGCTTGCCACAACATGTGGATGCCGACGGGCGGGTACTCAACACACCCTTCGCGATTCTGTCGCTGGGGAAGCTGGGCGGCAGCGAACTGAACTATAGCTCGGATATCGACCTGCTTTATCTTTACGGTGATGGTCAAGAGCCTCCGTCGGCGCCGCTTTCGAACAAAGAGTATTTTGTGCGACTGGCGCAACAAGCGACCGAAATACTTTCGCGACAAACCAGCGAAGGGGCTGTGTTCCGCATTGATCTTCGTCTTCGTCCTCAGGGAAGCGAAGGCGAGTTGGCGATCAGCGTTTCGAATGCAATACGTTACTACTCCGAAACCGCACACGACTGGGAACGGCAGGCGCTCATAAAAATAAAACATTCGGCCGGCAATGTTGCTCTGGGCCGCGACTTTATTCGCCGCATTCAGCCGCAAGTCTACAGTGAGCACATCAATTTTGCCGCTATCAAGACCGCCCTGGTGGCGCGAGAAAAAATCGACCGTAAACGACGCCGGCAAGTTGCAACTCAGAAAGACGAATCTGTTGACGTGAAGATTGATCGCGGTGGAATTCGCGATATTGAATTTCTGGTGCAATGCCTGCAGCGAGTTTACGGTGGGGCGGAACCCTGGTTGCGTTCCGGCGGAACTCTTTTTTCATTGCAGAAGTTGCACGACAAGGGTCACATCACCGGACATGACTTCCAGGAGTTAACTTCCGCGTACGGTTTCCTTCGCCATCTGGAACATCGGTTGCAACTTCGCGAAGGCCAGCAGGTGCACCGCCTTCCCCGGTCCGAATACGAGTTGAGGATTTTGCAACGGTCAATGGCCAGACTCACACCGGATCATTCTTTACTTGACCTCCGAACTGCAGTGCAGGAGCGCATGGCGGCCGTTGCCGAAATCTACCAGCGCGTCATTTTCCAGCAGCAGTCGCGCACACCGCCCCTCGAAAAGGAAGGCCAGTTTCGGCTCCAGACCGCTTCGGAACTGGCGGGCGCGGACCAATCGAATCAGCAACTCCTCCAGAAGCTGGCCGAAGATGCGCCCGAATTGTACCGCGCTGTAAACTTAGCAAATGCAGCCGGGCGCAAGAACATGTTGCGATTTGCCGGATCCGCATATAGCTCTTCGGAGCGCTACGCGAATGTCATTAAATACCAGGGCGCCATAGCCCACTCCGCACTTTTGTTCGAGTTAAGCGATTACTTATCTGATTTTTTGGTGCGTTATCCCGAAGAAGTGAGCACGCTGGCAGATATTCACTCATCAGTTCCCCAATCTCCCGGCATTCGGTTGTTCGAGCTTCCTGCGGCGCTTTTCGACGAACCTGTTTGGGGAAGCCGTGATCCGGTATTCGAATACATCGCGAGTTCCTCAGGCACATACGGGGAGAAAGTGGCCCTCTTGCGCCGTCACTTCCGCCACCTGATATTTGCGTCAGGCGCGCGGGACATTGCAGAAAAGCGAGCAATCTATGCGTCCTTGGATGAAACCACGGCTGCGGCCGAGCATGCCATTTCCGTTGCTTTTGGGCTTGCTGGCGCCCCGCACGGTTTTTCAGTCCTTGCGCTTGGCCGGCTGGGTACGCACGAATTCGATTTACTCTCTGACGCCGACCTGCTTTTTGTCGGAGAAGCCTCACAAAATCAGGAGGATCTCACGAAGTCGGCCGAGGAAATGATGCAGGTGCTTGCCGCCTATACGCAGGAAGGAATGGTGTTTCCTGTGGACACCCGCCTTCGGCCTCGCGGATCCGAAGGTGAGTTATTAGTCACTCCGGCGCAGCTACAGTCATATCTGGCAAACGAAGC
Organism: Terriglobales bacterium; assembly: GCA_035651475.1. Lineage (GTDB taxonomy): Bacteria > Acidobacteriota > Terriglobia > Terriglobales > Acidobacteriaceae > Gp1-AA145. The sequence goes on along the minus strand of DASRFP010000040.1, from coordinate 118,430 downwards.
GCAACCGTGGGAGGCTCTGACCTATACCAAGTTGAGGTTCGTCGCCGGAAATGCCGAACTCGGCCACCAAGCCGCCAAAATCTCTGAAGCTTTGTTTCGCCGTTTTGCCAATGATGCTAATTTTCCGCAAGCCGTGCGCGAGATGCGACAGAAGCTCCAAAACGCCAGCGCCCCTGCGAAAAGCATCCGAACGTCGGCAGGTGCTCTTTACGACATTGATTTCATCTCCAGCTTCGTGCTGGTAAGACATGGAATACGTCCAAAGAGCGGCACGCTGCGGGACCGGTTATGGCGATGCGCCGCTGCTGGTGTTCTTGAAAAGCGCGAAGCCGCGATGCTGGATCATGCAGCAGAATTCTTTCGAACGGTCGAGCATGTCGTTCGCTTGGTAACCGGTAGAAATGGCCGCTGGATTCCCTCCGCCGAGCACGCACGGCAAGCGGTAGAAACGCTTACGTCTCAGATTTTGCACCAAGAATTCGCCGACGGAGTTGAAAATGAGTTGTTGCGAAGGTTTACACAGGTGCGCGAAATTTATGAGCGTACTCTGTGCTGATCCTTCCGGTTGATTGCGGCAAATGCTGCTTCGCCTTTGCAGCCGTTGGTGGATTGAACTATTCGTTGAGTCGCACCGTAATATGTTGCAGGGCTTCGTAGCTTTGGTGGGAGGAAAAATGGGTCGCGAGCGCGCGCTACAAATCGTCTTGGTCTTGACGGGTGTATTATTCCTCGCCCTGATCTATCCGCTAGTTGCCTTTTTCTCGCGAGAACCTGCAATTTCGATGCTGATGACTATTTACGTGACATGGGGTATTTTCCTGCTTTTCGCAGCACGTCAACCCACCGCACATCGGAGTCTCATCGCATTTGCGGGATGGGGAAATGTCGCTCACGCGGTAGTCATGGCGGCCCAAGCCTACAAACACGCGATTGCCCAACGAGAGTTGATAGGGGTAGCGGTGTTCGGAATCATTGGTGTTGTGCTGATCGTGCTGACTCCCGCCAAGCATTCGGCTACTCAAGCATCGGCAGCTAGGGCATGAGTGCTCTGAACTCGGCTCCTTGGTTCAAATTTTCGCTTGTATCCCTTTCTTGATTAGGGCCTTATCTTCGCATTCCCTTGACAATTCTTTACCCGTCCGAGCCCAACTTTCCGCCCGAAAACGTGTTTGCACATATGTAGGTCGGAGGTGAGGAAATGAAAAAGACAGGCTTACTGCTGGTATTGGGATTAGCGGTGATGGTGGGCACGGCGGCCGCGCCAAAAGCGAACGCTGGAGTGGTAGTTGGGGTCAGCGTTGGGGCTCCGGTTTATGTGCATCCAGCGCGCGTGTACGTTGGGCCGCGTTATATCGTGCCCGCGTACGTTGCACCCGCTTATGTTGCTCCGGCGCCGTACGTGGCGTTCAGGGCCTATCCGCCAGTGTACCGGCGTGTATACGTTGGCCCGCGCGTCTACAGCCGCTGGTACGGTCCACGCGTGGTTGTACGCCGCTCATACGGCTGGCGGCGGTAACACCAACACAGCGAGTTAGCAGAACGGGCCGTTTGTGGCGGGGGAGGCCATGAATGGCCCTTGCTGTCGGGGACCCGGTCCCAAGAAATTTCTTAAGCTTGAGGAAGGTAAAAATATGAAACTACGAATGTCATTACTTACTTTAGCTGCTGTTGCGCTCCTATCGTTCTCAGTTCAGAGCGCTACGGCTTCCATTCAGGACACGCCACGTATCGAGAAGCAGGTCAGCCATGAGTTGAACATGCTGCCGTACGTGAACGTGTTCGACTACATGACTTTTGCTGTTGACGATAACGGCGTGGTCACTCTAAACGGACAAGTAACGAATCCGGTCGTGAAGAGCGACGCAGCCAACGTTGTCAAGAGAATCGAGGGCGTGGAGCACGTGAACAATCAAATTCAGGTGCTGCCGGTCTCTTTCTTTGATAACGGCCTTCGCGTGCGCTTGTTCCGGACGATTTACGGTTATCCGGGGCTGCAGAAGTATGCGCTGGGAGTGCAAAAGCCTATCCGAATTATTGTGCAGAATGGCCACGTAACTTTGATGGGAGTTGTTGATAGTGAAATGGACAAGAACCTTGCCGGAATTCGTGCAAACGGCGTGCCGGGAATTTTCTCGGTCGACAACCAATTACAAGTTGTAAAAGGTTAATTCCGCGACGTTTTATTCAAATACTCGCCCAAGTAGGCTGCTCATCAGACCGAGCCTGCTTGGGCGACTTTTTAGCGAATGGGAAGTGCCTTGTGTTCGGGATCGATCCTTGAAAAAACAGTGGCAACCACTCGGTCGCACCTCTCGCCCATAAATGGGAAAGCGTTCTTGCAATTGGTTCCGACCTGTTCCATGAGCCAATTCCGAATCATCAACCGTCCGCGGTGAAGTCGGACCTTGACGTTCTCCTCTGTCAATTCCAAAGCCGTCGCTGTTTCAGATGTGCTCATTTCTTCCACATCTCGCAACATCACAACCGTGCGGTATTGTTCCGGTAGTTCGAGCAGGGCCGCTTCGAGTAGCTCTCTTAACTCTCCCGCGGAAGCCTTTCCCTCCGGGTCGGAAGCGTTTTCCTGCGGGCCCATAAAAGTCTCCTCGTATTTCTCGTCTACGTCGAGTTGATCGAACCGATTGCGGGACTTCACCCGCCCTAAGGCCTCATTGACCGCGATGCGCGTCAGCCAGGTAGAAAACGCGGCCCTGCCGGCAAACTGATTCAGATGCTGGTACGCGCGCACGTATGCGTCCTGCATGACGTCTTCCGCCTCTGCGTCATTCCGCAATATCGCGCGAGCCACGCGGTACAGACGCTGATTGTAGCGTCTCATCAGGATCTCATAGAGCGCGGTCTCCCCAGCCCTGACGCGATCGACAATTTCCTCGTCGCTCCATAACTCCGAATTGAGTGCTTCGAGAACGCTGGTTTGCATGCCTTCATTAAGCATAGATCGTCCAACAGCCAAAAGGTTACAAATGCACCTTTTGCGCGCGAGACCTATGCTTTGTAACCAATTTGGCCGGATATCGCTCTTATCGGTAGAGCGCGAAATTCAAAGAGAGGGCGAGATGGAAGACTTTAATCAGCGTCTGGAACTTCCGTGGTGGGCACTGAAAATCGGACTCGGCGTCGGCCCAATCATCACTGGAACAGATAAGTTCTTCAACAAACTGACCGACTGGACGATGTACCTGAGCCCTCTCGCGACAAAAGTGGTGCCGGTCTCGGCTGCAACATTCATGCACGTCGTAGGTGTAGTTGAAATCATCGCCGGAGTCGTTGTTCTGAGCCGGTACACCAAAATTGGCGCGTACGTAGTTTCGCTATGGCTGCTGGGGATTGTAGCCAATTTGCTTACAACCGGTATGTTCTACGATCTCGCGATGCGTGATGTTGAAATCGCAATCGCCGCGTTCACGTTGGCGCAGCTAACATCTGTGCGCGAGCAAGTCCCGGTGTCGGGCTCGGCAGGCGCGGTGGCCAAGACGGGGTTCGCAGTTAATCGTTAAACCAAATCTAGTTCACTCGGAGGAAAAATGACGAAAGTTGCTTCGTTGTTGTTGTTGCTTGCTGTATTTGCTATCCCTGCTGTTTGCGAAACCTTCAATGACGTTCCCGTCGTCGACAAGAACTGCTCTAGCAAAGTGGCAGCACACCCCGACGCGCACACTCGAGGGTGTGCTCTGAAGTGCGCGGCCAGCGGCTATGGCATTGTGACCCAGGACCAGAAATTCCTGAAGTTTGACTCCGAAGGTAATTCAAAGATGAAAGAGGCGCTTCAATCGTCAGACAAGAAAGACCATCTGCGCGTAGATGTGACCGGCTCGGTGCAGAGCGACACCTTGAAGGTTACCTCTATCAAGTTGTTGTAGGCGAAATCAAGCGTTAGATATTGGTTGTGTTTTCCTGAGGCGCGGCCGCGATCTTTTTGCTCAGGCCGCGCCCCAGCGAATCAGGTGCCGAGTATTTGCTCTGAATAGTTAGCGGATTTGCCTGTCAACAGATCGCTCAAGCCCTGGGCGGATCACTGGTTTCCATATACCGGAATTGAGGCGCCATGAATGAGCTTCGCATCGCTGCTGCACAGAAATAAAATCACTTTTGCGATGTCCTCTGGCCTTGGCCATTTACTGAAATCAGCACCCGGCATTGCCCGCCGGTTTGCGGGCGTGTCGATGATGCTCGGAAGAATCGAGTTCACTCGCACACCCGTTCCGCGCAGGTCTTCTGCAAGTGAATCCATCATGGCGACGGAGGCGGCCTTTGACGCAGCGTACGCCGATGCCCCCGCAGCATGATCGAATGCTGCCTTTGCGGAGATGTTCACGATCGCGCCGTCCTTCTGCTTTAACATTGCTTTTGCTACTACGCTGGAGAGCACATATCCTGAACGCAGGTTTAAATTCAGCATTGTATCGAACGTGTTCGAAGGCGTCTCCCAGAGTTTCAAGCCTCCAGCGTAGGCACCTACGGCGTTAACCAGGATGTCGATTTGTTGGTGCTGAGCGAGAATGTTCTCGACGAGCTCGCTCACCGCCGAGACATTCGTTACATCAACCCGGTGACCTTCCAGTCGCGAAGCAGCTCGCCCGGCTACATTCTTCAAGTCGTCAAATTCCTCAGACTTAATGTATGTCACAGCTGCCTGTGCTTCTTCTTCTAGCAATGCAAGAGCGACAGCGCGGCCCAGTCCGCCCGTGCCACCGGCGATCAATGCCACTTTATCTGCGAATCGAGAGCTCATGCGCTTTTCCCTTAACCTCTTACGGAGCATTTCGTGCGCTTCTGCCAAGTACGCTTTGATCGAGCGCAAACTCTACTTTAGACGCAAAATTGTTGAACTGGTGGCAAGGTGGCTGGGTATGCTTGTTGCCGATGTGTAAACACCGAATCGAGTGATTACTTAACTTCGAACGCGTATGTCCCAGCTCCGGTCTGAACAATGTACGAGCCATTCTCCTCCGCGGCGCTGACCACAGAACCGTCTTCCCATACCTGCGCATTCGCTTTTAATGGAAGGTAAACTGTTGCGGTCGTGTTCGCCGGGATTGAAATTTTGAGCGTGAATGCATCAGGACTCTGGCTCCAATCCGTCGAAATGTTGCCGTAAACCGAATCGTATTCGCCGCTGGCGTGGTCCATCATTGCATCAGTTCGCGGGTGAATCACGATGTGCTGGAATCCCGTTCCATCGGCGGCTGTGTCAATTCCGACTAGGTCCCGATAAACCCAGGCGACAACCGATCCGAAAGCATAATGATTGTACGAATTCATCGATGGGTCGCCGGTGTCTCCGTTCCATCGCTCCCACCACGTTGTCGCACCTTTTGAAAGCATGTATCCCCAGGAAGGGTAGGTGTCGTTCAAAAGCAACTTGTATGCAACGTCGCTCCGGCCGTGATCCGTAAGGGTGAATAGAAGGAAGGGTGTGCCAAGGAATCCTGTCGATAGATGCCAGTTGCGCGACTCTATGTCTTTCACCAACTTTTCCGTCATCGCGGCTTCCAGTGACTCGGGTGCAAGCTTCGCATATAGAGTGACTACATACGAGGTCTGCGTGCCGGTCCCTACCGTGCCGTCGTCTGTTATATATGCCTTCTGAAATGCGCTTCGAATGTTGCTGATCAGATCGGAATATCGTCGCGCATCGTCTTTTTTGCCGATTGCATGCGCCATCTGCTCCATCATTCGAGCCACTAGCGCCCAGTAGGCGGTCGCCAGCATATCTTTATTGGTGCGATCATCGGGCGCGAGCCAATCTGCAAAATTCGGTCCCACGCCGTTCTTGCGAATGAAATCAGGATTCGCTTTGGCGATGAAATCCATGAAGCGCCGCATTGCATCCCAGTTGTGCCTCACGACGGCAAGATCTCCGTATTGCATCCACGTCGTCCATGGAATGATCACTCCGGCATCAGCCCAACCGGGCGCGCCTTCGCTGCCAAAAGGACGCAGCGAATCAGGCGATACATTGGTGAAGTCGCCTTCCGCCGTCTGACCATCGGTCACGTCGTGCATGAACTTGTGCGAGAACGCATCGATGTTGAAGTTGTAACTTCCCGTCCGCCAGAAAACTCCCGCGTCGCCCATCCAGCCAAGTCGCTCGTCGCGTTGCGGGCAATCGGTTGGAATGCTCAGAAAATTTCCTCGCTGCCCCCAAATTCCAATTGACCACATGCGATTCACGAGATTGCTCGCTGTGTCCACATGTGCGCTGGGATCGACACCAACACTGCTCGCAACTTCTCCAGTGATATTCGCTGACGTCGGCGTCCCAGGAAACCCGCTGACTTCCACGTAGCGGAATCCATGAAAGGTAAAATGCGGCTCGTACGATTCCTCGCCGTCCCCACGTAAAACATAGATGTCGGTCGCATCCGCGTTGCGCAGGTTTTCCGTATAGATGCTGCCGTCGCTGTTCAAGCGTTCCGCAAACCGCAGCCTAACGCGAGTTCCAGCAGGTCCATGCACATTCAGTCGCGCCCACCCGACCATGTTCTGTCCCATGTCGTAAACATAGACGCCATTCACCGGAGTCACAGAAACCGGCGTTATAGTTTGCACGACACGAACTGGCGTATCTAATTGTGCCCTCAGGGGAGAGGAAGAATCAGGCGCAACCGTCGCCGCTTGCCATGCCCGATCATCAAACGATTGCTGGTCCCAGTTGTTGATTTCATCTCGCGCGTCGTAGATTTCGCCCGAATAAATTTCAGATCGTAGAACTGGCGATGCCGCTGTCGTCCACGATTCGTCGCTCACAATCCTGTCGCGGCTTCCATCCGAATACTGAATTTCAAGTTGAGCCAACAGCCGCACCGGAGGTGGTTGAAAAAAGTAGGGAAGTCCCGTCCATGTCATTCCGCTTGCAAACCAACCTTCGCCCAGGAGCGCTCCCAGCACGTTCTTGCCGCTCGTGATTTGTTGCGTCACATCGTAAGTCTGGTACTGCAGACGCTTGCTGTAATCAGTGAAACCTGGCGTCAGCACGTCGTCACCAACTCGCTGGCCATTCAAGAACATGCGATAGCTGCCTAGGGCCGTAACATATAGCCGCGCCGACGCAATCGTTTTTGCAACTTCAAACGAGCGCCTAAGCAGAGCTGCGGGGGTTGGCAACGGCGGCACGTCACCCAATCGTGAATCGCCCAGCTGCGCAACCACGCTAGCTTTCTTCCACTTCGATTCTTCCTGTGCCCGCGCTTTCCATTTTCGATCCGTGAACACGCGACGAACGGATCCGCTGGCACTCGTAATTTTGAGCATTCCGGCAAGCGCGCCCTTCGAAGTTTTCGATCCAGCATCTGGCCCCAGCTGATTCGGTTCCGCAACCGTTACCTCAATATCGATCGAGTTCGTGCCGGGCTTCAATTCGTTGGTCACGTCTTCTCGATCAAAATCGTGCCACTCGTGTTTTGTACCGACTTGATGACCATTCACGCTCGCTTTGAAATCCCCGCGGGCCAGCACAAACAGAGCGGCATCCCTGGGTTCCTCTTTAAGCTTGATCGAAACGTGAAACAGGATCACGCTTTTGGGCGTGGCTTGCAGGGCATCATGGCCCTTGGCCCAAATCCATCGAATTCCGGCGCGATCGGCCGCGGCTTCTGGATCAGTCCGCGTGATCCATTTCGCCAACCAGTCGGACTTCTCCAGCAGCCCCATCTCCCACCAGGCAGGTTCCGACGACTGCGATTCTTGTCCTTTCGAATCCCACACCCGCACTGCCCAGTAATAGCGCTTGCGCGACTGCAAAGCCGGCCCGGCGTATGCAATCGCAACAGATTGCGCGGAATTCTGTTTGCCGCTGTCCCAGACGTCGGCATTCCCACTCTGCAGATTTTGCGCGGTGCTCGCGACCAGAATCTCGTAAGCCGTCTGACGCCAATTGCGTTCAGTATTGTCGCTTTGCCACGAAAATTGCGTCGCCGGATTATCGATTCCAAGCGGGTTTTCGCGGTAATCGGTCCGCAGGTGGACGGGCGCTGCAAAAACTGTCGTGCTGAGCAGGCAACAAGTGAAAATGCAACGGAAAGAAAGTTGTCCCATAGAAAGTCGTTCCGCGCGGAACCTATACACCAGCGTTATTTGGCAGAGACTACGGTCGACTCAATCAACTGCACCGGACCAAGCAAACCTGACGCCCACAATGGCGAACTCGCCCGGTAGAACTTGGGCGAGGTGAACGTATACGTCTTCGTGACGTTTGGCTGCCTGTCTCCGATGATCCGGTTCGCCCATCCGTTTGTAACTTTTACTTCCAGCGAATTCTCCCCCGCCTTCAGAGCAGAAGTAACATCAACGCGGAACGGCTCCTTCCAAATAATGCCGAGCGGCTTGCCGTTCATGGATACTTCCGCAAGATTTTTCACGCTGCCAAGGTCGAGCCAGATACGGGCGCCAGGCTTCAGCCACGCTGCCGGAGCTTCAATTGTCTTCGTGTAAGTCGCGGTACCAGAGAAGTACTTGATGCCCTCATCAGGGTTGTCCTTCCAATCTGTAAGTGTTTCGAACATTGCCGAAGCAGGCGCGCCTAGGTCGGGTGGAAAACTAACTTGCCACGCACCATCAACTGTTGTCAGCGGCGTTTCAACTCCGATTGGCAGGGTGCGCGACGAACCTTTCGCCGACGCCCGAAACACCACGAACACCGTTTCCCATGGAGCCAAATATAACGGCACGGTCGTGCGGCCCTCGCCGATGTAATACGAAGCTGGGTCAATACTCCCGGTATCCGCATGCCACAATTCCGCTGCCTTGCCCGTCACGCGGAACGTAGCACTGAGATTTTCATAACGATCGTTGCGATTATCGAGGAAGTAAATATCGGCATTCGCCAGCTTTCGATGCACGAACAGCAAGGTCGAATCCGGCTCCGGATGGGTGTAGGTAAAGTCCGGCTCTACGCGTAAGCTCGCGAGAGTTTCCCGCAGAGTTTGCTTCCCATACACTCGGCCTTTGCCAACACTCGCGCCATCTCCTGAGCCCCACAACTGGTCAGCAATCGAATGAAATTCATTTTGATCATCGGCCAGGCTTGGGTCGTCCGTTGGTTTTTCGCCACAAACAATTGCGCCTGCCTGAACTAAATCGCGAATTTTCTTCAACACGGGAAGTGACATGTGCCGCGCATGCGGATCAAGCGCGAGCACGCGATAACGCATTCCGCTCGGCGTCGCCAGTTCGCCATCTTTGAACGTCAGAACGTGAATTAGCGCGTCAGAATTGATGTAGTCGAAATTGTAGCCGGCAGGAGTATCCGGGTTCTTGTGCAGGAAAAGGTCCGTCAGGTTCGTGTCTTCTCCGTAGTAGTAGACAATATCCGCTACAAATCGCCCCTGCTGCAATAGATAAGAGCTTCGCGCGAGATACGTAACCCACGGCTTAGCTTGCTCCGCCCATGTTGCATTCCGGTTGAACCATTGCCCGAATGGGCCAAGTGACAGGCCCGGTTTCCTATCGAGCAGCGGCTGGTGAACAGATGTGTGAATCACGAATCGATTTAATCCCATCGTGAGCTCTTTGTCGGCTGTCGGCTTTAGCGTCGCCGGCGACCACGCATACGCGCCAGATGCTGCCGTCATCGATTCCGCTGCCACCAGGTTCTGACCATAAATGTGCGCCACAGACGCAGACTCGCGGATATCGGCGTTATACCCCGGTTGATCGTGGTTCACGCCCGGCCGCTGCGTCCACATCGCCGACATCGGCACGTCGTTGCTCCGCTTCACCTGCATTCCATCGCCAATGAAAGCGCGGCCTTCTTCGTGCGATTCGCCGTAGTGGCCCATGCCCCTTTCATGAATGATCTTCGTCAGCAGGTCGTAGTGGTAATCAGCCAGCATGTCTCCTAGCGTCTCTCGCAAATCCCACAGAAAACCTTCACTCGCTTCCGTACTCTCGATAACTCGCCCGGTCAGCACTGGCATCCACGGTCGCGGATCGTATCCGCGACGTTTGGTGAACTCAGGGATCAGATTTTCTGTCCAGTTTTGTGCTCCCGCTTCCCAACTATCATTGATGACATATTGCAAGCCGCGCTTGCCCATCAGGTCTGGGCCGACGGCGCTCTTGTAGTTGTCCAAATACGTATTCATGTACTGCGAAACGTCATCCGGGTTGAGCTTGTCTACTTCAAGCCCTGTTCCTTCGGGCGAGGCAGGATGATTCGTAATTCCCAGCAACGAATACCCAAAGCGCAGCACCACCCAATGCCCCGCAGGAGGCGTCCAGTTCAGGGTCCCATCCGGCTGCATCTTCGAGGTGAGATCGATTACATCTTCTTTTGGAATCGCTTCATCAGCGTTGACCGCTGGCGTAGGGTACGGCTCGAAGCTCGGCAAATTGGCAAAGCCGGCCTTCTCCTCAAAGCGGCTGATGCGTGGCTCGGAATGCAGCACGAGTTCTGAAATTTCAAAGTTCGGATTTGGCTTACCTCCGAACCTGCCGAACGGTTCCTCCACGTCGAACCGCATCTCACCGAGTCCCGAGGGCGCAGGCGGAGTCGTGAACGCTACCCGAAAGAACTTCGCCGTAACGGCCGGAAAAGCAATTGTGTGCTCCACGCCGCCATCATTCGGAATGCTCGCGATCTTACGGAAGGTTTGGCCATCCTCACTCGTCTCGACATCCGCAACTGATGCCGCTGCGCCAAACGCATTCGCCGCCGCCGCCGCCGGATCGTTCAGCACTAGCGTGACCGCATGGATCGTTTGCGGGGACGGGAATTCATATTGAACCCACGCCTGCTGCCCTTCTGGGGCCTTCGGCAATTCCGTGGTTTTCACCAGGTCGCCATCATTCAGAATCGCGGCATCGATATTCCCGCTGCTCGACGTAATCTTCGCTTCCGAAGATGACGAAGCTACTTCGCTCTCGGGAATCTTGTAGGCGATGACTGCCGAATCTCCGTAGAAGGTCGGTTCCGTAGGCTGTGGTTGTCCAGTGAAAAAAGCCAGAAAATCAAATACTGGAAGATCTTGAAACGGCCCTGTGGTTGTCGGCGGATGCGCCAGTACGCCGCTGAAAGGCTTTCCACCTTCCACTCGCGTTTCGCTCCACACAACTTTTTTCATGCCCTGGTTCGGTTTCACCCATGGGCCGCCCGATTCGCTCCATCCCGGTGAACCGGCAATCGCCTCTTCCATCCCGAACTGGTCTGCAAGGGTGGTAGCGTATTTAAAGGCGTCCTTCCATTCCGGCGTCATGTACACCAGCTTCTTGTCAACAAGCTTTGGCGTATTCAGCGCGGCATCAAAATTCTGAAAGCCCGCGATCCCCACGCGGTGCATCCATTCGAGGTCCAGCTTGATCCCCTCTTTCGTGATGTTGCCGTTCATCCAGTGCCACCACACCCGTGGTCTCGCGCCGTTCGGCGGATTCTCAAATCCTTGTCGCAGAGTATCCGGCGAATTTTGCGCGGAAAGAGACAATCCGAAGAAGGCGAAAAACATCACTGCGAGCCATCGACCCACACTTCCAGGTGTGTTCATGTATCTCCTCACGAATTGAATCGCGCCAAGTCGGTCCGGCAGAAACGGCACCGCTTCCGTCCACGCATAAGCTGCGACCACGGATGGTCGCACCCGAAAACTTGCATGTCAACGTTCGGGACGCGTTTCGCAATGAGAAATCCTTTTCGCTCTAACACACGCGTGCGCACTCGATTTCGAGAAGCGACGCGAGCTTCTGCAGTTTGCTCGCAATATGCCCGATGCCGACGGCGCAATGGTGCGCGGGCCCATTTGAATTCCAGCTCTCAATGAATTTTCTGGCGCCAATTGAAAAGCGATAACGGCTATTCGTATTCCCGATTTCGAGAATGGGTCCCGGAACCGATTCGCCTTCCGCCACTAACAACTTCAGGTTGGCGCTTCCAGTTTCAACCACCGAGAGCAGCGTAACCGGCCCATGCTTCACCGACATTTCTACAGACAATCCATGCCCCACCTTGCCGTGATAAACCTGCAGTGGCTTAACCCTGGTCTTGCCCTCAGCGATTGCGATGTGCCCAGGACCGTCATGCCCCATCAGAACAACATCGTCGTTATAGTCAACAGCGTAATACTCGGTGAACGATCCCCCTGTGCCAAACGAATCCATAATCTTCATCGCTTGCGCATTTTTTATTTCATACTCGCCGGCAACCGGAATTCCGCGCGCGGTAAGCAAACTTGTTCCGAGAATGATCGAACTAATCGCATCTTCGTTCTCCGGATTTCCTGTTCCCTGATAGTAGTAGGCGAGCGATCCCAGTTGATGCAGATCGACTAGTCGATCGAGGGCCGCCGCCGTTTTCGCCGCGCGCTCAAGTTCCTTTTCGGAGCAGTCGGGCTGCACTTTCATCTTGTCGCGGATTTCACATAATTTGCGTTTGACCTCTTCGGCCGTCATCTGCTGCCGTAGCGAAGCCAGTTCATCCACTTCGATCATTTCAATATGCCCGCCAAAAACGGCGCACTGCAGTGTCAGATCTGAATAAATATCGAGCATTCCCCCGTAGTAGTGGCCCATTACGCCCAGCCGGTTGTGCTCCATCGCATGTGCAACTTGCGCCGCTTCCACCCATTCCTCGATCTCCGGCCAACAATCGTCCAGCGTTCCTGTGACCTGCAAAAACGGGATTCCGCATCGGGTAAACACATTCGCAATTTCAGGAACCGGACAAGCCTGACAGTATGCCAGCCACTCGCCCGTCATTCTTGTGCGATCGCTGAGGCGATTGAAGGACTCATAATCGATAGCTGCTGTTGGCGAGAGGTTGAGCACGATGACCGGAACTTTCGCCCGCCTGACTACAGGTAGCACTGTCGATGAAAGCGCATATGTGGTCACATAAAGAAAAATGACATCCACATCGGCGCGGCGAAAATCGCGTCCGGCAGCAAATGCTTTCTCAGGCGAATCAATCAACCCTAAATTGACGACCTGAACGCCCGTTCTGCCAAGCCGTCCGGCCAGTAGCTCGAGATATCCAAGAAGCCTTTCTCTCAGGCCATCAAACTGACCCCAGTAAGTTTCAAGCCCGATACCGAATAATCCAACTTTCACATTTTCTTTCTCAGTCATTTCCGACATGCGTTTCCCCGATTCAGCGTTGCCGATTTCACACCAGGTGCACTCGCGCGTCAAGCCTCGAATTGGTCGCGAAAAATAATCCGCGAACGACAATCGGCCGGAATCAGGGTATTTCGCAATGCGCAACGATGGTTTAGCTTTTATATTGCGTGCCGACTGGCTTCGGAATATTCTGACTGGCTTTCTCGCACTGGGAGTGACAAGCATGACCGATCGGCACCGCCAGACATCAATTCAGCTTTTCTCATTTCTGCTTCTCATCGCGGCTTTCGCCAACGCGCAACTAAAGATTGAAATTAACTGGCAAAAAGTCGCGCGCATTTCCCAAACTACGCCCACCTTGCAAGTGGTCGTGAACCCTCCACTGCGCCACGGAACCGAAGTCAGCCAGAACGCCTACAAAGCGGTGCGCGACCTCGGCGCCGACTACGTTCGCTACGTCCCCTGGCTGCCTTACCCAAAGTTAGGAGTCGCCGAGCTCGACCCTCCTGCCAATGGAAAAACGTCATGGGATTTTTCTCTGATTGATCCCATGACGATTGACTTCCTCGAAGCCACCAAGGGCCATCCCGCCATCCTGAATTTCAGCACCATCCCGCAGTGGATGTGGAAAACGGACAAGCCGGTTCCATATCCCGCCGATCCGAATCAGGTGACTTGGAATTACGAACAAGGCACCGAGCCTCGCGACCCTACTTTCAAAGAAGTAGCGGATTATTACGCCCGCCTTCTCGCCTGGTACACAAAGGGTGGCTTCACCGACGAGTTCGGCAAGCGTCATGACTCCGGCTATCACTACTCCATTCCGTACTGGGAAGTGCTGAACGAAGTCGAATTCGAGCACCAGATGTCACCTGAGACCTACACCAAGTTGTACGACGCCGTCGTTACGGCTATGCGAAAGGTGCAGCCGGATTTGAAATTTGTCGGCATGGCGCTCGCAATGCCTTCATTGCGGCCGGACTTTTTCGAATACTTTTTAAACAATAAAAACCATCAGCCCGGAATTCCACTCGATTTCACCTCTTATCACTTTTACGCAGTCCCTACCCCCGATGAGACTCCTGAGATTCAGCAGTTTACTTTCTTCGCCCAAGCCGATGGCTTTCTGAACACGGTCCGCTACGTTGAAGGAATTCGCAAACGCCTTTCGCCTGAGACTCGCACCACGATCGATGAGATCGGCGCTATTTCCGCCGATGATTTGCAACAAGGCCAGCCCGGACACGTCTCTCAACCGATCCCAAACTCCTACTGGAACCTGACTGGTGCGATGTACGCATACTTGTTCGGCGAACTGACAAAACTTGGAATCGACGTTGCCGGAGAATCGCAGCTGGTCGGATACCCAACGCAGTTTCCATCGGTTTCGATGGTCGACTGGGACAGCGGCAAGCCGAATCCGCGTTTCTGGGTGTTGAAACTGTTGCACGACAATTTCGGTCCGGGAGACAAGATCGTCGAACTCTCTGCCGATCCACACGATCCATATCTCTATGTTCTGCCCGTTATCACCAGGGAAGGGAAGAAGCGTGTGCTGCTGGTGAATAAGAGAGGGTATTCGCAGGAAGTTCAACTCGCGGGCAGCAGCGGAGGCGCGATCGAATACGTCGATGAGACCACCGGATTCGATCCACCAAAAACTGCATCACTCACAGCAAACACGCTAACCTTGAATGGCTTTAGCGTCGCGGCTGTAACGCTTCCCTGAGCGATGTTCCTACCTTTCGAACACCGTGTAGGATGAGGCAAGCAGGGAAGAGATTTTTATTAAGGCAAACGCAGCTCTTGATGTCCTGCATGTAGCTTCAGTATCTTGTCCTTCCACAAAAAATCTCCAGTCACGGTGGCGGGCAAAGTTATTTCTGCGCGTAAGCCGGATTCATCCACCGTATAATCCGCTTCCAGGGTGCCTTTGGGAGTTGGCATCGATGCCGTCAAATGTTGTAACGAACCGAGATGAGGTTCTATTACCACCGCAGAAAAACCGGGGGTTTTCGGCCGAATCCCGGCGACAATCGTCAGAAAGTCATAATTCGGATGAGCGCTCCAGGCGTGGGAATCTGAGCGAGTAGGCTCAGGCTGTTCGGCCCAGGTGGTTAATCCCAACGCCATCATGTCATGCCAGGGCTTAAGTAAATTTAGATATTGATCTCCCATCCCCGCGTGTTCGACTGCACGACCGAGATAGAAGCGGAAGTAGTAAGTGGCAGTAGTCATTTCAGGCAACGGCCGAGATGCCGTGAAGCCCGGATCGCTTGCCGAAAGGATATTGTTCAGCACTTCTCTTTGTTGTTCTCGCGGTATCACGTCCAGCCACACGCCGAGAATGTTCGCGTGCTGACTGTAATGTTTTTGAGCCGGAGTATCGGCGATTAAGTGATACTTATCGCTCCAGCAGAGTCTTCGGACTGCGCTAACCGCTCGCGCTTCTGCTTCACGGTACTCTTGTCCACGAGTTTTATCTCCTAAGGCAGATTCCAACTCAGCTGCATTGCGAAGCGCCTCGATGAATTGCAGCGTGATGATGGATGAGCCGCCACTGGGATCCTGAGGAGGCACGCCGAAGGCGAAGTCTTTGCCCCAGTCGACAAACGGCCACCAGGGCAGTTTTCCGATCAGGCCATCAGGTCTTTGCTTGGATAAAAACCAATCCATGACAGTTCGAGTCCCAGGCAACTGCATTTTGACGAAATCGCCATCTCCGCGGTACCTCCAGAAGTCATGCACCATCCCGATCCATAACAAAGAAAACGTAGGAATAATCTGCGTAACAGAAGATGGATAGCGGCTGCGCGTAATCCCGTCAGAGATTCGAGAATCATTGAACGCCTGAATGGCCTGACGAGCGAGACGGTCATCACCGGCAACCACGTAGGAGATCAGGGCCTGAATGCGCGTATCGCCGATGTACTGCATGCGCTCCCAGTACGGCGTATCCATGTACGTGGAATGCGCGTCCAGGCGAGCGGTGCGCCAGCCGATCTGCCAAATCCGGGCGAGCGATGGATCGTCAGATTCAAAATGCGCACGTTCTTCGAACGGATACGCAGTAAACCATGATCGTAGAGAATCAATCCGAAGAGATTGGTCGACAGTTTTGATATCGACCTGGAGGTAACGCCAAGTGCGCCAGCCCAGAGGCATGAATTGTCGCGACGCCGAGCCGTCGGGCAGGAATTCGTCGACAATGCCTACGATGTGCTTGCCGGCGATCTCATTACGATTGCCTTTCTCTCCTTTGTCATCGAGGAGTGCCTCTGCATAACTGAGGCGGATCGTGCTCTTAGCTCCTCCGCTCACAGTCAATTCGGGATATGCCGTTGTTAAACGCGACTGATCAAGCAGAAGACTAACGCTGCTATGGGCGGGAATTTCGAATTGTTGACCAGGAAAATCGGAAGGAACCGGAAGCTGAATTCCACTGGCACGCACGACTCGCCCGATTGGAACTGCGTCCATTTGCATCGGTGGGAGCAAGTCGGGCGTGAGTTGCCAGTTAATGTTCTGCAGCACTGCCCCGCGCACAATCGCATTTCCGATTGAAGCAGCCTGCTCCCATTTGCCGTTTTGCGAAGGCGCTTCGTCCCATGACCAATCGAATGAAGAACCATCTATGCGCTCACCCGGCTCAGCGACGTAATAATACTTCTTCATGGTCGATCGAGTTGGCAGAGCTTCGATTCCTTTATCTTCTTCAACCTCCCATGTTGTATTTGTGTCCACAGTGCGTTCAGCTTCGGTATCGCCTCCCAACACAAAAGCCGTACGGTCGCTGATCTGCGCCAGCGGCGTAAGCGTCCCGAAATTCCACACGGTCGCGGCGACGACGTTCTTCCCACCATGAAGAAATGTCGCCAAATCGTACGTTTCATACTTCCAGTGTGCCAGATCGCCTAATGCTGGTCCGCGACCGACCTCTTTCTGGTTAACACAAAGAATGTATTGAGTGTCGGCGCTGACATGTACAACAAAATGCTCCGGAACTGTCGAGAGTTCGACTACTTTCCTGAAGCGTAAGACAACGCCATCCCTTTGCGGGGCACTCGGGGAAGTGATCCATTGCGCAGGCCACAGACCTTGCGCTTCCACACCATGTTGTGCTGGAGCACTCGTCGTGACTAACAGTGGTAAGAGCGCGCATAGTAAGAACTTTGCTTTGAGCATTTGCGTCATTGGCTCGCGGGAACTCTTCTTGATCATGGTATTGAGCGACACCGACGAGCAAGAGGGCACCCGCGGCAGTCCTCTAAATCGGATACTGAGAATGTTTCACTACAGCGTCGCGCCCCGCGAAACGATGATCTCCTTGTAGCGCATCGCCGAGTCCTTCAGGGTGCGCTTCTGCGTTTTGTACTCAACGTAGATCAGTCCAAAACGCTGACTGAATCCTTCGCTCCACTCGAAGTTGTCGAGCAGCGACCAATGCAAGTAGCCCTTGAGAGGCACTCCTTCCTGGGACGCACGTGAGTAGGCGTTTAGATATTCATTCAAGAACTGAATACGCTGCGGATCGTGAACCTTGCCGTCTGCTGAAGGTTTATCGTCGCCTGACCAGCCATTTTCCGTAATCACAATCGGCTGCCGATAACGTTCGTACAAAAATTTCGGCGCCCAATAGAGCACCTCCGGCGTCATCGCCCAACCATAATGAGAGCGTGGAACGTCAGCCGCCTCGGGAACCACCTCCGGCATTCCGTTCGCCCCGGCTTTTAACTTCGGCGCAAAATATAAGTTGACGGCACAGAAATCGAGCGGCTGATTGATCGTTTTCATGTCAGCCGGCGTGGCGACCTTGCTTGTGCCCGGGAAGAGGTTAAGCCCGTCCTCTGGATAATTTCCGAGATAAATAGGATCGAGCCACCATGCATTGCTGAGCATCGCCATCGGCGGCAATCCCGGAATTATAGGAATTTTTCTCACGCCGAACGAAGCTTTTCGCGCCACTTCGACGTCCTCGGAGTTTTTCGTCGCGGGAAGGCTGAACATTCCGGCAAAAGCCAGCGAAACTTCTACCCGACGCTTTGCCGCCGCGCGTATGGCCTGCACCGACTTACCGTGCCCCAGCAGAATGTTATGCGAACCGCGTACCAGGTCCGGATCGGAAAGCTTCTGATTCGGCGGCATCATTCCGATCTCCGAGCCAAATCCCCACAATATATTGGGCTCGTTGATCGTAAGCCAATGTGTTACACGATCAGAGAAACGCGACGAAAGAAGATGCGCGTAATCCGCCAGCCATTGCGGACTGTCGGGGTTTAGCCATCCGCTTTTTTGTTGCAGCACTTCGGGATAATCGAAGTGGAAAACCGTAACGAACGGCGTGATCTTTGCGGAAAGCAAGGCATCGATCAAACGATCGTAGTAATCGAGTCCTTTGGAATTGATGGCGCCCGTGCCCTGCGGAATCACCCGCGGCCATGAAATGGAAAATCTATATGCATTTAAGCCCAGCGCCTGCATCAGCTTCACATCTTCCGGCCAACGGTGGTATTCGTCGTCGGCAACGAGGTTATTGCTGCCATCTTTCGTCGCATGCGGCGTACGTAGGTAAACGTCCCAAATGCTCTTACCACCGCCGTCAGCCCCCGGCGAGCCTTCTACCTGCGCTGCAGCCGTCGAAGCTCCCCAGAAGAATCCAGCGGGAAACTTTCCAGCCCCGCCCGAAGTTTCCTGGAACGCAAGCAGCGGCTTCGGCATTGCGGAGACCGCTGCGACGGAACTCGTACTCGCAATAAACCTACGGCGATTCATTCGGCTCATTTCTACCTCCGCATCCGCTATTTCTTAGGATTCTGCTCAACTCGCTGTTTTGTAACCTCATCCGGCGAAAACAATCTATTCGCCGACTCTTCCTGGCTTGAGCTTTGCGAGTGTAGGCGCTGAAATTCTGCTAAAGCCCTTTTTTGTTCTGCAGAATTTCCCAGAGCGCGCTCCACCTGCGCCATTCGCCACCACGCAACCTCATTGTTGTGATTCAACGAGATTGCCTTCTGCAAATGGGGCAGAGCCGCATCGAGCTTTTCTAGGCCGAGCAGCGTCGCCGCCAGCCCCAATTGCGCCTCTTCGAAATCCGGATGCCCCTTCAGCGCGAGTTCAAAATACTTTTCCGCATTCTCAAGCTGCCCCGCATTGCGGCTGATCTCTCCAAGCTCATAGGCGGCATTCGCATTCGCATCCAGTTGCAATTCCGCTGCGAACTCCTTCGCCGCCTCCTGAGCATCCTGCGCAGAACCAGTTTTTTGCGACTGTGCCAGCAACACGCGGCCAATACGGTAATGAATTCCAGGCCTTCGCGGATCACGCGCCAATACGTCGCGATATTGATCAATCGCAGCCTCATACGATCCTTGGCTTTCGAGCGCTTCAGCCTCGGCCTGGTGCCTCCAAATCGAATCCGACGGCGCTTGCCAAAGTTTCTGCATTGTCAGAAACGCATAGTTTCCGAAGATCTTTCCATCGTGATATTGGACCTCAGGATCATTTGGATAGAGCTTCTCCATCTCCAAAGCAACTTTGACCGCATCACTATCGCGCTTGAGGCCGGTGTACGCACGTTCCAGTTGCAGCCCGCACATCCGCTTCATCTCTGAGCGCGAAGAATGAAATCCTTTTTCAAGACCGGGCAGCGCCTCTTCGTAGCGCCCCAACTCTGAAAGCGACATGGCCAAGAATGACCCTGAGTCTGAAAGCGCTGGCTTCAGTTGCAATGCGCGTCGCAACTGTGGGATCGCCTGCTCGAATTTCTTTTCCTGGAAATAAATCAGCCCTAGGTTGGCGTGAATTTCGGCAACGTCGGGATCTGCCTGCGCCAGTTTTTCAAACCGTTGTTCCGCATCGGCATAGTTGCCTGCCGAAAGCGCCCGCTGCGCCGCTGTGTACTGTGCCTCAAGAGAACTGGGACTCTGCGCTCTCGAATAACTGCAAATACAAATAACCGACAATACGAGCAGAAGGTATGTTACGAGCAGAAGGTATGTTGAACAACGAGTCACAACGCGAGTGTACCTCAAGAAAAAAATCCCGCCAGCGGAGGACTGGCGGGTCGAGTTCTTCGTGTACACAAAGTTAGAACGTGATCTTTCCTCCCAGTTGCAAAATTCTGCCGGGCCGGGCAATAGTCACCTTGCCAAATGCAGGAGCAGTAGGTGAGTTGCCGACGGCCGTCTGGCCAGGCCCAACTCCGGGTTGACTCGGATCCAGACCGTAATCCGCATGATTAAAGGTGTTGAAGGTCTCTAATCGCAGTTGGAAGTGGACCCGTTCCGTAAATGCAAAGGTCTTGTCCAAACCGACGTCCCAGTTGTTGATGCCGGGCTGGCGCAGGATATTTCGCCCGCTATCGCCATAGGTACCTGCGATTGGTTGTGAGAAGGCAGCCGTGTTGAACCAATCATTGAGTCCATGCGGGCTACCAGGGTCGCCGATTTGGTTGCACCGTTGCGAGAAGGCTATGAGAAGACCGCCCGTATCGGCGCAATTCACCGAGAACGGAAATCCCTTTTGGAAGGTTGTAATTCCCGTGACCTCCCAGCCGCCAATAATCAGATCAGCAGCTTTGTTCATATCGCTGCCGAAGTGTTTTCCTCGACCGACCGGCAATTGATAGACATAACTGGCGACAAATCGCTGGGGCACGTCGAAATCCGAAGGAGCATAATCGAGTCTCGGATTGTGGTCGTCCATGTGCCCGGCAAATCCACCGCCAGCCGCCCCGATGCCAGCAGCTGCCGACTTGTCATCGAGGCTCTTTGCCCAGGTGTAAACAGCAAGGAAAGCCATTGAATTCGTGCGTCGCTCAAGTTTTGCATTCAAGGCGTTGTAATTCGAGTAGCCATCCCATTTGCTATCGAGAAATCCATTGGCCGAAGTGATATTGGCGTACGGGCGACGAGCGGAAATGGGACAGTCTCCGGTAAGAGGCTGATTTGCAGCTAGTTCACCAGCACATACTGCAGGATCAGAAGGCGCGAAGGGTTGTCCGATATTCGTGCGATCCAGCAAGTGCGTACCTTTATTTCCGACATAGTTCAATTCGAGTGTTGTATTCCTTGCGAGCTCGCGCTGGACCGACAATGACCACTGTTGTACGTAAGGGTTCCGTGGCCGCTCGGAAATGATCACAGCAAAGAACTGGCTACCGTCTGTTGCCGCACTCACCTGATGTAGTGACACTGGCGGAAACATGTTGTCGGTTAGTTTCGGTGCGCATGTTCCCGCTCCTACGCATGAGGACGGGTCGGTCGCTGGACTCACCGCAGCCCGTACGACGAATGGGTAAATGTCGCCCGAGTCGTCCATCTCGCGCGTTTCGAAAGAGTCAAAGAACACTCCATAACCGCCACGGATTACTGTCTTGTCGCTCAAGCGATAGGCAAACCCGATGCGCGGTGCGAATGGAGTCTTAGAACCGTCAGCTGGATTTCTTCGTCCGCAGTACCGGTAGAATCCATTGCCCGTAGGCGCAATCGGCCCACCCAAAGCTGAAATATCCTGAGTACCGAGAGCCTGGTCGGCATAGCAAAGTCCGCCGCCGGCATTCGACGTGTCGAACCAGAACAACTTATTGTTCGACTCATAAGGCACGTTGCGGTAGTCCCACCGAAGTCCGAGATTCAAAGTAAGACGATTACTCACTTTCCAATCGTCTTGCACAAACGGCCCAAAATATAAGAAATGGTACTGATTGGTATTTCCCACTGCGCCCGCAGCGCTGAACGGCCCAGGTTCGAAAGTGCTGGCATTGTTGTAGTAGCCGAGCAGGAAGTCGGCTACGGCGTTGCCTGTTCCACACAAGCCTCCCGGGTTTGTACACCCATTCTGGTTGGTCTGAATGGTCGTATTGTTGTAGCCGAAATCACCCAGGTAGTCCGCCGACAAATTCCGCTTCTGAATCCAGTTTCTATAGTCGAATCCCGTGGTTATGGTGTGTTTGCCCCGAATCAAGGAGAGCGAGTCTGCAAACTCCCACATTGGTATGTCGCTGGTTGTACTGTCGTTGCCTTGGCTGCCGTACGCTGCGGTCAGGTTCTGAAAGTTGACGCTGGGGTAAAGGCGATACGGAGCCGGAATGTTCTGAAATACTCCGGTCAGTCCCAACGCGCTAACATCGGTTGTTGGGGCCGGGTTTCCGCCTTGGTTTGAAACTGCTTCCAATCTGCCGAAGCGAAAATTGTTCACCGTGTTGTGGCTCAGGTTGATGGTATGAGAAATTTCCCAGCTCTGTGATTTCTCAACGAAGACACTCACGCCTGCTGGGACGGAGACGGACCCGCTAATTCCCTGATTGCTGTATTGTGCGTTAGTGAAGCGGAAGAATACTGAACCTAAGCGACCAAGATTTTCGTCGAGCTTATAAGTTTCCTGATCGACAGTATTTGGGAGAGTGGTGTTCAGCCGGTAATTGCCTTGTGCGCATCCCGGACAGTTTGGAGCAGGGAAGAGTCCCGCCTTAAGCTCCACCTGAGCCAGGCGTGAAAAGCTGGTCGAGGGGATGATGTTCCCTGGGAAAGGCGCGCCGGTCGTAGGATCTACTGGCATGCAAGGATTACCACTGGCTAGCGCACCAGTATTTACATCATTGCAGGCTGGGGTTCCCCAAGCTGGAAGGTTTTCGCCGGAGAAATTCCCCTGCAATTCCGCTGCATCAGGTTCGCTGAAGAACAGGTTCGTGCCGTTCTTGATCCGCCAGCCTTCGTAATTCACCATGAAAAATGTTTTGTTTCGGCCATCGTAAACTTTCGGGATATAAACTGGACCGCCGACAACAAATCCGAACTGGTTCTGCCGCAATTCAGGAATCGACGTTTGGAACGGCGCCTTCGCATCGAACGCATCGTTGCGATCGAATTCGAAAATCGATCCGCGAAGTTGATTGGTTCCGCTCTTGCTCACGATGTTGACCTGATTGGCGCTGAATCCGTATTCGGCCGAGTAGGTCTCGCTTTGAACTTTGAACTCTTGAATCGCATCCTGCGAAAGAATCACCGCCGGAGTATTCAAGGCAGTGTCCGTGTTCGCCAATCCGTCAAGCATGTAATTCGTTGATTCAGGTCGGCTACCGTTGATGCTGATGGCATTTCCTTCGCCTTGCCGCATCTGACCCATTTCGCCGTTCGTCTGCACCGCACCGGCACCGATGAAAAGCAAATCGATGAAGTTCCGGCCATTGAGCGGCAGTTCATTCACTTGCTGTTGCGTGACTGTCTGCGAAATTGTTGAGGTGTCGGTGTCGAGCGAGACCGCGTTCGCTTCGACAGAAACGCTCTCCGAGACCGATCCCGGTTTCAGCACCACGTCCGCGCGCGCCTGCTGAGCCACAACCAGATTGATGTTCTGCACCACCGACTTTTGGAAGCCCTGCGACTCTACCGTCACGTTGTATGTGCCCGGCGTCAGGTAAGGAACCGTGAAGTCGCCGGAAGATCCCGTCCGGGTTTGGTTATTTACGCCCGTCGCGACATTGGTAATTGTCACTGCCGCATTCGGGACGACCGCGCCCGAATTATCTGTAACCGTCCCCAGAATGGTTCCCGTTGCGCCTGCCTGACCAAACATCCACGCACTCAAGAACAGCATGAATGCAATCACTGAAATCAGGTTTCTTGTTGACATCGGAAAGCCTCCTCGTCGCAGAGGGTCGCCGGCCCGCTCTCGGCGATGCCGGTGTACAAATTGGCTTCTTGCAGCCCCCACGAAGCTGTTACGCGTGCGGATGCTCCCATTGCTGAATAGGCAGTGTCAACCGCGAAACAAGAACGTCAATTGATTTCGCAATGAGAAATGAAGATCGGGCGGAACTAACCCTGCAAAACTCACGCTTGTGAACAGCAAAAACGTGCTGGTATTCAAGATTACGGATGCTCCGCGGGCCTTCCTTTCCGTTTTGCAATGTGGAACACAGGGTCTATCCAGAAATGCAGTGACCCCGGAATTTATGCCGTGTACTCTCTCGATGGATCGCCTGGCTGCGGAACTCTGATCACCAAGTGCTCTGACTGAATGAACTCACCCGTGGAGAAATATGAAGCGAATCTGTTTCGTCTTATACGTGAAGCCTGAGCGTCTCGAAGAATACAAGCGGCGACATCGCAGCGTCTGGCCCGACATGTTAGACGCCCTCCGCGAAACCGGATGGACCAACTACTCGCTGTTCCTGCGCCAGGATGGCATGCTAGTTGGTTATCTCGAAACGGAAGATTTCGAGCGCGCGCGCGCCGGTATGGCCTCGCGTGAGGTCAATGAACGGTGGCAACGTGAGATGAAAGACTTCTTCGTCCAGCGTGAAGGGTTATTGCCCGACCGCGCCATGCAGCCGCTCGAAGAAGTTTTTCACCTGGACTAGCTGTGCACCGCGTTACTCCGGCAGCGTGACCTGGCCGTTTACTTCGAAGTTTCCACTCTCTGACGGCACACCCGTTTTCGGCTGCCCACCACCAATCGACAGAGTGTACTTGCCCTCGGCCACGATTCTGTCTCCAGCCTCAGTTACCATGCTCATATCACGCGGCTTCAAATGGAATTCCACCTTCTGGCTTGCCCCGGGATCCAGATGCACTCGTTGGAAACCCCGCAAAGCGCGAATCGGCCCGCCAGCCACGTCCGGAAATTTGAGATAGAGCTGTACAACTTCATCACCGGCCACTTGCCCTGCATTTGTCACCATCACCGACGCATCAAGCGGGTCGCCCGCATTGATGGGCTGTTGCGGCACCGTAAGATCGCTGTAATTGAATTTCGTGTAGCTCAGGCCATATCCAAATGGCCACAGCGGCTCGCCTTCGAAATATCGATAGGTGCGTCCCTTCATCGAATAGTCTTCGAAATGTGGCAATTGATGGACATCCTTATAGAATGTCACGGGCAGTCGCCCCGCCGGATTATTCTTGCCGCTCAGAGTTTCGGCAATTGCAGCGCCGCCCTCTTCGCCTGAATACCACGCTTCCAGAATCGCATTCGCATGCGCCTTCTCCCAATTCACCCCGAGCGCGCTGCCATTCATCAGCACCACAATGAGAGGCTTGCCCGTCGCTGCAACAGCCTGCACCAAATCCTCCTCGGGCTGCGGCATATCGAGGTTCGTTCGATCTCCGCCAAGAAATCCCGGCATGTCGACCGGCATCTCTTCACCTTCCAGCCGGCTCGTGATCCCAACCACTGCAACTACAACGTCTGAGTTTTTCGCCGCCGCAACCGCTGCTGGATCAGGCGCGTTGTTCACCGGGGCCCAAATAAGCTGCGCCGAAATGTGCCCGTCGCCCATGCGTCCGCACGTGACATCAATCTTTGCAGGGCGTCCTTTTTGGAGATGTACTTGGCCAAGTCCGGAGCCGCCGAATATCTGCGTTACCCGTTTGTCATCTACTGAGACCCGAGCGAATCCGTCGGCCTTAATACCGATCAAGTAATCGCCAGTGGCGGTGGGATGAATAAATCCACTCCACTCGACCGAGAGCCCCTGCGCGCCTTTCGCCTGTTCGGGCAAATTACTCTCAGTTAAATTCAAACTTGGTTCTACACGCGATGTGAGTGGTGTACCCCTCGACTCGAAACTCGCGCCAGCCCTGTACTCGGCCTTCAGGCCCGGTTTCCCGTCCGGCGTAGTCAGCACCGAAGCCGGCACTGGATCACCCTGGTTCGAAAGGAATTGCGTCCCGGGCACATACGTGATCTTTGCGTCGGGAAACTCTGTCTTCATTCCTTCGAGCACACTGACCGTGTGCGTCGGAATTCCCGTATAGTTGCCGAGCAGCACCGGAGTCTGGCTCGCCAGCGGCCCAACCACCAGGATGCGCTTCGCCGATTTCAGCGGCAACACGCCGTCATTTTTTAACAACACCATCGATTCGTTTGCCATTTGGCGCGCGAGAGCTCGATGCGCTGAACTATCAAGCTCGCTTTCGTCAATCTTGCTGTAGGGCACCATCGATGGCGGATCGAACATGCCGAGCCGCATGCGAGCGGTAAACAGGCGAATCAGCGCGGAATCGATGGCGTTTTCGGAGAGATATCCCTGCTGCACCGCCTCGATGTACGGCCTGTAATCGTGGTCGTCTTTCACCTTGGTGAAGAAGTCGATGCATTCGTTGTCCATGCCGCGTTCGAGAGAGATGGCTGAAGCTTGCGGTTGAGTCGGGCGGTAGCGGTGTCCGTCGAAAATATCGTGCACTGCGCCGCAATCCGAAACAACGTATCCCTGAAATCCCCATGCGCCACGCAGCGTGTGTTGCAGCAGGAACTGGTTCGCGCATGCGGGCTGGCCATTGATCGCGTTGTAAGCGCACATTACCGATCCCGCATGTCCCTCCACCAACGCCGCGCGAAACGCAGGTAGATAGGTGTCTTCCTCATCGTGTTTGCTCACGTCGACATCGGCGAAGTGACGCGTCGGTTCAGGGCCGCTGTGAACATCGAAGTGCTTGGGAGTCGAAATCACACGGTAGTAATTCGGATCATCACCCTGCATTCCCGTTACAAACGCGACGGCCATGCGGCCGCTTAGAAACGGATCTTCGCCGTACGTCTCCTGTCCGCGTCCCCATCGCGGATCGCGAAAGATGTTCACATTCGGCGCCCAGAAATCCAGGCCCTCGAAGATGTTGGAGTGCCCGGCGCGCACATCCTGCACATGCTTGATCCGGCCCTCAATTCCAATTGCAGTCGCCATCTCATGAATTCGGGGCGTGTCAAAGGTCGACGCCAGGCCGATCGGCTCGGGAAATTCCGTCGTGCCGTTCACGGCTACGCCATGCAGCGCCTCGCTCCACCAGTCGTACGCCGGCACGTTCAATCGTGGTATGGCTCGCGCTTGATTTACCAGTTGCGAAGCCTTCTCCTCAAGCGTCATCCGATGAACCAGATCAGACGCACGCTCCGCCGGCGACAGCTTCGGATTCAGATAGGGAAGATTGGAATTCTCCTGAGCCGCTGCTGTAGAAGGGAGCAGGGCAGTGCAGACGATAAAAAGAAGCGCGAGCTTTCCCGAAGGTTTCATTCTTTCTCCATAGCATCTAGAACTGCGAGTCAGTGAATTTAAAACATGCTATCTTACTGCACCCGAGCTTCGGCACTTCGAAAAATGATTCGGCGGGCTGGTGAGCCCAGAGAAATCGAATTCGCGATAAAGCTGGGCATATAAGCCGCACGACACTCCCCGCATCGAGACTCGTTACCTGGTGGTTACACCCGTAATCCGCGTGCTTACAAACGGGCTATTCCCAGGAACGCAACTGCCGGTCAAAATGGCCTTTATTGGGGCTGCGGAGAATGACATGGCCTATCGCGCAGCGGAAGATTGGCTGTCTCAAACAATACTCAACGTGGAAGCCGTAATGAAGCGTCATGGCTTCATCGATGATTTTTCTAACCCGATTGCAGTTCCTCTCATCACCACTCGTGATCCCGCGGTCGTCATCGAGCAATCCCGCGCCCCACGGCGACTTATTTCGCGGCCGGCCGAATTTCTATCGCGATTTTCAGCATGGATGACGAAACTCACCCCGAGCTCGCGGCCGGCCGAGAGAGGCATGTGACTACGAAAAAATCAAAGATCGCTATCGAGGGGATTTCAAAGGTTTAGAATTCTTCAGTTATTGGATAATCCTCGACTTGCTGTTACCGAAGGCTGAGTCATCGACGGGGTTTGGTTCTGTTGGTGCTATGTGCCTGTTTGAAGCAACCATCCGGGCTGCGCGTTGCGTAAGCTTCTCGGCTAGTAGTGCCACAAGCGTGTCCGCCTTAGCAGGCTTAATAATGTATTCGTCAATACCCAAGTGAATGCTCTCAATTGCGCTTTCCGTGCCCGGGTAGGCGGTGAGTATGATGGTCACGCAATGCGGATTCACCTTGCGCATAGCCCGAATGACGTCGAGCCCGTCGTTTTCGCGTTCAATGTTCAGGTCGCACAGCAGCAAATCGAATTCTTGGGTCTCTATTTTCTGAAGGGCCTCCGTCACCGTGGCAGCTACTGAAACCGTGAAGCCGTATCGAAGCAGGATCACGGATAATGTTTCCCGAATGCTGCGTTCGTCATCGACGAACAGTAGGCGCGTTTGTTTCGGTGTCACTTTCTGAACTGCTCCCAGGTGCTACTACTCTACTGAAAGAACTCTGCAACGTTCGATACAGTATTTTTCAAAATCGTAAGTCGCCCCTTCAAACGGCGCAGTTGCAGGCTCCGGCTCAAACAACTCTCGTCAGAGCATGTTGTACAAGCGGGGGACCCCGGCGGCGTTCGATGATCTCACGACCAAGCGCGCGGCGGCAATAGGTACCCTCCTACCGATATCTCCATTTTCGCGGGGATCTACGATCTGTCGCGAGCGTCGATAATGGCCTAGGTCTTTGGATCGGGTTAATTGCCGGAACCGCAGTCCACACTTTTCGCGATCTGCACAGAGACTCAAAAAAGTTGGTGAGCGCGGAAGGAATCGAACCTTCAACCTACTGATTAAGAGTCAGTTGCTCTGCCAATTGAGCTACGCGCCCAGGGTTGCGGCGAATGGAATGGAATTTGGTCGATGATGCCGGGGACTGAATACGTCCTCTATATTTATACCATCTAGGCCGGATGTCTGAACCCGCATGTGCTGAGTTATCCCAGCAAACCCGCTGCGCTATACTTGAGCTTCATGGCCGCGCAGGAAAAGACTTTTTACCTTGAGACCTTCGGCTGCCAGATGAACGCCCACGACTCCGAGAAGGTCGTCGGCACTCTCGTTTCGCAGGGATACCGGCAGGTTGAAACCGTCGAGGAAGCCGGTCTGGTGCTCTATAACACCTGCTCCATTCGCGACAAAGCCGAACAGAAAGTCTTTCACCGCCTGGCCGACTACAAAAAGCTCGAAGCGCAGGGCAAAAAATTCGGCGTGCTTGGCTGCGTTGCGCAACAGGAAGGGCAGAAGATTTTCGAGCGCGCGCCACACGTTTCACTCGTCTGCGGATCGGCATCGTACCGGAGTTTGCCGAAGCTGCTTGTCCAAATCGAGCAGGCTGAGGCAGGGAAGCGAGTTCGCGCGACCGGGCTCGATGATCGCGAGACCGACGAGTGTTTCGAAACCGAATTCACCGCTCGCACCAACCCACATCGCGGTTACATCACCATCATCGAAGGCTGCGACAAATTCTGTTCCTATTGCGTTGTGCCATTCACGCGCGGCAAAGAGCGCAGCCGGACTTCCGATTCCGTGCTCGCGGAAGCGCGCCGCATGGCCGATCTTGGCTATACGGAAATTCAGCTCCTTGGGCAAAATGTAAATTCCTATCGGGATCCAGCAGGGAAGAAAGCTTTTGCCGAGCTACTGGCGGGGGTTGCCGAAGTTTCTGGCGTTCGCCGCGTGCGGTTTACCACTTCCCATCCGCGGGACTTCGGCAAAGACATCATCGATACAATGGACTCGGTTCCGGTCCTCTGCGATCACGTTCATCTTCCGGTGCAGAGCGGATCAACTCGCGTGCTTGACGCTATGCAGCGACTTTACACCCGCGATCAGTATCTCGAGCGCATTTCCTGGATGAAAATCGCTCGCCGGAAAATCAGCATCACAACAGATATCATCGTCGGCTTTCCGGGCGAAAGTGAAGAAGATTTTCAGGAGACGCTTTCGCTACTTGAACAGGTGGAATACGATGGCGTTTTCGCGTTCAAGTATTCCCCTCGTCCGAACACGCCAGCGATCACCATGCACGATACGATTTCAGATGAAGAAAAGTCCCGCCGCCTCTCCGTGGTGCTTGAAAAACAGCGCACAATCCAGCACCGCCGGAACCAGAAACACCTTGGGGAAACACTCGAAGTAATGGTTGAAGGAAAGAATCAGGCGCGCGGCCAGTTGATCGGCCGCACCTCGCAAAATAAAACGTTGAACTTCACTGTTCCCGACGGGCACACACCTGAAGCTGGCAGGTACGTCAGAGCTCGCGTCACCATGGCATATCCGAACAGTCTAGTC
Source organism: Terriglobales bacterium (assembly GCA_035651475.1). GTDB lineage: Bacteria > Acidobacteriota > Terriglobia > Terriglobales > Acidobacteriaceae > Gp1-AA145. The sequence continues at coordinate 88,398 of DASRFP010000040.1, read as the reverse complement.
GGCGAAATGGTGATGTAGAGAGGTCACACGATGGAAGTCGAGATGAAAATTCGCGGGCTGTTGATGGATCCCGTAACTAACACTCCCATCGTGATTCTCAAAGACTCTGGCAGCGACACCGTCCTGCCCATCTGGGTCGGTGTCTACGAAGCCAATGCGATCGCACTTGAGATTGAAAAGGTCAGCACGCCACGTCCCATGACGCACGATCTTATTAAGAACGTCCTCACCGGCCTCGATGCCCATGTCCATAAAGTCGTCGTCACCGAATTAAAGGAAGATACCTTTTACGCGGTCATTTGGATGGAGCGCGACGGCCACATCGTTAGTGTGGACTCTCGCCCCTCTGACGCTCTCGCTCTTGCCCTTCGAGTCGATTGCCCGATCTTCGTCGAAGAAGAAGTCCTAAAGACTTCAAAAAAGACCGGTGCCTCGTCCGAAGCCACCAGCGAAGAGCTTCGCAAGTGGCTCGAGGGCCTGAACGACGAAGACCTCGGCCGCTACAAGATGTAGTTTCGTTTAAAGGAAATGCCTTCGCGCTGGATTTCAGCTACTCTGGCTTCAGCCAGATTCCATAAGGAGGCAACTTGAACGCCACGCTGCTGGTACTTTCTATCCTTTTGCTTCCAGGATTCATTCCGCGATTGCACGCGCAGAATTCCAAAAAACCTATTCCAGTTTCCGCTCCAATTCCGCCGCAGATCGCCGCTGCCCAGAAGGTCTTTATTTCAAATGGCGGCGGAGAAAGTATTGAAGCGTTAACGGATGAAAGCCTTTTGGATGGCGGCCCCGATCGTGCATATAACGAGTTCTACACTGCAATTAAGGGTTGGCGACATTACGAGCTGGTTTCTTCACCGGAAAAAGCGGACTTGGTTCTCGAGATTTCCTGGGTGCTGACTACTCCCAACGCGTTTACCACCCCTGACTCCAAATTGTCCATCGCTGATTCGTACCCGTTGGGAGAGCTTAAGTTGGGGGTAGTCGATCCAAAGAGCCACATTACGCTGTGGACCATTAAGGAGAGTATCCGAGGCGCCCTGCTGCTTAGCAACCGGAACAAAGATTTCGATCAAGCCATGAATACGGTCGTAAGCCGGCTGGAGAGTCTCGTGCAACCTATTGCAAACACAAGCGGTACGAATTAGGCATTCATTTTCCTGAACCAGGGAATCAAATTTTTGAATTGCGTCGCTACCCTCGCGCATCGGATACTTATAACGTGACGGATTTCAATGATACCCAGAAAATGGCCATGTGTTGTTGTTGTGCTTGTCGTGTCTCTTCTGGGGATGGGGTGAAATCGAGCTAACGAACTAATAACTTATAAGCTCGCACCCACCGCCAGAAGATGCTGGCAGGTGGGTTTTGTGTTTTTTTGGGGAAAGCAAGCTTTTAGCCCTTAGCGCAATCGGAATCAGGTTTGGCTAAACGATTAAGAGCTAAAGGCTCAGAGCTGCAACTAGGAACCAGCCATGAAAGCTTCAAACCCGCTTTGGAAGGAACGCCTGGCAAGCAAGATGCCCGAACATCTCGCCCGCGAGGTCGACAATTTCGAAACTGAAATAATTCTGCGCAAAAACCGCAAGCTCGACGAAAAGCTCTTCGCCGAGACCCGCCTGCGCCGCGGAACTTACGGCCAGCGCTACGACAACGGCCAGCGCAGCGACGGAACCAAGGTCCAGAAGCTTGAGTATCCCTCCGGCGACCTGACTAAGGGCCCAAACACCATGTGGGACGCGCCCGGCATGCAGCGCATCAAGATTCCTGCCGGAGGCCTCAACGCCGATCAGCTCGAAACACTTTCTCAGCTTGCCGAAGAATATTCCGACGGAATCGCCCATGTCACCACCCGCCAGGATTTTCAGCTCCACTACGTCCACATCGAAAACACCCCGAGCGTCATGCGCCGCCTCGCCGCGGCGAACATCACCACACGCGAAGCCTGCGGTAACTCCGTACGCAACGTAACGGCATGCCCCTTCGCCGGCGTTTGCGCCGACGAAACTTTTGACGTGACTCCGTATTCGCGTGCGTTATCAAAGTTCTTGCTCGGGCATTCCGATACCCAGAACTTCGGCCGCAAATTCAAGCCGGCCTTTAGCGGATGCGCGCAGCATGCCTGCGGCTTGACCAGCCTCAACGATTTAGGCTTCATCGCTAAGAAGCGTCTGAACGCAGCCGGAAGGGAAGAGATCGGTTTTGAAATGTATGTGGGCGGAGGCCTCGGTGCCGTGCCATATCCTGCGAAGCTTTTCGACGCATTCATTCCGGTCGAGGAGCTTCTGCCGCTTTCCCAGGCCATCGGCAGGGTCTTCGCCCGCTATGGTGAAAAGAAGAACCGCAGTCGCGCGCGTCTGAAGTTTCTCATTCAGGATTTCGGGATTGAAAAATTCCGCAACCTGGTTTTGGAGGAACGCAAAATTCTTCCCTTCGATCCGCGATGGACCGAATACATCGACCAGGCTAAAGGAGAATTCCGCGAATCCGCCTTCAAAGAGGGCGCCGATGTCCCTGATCTCGTCTCCATTGCCGACCTCAACGGTTCATCCGAAAAGTTCAAGCAATTTTTGAAGTTCAATACGCGGCCGCAGCGCCAGCCCGGATACGTTACTGTTACCGTCACGCTTCCCCTCGGAGATATCACCGCGAACCAACTCCGCTCACTTGCCGATATCGTCCGCCGCTTCACCCGCGAAACCATTCGCACCACGATCGAGCAGAATTTTGTCATCCGTTGGGTCAGCAAGCGCGATCTGCCGGAGCTCTTCAAGTCCCTCAACGCAGTCGGCCTCGGCGAACCGGGCGCCGGGGCGCTCGTTGATATCGTCTCTTGTCCCGGCACCGATACTTGCAAGCTCGGGATCTCGTCTTCGCGCGGCCTTGCCGCCGAACTTCGCAAACGTGTTAGCGAAAAAAGCTTTCAGTCCGACGAAGCCGTGCAGAAGCTGCACATTAAGATCAGCGGATGCTTCAACAGTTGTGGCCAGCACCATGTAGCCGACCTCGGCTTCTACGGCGTGAGCCGCAAAATCGCCGGATACGCGGTCCCGCATTTCCAGGTCGTTCTGGGCGGGCAATGGGAGAACAACGCCGGAGCTTACGGTCTGCCTGTCGTCGCCGTCCCCTCGAAGAATATTCCGCACGTGGTCACGCGTCTCACCGACCGCTACGTTGCCGATCGCCAGCCCAGTGAAACCTTCAAGGATTTCGTTAAGCGCACCGGCAAAGCCGAACTAAAGAAGATGCTTGAAGATCTCACGCATCCACCAGCGGGTGACCGTTCATACTTCAGCGACTGGGGCGATCCGCGCGAGTACACGCTCAACGACATGGGCAGCGGCGAGTGCGCTGGCGAAGTTGTTTCCCCGGTCGAGTTCGGTCTCGCCGCCGCTGAAAGGGAACTGTTCGAATCCCAGCTTGCCCTCGAAAAGGGTGAAATCGAACTCGCTGGCCGCAAGGCTTATGGAGCTATGCTCACCGCCGCTCGCGCGCTCGTCATCCACGAGTTCCCCAGCGTCAGCAGCGATCCCGACCAGATTGTCGCCGAATTTCGCAGGCGCTTTTACGAATCGCAATTGTTCTGGGACCCATTCGCCGGAGGCAAGTTCGCCAACTATCTGTTTTCGGCCCACCAGCGCACGTATTTCGGCGCCGAAGAAGAGTCGAGCCGTTATCTGATCGACGAAGCGCAGCTCTTCATCGACGCCGCCCACAGTTGCTATAACAAGCTGGGCACGGCCGTCGCGGCTAGGGTGTGATGCGACTTACAAAGATGCGATCCATACTTGAAGAAGAAACGGCCGCTGATCGAAAAACGAACGGTCCGCAGAAGATCGAACTTCAGCATATCAACGTTAAAGTTCTGCTTGAGGGCGGGGAAAACCTCGACCCCATCATCCCGATCTTTCACGGCTGGATCCAAAACCGCATCCTGCCCGAGCTCCTCATCGATGTCGCCGATTACCGCCACGTCCACCATGGCCCCGGCATCGTCCTTATCGGACATGAGGCTGACTACTCGATCGACAATACCAACGGACGCCTCGGCCTGCGCTACAACCGTAAGGCACAGCTCACGGGTACAAACGAAGAAAAGTTGACCCAAGCCGCCCGCGCCGCTTTTGTCGCGGCCAAGTATTTACAGGAAGATACGCGGCTAAGCAACAAGCTTTACTTTAACGGTCATGACATCGAGCTCTTCGTCAACGACCGCCTCGTCGCGCCCACAAATAACGATACCCGTTGCGCCCTCGATCTCGATCTCCGCCGCTTCGCCAACAAGCTCCTGAACCGATCCGAATATTCGCTAACCTACGAAGCCGACGCGCGCCGCCTCTTCGGAGCAGCCATCCATTTCAAGCAAGTCTTTTCTGTGGACGATCTCATTCAAAATCTGAATTCCTGATCTATACGAAGCCGAGCTCGTCGACGGCGCCAACCGATTCCAGCCGATCCGCGCCTGCGTCCGCCACGCCTACCACCATGTGGGCCATATCATTTATCTGCAAAGGGAATTTAGGGCGAAAGGCGGGATAACGGACTGCGTGGCCCCGACATTGTTGTCCGGCCGAGTTCTCCAATCGCGGCAGTGGACGAGCCATCCCAGCGACTTAACATAATACTTGTTATCGGACGCTGTATATGCATCGGTTTCATCGAACTGGTACGCTGCTATTCTGCAACCACCTCCCCGGAGGATAGAGTGGTAAAGAATTACCTCAACGACATCTGGGAACCATGGCAATCGCGTATGAGCGGAATAGTTTCTCTCTCGTTGACGGTTGCCGCGACGTACTCGACTTTTTTTGCGGGCCAGCAAGGGATAACGCACGTCAAAGTGTATCTCTGGGCCGCAGCTGCCGTCCTCTTCGTGTTTGCCAACTACCAGGCGTACGCGCAAAAGGCTCGACGGGTTGTCGAATTGGAACGATTAATTGCGGAAAGGAGACCAAAGTTAATTCTTGGAATCGGGGCGACCGTGTACAGATACGAACCGCGTTTTGACAAGACTATGTTTTTCTTGTCAGCCGAGTTGCTCAACCAAGGGGAGCCCACGGTGACGCTTGCATGGCAGGCCCAATATACGATGGTCGCTCACCATGAGGCCATGCAGTCTTACTATCTTGAGGATCCCTACACAGTGACCGTCGGAAATACCTCGCTAACGGTCGAAAACAACGACTTACTGAACGTGAAAACGCAGTCAGAGCAGATAGAGAAGGGCGGGCACAGAGGCGGGCGATTGTTGTTTACCCTTCCGGGAGACAGGACGTCCCAAATCAAGACCTGCCAATACAGAATCGACGTTATTTGCCACGATTATTTATTCACTCCGTCGTCCGCGGGTTACTCGCCTTCACCGGTCCCGCTCGGCGGGCTGCAATATCTCCCCACCGAAAAGGTAAAGCTCGTCTCGACGAGCCCAGCGCGGCCGAAGATAAAAGGCGAAACATAACTACGCCCTCGGGGTGAAATTTCCGACTAAATTCCTAGCCCCGACTTCCCTGCTAACGCAGCACTCCCGCGATTCGCTATCAGACTCGTTTCTATCGACATTTTGCTTTTGCATGGCGTAGTGCTTCTCAGCGCTGCGTTGCGGCAGCACGAACGGCAAGGGCGCGACTTTAGTCGTGCCGTAACGACGCTGTCACAGAACCAGCGCGACATATAGGTGCGCCCGAGCTAAAGCTCGCTCCAAAATCCGCCGGCGTGAACGCGGCCATAAATGGCCGCTCTCTACACGCTGACTGCTCGGATGTTCACGGCACGGCTTCCGCCGTGCCGCCCGATCGCCCGATCCTGTCATCCTGAGCGAAGCCGGTGGGTTTGCTTCGCAAATCCTCCGGCACAGTCGAAGGGACCCCATGCACCTTGCGATCAACATGAGACATATCAGGGAATTCTCACGCGAAGGAGTCTCCGACTTCCCTGACAACAGATGGTCGCAGCGGTCTATCCTGGCGAAATACTCACTTCCCGATTGCTCTCTGCCATAAAAGCAAAAGAGGCGAATGGATTTTCCATTCGCCTCTGCTTACTTACTTCAACTTCAGAGAAGTTAGACCGCCCGTACGTTCTCGGCTTGCCAGCCCTTTGGGCCTTTGGTCACGTCGAACTGCACTGCTTGACCTTCCTGCAGGCTCCTGAATCCACCGGTCTGAATGGCGGAAAAATGCACGAAAACGTCCTCGCCTGTCTGGCGGCTGATAAAGCCATACCCCTTGGCGTCGTTGAACCACTTAACTGTTCCTTGTTCCATATTCTTGTACTGTTGTTCCTTTTTGAAAGTTACGTTGGAGGGAGTCGGAAAAAACTTGCGCAGGTTTCTTGCTGTTAAAGGCGAGGCTGCTCACGACCGAGTCGGTCTAACGCACAATGTCATACTACGCGAGGCCAGCTGGATTAGCAACACCACGATTCACCTCCCTGTAACCGCTTTATTTGCAACGGCAGGAATCGCGAATTGGCGTTTCAGTACATAGGGAGTAAAATCAGATCAGCAGAAATGGAGCACCATGCAGCGAAAAGCAACCCAGCGATGCAGTGACGCGACGCCCACCGGAATTGGCCTCGAGGACTCCCCGACGATTCAGAAGCTTATCGAGCAACTCAATCGCGACCACGAAAGAACTCAACGAAACGATTCCAGGACGAAATAGCGTTCTTTCGAGCGCGCAAACTTCAACTCTTAACCTCGAAGACCCACACCGCAACGCCTTCGCGATTGAGACAATCACCTGAAAGGCTGGGCGGGATCAAAACACACTTTGTTAGCGGGTTCTGTGAAGGGGCATGCGAGATTTTTGCATTGGATGCGCATGTTGCTGACCTTCGTGACCTGAAAGGAAACCATGTCGGCAATCAACGGTGACAAGGCTCGATTCAATCGCGATCGAAAGAAGAAGATTGCTCGCCGCGTGCGCAATCAGGCGAGAATAAACAGTGCAAGCCCGGCGAAATCTGCGCCTCGAGCGACTCGACAGAAAGAGGCTTCTTAATGACGGCGTCAATATATTCGGTGCTTCACGCGGACCCGGCTCTTGCCGCACACAAAAAGAGAGTGTTGCTGGTGGATAGTTCTCGCGCCACGCGCGACTTGCGCTCTGAAACCATGCGACGCCTCGGCGCCGACGTGGACTGCGCCGCTGACATCAGCGAGGCGCGCTGCTGGTGGAAGCCCGATTTCTACAATCTGGTTTTAATGAATGTTGCATGCTCAAAGACACAGACTGACAAGTTCTGCGATGATATTCGACGTCTTATGCCTCAGCAGCAGATCATGTTCTTGGTGGGCGGCCCTGATTACATTGCCATTGTGCCAAGGGAGGGCCAAAGCACGTCTGGAGACGGTGAGGAGTCCGACGTCGCACCTCAAGTGGAAAAACACGTCATAACCGCGAGCGAAGGTTTCCAACGCTGGGGAATTCTCGAAGCCTGCCGCCGCATCTCTGCGGTTCGCTCAAAAATGGAGGCACGTTCCCGAGCTATGCGTGACCTTCCTGGTCCCAGGCGCGATGCCGAGACATCCCGGCTACTGCACAATAACGAAATTCAGAAACTGCCTGCAGTCTCAGAGCTTCCGGAGGAAACACAATGAAGAGCCTTTACGTTGGCAACTTGCCCCACAACACAACCGACTCGGACCTGCGCAGCCTTTTCGCCGCGCACGGCGCGGTGGAAAATGTAAACATCATCACCGATCGCGATACCGGGCGCGCACGCGGCTTTGCTTTTGTCGAGATGCCGGATGCCGGCGAAGCGGAAAAAGCGATTGCGGCCCTCAACGGCTCTGAGCTGGGCGGTCGCACCTTGAGCGTGAATGAAGCTCGACCCAAAGCTGATCGGCCACGCGGCGGTGATGGGCGCGGCTTCGGCGGCGCACGAGGACGCAATGAGCATCGCGGCTCACGCCAGCCTCGCGGGTCTCGCTGGTAATACGCATCATCGCAAGGCAGCACCATAGCATTTAAAACCTTATGATATGTGTGACATTAAGGAGTCCCTATGCCTAGAGGGCGATCGACTTTCGGAAAACGCCAGAAGGAGCAACAACGCCAACAGCGTCAGCGGGATAAAGCGCTGCGCCGTAGCGAGCGCAAACAGACTAAACCCGAGGTTCCCCTCGATGACATGGACGAGCTTCAGAAACACGCAGAAGAGCAAGCTGCTTTGTTTCGTTTGGGCGATGATGAGCAATCAACAGACGCCTCTCCCACGCCTCCAGAGTGGGAACGGTAGAATTCGTCAGTAAATCCAGCCGTGCGACTTCCCTGCCACGATTCACTGTTGGTGCAGAGTCTAAATCGCCTGGTCGCGGCCGATCACGCTCGCTTGAAGCACTAAAAAATTCGAATCCGTTTTGCGCCGCCAGCATCTCGCAACACTTTCATTGTGGTCGTCGGGGCGCTCATGCTGGCGGCGCTGTAAATACCGCGATCGTCGGAGCAAATGGCGTGCTGAACCGTGTTTTTGAGGACGGAATTCTGCCGCAGTGGATCCGCAAACCGCACCGCCGCTTCGGAACTTCTTTTCGCATTCTGAACCTTGTCGTCGCCTTGCGGATCGTAACCATCATTCTTAGCCGCGGCGATATTTTTGTGCTCGGCGAGGCATATGCGTTCGGTGTGATTATGGAGCTTCGCCATGAAGGGGCTTGCCGTACTCGTTCTCCGTTACACGGCGCTTGGATATCGAGATTTCCGCGTGCCGCTCAATTCCGCACGGAAAACTTGAGATCCCACTAGGCCTCGGCCTTGTAACTCTCACGCTAGTTGCGTTGTGTGTGATCAACCTTTTCACCAAGGCGGGATGATCGCACGGAAGAGTGGGTCTGGTGTAGAAGTGTTCGCGCACACGTGCATGCGACAGATCTACCCTCTGTGCCATGGCAGCGCAACAGAGACTAGCACCAAAACGCATGTGCCAAGCTCGATCAGCACTCCATACATGATGAGTCGTTTTGCTCGTCGAAAGCGCGCTAAGAACCAACTGAGAACCAGTCCTGCAACAAACACCGGCGATGCGGAAGCCCGGCCCAGGCAAAACCACCCGAGCGATCCGAGGAAGCCCGAACCGCTTTGGCCAATTGCCGGGATCAACATTGCTCCTATGCATATGGGAGCAGTAGCAGAGATACCAAGAAGCGTCTGCGAATACCTTGTAAACGCCGTTTCAGATGTTCGAATAAAGAATGCGAGCACAAGGGTCGGTATCAGGAGCAACCCAGCGATAAACAATTCCAGCATCAGGTCGCCGAACGCCCACATGCCACCCGAGGCATCCACATCGTTGCCGTACATCACGTACTGCAAATGACGGGCGAACACGAGCGCCGCTGCAAGAAACAGAACTGCTGCGTACCCGACAACAACTATCCGGAGTTGTACGCGAGTTAGTTGCGGCGAGTTTGTTTTTGCAGGAGAACAAATTTGTTCCATGGAGGAATTCTAGCCTCCCCTGATCAGCACACCTAGCAGCAAGTAAGGTGCGTGTCTCACGCCGGACGCCACTAGAGGTTGGCCCCCAGCGCAATGTGAGCGGACATGTCAGAGATGCTCAATTAAGAGCCGCAAACTGCAGTTCGAAAGTAGTCTCGCCGCTCACGCGCTATAAATAGCGGCTCTACTCCGGGGTAGCTGCTCGTCGTCTACTTTGGACGGTATATTGTTCACCAATTGCTTGGGGCCTGTCGGAGCTATACATGAACGCAATCGTTCGCGTGAACCAAAACAATGCGGGAGTCTACGCTGCGGTCATAGGCGTCGGTTGACTTGAGCTTGGACAACAGAGGAATAGTTCGGTAAAAAGCAGAACCACACGTTGAGTCTTCAGGTACGACTCCCCTTTCTACAATCGATAAATGCCCTCTGCACGGTATGGATTGCACTTAGCTCCGACTCTAACTTATCGATACTGCGGGACGTGCAAGGATGTGAATTCCATGTAAGCGGGCCGGCAGCAATTTACAAAGAAAGAGGATACATGCCGACCGCGATCCGTACGCCACTTTTGTCTTTTCTGCTGTGCTCTGTTCTAATTGCGATCCCAGCCTTTGCCGTTCCAGCCGACGCACCTCAGGAGAATTCGGCCGCACAGCAGAACAACAGCAACACCGTTGAAGGTACTGTCGCCTCATCCAGCCGCAGCACTCTTGTTGTCCGAACCGATGATGGTGACTTTCATCTTTTCACCTATGATCCTGGCGCAGTTCGCCCACGAACTTTGGCCAGAGGTACACGTGTTCGTGTCACAGCGGACTCTCCAGACGAAACCGGCACGCGAGGCGCAAGCAACGTCACTGTTATTGACTCGACAGGCCAGGGTGGAACCGCGGGAACTACAGGCGACAAAGGCGCTCAGGCTGCGCCGGTTCCCGAGAAGGTGCGCAACGTAGAAGGCGAAATTCGGCGTGAGAGCAGACGCTGGCGCCTTGGAGTTCGGGCAGGCGCGGCCTTCGATCCCGAGCTGTTCATGTTCGGCGTTCAGTCACAGATGGGGCCCATCTTCAACCCGCACGTGCAGTTCCGGCCCAATGCCGAATTCGATTTCGGAGAAGTCACCGATTTGATTGCGCTCAATCTCGAAGGCATCTATCGCTTTACCGATCGTCGCCAGGGCAATTGGACGCCTTACTTCGGCGCTGGGCCAGCGTTGATCTTCATCCATCAGAGTTTTCAGCAGGGTCGCGACATAAATTTCGGCAATTTCGACTACGAGACAGGTTTTAATGTTCTGCTCGGAATGCAATCGCGACGCGGAACTTTTGTCGAAATGAAGAGCAGCTTGTGGTCAGGCGTGGCCCCAAAACTGCGCGTTATCGTTGGCTATACATTTTGAGACTCTTCAGTTAAGCACATTCGCGCCACAATATACGATCTGGAATGAGGTGTTCATGCATGCGCAATCTCTTGCCATGAATGAACACCTCACCCAGCACAATGTTTTCTCAAAACCAGGTGCAAACAGGGAACTTTATTTCGCGCAATATCGGGCTCTGCCAAAAGGTATGCTTCCCGCGTAGAGTATGCCATTTGAGAGAACGCCAGCGCGGCGGCAATTCCCTGTTACACCTTTCCTTCTCTCGGCACTCAATCAATCGTCAAAACAAGTATGCTGCTCGTGCCTCCGCTGGTACAGCCAACATCACCGCTATTGCCGCTCGGAGTCATGACCTTTACATTTACCGATCCTTGCTGCGAGATAACCGCTGAATTCAGCATCACTTGCAGCTTTGAAGAACTGAGTGCCGTGGCCGCAAGCGCTTTTCCATTTACCACAATTTCGGATGCCGGAACGAAGTTGCTTCCGTTTACCGTGAGCAATACACCTTGATCGAGATCACTGAGTGCGACCGTGCTCGGTGAAATCGAGCCAATTTCGGGGGATGGCCGGACATTTCCGCAAAAGGGATTTATAGCATTACTACAGCCTGCGGACGTTAAGAGCGCAAGAGCAATCAACAAAAGGCGGACTGACATGGGGAGTACTCCTTCATGGGGATCAGCTGCAAACGATCTCTCCAGCAGAACCCAGCCAGCCCGAATTAGTTTCGGAGTAGAAGAGAAATTTGTCGCAAGAAGAAATGTCAGGGTCGAACAAAAGCCGCGTCAAAAGCCGGATTTCCCGGGCCCAGGGGTCGCTCTGTCCTCATGGCCGCCGCTGCACGCCTTTCTTCAGCCCGAAATCGTGCAGGATATCAAGTGAAAATTCACTCACGAAGTTGTAGCCGCTTCCGATTCCTGCCTGCGACAAGATACTGTAAATGCCGCCACGCCAGATGTGCTGTGTGCCTGGAAGCCAGGTATTGTAGAGAGCGCCAGCCGCGAAGGCCCCTACATACATTGGAACTTGCGGCCGCAGTTCGCGCTCGGTCCGGTTGTAAGCTACAAAATTCCTCGAGATCGCATGACGAGTACGTGGCCAGAATCCGTTGCAGCGGCAAAAATCGTATCGCGGCTCATAACCGAGCACTGCATTGCCACCGGAGATTATGCTGTTCTGAACCACGAACTCACCATAGCGGGCAAGATAGCGCCTTCCATAACCGTCAAAACCGCCGCCCCATTCATGAGGTGCGCCTGCCGCCTGGTCAATACCCGCAGAAAATGCCCTGGCTACGTATGATCCAGCAGTAAGAAAGGTCTGCTGAAGGTAAATCTGAGCTCTTTCTCTTTTCGATAAAGGTTCGAGCGGTCCTTGAATCGGGATATACGGACCGATAATCCACTCAATTGGCAACCGCTCAAGCTTCTGAGTCCGTGATGGTGCGTTCTTTTGCGGAGTAGGATTTTCCGGAATGCCGGCGTCTGGGTTCTGGTTGCCCTGTTGTGCTGCTGCGGGCAGAAACAACAACATCATTCCCGCACACAGGGTAAGATACACGCGTGAGCACATCCAACTATGATGCATTCATTCGAATTTAGCTTTGTACATTTCAGATCACTTCCTGGATCTTCTTCGCCAGGTCCTGATGATCGATTTGCAAAACAATCTGCAAAGACACGCCGGAGCTCAATAAGAGATAGCTCGCTGAAGTATCGATTTCGCGGGAACTGCCCGGACGCTCGAGGCACATCCTCCAGAACACCTTCGCTAAGACATAGTTGGTGTCGAGCTCTGAAGTTTCGATCCGCTCAACTTTCGAACATTTCAAACCAGCGGACTTAAAAAGCCCTTTCCGACGCGAAAAAACTTTAATAAAGTCCTCCTTCTTAACAGCCTGCACACCTTGGTGGCCGCCGAACATAAATACATCCGCGTAACAGGAAGCAAGCTTCGCAACATCGAAGTCAGAATTAGCTCTTTCCACCGAGAGAAAAATTCCCTGATTCTAAAATCCATGAAACTAGAATCCATGTCCTTGATTCGCAGCGGACCAGCTAGCGTCCCATCCAGCCACCATCAACAATAACGATATGCCCATGAACGTAGTCGCTTGCTTTTGACGCGAGGAATACCGCGGTACCGGCAATGTCGGTTGGCTCTCCCCACCGTCCGGCGGGAATGCGCTCCAAAATTTGACGGCTACGAACCGGGTCGGCTCTCAGAGCAGCGGTGTTATTGGTCACCATGTAACCGGGAGCGATCCCGTTGACATTAACGCCGTGGCCCGCCCACTCGTTAGCGAAGGCTTTCGTCAGCGCCGCGACTCCAGACTTTGCGGCAGCGTAGGCCGGAACGAAAACACCTCCTTGAAATGACAAAAGCGAGGCAATATTGATGATCTTGCCGCTTCCTTTCGCAAGCATGTGTTGCCCTGCCCGTTGCGTCAGCCGAAAAACCGAGCTGAGATTGACCGCGATCACCTCATCCCAATACTCCTGTGGAAACTCGGCTGCCGGCGCGCGCTTTATTGTTCCGGCATTGTTTACCAGGATGTCAATTGAGCCGAACTCCCTTACGGTCCGGTCGATCAACTTGTCGCAGAACTCCAGGTCGCCAACGTCTCCCTGCATCGAGAAGCTTCTTCGGCCAAGTTTGCGAATCTCCTCGCATATACCTTCAGGTTGCGCGGATAATGCGTGGCAGCCAACGTCCGCGCCCGCTTGCGCGAGCCCCAAGGCAATCGCCGCCCCCAGACCTCTCTGCGAGCCGGTCACGAGCGCATTTTTGCCTGCCAGATTGAATGATTCAAGAATCGTCATAGTCGACGAGAATTCTATGAGTGGCGACCTAGTATCCTTTGACCTTAATGACAAAGTACGTGAAATTCCTGGCACCATCGAGTAGAAGTTGATGTGGCGCTTTGGGCGGGATGCGGACAATATCGCCTGCCGAGAGCTTCACCCGCGTGCCACCTTCGATCGTGCCGTTGCGTTTTTCATGCGGCCCGCTGTCTTCTCCACCGACCATCTTTCCACCCACGACCAGGGTCGCAGAACCAGCCTCGACGATAAACACGTCTGCCTGATTCTCGTGCCATTCGACCACGCCGTCCCGTTCGCGCACAGCCAGCATGAACGTATCATTCGGAAAATCCTGCAAACGATGGCTCGACATGTGACGCGGGCTCGCGGTCGCCTCTGCCTTGAAGGTCTGTTCAAGTTGTTTGAGTGACTCGGCAGACCAGTGTTCAAACCCTGCGGGACCAGATTCCTGGGCCACAGCGACAACCGGAATCAAAAGAATGGTTAGACTTAGCAGGACTATACGCATGCAATCACCTCGATAATTTTGAATACGGCCTGAAGTATTCTGCTCCTCACATCAAAACGCAAACAGTTAATTACAGATGAAGCGTCACTCAATGCCGGGAAGGTGTTGCCGCGCGTCTGCTCTGCGGCTTCTGGTAAGAGATTTAATGGTGGAGCTAGTCGGGATCGAACCGACGACCTCATCGTTGCGAACGATGCGCTCTCCCAGCTGAGCTATAGCCCCACTCCTGGACAAGTCATTTTAACATTCGACGTTGATCGCAAGCGTCAAGAGACACCTTCCCAACGCGAATCAAAAATTCGAACATGATTGCGCTTGAGCTGCGTTCGCTGGAACTGTCCAACCATCCATAAAGCTAGGGATGGATCCTTGCAGCCCAACCTCCTCCTGGCGCGAGATGAATTTTCAGCTTCGTTGCACGCGTGACTTGTATTGTTATTTTCTTGTAATCGCTCGCGTTCCGATCGGCGTTCACGCCATCCTGATAAGCCTCGAGCGTAAAGTTGCCGTCCGGCAAGAAAGAGAAATCGACTTCGAGATCACGCGGGTCCCAATCAGTCATCGCGCCTACGTACCAGTCGCGGCCATTTCGCCTGGCAAGGAGAACATACTCTGCGATTCGAGCGTCGAGCACCCGCGTATCGTCCCATACAGTTGGAACCGCGGATAAAAATTCCATGGATTTGGGTTCACGCAGGTAATTAGATGGACTGTCAGAAAGCATTTGTAGCGGCCCTTCGTAGACAACGTACATCGCAAGTTGATGGCAACGGGTGCCCATCGCCATCGGCTGATGGTTGATTGGCGCAAACGTCTGCTTGGTGGCATTCCGCATTGCGCCGGGGGTGTAGTCCATTGGTCCGAGGAACATTCGCGTGAACGGCAGGGTGACGTTATGCTTCGGCTCGGATTCCCAACTCCACTTGCTCCACTCCATCCCGCGTACACCTTCGGTGTTAATTAGGTTTGGCCAAGTGCGAGTCATGGTTGCAGGCTTCTGGTCGCCGTGGAAGTCGACGAGCATGTGACGCTTGGCGGCCTCGCGGCACACACGATAGAAGTAGTCAATCATGATCTGATCGCTGCGCTGCATGAAATCTACTTTGATTCCCTTCACTCCCCATTTTTCGAATTGATCGAGCGCAGGAATGAGCTGATCATCCAGAGTCTTCCAGGAAGCCCAGAGAATGATGCCGACGTTCTTCTGCTTCGCATAATCGAGGAGTTCCTGCATGTTAAGGTCCGGCGTGACCTCGAGTAGATTTCCGAGCTTGTACCAACCGTCGTCAAGAATGATGTACGGAATGCCATATTTCGCAGCGAAGTCGACGTAATACTCGTAGGTCTTCGTGTTGATTCCGGCAGGAAAATCTACTCCATCGATGTTCCAGTCATTCCACCAGTCCCAGGCAACCTTGCCTGGCTTGATCCAGGAGGTGTCCTCAAACTGCGAAGGCCGTTCGAGCAGATAGACGATTTCATTTGTGATTAGATCGCCATCGTGGTCGGCAATTCCGATCACGCGCCAGGGGTATGTCCGCGTCCCTGATGTGGCTGCGATGTAATCGGCGGTCTCGACCGGTTTGTAGTCGCGGTCACTGGTCTGCACCAATTTGGTGGGATAAGGCGGAAAGGTTGCTGACAAAGCGAAATCGGGCGCTGCGCCCCGAAGCCAAAGCCCAGGATAGTCGTTGAGGTCGGATTCGGCGATCGCCACCTTCGCGCCGTTCCCGACATCCACAACGGCAGGCAAAGTGGCGATAAATTGGGGAGCAATTTCATTTAAGTGCTGCGGAAGATATTTGCGCTCGTTATGCGAGTAAAAACTATCTTCCTGCGGATAATAGACGATATAGTTGGCTGCAAATTTGAAATTCGCTTCCTCGCCGAATACCTTCACTTGCTTTTCCGGCAGTGCGGTTTCAAAGCGGTAGGCGACTCCCTCGTTGTAGGCGCGGAATACAACTGAGTATCCACCGTCACAATTGATTCGCAGCTCGTTGTAATGGTCACGAATTTTTGCGAATTTCTGACGTACGACAGGCTCGACGATCTCAGCGTGAGAATCTCGTTTGGTACTGATTACTTCCGGGTTAATGCCAAGCTTCTTGTGGTCAACATCGAGCGAGAGCGTGGAATTCTCCAGCAGTGCGGTCCCGTTCAGAAGAACGTCATAGCGCATCTGTCCTGCGGTGCGGACTCTGACTTCGATGCGATCGTCAGGTGAGCGCAGATCATAGCTGGATTCTGCGCTCGCGTTTTGCATCAGGCCAAGAGCGCCTAATACGAACAAGAAGCTTGCGAGAGTTTTCATGATTAATCCCCTTTTGTTCATGAGCACGAAAGTCGGAATACGTTTTCTCAACTCTGACGCTTTGTCACTCCGGCCAGTCCTGGTCGGTTAATTCCCTGAATTGTTTTCCTGATCTTTGAAGACCACGACGAATTGCTGAATCTCGCGACGTTGCTGGTCCACCGCCGCTGCTTGCGATTTCTGTAGTTGCTCGTAGGTCTGAAATTCGTGCTGCGCTTTCTCTGCTTCGCCGGATTTCTTATATGCTTGCGCCAACCTGAAATGCGCTTCCGCGAAGTTGGGATTAACGGAAACTGCCCTTTCGTACGCAGCAATGGTCTCGGCGGCTCTGCCCTCGGCTGCATAAAGGATTCCCAACTGGAGGTAGGCTTCCGCGAATTTCGGATTAGCGGCGATAGCCTTGTTGAGCAGTGATTCCGTCTGGTCTGCCTGCGGATGACTTGCACCAGCTCGCTTCCATAGCGCGAGCGCGTAATAGAAATTGGCAAAGGGGTTGGTGGGCTGATTGCGTGAGAACCGCGCAAGTTTTTCTTCGGCACAAGCCTGAAGCTGTGCTGAGGCTTGCAGCATTTTTCCCAGAAAAAGATATGGCGGCGAATCGTTAGGCTTGAGGTCCGAAGCTTCACAGAGACGCTCCGACGCTTGCACATATAGTCCGCTCGCGTAAAGAGCGGCACCCAACCCGGCGAGCATTCTTTCGGACTGTGGATAGGCGTTCACGCCTCTCGTAAAGACCTGTTGCGCAGGCCCAATTGCGCGGTGCAGAAGGAGTTCGGTAGCCCAGGCAAAATAATTCTGCTCGCTGGGATCCAGTTGCGTGGCATGTTCGTATTCGCGTTCTGCGGCAAGCGGATCGTTGAGTTGCTCGTCGACATCCCCTAAATAACGATGCAGATCTGCCGTGTCATTGCGGGCAACTTTGCTTTGAAGCTCATCACGTTGGCTCTGCAACTGTTCTTTCGTCGGAGTCTGGGCTCGCTGTACCGTTGGTATTTCCAAGGTACGAGTATCTCTTGCCAGTGACTCGCTCGTCCGCAAGTTGATATCGGAGCCGTGGCCCCCCGCGGCTGTCCAATCCGTAATTCCGGCGATGGTGAAGTTAGAGTCGTCGCTGAACTGCATGGCGTCAGCAGACCCCCTGGCGTGAGAGGCAGAAGGAGTCAAAACCACCTCGCAGGATTTTTGCTGGACGAATGGAAGCGCGAGAGTTTGAACGACTTCGTTAAAGCCGTTTTTTCGCACTCGCAGCAAGTACGTTCCGGGTTTGGACGTCGGGAAAATGAATTTCCCGTTTGAATCCGTCTTTACGTCGGCCGTTTCTGCCGGATCGAAATCGCCGTTCTGCGCAAGCGAAACCGAGGCGCCCGAGATCGGCGCGCCGTGCGCATCGTTCACTCTACCTTGCAATGCAAGCTGCGCTGCGTGAATTTTGTCTTGGCCAGAAAGCGGAGTTTGCACGAGCAAAGCCATCGCCGCCCAGGCAACTGCGATCGTGCCGTATTTGAATAGGCGCAATCTCATTGCTCATCCAGCTTGAAAATTCTTTCCATACGCAGCCACTTCTCCCCCGGTTTTGCTTGTGGAAGCGCTTGCTGGAACATCCACATCAATTGCTCCCATTCTTGCACTTTCGCATTCTCGCGGTCCGCCTTGGCCTTCCTTTCAAAAGAAAAAGTTTCATTCACTTCCATGATCATGAACATGCGCGTGCCGAGCAGATAAATTTCCATTTCCTCGACGCCTGAACTCTTGATGCTCTCGTTGATCTCGGGCCAGATTGTTTCGTGGTACTTCTTGTATTCCGCGATCAGCGCGGGATCATCTTTCAGATCGAGAGTGAAACAAAAACGCTGCCTCATGATTCTTGTGCTACCTGAGCTATCGCCGACTGTTCGCTAAGCGCATTGACTGGTTTATATCCGTCTACAGCGAAGTAAAAAATGTAAATGTAGCAGACCAGTGGGACGATGAATGCTGTCCGAATGCTTGAGACATCGGAAATTCGCCCCATGATGGCAGGAAGAACCGCACCTCCGAGAATCGCCATGACCTGCAGAGAAGAGCCGCGCTTGGTCAGCGGCCCGAGATTCTTGATACTGAGCGCGAAAATTGTGGGAAACATGATCGAGTGGAAGAAGCCTATGAGCACTAAGGCCCAGATAGCCCATGAGCCAGACACCAGAAGAGCAACGCTTATTGAAACCAGCGACCCAGCTCCAAAGAGAGCAAGAAGGCGCGGCGCGGGGATATTTTTCATCGCAGCAGAACCAGTGAAACGCCCGATCATGAAGCCGATCCAATGTCCCAGAAGGTAGTACCACGCGCTGCGCGCGGTCAATCCAGGCAGGCTATGTTGCGCAAAGCGAATTACGAAGCTTCCTACTCCAACCTGTGCGCCCACATAGAGAAACTGCGCGACCACACCTTTTACGAGATGCCCCTGCCGTAGCACTTTCCGCCAGGATGTCCTTTCGTCCGTTCCTGTGTGCGTGCTTTTTTCGCTGACCTCGGGAAGATGCATAGTGACGATTAGCACAGCAACCACTAGAAAGATGCAGGCGATCAGAGCATATGGAATCCGCACGCTGCTCGCCTGCGCCATTCGGTATGCATGCTCCTGCAGCGCTGAAAATGATGCCCGCTGCTGCGGCGTGTATTCGCGGCCTGTGAGAATGAACAAGCCAAGCAACATCGCGCACACCGCGCCAACAGCATTAAACGACTGCGCCAGGTTCAAGCGGCGTTCGGAGCTTTCGCTGGGACCAAGAATGGTCACGTAAGGATTTGAGGCCACTT
The DNA here is from genome assembly GCA_035651475.1 of Terriglobales bacterium. GTDB lineage: Bacteria > Acidobacteriota > Terriglobia > Terriglobales > Acidobacteriaceae > Gp1-AA145. Next base: position 69,131 of record DASRFP010000040.1, on the reverse strand, counting down.
CGAGAAAACTTTGTCCGCAAGCCATTACAAAGAGCGCGATGAGAAAAAACGCATAGGTGCCCGCGGCCGAAGCAGGAACAAATAACAATGCACCGCTCGCACACAACGCCAAGCCGGTTAAAATGCCGCGCTTGTAACCGATCTTTTCCATCAGCCGGCCAGCGGGAAGTGCGGCAAGGCAGTAACCGCTGAAGAACGCGACCTGAATGAACGACGACTGGAAATCGCTTAGCGCGAATGCATTCTTGAATCGCGGAATGAGGATATCGTTGAGATTGACTCCAAACGCCCAAAGAAAAAACAGGCTGGTGATAACAACAAATGGGGCAACGTATCGTCGCTCGGTAAGAGGGGCGGAGTTGGCCATTATGTGAGCGCACGGTCCAAGTGCACGTAACCCCCGTCGACAAATATGTGCTGTCCGGTAATGTGGCCTGCGCGGGCCGAAATGAGAAATGCCGCCATTGCCGCAATTTCTTCCGGCGAGGTCATTCTTTTGTCCAGCGGAATCTTGCTCAGAATCGATTGCAGCTTTTCTTCGGGCTTTGAGAATGTCGAGAGCCATTGGCGGTAAAGCGGCGTCATCACCTCAGCGGGAACGATGGCGTTCGCGCGTATGCCGTAGTCAAGCAACTCCGCTGCCCACTCACGAGTGAGGGCCAGGATTGCGCCCTTGGAAGATGCGTATCCCGAAGTCCCGCCCTGGCCGGTGATAGCCGTTTTCGAGGCAATGTTCACAATGCTTCCTCTCGACTTCTTCAGGTGCGGCAGCGCGTAATGAGTCATGTTGTAGTAGTGCAGAAGATTACGTTTGAGCGACTCGACGTACTGCTCGGGACCGCCGTGCTCCAGTCCGACCTTATCGTTGATCCCGGCATTGTTGATTAATGAATCGAGGTGCTTTTGCTTTTCGACGGTTTTCTGCACTGCCGCGTAGCAACTCTCGGCCGCGGAAAGATCTGCAATGATCAACTGGCTTCCAGGAAGCTGGCCGTGAAGATGATTGCCGGCCTCGACATCGCGATCCACGATCACAGGCACCGCCCCTTCGCCGGCGATGGTGCGCACGATGGCTTCGCCAATGCCCTTCGCACCGCCTGTGACGAGGACGACTTTACCTTGGAGTTGAAGGTCCATTCAATTCAGCCGTGCAAATTGGTGAAACCACCGTCGAGGAGATAATCCGCACCGGTGATAAATGATGCCGCGTCGGAACAAAGAAACAACGCCAGCGACGCAACCTCTTCCGGTTCCCCCATTCGCCCGATCGGTTGAGTCTTCGCGAGCTTGTCGTACATTTCCTGTTCTCGCCCCGGATAATTCTTTTTCAAGTAGCCGTCGACAAACGGTGTATGCACACGCGCGGGCGAGATGCAGTTGCAGCGAATGTTATACGAAATAAAATCGCGGGCCACGGAGTACGTCATCGCGACAACCGCGCCCTTGCTGGTGGAATAGGCAAAGCGATTGTCGAGTCCCACGGAACCCGCAACGGACGCCATGTTCAAGATGACGCCTCCGCCATTTGCTTTCATGTGCGGGATCCCCGCGTACACGCAGTTGTAATAACCCTTAACGTTTACTTTAAGTACTCGGTCGAAGTCGGCCTCGCTTGTGGTTTCCACGTTCCCGATGTGAGAGACGCCTGCATTGTTGACCAGAATGTCGATGCGCCCTTGCTTTGCAATCTCTTTGAATGTCGAAATTACTTCCTCTTGTTGCGTGACGTCGCAGGGATGGGCGGATCCTATTCCGCCGCTGTTTGTAATTTCCTTCACAACTGCGTTCGCGTCCTTTTCGTTCACGTCCAGAATGCGCGCAGTTGTGCCGTTCTTTGCAAATTTCAAGGCAATGGCGCGTCCAATGCCGCTTCCGGCTCCCGTAATTACTGCAACTTTTCCGTCGAGGCGGAATTCGTTCGGGTTACGATCCTTAGCGCTCAGAGGGAAACGCCTCGCTTCCAGGGAATGAAATCCTGCTGATTTTTTTGCTCGGCCTTCGTTTGGACTTCGCCGCTCGCGACCCCAATTACCAGCTCAAGAATTTTTTCCCCCATTTGGTCAATCGTCGACTCGCCGGAAATGATCGGCCCAGCATCAATGTCAATAATGTCAGGCATTCGACTCGCGAGCGTACTGTTGGTGGAGATCTTGACTACTGGCGCAACAGGATTGCCGGTCGGGGTTCCGAGGCCGGTAGTAAATAGAACGACGTTTGCTCCGGCGCCGACCTGTGCAGTTACGCACTCGACGTCATTGCCCGGCGTGCACTGCAGATTCAATCCGGGGGTGCTCGAATATTCGGGATAGTCGAGAACGGCGGCAACGGGAGACGTTCCGCCTTTTTTGGCCGCGCCGGCAGATTTCATCGCATCAGTGAGCAAACCGTCGCGCATGTTGCCCGGTGAAGGATTCATGTCGAAACTGGCGCGCACGGCTTTCGCGCGATTCGAATAATCCTGCATAAGATGAATGAACCGGTCCGCGACGTCTTTTGAAGTCGCGCGATTGATCAGTTCTTGCTCCACCCCGCAAAGCTCCGGAAATTCGGACAAAATCGTTCTCGCGCCGAGAGCAGCAAGCAAATCGGACGTGTGTCCGATCCCGGGATTTGCGGAAAGACCAGAAAACCCGTCGGAACCGCCGCACTTCAGGCCTAAGCACAGGTGTGAAAGATCGGCCGGAGTCCGCACCGCCTTATCGGCTTCAACTAATCCTTCAAATGTTCGGCGTATCGCATCGGAAATCATGGTGAATTCCGTGCCGCTCTTTTGTTGCTCAAGAATGATGACTGGCTTTTGCAGCTTCGGATCCCGCAATTTAAGCTGCTCGCGCAAAATGCTGATCTGAGCATGCTGGCAGCCGAGGCTCAAAACCGTTGCCCCGGCGACGTTCGGATGATGAATGTAGCCGGCGATCAATCCGCAGAGGTTATTGGAGTCTTCCCGTGTGCCGCCACACCCGCCCTCGTGCAACAAAAAGCGGATACCGTCGAGGTTACGAAACAACCTCTTCGAGGCAGACCCGTGCCCATTTTGCGGAACAGGATGTGTTCTTATTTGTTCGGTATTCCCTTCCCGATACAGTTGCGCTAGGTCGGCGACCTGCTGACGATAGAGTTGCTGGGGGGCGAAACCCAACTCCTCTTCGAACGCCTGCTTCAGGTTCAGAATGTTTCGGTTTTCGCAGAAGACCAGCGGGACCACGATCCAATAGTTGCGCGTGCCGACCTGGCCATCGGAACGGTGGTATCCACAAAATGTTCGTGCTTTCCAGCGAGAGACGTCGGGCGCTTTCCAATCAAAATCTATCTTCTTCTCGTGATAAGGGAACGCTTCGTGACGGAGATTCGCGAGCGTTAAAGCTTCTCCACGACGCACGGATTGGAAAGTTTTCCCGACCAGCACGCCGTACATGATGACGCTGGAGCCGACCGGCAAATCTGTTGTTGCGAACTTGTGCTTGGCTGGAACTCGGGAAAGCAGGGTGAATTTGCTCTCACGAAATTCCACTGTGTCTCCCTGCTGCAGATCGGTGAGCGCAATCAAAACGTTATCGCGCGGGTCGAGTTGGAGCACCTTTTGCACAGAAGAACCCAAACTTAAATTTTAGATCAGCCGCCGTTGCCTTATAACGCCTTCAGCATTAACGCCTAGCTGCGCCGGTTGTTGGCTCGCCTGCAGCCGTCTAGTCACGTTCCAAAACCGTTCCGCATTCTGCCCCAGCACTGCTTCCCGTACAGAGCTTGGAAAGCGGCTTAAGTAATCCTCAACCAAGTCCATTGTTTGTGAGTAAAAGGCGGCAACGGTGCAAACGGGCCAATCTGATCCGATCATCAAGCGCTCGGGACCGAAGGCATCGAATGCAACGTCGAGAAATGGCCAGTTGTGCTCAGGCTTCCAAGCCTTCCAGTCTGCTTCGGTAACCAGGCCCGAAACTTTGCAGACGACATTGTTGAAGGCTGCAAGCGCCCGGAAGCCCGACTCCCACGGCTGAAGTTGCCGCGCTTTGATTGGAGGCTTTGCCATGTGATCAAGCACAAATCGCTGGCGCGGAAATCGTGAGACGAATTCAGCGGCAACTGAAAGGTGCTTCGTATATATAAGAATGTCGTAGGTCAGCCCGAATTCTTCGAGCGCGCTGATGCCGCGAAGAAAGGCCGGTTGCAAAAGAAAACAGTCATCGGGCTCCGCTTGCACGACATGGCGGACACCCAAGAACTTCGGATTTCCGGCAAACTCTAACAACTGGGCTCGAACATCCGCCGACCGCAAATCGACCCATCCGATAACTCCGGCAATCTGGGGATCATCAGCAGCCAGCTTGAGCAACCAGCGAGTTTCGTCAAGTGTATGGCATGCCTGAACTGCTATTGACGCATCGAAGTCGCACCGCCTAAGCTCAGGTTTCAAATCGTCCGGCAAGAAGTCACGCCGCAAAGGTTGCATCGAATCGTCAATCCAGGCGTACTCGGCCGGGTTGTACCGCCAGAAATGCTGATGACTGTCGATGCGCATGATGAATATCTGAGTCGGCCGATGCTCCTACACTACTTCGGCCGGCGCGTCATTGATCTCGAACTCGACCTGCTGTTTTCCGAGCTGAGGGTGCGTGGCTGTGAGACGTACTTTTCCCGCTTCTTCCTTAGCACGAATCCAAACTGCGCCAGTGCCCCCGATCAAAGAAAAAGGATTGTCGCCGATGAGCTCTGCCGGACCTTCAAGTTTGAAGTTGATTGAGTCGTTAGCAAATGGGCGGATCCGGTCGAACTCGTCGGTCACGCGCAGCACCACCCGAGTAGTATCGGCGCCATCGGCTTGCAGGGTAGCATCATCGGGCAACAGAACAAACTTTGTATCGACGCCCCGTCCCGACATGTTTTTCACAATCACCTGCTTGCCCTGGATATAGCCTTCGAGGCGCAAGTCCCCCCAGTGGTGAAAGAGCTCGCCAAGCTCTACCACGAAAGGCGCATACTTCAGATGTTGAAACTGCCTGCGGTCGGGATCAACCTCGGCGATGAGTTTATCGTCGATGTAAATTTTTACATGGTCGCAATTCGAGCAAACGACCGCCTTGGAGAAACCAACGGACTGATCGCCGCGTGCCCAGTGAAATGCGGGTTCGAGCACGATTTCTTCTGACGGATCACATTGCGATTTGTAGAAACCCGCCGCCGGCTTCGGTTCGCGAAAGATATCGGTGACCCCGTGATAGCAAATGCGGTCTCCCGATCCGAAATTGCCGTGCGTATTGTAATCGAAGGCGCACCAGCCGATGCCGCCCGCATATTGCGGATTCGAAGCGAGCTGATCGTGAACGCGGGCATGTCGAATCGTGTGCTCGGTAAGGCGCTCAACGTTGTCGATGGTTTTGGTCGGATAGGTATGCCCGACGAATTCCGTATTCAGATATCGGGGATGATTCGGCGGCTTGAGGGGGAAACCGAAGTCATTCATAGTGAAGACATCTTCGAGAAATTCCGATTCCTGAAAATAACGAATACCACCAGTTTGGCGCGTGGGATCGAGTTGATGGGCGAGGGCGTTCGTGCGCGTATAAAAGTCATGGTTGTCGCGTGATTCATTGATGCGCACGCCCCATAGGATTATTGAAGGATGATTCCAGTCGCGTCTAATCATACGGCGAACGTTGTCTACAGAAATGTCCTGCCAAGCCTGATCGCCGATATGTTGCCAGCCCGGTATTTCTTCAAGAACCAGAAGCCCGAGTTCGTCGCAAGCATCAAGGAAATGGCGCGACTGCGGATAATGCGACGTGCGTACGATATTGCACTTAAGGTTCTTACGAAGGATTTGCGCATCGCGGCGCTGCACACGACTGGGCATTGCTTGCCCCACATAAGGGAAAGTCTGGTGACGATCGAGACCGCGCAACTTGATTATTTTTCCGTTCAGCTCAAAGCCATGGTCGGTAAACTGTGCTTCGCGAAAACCGAAGCGGCGGGAATCTTCGTCAATGACCTGAGATCCTCGAAGCAGGCGAACGCGTACATGATAAAGATTCCGGTGCTCAAGATCCCATAGCTTGATACCGCCGAGTACCGGAAAATGAATCGTGTGAGCAACTGGATCTACGGACGGCGACGCCTTCGGAACGCCTTGCGATGCCTTAACAATCGACTGATCGCCATCGAGCAACTCTGCTTCGAGAGTCAGAGGGCCAGAAGCTTCGGTGTGCTGCAGGAAGCAATCGACATCAAGGCTCGGTTTTGACGTGAGTACATCTTTTGGCCGCACGAAGATATCTTCAACGAATGTGCCGGGAACAATCCGCAACCAAACTTCGCGATATATTCCGCCGAAGGTGAGATAGTCGATTTCATATCCGAACGGCGGAATATCAGGTCGTTCAGTCGAATCGACAGCAACAGCGAGCACATTCTCGCCGTCGAAATTGAGATGTGGCGTGATCTCGAAAGAAAAAGGAGTGTACCCTCCTTTGTATTCGCCCAGCCGCTCGCCGTTAATCCAGACCGTCGAGGCGGTCATCGCGCCTTCAAAGTCGACGAATACCCGCTTGCCTTTTGCCTCCGGTGGGACGTTGAAATGCCGCCGATAAATGGAGACGAACTCATATCGCTTTTCGTCAAAGCCGTGCCACGGCAGCCGAGCATTGGTGTGAGGGATAACGACGTGTTCAAAACCGGAGTCGTCAAAATCTTTGGCAGTGGCCGCGTCGATGAACTTCGGGCTGTAGAGCCACTTCCGGTTCATCGGGAACATCCGTCTGATGAGGGGTGATGCATCAGCGTAATTTGCCCGGTCGGCAAGCGCATATGGTGCAAGAGTGGCACTCGCTATAACGCTACCCGCATTCTTAAGAAAGTCGCGTCGATCCATTTATTCTCCGATTAAACTTTTGACGGCAACAGCCTGTTAAAAACGTCAACAAAGCAGCCGTTCGCGAACAATTCAGCGATCAAGATTTCGACATCCAGATTAGACAACCCAGCTTCAAATAACCCAGCTTCAAATAACCCAAGAAAGCAACTGCTTAACATCGGTCGGCGTACTAGATTCTGTTCCGCGCGGTACCGTGGGCCCAATCACGACTGCTTGATTGCGATCTTCAAACCAGGCGATAAACGCTGATCTGTCCGCGCCAGGCAGCCGCTGCTGGTTAATCCAATTGTAGTAAGCGCCCATATCGCCATCGATTAGCGAGCCGATCGGGTCCAGTTCCGTGCCGCTGCTGGTCGCCGAGAGCAACTCGTTCATCGGTTTCTGCCGTTGCCGAGGTGCGAAGCGTACCAGCAAAGTCAAAGGCTGGGCTCGACGCAAAGCTTCTCGCGCTGCCCATTGAGCGAAGGTCGTGCTGAAGATTTGCGTGCCTGAACCCTCGGTCAACAACTTGAGCTGAAACTGCGAGATTACAACATCTCCGGATTTATCTAACCCCACGTCAGCCGGCTTCATTTGCGCCATCAAAGTGCGCAGCGTTTCAGGCCCCATGCCGGGCCGAGAAATATCTGTTTGCATTTTGCGCAACAAAGCGGTGCGCGCCGGAGCGAGTGCTGCGTAGGAGATTGTGGTCAAGCTTGCATCGTGCTCCGCTTCCTTTCCCCCATCGATGTACCAATGTCCATACGGGGCCGGGTGCGCTTTGGCTCGCGTAGAAGCCGCTTCCATCAGGGCTTTAAGTCCGTTGTCTGGCGTGACCCCACGAAAGTACGCGCCGTGCGGACGCAGCTTGCGAAAGAGGGGCTGTTCGTACGAGTCGACGCCCTGGCCAATCACGCTGATTCCGAGTCGAGGAATGGGAAGCTGTTCCGGTGGAACCGCGACCCTCAATCGATCAGCATAGTGGGTTGCTGCCCGGCGGAATGCATCCTGCTGATGCGTGCTCCAGAGGTGAGCGGAAAGTTGTTCAACAAATTGTGCCGGAGAGTTCACCCAGTCGAAATGCTCGAGCTTCGGCGATAAAGTGATTTCGTCGAATTCCTGAAACCATTGGGTGCGTTGCAAGGCGGAAAGCGAACGCAGGTTCTCCAGTTCCCGTTCAAGCGCGCGCCGCTCGACAGGAAATTTGAAGTCATATTCAATGATTTCCCTCATCAGGGAAGACACAAAGCTCAGCGGCAAAGGTTGTAGCGTGGCGACATACTCCAATGCCAGCTTCTTCGCTTCAGGCGGATAAGCGCTGAACTGCTCCGGTTTGAGGTTGCGCGGAAGCATTTTGCTATACCAGCTCGGTAATCGGCTTCCCTTGCGCGAGCGAAGGTGAAAATCCCATCAACGCGCCGAGGGTTGGAACGAGATCAGTAGATTCAACTGCACGGTCGTATATCACGCCTTCGCGAATGCCAGGACCTAGGGCCATCAGCCATGTAGTTCGCGAAAGAACGTCGCCTGTGCGATGGTGCTGAAAGCCGTTCCCGCCCGCATCCTCATCGCTGTCGCGGCCGAAGTCGGGCAGAATAAATAAACTAGTTTTGCCGGCGTATTCCGGCTCGTCCTGAATCATCTTCCACAATTCCGCACAAAGCCGATCAGTCCGGCGGATTCCTTCGATGTAGAGCGAATACGCGCCCGCGTGTGCGACATCGATATCGTGCAACGTCACCCATAGCAGGCTGGGAGCAACTTGCCGCATCAGCTGGCGCACAATGTAAAGAGACAGTTCGTCTGGACTTGAAAGCGTCTGCGCATGTGATTTGAAACCATCAACGGAGAGCTTGAGCATGGTTTCAAGTTGCTCCAGCTCGAAGTCGTTGCCGGCAAGTTCCGGCGAGTAGAACGGTGTTTCATAATTATCGCGAAGAAGGTGCTCATAATCGGCGTGGCCCTTCGAGATCGCTGCGCTCAAGAGGTGCTTCGGAAGAATCACTCTTGCTCCGAGGCCGGGACCGAACGCGCGATTACTACTCTCGCCTATCCGGTTAAACCCATTGCTGGGCGCCACCACCCATGCGTCCGAGGACGGCCGGCGAAGTTCTTTGCGGAAGTATTCGAACACGGTGGGATTTTCAGGAGGTATGGTGGCGAAATTGTTAAAGGTCTCGTATGTACCGGTCGCGAGGCTTGCTGTAGCGACATAGTGGCCCAGAATTCCGCGGTTCACAACCTGGGTGAAAAAACTAGATTGCGGAATGAGCTCGCGCATCAGATGCGGGATATTCTCCTGGCCTTCGGGCGCGAAGGTTTCCTGATCGCGCGCGCCGCCACCGAAGGTGACGACAATGACTTTTCTTTTAGCAGAAATCGCACCACTCAAACGCGAAGGCAACAGAACACTCCCAAGCGCCAGACCGGCCGCGTCGCGCAGAAACTCGCGGCGTGAGCGGGAAATCAATGCGCTACTGGAAAGCATGCTTCTCATTAGGGCTGCTTTGCGCCTTCTCTCTCCGATATCACGAACTGCCGAATCTCTGCGCGCTGCTTATCCAATTCCGCCATATGCGCGGCTCGCAGCTGCTGATAAACCTGGAGCTGTTTCTGCGCAAGGTCCCTTTGCCCCGTATGCACGTAAGCTTGTCCTAAGCGATAGTGAGCGTCGGCCAAAGTGTTGTTCAGCCGCAGAGCTGTTTTGTATTCGGGAATGGCATCTTCATACTTGTGCTGGTCAGACCACAGATTCCCCAGTTGCAAATGAGCTTCCGCAAAGTTGGGGTCAAGGGTGATCGATTTCTTCAGTAGAGCCTCGATCTGCGGCAGATTCAGGTTCGAATCTTCTGTACGGCGGCCCTTCCATAGACTCATCGCGTAGTAATAAGGAGCGCGCGCATTGTTCGATTGCAGGTCGGCAAAATGCCGAAACCTCTGAATCACTTCTTCCGCCTCATTCGGAGAACTGTCGTACGCCTTTGACAGAAAGTAATAACAGCGCGGATCGGAAGGGCTGAGATCCGCGGCTTTCAATAGGGCCTTTACTGCATCGTCGTAGTTGCCGCGCGAGTAGAGCGTCATGCCAAGGCCAATCGCAAGCCTTGCAGAATTTGGATAGCGTGCGGTGGCGCTTTGAAACACGTCAACAGCCGCATCGAGCGTCCGATGAACCAGCAGTTCGCTTCCCCAATCGAACAGATTGCTCTCGCTCGGATCCATGTGGGCCGCGGTTTGATATTCAGTTTCCGCGGGCACAAAGTTCCCGTCTTTCTCTTCTATTTGTCCAAGCAGATTGTGAAGTTCGGCGGTATTTTTCTGCTCTAGCAGATGATTCACGAGAGTACGCGAATCGCTCAATCGGCCAGTGTCCAGATATGCCAATGCGAGGTCGTAACCGTTGTCGTAGGCAGCGGGATTGAGGTGCTGGGCTTTTTCAAGATAGGCGCTCGCGGTATTGACTTTGCCCGCTGCAATATAGAATTCGCCTAAATTGTGGTTAGTGTCATAACTCGATGGAGCGAGTTGTTCGGCTTTCTTGAACTCAGCTTCCGCTGAGGTCAGCTTTCCCAAGTGGACAAGATTTGTCGCAAGATTTGTGCGCGCTTCGGGCGAGTCGGGTTTGATCTGTACGGCCTTCGCGAGATGTTGATTCGCCTTGGTCTCTTCAGACTCGGCAGCGTAAACCATGCCGAGCAACTCGTGGACCTCAAAACTTTCGGGAGCTTGGGGCAAAAGTGATTCGAGCTTTTCTGCTGCCTGCGAGAAATGCCCGGCGTCGTATTCGGAGACCGCAGCCTGAAACAAGCTATTCAGAGTTTGCGATTGGCCAGTTTCTGCGGCGATGACCGGCATGGATATTGTGACTACAGACAAAACAAGACACAACCGCCGGCAGCTTGGGATCACAGCACTCGTATGTTAACACCGCGAATCGAGCCAGTTTCGGCAATCGGCTCGATAAAAATGTCGGGGAAGGTTTCGCGGGAACCCTCCCCGATGGTCGAACTAGAAATAAAGCTTCAGCGCAAACTGAATCTCACGCGAATCGTACGGATTATCGCGAGTGGAACCGATTTCGCCGAAGGTTGAAGTGTTAAAGTTCCCCGCGCCTGACACTCCGACTACGCCGTTGCCACCGAAGCCGGGATAGTTGAAGTTGGGATGATTCAGGATGTTAAAGAACTCTGACCTGAATTCGAGACGAGTACGCTCGGTCAGTTGGAAGTTCTTGAACAATGACAGGTCGAGCCGATGATAACCGGGGCCTTCGATTTGCGATGGCTCATAGCCACCGAGTACAGCAACTCCTGGAATTTCCACACACTTTGCGGGCGTTCCTGGAGAACCGACTTCGCAAGGTTGAGCAAAAGCTGCAGGATTCAGCATCCCGACGTTTCCATCTGCTGTTTTGTGCAACGCAACCCGCGGATTCTGGCCCGGCAGCACAAATGAGTCGCAGTTCAGGCCCGCAGCCACACCGGAGGGGCAACCCAATTGGAAGGGTTGTCCGCCTTGCAAAGTCGCGGCCCATACGATTGCCCATCCACCAAGCAGCGCGTTCGATGCGCCGCTCGCGTTGCCCATGAACTGCTTGCCTTTCCCAAACGGCAGTTCGTATTGGCCACTGAAGTGAACAACGTTGCGGATATCGAAATTCGCCAATCCGTAGTCGGCGTGGATTCCCATGCCGGGTACGTAGGGTGCACGATAGCCCCCTTGGTTAGCGAAGCCGTTCAACAAATCGTAGGCGTCCGAGCGAACCTTCGAATACGTGTAGGCAAACAAGAAGCTCAGACCATTGCCAAATTTCTTTTGCACGTTGGTCTGCAGGCCGTGATAGTAGCTACTTCCTTCGGTGACCGCGTAGCTGGCGCCTTGGGCAAAGTCTGGGAACGGGAGGCCACCCAAGGATGCTGGCAGCGGACCACCTGGTTTGCCAGCGAGCAATTTAGAGCCAGTCAGTGGCGTGCCATTGGGCAATATTGCACTCGGTTCGTTTGACCCAGGGAAGACCTCTAAGTGCCGGCCGAATGTTCCCACATAGGCTGCTTCCACCGACATTGTCGGCGTCAGTTGGTATTGAAGGCTCAAGTTGTCACCGATTGAATACGGTGTTTGGTAAGCAAACTGGATACCTCTTAATTGGAGCCCGTTTGCGTTGACGGCTAAAGGTGTGAGCGGAATACATGCAAAGCCGGTTTCCAGGTTTGGATTATTGCTTGGCGATGCCGTGCCGCCAGGGCAACTCGCGTACGCAATCGGCACCGCATTGTTGTTGCCGCTGGGAACGTAGTCAAACGAGAACTGGAATGGATAATTTTCACCCAGGTTTGGCGAGTATCCACGATTCTCAAATCCGTTGTAGAACATCCCCGCGCCACCGCGTATCACGAATTTCGGCGTCGCCTGATATGCGAAGCCAAATCGTGGGGCGAAGTTCGAAGTTTGCGATGTTCCTAACCCCTTGCCGTACTGCTTGGTGATGGCAAGATTTATCCCATCCTGTGCCAACAAATTCAGGAATCCAGTATTGGGAACACCAGTCGTCTGATCAGTTGATAGCTGGTACGCACCGGAGCTCGGCGGAATCAGGTACATCGGGCCGCCTCCGGGAGGTCCAAATGGCACGAAGTTGGCCTGCTTCCCGAAATGGTCATACACCAAGCCGAAATAATCCCAACGCAGACCGAGGTTGATTGTCAGATTCGAAGAAGCTTTCCAATCATCCTGAATGTAATTGCCATAGTAGTTTTTCCCGTTGTCACTTAATGAAATATTGGAAGCATATACCTGGTCAGGGCCACCAACGTAATTGGGCCCACCAACCGTCGATGCTGTCGGCGTCAAGAGAAACTGTGCCCGTCCCACGCTACTGTCGCCTACGTTTGGAATCTGCGTGTAGTTCCCATCGAAGTTAAATTGACCGCGCGACCACGGCGGCTGTAGCGTCGAGAACTTCACGTGCTGGTACTCGAAGCCCATCTTGAATGTGTGCTTGCCGTAAATCTTGGTGAGGTCGTCGTTGATCTGAATGGTTGAGCTGACTTCGTCAGACGGCAAGAACGAGTTTCCGCCTAGAGTTTGCAAGCCATTGATTCCGAAAGCAGGGAGACCGCCATTCTCGTGTGATTGCGGAATGTCGGCGATTCCATATTGTGAAGGCAGATTACTCAGATTGTTCGCTTCAGGAATGTTTCGTGTTGTGTGCAGATAATTCAGCCCAGCACGTGCAACGTTGACAGTAGTCGGCGAGAAGGTGTGAGTCCACACCAAGGCACTTTGCTGCGATAGAGCCGTTTGGTTTCCTTGGAAGAAACCGCCGCCGTCGGCCACTCCGCCAAAAATACTAGGGATAAGCTGAGGATCGTCAGCCAAGCTGAAGCGGTAAAACAATTGGTCCTTTTGGCTGAAGTCGATATCGAGCCGAGTATCAAACGTCTGACGGTTCTCGACCAGAACTGGAGAATTGGTGTAGTTGGAAAATATTCCTGAACTAGTTGGAGTCGGATAAAGTTTCAGCAAGTTGACTGCATTGGTATCAAGGCGGCCAGTAGGCAGAATATTAAGGTCAGGACACGCTGCCAACGTAAAGGAGAACCCTGCTGGTTCATTAGCGCAAGCTGTTGTAAATGGATCACGCACAAAGCCTGTACCAAACGCACGAGTTGTTGCAGGGTCCAGCACGGTTCCGATAGGCATCGTCCGACCCATGAGGTCCTTTTCCGTTCCCGATTGTCCTGTAATCAGATCCTGTAAATTGCTGAAACCGCTATTTCTCTCGGCAACTGTAGGTACCGCGCCGGTTTGAACTTCTCCCTGACGCCGTCGCAGTCCCTCATAATCGCCGAAGAAAAATACTTTGTTGTGGCCGTCAAATACATGGGGAATAACAACTGGGCCGCCGATCGTAAATCCATACTGGTTCTGGCGGAGCTCGCCCTTCCGCGTTTGGAATTGGCCCGAAGAATTTTGCGTCCGCTCAAAATAGTCAGCAGCATCCAGCTTGTCATTTCGGAAGAATTCCCATACATCGCCGTGGAATTGGTTCGTTCCTGACTTAATAGTTGCATTCAGTACTGCAGCACCCGAACGGCCGTACTCAGCTGAGAAGTCTGTGGTTTGAACTTTGAATTCCTGGATCGCATCAACTGGAGGAAGAACGACGTAATTCGTTCCGTTCAGGAAATCGACCGTGTCGGAGTTGTTGTCGATTCCGTCGAGCATGTAGTTGTTCTGCGCCGGACGGAAGCCGTTGGCGGAGAACGCACCGGTCGAGGCATTGCCTCGAGTATCGGCCTGCGGAGAGTTGACGCCTTGGACTAATTGCGCCAGAAAAGTGAAGTTGCGGCCGTTCAGCGGGAGATTGTCCACGCTCCGCTGATCGATGACTTGACCGACGGATGCGTCCTGCGTCTGAAGAACAGGAGCGGCAGCGGTTACTTCGACTGTTTCCGTAGTGCTTCCTGGACTGAGAGTGAAATTTGCCTGAACGTTTGCACCGACATCCACGCGAACATCCGTCTGGCTCACGGTCTTGAAGCCCTGTGCGGATGTTTCCAGCTTGTAGGTGCCGATGCGTACGGGCGAAAATTTATAAACACCATCGCTGCCTGTTGTCGTAGTCAGCGCTGCGCCGGTGCCGACGTTCGTCAGCGTGACCTTCGCGCCACTAACCACGGCACCAGAAGGATCGGTCACCGTTCCAACGATCGAACCAGTGTCCACCTGGGCCCGCAAGACTCTGGGTAACAAAAGAACGGCTGACATCGTCACCAGGACGCAAGACGCAAAGGCAACTCGCTTCATGACCTTCCTCCTAGGTCACCGGTTCAAAGAACCGGATCGGAAAGATGTTCAAATTCACGCCACAACGGATAGCGGAACCGTGCGCAGGCTGAGCTGTGCGGTTCCGCCTCTTTCATGTCTCGCTATTCACTTTTGGAGTTCAACCTACGAAAAATTAGCCGCCAACTTACCAGAAAACCGTTAACCGCTTAACCCCGCAAAGCTTGTTAACCGCTTAACCTCGGCTCGAAACCATTAACCGTTTAATCTCGCTGCAATTAAACGTGTTGCGAGTGTTATCATGCTGAAATATCGATTGTCAAGCTAATTCTTTTCCACTATACTCGGCAACGATTTTGCACAACTTCGTTCGGGTTACGAACTGAATCGAGCAAACCCGCGCCGGTTATGACTGTTACCATACGCGACGTTGCCAGAGAAGCCGGCGTTTCGACCGCCACCGTCTCCAATGTTTTAAATAAGACCGGCAAGGTCGGCCCCGGCACCAATCGAGTCGTTCTGTCGGCTGTAAGGCGTTTGGGATACGTTCCCGATCTGCATGCTCAGCACCTCGCATCGCGTGACCGCCGAACATTGGGGATCATCGTCTCCGATATTGAAAACCCCTTCTTTCCAGAAGTGATCAAAGGCTTCGAAGCTCGCGCCCAGCAACTCGGCTATGACGCGATCTTAAGTGACACAAATTACGATCCGCGCCGCACTCGCCGGGCGGCGGAGCGAATGATGCAACATAAAGTTCGCGGCGTGGCCATCATGACATCTGAAATCAGCTTGCGACTGATCCACGAGCTGGCGCGCCGGAAAATCGCGGTTACGTTCCTCGATCTCGCCCCCGTGCGGCCATACATGAGCAATCTGCGGATTGACTACGCCGCAGGTGTGAAGCAGATCGTCGAGCACCTGTATCAACTTGGACATCAGCGCATTGCATTCGTGGCAGGAAGGCCGGGTCTGAAATCCAATTTAGTTCGGCTGGACGCGTACGAAACTTGCATGCGATCTCTTGGCCTTGAACCAGGCCCAGTGCTGCCCGGCGACTTGCGGTTTGAAGGTGGAATGATCGCGGGCCAGAACGTAGCGGAAATGTCGCCGCGGCCAACCGCAGTGATTGCGGTCAATGATCTTACTGCAGTTGGCGTAATCAAGGGATTGCTGAAGGCCGGGTGTCGCGTGCCCGGGGATGTGTCGGTCACAGGGTTTGATAAAACGCGGCTGGCAGACTATTGCAACCCGACAATTACCACTGTCGACATTCATCGCGAGACATTGGGCCAAATAGCCGCCGACGCGTTGAACGAGCTTTCCGACTCAGCGACCTCCAATGGCCGCGAATATCAAATCAGCGCCGAATTGGTGATCGGAGAATCTTCAGGTCCAGCTCCCGCCTGATACACTCATCACAATCGCGCCACCACGCTGGTCTCTCAGGATGTCCGCTCCGAACAACAACAAACTTTCTCGAAGAAACTTTCTGAAGGGAATGCAGTTTGCGCCGGCGCTTTTTCTGCCCGCGCCATTTGCCTGGTTACCTGATCGTCCTGCCCTGCTCGGAGCATTGCCACATCCAAATTTCTTGCTCGCTGATCTTCGGGTGACACCACACTATCCGGTTCGACCGCAGCTCGAGGACCTCTTCAAACTGGTCTCGCCAGGCAATGACGAATACGAATCGGAAAAATATGCGTTCGAGATCCAAGCCCTGCTGCGCGATGTAAGTTCAGCGCTCAAAGCTAGCGTGAGGCAAGGGAGCGAGCTTTTTGCGAAGTGCATCGCTCCGGGAATTGAGGCAACAGCTCTGAGTTCATTTTCTGAGAGCCCGGTCCGGAGAAGTCACGGCATCGAAGTCGTTCGAAGAGGGTTCAACGGAGGATCGGTACAAGGGCGCGAGCAGTTTCTTTCTCAGCTGCAACAAAATTGGGCCGAATTTTCAAAAATCGACATCGCACAATTCGAGATCACGTCAATGGAGGAACTTTCAAGAGCATCGGTCGCATTCCAAGCTCAGATTCGCTACGAGTTCGTCGGCACGCGCAAAAATCGCGTTCGCGAGCAGCGCATTGGATATTGGAAGACGGAATGGTCGCGCCAGGACAAAAACAACTGGCAGCTTTCCGAACTGAGCGCTTCAGAGGAAAACATTGCTCGCGCGCGTTCGCCATTCTTCGTGGACGTAACCGCGGCCGCTTTCGGCAAAGTCGAGTCGTTTAGAACACATCTACTCCACGGAACCGACTACTGGCGAACAGTTCTGGATGGTGCATGCGGAATTGATGTTTACGGAAATAATGGGGTGGGGGTTGGAGATATTGACGGCGACGGTTTGGATGATATTTACGTTTGCCAACCGTCCGGCTTGCCGAACCGCATGTATCGCAACCGCGGCGACGGAACCTTCGAAGACGTAACCAAAACGGCCGGATTGGATGTTCTGGACGCAACATCGTGCGCGCTGTTTGCTGATTTCGAAAACAAGGGTGTGCAGGATTTATTAGTCGTGTGCGAAGGCGGGCCGCTTTTATTCTTGAATCAGGGTAGCGGAAAGTTTGAACTCAAACGTGACGCTTTCAAATTTGCGAACGCGGCACAAGGGACTTTTACTCACGCGGCGATCGCCGACTACGATCGCGATGGTCGCCTCGACATTTACTTTTGCTTATACAACTACTACCTCGGCCTGGATCAGTACCACTACCCCGCCCCTTATTTCGACGCGCGCAATGGCCCGCCGAATTTTCTGTTTCACAATGAGGGTGCCTCTACGTTCCTGGACGTAACTGAGACCTCGGGATTAAATGCAGAAAACGATCGCTACAGCTTTGCTTGTGCCTGGAGCGATTACGATTCGAACGGGTGGCCCGATCTCTACGTGGCGAATGATTTTGGCCGCAGCAACCTTTACCGAAACAATGGCGACGGAACGTTCAGTGCGGTTTCGGATGAGTCCGGAGTCGACGACGCAGGCGCCGGGATGAGCGCTTGTTGGTTGGATTCCGACGGGGATGGCAATCAGGATATCTACGTCGGCAATATGTGGTCGGCTGCCGGCATGCGAATTTCGGATCAGAACATTTTTCACGCCCAGGACTCCGAGAACATACGCGCTGCCTATCGCCGCCATGCGCGCGGAAATTCACTGTACAAAAACAAAGGTGATGGGCATTTTGAAAATGTGGCCCAGCCATCCAGTGCGGAAATTGGCCGGTGGGCTTGGTCTTCAGATTCCTGGGACTTCGATCATGACGGTCATCCCGACCTGTACATTGCGAACGGTTACATTTCAGGTTTTAATACGCCCGACCTGGCAAGCTTTTTCTGGCGTCAATTGGTGGCGCAATCGCCGCAGGGTTCTTCCCCCTCACCGAATTACGAGCACGCGTGGAACGCCATCAACGAACTGATTCGTTCAGATGGCACATGGAGCGGCTTCGAGCGAAATGTCGCGTACTTGAGTAATGGCGATGGCACGTTTTCCGATGTGTCAGGTGTGACCGGGCTGGATTTTGTCGACGACGGCCGCGCGTTTGCTCTTGCTGACTTAGATCACGATGGCCGATTGGAAGTGATTCTGAAAAATCGCACGGCGCCACAGTTACGACTCCTGCGAAATAACTCAACCGCGATCGGCAAATCGATTTCATTTCGTCTGCGCGGAACCAAGAGTAATCGGGATGCGATTGGAACCGCCATAACGATTGAAGTCGGCGACCGCCGCCAGACGAAATACCTGCAGGCGGGATCAGGATTCCTTTCGCAACATTCGAAGGAATTGTTTTTTGGCGTGGGCAATCTGAACACTGGGATTCGCGCAACAGTTCGCTGGCCGAGTGGAACGACTCAGCTCTTCCACGAACTACCGATCAATCATCAAATCACGATCGACGAAGGGTCTGAAAAGTTCGCTGCAACACCCTACAGCGAGTCGCGCTGGGCCGACGCGCGGCCCGACATCGGTGATCCAACTGAGCAACTCCCGCTATCCTCAGAAACTTGGCTCATTGAGCCACTGGTTGCGCCTGACTTTTCCTTGCCTGACGTCAACAACAAAATCTGGCAGTTGCAATCCCTGCGCGGACGTTGGGTATTTCTGTATTTCTGGTCGCCGGAGTCGCCGAGTTCGATCGAGCAATTGAAAGCACTGCGGGCCAACTGTGTGAAACTTAGATCGGCTGGACTCGTCGTGCTCGCAGCAAATGTGAACACCGACACTGGATCATTGAAGAACGACATGCCAGCCGGTCTTCCCTTCCCTGTTCTGGCCGCTACGGAGGAATTCATAGGAACTTACAACCTGATTTACCGCTACCTTTTCGATCGGCACAAAGATCTGGCAATTCCCGCCTCTTTCCTGATCGATGTGCGCGGACAAATCGTGAAAATCTATCAAGGTGCGATTCATCCTGATCGCCTGCTGGATGACGTGAGATCAACCCCGCGCACCGCCGACGATCGAATACGAAAAGCACTTCCATTTGCTGGGAAGCTTTACCAGGGGCAATTTCAACGGAACGATTTCACCTACGGAGTGGCTTTTTTTCAGCGCGGGTATCTCGATCAGGCAGCCGAATCATTCAAGCATGTGATCGCGATCAAAGCGGATGATCCCGAGGCCTACTATAACTTAGGAACTCTTTATCTCCGCCGCAATGATCGCGGACAGGCGAAAGAATATCTGCAGCAGGCGGTGAAGTTGCGCTCAAACTATCCCGAGGCATGGAACAACCTGGGGATGATCGCCGCTCAGGAGGGGGACACCGTTGAGGCGGTTAAAAATTTGCAGCACTCGCTGTCACAGCGGGGAGATTATGTGACAGCTCTCGTAAATCTAGGGAATTTGTTCCGCCGCGAGAGATCTTTTGATGATGCGCAGCCGCTTCTTGAGAGAGCCCTGCAACTTGAGCCGAACGATCCTGAGGTCAACTACAGCATTGGAATGCTCTATGCCCAGCAGAACTCGATCGCACAAGCCGAGCTGTATTTTCAGAAGGCGATTAGCTTACGTCCCGACTACGCTGACGCCCTGAACAATCTCGGCGTTCTACTCGTGCGTGAACAGCGCTACTCCGAAGCGGAGGACCACTTTAAAAACTGTATGCAGGTCGCGCCGAACTACGATCAGGCCTATTTGAATCTTGCCCGCTTGTATATTCTCCTTGATCGAAAGGAGAACGCGAGAGCGGTTCTACAAGAACTCCTGCGCCAGCAACCGGAACACAAAATGGCCCAGCAGGCTCTTGAAATGCTACATTGAGCTGTTTACACGATGTTTCCTAGCTTTCGATTTCGCTCCTTTTTTTGCGTACAGAGAAGAAAATCTGTCGCGAGAGTTTTTCCGGTTCTTATCGTGCTCGGATTGATGCCCTTCGCTGATGCGCAAGCAGTTCCATCGCGTTCACCAGGGCCTCATGCTGCCGATAAGCAATCCGGCGAAGTTCAGCAGCTCATGAGCGAAGGACATCTTGATGAGGCGAGGCAAACACTCGAGAGCCAGTTAAGAGACAAACCGAGCCTCGAAGGCTATAACCTGCTCGGCATTATTTGCGTCGATCAGAAAAATTACCCTTCTGCGCTCGGCGCTTTTCAGCGCGCGCTTAAGCTTGACCCAAATTCTGTCAAGACGCACAACAATCTTGCGAATTTCTACGTAACCACCGGAAAACCCGACCTGGCAGAGAAGGAATTTAAGACTTCTCTGGTGCTGGCGCCGTCGAATAGCGACGCGAATTACAACTACGCCCTTCTTCTTCTCGCCAAGGCGTCACCGGGAGCGGCAACCGCACACCTGCTGCGAGTTCATCCGCAAACAGAAGAGGTGCGGTTCAACTTGGTTCGTGCGTATTTGCAGTCCGGCAAAACAGCGGAAGGTCTCAAGATCGCCAATGAACTTTCTGCCTCAAAAAAGGATGATGTGCAACTGCACTTCACACTTGGCATTTTGTTAGGCTCCGAGAAACAGTACAAGCCAGCGGAGCTCGAGCTCGAAAAAGCAAACGCACTTCGCCCAGAAACATTCGAGATTCTCTATAACCTCGGACAGGTCCATTTACGGGCGGGAGACTACTTGCGCGCGGAGCCTGCGCTCGATCGCGCGCTAAAGATAAAGCCTGATTCTGCTGAAGCTCTTTATCTGCTCGCCCAGGCTTACTCCGAAGAATCTCGATTAGTTGACGCCCTTGAGTTGCTGGTCCGCGCACACAAACTTGCGCCAGACAATACGGATGTCATCTTCCTGATGGCCCGACTCAGCATGATGCAGAACTTTTACGAAGATGCCATCCCGCTGCTTGAGTCCGGATTGAAAATCGCGCCACGACGCGCCGATCTGCACGCGGCACTCGGCGAAAGTTATTTCATGTCGGGGAGGACTGAAAAAGCAATCGACGAGTTTCAGAAACTGATCGAAATCGATCCTTCGGCGCGATCTTACTCCTTTATGGGTCTCGCTTATCGTCATCTCGGGCGATTCGACGAGGCCATGAAATACTTCAAAGAAGGGCTTAAAAAAGATCCCCGGGACGCGGCATGCCTGTTTAATCTTGGTTACATCGAAGAACATCAAGGTAGCTACACGCAGGCGGATGAACACTTTCAGCAGGCGCTGCACTCGAATCCCACTTTTGCTGAGGCACTGCTCGAACTCGCGAACTTGCGGACCCGCGACAAAAGCTTTGCGAAGGCTGCCGACTTGCTTCGCCGATACGTCAAGGTCAGCCATGATCCCGCTTCGGGATATTACAAGCTTGCAATGGTTGAACGCAGCATGCACCAAATGGATGCTGCTCAACGCGACTTGAATGTCTTTCAAACGCTTTCGAAAAATGGAGCAAGTGGACCCTACCCATTTCAGCATTTGTTTGAATACCTGGATAACCGCTCGAAATTGAGCTCAGAACAGCGCACTAAACTTGACGTTGCTGAACTGAGTGCGCAAGTCCAGAAAAATCCTGGACAGCCACAGAACTTGTATCTTCTCGCGGAGACATACCTGAAGCTTGGCCAGAAAGACGAAGCCGAGAAAGCCCTTGCCCAACTCGATCAGATCAGTTCAAACGACTACCGAATGCAAACCGGAATTGGTGTTCTGCTTGCCCGGTTTCATCTTTACGATCGGGCGATTCTGCACTTCCAAACCGCGTTGAAAGCCAATCCGGATTCCGACGACACAAAGTTTGATCTCGCCGATACCTACTTCCGAAAGGGAGCTTATTCTGATGCCCTCTCTGCCGCACAGACCGTCGCAAGCGCCGGGCAGCAGGACGACGCCTATCTGGCGCTGCTCGGGGATATCTACGCTCATCTTGGTGATTCGGAAAATGCGATAAGGATTTTTCAGGATGCGATCGCACGCAATCCGGACAATGATCAGTATTACCTTTCGCTGACATTGGTCCAGATCCGTAACGGCGATCTCAATGCGGCCCAACAGACTTTGCAAAAAGGTTTGGCGCGTGTTCCGGCCTCGGGAAAAATTCTGTGGGGATTGGGTATCGTTTCAGCTTTGCAAGGCAACACCCGCCAAGCCGCCCAACAACTCGAACGTGCCGTTGAACTATTACCGGAGTGGGCCGGAAGCTACTCAACTCTCGGCGTCTTTTATTATGAGACGGGACAAATCGACAAAGCTCGCGAAGTGCTGGACCGTTTCAAAGGAAGCAATGCGGGTGGCTTAGACGTGAACCGGATTGAACAAACTTTGTCACAGGCGCCATCGAGTTCTCTGGTTACAGATGGGCCAATGCCAATGGAAGCGCGCCAGCAACTCTTGCAAATCGCGTTAACAATTGCGGATCGGACTCTCTGATAAATTTTTGATGAAATTTCCCCGTCGCCATTTTCTCGGTTCTTCTATTCTGATTCTCGGTAGCTCTCTTCTTGATGCTCTGGCCACCCCGCTGTGGAAGTGGAACCGCCGACTGCTGCTTACATCGCCTCCAGCGGAAGCATCGTCTCCCGTCCAATTCGTCGACGTGGCTCGCGAAGCCGGACTGAACATCCCGAACGTTTGGGGCGAAGTCGATCGCAAGCGCTACATCATCGAGGCGAAAGGCAGCGGCATTGCGTTTTTTGATTATGACAACGACGGCTGGCTCGACATTTATATAACGAATGGAACGCGGTTGGGCGAACAATGGCCGGAAGGGAAAGCTCCAACCTCCCAGCTTTTCAAGAACAATCGCGATGGTACTTTCACGAATGTCACCGAGAAATCGGGCCTTGCCCGCACAGGCTGGCAGACCGGCGTCTGCGTAGGAGACTACGACAATAACGGTTGGGATGATCTCTTCTGTTGCTTTTGGGGCCACAACATTCTTTTTCACAATAACGGCGACGGCACGTTCACTGATGTAACAAAGAAAGCCGGCGTCTACGATGAGCAGATTCGATGGGGTGCAGGCTGCACGTTTCTCGATTACGACCGCGACGGGCGCCTGGATCTCTTTGTCTGCAACTACATTAAGCTCGATCCGGCGCAAACGCCGGGTCCGAATAGTCCGCCGGTTTGCCAGTGGAAAGGCATCCCGGTCATGTGTGGCCCACGCGGAATGCCCGGCGACACGAATATCCTTTTTCACAACAATGGCGACGGCACGTTCACTGACGTGTCAGAAAAAGCAGGAATCCTAAAACCAGGCCCGCGATACTCGATCACCGCAGTCTCGTACGACTTTGATAACGACGGCTGGCCCGATATCTATGTTGCGGTCGATTCCGAAGCCAGCATTTTATTTCACAATAATCACGACGGAACGTTTACAGACGTGGCAGTGATGTCTGGCTGCGCTTACAGCGAGAACGGCCATGAACAGGCAGGAATGGGAGTAGGAGTCGGCGACTACGATTGCGATGGCTGGCTCGACATCTTCAAAACGAATTTCGCCGACGACACCTGTAATCTGTACCACAACAACGGCGATGGCACATTCAACGATGTGACCTTCGCTTCAGGCGTTGGTATTAACAACAGTTATGTTGCATGGGGCTGCGGCTTCGTCGATTACGACAATGACGGCTGGCCCGACATTATTCAGATCAACGGCCACGTTTACCCTGAGATCGACGCCCACAATATAGGCCAGACTTACAAGAATCCGCGTCTCGTGTATCACAACTTGCGGAATGGGCAGTTTAAGGATATTTCGGCGGAGATGGGTCCGGGTATTACTGAAAAATTTTCCAGCCGCGGCGCTGCATTCGGCGATTACGACAACGATGGCGACATCGATGTGCTCGTACTCAACATGAACGATCTGCCGTCATTATTGCGAAACGACGGGGGCAACAAGCAGAATTGGATCAAACTTAAGCTAATCGGAACCAAATGCAATCGCACCGCGATCGGTGCCCGTGTGCGCGTTGTCACCGGTAACCACTCGCAAATCGACGAAGTACACAGCGGATCGAGTGTCATGTCGCAAGGCGACCTCCGCCTGCATTTCGGAATTGCCAAAGCCCAGATAATCGATGTGATCGAAGTGAAGTGGCCTACGACACAGAAGATCGAACGGTTCACGCACATCAAGCCCAACCAGATCATCACACTAAAAGAAGGAAGCGGAATCGTTCATTCTTCATCGCAGAAATCCGCGACATAGCCCAATGCTTGTGTTTCACGGATGAACTCGGAGTCCAGCCGCGTACCTACGTAGCCAACAAAAATACGGTGTTCCCCTGCTAAATTGAGACCCAACGGCTCGATTTGAGACGTGACTTTTGTCCGTGTGCGAGGGGGAAACACATCGTGTCGTGTCTTTCGGAAGCGATTGTTATAGCGTCTAGATCATCTCGCATCAGTGCCCTCGCAGTTGCCACTCATTCATTAGCTATCGCTGAACCAAATACTTTTACCGGGAAGCGTAGAGGCTATTGCAAATTCCCAGTGAAGCCTCTCCCGCGCCAGACTCGAGGGACCAATGGATGATGGCGGCGAAAACCAATCGCATAAAAACAAATACGAACCCCCAGTTCTCACGAGGATCAGTTTGCGTCCAGAAGAGGCTGTTTTAGGACATTGCAAGAACAGCAGCATAGGCGGGCCGGTTGGAGGAACCTGTAATGCGGTTGGTGTTGGTTGCCAAAATCTGGGGTCGTAATCGCTGAACTGCCGGACATCTGGTCTGCATAAGGGGGCGAGGGTGGTCGACAGTAACATCGCGCGCGGAAATCTAGCAGACTCTCAATACCGCCGATTTAAAGCTGCCCGCGACTTTGATTTCGGTTTAACGAGTTCAAGACAGCACATCAGCGGTTTCATCCACCCGGTATTTCAGATCTCTATCATTATCCTTTTTATTCTCGCGCTGTTCTCAATTCATTCCTCCGCGCAAGTCGCTCCGGACACAGCCAATACATCGAGTGCCAGTGCAGAGCTGACTCGAGGGGCGACTACTGATTTTCTGAGCTTCACTCACACTACATCAGCCGCAAACATGGTGCTGGTCGTCAGCGTGTCGATGAACACGAGCACTCGCGCAGCAACCGTGACCAGCATCACCTACAACGGTGTTGCACTCACTTCGGCTGGCAATCACTTGGCTTCTTCGCGCCGTACTGAAATTTGGTATCTGATTAACCCGCCAGTCGGAACCTTCCCTGTTGTTGTTACGGAGACGATCCCGACCGGCGGAGGAAATGGCGCTGTAGGTACAGTTGCTGCGGCTACCACATTTACTGGTGCCGACCAAGTTGCGCCAATACGCGCTTATGCCTCGAATGATAGCGGAGCCACAGCGGATGCGAACGCATGGGTCACTGTTCCAAGTGCAACGAATGACTACGTTGTCGATACCTTGGCCGTCACGTCAGGCATTACAGCGTCCATAAGTTCACCGGCACAGACACAGCAGTGGGCAGCCACCTCAGCCGGAGGCAACCAGGATGTTTACGGCTTCGGCTCCACGCGAGCCGGGTCAGCCAGCGTGGCGATGTCAGAAAATCTTAGCGGTAATTCAGCCTGGTCTGATTCAGCCGTTTCTATTCAGCCAGCCCAAGCTTCTCTCTCTGTAACGGCGGCGGGTTCATCCACCCAATTCCCGGCAAATTTGACGTACATCATCACAATAACCAACAACGGCCCGGACACAGCCACGGGCGTAAACCTGACAAACACGCTGGCTGGGGGATTAACTCTCGTTTCTGCCATACCGAGTGGTGGCGTCGGCGGATCCTGCATCGGCGCGAACTGTACCTGGACATCGATTGCCTCTGGCTCCAATGTAAGCGTCACAATTACGGCCACACCTGGCGTGCCCGGGGGTTATCCGCTGAACTCCAGCGTTAGCGCAAGTTCGCCTGATTTTTCTCCTGCTAACGATTCCGCCACCACGGTTTCTTACTCTGAATTTGACCAATGCTATTCGACCGCTGGCGCCGCCGGTGGAACTTTAAGAAACGTTATCAATACGTACTACCCGGGCACCGCGACAGCGAACGCAGGATCCACGTCGATTACTTTGGGTGCGGCCACAGGAGCGGCAACAACCATTGCGATTGGCGATCTCGTCCTGATCATCCAGATGCAAGACGCCGCGATCAATACAAGCAACAGCTCACAGTATGGCGACGGTATTAGCGGATCAGGATCGACGAATCTGAACAACGCCGGGGTTTATGAATATGCGACGGCACAGACTGCAGTCTCAGCTGCTGGCGGCACTCTTGCGATACAGGCAGCGGGTCCGGGTGGCGGGCTGCTTTACACATATACGTCCGCTGCCGCCAACGCGACGCATGGTGCTCGTACATTCCAGGTGATCCGTGTTCCGAATTATGCGACTGCTACGTTGTCATCATCTGTGACCGCCTCGGCCTGGAATGGTTCGACCGGCGGAGTTCTCGCGCTGAACGTTACCGGAACGCTGACTTTGGGCGGCGCAACCATCAGCGTTAATGGACTCGGCTTCCGCGGCGCCGCCGGATTGCAACTAACAGGCGCAGCCGGAGCCGCGAATACCGACTATCTTTTCACGGCACCAACGGCTTATACGGGCGCTGCTACGGGTGGTGCTGACGGAAGCAAAGGTGAAGGAATCGCAGGCACCCCGGAGTGGGTGGAATCTGGCACAACTTTCCTGAACACCGCGCAAACGTACGCAGAAGGATATCCACTTGGCAGCATGGCGCGCGGAGCTCCGGGCAATGCTGGCGGCGGAGCTACTGACTCGGATACCGCCGCGAACGATCAAAACGCTGGTGGTGGTGGCGGGGCAAATGGCGGCGCTGGTGGGCAGGGCGGAGACAGTTGGAACACAAACTTAAGCGTTGGAGGATTAGGAGGAACAGCGTTCCCCGGCGGAATCAGCCGAGTGGTAATGGGCGGCGGCGGGGGCGCCGGCTCGCGAAACAACAGCGACAATGACGACCAGGCGAGCAGCGGTGCGGTAGGCGGCGGCATTGTGATGATTCGTGCCACGACGATCAGGCAAAACGTGACGATAAACGCCAATGGTTCGGCCGCCTACAACAACACCGCAAACGACGGCGGTGGCGGTGGTGGCGCGGGAGGAAGCATCGTTTTTTTATGGGGAACGGTTAATGGGGCCTCAACCATCGCTCTGAACGCGACCGGAGGACGCGGTGGCGATGCTTGGGACTCGGATAATGGAGGAACCCAGGGTGGTCTCAACGCCGATCGGCACGGGCCTGGCGGCGGTGGCGGCGGCGGGGTGATTATTTACACCGGCGGCACGGGCTCAACTGTTACTGCAAGCGCCATCGGTGGCACTCAAGGAATAACTCTTAATATCGCTAATTTGTTTTATGGGGCGAGCGCCGGAGCATCGGGAACAAGCACCAGCGGCGTTGCGCTCACCTCTGCTCCCGGGCCGCACTACAACGCAGCCTGCACCGATCTCTCAATAACCAAGTCCGGATCTCCGAATCCAGTGATCGTAAATCATGCACTCACATATACGATCACCGTCACCAACAACGGGCCGACAGCGGTGACAAATTTCACAGTCACCGACAGCATTCCGACGCAGATAACATATCTTTCCTCATCGGTCGCTCCCACCTCGGCAGGTAGCTGCGCGGCCCCAAGCGGCGGAGTGCTTACTTGTACGCTTTCTCTTACTTCTGGCGCGAGCGCAGTAATAACCGTGAATACCACCGCGAGTACCGCCTACTCCGAAGCGGTGAACACAGCA
This sequence comes from Terriglobales bacterium, assembly GCA_035651475.1. Lineage (GTDB taxonomy): Bacteria > Acidobacteriota > Terriglobia > Terriglobales > Acidobacteriaceae > Gp1-AA145. The sequence goes on along the minus strand of DASRFP010000040.1, from coordinate 41,336 downwards.
ATCATTGACTCCTCCACTGTCCCCGATTCGAACCCCACGAACAACACCGCTACCGCCTCTGTACCAATCGAAGGGCCAACAAGCGTCCACCTCCATGCGTTTACTGCGGCGCAAAATGGCAACTCTGTCGTGATTTCCTGGAAGAGTGGCGGTGAACTTCACAACCTCGGATTCAATGTCTACCGTGAAAGCGGCGGCCAAAGAATCCAGGTAAATCCATCGCTTATTTCCGGCTCGGCCCTGATGATGCGCGGAGCTCTCGAGCAACACGGCGCAAGGAGCTATGCATGGATCGACCATTCGCCTCGACCTGGGGCGCTGTATTGGCTCGAAGACGTGGACTTGAACGGAACTCGCACCATGCACGGTCCGGTTTCTGCCCAGGGGCAAATTACCTCGGCAACCCAAGTTGTGGCCCAGGCAAAAACAATCTCGGATTTGGCACAGTCTTCAAGGTCGCGACTGGCTCAAAGCCAACCGGGCGCTCTTCCTCAACACGAAACACATGTGCGTGAATTCGTCGTCCACCCGCAGCCGGCCGCACATCACCGCAACATCGGTTTCCAACTCGCAGCCCAACCTGCAGTGAAGATTCTCGTCGACCATGAAGGGTGGTATAGGGTTACACAGCCTCAACTCGTAGCCGCAGGCCTGCGGGGGAATGTTGAAGGTCGCTCGCTGCATCTGTTTGCCGAAGGGGTCGAACAACCAATCACAATCACCGGTCCCGGTCGCGAGTTTGGCCCACAGTCTGCAATTGAGTTCTATGGCACGGCGATTGACACGCCGTACTCCGACCAGCGCGCTTATTGGCTGATGGTGAGCAATCAGCCTGGTCTTCGAATATCCGATTCCGGAGCAAGCGGCAGCGCAGGCCCACTCGAACAGACCTTCATGCAGACCGTCGAATTGAAGCCGCGCACTACTTATTTTGCTGCGCTGCTCCACGAAAACACCGACAACTTCTTCGGTCCGCTGATTTCGCCGACTGCCGCTCAATTGAACCTGGACGTTGTGAACGCCGCTACCGGGCAAGGCTCAATGCAAATCGTGCTGCAAGGGGTTACAGATAATCAGGCACACGATGTCACTGTGAGTGTGAATGGATCGACGCTCGGCGATGTTTATTTCGAGGGACAGAACCAAGGTGAGGCAACGTTTGATATTCCCGCCGGAGTTCTTGCAGATGGCGCAAATATGATCACGCTGACAGCTCAACAGGGTACAAACGATCTAAGCCTTGTTGATTTCGTGGACGTCAGTTTCCCACAAACTCTTACCGCTGATTCCGATCTCTTGAAGTTCACCGCCGATGAAGGAGAGAGATTTACCGTCAACGGTTTTGTTCAGCCACCTACCTGCCTGGTCGACATCACAATTCCCGAGCAACCTGTACTCCTGGATTTCAAAACGAGCGTCGCAAATGGCCAATACGCTCTATCGGCGACGGTCCCGTGGAATTCTCGCGGCAAACATACCTTCCTCGCCCTCGCTAGCGATCAGTTGGCCAGTCCAGCTTCACTTGCGCTGCATCAGCCCTCAACGCTCCACGAGGTCCAGCGCGGCGCAAATGTTGTGATGCTCACCTATGCGGATTTTGTTTCAGCCGTGCAGCCGCTTGCAGAACTACGCCAAGCTCAGGGCAATTCGGTCGCCCTTCTCGATGTAAATCAGATTTACGATGAGTTCAATTTCGGGGAACGCTCACCCTATGCAGTCAAAGAGTTTTTGAGAACCGCAACGCGCGCATGGAAGAACAAGCCCGGTTACCTGCTTCTTGCGGGCGATGCCTCCGTTGATCCGCGAGACTACCTCGGGTTCGGATTCTTTGATTTTGTTCCCACGAAAATTGTCGTTACCTCCGAATTGAAAACCGCCTCGGACGACTGGTTCTCCGACTTCAGTAACACTGGCTTCCCCCAAATTGCTACTGGCCGTCTGCCGGGGCGAACTGTGACTGACGTGCAAACCATGGTGTCGAAGATTGTGGGCTACGACACCACCACAGCGGGGAGTTGGACAAATCAAGCGATGGTAATAGCTGACGTCGATGATCCTACGCTGAGCTTCTCTCAAGATTCTATTTCAATACAGAAGCTGCTTCCCTCGACGATGAACGTGACCGACGTCTTTGCCGGAACTCTTGGTCCAGCTGTCGCCAGACAGGATTTGCTCGCCGGTATTGAAAACGGACAGTTGCTAATCAACTACAACGGTCACGGTTCGGTGGAGATGTGGTCTGGCAGCGACCTATTTGATGACATGGCGGCCTCATCTCTCACCAACGGAAGCAAGCTGCCTGTGTTTGTGATCATGAACTGCTTAAATGGCTTCTTCCATGACGTATATACCGAAAGCCTGGCTACCGCGCTAATGTTGTCGCAAAACGGCGGGGCTGTCGCCGTATGGGCATCATCCGGGTTGACCGCCCCTGATCCGCAATTCCAAATGAACCGAGCCTTCGTCCAGACTCTTTTCTCTCAACCGACAATCACGCTTGGGGATGCGATTGTGTTTGCAAAGTCTAATGTTGCCGACGAGGACGTTCGAAGAACGTTCATCTTCTTTGGCGATCCGCTGATGCGCCTGAAGAAGCCACTGAGTTCGGCTGCTGCGCATTAACACTGGCGAGCGTCGTGCCGGATGAGCTGGGCGCACCACACTTATTCACGGCATCGAAACTGTTGTAATTTTGTTCACGACAATGCACTCGAGTGATGTCCTTCCGAGTTTTTTCTTCTGATTGTTCAGCTCCAACAATTCTTCACATGCCCGGAAGTCACTCATTCATATTGATGTGCAGTGACGCGCTGGTGCGTTAGGACGCATCTCTCAATTCCTATCTGCCTCCAAATTCCGCGCCCAGTGAGGCAAGTGCTCAACCAAAGGGTGTCCTACTCATTAGTGCAATTGCACTATTGAGACCTGTGCAGCAGCAGGTGCTCACCCTGAAACTGAAATTGCTATGAATCTCCCCCACTTCACCTCGAAGTCTGTCTTCATCGCGCTAGTTGGTGTTCTGGCATTAGCTGCCACTTGCGGTTTGGCCCAGGCCTCCCCGCTGGCATCAAGTCCTTCCACCTTGCAATTTGGGCAAGTGAGCGTCGGCAGTTCGCAAACCATATCTGCCACGCTGACCAACGAAAGTTCGTCCACCGTAACGCTGCAGCGGGTACACTCCAGTAGGTCCAACTTCACGGTGCGATATCCTTCACTTCCCGTCGCAATCACGCCAGGCAAGAGCATTTCTATTGCTGTGACATTTTCGCCGTCTGCCTCCGCCTATACCACGGGAACTGTTTTCTTCAACTGGGGCGACGCGGGGACTTTAGGTTTGAACGGTTTGGGAGTTACATCATCATCGCAATCGTACTCCAGACGAATTTCTGCCAGCCCGTCTAGCCTTTTGTTCGGCAACGTACAGGCCGGAAGCACAGCCACTCTCTCACTGACCTTAAAAAACAACGGAAGCAATCGAACCACGATTGCCCGGGCGTCAACGAGCACAGGATTTGCCGCGCAAGGTTTGACTCTGCCTCTCACCCTAACGGGTGGGCAGAGCTACACCTTCAAGATCGCGTTCACTCCGACCACGAGTGGCAGCAAGAGCGGGACCTTCACCGCACTCAGTTCTTCGGGTTATACGATCACTTCCGTTCCCCTCAGCGGAACTGGAAGCGCACAGGGTTCGCTTAGTTTGTCGCCCAGCAGCGTGGGCTTCGGGAACGTGAACGTGGGATCCACATTAACCAAGAGTGGTACGTTGACCGCGAGTGGAAGCAGCGTGACCGTCACGTCGGCAGGAAGTAACAGTTCGGAGTTCGTTCTTTCCGGAATAACTTTGCCGAAGACAATCGCTGCCGGAAGCAGCGCGTCATATTCGGTTACTTTTAACCCGCAAAGCGGCGGAACAGCTTCAGGAGCAATTTCATTTGCCAGCAATGCTTCGGATTCGACGATCTCTGAATCGCTGACGGGTACAGGGGTCGCAACCACTCAGCCACAGTCACACTCGGTTAACTTGACCTGGAACGCCAGCACTTCCAAAGTCGCTGGTTATAACATCTACCGGGGAAGCAAGTCTGGTGGGCCTTATACGAAGCTGAATTCTGCTTTAGACACAGCGACGAATTTTGACGACGGCTCCGTCGCGAGTTCTGCCATCTACTATTACGTAACAACGGCCGTGAATTCGAGCGGTCAGGAAAGCGGCTACTCGAACCAGGTGCAGGTGGCGATCCCATAAAAAACTGCCGCCGATTCATCAGAATCAGCGGCAGTTTTTGAACGCGACCCGATTCAAACAAGCTGCTCGTCTCGCATGAGCAGCTTCTGAGGGTGGAACCTCAGCAGTGGACGACCTTGGGACTTTGTATTCCCCGCGTCGCCTTTCGCGTATCCACGACCAACTGCGACTCGGCGACGATTTTTGCGTAGTCGTAGCAGGAGTGATCGGTAAGGATCAGTACGCAATCGTAGTTTTGCAAATCTTCGAGCGGAGCACTCGTCATTTGCAGATCATATTTGCGGCCCCTGCCTACATACGGGATATACGGGTCGTTGTAACTAACCACTGCTCCTTCTTTTTGCAGCGTCTCGACAATAGTTAAGGCTGGGGACTCACGCAAATCGTCGATATCTTTCTTATAAGCCATGCCGAGAACCAACACCCGCGCACCGTTCAAAGACTTCTTGCGCTGATTGAGTGCTGACGAAACGGAAGCCACGACGTGATATGGCATTCCAATATTGATTTCGCCGGCGAGTTCGATGAAGCGGGTCCGGAAATCCCATTCTTTGGCCTTCCAAGATAGGTAGAACGGATCAACGGGAATGCAGTGGCCGCCCAAGCCCGGACCGGGGTAAAAAGGATGGAAGCCAAATGGCTTAGTCGAAGCCGCCTCGATGACCTCCCAAATATCCAGCCCCATTCGCAGAGACAACAGTTTGAGTTCGTTCACTAAAGCGATATTGACACAGCGGTAGATGTTTTCGAGGAGCTTCGTCATCTCGGCAACGGCTGGCGAAGAAACCGGTACCGTACGATTGAAAATTGAACCGTACAGTCCAGCCGCAAGCTCGCTGGCCTGAGGATTCAACCCGCCGATGACCTTGGGGATGTCGCGTCTTGCGACGGTGGTGTTGCCGGGGTCTTCACGTTCGGGCGAAAAGGCAATGTAAAATACCGGGCTATTTTGAGCCGAAGCCTCACCGCGCGCGGCTTTTAGACCGTTGCGGTTTTCCCGCTCCAGAATTGGGATGAGCACTTCTTCGGTGGTGCCAGGGTAGGTGGTGCTTTCGAGCACAACCAATTGGCCTTCACGCAAGTGCGGCGCGATTGCATGTCCGGTATTGGTAATGAAGCTAAGGTCGGGTTCGTGATATTCGTTCAGCGGTGTCGGTACGCAGATAATGATCGCATCCATTTCCGCTAGCTTGGCGAAATCGGAAGTGGCAACCAAGCCTTTTGCCCGCGCCTCCTGAATCTCCTCATTGGGAATCCGGTAAATGTAAGACTTCCCCTTTGCAAGCGAGTCGACCTTAGCTTTGTCGATATCGAAACCGGTCACCGGAAACTTCTCAGCAATGTATAAAAGAGCTAAAGGAAGTCCCACGTAGCCCAGACCGATAATTCCTACTCGCGCCTGCCGGGTTTCAATTTTGTCCTTAAATTTAGAAAACGAACCAGATACAACTGTGCCACTGCTCATGATTTGCCTTTGCTCCACTTTGAAAGTTCAAACACTTTGAGAACCTAAACTTCAAACATCGGCCTGGTCATTGCGCCGGTATGCACGTTAAGAACTCTTGCGAACGTGATACGGGGGGTGGGCAGATCAGGAATCCAATCTGTGCGAAACACGTCTACTTTGAGTTTAGACGTGTGCACAATTCTGGGCAAGAGAAGAAAGTTTGTGCACACATTGAACTCCGTATAAGAAAGACTTCTCTGCCTGTGCGATACACCAATTCTGCCATTGCACAACCTATGATCCGGAAGGTCGAACTTCGAACTTATCGATGCGACAACCCATATCCGACAGCGAATGCTGAGGCAGCAACATTTGCCACCGGCGCGAGACGTTCAAAACGGTGATGGCCGGTACGGTGAAAAAGATAGCTAATGGCAACGATGCCAGCAGTCTGGGCGACAAAGTTCGACGCCAAAGTTGCATTGTTAGCAGTAAATGGGCGTACCAGCGGATTCAATTCCCTGCCGCCGTTCGAGAGATTCATATGCGTGACGCTGAAATCGGCAGCGCACAAGGCAGCTGTCGTTGCAAACAACATCTGATTTTCACGGTCCCAAAACTTGTGTGCGGTTGGGGTCTCGGGTAGGAAAGGCTTTACAGCAATCACCGGCTGAACCGCCGCAGGGGTAAACGCGATTAGGTTTTCATCCGGGATTGGGTTTTGACCGAACGCTGGCACGGCCAGCGATACTAAAAGCGCAAACCCGAGCGCTTGTAGACACAAGCTTTTCGCAACGCGAATATCTGGCATATATGGTCGCCCTTTGGTACTAGTCCCGGGGATGGACTATCTCTCATCGGCAATCGTACTACCGATTTCAGCCATTATTAGGTAAGGTAAGTGGCTGAAAAATGGCCCGTTAGTGCCAACAGTGGTTACTAGTCGCGTTACTGTGTATGCAAAAGTTTGCAGTCCCTGTCGGGTAATTTTGCCGATAGAAAGGCGGTTCCGAGCTGAAAAAATCAGGGTCTAGTGCTGTATTTGCATGTACTTCTGATTACAATTTGAAGGATTTCAACAGGTTTGTACCTTGCATTCTTTTTCTGCGCCGGTCTACCATTTTTACAAACCACTTCGGCTTCCGTTTCGCGTTCAAGTCGTCCGGTTACTTTCGTACCGTTCTGTTGTTGCTCGCTTACTAAGGTGCAATGAAAGCCGTGAGAGCGGCTATGAATTTTAGTTCTCTCGACCCCTAGCAGTACCGGACCGATAATCTCTTCATGCAAGAGCAGAAATCACGATTGGTATCACTGGGCACCCTCCTGGCGCTCGCCAGCGTGTCTATCCTTAGCGGCTGTGCGGGTGTTTCGGCCGGCGCAAACAGTCAGGTTGTAAGCAATCCAAATCCCACAACCGGAACACTGGCCGTGTCGCCTTCGTCGCTAAGTTTTGGGAACGTGGCTGTAGGCGGGAGCGCCTCTCTGAAGGCAAGCCTAAGTGCTACAAACGCCAATGTAGTAGTCTCTTCAGCCGCCTGGAGCGGATCAGGATATTCAGTGAGCGGCATCACATTTCCGGTAACTGTGACGCCGGGCCAGAGTACGACCTATACCGTGACATTCACACCACCGGCAGCGGGAACATCCTCCGGCAACATTTCCTTCAGCAGCAATGCAACTGACGCTTCCTTGAAGCAGTCCCTTTCGGGAGATGGCACACAGGGCTCGTCCTCTCACACCGTTGCGTTGTCCTGGGACCCGAGCACTTCTAGTGTTGTCGGATACAACATCTATCGCGGAACGCAATCTGGCGGGCCCTACTCATTGCTGAATTCGTCGTTGTTGTCGAGCACAAACTATACGGATTCTTCGGTACAGTCTGGCGCCACGTACTACTACGTTTCGACGGCGGTTGATTCCAATAACGTCGAAAGCTCCTATTCGAACGAGGCTAACGCTTCGATCCCGTAAATCCGCGAGAAAACGGCAATTCTTGTGAATAGATTTATCGCGTTGGTTTTCTGTGCGGAGAGACTGACGGCCTATGCAGTTGCACCAACCGCGGCATTTGGTAACAGCTGTTTTTCTGACCTGCCCAGCAGCCACAAAAGCAGCGCGACTATCAGCAGAGAAGCGAGAAAGAAGACTATGCCTCCCTGCCGGTGAAGACGCCCGTGTAAGAACCCTGGATTTACACGCGTTCCCAACATAGAAATGGTGAAAATGCGTAGGCCGTTTTTGGCGACTGAGAGCGGCACCGCAATCGCGACCACTAGGGCTTTTCTGAACGGAGAGCGCAGGAAGAGTTGCGCCAGAACCATAGTCGTTACCAGCAGCATTGTGCTGGAGCGAATACTGCTGCATTCTCGTGCAACCTCGATAGTCAATCCCGGGATGGTTAGGAGAAGGTCGTCTCGAAGTACTGGAACGCCCGCGGCGCCGAAAAGCGCCTGCGCGCAGAAAGCGGATCCGTTCTGCAGCCAGCGCACGGCCGAATCCAGCAGAAACTCCGGCATTGGCACCATCCAGTAGAGAAAACATAGCGGAAAGAGGACGGCTCGGGATGCTGCTGGACCGAAAGCGTAAACGAAGATACCGATCCAGCACGTGACGAGCGCCAGCATTTCAAGGGATAGGCGAAGATCGGAGGCGATCCTGCTCGCCAGGAGAATTGGAGTGATCGCGATTAGGGCCGAAATGACAAAGAGAATTAAGCCTTGCTTGTGCCCCGTCGTGATACGCCTTCGCACCGAGGCCCAGCTGGCATAAACCAGGGCAAGGCTGACCGGGAGAGCCAACAAAATATGGGTGTATTCGTCGTTTTCGGCTGCAAGTTTTAACGTGCTGGTTAGCGGGATCCAGGCCAAGACCAGCGAAATCAAGAACAGAGCTGCGCAAATACCTAACGACTTCCTTGTCGGTATGCCATTCGGAGAAGCTGGCCCAGAAATGCTCGGATTTTGCCCGATCTCGCTAATTTGACTCTCCCTTCAGAGGTTGGATTGCCGATGCACGTGCAACTAGGATAATGCAATCTGTTCACGACAACTTTCTCTTTGGGCAATAAAAAAGCCATTCCAATTCGGAATGGCTTTTTTGGTTAATCCCTCAGCAGCTGTACCGGCCAACGAGCTAATCAACTTAGCAAGCTCTATTAGTCGCCAAGGGGTTGTGCTTTTTAAAGAACGCGCCCGCGAGCACAAGACCACTGATGCCCAGCATTGCCAGACTGGACCCTTCAGGCATACTCACCGCCCCACTCACGATCTTGGCCTCAAGCTGGGCTGTACTATTCCAACCATTCACCGATACTGGATCTGTCAGCAGTTGCAGCGTAAAGCTCCCACCCGGATAGGTAAACACCTGAGGGCTTGGCGAAAATACAACACTCGCGCCATTAATAAAGATGTTCCCCAAAACCGCCGCTACCAGCGGGCTTCCGTTCGTTCCTGCCGGATTGGTGAAGTCAACGTCAAGGGTAAAGGAGCCCAAGTAGACCAATAATCCCGGATTGGAAAGTGTGAAGGATCCCAGAGAAAATGACGTTCCGGAGCTTACGGTAGATGGCGAGGAGACGCCAGTGAAACTCAAGCTAGTGTTCGTGACACCTAGGGACGCGCTCGAGCTGCAGTTACTGGGAGAAACGATACTACTGAAGCACCCCGAATCGGTGAACGTGTAAGACTCCCCCAAGGCACTGGGAACCAACGCTAAACCTAACAGCATTAACAGAACTGAGAGACGGAGGTGCATAGTTAAGATCCTTCAGTTGACACTTTATTTCAGTTCCAACTTCTGTCAAGCCTGATAATTTTTGCGATAGTTGCAAGGGGCTGCATACGCCACTTTTGTGCCATACCCCGAGGTGGAGAGTGCTGCGGAAGATGAATAATGTGCGCAGATCACACGCAAACTGACGCGACAACTCAAACCTGAAGCATCTTCAGGAACTTTGCGATCCGCTCACTCGCCTTGCCATCCCAAAGCGGCGGAATCGCCCCCTTCTTGCCCGTCCCCGCCACCACCTTCGTTAGTTCTTCCGTAAGTTTTTTCCGGTCCTTGCCCACAATGACATTGGTGCCCATGGTGACGGTCACGGGGCGTTCCGTGTTCTCGCGCAAAGTAATGCACGACACACCCAAATAGGTCGTCTCTTCCTGAATGCCGCCCGAATCGGTTATGACCACAGCAGCGCGCTGCTGAAGCGCAAGAAATTCGATGTATGGCAGCGGATCCAGAAGATGCAAGTTTCCGGCCGCGTACCCGAACTGGGCAATGCGCTGGCGCGTACGTGGGTGAACTGGAAAAACCACATCGAGGCTACGATTTATGTCAAGTAACGATTCCAGAATGCTCTTGAGGCTGTCGCTGTCATCCACGTTCGAAGGCCGGTGAAGCGTGACTAAGGCATAGCGGTCGGGGTATCCGTTCTTTGGAAGTTTCGATGCGACCGGCAGGAGGCGTACCAACGAGTCGATCATCACGTTGCCGACAAAATGGATCTTCTCTTCCGGAACTCCTTCTTTTTTCAGATTTTGATCCCCATCTTCGGACGGGGTAAACAGAAAATCAGCCAAGCGGTCCGTGACCACACGGTTGATTTCCTCGGGCATGGTCCAGTCGTAGGAGCGCAGCCCAGCTTCGACGTGGCCGATGCGAATTCCCAATTTTGCGCACACCAGCGCGGCCGCAATGGTCGAGTTGACGTCCCCATAAACCAGAACGACATCAGGGCGTCGCTCAAGTACAACCGGCTCGAAGCCGATCATGATATCGGCAGTCTGCTTGGCGTGGCCGCCCGAACCCACACCCAGATTCACATCCGGCTCTGGGATCTGGAGCTGGGAAAAAAACACCTCGGACATGTTGCGGTCATAATGCTGACCGGTGTGGACCAATGTTTGTCTCGCTCCAACTTCTCGCAGCGCATGCAGCACGGGCGCTGCTTTCATAAAGTTTGGCCGCGCACCGACAACGTGAAGAATATGCATTGTCAAACTTGAACTCCGAAACCGAATCCCAGCACTTTGCTTTTGCAAGCTGCAACCGGTCTATGCCTTCTGACCTTACAACAGCTTAAGGCGTCTAAGGCATTTTCTGCGGACTATTTAGCCATAATTGCAACCTATATGGCTTGGCGCCTTAGCAGAATTTGTAGTTCACATAGGCCCCGGCCGCCACGTCGCATGCCCGTGCTCATTTTCCTTGGCCTCTTGCACTTCTCTTTCGAGATTCATCTTTTCCATTTCGGTCAATCGCTTGTCTAGGTCTGCAAGCGTCTTCTCCGTATATGAGTTTGCGATAGCACGCAACTGGAGATTCAACAGTGATGCCACGGCGGCTGCTTTGCCCGCCTGGAGTGTCCCACTACGAACGTCTTCGATAAGTTGCGGGACACTATCTCGTATGCCAGCTGCTGAATTTAGGTCGAGAGCGTCATTTGCGTCTTTAGCAATCCGATAACTCTTCAGTCCGCCGATTCTGCCGAGCTCTTTGGCTTTATTCGGATTTGCGTGAAAGAAGCACAACCCTCCTTCCATAGCAGCCGCACGGCAAGGCTGCCCGGCTTTTGTTAGACCCTTGCAACGAGTTTGACTCAGTCGGTCTCTCATGAGCTCTCCTCTTCAGCCGCGCCACTTTCAATCCGTTGGCATAAGAACGACGGCTCAATAATGAGACCTCGATCGGACAATAGGTTCGCCATAAAACGTAAAGACCGCCATCTCCATTCCATATTGTGGGCACGAACAGCTTCTGGGTCGGGAGCACGGTCGCAAGATCCATAGAAGCGATCTTCTGAAACCTGGATTCTGGCTCCATCTCGCAGCCGCAAGAAGATCTTGTAATGTTGGGGTGCAATGCCTTCCCTCTCTTCCGTCCCTGGAAACAGATCTGATGGGAAGGTGGCGAGATAAGCTTTGATGTACTGCTTCGGGTTTTTGCCGCGAAAAAATGAGGACGTTGGATTGGTCTGGACCCGATGTTGCTTTTCGCGCATCCACTCGCCAACGTAGACAAAAGGACGATTTACAAAACGATCTCCGTGCAAGGGACATTTTACGCAAAACGCAATTTCTTGCAGTACTGGAAAACCCACGAGCGGACAAGCCCCTTTCGGAAAACAAATGCAACCAGGGCTGTACGTTGATTGCGTGGCCGCGAGCATGTTGAGGCGCTGACTGAGTTTTTCTATTCGCCTCTGGAGTTGCAACTACAATCTCCTCTTACCATCTAAATTTGCGAGTAATTTGTGACGTGAATGCTGTAGGGGTAGATCGGAGTTTTGTAGAAGAGTTCTCTACGAAGGGTCACCCAGGTTCGGATGCTTCTTGCAATATTCTGTACGCTCTGTTGCGATTCCTTGCAAGGCACTTAGGTACGTACCTTTTCGGCAGCTGTCGCCACTTTCGACAAGGATAAAGGCAATTAGTCTTTCTTCTGTTTAGCCTTGGCCCAACGCGCTTGAGCAGCGCGACGTGCCACTTCTTTGCGCTCTTCGGGAGTGCGGGTTCTGTTCGCCGCCTTCGCGCCCTTGCGGCCTATCTTGGAAAGATACTCACGTACGTCATCAGTGGCCACGTCCAAAAGTTATCATCATCCGCGATAGAGGCACAAGAATTGCCTTGACATGCTCGGCCGGCGAGCATATAACTTGTTCGTGTAAGCGGCCCGAGCGAGTGTTACCAGCACTCACCCGAGCCTAACCAAGGTGCCTAACAAGGAGGCCCAATGGCTGTTCACCACTCTACCCCACAGTTCCAACCACTTTTTTCACAAGTTTTAGACAACCTAGTCGGACGTGAAATCCGGCGCGTCGATTCCATACTGGCCGAAGCGCACCTGATGCCGTGCGAGTACGAAGACGAGCGAAACCCGTTCGGCTGCGGCCTGGTCGCGATCGTGACCGACTTAGAGTCTCAGCGAGATTACTGTTTACAGCACTTCCGATCAATCAAAGCTGACCCGATAAGCCAAATCACGACTTCAACCCTGACGCGCTAAACACTACAGACTCGGAGTGCTTATGAAAATCGCGAAACAATTTCGGAGAGATGTTCACCACGCGCGGTGCATCTGGGGCAATCTGAATTCGCTGTTATTACAGAGTCTCTTGAAATTGCTTTACAAGCATGGCTTGTCGGTTGTAGCCGGAGACGTATTGCTAATCGATCTGCGCTGGTATGTGACCCATGCGGGTCTTCTTAGTCTTGCCAAACGCCGCCACTGCAGCGGAATTCACGTTCAACCGGTCACCGCGTTCTGCGACGCAGCTACGTCCCGTTATGCCTTTAGCGCCACCGTGTACGTATCTCCGGAGTGCAAGGGCTTTGTAGGTTACGGGGACGCCGACCCCTCGAATATCTCTCCTCTGGTTCATGGCGCCGAGATGCGGATTGCCGAAACTCGCGCTGTCAATCGAGCTTTGCGGAAGGCTTACGGAATCGGAATCTGTTCGGTCGAGGAAATCGGGTCCGTTGCCACTCAATCGGGGCCTGCTGTCGAATCCAAGAAGCTTCCAGCTAGAGTCGCCAACGGAAATCAGAATGGAAACGGCGATGGAAATTCCATCAATCACGCCACGGTCCGCGACCGCCTGTGCCAGATCATTCGGCAGCATCAACTCGATGCCGCACTGGTGAAGTCCTACGCAACCGACTTCTGTGGTGTGAAAACTCTACGTGACGCCACGCGCGAACAAGTTGAGAACTTCGTCACTCACCTAGCTGAATGGGCGGAGAAGGACCGCAATGCATTGCTTTGCCAGCTAAACAGCTATTTGCGGTCGAAGGACAGTGTGGCGTGAAACGTTATGTTGCAGGTCTCAATCAAGCAGATGGCTCTAGCGAAAACGGCCTAATCGGGGGTTTATTCCTGGTCCGAGTCGAACGCCTGCAGTATCGTTGGCATCGGCAGAAGCCTCACTATCTGATTCTTCTTACCGTCCTTGAGCCTAAATCGCTTGCCGGCAATCGTTTCAGCACTCGCCTCGGCTGCTCGCCGCGAATGTTGTGGCGGCTGAACTGGTTTCTGCGTGATTTCGGCTACGACATGGAATCACTCAGCCGCAACGAAATCGATGATCAGCAACTCATCGGCCTCTCTGGCGTGGTCAGAGTCAAGCACAGCGTCGTAAACGGCACGTCCCTTGTATCGCTGGAGGGCTTTGCTCCGCGTCAACAATGGAAAGAACTCTCCGGCAAAAAACTGCGGATCAAAACGAGGACGGAGTTGTGATCTACAGCTACACCCAGATCAGCCAATATCTGACGTGTCCGCGGCGTTATCGTCATCGCTATCTCGATGGCTGGCAGGAAAAAGATACTCGGGCCGCCATGCTCTTCGGGCGCGCCTTCGAGCAAGCTCTCGGTGCGTACTTCCGGCGCGAGGATCCAGCTGCGACCTTCTTTCGTGAGTGGACGGTGTATCAGAACAAGCCGCTCCACTATTCTCATCGCGATAGCTGGGATGCAATGTTGCAGCAAGGTATTCAGCTGCTTGAGCGCTTCTGCCAGGAGGATCGTGTCCGCATTTGCAAGCCCCGACAGAATTTGCAGATCAAGTTCGTGCGCCCATTGTCTGGCTCGAACGAATTCGTCAGCTACATCGACGCAATCGGAAAACTTGATGGCCACGGCTGTCTGCTTGAATGGAAAACCAGTTCTTGCCGATATGCGGAAGAACCCACTGGAATCTTAGCGCTCGATCCGCAGCTGGTTTGTTATTCCTGGATGACCGGAATTTCTGAAGTTGCGCAGATTGTCTTCGTGCGCAAGCGCCTAGTCGAGGTTCAGTACCTACACACAACTATCACCGATGAACAACGACGCGAGTTCAGCGAAGTAGTACATGACACGATTCAGCGGATCGAGTCAGCTCAATTCCTGCCGCACAGTGGCATTCGTTTTCCGCAAAACCCATGCGGGACGTGCCCCTACCTCGGGCTGTGTCTCGGAAAATCGGCGCTGGTTGAAGCCGGACTGATCCGTCGGCCAGGAGCACAAGACTTTGGTCTGTTTGACGAGCTTACGTACTAAACATCCGCCGATGCCGCCCAAGCTGAATCAAAAGCGAGCGCTGTTCGTGCTCACCAAGATTGATCAGATTCTGACCTGGGAAAAGCGCAAAGAAGCGGAGAGGGATACGCATTTCGTTGAACTCGGCAGGTATTTGTGTGAAGTGCGGGCTGGACAATATTGGCGAGTGGAGAAGTTGGCCTCATTCGACGACTTTCTGGAGAGGCGATTCCCAGAGTCGAGGAGAAAGGCGTACTACCTGATGTCCATTCACGAGCACCTACCGCCAGAGGTAAAGCGCAGCCTCAAGCAAGTGGGATGGACTAAGGGATTGGAGCTCGCGAAATTGGCGAGGAGCAGAGAGGGTCAAGAATTCGATTGTGCAACCTGGTTGCACAAAGCGCAGGCTTTGCCCAAGGAGGATTTTCGTCGCGAAGTCGAGAAGGAACTGACTGGGAAAGACTCCGAGCCGTGGGAGCTAATCTACTTCAAGGTCTACAAAAGCCAAATTCCTGTCATCGAGCAAGCCATCGAAACAGCCGCGATGATGCTCGGAAGCGAGAAGTCGCGCGGGTATTGCTTAGAAATGATCTGTGCCGATTTCCTTGCGGGCGCGAATCTCGACAACGACGATCCCCGAACTCTGCTTCAATCAGCGCTGCGATTTTTCAAATTTCTACCGCCTGAACAACGTGAGACTTTTCTAGCCGATGCAGGAGTTAATGCCTCGTGAATGGCGTCACAAGGAAAGGTTCTCGCGTACGGCTCGATGTCACTGCCTACAAACGGTTATGTGAGCAAGTCCTACAACGAGATCGCTGGAGATGCCAATCCTGCGGAACAATGACGCACCTCGAGGTTCACCACCAGACATTCCGCGGTCACTCAGGCGATGATTGCGAGGACAACTTGATTACACTCTGCAGCAGTTGCCACGCAGATGCACATAATACGGCCAAGCGATATCTTCGAAAGTGGGACAGGTTATGCTGACCGGTGTGGACCAGTGTCTGCTTCGCTCCAACTTCTCGCAGCGCGTGCAGCACCGGCGCCGCTTTCATGAAGTTTGGCCGCGCCCCAACAACGTGAAGAATATGCATGCCAGAACTTAAATTAAACAGGACTACGATACCTTGACGAATTTGTCTGCTGCCAAAAAGCCACTATCGAGCACATTCAACTACCGTTCCTGGAACCGCTAACAGCTTGCCAGATTGTCGGAATGAACCCAAAAATCGGCGTTCATCGCGATCCCTTTAATGCGTGATGTATACGTATTTGTCTTTGTTCCAACGAAATCACTATTCAGCAGCTGGTAAGATGTCGGTCCGCTGTAGAAATCTACGGACGAGACTCCATTGCGTCAGTAAGGCTCCGAGAGCACCGCCAACTGTGTTGGTGATAATGTCGGTAGTTCCGGAGCCTCGGCTTGGAATGTAGTACTGCAAAATCTCAATGCTGCAGCTCATCAGTCCGCAGAAAGCCGTAGTGAGAAAAAATGCATTCCAACTATTTTTCGCCCAGGCAAGATAACAACAAACAGCTATCCCGAGTGGGATGAATCCCGCGACGTTCGTCACCGCCTCGTATGCATAGGCCCCGCTATTCCGGAATTCCTTAGCCGGGGACTCTAAGAATGGTTTGTTCGGAATATGAAAAGTTGCCGGTATCCAGAGCACCGGTCTAGAAGCAACTTCATTGTGAATCTCTCTCCCGGCGCTTTCGGTGAAGGTATAGCGAGCGATCACGCCTTGCATATCTGCCGACAAGCGACGGTTGGGTTCGGTCCATGTGAGATAGTGTTGGGAAGCCTCGGCTGGCGTGAGTTCCTTTGCATAAAGTCCGAGACCCCTGATTTCACCACTCCAAGGCTGATATGCAACGGGTGAAGTCCCTAGCACTACGTTCGCAGATAGGTCACTGCTTGTGATTTGAAATTTTGGGAAGTATTCGGCCCGTGCACCATTCACATAGACCACCGTTCCAGTCCGCCCAGAAGAAATCTCCACTAGAGCGAGTGTTCCGGAATGAAAAACATGCCGAACATAAAAGTTGAATGTTTTGCTGTTATCGGACAGGAGCGAAGCGTCGTGGGTCGCAAATAACCCGTCGGCCCATTCCTTCACCAGCAATTTTCTTCCCGATTTCGGATTAAAAAAGCCCAGGATCGTTCGCGAAAACTTATTGCTTGCGGGTCGCACAAAAATTTCCAAACTGTACGCACTCTGACCAGTCGTTTGCGGCAACGATAAGGCCTCCTCGCTCATCGCGATACCTGCCTTTTCGAACTTGATCCCGTTAGCGCCTTTTAGCCAAGTGACGCGATTTCGAGGAAAGGCATTGAACGGCCAAAGCGTTGCCACCAGAACAGCGACAATAGCGGCCACGCATAGGGCCTTAGCCTTTTTAATATCTCCGAGTGCTGCAGAATGTTTGTTCATTGAAGTTTGGATTCAAGCATGACCAACTGCTGATTCAGTTCAGTCCATCAATCTCGAATTTTCATCGAGCCCGCAAACGCAGCTATTCGGCAAAAATATAGTTTCGAATTGTCACAGGTACACACTCGAAAGCTAGGGCGGCAGCATAGCCTTCAGACACCTGTACATCCGTTAAGTACCAGTGGAGCTGAGCATTGGAGTCTTCCGAAAACTCGATTAGCTTTGGAGATTCACACTCTGCAACAGTGACTGAGACATGCGGAAGCAGAACTCCTATTCCCTCGCCAAGAGCCTTGAGAAATGCCTCCTTGCGGCTCCAGCAGGCAAAGAAATTTTTTTGAAGCTCATTCAGTGGCAGTGCGCTCAGCTGACGATACTCGGACGGAGAAAAATACCGACGTGCAATTTCGAGAAATTCAAGGGCGCGATAACCTTCGACGTCTACTCCAATTCGGCGACCGAGAGTCACACCAATAATTGCAAAGTCTTTCGAGTGTGACAGGTTAAAATTCAAACCAATGTTATTTTGTGCAGCGACGAGCTCGGGTTTTCCATTAGGCTGATAGAAGAATCTGATTTTGTTGGGCGGGTACGGCACATACCGCGCCAGAATGCATTTCAGAGCCGCCCGAGCACGAACAAAACTGTCCCGGTCACGGCTAAAGTGGAACTTCTTGGCGCGTGCAAGTTCATCGTCACTGAGCAGACCTTCCTTTGGGCTGTTTCCAATAGTGCTCGAATCTAGGTCTACCCGCCAAAGATGAATCTCGTCTGGCGAAAGGTGGACTGAAGATGGCGGCTCCTTCCAGTTTTCGTCAAAGTTCTCCATTACTTACCCGAATGATTCCTGCAGTACGAGGAGAACGATCTTATAGCATCTTCCCGCTATACTTCCTTCTAAGGCCAACCGATAAGGATCATGACCGCTCCACGGCTATGGATACGGGCAATATTCGCGCTGTTGATTACAGTAATAATACTCGGTGGCATCTTAGCAATATCGAACTGGCATGGTTGGCGAGCTCGCGTTGTCGCCAGGCTTTTTCGCACCGATAACGACCCCGTGTTCGTTGCGCCTCCTTCCAATTTCAGTCCTCAAGTACCGCCTGGATTCAAGGTATCGGTTTTCGCCAAGGGATTCAGCCGTCCGCGCTGGCTAGCAGTGGCTCCTAGTGGAGATATTTTCGTCGCCGATTCAGGAGCCGGTGATGTAGTCGTATTGCATGGATCCTCAAACAGCGCCCCCAATTCGCGCGACATCTTCTCCAATGATTTGACCTTGCCCTTTGGGATTGCATTTCATGGGAATTACGTTTACGTGGCTGACACAAACGAGGTACTGCGATTTCGTTATGATCCGGCAACATCCAAACGTTTAGGCACGGCAGAACACGTACTCGATCTGCCCGGAATGGGATACAACCAGCACTGGACGCGCTCACTGGCTTTTGGCCCCGATGGAAAAAGGATGTTTGTCTCGGTTGGATCGCGCAAGAATATTGCGGTCGAATCTGATCCCCGACGAGCTGCAATCCTGGTCGCGAATCCCGATGGAAGCGAGATGCGTGTTTACTCTTCGGGGCTTCGAAATGCGGTCGGGATTTGTTTCAATCCGGAATCCGGACAACTCTGGGCCACCGTAAACGAACGAGATGACCTGGGAGAGGATGTACCCTCGGACTTTTTCACGCACGTGATCGATGGTGGATTTTATGGGTGGCCGTACGCCTATCTAGGAAAGAATATCGACAATCGCGTCGCTAGCAGGCCGGACGTTGTGAAAAAAACCATTGCCCCTGACCTCCTGTTAGGGGCGCATGTCGCTCCTCTTCAATTTGCATTTTATGAAGGCCACCAGTTCCCCTCGCGCTATTTGCATGGCGCCTTTATCGCTGAGCATGGGTCGTGGAATAGGCGTAGTAGAACAGGTTACCAGGTTGTTTTCGTTCCTTTCCACGATGGCGTTCCTTCCGATAAGCCCCAGGTCTTTTTCTCAGGTTTTGTTCCTGATGCTCTCGGAAAGAAAGTTTATGGGCGGATGGTGGGAGTTGCAGTCGCAAGCGACGGCTCACTGCTGATCTCGGACGACGGTGCAAACGTTATCTGGAAAGTGTGGTACGACGAAGGACAGCCCGGCACAAATGGAGCCCACGCAAGACATCTCTAAAACCGAACCGATCCTGAGTGTCGTCATTCCCGTCTACAACGGCTGGAAGCTGCTCGACGGATGTTTGGCGTCGCTGTCACGGGAAAAGGAACTTCCCTTTGAGGTAATTGTTGTAGATGACGGGAGCCGCGAATCGTATCCGGAAAAGATTCGGCAGTGGAATGAGCATTTTCCCCTGCAAATTCTTCGACAAGAACACAAGGGAGTTTCCGCGGCCAGGAATAAAGGAATTCAGGCCTGCAAGGCGCCGCTTATATTGTTCATCGATGCTGATTCCCGAGTGCAGGCAAATTGTCTCTCAAACCTGATGGCCGCTGTAACCCAATTTCCTGAAGATAGCTTTTTTCAGGTTCGACTGATCGGCAATCCTGCGACGATTACTGGCAAGGCTGAGCAGCTACGGTTGGCAGCCCTTCAGAAGCATTTAGTCCAGAGCGATGGCCATATTCGATATGCGAATACAGCCGGGTTTGCCGTCCGCCGATTGAGTTTGGACGCGCGCACTCCACTGTTCAATCCTAAGGCCCCCCGAGGTGAAGACACACTTTTTCTTGCAAACCTGATAAGGCAGGGTTCACTTCCATTATTTCTGCCAGAAGCCACAATTCAGCACCTTGTTCCCCGATCGTTGCTGAAGTGTTTTCGTAAAGATCTCAGCTCTGGTTACCTGCAAAGCGCGGCATATGCTCGCATCGCAGCCGCCGGCGTGACGGTTCGAATGACTAACCGGGAGCGCCTGCAAATGCTGATTGCGCTGTGGGGGATGGCAAAATCGTACTCCGGTGGCAAAACTGCATGGACTGTATTACTTATCCGACAGTCTTTGGAGAGAACGACATCATTCCTGTGCCGCTGGTTTGGCATTTCTCCGAAAACGATGCTAGACGCTAGAAGAGCGGACTGAACAACATGACCGCATTGTCCGGCGGCTGAAATTGTGAGATATTCGAAGTATCCCCCTCGCAGCAACTATCAACTACTCAGGTGTATTCGTTGAGTCAGCCCTACAAGTTTGCGGATGTCACATCCGGCATTACTGCCCGAAAGTTTGCGGTATTGATTCTGGTGGTCAGCTTTTTTTTCGTCTCGCTGTCATGTTCGCGCCCTCAAACCAAAGCCAACCAGAACGTCGATCTTAAAAAGGCGGCCAATTATCTGGACGTGCGAGAACAGTGGTGGACGAACTGGCAAGGTTCCGCTCGCGACCACGGTACCTTTTGTGTTTCGTGCCACACGGCTCTACCCTACGCCTTAAGCCGACCAGCACTGCGTGAGGCCCTTGCAGTACAAGAACAATCGACGTACGAACGCCAACTGCTCGAGGACGTAAAGACCCGAGTTAGACTTTGGAACCAGGTAGGCCCCTACTACAACGGCTCAGGCTATGACGGAAAAGCCGATGAATCCCGCGGCACGGAATCAGTGCTCAATGCTTTGATTCTCTCGCACTACGATGCGTTGACTGGCAAGCTCAGCTCCGAAACCCGAGCGGGCTTTGACAACATGTGGGCTCTGCAAGAAAAAAGCGGCGACAAAAAAGGCGCATGGGCGTGGCTCCAGTTCAACCAGGAACCCTGGGAGGCAAAGGATTCTGCCTATTACGGTGCTTGTTTAGCTGCGATTGCAGTCGGCAGCGCACCAGGAAATTACATGTCCGATCCGCAGATTCAGCCGAATTTGCAGCTGTTGCGTCAGTACCTGACAACGAAGGCTCCATCTCAATCGACCATCAACCAAGTCTTCTTGCTGTGGGCGTCAACCAAGTTATCCGGACTTTTATCGCCGGCGCAGCAGAAATCCATCATCGACGAAGTGCGCCATCGCCAACAGCGCGACGGAGGTTGGCGCCTGGCATCAATCGCTTGGCGCTGGAACGGATGGAGCGCGAAATCACTCCTGAATATGTGGATACGAGAAGACGGAACACCGCTCGGCGGCAAGAGCGACGGGGTAGGAACGGGCTTGATCACATATGTCTTCGAGGAAGCCGGCGTCCCGCCTAACGATCCCAGCCTCGAACGCGGATTGAACTGGCTAAAAGTCAATCAGAATGCGGCTGATGGGTCATGGCCGGCACGGTCTGTGAACAAACAGAGAAGCATGAGTTCTCAAACGGGTCGGTTCATGAGTGATGCCGCGACTGCATTCTCAGTTCTTGCGCTGACAGCGGACCAAAGTGGTTCCACCACACAAGCGCACTCCAGCCGACCTGCGTTTTCAAAGTCGACGAATCATGAATAATTCGCGCCAGTTCTATATCAATGGCACATGGGTCAATCCGGTCCAGCCACGCGAGTTTAGTGTCATCAATCCTGCGACTGAAGAACCAATCGCGATTATTTCGCTCGGGAGTAGTGCAGATGTTGAGCGCGCAGTTGCCGCTGCAAAGAAAGCATTCGACTCGTCTTCGGAAACCAGCGTTGCCGAGCGAACGAAACTACTACAGCGGATCATCGAAGTTTACAAATCGAAGAGTGATGAACTGGCACGAACCATCTCGATGGAAATGGGAGCGCCGCTGTCACTTTCGAAATCCGCACAGGTTCTCGCCGGGCTAGCACATTTCTCGGAAATGGTGCGAGTACTCTCGTATTTCAAATTTGAAGAGCTCAATGGCTCAACTCTCATGAGGAAGGAGCCTATCGGAGTTTGCGGACTGATAACGCCCTGGAATTGGCCGATGAATCAGATCGCATGCAAGGTCGCGCCGGCGTTAGCCGCCGGTTGTACTGTCGTTTTGAAGCCGAGCGAGTCCGCACCCCTTTCAGCGCACTTGTTTGCTCAGATTTTGCATGAGGCCGGTGTCCCTGCCGGAGTGTTCAATCTAGTGGATGGCGACGGACCAACAGTGGGTGCCGCGATCGCATCCCACTCGGACATTGCAATGGTCTCCTTCACCGGGTCTACCAGGGCTGGTGTCGCGGTAGCCACCGGAGCAGCCCCGACCGTGAAGCGCGTGACGCAGGAACTTGGCGGAAAATCGGCAAATATTATCCTCGAAGATGCCGACTTCGAATGCGCAGTTAGTGAAGGAGTGAAGTCTTGCTTCCGAAATACCGGCCAATCCTGTAACGCTCCCACCCGCATGCTCGTTCCGGAACTTAGGGTGCAGGATGCGATTGACATCGCTAAGGGCGTGGCACAGACCATAGTAGTTGGTGATCCGTTCGCATCCACGACGACCATCGGGCCTCTCGCCAGCAAGGCGCAATTCGAGAAAGTTCAGGCCATGATTAGAAAAGGAATTGATGAAGGCGCAACTCTCGTAACCGGCGGCCTGGGGCGAGCCGAGGGACTCAGTAACGGTTTCTATGTAAAACCCACCATATTCAAAGACGTTCGCAACGACATGACCATTGCTCGCGAAGAAATATTTGGACCAGTGCTTTGTGTGATCAGTTACGAGGACGAAGAAGACGCGATTCGAATCGCGAATGACAGCGCCTATGGATTGTCGAGCTTCGTCTCCTCAGGCGATTTGGAGCACGCAAGGCGAGTTGCAAAGAGAATTCGAGCCGGCAATGTACACGTAAATAACGCGCCTGTTGATTTCCGCGGCTGTTTTGGCGGATACAAACAATCTGGCAACGGCCGTGAATGGGGCGAATCGGGATTGCTGGAATTTTTGGAGCAAAAGGCCATTTTTGGGTTTTCGCGGCAGATACTGCAGGGATCATCGCGCCGTATTCGTAAGTTGTTGGATTAAAGTGATTTAGCATCGACCTAGAACCTTACTAAATTCTGAACTAAATTGTCGGAATTGGTGAGATAATCGTTCGTAGTTGTCGCCTTCCGAACCACGTATCAACCCCCATTTACGGGTCGGAGATCATCAGCCGATAGGAAGTACCCGTTGATGGATGCAGACCTGCATTGGGGTAACTGCCGAAGTCAATCTAAAGCTGATATTTGCCGAGCACGCGTATGCATTTTTGCGGACTGGTTCTTAATCGTGCAAGGTAGGGCAAAAACTCAGGTGAGTCCAGACAAACAGGTAGGAGGCCCATTTGTTCTCCGGAAGTAATTGGTCGAAGACGCTGACTTTTTTTGAAGGTAAGTGGCACGAAGGCAATGTACCAATCATGGGGCCGCGTACCCACGCAGCCTGGCTTTGCTCACTGGTTTTTGATGGCGCACGAGCATTTGAGGGAGTAACTCCCGACTTGGATTCGCACTGCGCTCGAGTAAATGATTCCGCGAAAAAACTTTACCTGCAGCCGACCGTCTCGACCGAGGAATGGATCAGTTTGGCCAAAGAAGGCGTCGCCCGTTTCGACGGGAAAACAGCTGTATATATCCGTCCCATGTATTGGGCCGAGCAAGAAGGCCCGTGGGTCCAAGCACATGTGCCGGAGTCGACGCGCTGGTGCCTTTCCATTTATGAAGCGCCGATGCGAGACCCGAAGGGATTTTCGATCACGCTGTCGCCGTTTCGGCGTCCCACATTTGAAAGTATGCCGGTGGACGCGAAAGCCGGTTGTCTTTACCCGAATAACGCCCGCGCCTTATTTGAGGCTCAGGCACGCGGCTTCGATAATTCGATTCTTCTCGATATGAACGGAAATGTCGCCGAACTTGCAACGTCGAATATTTTTATGGCAAAAGATGGCGTAGTATTCACGCCTGTCGCAAACGGGACCTTTTTAGCCGGGATAACTCGTCGCCGGGTAATCAACTTGCTACGCGAGGACGGCGTGAATGTGGTCGAGAAAACAATGCGCTATTCAGATTTCGAGACCGCAGATGAAATTTTCGCAACCGGAAATTATTCCAAAGTAGTTCCGGCGACCAAGATCGGCGAGCGCGCCCTTAAGTTCGGGCCGATGTATCAGCGGGCGCGTAAATTGTATTGGGAGTTTGCACACTCAAAGCTTTCGGCAGTCGGAGTTTAGGTTTACTGTTTCCGCCAGCGGCTTCCCCCAACTGCTGAAAGAGACAAGCGCATTATCAGTCCTCGTTATCAGCAGCTTTCCGCATATTGGTCAGCGATCGGAAGACTCGCATGGCAACTTTTGAGATAGATCCGCTGCAGGATTCGCGATGGCAGGCGTTTATCAATGCCTGCCCCAATTCCTCGGTCTTTCAGTCACTCGGATGGCTGCGCGCACTGAACAGTTGTTACGAATACAAACCTATCGCCCTATCAACTAGCGCTCCTGGAGCACCTCTCGAAAATGCTCTGCTGTTTTGTTCGGTTCGAAGCCGATTGACAGGCAATCGTTTCGTTTCCCTTCCCTTCTCTGATAGCTGCGAGCCTTTGTTCAGTGACCCTCAAGATCTTTGCGAAGTATTGGACAATGCACTCGATAGGGTTGGAAGAGACCGCCGGAAGTACTTTGAGCTTCGTCCCCTGCTCCTCGGACCGGCGTTATGCGGGACATTTGAGCCCAGCAGTGTTTATTACTCGCACGCTTTGGACATTCGTGACCCTGAAGATTTGTTGTTCAAATCTTTTCACAAATCCATTCAAAGAAAGATTAAGCGCGCGGAACGAGAATCCCTCCGCTATGAGGCTGGCACCACAGAGCCCCTTTTGAAGAGCTTCTATAAATTACTCATAACGACGCGCCGTCGACAGTACCTTCCTCCACAGCCTGTGAAATGGTTTCATTCACTGATTGCCTCAATGGGACAGGCGATTCGAATCCATGTGGCTTTCACAGGGAATGTTCCAGTCGCGAGCATCGTAATGCTCTCTCACAAGAAAATGCTGGTTTACAAATATGGGTGTAGCGATGCTCGCTATAGCAATCTCGGTGGAACGGCGATGCTGTTTTGGAACGCAATTAGAGAAGCCAAGGCTGCAGGAATGACAGAGCTGGATATGGGCCGGTCAGAGCGCGAGCATAGCGGGCTTGTGACCTACAAAGAACGCTGGGGTGCAAAGCGCTCGACCCTGACTTACTGGCGTTATCCCGCGAGAGCCGTGAGATCCAAACCCGAGAGCGCTGTCAGATACCTGAAGCAACTGATTTTGATAGCCCCGGATTCATCGCTTGTAATGTTGGGCAAATTTTTGTACCCCCATATCGGTTAGAACGTTGCAGAAAGATCAGGAAATCCCAGAGCGAAGGAGTTCTTAAGAACCGTGCCGTACGTCAGTACATCTGAAAAAGTCGACCTTCTCACTGAGATCTGGCAGGAATTGCTGCAAGTGGACTCTGTTGGTCCGCACGATAACTTCTTCGACCTTGGCGGGGATTCGGCGCTAGCGATTCAGTTATTCACCAGGATTGCGGAAGCATTTGACCAACAACTTCCGCCCGTGATCATTTATCACGCCTCTACGATTGCGACGCAGGCCGAATTACTTGAACAGCGTTCGAACCCCGAATTGTCGCCGTTGGTATTGCTCAAATCTGGCGACGAGCATCCTCCTGTATTCATCGCTCCCGGGCTGGGAGGTGGACCAGCCGAGTTTTTTCAACTCGTGAAATATGTCGATGTTCCTCATTGTATTTATGGCTTGCAGCCCAAAGGGATTGAGGGCTTCGACGAGCCTTGCACCACCATCCAGGAAATGGCTTCTTTCTATTTGCGCGGAATCATGCGAGTGCAGAAGCGTGGGCCGTATATCCTAGCGGGTTATTCGCTGGGAGGGCTGGTTGCGCTTGAAATGGCCCGCATGCTAATGGCGGGAGGGGAAGAAATCGCGCTGTTGGTGATGTTGGACTCCTACCCCGACCGTCGCTTCTGGTCGTTGCCGCAGCGGCTACGATTGGCGGCTCACCGAACGAAGGTTCGAATTGCAAATCGAGGTCGCATACCGCGCTCTAGTGTGCGCCTTGGCGGCCTACCTGATCGGGATGCAATCACCGTTTTCGCACCTGCATTCGACCGCGTCAGAGACTCTGCGTTCCAGGCGCTTAGAGAATACCAACCCGCTTTTTATCCGGGAGCAGTGAAGTTTATTCGTGCAGCAAAGGTAACAGATTTTCCTCATAGTCCGACCGCAGTTTGGTCGCATCTGGTCTCGAAATTTCGGGTTGATACTGTGCCCGGAGATCACCTGGGCATGCTGACCCGAGAATATGAAAAACTCGCGTCCGTGTTGACCCGCCACATTCAAGAGGCAAACGCGCTCTGAGTCCTCATTCGGAAAAAATGAATGGCGCTGAAAGTCTAGTCAGCACCCTTATCCGGTGCGGGGTTGGGGTTTGCTTTGCCAATCCCGGCACATCAGAAATTCACATAGTCGCGGCGCTCGATCAAGCCCCAGGAATCCGCCCGGTACTTGGACTTTTCGAGGGAGTAGTTACCGGGGCTGCAGACGGATACGCAAGGATGGCTGAAAAACCAGCCTGCACGTTGCTCCATCTTGGGCCAGGGCTAGCCAACGGACTGGCTAACCTGCATAACGCGTATCGCGCACGCGTGCCGATCATTAATGTTGTCGGACAACATGCCACGGATCACATCGCCCACGACACGCCATTGACCTCTGATATCGAGGGCATCGCTCGTCCATATTCAAGCTGGCTTCGAACTTCCTCGGCTCCGGCTCAAGTCGGACGGGATGCGGCCGAAGCCATCAGGGCCGCATGCACCTCTCCAGGAAATATTGCAACCCTTATTGTTCCCGCAAATGTTGCGTGGAGGGAAGGCGGTATTCCAGCGACCCCTCTGCCGGTCCCCGCAGCTCCATTACCTTCCTCCGAGACAATTGAGCACGTATCAAAGATGCTGCGTTCCGGGAAGCGCACGGCGCTTCTCCTTTCGGGAAAAGCGCTCTACGGTCGTGGGCTGGAACAGGCGGGACGTATTGCAGCGGCAACTGGAGCACATCTGTTTTGCCCATATCCATTCACGCGCTTGCAGTGGGGTGCCAGCCTGCCGCTGATTGAACGAACGCCTTACATCCTGGAGCAAGCGAAGGAGCGGTTGAAGGAATTTCAGCAATTGATTCTTGTCGGCGCTCCTCCACCCGTCGCCTATTTTGCCTACCCCGGAAAGGACAGCGTGCTGACTTCGCCTGATACGGAAATCTATACGCTGGCCAGGCCGGAAGAAGACCTCGTTGGAGCGCTTTCGGCGGTCGCGGATGAGTTCCCTCCCAAATCTGGTGATCTGAATTCCTATGCAAAATCAGAGCGCCCTCAGGTCCCCACGGGCGAAATTACTTTGCCCGGGGTTTCAGCAGTGATCGGAGCCTTGATTCCAGACAACACCATCCTGGTTGAAGAATCGATGACATCAGGCAGAGGACTGATGCCTGCGACCCGTGGGGCGCCTCCACACGAATGGCTCGGAAATACGGGCGGTTCGATCGGAATTGGAATGCCATTGGCAGTCGGGGCAGCGATTGCTGCGCCGGAGCGGCGAGTTCTCTGTCCTACCGCCGATGGTAGCGGAATGTACACGCTGCAGGCGCTATGGACGATGGCTCGCGAAAGCCTGAAGATCACAACAGTGGTTTTCGCGAATCGCAGTTATGCAGTCCTAAAACGAGAATTTTCTTATTTGGGAATTGGCGAACCCGGGCCTACGGCGCAGGAGATGTTCGATCTGGGGCGGCCCAATCTCGACTGGGTTCAATTGGCGAAAGGTATGGGAGTTCCGGCCAGCCGGGTCACATCACTCGATGCGTTGGCCAAGGCGTTGAAGGAAGGATTCGCGAGCGAGGGGCCCACGCTCATCGAAATACCGCTGTAGCGAAAACGCCGGCTCGCTATGCGAGCGAAGGTGCGGGCAGCAGTTTTGAGAGCCCTGCTTTGATGACTTTTCCGGTCGGAGTAGTTTGGAGTTCAGGAACTATGACGATCTTGTTGGGGCGCTTATACGAAGCCAGATGCGCTGCCGCGTAAGCGCCGATTTCGTTTGGCGTAGCCGACGCTCCTTCACTGAGTTGCACAAACGCCAAAATCTCCTCGTCGCCCTGGATAGGGCGGCCAATCACGGCGGATCTTAGGACCGCGGGATGGGTATTCAGAACCGACTCGACCTCGATTGGATAGACATTCAGGCCGAGATGCACGATCATCTCTTTCGCGCGGCCTACGATGAACAGATTCCCGTCTTCGATTTTCGCAAGATCGCGCGTGTTGAACCATCCCTCAGAATCGATGACTGCCGCGGTTTCTTCAGGGGCCTTGTAATAGCCCTTCATGACATTCGGGCCTCGAACCCGCAGCTCGCCAATTTCGCCATCCGCGAGGGGCAGTCCATTGGTGCCGATAATCTTGATTTCAACTCCGGGAAATGGACGACCGACCGAGACATCAGGCCTCGGGTCTTCGATCCTGGTCTGCGCAATGGTGGGAGAGCATTCCGTCACTCCATAACCGTTGTGTAGGACCAGTCCCATTAGGGCTTCGGTGGCTGTTTTCACGCTTTGCTGCAGAGGAGCTCCCGATGACGCGAGGATGCGAAGCTCCGGACAACGCAGAGATGAGAACCCGCGCAATTTCGCATATTGGAGAATCTGAACAAACAACGCAGGAACACCCAGGAAAATGGTGATCCCTTCTTTGATTAGAAGATTGGATCCTGAAATGGGATCAAAACGCGGAGTCACATAGAGTGTCGCGCCCCTCAGCAACGTTCCCAGCATTACGACGGAAAGGCCGACCGCGTGCGACATTGGAAGTACTCCCAAGACTCGATCCTTCGGAACAATCGACCGAATCCCCCCCGCGCCCTCTGCCATGAAAAGAACATTTCGGTGAGTGAGCATGACCCCTTTTGGAACTCCAGTGGTTCCGGAGGTATAGATCAAGGCGGCGACATTGTCAGGACTTCCAAGTTCAACCGGTTCTGGCTCTGTCTTTTCATTGATAGCGCCAATCCCAATGGCACCCAATCCACCGATCTCTGTGATGGTCGCTCCGTCCCTTTTCGCATGCTTTGTCGCAACCGGGGAAATACCCATCGTGTAAATCACTCGACGAGCGACGCTATGTTGACGAATTTTGTCGATTTCTTCTGAAGCCAGGTGAGCATTGACCAGCACGGGCCAGGCATCGAGATCCGTTAGAGCAAAGAGCAAAGTGATCAGCGCGCGGGAATTCTCACAGACAAGCATCACCCGGTCGCCCGGACGAACGCCGGATCGGACCAGCCAATCCCTGGTTTCCGCAATAGCGGCGTCGAGTTCCTTGTATGTCCATGTGCAAGATGAATCGACAAGGGCTGGATGTTGCGGCGAGTTCTCGGCCCACAGTCTGACTACGTCCGTAATTCTCTCTATTGACTTCATTCAAGGTTCCCGTTGTCCATCTTAATTGGGCACCAGAAAGATTGTGCACCAAGAAGCTGCCACACAGATGTGGATCAACTCCGATGTTAAACTCGATATTCAGAAATTCTCCCCGAATTTCGCATCATCGAGGTGAAGAAAAGGTGTCTAAGCTTAGCGCCCCGCAGAGGAAAGTTGTTTTTAACGATGATGTTCTGCAAGATCCATATCCCACGTATGCACGTCTGCATGAGGAAGGTCCTGTGCATTACGTCGACGTCGGCGGCAAGTGGGCCGTCTGGGCGGTCTTTCGTCATTCCGAGTGTTCGGCAATAGCAAAAGACCAACGACTCTCCGCCAAACGAGCGAACCAGTTGTTGCTATCACTTCCGATCAGCCGTCAAGCCGAGTTCAAGGAACTGGCACGATATTTCAGCTTGTGGATGATCTTCATGGATCCACCTGAACATACCCGCTTGCGCAAGCTGCTGAACAAAGGCCTCTCTCCTGCGGCGGTAGAAAATTTGCGGCCACAGGCGGAGGCGATTGTGGCGCGAATGCTGGACCGGTTGAAGCCCGGATCTGAAGTTGAACTCATGAGTGAATTCGCCCACAGGATTCCGGTGCAAATCATCTCGGGATTATTGGGGGTGCCAGACGCTCTATATGACACGTTCGTCAAAGCATCGGATGCCATTGCGACATTTCGAGGGAATCCGGGTCGTAGCGTGGAAGACGCACGGGCGGCACAGGACGCCTTGGTTGAATTAACCGCTTTCTTTCGAAAAACCGTCGCTGAGCGACGCCGAAATAAGGGCAGTGATCTGATCAGCCTCCTCATTGATATTGAGGAAGGCGGCGAAGTTCTCACCGAAGAAGAGCTCTACGCTCAGTGCGTCTCTTTCCTATTTGCCGGCCATGAGACAACCCGAAATCTTATCGGCAACGGAATTTACTCGTTACTGCGTTATCCAGAACAAATGGCGGAACTCAGAAGCAAGCCCGAAATGATTCGCTCGGCCGTAGAAGAGTTCCTTCGTTTCGAGAGCCCGGTGCAATTTACAGCTCGTGTACTGAAGGAAGACATCGAGGTTTGTGGTCAGCGTATTCCCAAGGGTTGGACAATTCTCTGCATGCTGGGAGCAGCCAACCGCGACCCTAGGCAATTCGATCAACCGAATGAATTGAATCTTAGCAGGCGCAATAACCAGCACCTGGCGTTCGGCGCAGGTATTCACTTCTGCATCGGAGCGCAGCTCGCGCGCCTGGAAGGACAAATCGCAATTCAAAGTCTGATTCAGCGATTTCCGCAGATGAAGCTCGCGACAACGCGTCCGCAATGGGCATCAACATTTGGTTTGAGAGGGCTGACGGCCCTGCCCATAAATATTTAGCGTTCCGATAACCTCTGCCAGGTCAGTTCAATCGTCTGAACCTTGCCATTGAGCGATGTTGGAGGAGTCACCAACGTAATGCGATTGCCGTCAAATCGGATGGTGCGAACGAGATCGCGATTCACGTAGTTCTGAATCGACGAGATTTCAACGCGATGGGTCACTTTGTCGCCAGCGACCGTGTAGCGACCAGCGTAGGCCAGAAACGTATCGAAAGCTTCGGCCTTTTCTTCTGTACCGGCGCGCATGGAGAGTGGCTTTCGGCCCCCAAAACTGATCAGCGCGATCACTCGTCCTTCCGGTGAATAGGTCAACAAACCGGAGGGGTTCACGCGATAAGGATTCTCGTTTCGCTCTCCGCTTGAGGCTGTGCTCACGGCACCGACCAGGCTCCAAGTGCCTACGAGGAGATTTGGTGTGATTTCTGTTTCGGAAGACATAATTTAAGAGGCTTGACACTCAGCAATGCTTGAATGAAGGTATCTGTTCACAGTTTACGCGACCTGCACATGGTCTAACACCAGTGATAATCGCGGGAGTTCATTCCAGAGGGGAGAAATGGGTATTTCGTTGGACGGCAAAGTTGCCGTAGTCACCGGCGGAACATCGGGAATAGGACGCGACACTGCCGTGCTTTTCGCTCGGTCGGGAGCCAAGGTCATTGTCGCGGGCAGGCGGGAAAAGGAGGGCGAGGAGACGGTCGCAGCAATTCAGGCGGAGGGAGGAGACGCTTTTTTCGTCAAGACGGATGTGTCAAAAGCAGCGGATGTCGAGGGGCTTATTCAGGTGACGATCGCCCAATATGGTCAAGTCGACGTAGCATTCAACAATGCCGGGATTGAAGGCAAATGGGTACCAATAATCACACAATCCGAAGACGACTTCGCGAGGACTATTGACGTCAATCTCAAGGGTGTTTGGCTCTGTCTAAAGTACGAGATCAAGCAAATGTTGAAGCAACGCCGCGGCGGGGCCATCGTGAACATGGCATCGACAATGGGACTAATCGGTACGGCAGGCGCGGCAGCTTACACCGCCAGTAAACACGGCGTAATTGGCCTCACGAAGACTGCAGCCCTCGAAACAGCGAAAAGCGGGATTCGAGTTAACGCCGTCTGTCCAGCGGTGATTGAAACATCAATGGCCGATCGGCTCTTTGGGGCACCTAAGGTGCATGAATACGTCCAAGGCTGCCACCCAATCGGACGTTTCGGCAAACCGCAAGAAATAGCAGAAGCAGTTCTTTGGATGTGCTCAGACCAGGCTTCCTTCATGACTGGCCACTCGCTGCTTCTGGATGGAGGATTTCTGGCTGGACGCTAACGGTTCGTAAAGACTACTGCTTCTCGCGAAGTTTTCGTTCGATCAGTTCCACGACCGTTTTTACCGACGCCAGGTTTTCCGTCGTTACATCATCGTCGGATACTTCAATGTTGAATCTCTCTTGAACGAACGCGACAAGGTTGATTACGCCTTGCGAGTCAATCACGTTACCCAACAGGGGCACATCCTCGTTGAGGATGTCACCGTTTCCTGACAAAAACTCATCCGTTAAAAATTTACGGATCTCCTGTTCGATTGTTGCTGCTTCTATTTGCATTAGCCCCTCAAATAACTGACATGGTCTGTACTTGAAAAGTTATCCAGCTTTGCTGGCTGAAAGTGTTTTTGGCCGCTTCACCCGAAGCTTCAGCCCATTCAAAAATTCTTCATAAGTGTGCTCGGGCGTCAGCGGGACATTGACCGTGCCCAAAGCTTCGGCCGCCGGAGGCCCCCAGAACGTATGGGCTGGCACGTTCCGGCTTACTACGGTACCCGCTTTTATCACTGCGCCTTCGCCAATTCGTACGTTAGGCAAAATGACGCAGTGCGGCCCAATGAACACGTCCTTCTCAATTACAACTTTTCCATTGCCAACCGGCTGTCTCGGGCCGGAATAAAAGTGAGAAATGATCGACGTTCTAAGTCCGATAACACAGTTGTCGCCGATACTTACGTCTGTGGGATGAATTTCGTCCATGTAGACAAATTGGCTGATCCAAACATTCCTGCCAATCGCTACGCCGCGCAAACGGTGCAGCCACGGCCGGACGCTGAATCCCCCCGGAGCGAATAAAGCAATTTTACCGATAATTCGGCCTAACAGCATGGGCAATTGGTTTGCCTCTCCAAAAAATATTCAGCCACTTCGACTTCTTGTCTGCGACTCATCCTAGCGCTGGCCGGAGCAATGACGCCTCAACCGGCTCACGATGGATATTTCCAGTTGCGACATCCCGTACACGAGACCTGGTGGCGTTCTGCCTTCCGGACAGAAGATAACTAAACCAATTGGCGTAAATCGCCGTCGCTGAGGACCCCCACGTCTTGCGCAAACCGCCTACCACAGCAGCTTCAGGAAAGCGTTCCATTGATTCCACGCGCGGTTCCGACTCAACCGACTGCTGAAACGACATCAGCAACTGAGCAGAAACTTTGTCGAAATAGCCATTAGGCAGAGAAGGATAGGTTTCTCGCTCGCCATTTAAAAATCGCCTGATGTCTCTCCGATATTCCTTAAAGAGAGTCTCCGCGCTGTATTCAGGATGCCCCTGAAAATGAACGAAGAGGCTTCTCTTCTTTTGCTTAACGAATAAATCGGCACCGGCTTCAGACGATCCGGTCAACAATTGATAACCGCATTGCGTCAGCGCGTCCATTCTCACTTCGTTCCATCGAGAGTGTGGGAACCGAACCTGGCGTCCTTCGAAAGCTGTGAGGTGGTGTGGTTCCAATTTCGTGAATTCAAAAACGCCAAAGCGCTTGTCCGGCTGCAAGTGGCGCTCTATGCCGTGGCTATGCAAAACGCCGGCATGAGCGGCGAGGCAAGACAGTATTGTCGAATTGGTGTTTGCCTCAGCCCAGTCAAGAACTTCTGTCAACTCGGCCCAGTAAGGTTCGCGCCGAAGATCCGCACATTTGGGCTCCGTTCCGGTCATAATCAACGCATCGAACCGGCTGTTCCAGAAATCGTTGAGTTCAAAATAGCAGCTGTTCAGGTGCCGTATTCCACGGTCGCTTCGCGGTATATGTGGCAACGAGAACAGCTTGATCACCACTGGCAGCTCGCCCGAAGCCGAGTCGAGCAGGTCGAAGAATTGCACCTCTGTGTCTTCCAGAGCTGCATCCGGCATGTTATTGATCAAAGCAATTCGAAGACATTCGGAATTCGGATCATGTTGACTGGGCGACACAAGCCGGGCGAAGGGCTTGCACTCGAGCCATCGTGGCGGAATTTTGGATCCTTCGACGATCAGTGCCATCAGATTCTCCCCGAGCTTGCCGCAACAGGCTCTTCGATCGATGTTCTTGCATGCTCTAAAGCTTGTTCCAAATCATCGAGAATGTCGTCGATATGCTCGATTCCCACACTCAACCGCAGCATCTCCGGCCTTACGCCAACCTTCTCTTGTTCCTCCGGGGTCAATTGACGATGCGTTGTGGACGCCGGGTGACAAGCAAGCGATTTGGCATCGCCCATGTTCACCATTCGTTTAAAAAGCCGCAGAGCATTGAAGCACTTCCGGCCGCCTTCATATCCGCCCTTTACCCCAAAAGTAAGCAATGAGCAAAAATTGTTGCCAAGGTATCGGTGGGCCATTGGGTAGAGAGGGCTGTCTGGAAAACCTGCATAGCTGACCCAGTCAACAAGCGGATGAGCGCGCAAAAACTCCGCCACTTTGCGGGTATTCTCAACATGACGTTCCATACGTAACGCCATCGTCTGAATACCCTGCAAGAAAAGAAAACCGTTGAATGGTGAGAGCGTGGCGCCAGTGTTCCTCTGGCAGACTGTGCGGCAGCGCGCAACGAACGCAGCGTCCCCGAATTGATCAACGTACACAACCCCGTGGTATGCAATTTCGGGGACGTTGAACATGTAGAACTTCTTCGGATATTTGCGCCATGGGAACTTGCCGCTATCTACGATCATGCCGCCAATGCTGGTTCCAGCACCGCCAATGAACTTAGTCAGGGAATGCACGACCACGTCGGCACCGTGTTCGATCGGGCGCAGAAGAATCGGCGTTGCGACGGTATTATCGACCACGACGGGAACTCCGTGCCTGTGTGCCACCGTGGCAATCCCTTCAATATCCGCCACGTTGCCAGCAGGGTTCCCAACACTCTCGCAGTAGACTGCGCGCGTATTTTCGTCGATTAATTTCTCGATATCTTCCGGGTGATCCGTAGCAGCGAAGCGCGCTTCGATGCCACGCTTCGAGAAGATATGGGCCAGCAGCGTGTAAGTCGCACCATATAGTTGCGGAGTGGAAACGATATTAGTACCCGCTTCGGCAACGTTGATAAGCGCGTACTCGACCGCCGCCATTCCGGAACTAACGCTCAACGCCTCAACTCCGCCTTCGAGCGCTGCAACTCGCTGTTCAAGAACACTGTTCGTGGGATTGCCAATTCGGGTGTAAATATTTCCGGGTACTTCCAGATTGAAAAGGGCGGCGCCATGTTCAGCGCTGTCGAATTCAAAGGCTACAGTTTGGTAGATTGGCACGGCTACAGCTTTAGTGGTCGGATCACCGTCATAACCAGCGTGTATTGCGATTGTTTCTCTCTTCATTACAGAACTGTCCCAACAGCAGATGCTTACTCAGATTTCACGGCAAGTTGTACAGACGCCACTCTGGCACGACCAACTGCGACTTCCCTTTTAAGCGCACGAGTGATCCGTTTGGCGGCAAAACCTGCGCCGAATGCAAACCTCATAACCGGACCAAAGCTGTTTGCGGCAGCAAGACCAACGAAATATAGTCCAGGCACAGAACATTCAAAATCACGCGAAAGTATGGGGAATCCACTACCCTCCCGAATTTCAGAACGTAGGTCGGCGCTCAAAAAACGAAGCCGTTCCAAACTCACTTTGTAACCAGTCGCAGCGATGATGTGCTCGGTAACGAGCTCTGTGCTTGAGCCATCTTTTCCCTGCAGATGAAGATGTACTTTGCCATCCCGAACTTCCGCGCTCTCGATCGTTTGCCCGAGAAGTGTCGGGACCTTTCCCACGATCATGTCGTGAATGAAGTAGCCTCCCGAAGGACCGAGTGTGCGTTGAACTGCTTTCAGACGAAGACTTTCAGGGAAAAAGTGAAATGCCCATGGTGCATTGGAGAAAAATCGCGAACGCAGGCCTGGGCCCAATCCGGAATCAGGATGGCGCAGCCGCTGCCACCAGGTACGCGGCTTTCCTGTGGGCTTGCTATGAAATTTCAATTCCGCCCTACGCGCAACCAGCCGGACATTAACGCCAGCAGCCTTCAAAAGACCTGACGTATCCAGAGCCGATGCCCCTGCACCGACAACAACCACATCTTTGCCTTTGAATGGGGCTGCCTCGCATACGCGGGCGCTATGCGAAACGTACTGTGCACCTAGACCTTCCAAATTTTCCGGGACATGCTCGAAATGAGTAACGCCAACCGCCATCACAACACGCTTTGCGTAACACGTCTCGCCGCTATCAAGGTGAATAGCGAAACCTTCTTTATCCTGGGTGCGCTCGACTCCAACGACGAGTTTATTTTCAAGTTCCGGCACCATTCGTTCGCTGAACGCAACTCCGTAGGAGGTAAAAGTATTGAGCTGTACAGGAATTCCTCTATCGGCGTATCGGATACCGCGCTCGGAGCAAAATTTCTTCAGCGTGAATGCACGATCGGGATCGTAGAGGTCAGATGCGAAACCATCCGATTTGAGGCACATTCCCTTTGGCATATGCGAAATCCACGTATCCATAGGCGGCCCGAAAATGCGAAAGGACAAGCCACGCTTGCGTAAATAAGCGGCCACCGAGAGCCCATATGGACCCGCGCCAACGATTGCAATGTCGTGCATAATCGAAAACACTCCTGTGCGCTTTATGCGAAGGGAAATGAAGTTCAGAGTTTTTTCGCGGGGGGAGAAACTAACTCGTAAGCTGTTTATATCATTTTTATGAGCCTAACACCAACGCTCTGTTAGTCTTCGTAAGTCATTGCTGGCCTGGCAGTTACAATCACGAAAGCCGACGTGGCTCCCATAACTTCCAAACTTTTGGAAAAAGTCATCGCTTCCAACGGCTAGTACGCCGATTCCTTCGCTGGAAATCTGTTCCCTCCGCTGTAGGGCACCTTACGAGGGGATCCGGATCTCCCAAAGTATTTCTGGCTGACCAAGTATGGCAGCAGCAATAACTCGCCGAGAAAGGGCAATGGGTCCGCCGCGGAAAATACAGATTCGACCCGGCTGTTTCGCAGCGACGTCAGATAAGAACCGATGCTTATCCGCCCCTTCCAAAAGCCGACGCCCACTGTAGGAAAGTCCGTAATCAACCGCAACCAGCCGACCCCGGGCTTAGCTCGATTCCTCACGCAAGCTTCACCGACCTGATCCCTATACAGCAAGTAAGGGAAATCAACACCTGCTGCTGCCCCCAAGCTGTGAAAACCCCAGGCGCGAGCGTTGACATCAAGCAATTTGAATTGTCCGTCGCGAGGATCTTGTTTGAATTCGACTTCAACCAACCCATGATAGTCGATCGCTTTGAGAAACTTCTCAGCCAGAATCTCGATTTCCGGGAATTCCGTTGTTTCAACATATGTTGCCGCCCGTCCGAATTCATGAGGGTGCTGGCGTACTCGCAAGGCCGTCAGTGTGCTGTGTGCGTGGCCATCGCGGAAAAATGCGCAGTATGAGTACTGCCGTTCGCCATTTCCTGGAATAATTTCTTGCACCAGTATTTCGCTGGCCGGAATCTGGTCAATGGCCTTTTTGTAAAAGTAGTGGAGTTCTTCGGGAGTCTCAGCGCGCCAAGCTTTCGCGCCAGTAGCGTAAAAGAAATTCTCCTTAATAGCTGGCTTCACCGCCAGAGGAAGGTGTCCACAGAGCGCCGCCAATTCACTCTCCGTTCTGGGGTTGTAAGTTCGTGGAACCGGAATTCCTAAGCTTGCCGCGAGTTCGTACGTATTTTTCTTGTTCCATGCCCACTGCGTGGTCTCCCACGGCGGGGTACTCACACGGAACACTTGGCTCAACTTCTCGCGATTGCGGGATATTGCTGCAACGGTCTCGTCGCGCGTGGGAAATAGCACCCAGCCGTGTAGACCGTGCCGTTCTCCGGCATCGAGAAGACTATCTACGGCGCTGCGCTCGTCCCGGAGATCCTTGACCCGCACGACGCGATCCACATACCTGGAAAATTCTGAAACGGAACGCTGATCATCGATGACGCAGATAGGAATCCCTTTTCGCCCCAAGCTGCGGGCAATACCCAAGCCCGGATGCTCGCCACCGACGATGACCGCTCCGATTTTTTTTGATTTCATCTGATCACCTGGTTCAGCAGTCTCAACCGCCGAAGCGTCTACTCTCAAAGATTTCGCACGAATTCTCTAGAGGCAAACTCGGTTCCAGCCACGAAATACAAAAGCGGTCCAAAGCTTCGAGCAGCCGTAGCTCCGATAAAGTGCAATCCTGGTACTGAGCATTGGAATCCGCGTGTGAGTTTGGGATAACCATCAAACTGTTGAATCTGACGTACCAGCTGTGCAGGCAGGAATTCATACGCCGAGATATCGACTCGATATCCCGTCCCGAGCAGCACATGATCGACACGCCGTTCAGTACCATCATCCAGCGTTAGAGCGATCTCATCACTGGCCATCCCAGTTTTTCGAACGCTGCTCCCCGTAGTGGTTTTCACGTTTTTCAGCCGATCGGGGAGCCAGCGTGAGCCTCCCGGTTTTACGGCGCGAGTGCGAACCTTGTCACGCAGCTTAAGGGGGATTAGCGCATTTAACCTCGGATACGCTACCAACCGGCTAATACCCGCCGGACCGACGTCGTGCGACGAATAGAGCATCGACGAAATCGGCCCCATGTGGTGCAGCCACTGGTGTTGCCCGATCCACCGAAGTTCAGGCCTGCGGATGATAAGCTCGACCTCCGCCCCGGCTTCGTGAAGAAGCGCAGCCGACTCCAGAGCACTCTGCCCAGCACCGATCACCGCAACCCGCTGCTTTGCGAATCTACTAACGGAGCGACCGTCGTAGCAATGGCTCAAATGGGTAGGTGGCAGCGCCTCGAATACTGCTGGCTTTTTTTTGAATCGTCCAATGCCCGCAGCGACAACTACGCGCCTTGCCTGAATCTCGCTGCCGTCAACTAAGACTAGGCGGAATCCCGAAGAGTCGCGATGTACGCTACTTACATTTCGTGGATCGACATCCTCACCAAGTTGGTGCCGGAACCATCGACCGTATGCAACAAAAGTGTCCAGCGGAAGAGGAGCGCACGGTTCGATCTTCGATGCCTGCTCGTAAGCCTCTAAGGTAAAGACGTTACCGGGATCCGAGAGATTTGAAGCAACGCGCGGCGAACGGAGCAACATGCCCTCCGGCATCTTGCTACCCCAAAACTCCATTGGCTCACCGAATACGATGACACTCAGACCCTTGGCTTTCAGGTGAGCTCCTAAAGAGAGCCCGTATGGACCTGCGCCGATGATAGCCACGTCGCAGTCGGTTGAATTGCCGCCCTGTAACGCCGATCTATTCTTGTCTACAGTTTTGTAAGTTGTCACCTAGAACTCCTGCTCCTGGATTGCGCCATAGCATTCAGTTACTAATTGAGTGGGAATTCTGAACGGATGGTTGATTTACATGAGCACAGATCTCGAAAACAAGTTTCCCGTCCCTCTCGGAAGCATATGCTAGGCGTGCTCGTTCACTACCTTCGCCTTCAATTCGTGCGCCGAAATTGTCTTCAATGATCCTCATCCTAGAGCGCTGTCTCCACCATCCCGCAACATCTTTAGGAAGTGCCGTCCAGACGCCTTTTGAAGTGCGTAACTCTGCTAGGTGTGCCAACAATTGCTCAAATACAACTCGCTCCCTCGGCGTAGTCGCGTAGTCCGGATGGATTATGACGTTAATGAGTCCATGGCTCTGCATGATCAGTTCGACCTGTTGTTTCCATAGCTCGATGGAGTAGTCACCCAGAATATGGAATAGCGAATAGTCCTGAGTTAGGGTCACCGGCAGCTCAACTAGGTTGCCAACAAAGTACGGCATTACGGTGCAACATCCGCCCCTTTGAGGATCGAGATGTGCGACATTGGGCACCGACGAATCGTAGGAGAAATCCAACGCGTCATACCATTCCTGATTGCGGTAAAGCACAGCGGCGCGGAAACCCTCGGCTCGAAACTTCTTTCCGTATTCGTTGATCTTGGCCGCACGCTGCCGAAACGTTTCGTAATCGGAATAAAGATGGCCGTCATGGTTCAAGTCGTGAACAGCAACTTCAAACCCGCGGCTCCAAATGTGATCGACGTAAGTCGAAGGCACTTCGTAACGCTTCTCCGGAACCACCTCGAAGGCCCCTTTAATTCCAAAAGCGTCGTCGATGTCCATTAACGTCTCGCAAAGATC
Source organism: Terriglobales bacterium (assembly GCA_035651475.1). GTDB lineage: Bacteria > Acidobacteriota > Terriglobia > Terriglobales > Acidobacteriaceae > Gp1-AA145. Next base: position 989 of record DASRFP010000040.1, on the reverse strand, counting down.
GCGCCCATAGGCCGTCTCAACGTCGTGCGTCACTACCGCTGCGCTTGTTGCTCCATTCGGCCAGTACCAAACGAAAGGAACACGTTTAACGCCGTGCGCCTGCTGGCACAAGAGCAGCAGGTCCGCCATCGTCTTATCTACGGTCAGGTCTACCGGCCAGCGAGGAAATTCAATTTGGTCCCATCCCCGTAGGCGTACCTTCTGGAGATGTCGCCGAACCTTTACCGGCAAAAGAGGACGGACATAGTAGTAGGCACGCCCAGACAACGAACTTGTTGGACTTGACGAGCTGGCGTACCGCTCTAGTCTGATATTGTCGATTGTGGCATCCGCATCAAACGGAAGCTGCACTCGGCCATTTTCATTATCCGGCTCCCTCACGATGTAAGTCATCGTGCCGAAATCCGCGTTTTCGCCTACGACGTGATTGCCAAAAAGAGTGCTGTCGCGAAATTTAAAGTACTCCATTTGCTGCGAGACATCTCCCCGCAGAGTGACGGATGCATATCGCTCGGGACAGGAAAAATATTCGCAAAGATGCTTGCTTATGGCCAAGGATCTCCTAAAATTCCAAGCTGGTCGAATAATAAAATGCAAGTCGCAGCCGGAATTTCGAAATTCGCCGGACGCACCGTTCGGCGACATATCAGGTCTTGCAAGGCGCGAACCCGTCCACGTTCTGTTTACGGGTTAACTTGACGAAAAACTTGAGGGACCGAGCAGGGGGACGTTAATAAAACAAGATAGCCTAAACCAGACGCGATACAATCCCCCTCTCGTGCTATTGTCATTTCGCGGTATACATGGGGTGAGTCAAACGGCCGTTGAGGAAAGACTAGGCGCTCAGCTGACCTGCCCCCAGGTTTCGTTCACGTAAGAATACGACAACTTACATCGACTCCCCCTTCGGTTTGAGCCGGGATGGGGGAGCGCGAGGGGCAAGGGACGGCATTTGAGTTCCTTGCCTCTCGCTTAGCTGTGTAGAAGCC
>DASRFP010000039.1:0-275207 GCA_035651475.1 Terriglobales bacterium | reverse complement strand
CTCGTCAGTTTTATGCAGTATGATCTGGGTTACTTCGATTTGGAGACCAGAGTCTTGGAACCGCTCGAAAATCCATTCGGCCCAAAAGTGTTACCCATGTGACCGGTACATTCTGTAACCCATGTCTCCGGGCTGGACCTTCGAGTTTTGGTGAGCGCGGCAGGACTCGAACCTGCGACCCATGCCTTAAAAGGGCATTGCTCTACCAACTGAGCTACGCGCCCACTCTTTTCAAATCTAGCATGTTTGGACAGGCGGCGGATGCCGTGAACTGGCATCATCCAAACGTCTGTCATCAGAAACGTCATTGCGGCACCCATTGTGGATGAGCACCAAGCAATCCGTTCACCGCAATAATATGGTAGGCGACGAATGCGCCGAAGCCGAGGCTCAGCACACCTGAAGCCATCGCCAGTTGCTGCAGAAATTTCTGTCTTCCACGCGCGAAATGAAATGTGGAAGCAATGCTCATGGTTATGACCATCATTCCGGCAATAGTCCCAACTCCAAAGACCAGCAGGTATGCAACAGCCCACCGTGGGTCGCGAATCGATGCAAGCACGAGCAACGCTACTGCAGCCGAACCAGCAAGTCCGTGGACAAGGCCAATCACCAAGGGTCGTAACGGACGATAGGCGGTGTAACTGGAAAATACGCGATCCAGCCAGGCGACAGGAGTCTTGGAATGAGTGTGTTCTATTTCTCCATGCGAATGCGGATGACTGTGGACATAGTCCCCGTGACGGTGTGCGTGTGAGTGGACCAACTCTGAACTGTCAGGAGCATGCGCATCGGTATACGCGCTCTCTGCCAACGTTACAGGCACATTTCGAAAAAAAGCTGCGATATTAATGACTCCGAGCAATATCAGCATGAAGCCAACTGCCAGTTCCATGCTGAGGCCGAGACGCGGCGGAATTACAACGTTGAAGAGAATGATGGCCGCACCAACCATAAAAATCGTAAACGTGTGCCCGATTCCCCAGAATGCTCCGATCCATGCTGACTTCAAAATTTGACGCTCACGCGTGACGATCGTCGTCACTGCGATCACGTGATCGGGGTCGGTTGCGTGGCGCATGCCCAGAAAAAAGCCGAGCGCGATAATAGAAAGGAAGTTGATCATTATCTGATTTCACTGTTGACGGGCCGGGACGTCCGTAACCCCAAAAACTCGAAAGAATAATTATCCGTGGCTGTTCGAAAGCTCTTTAACAATATTCGTTACAAACGCCTTCGCATCGCCGAACAACATCAGCGTGTTATCCAGGTAATAAAGAGGATTGTCTATACCTGCAAACCCCGGATTCATGCTCCGCTTGATCACCATTGTTGTGTGGGCTCTTTCGACGTCGAGCACGGGCATTCCATAAATCGGGCTTGACTTGTCAGTCTTCGCCGCTGGATTCGTCACGTCATTAGCGCCAATGATCAAAGCAACATCAGTTTGCGGAAAGTCGCCGTTGATCTCATCCATTTCTTTCAAGTGGTCGTAAGGAACGTCGGCCTCAGCGAGCAGGACATTCATATGCCCTGGCATTCGCCCCGCGACGGGATGAATGGCAAATTGGACATCGATTCCACGCTTGGTGAGCGAGTCATAAAGTTCGCGGACCTTGTGCTGCGCCTGCGCAACTGCCATTCCGTATCCAGGCACGATTACGACCTTGCTGGCTGCCTCTAGAATTCCTGCCGCCTCTTCCGGCGAAGCGCTTCTAACGGTTCTCTGCTCTTGCACTGCCGCGGAAGATGCCGTCACCTGACCGAACGCTCCGAACAGCACGTTCGTGAACGAGCGGTTCATCGCCTTGCACATGATGACCGAGAGAATGAAACCGGAGGATCCATCTAGCGCGCCGGCAACCACCAGGACCTTACTATTAAGGACGAAGCCAAGCAGCGCCGCGGAGAAACCTGCGTAGGAGTTCAGCAGTGAAATCACGGTTGGCATGTCGGCACCGCCGATCGGCGTGACCAGCAGGATGCCAAAGACCAGTGCGACAACCACCATGATCGGGAACAGAAATGAATTAGCCGGATTAACGACGAGAGCAATCGCCAATATCAGGGCCGACCCGAGCACAGCCAGGCTTACGATATTCTGTCCGCGATAAACAATCGGCCGTTGCGGCAAAATCTCCTGCAGCTTGCCGGCTGCAATCAAACTCCCGGTGAATGTGAGCGATCCAATGATAACTTCGAGGCCGATCTCGCCCATTTCGAAGCGAGTAACCGGAGCAGTGCCGACGTAATACTCGGCGATGCCGATAATGGCGGCAGACATGGCTCCGAATGCATGGCTCAACGCAGTCCGCTGCGGTACAGCGGTCATCTTCACCATGCCGAGAGGAATGCCAACACCTGCGCCGATGATTAAACAAATTACGATCCACTTGTACTGCACTAACTCGGGATTGAAGAGCGTGGCCGTGACCGCCATTGCCGCGCCAATTTCCCCCGCGAGCACTCCCCAGCGGGCCGTCCTCGGCGAACTCAGCCATCTGAGCGACAAGATGAACAGCACGACGGCTGCGATGTAGGCGAAATCGAGATACTCGTGGAGACCGATGCCGTTCATGATTTCTTCGACCTGCCGGTCTTGAACATGCGCAACATGCGATCGGTAATAAAGAAGCCACCAACCATGTTGCTGAAGGATGCGGCCACCGCGATTGCGCCAAGCGTGGTCGTGAGCGCCGTCTCGTGCCTGCCGGCAATGATGATCGCGGCGACGACGACGATCGCATCAAGCGCATTGGTTAGCGACATTAAAGGAGTGTGCAGAAGCGGCGAGACACGCTTGATGAGTTCGAACCCGACGAATCCCGCCAGAATGAAGACGTATAAGTTTGAAATGAAATCTGCTGGCATGCGCCTCCTTTAGTGATTCGTGGCTCGTGACCCGTGATTAGCAAGTTCTTCCAAACACGAATCACGAACCACTAACCACGGCCTTCGGCATTCCCAACATCTCTCTCACCCTCGCATTCACTACCGCCCCGCCCTGCGTCAACAGCGTGTCGCGAATAATATCGTCGCTCTCGGGTGGACGCAGTTGCCCGTCTTTCACGAGGTTCGTGAGAAAAGACGTCAGATTTTTCGCATACATTTGGCTGGAATGGTAAGGCACGCCGCTCGCGAGATTCACTGGCCCGATGATCGTCACCCCGTGCTCGAGTACCAGCTCATCGGGCCGCGTCAACTCACAATTCCCGCCACGCTCGGCCGCTAAGTCCACGATGACCGATCCGGGGGCCATTCCTTTCACCATCTCCACCGTCACAAGCACGGGCGCTTTTTTGCCAGGAACCACGGCAGTCGTAATCACCGCATCGTTCTCGGCAATGGTCCGTCCTAACAGCGCGCGTTGCTTTGCATAGAATGCCTCATCCTGCGCCTTCGCGTACCCGCGAGCATCTTGAGCATCTTGCGTTTCAAGCGGAAGTTCAACGAATCTCGCGCCCAAGCTCTGCACCTGTTCCTTCACTGCCGGACGAACATCGTAGGCGGAAACCACTGCTCCCAAACGCCGCGCGGTTGCGATTGCCTGCAAGCCGGCCACGCCTGCACCGATCACCAGCACCTTCGAGGGAGTAATTGTTCCCGCCGCTGTTGTCATCATCGGGAACATTCGCGGCAGCGAGTCCGCGACAATCAGTACGGCCTTGTACCCGGCAATTGACGCCATCGATGAGAGGGCATCCATGCTTTGGGCCCGCGTCGTGCGAGGAATTAGTTCAACCGAGAAAGAGGTGACCCCGGTTTGCGCGATCTGCTGCACGGTTTCGGCTGAACCGAGCGGTCGCAAAAAGCCAATCAGCACCTGCCCACTCCGAAAAAGGGGCAGATCGCTCGCACCATTTTTGTCGTTGGCCCCGTGCGAAAGCACCTGAACAATGATTTCCGCCTGCGCAAAAACACTAGCCCGGTCTGCCAGGACCTTAGCGCCCTTTTCCTGATACAGCGAATCCGGATATCCGGCCGCCGTGCCAGCTCCCGGCTCTATTGTCACCTCAAACCCAGCCTTGGCCAGCGACGGCAAAACCGCCGGAGTTAGGGCAACCCGCCGCTCTCCGGGATAAATCTCCTTGGGCACTCCAATGATCACGATCTGACTGTCCTTTCAGATATGCGCTCGGAAACTGAGCGATGGAGAAACGGTATTGTATCGTAATCCGTGCACAATCAATGCTCTAGGAGTTGAGCCCGGGCATTCACGATTTTCACATCGTATGGCGTATACAAAAGGGCTACGGCACGCGCCTATTCGCTACGCCTATGACGAATTCTGCTTGCTCTAACTTTAGGATTTGCTATACTTCCGGCGCACTTGCGGGCCCCGGTAAAAACGCCTTCTTTTGCAGGGTGTTCCACCCGGTTCGCAATTACAGAGCGAGGGCACCTTGAAGAACATTTTCGTTGGGAATCTCAGCTTCAATACTTCGGAAGATGAGTTGCGTAAGATATTCGAACCCTACGGGCGTGTGGATCGCGTGAGCATCCTTACCGATCGCGATACTGGTCGTTCGCGCGGCTTTGGCTTCGTCGAAATGACGAATGGCGAAGAAGGAGACAAAGCGATTGCAGGATTAAACGGCTCGCAGTTCGGCGGACGTACGATTAACGTAAATGAAGCCCGCCCGAAGGCAGAGCGTGCCGGCGGTGGCCGCGGTAACGGCGGCGGACGTCGTTAAACCGAGACCCCACTTTGTTTAACTGCCGAGCGCGGATGGTAATCCCTGTCTTTTTTCTTACTTTTTTTCTCCACCACAAAGAGAGACCCCAGCGCAAATTGATGCCTCCAACTCAGCGTTGTACACTTGAGCTACGCGCGCCCGTAGCTCAGCTGGATAGAGCGGCAGCCTCCGGAGCTGTAGGTCGGGAGTTCGAATCTCTCCGGGCGCGCCATCCTCAGCAGTGACTAGTCTTTGAATGCGCTAACGGGTGTCGCGCTGCCATTTCCGCCATTGTTGCCAACACTGGATTCGACTGAGCTCTCGGTCGCATCTCCCTCGCCGGGGGCAAGGAAGAGATTGCTCTCTAATCCATGTTGTTTCGTGTACAGGTCAAAATAACGGCCGCCTGACGCATAGAGCTTATCGTGAGTGCCGCGCTCTACGATTCTTCCCTGCTCCATCACGAGAATTTGATCGGCCCGTCGTATCGTAGACAAGCGATGCGCAATAACAAATGTTGTTCGGCCTTTCATGAGGAATGACAGCCCTTCCTGGATCATCTGCTCCGACTCGGAATCGAGGCTGGAAGTAGCTTCGTCCAAAATCAGAATTCTTGGTTCAGCCAAAATCGCGCGTGCAATTGAAATTCGCTGTCGTTGACCTCCGGAAAGCTTCACGCCGCGCTCGCCGACAACGGTGTCGTATTTGTCAGCAAACTGTTCCGCAAACTCATCCACCCGAGCAATCCGGCACGCCCGCAAAACATCTTCCTCGGAAGCATCAGGGCGAGAGAAAGACACGTTTTCACGAATCGTCCCATCGAACAAAAATGACTCCTGCAACACCACCCCAAGCTGCGTGCGAAAGGAATCGAGCCGCACCGTGCTTAGGTCGATCCCATCAACTAGAATCCTGCCCCTTGTCGGAACATAGAAAGCAGAAATCAAGCCGATCGTCGTTGACTTGCCTGATCCGGAAGATCCAACCAGAGCCGTCACCGTTCCGGGTGCTGCATGAAACGAAATATCGTTCAATACTGTTCGCTTGCCGTCGTAAGTGAAACTGACGTCTTCGAAATCGACGTTTCCCTCGATGGCCGGCAACGTGACTGTACGTTTCGGATCACGATCTTCCGCAACCGTCATCAGAATTTCGTGCGACCGCTCCAGGCCGGCAAGCGCTTCGGTGAGTTGTGTGCCGATCTGCACGATCTGCATGACCGGCGCGATCAGGAATCCCATAAACATCGTGTACGTAAAAAACCCGCCGATCGTCAGCGAACCCGCCACAATTTGCCGTGCGCCGACATACATAATGGTTGCGCCCACCACGCCAAGCAGCACGCTCGCAGAGAGACCCATGATTGAGGTCGCAGTCAGACTTCGCAGGACGTTCTCGAGCAACCGCATCACGCCGCCGGTAAAAACTTGCTCTTCGCGTTCCTCCGCGTGATATCCCTTTACCACGCGAATGCCGCCGAGCGACTCAGAAAGCCGCCCGGTCACTTCGGCGTTGATCTTGCCGCGTTCGCGAAAAATAGGTCGGATCGTCTGGAACGCTTTCTGCAGTGCTAAGGCAAAGAGCGCCAGGAATCCGAACGCAAGCAAGGTCATCACCGCGCTGATTCGAAACAGCACGACCAGTGCAATTGCGGCCGTGAGCAGGCCGCCTGTCAGATCGACCAAGCCGGTACCGATCAGGTTTCGCACTCCCTCTACATCGCTCATGATCCGCGAAACAAGCACGCCGCTCTTGGTGGAGTCGTGGAAGGAAACGGACAATCGTTCCACGTGCGACTGAACTCTTTGCCGAAGTTCAGCGATCAGCCTCTGGGCTTCTTTCGAAAGAAGCTGCGTCAATGAGAAAGATGTTATGCCCTGAATTACCGTCGCCGCGAGAATGCCCAGCACCAGTGGCTTGAGTAGCTCGATGTGATGTTTGATTGCGACCAGGTCGATCACGTAGCGCGTCGAATAAGGAAGCACCAAAGAAGCGAGCCGGTTGATCACCATCAGAAAGAAACCCAGCACGAGCAGGCCTCTTCGGGGCCGCACGAGGTCCCAAACCAGCGGCATCACCGCTCCGAGATTGGGCCGGGGAGAGCCTTTCGAAGTGAGTTTGGGCGAGGAAGACATCGGTCATCATTAGATAGTGCCGGAGCACAGATCGGTGCAAGTTTCAGTTTTTGGGCTAAAACCTTTAGTTGCAGAGAGGAACCGAGTTTGCGGAGAACATAGGCCCCCCTCTGCACTCGTCTTCTCTATTCCTATGCGATCGCGGCGGTTAAAGGCTTTTGCCTTTACAATCGTCTGCAAAATGAAACTATCGGAAATCAATCGCGTTCTCGGCACGCGACTGGAAAATGGCTCGCCGGAAACCGAGATCACAGGAGTTGCGGGAATCGAAACTGCCGGACCGGGGCAACTCACCTTTAGTGCGAATCCTAAATACGCGGCCGCCGCACGAACGACAAAAGCGTCGGCGGTGATCGTGGCCGAGAACTTCCCTGCTATCTCGACTGCAATGCTGCGCAGCAAAAATCCTTATTTCGACTTCGCCCGCGCGCTCGAACTTTTTTATCAGCCGCCAAAGTACGCGCCTCTCGTTCATGAGACCTCCATCATTCATCCTTCAGCAAAGGTCGCCGCGGGAGCACACATCGGGCCTTACGTCGTAATCGGTGAAGATGTCGAAATTGGCGAGAACGCGATTTTACTGGCGCATACCGTCATCTATCGCGGCGCAAAGATTGGACACAATTTCTTCGCACATTCCCATGCGGTCGTCCGCGAATTCTGCCGCATCGGTAATAACGTGGTATTGCAAAACGGTGTAATTGTGGGCGGCGATGGATTCGGTTTCGCAAAAGACGACAATGGCCGCTGGCACAAAATCGTCCAATCAGGTCCGACTATCATTGAAGATGACGTAGAGATCCAGGCCAATGCGTGCATTGATCGCGCCAGCGTCGGTGAAACGCGAATCGCGCGAGGAACAAAGATCGACAATTTAGTCCAGGTTGGACACGGCTCAAGCGTCGGAGAAGACACTCTGCTTTGTGCACAGGCAGGACTTGCAGGATCCACTGACGTTGGGAAAAACGTGATTCTCGCTGGCCAGGTTGGCGTAGCTGGCCACTGCAAAATTGGCGACGGCGCAATCGCCACCGCGCAAAGCGGTATTCCAAATGATGTGCCTGCGGGAGCGATCGTGAGCGGCTATCCGGCGATCGACAACAAGCTGTGGCTGCGTTGTGTGGCCGTCTTCAACCGTCTGCCGGAGATCGCGAAGATATTGCGACGGAAGTAACGTCCTTGCCGCTATCCGGGATCACATTCACTGCGACGTTGATGTTGACGCCGAGATCGAGCGTTCCGCGCAACGAATCAACGAGGGCAAAACGTCGCCCATTTCCATGCGCGAATCGCCGAAGGCGAAGTACAATCGGCTGAAAATTCGATACAGCTCGTTATAGACGCTCTGCTCCGAAGCATTCGGTTCATAGGTGCGATGTGGCGGGCAGATTTTGTCTTGCGCCTCTTCGATTGTTTTAAACGTTCCCGCGGCTAGAAATGCAAAAATCGCCGAACCCAGGCTGGTAACGCTTTTTTGCGGAACCAATACCGGCCGACCGAGCACGTTCGCGTACACGCGGTTCAGCACTTCGTTCTTCTGCGGAATGCCACCGGCGTTGATGACTCGCTTCACCCGCACTCCATTCCCGGCCATGCGATCGAAAATCACGCGCGTGTGGAGTGCAGTGCCCTCGATCGCCGCGAAGAGTTCGTCTTGTGCGGTGCTTTGCAAATTCCATCCCAGAGTAATCCCGCGCAAATTCGGATTGACCAGGACGGTACGGTCCCCATTGTCCCAGGTCATTCTTAACAGGCCTGTCTGTCCCGCACGGTATTTTTCGAGTCCATTACTCAGTGTCGCAACATCGGTCCCGGCTCGGGCGGCGATCGCGTTGAAAATGTCTCCCACCGCCGATAATCCAGCTTCAATACCGGTTAGGTGCGGATGAACACTTCCCTGCACCACACCGCAGACCCCGCGCACCAGGTTTGGTGAAGGTGTAATCCCGATGATACAGGTCGACGTGCCTATGACATTCACCATGTCATCGGTGCGGCAGCCCGCGCCAATTGCGTCCCAGTGAGCGTCAAAGGCGCCAACCGGAATCGGAATGCCCGCTTTCAAGCCGAGTTTTTCTGCCCATTCCGGCGCGAGAGTTCCAGCGATCTGATCTGACGTCGTGTATTCGCCTTGCAGTTTCTCCCTCACCCCTGCAAGCAACGGATCCACTTTCACCAAAAATTTTTCTCCAGGCAGGCCGCCGAGCTTGGCGTTCCACAGCCACTTGTGGCCCATGGCGCAAATGCTGCGTTTTACTTTTTTGGGATCTGTAATTCCGCAAAGCGTTGCGGCGATCATGTCGCAGTGCTCGAAGGCACTGGCGAATTCGTTGCGCTTGTCGGGATTATGCCGCAGCCAATGGAGCAGCTTCGAGAATCCCCATTCCGAGGAGTACACGCCGCCACACCAATCGATGGCTTCGAGCCGTTCGTGGTGCGCGGCGGCAGTGATCTCGGCCGCTTCGCCCTTCGCGCGATGATCGCACCACAAGTAGTACTCGCCAAGCGGCTTAAGATTTTTATCGACAGGAATTACCGAAGATCCGGTGGTATCGAGCGCAATCGCTTCTATCTGCTCCCCTGAAATTCCAGCCTGCCTGACCGCAGCATGCATGGCCTCCGCGAGCGCTCGCATGTGATCGTCATGTGATTGGGTCGCGTATTCGGGATCTTCGCGCTTGCGATGCAGAGGGTACTCTGCAACGGCAGATCCAATCATTCCGCGTTCGCTGTCGACAACCGAGACGCGAACGCTGAGAGTTCCGAAATCAACCCCGGCAACGATTGCCATCGGCAATTTCTCCAAACTTCAGCAGGCGGCGTTTGGTCCTTCGTGCCAATACGTATCCCAACCCATGTAGCGAGTCACAGCTTCGTGAACCGCACCCGCTACCGTGGAAAGGTTCGCGGCGACGTGGTGCTCGAAGCCGTTCTCGCAAATGTAGTGCAGGAGCTTCTGCATCTTTGGAATTTCAACCACGCCTGCTCCCCCGAAAGTGTTCAACGGGTCATCCGTGAAACGCCCCTCGCCAACGTAACCGCGCATTTTTCCATCCAAATCGTCAGTAGAAAACCGCGCGAAGCTCATCTTCTCTGGTTTAATAATTCCGTAGCACGTACCGTACGTGTTTTCCTTGCCGACCGTTCCCGCAATGATCTCCTGGTATTCCATCTTCACCGAGCGAAAGAAATGCTTCGGCAGGTTCGAGCAGTGAAAGCACACTGCCTTATTCGGGTCGGTCCCGTAGTTGTTGTTCCAATCGAGCAGCGCTGACGGAGTTCCGGAAGCAAGCCGTAGCGCGTGCATGCCCAGCACGCCAGCGATATCAACCTCACACGCACTCGAGAGCAGTTCATTGCTCATCATGCTCATGACCGTACACGGAACGACTCCAAAGTTTTCCTCGAGTGAAGTCCAACACTGCACAGCACTGATCTGCACGTCGCTTGCGGCCATCCACTGATCGACGACCGCGCCTAGCTTCGCCATCTTTATAAGAGCTGCTTCCGGCACATCTTTGGCATCGACGTATTTCTTAATCGAGGCAAGTTTCGCTTGAGCATGATCATCACTGTCCTTCATTCGACTGATGCGGCCAAGCACCTCGGAGAGATCGAGCGTCTCGATAGAAATGCCGTTATTCTCAAGAATTTTCTCGCTATAGCGGACGGTGTTGAAAGCGGCAGGACGCGCGCCGATCGCGCCCACTCGCAGGTTGCGAAAACCATCCACCACCCGACAAACCGCTGCGAACCACGTTAGGTCCTTCGCGAATTCCGCAGAATCCGGCGCTTCGGTATGAAGCGTAGTTATTGAGTAAGGAATTCCATACTGCCGGAGGTTGTTGCAGGCTGACATTTTTCCGCAAAAGCTATCGCGGCGGTAAGCGATGGTCATCTTTTTCGGGTCATCGGGCGTGGCCTGGATCAAAACCGGCACGCGCAAATTCGCAAGACGGAGAGTATCGGCAATCGCCCTTTCGTCACCGAAATTAGGAAGTGTGACGACAACACCGTCAATCTTGTCGCTGTTTTTCCTGAATAGCTCTGCGCAGCGTTTCGCTTCTTCGCGGGTCTCGACCGCCCCGTACTTGCTCTCTTCTGGAGTCAACGCAACTACGTCAACTCCAGCCTTGTCGAGGGCCCGAATCATCTCCTCTCGACCGCTTTTAGCAAGGTGGTCGGGGAAAAATCCCCGGTTCCCCACAATTAGCCCCATCGTCATTCGTTTATCAATGTTCATATGATCTCTACGTATTGTTCGAAGCTCCAATAACCCGATTTAGTGATTACCGCTCAAAGCTGCTCATTGCACCTCAGATTTCATTTTTTCGAGGCCGCCTGACCATAGTAGGCGGTGCTCCCATGCTTCCGCAGAAAATGCCGATCGTGTAATGCCTTGCCGATCGCTTTAGCTTGGGCATCTATGCCAACCGTGAAATATGCCATCCGGGCCAGCGACTCCAATACGACCGCGTTGTGGACAGCATCCGTCACTGTTTTCCCCCAGGCGAACGGTCCGTGGTTCGCGACTAGAACACCGGGGTAAACCTTTGGGTCTTTACCGGCAAAAGCTCGAAGAATCGCCGTACCCGTGTTTTTCTCATACGCGCCCGAAATCTCCTGATCGGGCATTGGTTCCGTAACCGGGACAGAGCCATGAAAATAGTCCGCATGGGTGGTACCGAAGCACGGAATTTCGTGCCGCGCCTGCGCCCATGCGGTCGCATATTCTGAGTGTGTGTGTACGACGCCCCCAATCGTGGGGAAATGTTTATACAAGACAACGTGAGTTGGCAAGTCTGACGAAGGACGCAAATTACCACCGAGCACTTTGCCCTCGAGATCGGTCACAACCAGGTGCTGCGGCTTCATCTTTTCGTATGGCACGCCGCTCGGTTTAATGACCAGTAAACCCTCTTCGCGCAGAATGCCGCTCGCGTTGCCGAACGTGTAAAGCACCAGACCGCGGCGAACCAGTTCAAGGTTCGCTTCGAGCACCTCCACCCGCAACCTCTCCAGCGGTTTGCTCGACAATTTACCCGAATGACGTGGCATTATTCGTGCCGCCGCGCCCGGGGCGATGAACCGCACCAGGCGCAATCCTCCCTAGCTCTTGAAGTCAGTTTGGAAATCCTGAATGGCAACGGGGCATTATCTCTAATCCGAGGTGCTTTGTAAACGTTTACTCGCCAGCGCTACTTTGCAGCATTGCCTTTCTATATCCTTTCGGGTCGGCATAGAATGCACAAATCTCCTGAGGACGACAAATGCGAAAGACATCTCATTATCTTCTTTTATTTTTTCTACTGAATCTCTTTGCTCATGCCCAGAATTCTTCGGACCGCTGGAGCGAAGCCAAGGCCAACGACTGGTACGCGCACGAGCCATGGCTTGTCGGAAGTAACTTTCTTCCTGCTTCGGCGATTAATGAACTCGAGATGTGGCAGGCCGACACCTTCGATCCGCACGAAATCGATCGCGAATTCGGCTGGGCAGAGGGCTTGGGCATGAACACGATGCGGGTCTTTCTCCACGATTTACTTTGGCAGCAGGATTCGCCAGGTTTTAAGCAACGGCTCGACCAGTTCTTGACCATAGCCGCAAAGCACCACATCCGCCCCGTTTTTGTCCTGTTTGATTCCTGTTGGGATCCCTACCCCAAACTCGGCCCACAACATCCTCCGATCCCTGGAGTCCATAACTCCGGATGGGTTCAGAGTCCCGGGGCGAAAGCACTGGCGGATCCGAGCCAGGAGCCAAGGCTACAAGCTTACGTTGAAGGAGTAGTTGGCGCGTTCGCGAACGACTCGCGAGTTCTCGCCTGGGATGTGTGGAATGAGCCTTCGAACACCAATGGCGGCGCGTACGGCAAAGTCGAGTTGAAAGACAAGAAGAAATACGTGCTGGCGCTCTTGCCGAAGGTATTCGCCTGGGCGCGATCTGCGCACCCATCGCAACCTCTCACCAGCGGATTATGGGAGGGCGACTGGTCATCGCCGGAGACGCTGGACCCAATTGGCCGCGTGCAACTGGAAGAGTCCGATGTGATTTCGTTTCACAACTACAGTTGGCCGGAAGATTTCGAGAAGCATGTGCAATGGCTCGAGATCTATCATCGCCCGCTGTTGTGTACGGAATACATGGCGCGCCCTGTAGGCAGCACCTTCGACACGATCTTGCCGATTGCAAAACAGCATCATGTTGCCGCCATTAATTGGGGATTCGTGGCCGGCAAATCGCAGACCTACTTGCCGTGGGACTCGTGGGAAAAACCGTACGTGCTACAGCCGCCGCCGGTCTGGTTTCATGACGTGTTTTATCCCGATGGCCGTCCCTACCGCGAGCGCGAGGCAGCAATTATCCGCAAGCTCACTTCGCAATCATCGAACCGTTGACGGGGCATTTAGCTCTTAGCAGTCTGAGCTAATGCGGTTGATTTTCGAAGAACAAGGTCAGTGTCGAGACTGTACTCTGTCCCCTGCTCGGCAGGTACATCGCGCTCAACATCCGTCAGTAAGGCCCTAAAGGCGAGGCGGGCCAGGGCCGACTGCGACATGCGAATCGTGCTCAGCGGCGGCGTAATGAATTGCGAGAGTTTGACATCGTCAAAGCCAACCACTGAAAGCTGCTCAGGGACTTGAATCCCGTAATCGTAAGCTTCGCGAATCACTCCGATCGCGGTCAGGTCATTCGAGCACATAACTGCCGTTGGGATGGGCTTATGTTTAGCAAGATGACCCAGAGCTTTCATTCCTCCTTCCATCGTATGGTCACCCTCGATGATGAGCTCCGGTTCCGGACGAATTCCTATTTCGCGCAATGACTCCTCAAATGCTTCTTTGCGAGCTTTCGCCGACTTGAGTGCCAGCGGACCCGTTACGAACGCAATTCGTTCATGACGCAAAGCCGCCAGATGTTGCACCGCCTGACGAATTCCGCTCGCGTAATTGATTTTGATATTGCTGACTCGCGGCACCGGCGGACCAACATCAACAAAGACCAGCGGCACTTTGCGGAATCGCAAGCCTTCGAGTAAAGCTTCTTCCATGCCGAAGGTAAGAATGGCTACCCCTTCGACGCGGCGCTCGAGCATCCGGCGGACAGCGCCCTCCATTCGCTTGGGATCATGAATAGTCGAAGTGAGCAGGATTTCATAGTTGTGCTGTACCGCAATATCTTCGAACGACTGGACGATTTCAGGGAAGAATGGGTTAGTGATTTCTGAAACGATCAGGCCGAAGATGCGCGTCTTGCCGGAAACGAGGGCGCGCGCTTGAGTATTTGGATAATATCCAAGCTCTTCGATTACCTTCCAAACTCGCTTGGCAAGCTGGCGGTCAACAGTCGGGACACGGTTAATGGTACGTGAAACCGTAGCGGTTGATACCTTGGCGCGCTTGGCTATTTCCCTGATGTCCATAGTTAAGAGTGGATTAGTAGGTAAACGTTTCCCGCGTATTGTACTCTACGATTGCAAGGTTAGCGCCAGGTAAGTTTGACGCGTAAGCGAGGCCACTACGCCCTTTCTTATTCAAGCTAATTGAAGTTTGAGCTTCGTAACTGATGCTGCAGCAAAACGGAATACCGCACTGCCACTATTCAACGTGAGTTCGTCGTTTTTCGGTGAAACTGTCTGACGCTGTTCGAACGTATTGCGCGCGTGAATGTCAGACGCAGTAAGCACTGTGGCTGAGCCGGACTTTATTCTCGCGCCACGAACCGCAATCTGGGTTTCAACTGAGTCTTTCACATTCGGGTTTACCGCAGTAATCACCAACTCTTTATCGTGAAGTGACGCTGACCCGTGCAAGCCCCAGAAGCTCGCCTGCTGGCCATCGCGATCATAGTGAATCGAAGGAGCTGAAAATTCGGCGCGGAGGCTTTGACCACCTTGATGGTCGGCGTACATTGCAAATACATGGCCCACCGGAGTTACAACGAATCTATCTTCGTGAGCCAGGTAAAGGCTATTCAGGCAATTGATCAGTTGCGCACAGCAACCGATGCCGACCTTGTCGGGATGGCGGTTAAAAGTATCGAGAGTCATGCCGCTGAATACAGCGTCGCGCAACGTCGGTAGCTGCTCGATCTGATCACCTGGAGTTAGCTCGCTGCCAGGCTTATACCAGGGCCCCCACTCATCTACGACAAGTTTGATGTGGTGCTCAGGATCGAATTCGCCCATCACCAGCCAATGTCCATTGATGAGCGACTCCATCTCGTCTCCCTGACGTAACAGTTCATACCAATCAACGGCATCGAAGTTCACCGCGTCGCCTTTACCCTGAACCCAGTCGCGAGTTTTGCCACGGCTCAGGTTCCAGGCGTAGTAGTGCAGCGCCAGACCGTAGATACCGCGGACTTGGTCTGGTCCTTTACGAACGATCTCTTCCAGGAAGCCTCGCGTCCAATCCCAATTGTCATCATTCGGGCCTGAGGCCACGAACGACAACTCGCTTCCGTACGTAGGCACCCAGGCCGTGTATCTGCGATATTCGACCGCGTATTCCTGAGGAGTGAAATTCCCTCCGCAGCCCCAAGACTCGTTGCCTACTCCCCAATATCGGACGTTAAACGGATCTTTGAAACCAGCGGCCGCGCGTTCGTCGGCAAGCGTGGTGCTCCCCGCAGGCGAGTTGCAATATTCCACCCAGCGGTAGAACTGCTCAGCCGGCAAACTCCGCAAGTTCGCTGCAAGGTAAGGCTGCGCGCCGATAAGCCGGCAGAACTCGGCAAATTCGTTTGTGCCGAACCGATTCGGATCGTAGCGATGTGCGGCAGGCGCATTCTGGGCTTCGCCTCCATTCCAAAAATTCGTGCGGCGTGGCCGATTGTCAATTGGACCAATGCCGTCGCGCCAGTCGTAGCTGTCGGCGAAACAGCCGCCGGGAAAACGAACCAGTGGCGGGTGAATTTTGCGCATCTCGTCGACGAGTTCCTTTCGAATTCCGTTTACGTTCGGAACATTCGAGTTCTTGCCAACCCAAATACCGTCATAAATCACGCCGCTCAGGTTTTCTGCAAAATGTCCGTAAATATTCGGAGAAATCGTTCCGAGTGGCTCATCGAGCAAAATTTCAATGCGCGCATCCGTGCTCTGCGCAAACGATAGCCGTGAAGACTTCAAAACGAGCACGCCAGCCGCAGCGGCACTGGTCTTCAAAAAGTTCCGTCGCTTCATGTTGTGAGTTCTCCCATAAAAGATTACCGCTGGCAGGGCAGATTTTAAGCCGAAGTGCTCAACTAACCTTGTTCTGAATAGTGTAAACGTTTACTTTTCCGGTCCAAATATGCTAAGTTCTCGCTCCGGGCCAGAAAATTACCTTGGCTAAATTCAAACCGTGAGAGGCGCAATGACTTTCTTAAGCGATCGGCGGAGTTTTTTACGAGGAGCTGCAAAAGCTGGAATGGCATGCTCCGCAAACTCTATTTTCGGCAGATTGCTGAGTGCTCAAACACAATCTTCTAATCCGAACGCACCCTCACGTATTTTGATCGATTCGCGAAGAACGATTTCTCCTATCGACCCAAATCTGTTCGGCTCATTTCTAGAGCATCTCGGGCGCGCCATTTACGAAGGCATCTACGACCCGGGAAATAAACTTTCTGACGCAAATGGTTTTCGTACCGACGTTCTTGCAGCTATCAAAAAGCTCGCCGTTCCAATCATTCGCTATCCCGGCGGGAATTTTGTTTCTGGCTACAACTGGCTGGATGGAGTTGGCCCGAAGAAGGATCGGCCGGTGGTGCTCGACAAGGCCTGGAACACTCTCGAATCCAACCAGTTCGGCACGAATGAATTCATGGCGTGGTGCAAGCTGGCCGGAACCAAGCCGCTGATGGGCCTGAATCTGGGAACAGGAACTCCCGAGCAAGCGGCAGCGCTGGTTGAGTACTGCAACGTTGACAAAGGAACCGAGTGGAGCGAGCTCCGCCGAAAGCACGGATATGCCGAACCGTACCATGTGAAGCACTGGTGTCTTGGTAACGAGATGGATGGCCCGTGGCAGATTGGCCACATGACCGCCACTGAATATGGAATGAAAGCACAAGACGCGGCGCGCCAGATGCGATACGTAGACGACACCGTCCAGTTGATTGCCTGTGGATCGAGCGGCCCTCTCATGCCCACCTATCTTGAATGGGATCGTGAAGTGCTTGAGCAATGCTACGAATGGGTCAATGGCCTCTCTCTTCATCGCTATTTCGGTAACACTCCTGAAGAGACGGGCGGCAACAGCGAAAAATATGTCGCTCTGAATCTGACCATGGACAAGCAGATCGAGGAAACGCTCGCGGTCTGCGATCTTGTGCAGGGGCACAAACGCTCTCCGAAACAACTATGGCTTTCATTTGACGAGTGGAATGTGTGGTATCGCGAACGCACTGGAGACGCGGTAAATGGACATCGCAAGGAAGCCCCACATCTTCTCGAGGAGATTTACAACCTGGAAGATGCGCTTCTGGTCGGCGGCTTGATCAACACACTGTTGCGCCATGCGGACCGGATTAAGATTGCGTGCCTGGCTCAGCTTGTGAACGTCATCGCGCCTATTATGACCAACGCCAATGGGCTATTTCGCCAAACCATTTACTACCCCTACAGCTGGGCGCTCCAGTATGCAAAAGGCAACGTGCTCGAAGTGCTGGTGCAATCGCCTACTTACAAAGTGGAGGAGATGGAGCCAGTGCCCTACGTCGATGCTGCCGCTACACTCGACGCCAATGGTCAAACGTCAGTTTTCATCCTGAATCGCGATTTGTCTAAATCTCGAGAAATCGAGCTTGTCTGGGAAGACCGCACACCTTCGCGTGTGCTCACCTCGTTGGTGCTAACCGGTGATGACTTGAAAGCAGTAAACGGCTTCGATGCTCCCGAACGTGTGAAGCCGCAGCCCTTCGAGAAGCTGGGCGCAGGAAAAGATCACACAACCATAGAAGTGCCCCCCAGGTCTTACACCCTGGTGCAGTGGGCAAGTTGAGTCGCAACCACCGGTAAGCTGATGGGGGTTGAGAAGCGCGAGCGGATTTGCTCGCTGCTCATTGTTTAGTCGCTTCGCGGGTCGCTTTTCTCTATTGCGCCGCTCTATCTGCAACCATGCTAGAGTGAACTTCAATCCATGAAAGCTCTGCTGCTCTCGCAATATCGACAGCTGGATGTGACGGACATTCCCGTGCCGGCATTCAGTGACAATGAAATTCTCGTGCGAGTGGCGGCGTGCGGAATTTGCGGCAGCGACGTTCATGGCTTTGACGGTTCCTCAGGACGGCGAATTCCGCCGATCGTGATGGGACATGAAGCCGCGGGAATCATCTCCGAAGTGGGTAAGAACGTCAGCGGTTTCAAACGAGGCGACCGCATCACGTTTGACTCCACCGTCTATTGCGGCGATTGTCCGAACTGCCGCCGCGGTGACATCAACCTGTGCGATCGCCGTCAGGTGCTTGGGGTCTCCTGTGGCGACTACCGGCGCAACGGAGCGTTCGCAGAATTCGTCGTTGTCCCATCGCGCATTGCCTATCATTTGCCGGAAAACCTTTCTTTCAACGAAGCGGCGCTATTGGAGGCAGTTTCGGTCGCGCTGCATGCCGTTGCACTTGCACCGAAACGGGCCGGCAGCACCGCCCTGGTAGTCGGCGCGGGCACGATCGGGCTTCTTGTCCAGCAATCGCTCGCAGCTTGTGGATATTCGCGCATTTTCGTAACGGATGTAGATCAGAACCGGCTGAAGCTAAGCGAAAAGCTCGGCGCGACTGCTGTATTGCGTTCCGGTCCGGAACTGCTGCCCGAAATTCTGCGGCTGACTTCCGGAGTCGGAGCGGATGTCGTCATCGAAGCCGTGGGAAACAATCTAGCAGTAACATGTGCGATCAACTGCACACGCAAAGGTGGGACGGTTGTGCTCGTAGGAAACATTTCGCCGGAGGTAACTATTCCTTTGCAAGTCGTTGTCTCCCGCCAGATTCGCCTGCAAGGGTCCTGCGCCTCGTGTGGAGAATACCCGCGGGCCATTGAATTGATGGGCGGCGGCAAAATCAATGTGAAGCCACTCATCAGTGCAGTTGCGCCGCTTGATGAAGGTCCGCAATGGTTCGAGCGCCTGCACGCGCGCGAGCCAAATCTGATGAAGGTTGTTCTCGCCCCCGGGGAAATCGCATGAGTACTCCCGAAACCAATCGTGGTCTCTTCGATCTCACTGGCCAGGTTGCAATCATCACCGGAACCAGCCGCGGCCTTGGACAGTATTTTGCGCGTGCATTGGCAAAGTCGGGCGCAGATCTTGTGCTCACCAGCCGCAATCGCAACTCACTTTTGTCGTTTGAGCAAGAGATCAAAGCACTCGGTCGCAAGGCGATCTCTCTCGAACTCGATGTTCGAGATCAAAAGAGCATCGAACAGGCCGTTGAAGATGCGCGCGAGGCGTTTGGTCACATCGATGTCCTTGTGAACAATGCCGGATGTAACGTTCGCAAACCCGCGCTCGAGGTGACTTGGGACGACTGGAATTTAATTCTCGATACAAATCTCCGGGGAAGTTTTTTTGTGGCGCAAGCCGTCGCGCGGCATATGGTTCCACGAAGCTATGGCCGCATCATCAACGTAGGTTCTGTAACCAGCGTTGCAGGTTATGCGGGGCTCGGTCCCTACGGCGCCAGCCGTGGCGGCATTCGCCAACTGACCATGAGCCTGGCCGACGATTGGGGAAAGTACGGCATCACGGTCAACTGTCTCGCTCCTGGCTGGTTTCGCACCGAGCAGAACAAAGTCCTCTATGAAGATAAAGAGTGGGTTGAATATCTCTGCGACCGCATTCCACTTAAACGCCCCGGCCTGCCTAACGACCTGGATGGAGCAATTGTGTTTCTTGCGTCAGAATCCAGCCGCTACGTAACCGGACAAACTTTGCTCATCGATGGCGGCATTTCGACCGGTGCGGTGCGGGCGTTGGTTAGGACTGCGGTCAAGTGATCCCCGTCAATTGTTTGCTAAGACTCGAATTCCCTGCAATTCCGCAAGATGCTTGTCCGCGGTGACCGTGCGCGCCTTCCGAACCTGTCCAGCATGCCGAGACACTTTGCTTCGATGTCCGTAGTCCAAGACCATGGTCCATTCTCGGTATCGCTATACCCCAATCACTCCCACTAACTCTTTCACCGCGTCGGCGCTCTTATTTAGCGCAGCTTGTTCTTCGCCACTGAGGGTGATCTGCAAAATCTGCTCGATTCCCTTTGCGCCGAGTTTCACCGGAACGCCGACAAAAAGTCCTTTGATTCCGTATTCACCCTCGAGACAGACCGCGCAGGGCAGAATCTTCTTCTTGTCTTTGAGAATGGCTTCCACCATTTCTGTTGTTGCTGCTGAAGGTGCGTAGTAGGCCGAGCCGGTCTTCAGATATTTCACAATCTCTGCTCCGCCATCTCGGGTGCGCTGAACCAATTTCGCCAGACGATCGGGGGCGATCAGTTCTGTAATCGGAATGCCTGCGACCGTAGAGTATCTCGGCAACGGCACCATGGTGTCGCCGTGCCCGCCGAGCACGAAGGCGGTGACGTTCTCCACACTGACTTTCAATTCATCGGCAATAAATGTGCGAAAGCGAGCTGAGTCGAGCACGCCCGCCATCCCGATTACGCGCTCTCGAGGAAACTTGCTCAGCTTGTACGCGGCTTGTGCCATCGCATCGAGCGGGTTCGAGACGACGATCAGAATACAGTTCGGCGAATGCTGAACAACTTTGCTGACCACGTCCTGCATAATCTTGTAATTCGTATTGAGCAGGTCGTCGCGGCTCATCCCTGGTTTGCGCGGAATGCCCGCTGTAATCACGACAATGTCAGAGTTCGCAGTATCAGCGTAGTCGTTTGTCCCCTTGATATATGAATCGCGCTTTTCGATCGGCATGGCCTCGAGCAAATCAAGTCCCTTGCCCTGTGGTACACCTTCGACAATGTCGATCAATACAACGTCGGCAAGCTCTTTCGACGCGATCCAATGTGCGGCTGTCGCCCCTACGTTTCCCGAACCTACAATACTTACTTTTTTGCGCATTAATTATTCCTTTCAGAATCAAAACTTCTTCACCGCCGACTTCGCCGAGAAACGTCCCAGACGTGATCTCTTTGCGCTCTCGGCGTTCTCCGCGGTGAAGACTATTCAGGCAGGTGTGAGCACTCCGGCACTCATGTTCTCAATAATGTGATCGCCAAACTTGCTGGTACTCACTTTGGTCGCGCCCTGCATCAAGCGCTCAAAATCGTACGTCACTTTTTTCTGCTCGATGGTACGCTCAAGCCCACTTTCGATCAGGTCAGCCGCTTCGTTCCATCCCAAATAGCGGAACATCATCACACCGGAGAGGATTACCGATCCCGGATTAATCACGTCCTTGTCGGCATACTTCGGTGCAGTGCCGTGCGTAGCTTCAAATACCGCATAGCCATCGCCAACGTTAGCACCGGGCGCAATTCCCAGCCCTCCCACCTGCGCGGCACAGGCATCGGAGATGTAGTCGCCGTTTAAATTCGGAGTCGCAAGGACCGAATATTCATCCGCACGCGTTACCACCTGCTGGAAAATCGAGTCCGCAATGCGGTCGTTGATCATGATCTTCTTCTTCCACGCGCCGTGGCCGTGTGTCGCATAAATATTATCGAGCACGGTGCGAACTTCCTCCGCAACCGCCTTCCGGAATTCCGGCGGCGCAAACTCAAGTCCCGGTTCTACCAACGCTGCATTGTCTTCGGCGGATAGATTCGGGTTCTTATCTTTATTTTCGAGAATCCAGCTTTCACGCTCAGTGACGACCTTGTCGCGAAATTCTTCGGTCGCAAGTTCGTATCCCCACTTCCGAAACGCACCCTCCGTGAACTTCTGAATATTTCCTTTGTGAACAAGCGTGACCGTCTTGCGCCCATTTTCAAGCGCATGCTGAATCGCCATGCGCACCAGGCGCTTGGTCGCAAAAATTGAAATCGGTTTAATGCCGACTCCTGAATCTGTACGGACTTGTTTCTTGCCGCCCTTTAGCATGTCTTTGTTTAAGAACTCGATCAGCTTGGCAGCTTCGGCGCTTCCCTGCTCCCACTCGATTCCGGCGTAAACGTCCTCAGTATTCTCGCGGAAGATAACCACATCCATCCGCTCAGGATTCTTCACCGGCGACGGCGTTCCTTTGTAGTACTTCACCGGCCGGATGCAGGAGTAAAGATCGAGAACCTGACGGAGCGTCACGTTCAGCGAACGAATCCCACCGCCAACGGGTGTCGTCAGAGGCCCCTTGATCGCGACGCGGAACTCGCGAATTGCGTCGACCGACTCCTGCGGAAGCCAATCGTTGAATTTTGCTTTGGCTTTTTCGCCGGCAAAGATTTCGTACCACACCACACGACGTTTTCCGCTGTAAGCCTTCTGCACGGCGGCGTCGAAAACGCGCACGGAGGCCTTCCAGATGTCGCGTCCTGTGCCGTCTCCCTCGATGAACGGAATAATAGGGTTATTCGGAACCTCGACCCGTCGCGATTGATAATTGATTCGCGCGCCATCACGCGGCACCGGCACGCTGTTGTATGAATCCGCCATTCAGCTGTCTCCAGGCAGTGAGATAGAAACCGAATATTATAGTTTACGATCTTCGCGAGAACCTTCGCTTGAGGCTCATTCGCTTTACCGGCTAATACTCCTGTTGTCGGTGTGACCCCGCTCAGCAGCGAGCTTAGGATGATCTCGCGAATCCGATGTTCAAGCCCGGATGAGCCTCTTCGAATTTTGACGAGGGGCCCCCGAACTGGTCTTTCTAGTATTGCTGGGCTTCGTGGTCGTGTTTGGCGTTCTTGCAACCATGCCCGAGCTTGCAGAAGTCTATGCTGATCTCTCACACCATTATCACGCGCGCCTCGCGAGCCGGAATGGGCGATTCTACTGCCGACCTCGCGCCTGCGTTCTGCAAGCTGCGCCATCCGCCGATTCAGACATACGACATAATGGATCTATGCTCATCCGAGTCTGCACGTCAAAAATCCATCGCGCTACCGTGACTGAAGCCGATCTGAACTACGTCGGCTCTATCACCATCGACGAAGCGCTTCTTGAAGCCAGCGGAATTAAACAATTCCAAATGGTGAATGTGCATAACCTCTCAAACGCCGTCGTTTGGCAAACCTACGTTATACGCGGAGAACGCGGCAGTGGAGTCATCTGCCTGAACGGCCCGCCAGCCCGCCACTTCCACCCCGGCGACAAAGTGATCGTCCTCGCCGAAGCCTATATCGAGCCATCTGAAATTACGGATCTGCAATTAACCGTTGTGATTGTTGAAGACGATGAGAACAAACGATTCAAACAATTGGTGAAGACGAGCTCTCCCTGAGGGGGCGACCGAGTCGCGGCACGGTTGCAATAAAACCGCGGCAACACGTCATAATCCAGGCACCGTATATCCGATGCGTCATCCCGAAGCTCGCCGCATTTACCGGGCGAGCGAGGGATCTCGCGCGAATCATCTCATTGCGTCTGTCGATTGCCGTGACAACGCTTGTAAATATCACCCACGCTTCAGCCAAACCAAGCCAGGTCGGATTCATAGATTCGATCCGCCTTTTTTTAACGCAGATCATGTGACATCGAGAAACGGGAACCTTATTCGTAGGTAGGCATCAAAGCCATTAGGAGGTGAATAACCGCATGAAACCTGATGCCGCAGACAAATCACCAGCACCCGCCGACTCATTCGAGCCAAGCCGCCCTGCGGTAATTTCGCAGCCGGGCGAAGGCGTCGTAGTGCGCGCCTTTGGAAATGAAATCTGTTTTCAACTTACTTCCGAACAGAGCGGCGGCGCACTCAATGTAGGACTCGCAACTGTGCCACCCGGTGGCCGCGTTCCGCCGCATGTTCAAACGCGCGAGGAAGAGCTATTTCTGGTTATCGAAGGCCGTTATCGCTTCTCGATTAATGGTGAATGGAAGGAAGTAGGGCCTGGCGGTGTGGTCTATATCCCGCGAGGCGTGGCGCACACGTTTGAAGTTCTGGGCGAGCAGCCTGGACGACACTGGGTGCTCTCGAGCCCCGGGGGCTTCGATCGCTTCTATGCACGCTGCTCCGAGATCTTCGCGCAGCCCGGCCCCCCTGACTTCTCACGCATGCCGGCAATCAACGCTGAGTTTGGAATCCGGATGGTGTGAGAGGCTGCTCGCACTTCGCACGATTCCTGTTTCGGGAATTAATGTATCTACTTTCGTGGACTTGCGCCCGCTCGGACTTGACCCAATACTGCGTGAAGGCAGGTCGCGCCTGGAGGACGTTGCCAGTGGGCACTGGACGCTACTTGCCAAGTAGTCGAGTGGCCTAGTCAGCCATTACGGTTCGACTCCGTCGTCCTCCGCACGGCCCTCGACATAGGCTTGAGATTTGTCGGCAATGCTAGAATAGAGTTTGGCAAGTAGCGTACCAACTGGCAATAATTGAGCCCCGCCTGACTAGCGGGGCTTTGGTTTATCGCGTTCCCACCCACATGATCAGCTCGCCTTGCACGCTATATCACTCGCCCCGCCAGTGAATGCGCGGGACTTCGCGATGACGCAAAACCTAATTGGGTAATGTTTGGGTACTGGGCCAAATAGCGCAGTGGCTATGATTCCGAAAGCATCGCCTGAGCCGACCATCTGTAATAGCATGTTACTCAATGTCCGCGCTGCTAGATGACATCATCAACCTGGCTATAAATGGCGATCAACCATTGCCGGACATACTGCGAAAGTGCTTACTTCTCGGACATGAGCTAAAGAACAATCAATTGAAGGCTTGGGCAAACCAAGAGCTCAACGGTTACGAGTTCGGAAAGGATGTTCCCGAATACAGAATCATCACGGCATTGGCGAGGGGTAATTTTCTTGGCCCAGGTTGGGCTCAATATAACCACCATCTCATTCCTCCGGCTGTATTGGAAAAGGAGCATCGTGAGTTCGCCGAGAGAGTTTACTTGCTTCAATCTGTCACAGCGTACGTTGACGTTCTCAATGAACGTGACGCGAACTCGTCCCGGGGCTCCCTAACTTTTTCCTGGCCCAGTAATATGGTCGCCTACTATCAGGACAGGTTGATGCAAGGGGGGTTTATTTGCCACGCCGCCTGGCAGGAAATATCTGCGAGCGCGGTCGCCGAAATGCTAGACACGATTCGCAATCGAACCTTGAACATGGCGCTCCAGATCAAAGATGAGCTCGGCACTTCTTACACAAATCTTCCAAACATCGAACGTGGGGAAACAGCAAGTAGAATTCAGAACATCGTTTTCCAGAATACCGGGGGCAATACCACCGTCGCGTTTGATCGGGCGAAGGTGGGTCCGGCGCAGCACCAGACAATTATTACGGTCGGCAACCGGGAGACTCTTGATGAGGCTTTGATTGGCGCTGGTCTTGAAAAACAAGATGTACAAGCTCTTACCGACTCGATCGCAGCCGACAGCGGGAAGCCCGGAAATAGCGTGAATCAATGGATAAAGAAGAACGCTTCAAAGGTTCTCGCTGGCGGCGCGAAGTGGGCACGCAGATCGGACAAGAAATCCTTACTGCTTGGATCAAAGCGCACTTCGGCATTTGACCGCGAATTTGGATCACGCTGCTTTGTGCCCTCCCCAGCCAAGTTCGAGTCTCTACCATCCCCTGGTTTGCAGCATCTGCGCCTCGTCCATTGCGGAGACGGCCAGGCCTTTCATCGCGCCGGTTAGGTCTTCACTGACTTCAAGTAACACTTTAGGATCGTTGTAATGTGTCGCGGCTCTCACGATGGCGCGGGCGCGCTTCTCGGCTTCGGCGGGCGCGGCGAAGGCACATCTGTCGTCGTAGGAATGCTTGCTGGCATCAATGTCGCATTGAACACACGACGTTCGCTTGCCCATGAAGATTCCCGAGCCGACGAAGACAGCCTCTGCGCCGAGCTGCATCACGAGCGATGCATCGGCGGGGGTGGCTATGCCTCCGGCGGAAAAATTCGGTACGGGGAGCTTCCCTTCTTTCGCGACCAGCTTCACCAGTTCATATGGCGCCTGCAGCTCTTTGGCTTTGGCATACAGTTCTTCTTCGCCGAGCACAGTGAGAACTCTCATGTCCTGCACGATCTGGCGAATGTGCTTGACCGCGTGCACCACGTCGCCGGTGCCAGCTTCGCCCTTAGTACGGATCATGGCCGCACCTTCAGCAATTCGCCGCAATGCTTCTCCCAGGTTGCGTGCGCCGCACACAAATGGAACTTTGAACGCATGCTTATCCACGTGATGCGCTTCGTCGGCAGGTGTCAGAACTTCGCTTTCATCGATGTAATCAACGCCGAGCTCTTCAAGGATTTGCGCTTCCGCAAAATGCCCGATGCGACACTTCGCCATAACCGGAATCGAAACCGCCGCCATGATCTCGCGAATCTTCTTGGGCGAGGCCATACGTGCAACCCCGCCTTCGGCGCGGATTTGCGCCGGCACGCGCTCAAGCGCCATCACCGACACGGCTCCGGCCTTTTCGGCGATCTCCGCTTGCCGCGCGTCCGTGACGTCCATGATGACGCCGCCCTTCAGCATTTCGGCAAGGCCGGTTTTTAGGCGAAGGCTGGTGCTGGAGCTCGACGAATTACCATTTTTCTGGGACATTTTGGATACCTTTTGCGACCGTGAGGGACGGGCGAACTACTATCCATTTTACAGCCTGAGATGAGTTTTGAGACCCAAAAGCTGTTAGGGGCAGAGTTCCCAGGCATATGCAGCTGAGGCTGCAAGAATTGCGACCTAGCCTGCGCAGGAAAAGGCCTTTACCAGTCAACTACTGAGACCACAAGACTTCGTGTTTGTGACCACTTGACTTGTTCTACTCGTCCGACAATAAATACCCAGGCGAGCGCTCCAGCGATGCATATTCCAGCAGTGATCGCGAAGGGGCCTAGAAATTTTCCGGTGTGCTGAAGGACGAATCCAGTGAGTGCTGGGCCAGTAATGCCGGCAAAGTTTGCGAACCCATTCTGCCAGCCATACCACTTCCCGACTGCTTCTGGGCCTGCGAGCGTTTGCGGAAACGTATATAGGCCCGGCCCGGTCATGCCACATCCGAAGCCAGCGGCGAGCAGCCAGGGAATGTACGAATTCGCCCCTGCGAGCGGAGTAACCACCAGGCCGACAGCAGCCATTCCGAAGCCAACTACCATCGCCGATTTGCGCACGAGGGTTGCTGAGTGCCCAGCGCGAATCGCGACATCTTGCAGCCATCCGGTGCTGACAGCCGAGACCGCATCGACGCCATAACATAGGCCCGCGACCAGCGCCATGCTCTTGATCGATAAATGCCGTTCCAGCACCAAATACGACGGCAGCCACGTCAATATGAAATAAAACAAGTAGTTGGTTGCAAAGTGCCCCGCGCTGGTCCCCCAGAACGACCGTTGCATCAGGATTTCTCCGAAGCGCGGGCCGGCTGTGTTTGAAGTTGAAGATTCGGCTGCGCATCTGGGCATCCACCGGCCCCAGGCAGGAAGCCATACCAGACTGATCAATCCGACACCTATAAAGACACGCCGCCAACCAAAGTCAGCCATCAGTAAGCCGGCACCGAGGGTTCCGATTACGTTGCCCCATTTCAGTCCGGACATCACCATACCGCTCGCAAAGCCACGATGGTGTTCAGGCAAATGCAGGGCGAGGATCTTCGATCCACAGGGAAGCGCCACAGCTTCGCCAATACCCAGAATGAAGCGCATCGCCAAAATCAGCGCAAAGCTGCTGACGAGTCCAGTCGTGGTGGTCGCAACTGACCAGAGCAGAAATCCACCGGCAAGAATCCAGTTGGCGTCGAATCGATCGACGAGCCACCCGATCAAAAATTGCATCGCCGTGTAAGTGCAGAAAAATGCGGAGAACAAGATGCCCAGCTGAGTGGCATCGAGATGGAATTCGGTTTTAATCAGCGGTCCGGCGACAGAAATGTTTCCGCGGTCGATGTAATTGATGATGAAGCTGACGGTGAGCAGGATGAGCGCGGGGAGGAATTTTGCTAGAGGGCGGGAGTCGTTCGCCTGACGCATGCGACCGAGGCATTCTGCGCCGGATGGACCTGGATTGCAAGGGCACGGCCAGGCACGACCCGGAGCTCGCTACTTTCGGCGCAGGAACACGCGGTGAGGATCGATGATTACGAACACCCCTCGTGCGCGGGCGAGGACCATTCCCTTCTCATCGACGATTTCGGCCATGCGCACATGCCGTCTTCCGCGTTTGCTGATTTCGCGCGACTCCACCCGCAGAGGCCGGCTCAACGGCACAGGCCTGAGGTAGTCAACCTTCATCTGCGAAGTGGCGGCGACAACATCCCGCAACTTGCTCAGCTTACTCATGGCTTCATCGAGAATGGTCGCGATGATTCCACCATGGCAATGCCCCGGTGGGCCGGTGTAGCGCCGCGTAAGACGAAGATTACAAATAGACCGCCGCCGTTCCTGATCGAGAGAAAAATTCAGGTGCATACCGTGCAGGTTGGCCTTCCCGCATCCGAAGCAGAAGTTCATCTTCTGTCGATAGACTTTGCTGCCGTGCCCAGTGCCCGAGTCCTTTTTCGCCATAGAGCCAGAATTGTACCGGAGCGCTGAAACCTGTTCGCCTCCGTTATGATCTAAGACGGTCTACGGCTGGTCAGGAGATTCGCTTTCCGCCGGCTGATTCAATTCTCGGAGGAACCTGGTGAAACGATCAATAAGCCTTCATTGCCCAAAGTGGATTCATCTTTGTGCCATCCTGCTGCTTATAGCATTTCCAAACCTGGTACTGGCGCAAA
The DNA here is from genome assembly GCA_035651475.1 of Terriglobales bacterium. GTDB lineage: Bacteria > Acidobacteriota > Terriglobia > Terriglobales > Acidobacteriaceae > Gp1-AA145. The sequence continues at coordinate 246,588 of DASRFP010000039.1, read as the reverse complement.
GCGATTCCGGTGCAGCTACCTTCAAATCTAAATGTGTTCTCTGCCACGGCGCCGACGGAACCGGAAACACACCTTTGGGCAAACAACTGCAAGCTGCCAATCTCCGCTCTAAAGATGTTCAGAAAAAAACGAATGCAGAATTGCATAAAATCATTCACGACGGGCAAACGAACATGCCTCCGTTTGGCGATCAGCTGAGTGATGCGCAAATTAACCAGGTGATCAAGTACGTGCGTTCGCTTGCGAAATCATCGAAGTAGCCGGGTTTATGCCAGTTATCTCTCCTCCGATTCCGATTGAGAAGCCGAAGTCTGGGCATCGAGGCGGCGGAGTCCATCCTCCCGCGCACGGAGGCGGCGGAGACAACAACCCCGGCGATGGCTCTTACGGTTACGGCCGGCGTTTGTACCGGGCGAGATTGGGACTGCTGCTGGCGCTAGTGTCAATCTGCATGCTGTTCGTGACCATGACGGTTGTGTTCTTTCTTTTTCGCAACGGAACGGTCATTTTTGATTCGAATACCGGCACCTATATACGACGCTGGGTTCCGGTTGCCCTTCCGTTTAGGCTCCTCCTCCTGAACACAATCGTCTTACTGTTCAGCAGTTTCACCATTGAAATGGCGCGGCGGTCGGTTGCGCGCGAAATGGTACTCGCGTCCGTCAGCTCAATTCCGGGGATAGCGTTCGAACGAGAGCTTAGGATTCCGTGGCTTGGGATCACGATTGTTTTAGGAATCTTATTTCTCTTTGGTCAATGGGCCGCGTGGAGCGCACTCATGGCGAGAGGCTTCCATATGTTTACCGGCGTGCCGAGTCCTTTTTTTTATATCTTGACCGGAGCGCACGCCGTACATCTAGCCGGCGGACTGGTCGTGCTTCTTTATGCGGGATCCATTTCACTGCTACATCGCGGCATCGAGCACCGCCGGATCGTGATTGAGGTTGCCGCTTGGTACTGGCATTTCATGGGCGCGCTCTGGATTTACATCTTCGCCCTGCTTCAATTCGGACGCTGACCTAGACAGGACCATGCAAAGAATCGTATGGGGTGAACTCCCCGTATGTGCGAAACTCTGGAATATGTCCACCAGAGTCAAACTAGTCATCGTGAGTTTGTTGCTCTTCCTTTCCATAACCGCCTTCAACCAGACCGCTACCGCGCCGGCAAATACACCCGAGTACACCGCCGACGGTCAGATGAAGCGTCCGCAAAATTACCGCGAATGGATTTACCTGAGTACCGGCATCGACATGAGTTACACTCCGGCCGCTCAATCGGCGGGAATGGACCACCACATGTTCGATAACGTATTCGTCAATCCGGAGGCGTACCGCTCTTTTATCCAGACCGGCACGTGGCCCGATAAGACGATGCTGGTTCTCGAGGTGCGCGGCGCGCAAAGCAAAGGCTCAATTAACCAAAACGGCAACTATCAGACGGGCGATTTGATGGGGCTTGAAGTTCACGTGAAGGATGAAGCTAAATTTCCAGGAAAATGGGCATTTTTTGGCTTTGATGATTCTGCTACCGCGAAGATGGTGCCGAAAGAAGCGGCGTGCTACTCCTGTCACGCCAGTCATGGGGCCGTGGACACGACGTTTGTTCAGTTCTACCCAACGCTTCTGCCTATATCAAAGGCGAAGGGTACGCTGAGCGCGGGCTATTTGAAGGATGCTCCCTCAGACTCGCACTAACTTCTAGCATGTCCGTCCTTCGCGCGCCGCCCGGCAGGGTGTGGCAGCCGCTTATAATAGAAGGATTCGGCGACATTCGCGAAGGTGACTGTATGCCTTCCGCGCGTCCAGTGTCCCGGCCTTACGATGTCCACTTCTGATCCCAGCGTAATTACCTCGTCAAATGTGTCCCCTCCAGTAAAGAAGGAGCCGGGTGAAGCAATTGTGGTGCGCGGCGCACGTACTCACAATCTCAAGAACATCGACTTCGAAATTCCACACAATGCGTTCACGGTCGTGACCGGAGTCTCAGGATCGGGAAAATCTTCGCTTGCCTTCGACACTATCTACGCCGAGGGGCAGCGGAGATATGTGGAGTCGCTTTCGGCGTATGCCCGCCAATTTCTGGAGCGCATTGAGAAGCCGGATGCGGACCATATTGAAGGAATCGCTCCTGCGGTGGCGATTCGGCAGAAGAATACGACGCGAAATCCACGATCGACTGTCGGGACCGCAACCGAGATTTACGACTACTTGCGGTTGTTGTTCGCGCGCGTGGGTAGAACTTATTGCCTGAAATGTGGCGCCGAGGTGAAGAAAGACACCGTCGATGAAGTGGCCGAGGCAGTGCTGGCCTTACCGGAAGGAACGCGGCTGAATGTGCTTTTTCCGCTAGGGGTGGAATCCGGAAAAGCGGGTCCCTCGACCTCAAAGACGAATCCGCAAGCGTATTCATCTTCTTCGCTCGGAATGACAGCGAAAGCACGTGCGAGTAAGGGGAAGAAAACTGCTAAGTCTGAGAACACTCTGGATTCCACAAAGTCCCGGCTATTTGAACTGCGGCAAAAAGGATTCAACCGCTTATTTCAGAATGGACAAATATTCGAGTTCTCAACCCCCGAGTCGCTGCTTGACATAAATTTCTCCGAGCCAGTTTTCGTGCTGGTTGATCGTTTGGCGGTCTCAGCAGATTCGCGCGCACGGATCGTGGATGCTACTGAAACTGGCTTTCGAGAAAGCGGCGAAGTGATCTTTCAAACGGCCCCGCGGGAGAATGAGGCTTCGCGCCTGCTTCGCTTTTCCCAACGCTTCGAGTGCAAGAACTGCGACATGAAATACGAGGAGCCCGAGCCGAGGCTTTTCTCGTTCAATAATCCGTTCGGCGCGTGTCCCCGCTGCCAAGGATTCGGCAATACGATCGATTTCGACCTCGATTTGGTCATTCCGGATAAATCGAAGTCACTTGATGAAGGCGCTGTCGAGCCGTGGACCAAACCGAAATATCGCGCGTATGCGACAGAGATGAAACGGTTCGCGCGGCAGGTTGGCATTCCTCTCGATGTCCCCTGGGCAGAGCTCGCTCCGGAGCAGCGGCAGGTGATTGTTGATGGCGCAAAAAAGTTCCCTGGCATTCGCGGCTTTTTTGGATACCTCGAACGCAAGAAATACAAGTTGCACGTACGCGTGTTTCTTAGCCGATATCGCGGGTACACGCTTTGCTCCGACTGCAACGGGAGCCGGCTGCGCGTAGAAGCACGGCAAGTGAGGATCGCGGGGAAAAATATCTGCGAAGTTTGCTCGATGACCGTTGAGGAGGCGGTGAAGTTTCTTAATCATGTCCAACTTCGCCGCGAAGAATCCGACATTGCTGACAAGCTTCTTATCGAAATTTGTACGCGGCTACAGTTCCTGATCGATGTGGGGCTCGAATACCTCATGCTGGACCGGTTGACTTCTACTCTTTCCGGCGGCGAGGCGCAGCGAATTCAACTGGCGACCTCGCTCGGATCGCGCTTGGTTGGAACACTCTACGTTTTGGACGAACCATCCATTGGGCTGCACAGCCGCGATACACGCCGCTTAATCAATATCCTCCATGGCCTGCGTGACCTGGGCAACACCGTACTGGTAGTCGAGCATGATCGCGACGTAATGCGCGCCAGTGATCGCATTCTCGATCTTGGCCCCGGGGCGGGGGAGCATGGCGGCAAAGTGATTGCGAGCGGAAACTATGAAGAGATCAAGCACACGCCATCATCGCTGACTGGGCGATATTTGGCGCACGAGCTTCGGATTCAGGTTCCGCCCAATCGCCGCAAGCCGGGGCGGCAGCGGGTCACGGTTCGCGGCGCGCGGGCACACAACCTGAAAAAAATAGATGTCACTGTTCCGCTGGGGATGCTCGTTGCGATCACTGGCGTTTCGGGATCCGGGAAATCCACGTTGCTTCATGACGTCTTGTATCAAGGCCTGCGCATGTTAAAGAACCAGAGCAATGCGGCACCCGTTAGCTCTCCGGCATTCGACGAAATAACAGGCGATGAGTTCATCGACGAAGTTGTGCTCGTCGATCAATCGCCGATCGGGCGCACGCCGCGTTCGAATCCAGTTACATACATCAAGGCCTTCGATGGAATTCGCGAGCTGTTTGCCAGCACTCCGGAGGCGAACAAGCGCGGATTCTCGGCGGGGCATTTTTCGTTCAATGTCCCCGGAGGCCGGTGCGAAACCTGCCAAGGCGATGGCACGGTCGTAGTCGAAATGCAATTCCTCGCCGATGTGGAGCTGATTTGCGAAGAGTGCAAGGGCAAGCGATTCAAGCCTGAAGTGCTCGAGGTCCGGTACCGGGGAAAAAATATTCACGAAGTGCTGGAGATGACGGTTCGCGAAGGAATGCATCACTTCGCGAGCGCTCCCAAAGTTGCGGACAAGCTCCGAATGCTGGATGAAGTTGGATTGGGCTATTTGCGGCTGGGGCAATCGGCGACCACTCTCTCGGGGGGCGAAGCGCAGCGGGTAAAACTTGCGGCGCACCTGCAACCGGCGGCTGCGGCGCGTGGGCTAAAGCCCGCAGCAAGGCGGCGCATTCTCTATATTTTCGACGAGCCGACGACCGGGCTGCACTTCGACGACATCAGTAAACTACTCTCAGCTTTCCGGCGTCTTATTGAAGCAGGAGGTTCAATCCTGCTGATCGAGCACAACCTTGAAGTTATTAAGACCGCCGACTGGGTCATTGATCTCGGTCCGGAAGGCGGCGAGCGTGGCGGGCGCATTGTAGGAGAAGGACCGCCGGAGGACATCGCAGAGTTGAAGAATTCCTATACCGGACAGTTTCTCGCCGAAGTGCTGAACGGGAGCGGGGCTTCGCGTTCAAATGGTCATAGATAAGCTAGTGTCGCGCATCCCCGCGCAGATTCTCGCTGCGGCGGCCATTACACTCTCAATTTTTCTGGCGTCCGCCGCTTTCGGGCAGAGCAGCGGAAAAACTGTGCGCCATCACTCGGTTGAGGAGCAGGACCCGAATGCTGCGGTGCTGACCGAAGCGGAAAATGACATCGCCAAAAACGACTACTCCGGCGCGGAGCCGCTGCTGAAGAAATATCTCCAGACTTATCCCGAGAGCTACGCCGCCTGGTACGACCTCGGATACCTGTACCAAGCGCAGGGAAAAAATCAGGACTCGATTGCCGCGTACAAGAAATCGGTTGCGTCGAAGCCCGATGTGTTCGAGTCGAACCTGAATCTGGGCCTTGCCTTGGCTGATGCAGGAGATCCCCAGGCGGAGCAATATCTGCGCGCGGCGACAACCCTGAAGCCGGGATCAAATCCCACACAAGGACACAAACGCGCCTGGATGGCACTTGGTCGGGTGCTCGGGAGAAACAGGCCGGATGAAGCCGTCGCTGCTTTTCGTCAGGCCGCGACCCTGGATCCCAAAGACCCCGAACCTCACTTGATCGCCAGCAGCTTGCTTGAGCAACAAGGGAAGATGGGAGACGCAGAGAGTGAATATCAGGCGGCGCTCACGGTTACACCTGACTCTACTGACGCCCTGATTGCTCTCAGCAACTTCTACATGCGCGAAAAAAAGTTCGATGATGCGCAGGCGACTCTGAAAAAGCTGGTTGCGCTCCGTCCCAATGACGCCAGCACACATTTTCAGCTTGGGAGAATGCTGGCAATTCAGGGAAAGAACGACGAAGCTGCTAACGAAATGGAAGCTGGGCTGAAGCTTGATGCTTCCGACAGTAAGGCGCAACGCGACCTGGCGGACTTTTACGCCAGCGCCGGGAAATATGACCAGGCCGCCAGGCTGTACACGCACCTTCTCGCTTCTACTCCCAGTGACGCAACCTTGCACTTCGGACTCGGCCGCATTTATCTGAAGCAAAAGAAGCCTGCTGAAGCCGAGCAAGAGCTGATGAAAGCCACGCAACTCAAGCCGCAGTGGGGAGAGGCATACGGCGAGTTGGCGATCGCGGCGAGTGAAAACAAAGATTACCCGCTGGCAATTAAGGCCACGGATATTCGGGCGCAGTATCTTCCCGAAAATCCGATGAGCTTTTTCTTGCGCGCGACGGCATACGATCACCTGCGGGACGCGAAGGATGCGGCCAGGTATTATCATCAGTTTTTGGATATGGCGGGCGGGAAATATCCCGACCAGGAGTGGCAGGCGCAACACAGATTGATTGCGATCGAGCCCAAAAAATAACTCGATGAACAGGAGATGCATTGGACCGGTCGTTGTCATGCTCGCAGCCAGCCTGCTGGCATTTGGCCGGCAAGAAACGCTTGAGCAGTTGATGGCAAGCGCCGATGCTGCTCCCACGGAAAAACAAGCCGACCTTTGCGTCAAAGTTGCGGACCGGGAATTAAAACTGACGGTTGCTGCATACGACGCCAACAAACCTGACCAGGGCCGTTCTGCGCTCGACCAGATTGTGAAGTATTCAGATAAAGCGCACGCCGCTGCGATCCACTCCGGGAAGAAACTGAAGCATACGGAAATCGATCTTCGGAAAATATCCGAGCGGCTGCGCGATTTGAAATTGAACGCGAATGCCGACGATCAACCAATCATACAGACGGCGATCGATAAACTTGAGAGTTTTCGCACAGAATTGTTGCACAGCATGTTTGGACTGAAGAAATGAGGGCTCTTGCTCTAGTTGTACTTGCCTTTCTGGGCCTTGCCGCCGGCCAGACCCACCACCGGGATCCATTGAATGATGCCGAGATCGACAAACTTCGCGATACCGCGCAGGAGCCCGAAGAGCGATTAAAGCTTTACATCGAGTTTGCGCGTGCGCGGCTTGACAAGATGCAGCAAACTCATGCCCACACGAAGGCGACGGATCGTGAATCGCAGACGCGCGATGCACTGCAGGATTTTCTCGACGTTTACGATGAACTGAATACAAACGTCGACACCTACGCCGATCGCGGATCCGATCTTCGCAAAGCTTTGAAGCCGGTCATCGAGGCAGACACGGAGTTCGGAGCCAAGATCCGTGCGTTTAAGTCCTCGCTTCGCAATACCCAGGAAGCGCGCGATGATGATTTCCTGATCGGCAGCGCACTTGACGCGGTCGACTCGGCCGCCAAAGATCACCGCGATTTGCTGGCCGAGCAGGAACAAACCTTCAAGAACAAGAAAAAGAATCGTAAGAATGGTTCGCAGCAACCAGAGTAAACACCCGTGCTACTCTGAATCAAAGTGCGCGACGGCATCATAGAAATTTTCCAGCAAACCTACCGTGAGCTTCGGCCTCAGTCTCCCATCCCTGAGCTGAAAGTGGAGTTTTTCCGGTTTGCAAACATCAACAATACGATCCGGCTGCGCGAGGGCAAGCTTTTGGTGCGTGTTTCGGACTTGCTTGAGGGTGCGCCGGAGTCGGTGCTTCGGGCAATTGCACACATTCTGTTGGCAAAGATGTACCGGAAGCCAGTTGATCGCGGACATGCCTCTCGTTACCGGCGCTATGTTTCTTCACACCACATGACGCAGAAAGCGCACCTAGTGCGGCAGGTGCGAGGTTGGAAGCGAATCGATTCGCCGCAAGGGCGGGCGTACGACCTGGATGAGATTTTCGATCAGTTAAACCTGCGCTTCTTTCATGGCTTGCTGGCGCGTCCGGAGATGACGTGGAGCAGCGAACGAGCTCGCAACCGGTTGGGGCACTACGATCCGGCGCACAATGCAATTGTCATCAGCCGGGTGTTCGATCATCCGCGCGTTCCGCGATATGCGGTCGAGTACATCGTCTATCACGAGATGTTGCACCTGAAGCATCCGGTCACGCTGAAGGGCAGCCGGCGATGCGTCCACTCTTCGGAGTTTCAGGCCGAGGAAAGGGCGTTTCCGGAGCTCGAAGTCGCGAAGAAGTATCTGTCAATTCTGTAGTTTGACGCGCCTATTCCGCGGCAGATATTCTTAATACAGAGACCTAGTTGCGACGTAGTTGCAACTATGGAGATCCACTACTTGCTGCAAGCATTCATTATCACTTTACGCGAAGGCGTCGAAGCCGCGCTCATCATTGGCATCACCCTAGCTTACCTGAACAAGATTCAGCGGCAGGACCTTCGCAAATCGGTGTACGCAGCCCTCGCTTCGGCGTTCATCGCAAGCATCGGGGTGGCGATTCTTCTCTCTCGTTTCAACTTAAACGAAGATTTGTTCGAAGGTTGGGTCATGCTGGCCGCGGCGTTTTTCGTCGCCACCATGATCGTTTTCATGATGAAAACGGGAAAGAAACTGAAAGGTGAAATCGAAAGCAAAGTTGGCTCGCTGGCCGGGCGCGGCTCGCAATTGGGAGTGTTCCTTTTCGTTTTTCTCATGGTGCTGCGCGAGGGGGCAGAGACAGTTTTGATCTTGTCGGCGGTCTCGTTAGAAACCAGCGCGCTCCTGAGCTTTATGGGCACGCTGCTCGGAGTTCTTGCCGCGGTTGTATTCGGCGTAATGTTCGTGAAGGGCAGCATTCGGATAAATCTGCAGAAGTTCTTCCGGGTGACGACGGTCATTCTGTTCTTTGTGGCGGCGCAACTGCTGGTTTCCGGATTGCATGAGTTGTCGGAATATGGCGTACTGCCTTCATCGAAGCGCGAGATGGCACTGATTGGGCCGATTGTCAGCAACGAGTGGTTTTTCTTCGTCACGATTCTTGCGCTCGCGGCTCTGATGGTGCTGTTTGAAGCGCGTCGGCGCCAGCCGGTACCGTTGACGGAATCCCCGGCACAGAAACGTAAAGCTTTTTGGAGCGCGCGCCGAGAGCGCCTTTGGATGGTTTCGGTTTACGCGACCTCCTTCCTCTTTATTGTGCTGGTTACGGCTGAATTTATCTATGCAAAGAGCGTGAACGCGCTTTCGCCTGCGACCCCGGTTACTTTCACCAATGGCGCCGTCAGCATTCCGATGCAGCAAATTTCTGATGGGGATCTTCACCGGTTTGTTGCGCGCGAGAACGGCACGGACGTACGTTTTCTCCTTTATAAAAAACCGGACGGCAAAGTGGTTGCCATCTTCGACGCATGCGAAATCTGTGGTTCGGTGGGATTTTTCAAAGGGCCCACTGGACTGGTCTGCAAAAATTGTGCTTCCCCGATCAATGGGCAATCGGTGGGAACACCGGGAGGATGCAATCCAGTTCCGTTGCATTCGTCGGAAAACGGCGACGCAGTCGTGATTCAGGAAGCTGATCTCGCAGCGCGAGCCAAATTGTTCCAGAAATAACGTCCTGTCTAACTCCAAAGAGAGACGTTTCACCACAAAGGACAAGACGGTGCACGAACGAAGACTTCAGCTGCAGGCACTAGACCAATGTTTATCCGACTCGTCTACGAATCATTCCGGCGGCAGACGCGGCGCAAGCTGCTCGTTGCGGTCGCGGTGACGCTCGGGGCAGCAGTCGCCACTGCGATGATCGCTGTTGCGACCGATATCGGCGACAAGATCAATCGCGAACTACAGAGCTATGGCGCAAACCTGGTGGTAACCCCACAGGACGACACGCTCGAGGTGCAAATTGGCAGCGTAAACCTGAAGCCTTCGGGTGGGGCTTATTTGAATGAAGCTGATCTGCCGAAAATCAAGGGAATTTTTTGGCGTAACAACATCACGGCCTTCACTCCTGAACTGCCGGTGAACGCGAACCTCGGGGACAGCAATGTCACTCTCCTCGGAACTTATTTTTCAAAGAAGCTGACATTCGGAAAGGAAGACTTCACAACCGGAGCCCGGGGAACATTTCCATGGTGGAAAGTCCAGGGCGAGTGGCCGGCAGATGACTCGAGCGATGTTCTAGTGGGGGAACGGCTCGCCGCGGAGCGGAATATAGACCCGGGACAAAACCTTCAACTAAACGGAAAGCAGTATCGGGTTGTGGGAATTCTCTCGACCGGCGGCATCGAGGATCACGAGATCGTCGCGCCTCTTTTCATCGCGCAAGAACTCCTCGGGAAGCCGAGAGCGGTGGATAAGATTTTTGTGAGCGCTCGAACCAAGCCCGAAGACGCTTTCGCGCGCCGCAATCCCGATCAGATGACCCCAGCTGACCGCGACCGCTGGTATTGCTCCGCTTATCCGGAGTCGATCGCATATCAGATTCAAGAAGTAATTCCCCATTCTCATGCGGAGCAGATTCGCCAAGTTCAGCAAAACGAAGGAAACATCCTCTCGCGAGTTGAAGGATTGATGCTGCTGATCACCCTGGCGGCGCTGTTTACATCCGGCCTTGCAGTTTCGGCCGCGATGGCAACTGCAATGTTCGAGCGCCGTGAGGAGATTGGATTGATGAAGGCTTTGGGCGCGGGGCAGTTCATGCTTTCGGCAATCTTCATTTCTGAATCTGTGCTGTTAGGTTGCGCAGGTGGGCTGGTCGGATTTGTCGCCGGGTCACTGCTTGCTCGCAAACTGGGCGCGGCAGTTTTCGGATCGGCAATCGCCGTTGCACCTGTGGTACTGCCATTGGTTTTGGGAATTGCCGTGCTCGTGAGCTTCATTGGCAGCGCGGCCGCCATTCGCATGGGCGTGAAGTACGATCCCGTACACGCACTGCGGGGTATTGTATGAAGGTCCGCCGCAAAGGTCCATCGATGTTCCTGCGCATGCTATGGCGTGCGGCCGTGCTCAGGAAGCGTACGGCACTTTCGGCGCTGCTTGCCATTACCGTAGCAGCTGCGGCCGCCACCGCAATGCTGAACTTATTTGTCGATGTGCAGGCAAAGCTACGAAAAGAGTTCCGCGGATTCGGCGCGAATATCGTTATGGAAGCCAAAGCGGGCGAAAGCTTCTCGGCGGCCGATTTGACGAGGATTGCGTCTACTGTGGGAAACCGCGCCTTAGCTGTTCCGTTCGGTTATGCAGTCGCACACACCGAGAGTGGCGAATCCGTTGTCGTGGCCGGAACGGATCTGGATCTAGTGCGAAGGTTGAATCCGTGGTGGTCGGTTAGTTCGTGGCCTGCTCATACAGACGACGCACTTGTAGGGGTGACGGCTGCGCCGGTTGTCACTCCTAACAATTCTCGGTTCGCACTTTCTTACCAAGGACGCGCCCTTCAGCTTACGCCCGCCGGAACCGTTCGAACCGGCGCCGGCGAGGCCAGCCGAGTGTACATTTCGCTGAACGATTTCGAATCGTGGACTGGCTTGCAGCCGTCGGTTGTTGAGATCGCGGCCTATGGGTCTGCAACTGAAGTCACTTCCCTGCTCTCGACGCTGCAGAGGAATTTGCCTAATGCCGACGTACATCCGGTGCGGCAGGTCACCGAGGGAGAGGCGAACATCCTCTCCAAAACCCGCTCCACGCTTCTGTGGTCGTCAGTTTTCATTATCAGCACCGCAGCGCTTTGCGTGTTGGCCACGCTCACAGGATGGCTTTTCGATCGCCGGCGCGACTTCGCAATCATGAAGGCAATTGGCGCGTCTGATCGGACCATCGCCTTATTTATTTCCGGAGAAGCTGCGGTGCTTGCATTTATAGGGGGGCTTTTCGGATATTTGGCAGGGATCGGTATTGCGGCATGGATTGGACGCGCAAACTTCAATGCTGCAGTTTCGCCCCGGCTGGATGTATTGCCACCGGTTCTGATCGGATCGATTGCGGTAACGCTGCTGGCAACATTGCTTCCGTTGCGATTGCTACGCCAAATTCAGCCCGCTATGATTCTGAGAGGCGAGTAAATGATCCGGCTGAATAGCGTCAGCAGATTTTTCCCGGCAAGGGCTGAGGCTCCCGGGGGCACAATCCATGCGCTCGACGACGTGACTCTGCATGTTACGGCCGGCGAATGGATCGCCGTCATGGGTCCGTCTGGCTCCGGAAAATCGACGCTGGTGAATTTGATCGGCTGCCTCGACCGGCCGAGCACGGGCGAAATCTGGCTCGACGGCGAGAATGTAGCACAGCTCAGCAATAAAGATCTGACTCGCGTCCGCTCGGAAAAGATCGGTTTTATCTTTCAGCAGTTTCATCTGATTCCCTATCTGACCGCGGTCGAGAACGTCATGCTCGCGCAATACTTCCACAGCATGACCGACGAGCAGGAAGCGCTCGATGCTTTGACTCGTGTAGGGCTTCGCGACCGGGCGCGACATTTGCCGGCCCAGCTTTCGGGAGGCGAGCAACAACGTGTATGCATCGCTCGCGCACTCATCAACGATCCGAAAATTATTCTCGCCGATGAACCTACCGGAAATCTCGACGCAATGAACGAGCAGATCGTGCTCGAACTGCTGCGCGATTTGCACAGGCAAGGACGAACCATTGTCATGGTGACCCATGATCCGGTTGTCGCGCGACTCGGAGACCGGCGGATTGAGTTGCACCACGGGAAGATTGCCGCGCAGGAAGTTTTTGCGATGGCGGATGAGGAACAACTTGAAGAAGTTCTTGAAGAACTCTGGGTGCTCGACGAACACAGTCAGATCGCAGAAATCGAGCACATGGAAGTACACGGCGCGTTGCCGGTCAGCATCGCCGTAGAAAAGTTGCGTGGGCTAGGATTGGTGGCAACCCAGCCGCACCCGCCGATTCAGCACGATCACAAAACGTTCGTCAATCCCTGCCACGATGCTCTTAAGCCCGCTGGCGTTTCGATCGGCGACGGCAGCATGATTGTCGAACTCACGGAAAAGGGCCGCCAGCGCGCGGGAGACATCATACGGCGGCATCGGCTCGCCGAGCGGCTATTCACAGACAGTCTTGCGATGGACAGCGAAACTGAGATTGAGCAGCAGGCGTGCAAGTTCGAACACATTCTTTCGCCCGAAGCGACAGATAAGATCTGCACATTCCTGGGACATCCGAAAACCTGCCCGCATGGAGCCCCGATCCCACCAGGCGGATGCTGCCGGTCAAACGACTATGACGACGTAATGGCGGCACTCAGAGGAAGGGTCGTTTCCAAAGGTCCGTACACCGGGGACGAAATGAATGAGCGTCACCCTGCAGACGACAAGCCTTCTGAATGACGCGTTCCCCCAAAATTGGCGTGTTCGATTCCGGCTTTGGCGGGCTGACTGTCCTTAAAGCTCTACTTGAAGTTGCCCCTGGCGCTGAGTACCTCTATTTTGGCGATACAGCCCGGCTTCCCTATGGCTCAAAATCGGTCGAAACCGTTGCCAGGTACGCTTCCGAAGCAGCGCGGTTTCTTGAGCAGCAAGGGGCGGAGCTGCTGGTCGTCGCCTGCAATAGTGCAACGGCGCTGGCATTCCCGCAGATTCAACAAGCCGTTTCGGTGCGGGCCGTCGGCGTGGTCGAACCGGGTGCGCGCCAGGCCTTTGCTGCGTCCCGAAACCGCAAGGTTGTTGTCATCGGCACCGAAGCTACCACGTGCAGCCACGCTTATCGGAATGCATTGGCGAAGTTCAATGTGGAAGCGTTTGAAAAAGCGTGTCCGCTGCTGGTGCCTTTAGTGGAAGAAGGGTGGGTTGATCATCCGATCACCGAGGAAGTGCTCAGGATTTACCTTGGCGAGGCATTTCGCGGTGGTTTCAGCTCTGCCGATGTGTTGCTGCTTGGTTGTACGCACTATCCTTTGCTCAAACCGCTGCTGAGGCGAGTGGTTCCGAACGGAGTAGCGTTGGTGGATTCCGCCGATTCGACGGCCTTCACGGTGGCGGAAGTTTTAAGGACTCAAAGGCCAAATGGCGAGAAGGCGCTGGATAGTGCCTCCATACAATTTTTTGTTACCGATTCGACCCAGAAGTTTGAACGCCTCGGTAAGCTCTTTCTGGGTCGCCCAATTACAAAGATCACCCACGTAGAACTCAAGGAGTAGGATTTCTCCTTCGATTACGCTACGTCAGGAAGGTTTTTACTCGTCCTTTGTGACGGAGCAGAATCTTCTCGTCCGATCGTCCCATTATCTGCAACGTTGTTTCGCGGGAATCTTCCAGAGTGCACTGAGGGCGTCAGCAGCATCTCGCAGGGCCTGTTTTTCGTTTGGGGCTGCCGCTCGCTGAAATATAGGAGTATGTTTCTTCAAGTTTCTCGATGCCTTCATACCACCGATCCTCGACAGTGCAGCGATGTACTGTGCTTGCAAGTTCTGTGAGCTCAACGTGCCTCCTAGTTTCGTACTTGTTGCAACTTCGAGATCTATTACAGCCTTGCACCCAAAAATTTCCAATCGGGATTGCCGCTGATCTCAGACAAAGAATCTACGTAGAACTGCGAACCCCAAATGGTAGGAGATCATGCCGGGGCCCTGAAAGGGGCCGGCTACTAACAACTGTTCTAATTAGCGCGTTTTCATGGATGCAGCGTCCTCCCCAGCGGGCAAGTCGCGGGCAAAGTAAAAAGGCCTGACCGGAGTCAGGCCTTTTCAATCCGACGATTAGATCAATACAGGCGGAACTGGACTTCGATGCTCGCGTATGTTGCGACCGGTTTGCCGTCTTTGGTACCGGGTTCGAACTTCCAGGTCTTCACGGCTTCAATAGCTTTTTGATCCAAGCCCAGGCCCAGGCTCCTCGCAACCTTGATGTCTCGGGGCATTCCATCTGCGCCGACAACCAGGCTCAGCACAACCGTTCCCTGATATTTCGCCTTGCGTGCTTCTTCCGAGTACTCAGGATCTGGGGCATAAATTGCCTTTGGAGCGCTAACGCCGCCGCCGATGCGGAACACGCCGCCGCCAATTCCGCCGCCGCGGCCTTCACCAACCCCTGGCCCTGAACCGACGCCAATTCCGCCGCCATTCCCGGAACCAATGCCAGCTCCCGAACCCGTACCGTTCGAGGGTGGACCGGAGGGTATGGGAGCGGTTGGATTACCTAGATTCAAGGTATTCGCCGCCTGCAGCTTCACCTCAGGTGGAACAACCACGGTGGGCTGAACCGCCAGTTTCGGATGATCGTTACGAACCACGATCGCCGGAGGAGTGATCTGCTGAAGCTCCTGTTTCGGGATTCGTCCCTTAGGGGCCTGAAATTTGTCGCGATCTCCACCGCCACCGCCGCCAGCAACTTCCTTGGGCGAGGGCTTCATAACCGGCACGTTCAGGTCGGGCGCGACCAGCGTTACGGTTTCTTTGGGCTTCTCCACAACCTTCTTGCCGAGATAGTATGTGCCAAGAAGAATTGCGCTCAGAACAATGATGTGACCGATCGTCGAAAGTGCTGCGGCATTCTTCTTGTGATTGTAGAAGCCCCAGATATCTTTAACCGGAACCGGCTTCGAAGTCAGCACCAGGGGGGGCTGCTTCTTCGGGAAGAACGTGTCCTCAAAATTTTGGACGAGCGACTTCCACAGTGACTGCTCCGAGCCTTTCGGCATGAGCAGATTCAGTTCGGGTTCGGGCGCGGTGCTTTGCGGTGGTTTCAATTCCAAAGTTGCCATATATTACCCGAGTCGTGAATAAATAGGCCAGCATTAGCCATGTTCTTATGCGGCCAATACCGGCGTCCTAATCTCTTTAGGTGACAAGCGTCCGAATGAAGTTGCACACGCTCGAATCTCACCATTAACTCTCTGGAACCCGTCCACTTACCTATAGACCCGAATCAGGCTCCAACCACTCCAGATTAGATGCTGCCGCTCGATAAACGTAACCTTGCGGAAATTGTACCTCGGCTAAGAAGATTTGCGTACGCCCACACTGGAATTCGGCACCAAAGTTTAGAGTAGTTTTAATGCATCAGGCCGCACAAGTTTTCACAAAACTGTAAAACTTATTGCGAGAGTTCTGTAGAGAATGCTGGGCGGAGCTGTAGGAAGCCTCGCCAACTTCGCATTCCACCCGCGGTCGAAGCATTAGACGTCCACTTCATCGCTCCCTATAATGAAGAAATATCAAGTGCTTGGAGTTCTCGCCGAGTGGACCTGAAATCTACTATCAACCTGCCCAAAACGACATTTCCAATGAAGGCCAACCTTCCCCAGAATGAGCCGAAGGTTTTGGATCGTTGGGCGGAGATGGGCCTCTACCAGCGGGTGCGGGAGGCGAGGAAGGGCGCCCCGCTCTATGTTTTGCATGATGGACCACCGTACGCAAATGGCCCCATCCATCTTGGCCACGCGCTCAACAAGTGCCTTAAGGACTTCATCGTCAAGTCGAAAAACATGGCGGGCTTTGACGCCCCCTACATCCCCGGCTGGGATTGCCATGGCCTCCCCATCGAGATCAAAGTCGACCAGCAACTAGGTGGCAAGAAGTTGCAAATGAAGGCGTTGGACGTTCGCCTTGAATGTCGAAAATACGCGCAGAAATATCTCGACTTGCAGCGCGAACAGTTCAAACGAATCGGAGTTCTGGGACGGTTCGAAAAGCCGTATTCGACCATGACTCCCGAGTACGAAGCGGTTGTGCTCGCGACTTTTTACACGTTTTTCGAACAGAAATTTGTTTACAAGGGGTTGCGGCCAGTTTATTGGTGCATTCACGACCGCACCGCACTTGCCGAGGCTGAAGTCGAATATGAGAATCACACCAGCCCGGCGATTTATGTTCGTTATCGTCTCGAGTCCGATCCGCGCACAATCGATCCGGCACTTGCGGACGCGCGAATCACAAAAGAAAAACCGGTATACACGATCATCTGGACGACTACTCCGTGGACGCTGCCTGCCTCAATGGCGGTGGCGTTTCATCCCACTGAGGAATATGTCGCGCTTGAGGCTCAAGATGCGATCTACATCGTCGCGGAAAAGCTCGCGAAGAATGTTGCTGAAAAGTGCGGGTTCCCCAACGCGCAGGCGATTGCGAAGTTCCCAGGCCAAGTAATGGAGCACACGTACTTCTATCATCCGTTCCTGCCATGGGAGCGGCGGAAAATCTTGGGTGTAGTCGCCGATTACGTGACGATGGATACCGGCACCGGGGTGGTTCACACAGCGCCTTCGCATGGCGCGGAAGATTTCATGACCGGGCAGCGGTACAAGCTTGACCCAACTTGTGATGTGGATGCGGCGGGCAAAATTCATAAGGGGTTGCCCGAATACGATGGCCTGCAAGTTTTCAAAGCCAACCAGCCGATCATCGACCTTCTAAAAACACGGGGCGCCCTGCTGTATGACGAAAAGCTTGAACACTCGTATCCGCACTGCTGGCGCTGCCACAATCCCGTGATCTTCCGTGCCACTGAGCAGTGGTTCATCTCGATGGAAACGCCTATGCCCGGCGGCGGAAGTTTCCGTTCCCGTGCGCTCGATGAAGTAAAAAAGGTGAAATGGGACCCCGCGTGGGGCGAGGAGCGAATCAGCAATATGATCGCCACGCGGCCGGATTGGACGATTTCGCGCCAACGCGTCTGGGGTGTGCCGATCGCGGTTTTCGTCTGCACAAGCTGCAAGAAAGAACTAAAAGATCCGGAAGTGAACAAGCGCGTAGTAGCGCTGTTTGCGAAGTCCGGCGCCGACGCGTGGTACACACCTGAGGCCGACCATCTCGCAGACGGCGCGAAGTGTCCGTGCGGCGGCGCTTCGTTCCAAAGGGAAGCTGACATTCTCGACGTTTGGTTCGAGTCGGGATGCAGCTACTTGGTCGAAAGCAAGAATGAGCCAAACCAGCCCTGGCCTTCCGACCTCTATCTTGAGGGCGGCGACCAATATCGTGGATGGTTCATGTCTTCCCTACTCTGCTCGCTTGCGGCGGAAGGCAGCGCACCATATAAAGGCGTGGTTACGCCCGGATGGACGCTCGACGAAAAAGGCCAGGCCATGTCGAAATCGCGGGGAAACGATGTCGATCCGGTAGATATCGCGAAACGCATGGGTGCGGAGATCGTGCGATTGTGGGTCGCCTCAGTCGACTTCCGCGAAGATGTTGTCGGGTCAGAGAACCTGATGCAGCGGATTGCGGACGCCTATCGCGATATCCGTAATAAGCTTTTCCGCTATGTGCTCAGCAACCTTGAGGGCTTCGATCCGGCGCACGACGCGGTTATGTTCGACAAGCTTGAGGCCGTCGATCAATACATTTTAAGGAAAACTTGGACGCTTGCCTCTGACGTAATCCGCTGGTATGAGGAGTTCGCATTCCACAAGATTTACCATGCGGTGAATCATTTCGTCGTGGTCGATCTCAGCGCCTTTTACGTCGACATCGTCAAGGACCGCCTCTACACGTACGGTAAAAGATCACAGGGCCGCCGAGCGGCGCAGACTGCGCTGTGGCGCATTGGAGAAGCATTGACCCGGCTGCTCGCTCCCGTCATGAGCTTCACCTGTGACGAAGTCTGGCAATACCTGCCGAAGCTCGATTCCCGTCCTGCGAGCGTTCACGTGGCCAGATTTCCGGAAGCAAAAGACGTGCTTGGTGACGGCGTATCGACCGAAGACTCTAAGCAGCAGGAAGACTGGAACCAACTGCTCTCCGTCCGCGATCAAGTCTTGAAAGCGCTAGAAGAGGCGCGAAACAAAAAAGAGATCGGGAAGAGCCTGGAAGCGCAAGTAAAGGTGACCGCTTCGGATCCCTTTTATCCCGTGCTCGAGCGCTACAAACCTGAGCTGCGCTACGCGTTCATCGTTTCGCAGGTTGAGTTGCAGCGGGGACCGTCAGCTAACGGAACCGGGCATCTTGCAGTCGAAGTAGCAAAAGCTGCGGGGAAAGAATGTGAACGCTGCTGGAACTATTCGACCCGCGTCGGTGAAGATCCGGCGTATGCCACGTTGTGCGAAAGGTGCGCGCCGGTTGTGAGAGAGATCGAAGCTTCTGGCGAGCGTGTACCATCTAATACTTAGAATTGACCGAAATAAATAATGCGCAGATTTAGCCTGCTAATCGCCCTCGGCGTACTCCTTCTTGATCGCTTCACCAAATGGCTCGTGGCCAGGGACATTTCGCTGCACGACAGCATCACGGTCATCAAACACGTCTTCTATATCACCCACGCTGAAAACCCGGGCGCAGCTTTCGGCCTATTTGCCGAATCTCCATCGGAGTGGAAGGTTGGATTACTGGTACTTTTCTCGATTGTCGCGCTGGTTGTCGTCTCAGCGCTGCTGTGGCGAAGTAGCCACACTATGACTCCGACCGCCGTAGGACTGTCGCTAATTTTGGGCGGGGCACTGGGAAACCTATGGGACCGGCTCCTCAGCGGACGTGTCGTCGATTTTCTTCTCGTCTATATCGGCTCGTACGAGTGGCCGGCTTTCAACGTGGCAGATAGCGCAATTGTGGTGGGAGCTGGGTTACTCGTTTTCGAGATTCTCTTTGCGAAAGCACCGGCGACAGAAAACAGCGGCTCCAGGCTCTAATCACTAACCGCTGACCACTGTTTTTCGTGCTATCCTGCGCTCAACTCTCCGCTTTCAGGACAGCCGTGCTCCGCGAACTGCGCCTTGAAAACTTCGCCGTTATCGAGAACGTTGCGGTTGAGTTTGACGCCGGGTTGAATCTCCTTACAGGTGAAACTGGCGCGGGTAAGTCCATACTGATTGACGCTCTGGCCCTGCTTCTCGGCGGCAAAGGGTCTCCTGATGTCGTGCGGTTCGGAGCAGAACGGGCGGTTGTCTCCGCGGTATTCGAAGTTGAAGCCGGATCGGAAGAGCGTGTCGGCAGTATTCTCGAACAAAATGGGATCGATACCGATGACTCTGGCGTGATCCTACGGCGCGAAATCTCCAGCAAAGGCCGGGTGTTCGTAAACAACCAGCCCGCAACGGTTGCTCTCCTCAAGGAGCTTGCACCGCACCTGGCCAGCATTCACGCACAGAACGAATCTCTGGTCTCATTCGACGCGACAATCCGACTCGAACTCCTCGATCAATTCGCTGGAACTCAGCTCGACCCGGTCGAGCAGGCATTCCAAAAATGGAAGCAGATCAAATCGCGCATTGACGAACTGCAACAAGGGGAGCAGGAACGGCTCAGGCTGGTCGACCTGTGGACATTCCAGAAGCGCGAAATCGAAGAAGCCAAAATACAAGCAGGAGAAGACGAGCGCCTTGAAACTGCAAAGCGAGTGCTCGCCAACGCTGAAAGAATCTACGGCGCTGCAATGAATGCATTCGATCTTCTTTACGAAGGAGCAAGCTCCACGTCGGCAACCTTACGCTCGGCGCAGAAGCAAATCGAAGAGCTGGTTCGTTATGAGCCGAAATTTCAAGAAGCCCTCACGGCACTGGATTCAGCACGGATCAGCGTGGAGGACGTCGGCGCCAGTTTGAGAGATTACGCCGGGGGCATTGAGTCGTCGCCTGAGCATCTGGCTGAAATTGCAGATCGATTGGCATTACTCGATCGCCTGAAACGAAAATATGGCCCAACCCTCGAAGAAGTCACCAACCTCGGAGCTGAGGTCTCGCGCAAACTCTCGGAGGTCGAGAATAAGGACGAAATCCTGCAGCGGCTTCGAAATGATCTTTCCGCCGCAGGAGATGAATATCTGGAGCATGCGCGCTCGATTTCAACAAAGCGATATGAAGCCGCAAAGAAGCTGCAGAAGCTTGTTGAATCTGAGATCAACGAGTTGGCGATGAAGTCACAGTTCCGGATTGAGTTGAGTGGCACCGACGAGGAAGCAAACTGGACTGCCTACGGCTTCGATCAAGCGGAATTTCTGATCTCCACTAATCCGGGAGAACCGCTGCATCCTCTTGACCAGATCGCCTCCGGCGGCGAGCTCTCAAGAGTAATGCTGGCGCTCAAAGCCAGCGTTGAATCCGGCTCAACCAAAAAGCGCAGTTTGGGCCAAAGAACGCTTGTGTTTGACGAAATCGATACCGGAATTGGCGGCCGCGCGGCAGAAGCTGTCGGGAAAAAGTTGAAGGAGCTCTCGCGAGCGCACCAGGCGATTTGCGTAACCCATCTTCCGCAGATTGCGACCTTTGCCGACCAGCATTATTTAATCGAGAAGAAACAGGCCGCCGGCCGAACCAAAACCACGGTCCGCCTCATCACTGGCGACGAGCGCACAGAGGAAATTGCGCGCATGCTCAGCGGCGCCAGGCTCACCGATACGTCTTTGAAGCATGCCGAGCAAATGATCAAAGCTAACGCATAGCGCCTCTGCGGTTTGCTCCGTGTAACGGAGCCTGCCCTGAGCGGAATCGAAGGG
The DNA here is from genome assembly GCA_035651475.1 of Terriglobales bacterium. Classification (GTDB taxonomy): domain Bacteria; phylum Acidobacteriota; class Terriglobia; order Terriglobales; family Acidobacteriaceae; genus Gp1-AA145. The sequence continues at coordinate 225,622 of DASRFP010000039.1, read as the reverse complement.
TGTCCTCTGTGGTTCACGATTTTTGCCGTCGCGTTCAGCCGCGTAAGAACGCCTCCGCATCCAAAGTCACTTTATGGCCGCCGACCAGATCATCGAACTCGAAGGCAAGCAGCTCAAGCTGACCAACCTCGACAAAGTTTTCTACCCTTCCACCGGATTTACCAAAGGCCAAGTCATTGACTATTACGCTCGCATCGCGCCGGTTCTCATTCCGCATCTCAAAAATCATCCGCTCACGTTAAAGCGATATCCGAATGGGGTGAACGAGCCGCCGTTTTTTGAAAAAAATGCCACCAAGTATCGCCCGGAGTGGGTGAAGACCGTGCCGATCTGGAGCGAGGGAAATCAGCGCAACGTGAATTACATCCTGTGCAACGATCTTCCGACGCTGATCTGGGTGGAAAATCTTGGCTCGATCGAATTGCACCCGTCTCTTTCGGTAGCGCAGGAGATCATGTGCCCGAAATCGATCGTGTTTGACCTTGACCCCGGCCCGCCCGCGAACATCGTTCAGTGTTGCCAGGTGGCGGTTTGGCTACGGACAATCTTCGAGCACTTCAAGCTCGAAAGCTTTCCCAAAACTTCGGGTTCAAAAGGAATGCAAATCTACGTCCCGCTGAACACGAAGACAAGTTACGACGAAACCAAGCCTCTGGCGCATGCTCTTGCCCGCTGGCTTGAAAACGAGCATCCTGATCTGATCGTTTCCGATATGAAGAAGGCGATCCGCACGAATAAAATTTTTGTCGACTGGAGCCAGAATGATGAGCACAAGACCACCGTCAGTGTTTACGCGCTACGCGCGCGGGAACGTCCGACGGTTTCAACTCCGATCACGTGGGACGAAGTTGAGCACTGCTTGAAGAAGAAGGACGCAGGCCTGCTCGTCTTCGAATCTCACCAGACGCTAGATCGCATGCAAAAACTCGGCGATTTGTTCGCGCCCCTGCTCAGTCTGAAACAGAAGCTGCCTAAACTGCCGGGAGTTGACCGAGGCGAAGCCTCTGCGGTGGCTGCCGGATTGCAAATGGCTGCGCAGGGGGCAAGCTCACGCGCTGCAAAGACATCTACGAGAAATTCGCGCCTCGGACGGGCGCCGGCTGCCGCTCGCAAATCAACCAAGGCACGTAACAAAAGATAGTCTTCGCATGTACAGGAAGAATGCGACTTCCCTTCATCTTCGCGCCCGTCGTGGTTTAAGCTTTCAGCATGGCGCAACTGTTCGTCGGCACATCCGGATGGGCATATCCGAGCTGGAAGCCGGCTTTCTATCCCGAAAAGCTGGCACAGGCGAAATTTCTAACCTATTATGCGAGCCAGCTCAACACAGTTGAAGTGAACCTTACGTTCCGCCAATTGCTCAAAGATACGACCGCGCAGAAATGGATAATCCAGACTCCGGACAATTTTCGTTTCGCGATCAAAGCGCATCAGGTCATCACACACATCAAGCGGCTGAAGAACACCGAGGAGTTCCTGCCGCGTTTTCTCACCACGATCGAGCCCTTAGCGCGCGTCGGCAAAATCGGCCCGGTTTTGTTCCAGCTTCCACCCAATATGAAAGCGGATTCAGCGTTGCTGCAAGCATTCATGGCGACAATTCCGCGCGGCGTGCAGGCAGCATTCGAGTTTCGCCACGAATCCTGGTTCGCGGATGATATTTTCTCCCGTCTCAAAGAACATAACCGCGCGCTGTGCGTGGCTGAAACCGAAGAACGCGTTACGCCCGACGTAGTGACCGCGGATTTCTGCTACTACCGTTACCGCAAGCCGGAATACTCACTCGAAGAACGTCGCGCCATGGTCCGTCGCGTGCATGAACACCTGAACGCCGGGCGTGACACCTACTCGTATTTCAAACATGAAGAGACGCCGCAGGGAGCGTTGTACGCGGTGGACGTATTGAAAGAGGCTTCCGGTTCTGTCGCGGTGAGCATTCCGTAGTGGATAGCTCCACCGAATCTGCGTTTACACTTCTCGCAATGTCCGATAATACGCATACTTAATGCGTGCGTATCGAAGCCAACTCACATGTAGTCTCTTCATTCATCGATTATCTAAAAGTTGAAAAGGGACTGAGTGCGCTCACAATTTCTGCTTATTCTCGCGATATCGCACAGTTCGCCGGTGTTCTCGATCGCAGCAAGCGTACCCTGCTGAACGCACGCCGCGACGACGTGCGGAATTTCCTGCAGCAACTCTTCGCAAATTCGGTTGATGGAAGATCGGTGGCGCGAAAGCTGTCGGCTTTACGTCATCTTTATCGATTTTTGCTTTTGGATAAACGTATAGAGCGCGACCCTACTTTGAATATTCCGCTTCCGAAACAGTGGAAAATTTTGCCTAAGTCTTTAGGCCACGACGAAGTTGAGTCGTTGCTCACCCACGGATCAATTAGTTCGTCTGGTCGCGTAGGAAGGGGCGTCAACGCCCGTCCGGGGATTGCACTTGCACTATCTCTTCGCGATCGCGCCATGCTCGAGGTGTTCTACGCCGGCGCCTTGCGGGTTTCAGAGATCATTGGGCTCAAGCTGGAAGATGTAAAGCTCGACATGGGTTACGTGCTCGTGCGCGGCAAAGGCGACAAAGAACGGATCGTGCCGCTGGGGCGCTCCGCGCAAGACTCTATATCGAAATACTTGCGCGAAGCCCGCACGCAGCTTGCCGGACAACGGAACTCGCCAATTCTTTTTATCGCCCGTAGCGCGAAGAAGCTCACGCGGCAACGGGTGTGGCAGATGGTAAGTGCAGCTTCGACATCAGCCGGGCGGCACGCGAGCCCGCATATGCTGCGCCATAGTTGCGCAACGCACATGGTCGAAAACGGCGCGGATCTGCGCACGGTGCAGACGATTCTCGGACACGCGGATATTTCGACCACCCAGGTTTACACGCACGTGGCGCTCGACCGGCTGAAAACCGTGTATCAAAAGCATCATCCGCGGGCCAAGGCGAAGTAAATGCGTATTCACCGCGGAGTCACGGACACTGGGAGAAGCAACAAAGCAGGGTCCGCCCGCCTGAAGACATTCCGGGTGACGGCAGGACAGGTTGGAGTGTAAAGGATGAGCGCTCAGAAGGCAGTCGCGCAATTTCTTCGCTCTCTAAAGGAGCGCAATGCGTCTTCACACACGATAAGAGCTTACTCGCAGGACCTTGCAATTTTCGCCGAGTACGTGGGCGCGCGAACCTGGAAGCAAATCGACCACATCACTATTCGTGGCTTTCTCTCGCAGCTTTACGAAAAAGGTCTGAGCAAGACGTCGGTGGCACGGGCGCTGGCTGCTGTACGGTCGCTTTATCGTTGGCTGGCGCAGGAAGGTGAAGTTGACCACAATCCCGCGGCACTGGTTTCTACTCCAAAACTGCCCAAGAAACTGCCGCGTGTTCCTACGATGGAAGAGATGAACTCTGTGCTCGATGGCGGAATGCCTGAAATTGCTTCCTTTCCCGAGCGCGACCGCCTGATGCTCGAATTGCTTTACGGCTGCGGAATCCGCAACTCGGAGCTGGTTGGGATCAATCTCGATGATGTTCGACTCAGTGCCGAGGCTATTCTGATTCGCGGTAAAGGGAAAAAGGAACGCTACGTTCCATTCGGAGGCGCAGTAAAATCGGCAGTGAAGCCGTACCTTTCCGCTCGGCAGCTAATTCTTTCAGAGAACCGAAAAAATAATCCAGCCCTGCTGATCAATCAGCGCGGCGGCCGACTCACGACGCGCAGCGTAGGGCGAATCATCAAGAAGATTGCCGTCGCCAAAGGACTCTCGCCGGATGTTCATCCCCACACGCTCCGGCATGCTTTCGGCACGCACATGCTCGAAGAAGGCGCCGATTTGCGGGCGATTCAGGAGATGCTCGGACACGAGCGGCTTTCGACTACGCAGCGGTATACGCAGCTCTCAATGAAACACCTGCTCAGCGTCTACGATCAGACGCACCCGCGAGCAAAATAGTACGGCAAAGCCCGTGCCCCTCATAGTCTCTTTGTGTCGATTTGATCACAGTACCCTAACTGCCACGGAGTTCATTCTGTGCGGTGCTGAAATTTCCATAATTGATTGCACGCCAGATCCCTCGGCCCGCTGGTGAAAACGTGCGGCATCGGGATGACGCTATGTTGAAGATCGGCAGGATCGATTTGGATTAGCGCGTCGAGCGAACGGCTGCCCGCAGTTCTTCCACAATCTCTTGTGCTGCCTTAGTAGCAGCCGCATGTTGCGTTACCTCGAACGAGATTGCTCCAACCCGGGCATGGCCACCGCCGCCGTATCGCTCGCAGACTTTTGCAAGGTTCACCGTAGGAGGGCTCGGCGCCCAGGGATTAGACCCAACAGAAACCTTCACCCGGAAAGTGCTCTTGCTCAATCCCACGCTGTAAATCGACTCGGGATGCAAGTAGTACGGGACGAACTTGTTATAGCCTTCGAGATCGTGGTCAGTGATGTCAAAGAAAAGTGTGCCGTCGCGCGACTCGATCCGTTCCTTCAGAACGTTAATCGATTTCTGGTGCCTGTCGAGCAATGGTGGCAACAGCGGCGCAACAAAAGGAGCCTGGATTACCTCAGCCAGCGGCTTGGTCGCGAGCAGCGGAATCAACCGCGGAATAAATCCATGCTCCTGGCAGGATTCGATCACCATCGTGAGCTGCATAGCCGGTTCTCTCATTTCCACTGCCGTTTTCGCATCAGGATAAAGCGCACCGTCGATGATGTCGGTCCACTTCACCAGGTTAGCGACCGACCCAATATTGAACCCGAAGCGCTGTTCGGCGATCGTGGCAATAAAACCGGTGCACGACTTGAAATCGGGGTCATAGAACTTGCGATTGCTTACGTCCTGCTCGAAATGTTCGGCGTCCTCCGGGCTAAGGAACGCGCTCTGGTGATGATCGAACCACCAGGTGATCTTCGGCGAACTCGAATACTTGAAATCGACAATTGCGTTTTCGTCTCCGTTGAAGTCGGCTTCATTGAATAAGGACCCCGCGCGGTGCAGCAGGCCGGAATAGACAAACTCGACATCGCTCCGGATGCGTTCGGCATAAAAACGAGAGAACAGCGCCGCCGAAGACGCTCCGTCAAAACAACGATCGTGATAGAAAACTTTGACTTTCAAACGGTCACCAATTCGCATTAAAAGGTCGTGCGTAAAAGTCGATAGTTCGCGTACCTAAAAGTAACTAGGAATGACATTTCGGCTAGGGTTCTGTCAAGACACGACCGTGTACGTCAAGGTAAGTCCGAAACATTAATGCTCGCTGCGGGTCGCAAGCCGCGCGGCCAACGGTCCGATCAAAGGCAACTCGTAACCGCTGCCCTGGATGGCCTTAACAACGAGCACGACCCACAGGGTGAAAACACCGAGAGCGCAAACTCCTAAAAGCACCCATGGAATCAATGGCAAAAAAGTGAAAATCAAAAAAATCAACCTAAGCACAAATGCCAAAATAACCGTTCCTACTGAAAAAAGGAGCGATTGCCAGGCGTGGAAGCGAATATACCGGCCTTTGCTGAGTGGCGGAACAATAAGAAGAATGATGGCTGGAATCAGAACGAAATAAGCTAGCGCACTTAAGAACCTCTCCCGCAATTCGCTTTTTTCAAAATCATCGCTCGCAGTGGAACGGCCACAAACTGGACAGAAGGCGCTGACATCTGGCATCGGAGCGTCGCAATAAGAGCAGATCATCGTTAGCGGAATGTTGAGTACCTTTAGAGATCATACTGGCGCGCCGTGTTGCCGGCCAAATGCCCCTCCAAATCGTTCACTATCCGCCAAATTGTCATTTGGAAACCGACAGCCTACAATCTGAAATCCCGTCATGAAAGCCGACTCCGTCTCCCCAGCGGTAAGTTCGCGGCCTCTATTGCGTGTTGCTCGGCTGCTCTACCTTGCGTTTGCCCTGCTGGTGCTGATTTGCGCTGGCCTGGTGCTTTGGTTCTGGTCGGTAGCGCGCTCGGCACTTCCTCGAATTGACGGGACTATAGCGGTTCCGGGGTTATCCGCGCCGGTCAGCGTTACGCGCGATGGCCAGGGCGTTCCCACGATCAATGCGACTACAACCGATGATCTTTTCTTTGCACAGGGATACGTCACCGCACAAGACCGGCTGTTTCAAATGGACCTGTTGCGGAGGGCGGCACGCGGCGAACTTTCAGAAATTGTCGGCGACGTGGCGTTGAAACACGACCGCCAGCAAAGAATTTTGGGAATAAAAGCAGCCGCCGAAAAAGGCGTACTGAACGCAAGGGCAGAGGACAAACAGCAATTCGCTGCATATGCACGCGGAGTGAACGCATATATCGAAACGCACCGTGATCGGCTACCCATCGAATTCCGAATGTTGCGCTACTCGCCCCAGCCCTGGACGACCGAAGACTCGTTATCTATTGCCTACCAGATGGTCGAAACGCTCAGTACCAGCCCCAAAGCCGCACTGACGCGCGAAAAAATACTTGTCAAGATCGGGCCTGAGCTAACCGCCGATCTTTACGTGAACACCTCCTGGCGAGACCATCCACCCACCGCTGGCAGCACAAGCTTGAATGCTGCACCCGCCACCGTGCATTCCGCCGACACTCCGCGCGCGGTCACAATGTCGACGGTTCCCGAATTACTGCGCCCTTGGCTTGACGAATTTTTGCGCGACGATCCAGCGCCTCTGGGTTCCAACAACTGGGTGGTTTCCGGCGCGCACACCACAACCGGCAAGCCGCTGCTCTCGAACGATATGCATCTCGGGCACCAGATGCCAAATCTCTGGTACGCCGCTCACCTTCGTTCGGGAGATTTCGATGTCGCTGGAGTGACGTTGCCCGGCTATCCCTATGTAATTGTCGGTCACAACCGGCGGATTGCGTGGGGATGTACGAACGTAGGTCCGACAGTTGAAGACGCGTATATCGAAACATTTAATGCTCAAGGACAATACCTCACGCCTGAGGGCTGGAAATCCCCGGAGGTTCGGCACGAAGTAATTCACGTCAAGGGGAAACCGGATGTGACTCTCGATGTGCAGATCACGCGTCACGGTCCAATCGTGACGGAGCTTTCCCCTGGAGAGACGCGGAAAATCGCGCTTCGCTGGACGCTTTACGATGGCATCCGCAACCCCTTCTTTCATGTTGATTCGGCACAGAATTGGCAACAGTTTCGGCAGGCGTTTTCGGACTTCGACGCACCGGGACAAAACGTGGTGTATGCCGACGTGGATGGAAATATCGGATATCAAGCGACCGGTAAGGTCCCGATGCGTGCGAACGGCGACGGCAATCTTCCCGTCGACGGCAGCAACAATGCCCACGAGTGGACCGGCTATATCCCTTTCGACAAACTGCCGAGTGTGCTGAATCCGCCGTCGGGTATCATCGCAACGGCGAACGGAAGAATCACGCCCGATGACTACCCATATTCGATCAGCGTCGAGTGGGAAGCGCCCTGGCGAACGGAACGAATTTACAAAGTGCTAGAGTCCGGCAGGAAATTTTCTTCGTCCGACATGCTTGCGCTCGAAATGGATATTTACTCGGAACTCGATCGCTTCGTCGCGGACAAACTGGTTTATGCAGTCGATCGGGCGAAGAATGCTTCCTCACCTGCGCATAAAGCAGCCGACATTCTCCGCGACTGGAACGGGCAAATGAACGCTAATTCGCCCGCCCCGACGATTGTGTCAAAAGCGCGAACCGAACTCGTGCGGCTATTACTCGAGCCAAAACTTGGGCCGGCGCCGGCGGATGGCTCCGATTCGACCCTGAGCTGGAAGAGTTATCACTGGATGATGGAGACGGTATGGCTGGAGAACATCTTGTCGCATCAGCCAGCGCGTTGGCTCCCTCCTGGGTACGCTGACTTCAATGGATTGCTTTTGGCCGCGGTAGAGAACACCGTAAAGGATGCGCCTTCAGACCTCCGATCGTGGAAATGGGGGCCAACAAATTCAGTGACAATTCAGAACCTGGTACTGGGAAAAATTCCAATCCTGCGAGAGTGGACCGGCCCAGGCGAACAGCCGCAATCCGGCAGTGGGTACACCGTGAAGGCTGCGGGCCGGACCTATGGGCCTTCTGAAAGGTTCACGGCCGATCTTTCAAATCTCGACCTCACGACATTGAACCTGGTGACCGGAAACGCCGGAAATTTTCTCAGCCCCTACTACATGGACCAATGGCAGGCTTGGTACACGGGTTTTACCTTTGTGCTGCCCTTTTCAACATCGGCCATTGAGAAGTCGGCGGCACATAGACTGCTGTTGCAGCCGAGATGATGTCGCCAGTTCTTATGAGTCTGTTCCGGCGATGAAGTTCAAATGACTACTTCGTAATCAGCGAACCATTCGGGAAGTCCGCCAATATCACGTCGATCGCTTGCCCCGTGATCCCGACCTGACCGCTGCCGTCAGATCGAGTTGGTTGCACCTGCAGTTGGTGGCCAGCCTCAAGGTCGAAATTCGTGTCATAAATCTGCAGGGCTCCGCCTTCGCATACGTAAACGACCGGTCGGCCATCGATCGGCTGAATGCCGGTAACATCGCCATTTTGTGGTGCCGTGTAGGCTGCATTCGCGGCCGTATTGATCACCGAAAGACATCCCCTTCCCGGCGTACTGCTGGTTGCAGGCACGTTCGTGCAGTTGCGCGATCCAATGAATAATTGGTTATTGGGCCCTTGCACCATGCGGTTGTGATAGCCATCGGTGATCGCAACTGTAACCGGAGTCGCGGTGAGATCCGCGCCCGGGAAAACGGTTAGCACACCACAGAGATCGGTTTGACAATTCGTGCCGCTCGCAACCGGAGTTCCCGCGACGTAAAGATTACCTCCGCTCAAAATGCCGTAGGTTGCAGCCGCTACGGGAACCGTGGAAGTCACAGCTGGCGGAGTTTGCGTCATGTCCACGACAGCGATACTGGCCGTCGTTCCGCCGCACTCCGGACCGCAATTCAATACATAAGCAGTCGACCCGTCGGAGCTGAAAATGGCCCACACAGGCTTGTCAAAACACCCGTTCACTAATGTGATCGGATTGCCTGTGCTAATCAGCGAAGGGGCAATCATCGTCACCTCCCCGAAGGTCGGACACAGTGAGTTGGGCGCCGTATCGGAAATTGCCAGGATTTCATTTCCGCTTGGAGCCGGCACAACGAAATGCGCTCCGGCGATTGGAATCGTGGCAGTTAGGGAGTTGCTCGAAAGGTTTATCTCAAGCACGGCGCCTGCGGCCTGCCCAGTGACGGGAGCGGTTGGGACCGCCGTAAATAGCGTGGTATCGTCGGTCCACACGAACATGCTCTCGGTTGGACCCGGCAAAGTCACGGAGCCCGACGCGTTCTCTTTTGCATTGTCGATAATGGCAAGCGTGTTGGTTTGCGAAACGTCGGTCGTCGGGCTGAACACGACAGTGCGATCGCGTTTCGGGCTTCCCACCATGAAGCCGGCACTGGAAGCGGTCCCCGAGAGATCAACGTCAAAAGCGCTCAGAACGTCCTTGGTAGCATCGACGATGTTCAGACCAGGAAAAACTGTTCCACCAACAGTAGGATTCAATGGATTTGAAACGAATGCGCGGTAGGTCAGTCCGCTGGCGGTGGGGGGCTTGCTCGAGCCGCCGCATGAAACCAAGCCCGTTGCGAGCAGAATAAAGACAAAAAAAGAGCTTAAGGTCCTTTTCAACCTGGAACTCCAAGAATATTGCTGGATAGAGAGTTAGATGCGAAGTGCGGATTATATCAAAGGGTGAGCTCAAGAAATTTCGCTGCGATTGTTCAAACTTCCTAAAACAGAGAACACGCACAGTCTAACTTCGCCAGTGTAGGCTCTTCTTCGTGTACCAGCCTGCCCTGAGCAAAGTCGAAAGGTGACCTCCGTCGTGAACACAAGCCTGAAATGCAAAACCAGCTTTCCTCCTGTATTCTCAAGGATATGCCAGCGGATTTTCTAGCACGGCTCAAAGCTTCGCCCGTGCTCTGTGACGGAGCTATGGGCACGCTGCTTTATTCAAAGGGGATTTTCATCAATCGCTGCTATGACGAACTGAATCTTTCGCAACCGGATTTGATTCGCGGTATTCACCACGAGTACCTGCAGGCTGGCGCGGAAATCATTGAGACGAATACCTTTGGCGGCAATGCCCTCCGACTGGAACGGCATGGGCTACACGACAAAGTCCGCGACGTCAATTTCCATGGTGCTCGGCTGGCGAAGGAAGCAGCGAAAAGCTTTGACGCGTGGGTCGCGGGAGCCGTGGGCCCGTTGGGGATTCGCATTGAACCGCTCGGGAAAACCTCATTCCAGGAGGCTCGCGATATCTTTCGCGAGCAGATCGCCGCTTTGCTCGAAGGTGGCGTCGACCTCCTGATTCTCGAGACCTTCGGCTATATCGACGAGCTGCATCAGGCGATCCACGCAGCGCGAGAGGTTGATCCGCGCGTTCCTGTTGTCGCGCAGGTTACGCTGGATGAAGAATCGAATTGCCTGGACGGCTCGACGCCGGAAATTTTCGCGCCTCGGATTGAACAGTGGGGAGCAGACGTTATCGGGTGTAACTGCAGCGTTGGGCCGGTATCGATGATCGAGTCAATTGAGCGCATCCGTGCCGCAACTTCCCTTCCGCTCTCGGCGCAGCCGAACGCCGGAATTCCACGTTCCGTGGAGGGCCGCAACATCTATCTTTGCTCGCCGGAATACATGGCAAGCTACACGCGGAAATTTGTCGCTGCCGGAGTACGGCTCATTGGAGGCTGTTGCGGGACCACGCCCGAACATATTCGCGTGATGAAATCCGGCCTGCGCATGACGCAAGCGCGCGCACGGATAAGCGACTCTCCAGCCAAGACGCAGGCGGCGCCTGTTGTTGCTTCCATTCCGCTGGAACAGCGCTCGAAACTGGGTGCGAAGCTCGCGAGCGGTGAATTTATCTCCATGGTCGAAATTGTTCCGCCCAAGGGAACCAACATCCTGAAGGAACTCGAAGGCGCGAAGTTCCTGAAGTCTGTCGGTGTCGATGCCATCAACATTCCCGATAGTCCACGCGCCTCCGCGCGCATGAGCAATCAGGCGCTGTCAGTGTTGTTGCAGCAGCAGTCCGGGATTGAGGCCATTCTGCATTACACCTGCCGCGATCGCAACGTCTTGTGCATTCAATCGGACCTGCTGGGCGCGGCAGCGATTGGAATTCGTAATCTGATCTGCATCACTGGTGATCCACCGAAAATGGGCGGCTACCCTGATGCGACCGCGGTCTTCGACGTGGACGCGATCGGATTGGTGAACATTGTTCACAACCTGAATCGCGGGTTGGATATCGGCGGAAACCCAATCGGCGCCGGGACGGGCTTCGTGATCGGAGTCGGCTCAAATCCGGGTGTCCCGAACATCGACGAGGAAATTCGCCGCTTCGAATACAAAGTTGAAGCCGGTGCGGAATATGCGGTTACTCAGCCAGTGTTTGATCTTTCTCTGCTCGAAAAATTTTTGAGGCGAATTGAGCATTTTAAGATTCCCGTCGTCGCAGGCATTTGGCCGCTGGTCAGCGCGCGCAACGCGGAATTCATGAAAAACGAACTACGCGTGTCCGTGCCTGAGAACATCATGCACCGGATGACCGGAGCAACCTCGCCCGAGTCAGCGCGAGAAGAAGGCATCGCTATTGCGCGTGAAATGCTTAGTTCTGTGCGGCACATGGTGCAGGGCGCGCAAATCAGCGCGCCACAAGGACGTTACTCCTCGGCCGTTGACGTGCTGGAGGCGCTGGGTGGCAGATCGGGCGCAAAGGCGGGATGAACGCCAGCAACATTTAAGCACAGCAACGACAACTTCCCATTACACTAGCGGCGTCTAAGTTTGCTACGCAGTTCCGCCCTCTCCCGAAGAGAGTCCTGCAAGTTAGGAGGCAAACCGTGCTCACTGAGCTGCTCTCCCGCTGGCCGCTCATTCAGCAGATTAAAACCGGAGCGAATGGCAATGGCATTGAATCAATGTCGGAGCGCACCCGGAATTTAAGGCCAAAAACTCACGGCGCGGAAGTAGCGCGCTCCATTTGTCCTTATTGCGGCGTCGGCTGCGGACAGGTTGTCTATCACAAGAATGGCAAGTTGATTTCGATCGAAGGCGATCCTGAGTCGCCGATTTCGCGCGGCCGCCTTTGCCCGAAAGGCGCCGACACATTTGAGCTGCACACGCATCCCGGTCGATTGCAGAAAGTGAAATATCGCCGGCCGTATTCCACTAAGTGGGAAGAACTTGAGCTCGAGACCGCAATGGACATGGTCGCCGACCGGCTCTGGGAATCACGCGAGCGCACGTTCCAGGAAGAAAAGGACGGCGAGGCGCTGATGCAGACGAAAGCCATCGCGCATCTCGGTGGCGCAACACTCGACATTGAAGAAAATTACCTGATCAAAAAACTCTTTTCCGCCGGCCTGGGTATGGTTTGCATTTCCAACCAGGCCCGTATATGACACAGCTCCACTGTGCCCGGTCTGGGCACAAGCTTTGGACGAGGCGGGGCGACCACTGCGCAACAGGACCTGAGTAACTCCGACGCGATCCTGATCATGGGATCGTCCATGGCGGAGAACCATCCGGTCGGTTTTCAGTGGGTGATGGAAGCGCGCGAGCGGGGCGCTAAAATCATTCACGTTGATCCACGCTTCACGCGCACGTCGGCGATGGCAGATATTTGGGTGCCCTTGCGCGCCGGCAGCGACATTATCTTCCTGGGCGGGATCATTAATTACGTTCTCGCGAATAATAAAGAATTTCGCGATTATGTAGTTCACTACACCAATGCGGCAACTCTGCTGCGCGACGATTTCAAAGACACAGAAGATTTGGACGGAATGTTTTCTGGTTGGAATGCCGAGAAGAAGCAGTATGACCCGGAGACCTGGCTCTACCGCGGTGCTCCAGTAAAGGGCAGCAAGGGACAGAAACCTGGGCACTCAGGCGCGGGCGGTGGCCACGGAAAAGATCGTGGAGGGGAGGCGCAGGAAGCGAATAAGTTCGAATCCGACACCTCGCTCGAAGATCCGCGATGCGTGTTTCAGGTACTGAAGCGGCACTTCTCGCGATATACGCCGGAAATGGTCGAGCGCTACTGCGGAGTTCCCAAAGACATTTTTTTCAAAACAGCCGAAACATTTGCCTCAGCCTCGGGCCCAGAAAAAACTGGCGCGATCTGCTACGCAGTGGGATGGACGCAGCATTCGAAGGGCGTGCAGATTATTCGTGCAGCGGCAGTATTGCAACTGCTGTTAGGAAATATCGGAAGGCCGGGCGGCGGGGTTATGGCTCTACGTGGGCATGCCTCGATTCAGGGATCAACAGATGTGCCAACGCTCTACGACATCCTCCCTGGATATTTGCCCATGCCATTCTTCGAGGCAGATGCGAATGATTTGAAAGGTTACTTAAAAAAACACAAACCTTCCACCGGACTCTGGGCGAACTTCGACGCATATTTCGTCAGTTTGATGAAGGCATACTACGGCGACGCTGCCACGAAAGAGAATGACTGGGGATTCGACTGGCTGCCGCGCGTTACCGGCGACCACTCGCATTTCGGCTACTGGCTCGACATGCAGGACGGAAAGATGGAAGGTCTTTTCGTCATGGGCCAAAACCCAGCGGTGGGAGCCTCAAATGGCCGACTCGAGCGCAGCGCGTTAACTAAGCTGAAATGGCTCGTGGTACGAGATATGGTCGAAACGGAAACAGCCTCGTTTTGGCTCGATTCTCCCGAAGCTCAACGCGGAGAGCTGGATCCAAAGACGATTGCAACCGAGGTTTTTCTCTTTCCTGCTTCTGGAACCGCGGAAAAAGCCGGAACCTTCACCAACACGCAGCGCTTGCTGCAATTCCGCGAGAAGGCTATCGATCCACCTGGAGATGCTCGCAGCGAGACCTGGTTTATGTACCACCTCGGCCGGCGGATGAAGGAAAAGGCGAAGAACGATCTGCGGCCGCGAAATGCCGGGCTCAATGCGCTGACTTGGGATTATCCGCTGCAAGGGAAACATCGCGAACCCGATACTGAAATTGTACTGCAAGAAATCAATGGCTGGACCGTTAGCGACCGGAAACAGCTACAGCACATACAAGATCTGAAAAAAGACGGTTCGACTGCTTGCGGTGCATGGATCTATTGCGGCGTTTATCCAGAGGAAGCAAAAAATCGCGCCCGGGAGCGCAAGCCAAAAGATTTGCTGGGTCACGGCTGGGGATTTGCTTGGCCGAACGATTGCCGCATCATTTACAACCGCGCCTCCGCAAAGCCGGACGGGGCCCCCTGGAGCGACCGCAAAAAACTGGTTTGGTGGGACTCAGAGAAAAAAGAATGGGGCGGTCTCGACAACGCTGATTTCAAGAAAAATCTCGCACCCGATACTCCCGACAATTTAGAAGGCGGCAAAGGCGTCGAGGCACTCGGAGGAGCGCGGCCATTTACCTTGCATCCAGATGGCGTTGGTTGGATTTACGTAGCCAGCGGATTGAAAGATGGCCCGCTGCCCACGCATTACGAGCCGCTCGAGTCTCCCATTCACAATCCTCTGTACAAGCAGCAAGACAATCCGGCTGCGCACAAGAAGGCGCGGCCTGATAATCCGTATGCGAATTCGCCCGGCGATCCGACATACCCATACGTGTTGACGACGTATCGCCTTACCGAGCAACACACAGCAGGCGGCATGACTCGCACGCTGTCTCATCTTGCGGAGTTGCAGCCGGAGTTGTTCACGGAAGTTTCTCCGGAACTCGCAGACGAGCTTGGGCTGACCCACGGCCAGTGGGCGACAATCTCAACCCCACGCGCGGAGGTTGAAGCGCGCGTGCTGATCACGCGCAGAATGCGACCCGTGTGGATCGATGGAAGGCGAATTCATCAGGTTGGTCTTCCTTATCACTGGGGATATAAAGGGATGTCGAAAGGCGATGTCGTAAACGATCTTCTCGTAATCAGCGAAGAGCCTAATGTCCGCATTATGGAGACCAAGGCTCTTGTGTGCAACGTAAGGCCGGGAAGAAGGGATCACCACCGAGAGCACCCAGAGCAATTGGCAGTCTAAGAAATGACATCTGAATAACAGGTTTAATGGCGAACGACACGAAAGCACACGAAGGAAGACCATGGCAACAACCGCATTCCTAACTGACTCCACGTTGTGTATCGGCTGCAAGGCTTGCGAAGTGGCTTGCAAGGAGTGGAACGGTGTCGGCGAAGATGGACTCAACTGGAGCGGCTATTCCTACGACAACACCGGTGCGGTCGGCGCTCAGACGTGGCGGCATGTGAAGTTTGTCGAGCAGACGCCTGAGCCTGGATTGGGCGGCAATGCTCCGGAGTTGAATTCCTGGTCATTTTCGTCAGATGTCTGCAAGCATTGCGAAAATGCCGGCTGTTTAGAGGCATGCCCTACGGGGGCGATTGTTCGCACCGAATTCGGCGGAGTGTACATTCAGCCGGACATTTGCAATGGCTGCGCTTACTGCGTGGTCTCATGTCCATTCGGAGTTGTCGAGCGAAACCAAAACGACGGCCGAGCTTTCAAGTGCACGTTCTGTTATGACCGGCAAAAAGTCGGCTTGCAGCCGGCATGTGCGAAGACGTGCCCGACCGAGTCGATCAAGTTTGGCGAGATTGGGGAACTGCGGCGCGAAGCGAAGAAACGAATCGCCGAGTTGCAGGCGCGGGGGATGAATGACGTGCAGTTCTACGACGCATCGAATACCAGCGTAGGCGGGACGCACGCGATGTTCATCGTTCGCGGCGATACTCGGCAATACAATTTGCCGCCGAAACCAGAAGTCCCGACCGTGTATTTGAAAAAAGCATGGCGATCATCCGCAATCGGAGCACTGATGCTTCTCGGCGGGGCAATTGTGGCATTCATGGCGGATGGAAGAAAGCCGTCGTCGGTCGTTGGTCGTAGGGCGTTGGCCAGAAGATGAAATTCTCATGAGTGATTCTGCGAGAGTAACGCCGCGCGTTCCGGATGAAAGCAGTGAGCGCCGGCTTTTTGAAATTCGGCGCGAAGCCGAGGCAACGGGCAAGGTTGCAAAAGCAGGTATTCGCCCGAGTGGCGCTCCGTTTCCGGTCGCATCCGTCGAGACCGGATATTACGGGATTCCGCTGCTGAAGCGGCCGGCGTGGACATGGGAAATCCCGCTCTATTTCTTTGTTGGAGGCGCAGCGGGTGCTGCTGCGGTCGTGGGTTCTGTCGCCAGCTATATGGGAGCCGATCGCAAGCTGGTGCGCGATGCGCGATGGATTGCCGCTGCTGGCTCTGTTATCTCTCCTGCGTTGCTTATTTCAGACCTTGGAAAGCCGAGCCGCTTCTTGAACATGCTCCGGGTGTTCAAGCCTCAGAGCGCAATGTCCATGGGCGTCTGGACTCTGGTCGGCTTTTCTGCTGGAAGTTCCGCCGCGGCATTCGCGCAATTTTTATCTGATCGATATGGTTCTTCGTTTCCGGTCCGCCTAATCGAACGCGCTGGCGATGCCGCTTCGCTTTTATTCGGACTTCCTTTTTCGAACTACACCGGCGTTCTGATCGGTGCGACAGCCATTCCCGTGTGGAACGAAAGCGTGGCAGACTTGCCAATTCATTTCGGGATGTCGGGCCTGTCTGCAGCAGTCGGCCTGCTCGAGCTGATGGGAAATAACAAGAGCCGGGCCTTACAAGCCTTAGGGATTGGCGCCGCTCTGTTCGAATGCTGGGAAGGATTCAAAATCGAAACGCGGCAGAACGCCACACTCAATCCGCTGCGGCAGGGTGGAAGCGGGCTGGTAACGCGAGCAGGTGGACTGCTCTCCGGCCCTGTTCCCACAGCATTGCGCTTGGCAAGTCTATTTTCCAGCTCAAGATCCTTGCGCAAAGCTGCTGCGGCCTCGGCGGTTGCAGGTTCACTGCTCACCCGGGTCGCCTGGATTTACGCCGGCCACCAATCCGCCAAGGATTGGAAAATACCGCTAGGAATGAAGTGGTAATCCGATCGGCGGTTTTCGTTTTCTCTAATGCGATTTCGAGGTGTAGTAGCCCGTCCGGTTACGGGCTTTATAGTTGGCGGAAGCGGGAATGCCGGCGAGCTTGACTTCAATCCGGCGGAAATCAGAATCGGCCAGGCGCTGCGAGGGATAATACGCGAGCAGATATTGAGTACGCAGTTCGTCGCTGATCGCACGAAAAGCCTGATCGAGTTGAGATATGGATGACGCGTAATAATATTTGCCGCCGGTATCTTCCGAGAGTTGAATGAGAGCGTGCTCGCCGCCGGTATCACGCCCGGCGCTCGCTTCAATGGGTACATCAATAATGCTATAAACAATCGCTTCGGCCTGCTGCGCCGAGCGAACGGCGTCTTCGTAGCTCATCTGGCTGACCGTGTCGCCACCATCCGTAATCACGACCAGCACTTTCCTTCCCTGCCTGTCTTCGAGCGCCCCCGCGCCCAGATAGATTGCGTCATATAGCGCCGTGGCCGCCCCCGTATGGGGATGATCAATCGCGCGATCGATCACTTTTAAATCATTCGTGAAGGGCAGATCCTGGCTCACGGTTTCGCTAAAGTCATAGAGCGAGAGCGCATCCACCGGCCGAATAATCGTGTGCGCAAACCGGCGCGCTGAAGCAAGTTCAAGCGGAAGGTCTTTACGCGTGCTCAGGCTGGTATCGATGTCGAGGACAATCGAGAGCGGCAGCTCGGATTCTTTATCGAAGATGGAAATTTTTTGAGGATTGCCGTCTTCAAAAATCTGAAAATTCTCCTTGCTGAGATTTCCCACCGGCGCGCCGTGCTCGTCCGTAACCGTTACGAACACGTTCACGAGCTTTACATCGACTTTGATAGAAGAATCATTCTCGCCACGGCTGGTGTCCTTAGGCGCAGAGGATTTCGCCCACGGTGGTTTGGGCACAGTTGAGGAACTCTGCGCCTGGCACACGCACGCGGCGAACAACACAAAAAACGCGAGGACCTTCATTTGTGAACTATTGGGTTGGATGCAGGGTTCTCTGGATTCGTGCCTGACTTCTGTCGAGCATGACGGCGAATCTGCACAGGGTCTTGCGCCGGTGGAGCTCCTTCGGCTTTGCCCGGAGCAGGAGCGCGCAGGCCCACGACCTCAGCAGGAAAGGATTCCCCGTCAGACCAGATCGCACCATCTTCAAAGTGCTCTTTTTTCCAAATCGGAACCGTGCGCTTCAGCCGGTCGATTAGCCAGCGGCACGCGTCGAACGCCGCGGCGCGATGGGCCGACGCAACGACAATCAACACACTTGTCTCTCCGATTTCAAGCCGCCCGAGCCGATGGACGATGATGGCATCGCGAATTCGATATTGCTGTGTGGCATCCGAAAGTAATGATTGCATCTGCTTCAGCGCCATTTCTTCGTATGCTTCGTAATCCAGAAAGAGCGTGCGGCGACCACGGCTGTGGTTACGCACAATGCCCTCGAAAAGAACCACGGCACCATCTTCAGGATGCTTGATCAAATCGAGAGTGGCGGCGCTGTCGATCTTCTCATGCGTGATGAAGGCCCTAGCCGAGTTTTCCTCCGAGGCATCGAATCCCCCGCTGACTGGAGGGAGCAGCGCGACTTCGTCTCCAGGACGCAAACGGTCTTGCGGGCCGGCATATTCCTGGTTAACCGAAATTGCGACCGAGTTGAGGATCTTGTCAGTTTTCGAGAGATGTTGCGCGTAGTGCTTAATCACGTCGCCCGCGGTGGCGTTCTCCGGGAGTGACAGTAAATCCGAGCTGCGACCGGTAAGGTCTTTCAGCACGCCGAATAAGAGCACTCGGACTTGCATAGACACGGCTTCAGTTTAACGCGAGCTTCTGATAGGAGGGGCTGCATTTCTTTCGATTATCAGGCTTCCCACGGATTAATTACCGCTACTCCCATCGGCTGAAAATGACCGACATTACGGGTCACGACGCTCATGTTATGCACAAGTGCCGTAGCAGCGATGAGAGCGTCTCGATCAGACCGCGGATCAGGAACATAAAACGCGGCACATCTCTGTGCCACCGCCGTATCAATGAGCAGAATGCGATCGGAGAATGTCGGCAAAACATGGTGATCCATCCAAGCGCGAAGAATCGCTCCTTGTTTGCGATCGCGTCGTTCGAGTAGAAGAATGCCGATTTCGAGTTCCAGAATAGTTATTGCCGAGACGTAGAAGCTGACAGTTTGCCGCGCTTTAGCCCATTTCTGGAGGTTTGGATGAGCATTCTTTTTTCTGAGTTCCGACACCACATTGGTATCGAGTAGGTACGTCACCTTAAGTCCGCTGGCTGCTGCAATTTGCCGGTTAGGACAGGCGGCTCGAACTCGATTTCGGCGGCTGCCGGCATGGCGAGCAGGTCAGCAATGCTCTTTCCACGTCCCGTTATGCGCTGGTATTCCTCTACCGTAAGCAGTACGTGGGAAGGGCGGCCTCGATCAGTGATAAAAACGGGGCCGCGTTTGGCCGCTCGTTTTGCCCTGCTGGTGTCCTGATTGAATTCCCGGCTTGATAACTTCGTCACGGCCATAGCAGAGGCTCCGATGTAGTAACGTGGCTACATTATAGCAGAGGTGACTGTGGGCGGAATTAATTTTCGAAGTGCTGAGATGCCAGATAGCTTGACGCGCCGCAACTACCCGCGCTAATATGACGTCATACGACATATCACGTCATGACATATGGCTCCGCTTCCGCTGAGTGAACCCGTATTGTTGGTGCTGCTGAGCCTTGCGGAACAGCCACGCCATGGATACTCCATTTTGAAGGACGTTGAGCAAATTACTGGTGGAAGAGTCGTGCTAAGCACTGGCACGCTGTATGGGGCGCTGCAAAGGCTTCTTACATACGGCTGGATTGAACGCGTGGAAGAAGAAGACACCCCCCGCGACCGGCGTTCGTATCGGCTCACCTCCAAAGGTCGCAGGAACTTGCAAGCGGAAGTTGCGCGCATGCGGCATCTGACGAGACTCGCGGGCCTGCGCATAGCTCACAAGGAGGCATGAGCCATGCTGGTCCTATATCGCAGACTCTTTCGGCTTTATGCGGAATCGTATCGCCGCGAATATGGGCCGGAAATGGTGTGGGTGTTTACGCAGGCGAGACGCGAACCGGAACCGTGAGCATTGGATGGTTCGTCCTCTTCGCGCTGCGACGGACTGGTGTGCAACGTTTGGAAAGTCTGGACACCGCTTCAAAGTAGATTCCCTTCCGGCTATTCGCTTTACGACCATTCCGAACCGCGAAGGGTGCTGCGGCCCACATGTCGATCAGAGCGTCACCAATAAGAAAGGCCAGCCTGATGGCTGGCCTTCAAGTTTTGCCAACTGTTTAGTGTTTATCCTTTGGCGGCTTCTCTTCCTTGGGCGGTTTTTGCTCCCGCTGCGGCGCGGGTCGGCTCTCACGCTGCGGAGCCGCGGGCCGCGCTTCGGGACGAGCATTGTGCTGCTCTTCTCGCGGCGGCGGGGCCGGCCGCGTCTCGGGTTGGCGAGGGCTCGGCTCGGTGCGAGGCTCAGGAGCACGAGCTGGTTGCTGCGGCATCGTGCGCGGCGTTTGCTCCGGCGGTCGGGCGTCTTCCGGACGTGCCTGCGGCGTCTCAACTGGCCGCGTCGGCTGCTGCATCTGAGGACTGGTCTGGGGGCGATTGTTCTCCGGCCGGTCCTGCGGAGGCTGAGCCTGACGCGGTGTTTGTTGAGCAGGCGGGTTGTACTCAGGACGATTGTTATCAGGCCGCGCCTGCGGTGTTTCTACCGGCCGCGACGGCTGTGCTTGCTGCGGAGAATTCTCCGGACGATTGTTCTCCGGACGTGTTCCCGGATATTGACGTTGCGGCTGTTGCGCGCCCTGGTTTTGTGGACCTTGATTTTGCGGACTGGCGGACGGCGGCCTTGGCACATTGCGATTGTTATATTGCGGCGCGCCGGGACGAGGCGAGTTCTCAGGACCATTTGGTCTTACTCCGTTCGCAGGTCCACCCGGACGCGGTGTATTTTCATTCTGCTGTGGCGCCGGTGCTCCGGGACGCGGAGTCGCGCCACGATTTTCGGAAGCATTCGGCTGTCCACCGGGAGCTCCAGGCCGCGGCACATAACCGCGGTTTGCG
The DNA here is from genome assembly GCA_035651475.1 of Terriglobales bacterium. Taxonomy (GTDB): domain Bacteria; phylum Acidobacteriota; class Terriglobia; order Terriglobales; family Acidobacteriaceae; genus Gp1-AA145. The sequence goes on along the minus strand of DASRFP010000039.1, from coordinate 204,511 downwards.
GGAGCGTTCGTCTGTCCAGCGGGTCCGCCTGGCCTCCCAGTAACGCCACCATTCTGTGGCGCATTTGGCTGGGCGCCCGGACGTGGTCCGTTATTGGGTTGACCGCCCGGTCGTGCACCCGCGTTGCCCGGACCGCCGCGAGCCCCACGCTGTAACGGTTGCGCTTGGCCGGGAGGTGCTGCGCGAACCGTCCTGACCGGAGGCGGTGCAGTCGGCCGTGCGAATGCCGGAGCGCCCGGACGTCTGTAAGCAACAGGTTGACGCGTCACCACTACCGGTCGACTGATTGCCTGCGCCGGTGGATGGTACTGCACTGGATGAGCGACTCCGATAACGCTCTGGCGTGCGGGTCGAAATTGAGTGACGGCGCCAGGTCCAACGCGTGCAGAAGCCATGGCGCGCGCATCGACGTGCACCAGATTATTGTGAACTGGGCGAGCGTTGATGAAGGTTTCGCGGTTTACAACAGTTACGCTATTTGCGACTCGCCGGTTGACGTAGGTGACGTTCGTGACGCGGTTAGCTCTGTAGTTGTTATAGACATTCGTGACCTGAACCACGGTTACACGCGTGTTGGTAACGTTTATGTTTTCAACGTAACGAGGACTCGTGCGATACCAGGGCACGTAGACTTCACGCGGGCCCAGCGGGAACCATCCAACCGGCGCTGTGCCCACCCCAATACTGAATCCGCCTACGAATGCAACAAGAGCGGGAGCATAAACCGGGCGAACTGAAACCGCGACGGGTCCCGGAACCCAACCCCAGCCTCCGCGGATGAAAGCCCAACGGCCGTAGTGAAATGGCGCAAAACCCCAAGGCTCGTCTTCAACCCAGGTCCATCCCCAGGGATACACATAAGCCCAGTGACCGAAGCGATATGGCGCCCATCCGACAGCCACGCCGGTTGGATACCAAACGTTTCCATAGTCTGCATCCGACTGCCATCGGCCGTAATCATCGAGATCTTCGTAGCCGGTCATTTCGTCGGAAACATATTGCCGACTTTGCGCACGATCTTCACGCGAATCGCGCGACTCGCACCATTGCGTGAATGCATCAGCCTGCGGGATCTCGGCCACGTCGTACGTAAGCTGATCGGTACCACTGAATGTTCCTTGCTGGCCTTCCGTTAAGCGATACGAATTCCCTGCGCCAGTGACTTCGCCCTCTCCGTGAAATACCGTCGCAAGGGTTTGATCTCCGTTCTGATTGACGTCGAGGCGAAACTCGCCCGGCTGGTTCACGTTGAACGCAAGATTGGGCGTATCAACTTCGAAGGTTTCACCGTTATCGAAATGCCTCACACGGAATGAGAGCGAACCGAGCGAAAGGCGAAGCTGCGTGACGTTGTTGCCGAGATCGAGGAAGGTCACGCTGGTCTCAGGGCCGACGCGAATTGATGTAGCGCCAATCTGGATTTCAGCGCGCGAGTCCTTATCGACCCAGAAGTTGTCGCCCGTGGTCAACGGACGATTGTCGACAGCATCCACCCAATCGCCCTGACCACCGGGTTGAAACGAAACCGAGCCTTCTTTAAAGCTGAGGCGGCCGGCGCGCGTTGGCGGATCTTGATCGGGCAGACCTTGGTCTGGTTGAACCTGATCAGGCGGCCCTGGCTGGTCCGGCTGACTCGCGTTTGGCGGTTCGGGCGGACCTTGGTCCTGGTCCTGGGCAAGCGTGGGCTGAATGGTTTGGCAAAGCAACAGAATTGCCGTCGCAAGCGTTGCAAAGGAAAATCCTGTGCGCGTTTTCATAATTTAATGTTCCTTGTAGCAGCCTATTCTCAAAGGGCAGCGTTAGATACCCTGTTCATTCTGATTAAACACTTCCTGTAAACACAAGTTCTATACCCTGGTGCAGGTAAACAGGCCAGCAGGACAGGGTATCGTTAAGTATATGAGAGAGGGCGGTTTACAAGGGTGGCGAATACGATGCCCCGGGTCTTGGGCCTTTCCCGGGCTGACAATGGGCTGCGATAGTAGTCTCTGATATTCATGACGCGATGCAAGGACGGGTTGTACGGCACGGTTCCACAACCTGGCAGCCGGCGTTGCTGGTAACAGTAAATCTCATGCGACGAAACTCGTGAAAACCGGGGAAATTCCATTCCGCGCTGGGGGAGTGAAATCGGGCAACGCCCCGTTTGCAATGTGAGTCAACAGCGAGACTCACAATAAGAAAGTAAACAAAGACCCCTCGGGGATCTGACGGTGAGAAAGGCGTCACTCGTAGCGAAGCGCCACCACCGGATCAACCAGCAACGCTCGGCGGCCCGGAATGTAGCAGGCCAAGAGCGCCACCAGGAGGAGAAGAACCGAAACGGCGGCAAACGTCAGCGGATCGTGGGCAGTGACACCGAATAGCAAATTCCTCATGAGTCGCGTCAGTCCAAAAGCGGCACCCACTCCAATCGCCACGCCCACCAGCGCTAATGCCATGCCCTGCTTCAGTATCATTTGCAGTACGTGTTTCGGTTGCGCACCCAGCGCCAAGCGAATTCCAATTTCGCGTTTGCGTTGTGACACGCTGTAAGACATTACGCCATAGATGCCGATGATTCCGAGCGCAAGCGCCACGGCTCCCGCAATCCCGAGCATTACCAGCGTAAAGGAAGTGCGTGCGAGCGATTTGTCATAAACCTCTTGCATTGTTCGCACAGAGGCGAGGGGCAGATTCGAATTCACCGACCACACCGCCTGACGGATCTCACTTAAAAAACTTTCTGTCCCGGCGCGTTCGCTGCGGATTGCGAACGTGACTGTCCGCGGCGTTCCGAAGCCACCCACTACCATCGGAGGCCAGTACACGGTCTCGGGCGCCTTCTCCTGCACTCCTCTCTCGCGGACGTCCTGGACAACGCCGATCACTTCGTGCCACGGCATCCTCGGAATCTCGCGAATGTACTTGCCGAGGGCCGCCGACGGCGTTCCCCACATTTCGCGGGCCAGACTCTCGGACACCATTGCAACCGGTCGGAGTGCATAAACTTCAGCCCACGTCATGTCGCGCCCCGCAATCAATCTTGTTCCAGCTGTCTGCAGCAAACCGGGCGAGAGATGCTTATACAACCGCAACGGCGGTATGGTTCCGGCCGGGTAGACTTTGTCCTCGGCATAGATCTGATCCCAATCCGAGTCGAAACCTTCCATCGGCATCTCGGTTATGAATCCAGCGGACTTCACTCCCTGAATCGCAGCCAGCTGATCGACAATTTCGTTTTGTATTCGCGTTACTTGTTGCGGCTCGGCGACTAGGGAATCCGGAATAGAAATTCGAAGGAGTTGCAGATGCTGAGGATCCGCGAATCCCGGATCGACATTCCGCAACGCGCGGAATGTGCGGATCATCAAGCCAGCGCTCACAAGCAGCACCAGCGCCATTGCCACCTGACCAGCAACCAGCAAGTTTCGTGCCCGATGCCGTTCGCGGCTTGCACTGCTCGTTCGTCCTTCACTGCGCAGGGTCGATCCACTGCGTGGCCAGGCGTATTTCAGGGCAGGAATTAACCCAAACAACAAACCCGACAGCACGGAAAGAAGCAAAGTGAACCCCAGCGCCCGCGCATCCAGGGAGATTTCGTTCAACCGAGGCAGATTCGATAGATCGGTCGCGACCAGAAAGCGCACAGCGGCATATGCCAGTCCGATTCCCAGTAAGCCGCCTAGGAGCGCAAGCATCACGCTTTCGACCAGGAGCGTGCGCATGATTCGCGTCCAGCCCGCACCAAGCGCCCCGCGAATTGCCAATTCCTGCTGACGAGCCTCAACTCGTACCAGCAATAGGTTGGTTACATTCGCACAGGCGATCAGCATTACCACGCCAATCGTTCCCATCACCACCCACAGCAGCTCGCCTATGTTGCCGATCACTTCTTGTTTCAGTGGGCGGATGGTTGGCGTGATTTTCCAGGTCTCATAAATGTGCGAATCTTGTCCCGGACCATTCGACCACGAATCCATCCAGATCGGCAGCATTCGCCGAATGTCCGCGTTGGCTTGCTCAATCGTCACGTCTGGCTTGAGGCGCGCGATGCCGTGATATTCGAATCCTGCAAGGTCCAGTTTGCCGCGTTCAAAAGCCAGAGGCACGATCACATCGAAATCTGCATCGACAACTTGAAATCCCTTGGGCATCACGCCAACCACTTCGCGTGGCTGCGAATCAACCATGATGTTTTGCCCCAGCACTGTTGAGCTGCCGCCAAAACGCTTCTGCCAATACGAGTAGCTGAGCATCACTCTTTCAGGCCCATGCGGCACCTGGTCTGCCTGCAGCAGCCAGCGGCCAATCGCAGGCCGAACATTCAATGTCTGAAGCACGCCATCGCTTACAAAAACTGCGCGCACCTGCTCTGGCTCGGCTCGTCCCGTGACATTCGCTGCGCCCGCGATCCAGACGCCTAGGGATTGAAAGCTCCGGTTGTGATCGGCATAGGTGAAATACATTGAGGGTGACAGGAGAAGGCCGTTCTCGAAATCCGCCAGGCCTGCAGCTCCAGGAGCGACCTGATGGAGAGACACCACTTGCTCTGATTTCGGATAATTCAGTGGCTTCAGCAACACGCTATTGAGAACAGTGAAAACCGCCGTATTTGCGCCGATACCTATAGCGATCGTCAACAACGTAACTGTGGTAAATACGGGATTCTTGCGCAACGTGCGCAGGCCGTAACGGAGATCAGAAAAAAAATCTTCAACCGGTAACCACGCCCACACGTCGCGACTCTTTTCTTCGATAAGGCCTATGTTCCCGAACTCGCGCCGCGCGATATGAGTTGCTTCTTCCCTGGACAGGCCATCGGCAACCAGTTCCTCGATCTTCTCGTCGATATGCGACTGTATCTCTTCTGATAATTCTCGATACAGCCGTCCTCGCCAAAACAGTTGTCTTAGCCAACTCATGATTCACTCGGCGCCAGAACGCGTGTGATCCCTTCCAGCATGCGCTCAAAGCTCGAAACTTCACGTTGCAAGTGCTTTGCACCCGCGGGCGTCAATTTGTAAATGCGAACTCGGCGATTCGTAGAAGAGGTGCCCCACTCAGCCTTGACCAGCTCTTGCTTGAGCAGGCGCTGCAGGGCTGGATACAACGATCCTTCTTCTATCTGAAGCAAGTCGTCGGAGGTCCGCTTGATGTCCTGCGCGAGCGCGTAACCATGTAAGGGTTGCCGCTTCAGAGTTCGCAGGATCATCATCTCCAAGGCGCCGGGGAAGAGGTCTCGTTGTGTCTGCTTCGTCATAAGGAGCATGCCGTGTTGCTCTAGGCCTAGAGCAACATAGTATACGCATGCCATCGCAGTCAAGTGCCTATTAGCTGCGGAGCGGAAGTAGAAATCGGATAAACTAAATTTCCCGAGAGTTTCATTGATTCGACGTTTTCCGATGTGCGAATTGCTTGCAGATCTCGCCGTTGTAGCCATGCGTTTCAGGTTCTTTTTGCGCTGATCCTGACCGGCTCCAGCCTTTCGGCCCAGGGACCTCCTTATCAGACGGATGATCGCGGTACCCTGGAACTACAGCGCTACGAGTTCTACACTCTCCATTCGGACGACGGTACACCGGTAGAAAGGGATTTGTCCGGCCCTGGGTTTGAGCTCGACTGAGGCGCGGTACCGATAGTGCAGCTACACGCGATACTACCGTTGGGAGTCACAGCCCCTCGGAACAATCCAGACTACCGGCCGAGCGCCAAGGCAGCTTAGTGAACGGAGTTTCTATTGAGCGAAGCAATTATCCGGTTTTTTATCGGCGGTCTCGTCGTCTCTGCGTTTTCACTTATCTCTGATTTGCTCAAACCCAAGACTTTTGCGGGACTGTTTGGCGCAGCGCCCTCGATCGCTTTGGCTACTCTCGGACTCACAGTTCTTAAGCAAGGACCGCAATATGCAGCAAGCGAAGCGCATTCAATGGTCTTCGGGGCAATCGCATTGTTCTGCTACGCGGTTGCTACAAGCTATGTCCTCTTGCGTTTTCGGTTTGCAACATTGCCGGTAACCATTCTGGGTTTGTTCTTTTGGCTCGGAGTGGCAAGCGGGCTGTGGTATGTGATGACAGGGTGAGACTACGTCGTGAGTCTTTAGTCTTTGGTCGTCGGACAATTGAATCTGGCAAGTGCCGACGGCCAATGATGATTTTGACTTGCCCAAAGACCAACGACGAACGACCGACAGCGATTTTGGTTCAGCGCAAGACGCACGACGGCTTTCATGATCTCGATCAACACATCCGGACTGAAACAAGCGCGGTGGTGGGAGTACGTGCTGCGGTTCGTTCTTGGCGGCTTGGTAACCGCTGCAGCTGGAATCATCGCTAAGAAAGCCGGCCCAAGCTTCGGCGGGCTGTTTCTTGCATTTCCGGCAATTCTCGCCGCCAGCTCCACCTTGGTTGAAAAGCACGAGCGCGAGCGCAAAGAAGAAAAAGGGCTGAGCGGCAAATATCGAGGACGCCGTGCCGCCGGAGCTGACGCGGCTGGCGCGGCCATGGGAAGCATCGGGCTGATCGCCTTCGCGGTCTTTGTATGGAAGCTCTTGCCCAATCACCGCGCCTGCACTGTCATTACGGCTGCAACCGTGCTCTGGGCAATTGTCTGCGTTGTAGTGTGGTACGTGTGGAAGTGCAATCTGCTGCACCGCGCATTCAAGACGCGTAAGTCTGAGAGCCTGTCGCGATGAACCCAGATAAGACCACGCCAATGAGCATTCTGCAGTCAATCGCACCAATTCTCCAGAGATCTGCCGTTTGGGGAGAAAAGGCGCGCGCCATTGCCGCCCAGATTCACCAACTCCGAAACTACCGTTGGGTCGGCACTACGATGTCGGTCCGGAACTGGTTTCAATCATTGCGTATAGCGGTCCCGGTACACCCGCGTACCCCGATCACCAAAGGCCTGACCGGCGCTGCCATTCGAGAAAAGAAAACTATCGTTGCTGCCGATGTTGCTGCCGACCCGCGTTACCTGACAGCATTCGTCACTACCCATTCCAAAATCATCATTCCCGTCCTCGACGAGAACTGCGGCGCAGTAATCGGTACAATTGATGTAGAAGCGAGCAGCCACGCATTCTCCGAAAAAGATCAGAGAATTCTGGAAGCTTGCGCAAGGGAATCTCGCGGGCTCTGGACTGAACTGATTCCCAAATGAAATTAAGCATAGCTTCGGAACAGGTTGGGTTCATTGCTTTCTCTGTGTGGTTCGTGGCCTTATCGATAGTCTGCATTGGCTGGCCAGAAGTGATTGCAGCTTGGGTTAAGAGCTCCCGCCCTAATCCTACTGAGGCCGATTCCAGGCTGATGATGCCGATTGTGCGATTCGTCGGTCTTGGTGTCTAGTGTTAGGTGGATGTTGTTTGTTTATCATCGTTCGCGCTTTGGAGTTGAATGCCTGATTCGAGAACCATTGCCGTTGCCATGTCGGGAGGAGTTGACTCCTCGACCGTTGCGGCCATGCTGCGCACCGAAGGTTACAACGTCGTCGGCCTGACCATGCAGCTCTGGAACCAGCGCCGCCTCGCCGGTCACGAGGGCATGCCCGAGTCCGTTCAGGGTCGCTGTTGCTCGCTCGATGATGTCTATGACGCACGTCGTGTTGCGGAAACGATCGGCATTCCTTACTACGTCGTGAATCATGAGGACCGCTTTGAGCGCGATGTCGTTCGTCCGTTTGTGGAGGAGTATCTCTCCGGCCGCACTCCGATTCCGTGCAGCCTCTGCAACAATCATTTGAAGTTCGACCAGTTGCTGACGGTCGCAAAACAGATCGGGGCAGACGCCGTCGCCACCGGTCACTACGCGCGGGTTGAGTTCGACCACGCAATCAACCGCTGGCTGCTCAAGCGCCCGACGGATCGCTCAAAGGACCAGACCTATTTTCTGTTCGGGCTAACGCAGGAGCAGCTCAGTCGCACGCTGTTTCCACTCGGAGGAATGACGAAGCCGGAGGTGCGTGAGCTTGCTCGCAAGCATGGCCTTGCGCTCGCGGAGAAACCTGATTCACAGGAAATTTGCTTCGTGCCTGGTGGCGATTATAAGAAGTTTCTCGACGCATATCTCGCCGAGCAGGGCGGCTCACTTCCGGATACCGCCGGCGAGCTGGTTACCACCGATGGCCGCGTAATCGGCGAGCACAGCGGCATTCACAATTTCACTGTCGGCCAGCGTAAGGGGCTTGGCGTGGCGGCCGGCACGCCGCTTTACGTTTTGCAGATCAAGGGCGATGCACGCCAGGTTGTCGTCGGCGAACAGGACAATTTGTATTCGCAGACGCTGCTGGCAAAGCGCGCGAATTTGATTTCCGTCGAGGATCTCCGCCAGCCAATGCACGTGAGCGTGAAGATTCGCCACCGCCACGAGCCTGCCGCAGCGACCATCGAAAAGACCGGCGCGAACGAGATTCTGGTCACGTTTGACGAGCCGCAGCGTGCGATAACTCCCGGGCAGGCAGCCGTCTTCTACAGTGGCGATGTGGTTGTTGGCGGCGGGTGGATTTCATAAAATTCGGAACAGAAATGGCAACCCTAGGCCTCATCGAATACAAAGACGCCAGCCCCGAGGTGCGCGCTGTGTATGACGACATCATGGCGACGCGCAAGACTGATTGGATCAACAATTTTTGGAAAGCTCTGGCCACCGATCCTGTGACGCTGAAACGCACATGGGAGGCCATCAAGCAGATCATGGCTCCGGGCGCGCTCGATCCGCTGACAAAAGAGTTGATCTATCTCGGCGTCAGTGTCTCGAATCAGTGCGGCTACTGCATCGCCTCACACACCGCGTCTGCGCGGAAGAAGGGAATGACGGATGAAATGTTCCGCGAGTTGATGGCGGTGGTGGGCATGGCGAATGAAACCAACAGACTTTCCGCGGGTTACCAGATCGAAATCGACGAGCAGTTCAAGGTATAAATATGGCACACGAGTTCAGCACTTCATACATTGAAGATTCGCTTTCACTGTTCCGCTACTACAAGAAACTTGCCGAAGGAGCGATGGAGCAAGTTTCAGACGAGCAATTATTTACCGCACTCGATGAAGAGATGAATTCGATTGCGATCATCGTAAAGCACATGTCCGGCAACATGCGCTCGCGCTGGACCGACTTCCTTACCAGCGACGGCGAGAAGGCCGACCGCAACCGTGACAGTGAATTCGCCGCACCGCCTGAGACGCGCAAAGAACTACTGAGTATTTGGAACCAAGGTTGGGAAAGGGTTTTTGCGGCTCTCGAACCGCTATCCGACTCAGACTTGGATCGGAAGGTTTTCATTCGCAACGAAGCCCATTCCGTAATGCAGGCCATCAATCGCCAGATCGCGCATTACTCTTACCACTGCGGGCAGATCGTGTTTCTGGCGAAGCATTTCAAAGGAAGTGCCTGGAAGTCGCTTACCGTACCGCGCAACAAGTCTGCGGAGTTCAACCAGCGGGTGCTTGCCGGAGAAGCCAGCCAAAGGTGATTTGGGAGCGTCGTTGGTCGCTGGTCTTTGGTCGTTAGCCACAGACCTTGGATCGTGGTCCAACACCAGACTTAAGCTCAAGGGATTTGCGAACGACCAACGACGAATGACCAAGGACGGGCTTGCTAACGAAATCGGATCTACAATTTTCGTGGCTGCTTTGCTTTCGGGAACTTGAATTCATGCGCCTTCATATCCACTTTTTTCCCACGAAAGCGGACTCCTTCAGCTTCGAGACGAAACCGCTGTTCCATCGCATGTTCGCCGCGCAATTTGATGGCACCACCAGCGCCCAGAATGCGTTGCCAAGCCAATCCAACCGAGCCGCGGAGCGCTCGAACAACTTGCCTGGCGGCGCCCGGAAACCCCGCTGCACGAGCAACCGCTCCGTACGTGGAAACTCTGCCTCGCGGAATCTTCTTTATTGCGGCGCGAATCCGCTGCTGCATCGACCCATCGCGCATCACGGGCCTGTCTTTGAAATTTCAGACGCCGGTTTCTCAAAGGTCGTCGCCGGTATTGAAACATTCGCCTGAGCGCTTTCCAGCTGCACGCTTGTGTGTCCGGTCGGAGTAGACGAACTCCAATGAAATGGCAGCTTTACTCCGGAAACATCGCGGTAGTCTGAATAATCGATCTGCGTTGGATTCAAACCAAGCGGCGACTGCGCATAGCGCACGATGCGGACGAGCAACCCGCTTTGCGTGTCGAAATAGAAGTCCACCGGAGGCAATCCCTGGCGCTGACCGGAAATCATGATTGTGTCCTGATCACCGATCTTCGTCTCTCTCGCGGTTTTCAACGGATTGAAGGTTTTGTTCAGGTCGATCGCAAAGTGAAGGTCGGCATCCATGCGATTCGCGTCCACATCGGCGGGAGTCATTGGGCGCGGTGGCCGCCCGGGAAATATCAACCACCCCGATTCTCCGTTGAACACGGAGCCGCCCGTTCCATTCGGCCAAGTCGTGACCATGGCAACGTGATCAGGAGACTGCACAAACATCTCGAGCGGGAATTGGCGTCCTGCCGCTTCGAGCGTGCCCTTGGCATCGAGGCTGGTTAGTTTTGAAATCGCGCTTGCTCCGCCAATTCCGGACACGTACTTGGAGATTATTTCTTCGGGTTTTGGCAAATTTTGCGCGGCCGCGCCAGGTTCCACCGCCTCAGCCAATAGTTGTACTCGCCCTTCTGCAATGGCCGGGATCGCCTGTGGCGACGGGCTTCCACGGTGGCACGAATAGCATGTCACCATCTGCTTGCCCCGGAAATTGTCGGCGTTGATGCTGATCATCATCTGCATCATCTTGCGCGCGATCTGCTTCGGTTTCTTGTCATCCTTATCGAAGGCGTTCTCTACATGGCAGTAGCCGCACTGCACGCCCAACGACGAAGTAATGAACTGCATTGCCGGTATCAACTGGTCCGAAGGCACATCTTTCAGGACCTGGATGTTCTTGTACACCTCGACCGCCTTCTTGTTCGCACTTGGCGCCGGAGGCCCTTGCGTCAACGAAACTGCGGAACAGGCAATGACGACGGCGGAGATACGAACTACCTGATCGATGCTTTTCGGCAATGACATTTATGTAGTTTCCCCAAATTGATTAATACAGCGTAATCTCCAAACCCAATGAATCACAATATATCCTGCTCTCATTCCTGGTATGCAAAAAATGATCAGACCTCTGCCGCTGTCTCGCTGTTCTCTTTGGTAACGGATTTTAGTCCACCTCAAACTAACGTTAGAATCTTTTCATGCGGGTAAGCCGGCGCGGGAAAATAGTGTTTTTTCTAACCTTCGGTGTCGCCCTCGCTGCCGCCGCCGTTGCTGTCGGTTTTGGCTGGATCATTCTGAATTGGCAGCAGGACGTAAAGGTTTTACTGGGCATTATTTTTTTTGGAGCAATCGTTACCGGGCTCATCCTGAACACGAGTTTTCTGGTTCGCGAAATCCGGCGCAACGAGCAACACGATAGTTTTATCAATGCCGTCAGTCATGAGCTGAAAACGCCAATTGCCTCGATTCGGCTGCACTTGCAAACCCTCGAACGGCGTCAGCTCGACGATGCGCAACGCCGGGATTTCTATCGCCTGATGCTTGAGGACACTGATCGGCTCATGAGCACGGTAGAAAAGGTGTTGAAAGCAGGAAAAGCGGGCGCTCGCAGCGTTCAACGTGTGGACCTGGATTTTGCGCAACTGGTCGAACAATGCGTGGAGAGCGCTCGGGTCAGCCATCACCTTCCCCCGAGCGCCATTCGTTACGAATCTTCGTTGAATGGCAACGGCTCAGATGTCAGCGGCGATCCTGACGAACTTCGCACCGCTGTCTCTAACATCCTCGATAATGCCGTTAAATATTCCGGGAACAAAGTCGATGTGTCTGTCCGGCTTGAGGAAGAGGAGAAGCGGCTGGTGTTGCGTATTCAGGATCGTGGCGTGGGAATTCCACATTCTGAACTTAAGACGATATTCAAGCGCTTCTATCGTGTTCCCGGTCGCGCGGTAGCTCAGGTTCGCGGCACCGGTCTTGGCCTCTTTCTGGTCCGAACCATCGCAAAACGCCACGGAGGACGCGTTCTTGCGGAGAGCGCTGGTGAAGGCAAAGGCACAACTGTCATTTTCGAAGTGCCGCGGAGAGCATCGTGAGCCGTGTACTCATTGTGGAAGATGAAGCGCATCTTGCCACAGGCCTGCAATTCAACCTGCAAGCGGAAGGACATTCCGCCGATGTCGCGGGCGATGGGGAAACTGCGCTCGATTTACTTTTGAAGGAGAGCAAAACTTTCGACGCTTTAGTGCTGGACATCATGCTGCCGGGAAAAGATGGATTCGAGGTGGCTAGCGAATTGCGCGCCGCGAGAAACTACATTCCCATTCTGATGCTGACCGCACGTTCGCGTCCTGAAGACGTCTTGAAAGGATTTGCTTCTGGGGCGGACGACTATGTTGCGAAGCCGTTTGAGCTGCCGATTTTTTTGGCGCGTCTTCAGGGCCTGCTGCGCCGTCGTGAGTGGATGCAGCATGTTCCTTCGGTTGAGAAGCCGGTCGGTCGTAGTGAGGAAAATCCGTCCATCGCCGACGACGACAGCAATCAGGAATTTGGGACATTCACCTTTGACGGCAAGACGGTCGATTTCGGCAACCTTGAACTGCGTACGAATGAAACGACCACCCGCCTCACGGTCATGGAGGCTGAATTTTTACGCTACTTGATTCGTAATCGCGGCCGAGTGGTTTCTCGCAAATCCATTCTTGAAGATGTCTGGGCGTTGCGCGAAGACACTGACACCCGGGCTATCGACAACTTCATCGTCCGCCTGCGGCGATACATCGAGAAGAACCCTTCGCATCCACAGCACCTTCTTACCGTGCGCGGTGTCGGCTATCGCTTTGAAGCGAACGTCGAGTAAACCGCGCTCGGAAGGTGATACAGATTGAGCAATCAGGAAGTCTAGTGCAGTGATGCCGAAGCGCCGCTTGCAAGGTCCCTAAGCACGTTCAGGAAGGCGGCTGTCGCTTCTTCATCTGCCAGGGCATCGAGCGGAATTGTTGCAGCCAAATTAGGGGAATCAGGACGGAACCTCACCGTCATGAGGCTGTGCCCGCGCGAAGTCATCAAGGTATTGACCACTGGGGTGAGCTCATGCGTCCATTCTGTACGAGTTGTCAGCACTACAGGACCGGGGCGGGAGATGGTCCAATTTCGTTGCGGATTCGAAATTTCCTTCGGCTTCTGAGTCAGCCAGCGATGGCGCGAAATTTCCAGGTGGAAATGCGGAGAGCAGTCGAGGTCGGCTTCGAAGGTAAGAGTGTCTTTCTGCCGCCGCCATAGGCAGACGAGCCATTGAACCGGAATCGGCCGGGGCAGCAGCTTAACGGTAATTCGTGCGTTTTCAAACCAATGGGTGGCAAAGCTAAAGTGTGCCTGTAGGCGGCAAGCACTCAGCCACTTGGTTTCCAGCAGCCGACCGCGGGTTGCGCAAGCCGACTCTACCCACTGCAGAACCACTGTTCCCCGGCGTCGGTTATATCGGGAGAACAGCAGATACCAGACCACGACTATTGCGGTCGCAGCCACTACCGCGTCAATGGCGATCCGAAGCACCACCAGACCCTCAGATGCGAATGGTACGACTTGGGGTGGCAACGGGCAAGACCCTCAACGTAGATTTTTCAAGTTTTCCAGAGCTGGTGCAAGTACTTTCCTCACAGCACGTTCCATCTGTTCTGGGTTAGCCGATCTAGAATGTCAGAGTGCAATTCACAGTTCGCGATTTCAGGCCAGAGGACTTCGAAACAATTTGGACGTTGGACCAGTCCTGTTTCGCGCCTGGAATTGCCTATAGTCGCTACGAACTGCTGACGTATATGCGTCGTCCCGGGGCTTTTACGCTAGTCGCGGAATCCACTGAACTTTCCTCGCGGGGAACGTCTATTCTCGGCTTCGTGGTTGCCGAAACCGGTCGACGCGAGACTGGACACGTGATTACGATTGACGTCCAAGCCGCCGCTCGCCGTTATGGTGTCGGGTCAACCCTGCTCTCTGCCGCCGAAGAGAAGTTGCGCATTGCGAAATCGCATGCTATTCGATTGGAAACTGCCGTGGATAACACCTCTGCATTGCAGTTCTACAAGCGGCACGGGTACGACGTGATCAGAGTCATTCCGCATTATTATTCCAATAGCGTCGACGCTCTGCTGCTCGAAAAAAATTTGCTTTCGGTAAAATCCGCTGACTAGCTTCTGCAAATGAAAGTTGCCATTCAAGGCGAACCGGGATCATTCAGCCACGAAGCCGCCCGTCGCATGGTTCCCGGCTGCTCGATCGTGCCGTGTGCCCGCTCGGTAGAAGTATTCGATCAACTCGGCACGGCGAAAGTTCCGGTAGCTGTTATTCCGATTGAAAACTCGCTGGCGGGCTCTGTAACCGAGCACCTCGATCTGCTGCTTGCCCGCGAGGTTTTCATCCAGCGGGATTTTCACTTGCGAATCATCCACAATTTAATCGCTGCACGCGGAGCGAAGAAATCGCAAATTCGCCGGGCCTTTTCGCATCCCGTCGCGCTCGATCAATGCCGCGATTTTTTCCGTGCGAATCCGGGAATTCAGCCGAATCCTTTTTATGACACGGCGGGAAGCGTGAAGCATGTCATCGAAAACAAACTGGGCGATGCCGCCGGGATCGCCAGCCGGCACGCTGCCTCCGTATATAAAGGACGGATACTCGCCGCCGGAATCGAAGACGATAAGCGGAACTTCACGCGATTTTTTTTGATTCGCCGTACTCGCCGAATTCTTCCGGGCGCGAACAAGACTTCGATTGCTTTTGGATTGAAAAATGTTCCAGGCGCACTTCACAAAGCTCTTCGCGTTTTTGCCGATCGCGATATCAGCCTGAGCAAGATTGAATCTCGCCCCATTCGCGGCCGGCCGTGGGAGTACGTCTTCTATGCTGATTTTATGCGCGGAGACGACAAACTCGCCCGCGGCGCTTTACTGCAACTGAAAGCTGTGGCGGATATGGTGAAGGTGCTGGGGATTTATAAGGCGGCGTGAAGCTATGTTAGGGCTCGCGATTCTGCGCTCCGTGCCAGATCATCACAATCCGCACTTCGGATTTGCGTACTTCATAGGCGACGATGTAGGGGGTTTTTCCAACCACCAACTCTCTAGTTCCTAAATCGCGACCGAGTCGCCCTACAAAGGGATACCTGCTCACTACCTGCACCGCTGCCACGTTCTAATGGCTAACCTCTCTAGGCCACTGAGAACTCCTTCTGAATTTCCTCAAGCGACACGCCTTTCGTCTCCGGATACCAGACCAGTACGACGAGGAACTGCACCACCGTGATCACGGCGAAGAATACAAACGGCAGGGGCTTTGACCACTTCGCGATCGCAGGAAATCCCAACGAGATCACCGCAGCGCAAATCCAATGGGTGAAGCTTCCTAAACTTTGTCCTTTCGCTCGTACCCGATTCGGGAACACCTCGCTGATGTACACCCAAATCACCGCGCCCTGTGAAAATGCGAAGAAGGCTATGTAAGTAATCAGCAGCCATATCAGGAGATCTGTGTGCTCCCCTGTCGCAAATATTCCCGCCACGCCAGCCAGGCACGCAGCGGTTCCGACCGCCCCAATGAGCAAAAGCTTCTTTCGCCCGAATTTGTCGATCACCGACATCGCCACCATTGTAAAAATCAGGTTGGTCGCACCAATGAATACCGCCTGCAGGCTGCTCGAGAGCTTGCTGAATCCGGCGCTCGCAAAAATGTCATTGAGGTAGTAAAGAATGGCATTGATTCCGGCGAACTGGTTAAAGAAGGCAACTGACACCGCCAGAAATATCGGCAGGCGATACTTGCCTGAAAATAAGGGCTCGTCCGCATGCCCGTGCTCGGCGTCAATGGAAGCAGCAATTGCTTGCAGCTGAGTTTCGTAATCTGCCTCTCCGGTCATTTTTAAAACTTGCCGCGCCTCGTCAAGCTTCTGTTTTTTTACCAGCCATCGAGGACTGCGGGGGATCGTGAACAGCATGGCAAGGAAAAATGCTGCCGGGATCGCGCTCACGCCAAGGTCCCAGCGCCACTCTGCTGCACCGAATTGCTGAATTCCAATCAAATAATTGCAAAGATATGCGACCAGAATTCCGAAGACCACGTTGAACTGAAAGAACCCCACCAGCCTTCCGCGCCAGCTCGCGGGAGAAATCTCGGCTATATACATTGGACCCAGCACCGACGATCCGCCGATCCCGAGCCCGCCAATGAATCGAAAAATTACCAGCGCCGTCCAGTTCCATGCCCCCGCGCACCCAATTGACGAGAGCAAATACAGCACCGCCATAATGCGCAAGCTGTCCCGCCGCCCGTACTTATCTCCGGGAATTCCCGCGAGCAATGCTCCTATCACGGTTCCCCAGAGCGCCGCGGCCACCGTAAAGCCCTTCCAGAACGGCGAAAGATTGTAGGTCGCCGTCAGCCCACTCGTGGTTCCCGAAATCACCACCGTGTCGAAGCCAAACAATAAACCACCTAAAGCCGCCACAATCGTGCTCTTAGCTAAATAGCCATTCAGCTTCATTGGTCCCTCTCATCACGTCGGTCAGACAGTGGCCCCACAAGCATGCTGGAGGCGCCTAAGTATAAGCCGGAACGCCCGAACACCTTCGTCCATCTGCCTGCCTCACCTTGGGTTTTTCACAAACGCCGGGGCCGGGTTTAGAATCCAAGTGCTTGAACCTTCGGGAGTAACTTATCTTGGTACCGCTGCCGATGAATCTTTTGCAATGGCAGCACATCAAAGTTGAGTAAGATACACTCAACTAACGAAAATCGTATATAGCGCGCCTGATTCGCGCAGTCCACAACTTGGTTTCGCGGCTGGCGCAGAGAGAGATATGCCGCAAGAGAAATCATTACCGATATTACCCGTTCGAGATACCGTCCTCTTCCCACATGCCGTGCTTCCGTTGACGGTTGGCCGCGAAAGCTCGGTCCAACTTGTTAATTCACTTGGCGAAGACAAGACGATTGTTGTGGTCGCCCAACGCGAGGCACGCATTGACGCACCACAGCCCACGGACCTTTACACGGTCGGGAGCCTGGCGGTGGTACATAAAGTCGTCAAAATGCCGAATCAGAGCCTTTTTGTTTTTGCAGAAGGTCTGGAGCGAGTTCGGCTGGCGGAATTCACTCAGCTTACGCCCTTCATGATGGCGCGGGTCGAGACTGTCCCCGAAGCGCTTCCGCCGAAGTCCTCGGAAGTCGAGGCTTTGCAGCGGAACGTTCTTACGTTATTCCAACAGATCGTCGCGGGGTCGCCGACGTTGTCCGATGAATTGTCGACGGTGGCGATGAACATCGAGGAGCCTGGGCGCCTGGTCGACTTCATAGCGTCCTCGCTGCCATCGCTTTCAACGCCTGACAAGCAAGACACTCTTGAGACTACCGACGTTCGTGTGCGGCTCGAAAAGATCAATCAGCACCTGGCGAAAGAGCTCGAAGTCCAGCAGCTCCGCAACAAAATCCAGTCCGAAGTTCAAGACCGAGTGCAGCAAAGCCAGCGCGAGTACTACCTGCGCGAGCAGATGAAGGCTATCCAGAAAGAACTCGGAGAGCAGGATGAAGGCCAGCGCGATACCGAAGAGCTTCGCCAGAAAATCGAAAACGCCGGCATGCCCGACGAAGTAAAGAAAGAAGCGCTAAAGGAACTTGGCCGTCTCTCGCGCATGTCCCCGATGGCTGCAGACTACGGCGTCACTCGCAACTACATAGAGTGGCTCGCCGTTTTGCCATGGTCAAAAACTTCAGGCGGCGAAGTCGACATTCCGAAAGCGAAAGAAATCCTGGATACCGACCACTACGATCTGCAGAAAGTAAAAGACCGCATTCTGGATTACCTCTCCGTTCGTCGTCTTAAGCCGGCAATGAAAGGTCCAATCCTTTGCTTCGTGGGACCTCCGGGCGTCGGCAAGACCTCGCTCGGCCGTTCGATTGCTCGTGCGCTCGGGCGCAAATTTGTCCGCATCTCGCTTGGCGGCGTTCACGACGAAGCCGAGATCCGCGGCCATCGGCGCACGTACATCGGGGCATTGCCCGGACAAATCATTCAAGGCATTCGCCGCGCCGAGACCAAAGATCCGGTCTTCATGCTCGACGAAATCGACAAAGTCGGCCGCGACTTCCGCGGCGATCCCGGTTCGGCTCTGCTCGAAGCGCTCGATCCCGAGCAGAACTCCACCTTTCGCGACAACTATCTCGACGTGCCGTTCGACTTGTCGAAGGTGCTGTTTATCACGACCGCCAACATGCTCGACCCCATCCCCGAACCGTTGCGCGATCGCATGGAGATCATCGAGCTTCAGGGATACACGGAGGAAGAGAAGGTTCATATCGCGTTCCAATACCTGGTTCCGCGCCAGATTGAGGAAAACGGTATCGCCCCGGAGACGATCGAGTTCCCGCGTGAGTCGATGAGCTATCTCATCCGGCATTACACGCGCGAAGCCGGCGTTCGCAACCTCGAACGCAATATCGGAACCATCTGCCGCAAGCAGGCGCGCCGCATCGCGGAAGGGAAAAACGAAAAACTGGTCGTCACGCCGGAGGTCATTCAGGAATTCCTGGGCGGAATAAAAGTCCGCAGCGAAGGCGAAATTGCCGAGCGCACCAAGCGCGCCGGAGTCGCAGTCGGCCTGGCCTGGACTCCGACCGGCGGCGACGTTCTTTTCGTAGAAGCCAATACCATGAAAGGCAAGGGTGGCTTCACCATGACCGGACAGATCGGCCAGGTGATGCAGGAATCCATGCAAGCCGGCATGACTTGGGTGCGTTCAAATGCGCGGCAGCTCGGCATTGAGGAAAGTTTCTTTGCGGACCACGACGTCCACATTCACGTCCCCGCCGGCGCGATTCCGAAAGATGGGCCCTCGGCCGGCGTCACCATGGCGACGGTACTCGTCTCCTTGTTGAAAGACACGCCAGTGCGTCCGCTGACAGCCATGACCGGAGAAATCACTCTCAGCGGAAATGTCCTGCCCGTCGGCGGAATTAAAGAGAAAGTCCTGGCTGCGAAACGCGCCGGAGTTCACGACGTAATCCTTCCGGCTGAAAACAAAATGAACGTAGAGGAGGACCTCACGCCGGAGCAACTGGAGAACCTTCAGGTGCACTACGTTAAGACCATTCGCGAGGTTCTTGATTTCGCGCTCCCGTCATCGACTGCAGAAGAACAGCACGATGCCGACGAGCGCGAGAAAGTCCTGGCCGAGCAGACCGTCAGCTAAGCAGAGCAGCACTTCACAGCAGGCCACGAGACATTCTCCTCTCTGAAAGGCTTGAGAATGGTTGGGCTGCAATAGGGTTTATTTTTTCGCCGCGGCCTTCGAACTCCATGAAAACTTGAGCTGGTTGAATACGAGCAATTATCGCGGATGTTGCTATTTCAACCAGTGCAGCAGGAGTATCATGTACTCGGCTTATCTTATTGGCCCAGAAAGAGCGACCGCGTCGTCTGCTCTTGCGATCAGCTGCCGCTCTTCACCGAGGAGGTCAGGCAATGTATTGCAATTGTGTTCGTTATCGCAGAATTTCACTCACCCTTTTAATCATGTTTTTTGCAGGTTTGTGCTTGGCGCAAGCCGGTCCAAAATATGACCCGACGACGGAAGCAAAATTCAAAGGTACGGTCGAGGATTTAAAACTTCCTCCCAAGGGAAGCGAAAAACAGATCGCGTACCTCACGATTAAGAGCGGTACCGACACAATCGAAATTTACCTTTGCCCGAAGTCGTTCATGGACGACATGGGGGTAAGTTTCGCGAAGGGTGACGAAATCGCATTCACGGGATCGAAGGTGAAGCAGGGCGATACAGATATGGTTCTGGCGCGCGAAGTGGTCAAAGGCGAAGACACGCTGGAGCTTCGCGATGCCAAGGGCAATCCCGTCTGGAATTGGAAGCGTTAAACTTTAGCCACAAAGGGCACGAGGGAAAAACGGCGTCTGCGAAATCTTTGGGCCTGCTTCGTACTCTCAGTTTTTAGTTACCGGCAACCTCAGTTATTGCTCCCGAGTATTTCCGGCGGATCACGATAGCACTGCTTCCAAAACGCCTGCTCCGAAAGCGCGCCTGTCCTCCAGAGATCGATCACGCTGCGAGTTGCGGCGATCATTCCCCCATCTTCAGCGTCGAAGATCAGCACAAGTCCTGCCGACGATTTCTCCGGATTTTCATTGCGAAAAAGATTTTCGGCGAAATGCATCTTGTCCTGCGGGCTTGTGGTGCGCCCCGTTCCTTGAGTTTGCTGCACAGAAACGATTTTTACATTTCTGCCCTTGAGCGGTCCCCAATCTCCGGGAAAGTTTCCTTCCTCCTCGCCGCTTACAGAAAAGAGTTTGCTCGACCCGGCTGGTGTGCCCGAGGAAGTTTGTTCTGCAGCACTCGCGGCACTTCCAGTCATCGGCTCGGAACCATCGAGCAACTCAACACCAGTGCGGCGCAGCCAACCGCGTGATAAACCGGAAATTCGCACGTGGACCCACTCAGGGTTGATGTCGAGAACCTCGAATTCATCTTCCGCGCTGGCCAAGAACAGGACCTTCGCATCGGAACTTGGCTCCTGCAGAATCGGCGTCTGGTCCTGCTTCACGGCTATGAGGTTGGTCGGGTGTGCCTGGTTTCGCAGAATATCCTCCAGCCCCTTGGCCTCCTGGTCAATTGCACCGTCCCCGGACGATGAGGAGCTTGGGGCTGACTTCAGGCTGGAGACACTAGGAAATTGTGGGGTGGGCGCAGAAATTTCGGGAGCGTCCGATGATTTCGCAGCAGATGGTCTCTCTGACATCACAGGCGCGCTTGGCGTTGATGCAGGGTTGGCAGTCGCAATTGCCCCGAGTGACTGCTGCAATCTATCCAGCAGGTCGGATTCGATGCGTCCGTTCGATTTCAGAACTTCGTACCCCGAATGGGCCGGATCACTGTCCCAGGCTGTGATTTTCGCTGTGACACGAACCACCGAACCGGATCCTGCTGGCGTGACGCGAACCGTGCACTGATAGTAAGGACGTTGGTACACCTGCAGGGGCTTAGTGCCAGAAATCACGAAACCATCAAGAATTGGCAATGGACCTGAGGTCCCGCCAGCAAGTTTTTTAATCGCGGATTGAACCGTAGAGACGGAAACCGGAAACGTTCGCTCAGTTGATTGTTGCGCGAGGCAAAATTCGGATCCCAAAATTGCTACAACGCACAGCGGAACGACCGTCCTGAATTTTGCCTTCACGGCAACTGCTCCAATTGAGTGCGGTGGATCCAGCCGTGCTGGCCGTCTTCCGTCTCAACCCCGTACCAGTATGCAGTCGTAATCAGCACAGCAACGTGCGCTCCAGCAGGAACGGATTGCAAACTTGAAGCACTCTTGAACGGGGCCGACTTCAACTGAGCGCCGCGAGTTTTGACGACGCGCTCCACCTCGCGCCGTAGTCTCTCGACGTGCTTCTCGAGCGATTCATTCGGTGAGCGCGCCAGCATGAGATCCAGTTGCTGCTGCTCCCGTTTCCGCCGCAACTCCTGCGCCGCAAGTTGCTCTTGGCGATGCTCCTTTTCCTCGACGGCCTCTTGTTTTTTCAGTTGCATGGCCGCGAGGTGGTCTTGAATGTCCTTCAACTCCGCCGACTCCACGGAACCATTCGAAAGGTGGCTTCGAAGACTTGATTCGTCGACGAAAAGCGCATCGATTTTAATGATTGTGCTGCTGTCGTCCCCATGCTGCACGACATAGCGAACCGCTAATGTGCCGGAATCACTGCTGTCTTTGAAGTTTCGCGGATCGAGTGCATTTTTCTTAATCTTGTAGAAAACTTTCCCTGGTCCCGCCCACTTGGGAAATAACGCGGTGTTGTTGGCCGCCTCAGCGCCGGTGATGTATTCGTCTTTGTTGTACTCTTTGCTCCCCTGGATAATCCCATCAGCGACAACGTCCTCCACAGCTTGGAGCAACTCCGGCTCGCTGACCGAAAGTTTTGTAGTGATGCCGGCGCCGTAGTCCTCGTGCTTACTTTTGGCGATGGCGTTCAGCGAGAGTAGGCAAACCAGCGCTCCAAGGTAAAAGAAAAGAAAACATCGCGCGCGGGAACACTCCTCCATGGAAGAGGCTTCATTGCAGAGAACGAATGGCGAACGAGAGGACACTAGGTTACAAATTCTCATATCGCGGACACGCTGCTAAAGTCAACTCGAATGGGAGCGAAGATCGACGGAGCCAACGTGACGAATATACATCGTGGAGACAAAATTTTTACATTTTATTGACATCTTTCATACAACCATGTTACAAACACGGGCGCTGGGGAATCAGTAGCCCTCCAAAATCATGGTCTGTGGTCTGAAGTCTGCACCAGAAGTCTGTTGAGGATGCGTGGTCATCCGCCCAGGAGGCTGTTAATGGCTTCTTTCCGAAGGACTATTGCGGTTGCGCTGCTTGCCGCTTTCTATGTCCTAGCTTTCTCGAGCAGCGCTAACGCTCTCCCTGCATTTGCCAGAAAATACGGTTTGCGATGTTCCGCCTGCCATGAAGCCTGGCCGATGCTGAATTACTTCGGGCAAAAATTCAAAGACAACGGCTATCAGTTGATGAACGACCGTGATTCGCCGGTGTGGCAGAACCCCTCTTACTGGCCCATTACACTCCGCATCACACCCTATTGGCACCGCGAAAGCACTGACAAGCTACCTGAGCTTGTTGATTCGGCTGCCGGTCCAGCCACATTGGTGCGCGGATTGACAAATAGCGGTTTTGATCTGAGCGGGCTCGATATTCTCACAGCCGGAACGCTCGATAAAAATATATCCTTCCTTCTCGTACCATCTTCCGACGAGACCGGAGCTTTCCATTTCGAATCGGTCAACGCGCGGTTCGATAATCTCTTCCATAGCCCATGGCTGAACATCAAGCTGGGAAAATTTGAGCTAGACAATATCGTCTCTGAAAAGCGGGTTATCACGCTCTCCAGTTACGGCGGCAGTTTCAACCTCTATCACTTCATTCCAGCCGGCGATAACAACATCTTCGGCCAAATTGGAGACAACCAGCTTGGCCTGGAATGGATGGGGCACTCTGCCAACGACCGAACCCGCTTGTCGGCCGCAGTCGTCAGTTCCACCGACGGTAACGTCGATCTCCCCTACGGGAGTAACGCCTATAGCGCCTTCTTTGCTGGAAGCCAGGCATTTGATGTTGGAAAACTCGGAACTGACCGTGTTGGCTTCTACGCAATGGTCGGCGAAGCGCCCACCACATACTTAACTAGCGGCGGTGTTCCTTTGCCAAGCACCGGTACTGGCAACAAGGGATTCAGTCGTGAAGGATTTGTCGGTTTGTTCTACTTTGGCAGACTCGATTTCCAACTTGTAACTCAACACGGATCTGACAGCCCTTGGTTTGGGGCAGGATACGGAGACGAGATCGACAATAACAACGGGCTTAACAATATCCCCGGTGCAGCCCTCCCGCCTGGCACTCGAAGCCCGACCTGGAATGGCGCCTTCGTAGAAACCCATTGGGTGCAAAACCCACAACTGGTATTCATTCAACGTTCCGAATGGGTGCGGATGTCGCAACAGGCGATTCCCGGCACTCCGTCAAACCTCGGCAACATCGACAATTACGTCTTCGGTTTCCGCTACATGCCGTTTATGACCAGCCGTGCAGGTTTCGCCTGGCACAACGAATACTCGTGGATTCGCCAGCGCGGAGGTGCCCCTGACGGAACCGATGTAACCGCCAGCAGCCTGATGTCGGGCTTTGACTTCGATTTCTAAGGAGGAGCAGATGCGTACACAACAGCTAAAACTTATCGCCTGCGCAGTGGCGATGCTGGCATTTTGCGGCCTCTCCTCCGCGCAAGTCACCGAGTATCAGGAAGACCAGAACCTCGGCATGGAAGCCCACGCCGGCAAGTTAACCGGGCACGCCAGGGATGCCGAAATGAACTACCGACGTTATTGCGTCGGCTGCCACGGTGTTTTGGGCGATGGCGAAGGCGAGAATGCGGTTTGGCTCGATCCCAAGCCCCGCAACTTCACTCTTGCTACCTTCAAATGTCGCTCGACCGTCAGCGGAACTCTGCCGACCGACGAGGACCTCTACAACACAATCGGGCGCGGCCTGCAAAGTTCGAATATGCCGCCGTGGAATCCCCTCTCGGCGCAGCAGCGGATTGACCTGGTCGCCTACGTAAAACACTTTTCCGAGCGTTGGAAAAATGAGAAGCCTGGCACGCCAATCCAAATCCCCAACGAACCTGAAGTGACGGCAGATCGCATTAAAGCCGGCCGGGCATTGTTCCAGAAGCTCGAATGCTGGAAGTGCCACGGCGTTGAAGGCCGCGCCAATGGCCCGTCAGCCGATACTTTAACTGATGACCAGAACCGGCCAATCCTGCCGTTTGACTTTCATGATCAAACGAAATTCAAGTGCGGAAGCACGGACCAGGATTTATATAAGATCTTCATGACTGGACTCGACGGCACCCCGATGCCTTCATTCGCCGACAACGTGAAACCCGACGAGGCCTGGGACCTGGTGTTTTATCTGCGAACCTTGCAGCCGCAAAAATCGAAAGAGAAAGAAATCGCCAAGCAGCTCGGCTTAAAACCGATCAATCCGACCGCAGCGGCGCAAGCAGCGCCTCAGCCAACTAATCAATAAACCGGCAAAGCCCGATCGCGCGGGCTGAGAGGGTTGCACGAGGAGAAACAAACCTTATGAGAAACCGAACCTGTTATGCAGCAGCTGTAATTTCGTGCGCCATCCTGGCATTCGCTGTGGTGATGATGGTTTCGCAGCGCAAGGTCAAGGCAGCGCCCCCGACAGAAGGCGCCATTGAGGGAACCATTAAACTGGACGGAACACCTCCACACGAGAAAGGCATTGATATGTCAAAAGAGCCCTCGTGTGCGGCAATCCACAAAGCGAATCCTGTCAAAGTAGAAAGTGTGGTTGTCGGGCCGAACGGTGGACTGCAGAACGTTGTCGTCTACATTTCGCAAGGCTGGAATGGACCTGCCCAGGCGAGCACGGTGACTCCGGAGTTCGACCAAAAGGGTTGTCAATACCTGCCCCACGTGATGGCAGTAGACGTAGGACAACAATTCAAAGTGGTTAACAGCGATCAGACTTCGCACAACATTCACCCCATGCCGACCCCAGGCGGGCAAAACCACGAGTGGAACAAGTCGCAGCCACCCGGTGCTCCGCCTATCAATTCGAGCTGGGCGGGCGAAGAAGTAGCCATTCACGTAAAGTGCAACATCCATCCCTGGATGAGCGGATACATGGCGGTTGTAAAGGGGCCTTATGCTGTCAGCGATAATAATGGCTCATTCAAAATCGAGAACGTTCCTCCTGGCGATTACACATTAACCGCTTGGCAGGAAACTTATGGCACGCAGACCCAGAAAGTCACGGTAGCTGCGGGCAAGCCGGCGACTGCCAACTTCACATATAAAGCGAAATGAGGCGTTAGCGGAGCTGGATCTCTGATTATGTGGTTCAGCTCCGACGCAGTTTCCTGCGGGGAGGCGAAACGTCGTGGCTAAATTTGTAGCCGTTACTCTCATACTCATCACCATCGGTTCGGCAATACCCATCATCGCCCATATCTGGGTGCCGCCAGCCGACATTTCCACCCACGGCCATTTGATCGACGAGCAGCTGTCCGACACGATGTTCGAAGCGGGAATTTGCTTCATCGCTGCGCAAATCATCCTCGCGATTTTCATGTGGACGGCATCGAGCCGCAAACCCGGCGAGAAGATTCGAAATTTCCCCGGCGGCGCAAAAGCATTAGTAACTGCCGCGTTCTTGCTGGTTGGGACTGAAGTGCTGGCGCTCGGATTTTTCGGGAGTAAAGCCTGGGGGGAGATTTATTTTACCCCCGCCGCCGCCGATTCTCTGCCCGTACAGGTCCAGGCGGGACAGTTCGCTTTCTACTTCCGATATCCAGGGCCGGATGGGAAGTTCGGTCCCATCCATCCTGAAATGGTGAATGAAGCAAGCCAAAATGTTTTCGGCTTGGATACTACGCACGACCAGGATGCTAAAGATGACATCGTGACAGCCGAGATGGGCATTCCGGTAAACAAGGAAATCCATCTGCTGATGCACTCGAAAGACGTCGGGCATTCGTTTTACGTAAGAGAGCTGCGAATTCAACAGGACTTTGTGCCCGGCCTCGACCTGTCGCTGCACTTCACCGCGACGAAGGTCGGGCGATACGAGATTGTTTGTACGCAACTGTGCGGCCTGGGCCACTACAACATGAAGGCGTATTTGAAGGTAATGTCGCAGCCGGATTATGACGCCTGGATGAAGCAGCAAGCTGCGTTGCAGTAATCACACTGAGGTGAGCATATGCATGATGTTTCCACCCATGCCGCGCATCACGCGCCGCCGCAAGGCTTCCTTCGCAAATACGTATTCAGTCTCGATCACAAGGTAATCGGGAAACAGTATTACGGGTTGGGCCTCCTCGCGGTCTTGATCGGCATGGTCCTGTCCTGGCTCATGCGACTCCACCTCGTTTGGCCCAATGCGGCGATTCCCGGGCTGAAATGGCTTTCTTCTACCGGCGCTCCTGGTGGAATTATGACGCCGGAGTATTACCTCCAATTGATGACCATGCACGGCACGCTCATGGTCTTTTTCGTCCTTACCAATGTGCCCTTTGCCGGCTTCGGAAATTACTTTTTACCCATCCAGATCGGCGCTGAAGATATGGCCTTCCCCCGCTTCAACATGATGTCGTTCTGGGTGACGTTCGTCGGGTTCTGGGTTTTAATCGCAGCATTCTTTGTGGGCGACGGGCCGCCGCTCTCGGGTTGGACGGCATACCCCCCGCTCAGTGCTCTCGCCAGCGCCGGCCCGGGCGAGGCTGTGGGACAGACGTTGTGGGCAATTTCGATAGCAATCTTCTGCATTGGCCAGTTGCTGGGATCGCTCAATTTCATTACGACTACCCTCGACCTTCGCACCAAGGGCATGACGCTGATGCGCATGCCGCTTTGCACTTGGGCGTGGTTTATCACCTCCTGCATCGGACTGCTGGCCTTTGCCGTATTGCTTCCGGCTTGCATTCTTCTCATTCTTGATCGTGTCGCCGGAACCAGCTTCTTCGTTCCCGGCAATCTCGTGATCAGCGATCAGTTGATTGCCAATCATTCCGGCGGGTCTCCGCTGCTCTGGCAGCACCTGTTCTGGTTTTTCGGCCATCCGGAGGTTTACATCGCAATTCTTCCTGCGGCTGGCATCGTCTCGCACATTCTGGTGAACAGTTATCGCCGGCCATTGCTCAGCCACAAGGTCGTGATCTATTGCATGATGGCGATCGGCTTCCTCAGCTACATGGTGTGGGGACACCATATGTTCGTCAGCGGGATGAGCCCGTATTCGGCTCTGGCGTTCTCGTTTCCAACGCTCGTCATCACCATCCCATCGACGATATTGGTGCTGATCTGGATCGGAAGCCTCTACGGCGCAAGGCTGCAAGTGAACAGCGCTTCCCTCTTCGCGCTGGGATTTGTATCCATGTTCGTCACAGGTGGCGTCAGCGGATTTTTCCTCGCGCAGCCCTCCATCGACGTTTATTTGCACGGCACTTATTTCGTCGTTGGTCACTTCCACATGGTTATGGGTGTGGCAGCAATTTTTGGCATGTTCGCCGGAACGTATTTCTGGGGACCGAAGATGTTCGGCCGCATGATGAATGAGACTCTAGGGAAAATTCATTTTTGGTGCACATTCGTCGGCGCATATTGCATTTTCATGCCATTCCATTATTTGGGTATGGTCGGAAATGTACGACGGTATTCCGCGTTCGTGGACGACTACTTGCAGCCACTGCTTCCCGTTCATAAATTCATCACCTACGCGGCGCTGTTCACCGGTGCCGTGCAGATCATCTTCCTTTACAACCTGATCTACAGCCGGTTCAAGGGAAAGCCGGCGCCGGCGAATCCGTGGGATGGCACCTCGCTCGAATGGGCGACGTCTTCTCCTCCACCGTGGGACAACTTCGGCGGCAAGACTCCGGTGGTCTATCACGACCCATATCAGTACGGGATTGAAGCTTCGAGCGGCGACTACGTAATGCAGAATTCGCCCGAGCAGATACAGACCGTGAGAGAGGACAAATAATTAAGGAGCAGTATGGCGACAACTCTACAGCCACCCTCAATTAAATTGCCGTCGGCGCGTGGCGTGCCGCGAACGAAAAAGCTGGGCCCCGAAGTTCCGAGCACCGGAATCTGGGTTGGCCTCGCGGCTATCACAATGACCTTCGCGGCCTTCACCAGCGCCATGATCGTACGGCACGGGTCTGCGCCTGATTGGCAGCATTTTTCTTTTCCGATAATCCTGTACTTCAACACCGTTGTTCTGATCGCGAGCAGCTTTACCTTACATATGGCGCGAAGCCGCTTTGCTGCGATCGGCAACGGCGCAGCAGACTCTGGACCCGCGCTGCGTGCGCTTTATGGAACCCTGGTGCTCGGGGGATTGTTTGTTTGTGGGCAGTATGCGGCATGGCTTCAGTTGCGTACAAAAGGGATTTACCTGGCGACCAATCCCAGCAGTTCATTTTTCTATTTGTTTACAGTCCTGCACGCGCTGCACGTGATTGGCGGGCTGCTGGGGCTTACCTATGTGATTAGCAAGCTACATCGGAGTGTACTTGCCAAGCGCACGCTGGATGCGACCTCCCAGTACTGGCACTTCATGGGCGTGCTTTGGTTGTACTTGCTGGGATTGCTGTGGATCAGAATTTGATCGTGTAGAGACGGGCGTCCACCCCATGGCGGGCGCGTCTGGAGTCTGGCCAGTACACAAAATCGAACTGCGATCGTAGCCTTTCAGGAGGCACTGTGAGTGATGCAAACGTAAGATTGGCAGCCCCAACTGGAGTTCTCGTCCATGAGGAACGTGAGGCTCCGGCATTTGCCATCCCCCATAAAAAGTTGGTGATGTGGCTGTTCATCATTTCTGATGCTGTCACCTTCGGCGCCATTCTGTTTGCTTATGGATATCTTCGGAATGCCGCGTTGAACTGGCCGCGGCCCTTCGAGACTGCCAGCGTAATCAACGCCTACATCATGACATTTGTGCTGGTGACGAGCAGTCTGACAATGCTGATCGGCATCCGGGCCGCGAAGGCCGGAAAACGCTCGAGCGCCGTCACATGGAGTTTTGTGACCGTAATCGGCGGGGTCATCTTCGCCCTGCTGCATATCAGAGAGTGGTTGGGCCTTATCCACGAAGGATTGCGGCTGTTTGCAAACCCGTGGGGCTCAGGCCTGTTTGGCGCCGCATTTTTCAGCATCACCGGATTGCACCTCACCCATGTGGTCGGGGGCTGCATCGCCATCACCGTCGTAACCCTCGGCTACAAACGCGGCCGCTACGATCATTATGATCTTGAGATTTGGGGACTCTACTGGCACTTCGTCGACATGGTTTGGATGTTCGTGGTGCCATTCGTATATCTATTGAACGTGAAGCACTGACGGGGAGACAACATGGAAACAGCAGAAGGACCGAGCGGCGGGATAATAACGTATGTAGTTATCTACATCGCAATTCTGGCGCTCTCCGCGTTGCAGATTGCAATCGCGTACGAGCACATTGACGGATCGCAAATGCTCCTGCGTATGCTTTCTGTGGCAATCGTTCAGGCGGGCCTCGCGATTATGTTTTTCATGCACATGAAATCGGAAAAACGCAGCCTCGCGCTTTTCCTGCTCCCCGCAACCATCTTCGTTCTTGCTATGATGAACGTGTTCTGGTCAGACAGTTTTCGGCTGCTGACCATGCACCCGAAATGACAATGACGAAGATGCGGACCCGAATAACATTGATGATGCTTGCCGCAGCCGCCCTGTTCTTTGCCCTGCCGGCTTTCGCCCAAAGCTGCCCTCTTTGCTATACCCAGGCAGCCTCGAGCGGACCGCGCTTGATTGCGGCGCTGCGCAGCGGAATATTGGTTCTTGTTATTCCGCCGATGTTCATGTCCGTTGGCATCACTTGGCTCGCCTACCGCAAACGAAACCAATTCAGGCAAGGCGCCGAAAAAGACGACGTTATGGGATTTGAAAAGGACGGTTTTGAAGATTAGGCTCGTAATTCCGACCGCAATGGATCGAGTTCTTCCCAAGTTCCGCGACTACTACATTCTGACCAAACCGGAAGTAAACCTGCTGATCCTCATGACCACATCGGCGGGATACTACCTGGGTTTCCGCGGTGAGTTCCATATTTTGGGACTGCTGAATACGCTGATTGGGACCCTGCTGGTCGCCAGCGGCACGGGAACTTTGAACCAGTGGATGGAGCGCAATTGGGACGCGCAGATGCGGCGCACCGCCCGACGTCCGGTGCCCTCAGGCAGGGTAACTTCGCGCGATGCCTTTCTATTTGGGGTGGGCCTGAGTGTGGCTGGTGGGGTTTATCTGGCATTGCTGGTGAATGGCCTCTCTTCCCTGCTGGCCATCTCCACGTTGCTCAGTTATCTCATGATCTATACGCCACTGAAGCGACGCACGCCGTTTTGTACATTGCTGGGCGCGTTTCCAGGAGCTATGCCGACTTTGATTGGCTGGGCTGGCGCCTCGAATGCCGTGACTTGGCAAGCAATGTTCTTGTTCCTGCTGCTGTTCCTGTGGCAATTCCCTCACTTTCTCGCCATCGCGCTCATGTATCGCGACGATTACGAGCGCGCCGGATATCGCATGCTGCCGGCGTTTGATCGCGATTCGCGTTTCACCCGCGGAGAGATTCTGGCGTTTACGGTTGTACTCATCATTACCACGCTGCTTCCCGTCTTCTCACATGGACTGATCTCCGGGGTTATGCTCTTGGTTGCGGGCGGATTTCTGCTTTACCATTCTTTGAAACTGGCTGGTACGGGATCGAAAGTTCTCGCCAGCAAACTGCTGCATGCTTCCGTGGTCTACCTGCCTGTGGTGCTCGTGATTATTTCACTTGGAAAGCGATAGGCGGCGGATGATACTCGCGTTGTTCTGCGGGCGTTGCAACCTTTTCTTCCGGCTCAACCACACAGAGAACACCACGTCGTCGCACAGAAAATCTCCCCGGGTTGAGCTAGAGCGCTGACGACATCCCATGAGTCGGAAAGCGCAGGCCTAACATAACTACCTGGCGCCTTATGGTGTCGTAGTTTTCCGGCAAGGAGTGTGGCCCGCGCACCACGCCCGGAAGCAGAATGGCAACATACAGTCTCGGAATCATCTGCCAGGCATACAGGCGCAGCCGCAACGCGTTCTCAAGCAGCCGTTCGCCGGCGGCCACGATTTCCGGCTCCGGGCTTACCCGGGCAGCCTCAGCCAGTCGGACAAGAATTGCGGCATTCTTAGCCGCGCAGTGTACATATTCTGCCGCCGCAAGCATCCGTTCGCGGTGAACACTTCGGAAATCGGCGAAGGACAGATTCTCACGAAGGAAGTGTTCTTCGCTCTGGTCGATCAAATTACGGAAAGCACGCACATCAACCGGACGCAGTTGCCCGGCCAGTTCGTCCAAATTGCCATGGCGGGTGCTGCTCTTTGCGAGATAAATAATCGCCACAAGAGCCAGAACGCCAAGGATCGCGAAAACGATAGCAAGCGTCATTAGTGCACCATCCGCTGCAATTGCTGGCCCCAGAGCTCAAGATCGGCTTGCACAAAACCCGATTGAACGGGGCCTGCCGGCCGGGGTTTGCGAAGTAAGTAGATCATCCACACGATGACTGCGATATGAAACGCCGACAAATCCAGAATGTCGACAGGAATGAAGGCGGGGTAGCCGAATGCCCCTCCCAGTGCGGCGCCGACCAGACTCGCCGACGAGGCAATGCCCAACCCAAGTGGGATCCCTGTCTGCCATCGTGGCCACGGAACCGCGAGAGCACGCGCCAAGCCAAAAACCACCAAAAGAAGGCCCGCGATTACCAGATGGGCGGCGAAATCGAGTGATTGGAAAACATTCGTTACGAGGTTAGGGCTGACGTAGAAAAGCCCCGCAGCACTTACGGTCGCGGCCAATATGATCGCGCCCGCTAGTGCGCACAGGCAAATCCGTAGCGCATACGTGAATGAATGTTGTACAGGGAGCAATTTGCTGGTCAACTCGTAAATTGTTCCCACGCCGAAGAATACTTGTATCCCAGTTCCGAAGACACCCACCAACCAACGATACAAAAGGCCAGGAAAAGGATGGTGGAGTCTAAAGAAAACGGATGCTACGAACCCTGCAATTTGGAAGCTGAGGTAAGCCACAAACCAAGGAAGTTGCCTATGGTTTTTACGACAAAGCAAGACTGCCAAAAGCAGCGCCACAAATACGTTGGGAGCAATCCAAAGATAGTAGCGAAGGGCAAGCATCGGCAGTGGTCTAGTTCCTTATCATCATCACACGAATACAAACCCAATCACGGCAACCGCTATGACTGACTGTCCCGTTCAATTCCTCGTAGCATCGTGACCCTCACGAAACCTACTATATCCTTACAGGACAAGAATATAACCGTTACCTTGAGGCCAGACAATGAATTTCTTAGGGGTAACGAGAGATTGTTACCCTTCGGTTCCCATCGTTATCAGCGAACGATGTTCTGCAATTGCTCGTTCCACGCATCGAGCTCATCGGTGCGCAGGCCTTTGCTGGGAAATTGCACGGGACGATCAGGTAGCAATAGATAGATCAACCAGATAACCACACAGAGATGAAACCCAACTCCCTGTGCGATATCGACCGAAATTAGAGCAGCCCTGCCATACACAGCCCGCCATGCTGAACTTGATAGATCGAAACACGCGTCGACTCCGAATCCAAGGGCGATGCCGACTAACCAATTTTTCCATGAAACACTCAATGCATGGGAGAAAACGAGAAGGACCAAAAGGAGACCTACTTTGATAAAGGCTGAAGAGAAGTTAATCTCCTCAAAGAGATTCAACGCGCGATAAATGCTGTGGTCCGACAACGCTCCAGAAATGGCCGCCGAGCTTAGCACAAGGATTACGAGCGCGAGCCCGAAAAGCCGCTGACCCAACTTTGCGAACATGGAGTGTGTGAAGACTAATTTACTGGCGAGTTCGTAAAGAACCCACACTGCCAATATCGCGCCGAAGCCATCTCCGAGTGCCAGGATCCACCCGTACACCCGATAGGAGAAAGGAGAATGCAGAGAGCAGATCACTGTGGCAACAAAAGTTAAAACTTGAACGGCGGTGTAAATCGCAAAAGAAGGGAGCCGAAGGTGCAGCTTGCGGCGGAGAAGAAGAAAGAAGACCAGACCAAGGACGAGGCTAGGAGCGATCCAAAGGTAGTAGCGAAAGAAATGCATGGGCTACCGGAATGGTAGCGTTTCCCCTGGTAGCCCACAATAGATTTGTCAGCGAGCGAGGACGTCGGGACAGTTGGTCACCGGGTTGCATTCAGGGAGGCCACTTGCGTTAGCTTGAGGAAGGGACGTTGTGCACAGCGCGAGGACGGCAGCAGCGAGCAAAAGCAATGTTTTCTTCACGGTGAAACTCCTTATTGAAGTAGGACTTACACCGTGATAATGTGGCGGGTCAGGCTACTCTGCTCACTTCCCGTGACTTATTGGCGATTACGAAACTTGTAACAGCAATGACTCTCAAATCCGCATTGCAAGACATTTCGCAGACCACGCTCGAAGCAATTTCGGGCCTGCTGAAAAGGCTGGAATACCTGGCCGGCCTACGCAAATTCCGAGGCGATTACTTGCATTGGGGATTCAGCAAAGTGCATGGGGAGACCGCCGCAAAAAAAGCCTTGCGCGAGGCGCATCGTGGCGTTGTTTCCGAAGTTCTCAGCACGCCTCTGAAAAAGCTTCTCGAGGATGTCGAATCGAACAGCTTAGTAAGTGGTGCTGACGCGGAACAATATTTGGAAAATTTATCGCAGAGGAATGCGGAACTGTTGCCTGCCGATCCAGGCGCCGGATCGGCCAGGCATCTCAGTTCAGTGCTGCACGCTCTTTTGGGCTTGGAACGACATCGGAAACGGAGCTCCACTCGCCAAGCCTCATAGCCACGCCCACTACCTGCCCAATTACTTCCGCATCCTGCGGGTACCCAAGAATACGCGGAGATACAGGTGAAAGCGGGTGCGGCTGAAGAATGATGGAGTCCTTGGCCAGCGTGCACCAGCAGCAAACGTACTCCTGTCGTGTTTCGACGAAATAAATTGGACGTTCGTATTCGGAGCGCCAGCCGCCTTCAACTACTTTGCCTTTCGATTCATCGACTTGAATAAAACTGCCCGGAGGCAGGATGGGATACATCGTTAGATCTTCACTTCCGACATATCCGTAAGTAAATCCCGTTTTCGAAAGCTCCTCCAGATAAACCAGCGGCACAGTCCCCCATTCTTCGATCATTCGGCCAAAATTTAATGTCTTGCGCGGATTGAAGCTCGGATCCATTCGAACCGGAACTTTTGCCAGGCCCGGATTTTTTAATGCTGGGGCAAGATGAGATTTCGGCGGACTACAGCTTTCTAAATCGGAAACGGACAAATCAATTTCCACACCATACAAGCGAAGCGTTTCCTGAAAACTAACGCGATAAATCACAGCTAGTGAGTAGAGCCGATAAATGCTTGGAGTTACCCCTTTAGTCTCGACGTCAGAGAGCCGGCTGATCGGCACAATATACTCTTCGTTGATTCGTTTGCGAGCAATTTTCTCGCTGGCGGCTTCGACGTCACGCATGGTCAGGCCAAGCTTCTCGCGCAGAATGCGGAGTGCTAAACCCGCGTTGATTGTGCTCACGTGCCCCTCACACTGCCGATGCAGAAGATGATGAAAACCTTCTTGCCTGCAGCAAGTAGCAGACAGCATCGAATAATTGGTTGTTTCAATATTCGAATGACAACTTGCGTTTAGAAGAAAGAGCTCACCTGGCCAGAATCACTGGATTGTTCCGAATTTGTAACAGATGCGCACTCGGAGTGCAACATATTCCGTAGGTAAAGCGAAGAAAATAGCCGGTTTAGTTGAACAATTGGCGATTCAAGAGTGGCAAAGCGACCACAAAGAAGGTTTGTACGTTTTCTTGTGGAAAACTAGTGCCGAACAAAAAGTCCGGCCAGCGAGTAGCCGAGCCCCAGCGCCACAACTGCTGCTGCCGTGCTAGCAAGCCGAAGATGCTCCCGCAGTTGGTTTTTCAGGTCAAGATTTTCGTGAACACGGTTGCGGAACTCGGCCACCACATCGTGCAGGCGCTTGCGTTCATCAGCCGCTCGCAATTCCAGATCGTAACTAGGCAGCTCGCCCATAATTCGTTGTCCTCGCTTCTGATTCGATCCAAGTTTTATCGGCCTTCAATACTTCTAAAGTTCGCTTTGGGAATACCGGTTTAGAACGGAACGCGTTATACCCGAAAAATGCAGCGACCCCGCCAAATAGGAACCACAGCACTCCGACAATGATCAATCCGTAGAACCAAGCATATGGCGTGCCGGCAAATGCGGAAGCAACAATCGCTACCACGGCGGCAGTAACCAGAAAAAATCCGGTTATTACAAACAGTAAAGATAATACCCCGAAGGGTACGCCTACCCGAATTGCCGATAAACCATCGTGCAGCTCGGATTTGAGCATTTGCAGGCGGGTGTTGAGAAACTGCTTCAATTCTTCGCGAAGCTCTGAAACGATTACACTCAAGCTCCGCGCGTGATTGGCCTCGAACGCCTCATTCATAACTCGACCTCCAAATTCGCAGCACCACTCCGGCCACGAAAGCAATTCCCGCCACCGCGGCAAGAAACTGTACCGGCTGTTCAACCGCCATAACACGAACTCTGTCGACGATAGTTGCGGTCGTCTGTTTACTTTTACTTTCAGCCGTGCGCAAAGAACGCTTGACTGCTGCGACACCTTCTTCGACGGCTTCTCGGGTTCGCGCCACCGGATCGCTCGCAGGTTGGCTATTGTCTAAGGAAACAGGTTCGGGTATTACCTCCACCGCGTGCAAGCCAACAGGCTCGGGTATTTCCTCCACTCTGTTCGGCCACGAAACCACGTCCTTTCCCGTGCTCGTGGGCTCAGGCTTCGCCGGGATCACGGGATTTCGCTCCGCCATATCAGACCTTCCTCGAAATATTTCTCTTTTACGTATTGGTTGGATGGTGCGATTGGGCAAGAGGTATATATGTGAAGGGGGCAAATCCTGCCCCCTTCAGAACAGGCGGAGTACCTGTGAATTGGTGTTTTTCAAGAACTTAGTCTGCGGCCTTCGAGAGTTCTGGGCCGGCGTGCACGAGAGGCGCATTCACCAGGTGTTCGCTCAAAAACCAAGCCTCAAGTTCGTTCGTACGAAGAACGTCGCTGATCACCATATCATTGGTGCCATCGTCGCCCAGTTTATCAGCGCGCTCGGCGATCTCGCGGCATTGGCGAATGATTGTCTGGTGAGCATCCAGCAAACGGGAAATCTGTACTGGAATCTCTTCCCTTCCCTTTGGCGGGCGTTCAATCTGAGTAGCTTCGGCCACATCATGGGCCATAGCGATTGCCAAGCCGCCGAGAAGCTGAATGCGCTCCGCAATCGTGTCAACGATCTCTACCTGCTCGGTAAAGTGCTTATCGAAAAGCAGGTGCAGTTGGTAAAAAGTTGGCCCGGCGACCTGCCAGTGAGACTTTTTATACAAATCGCGAAGTGTCATCGTGTCCGCGAGCAACTGGTTAAGCTGCTCAGTCATTTCAAGACGCACCGGCTCTTCCAACTCAAGATGAAATGCGTGGGTGACAGTGCCGAAACGTTGAAGCTCGGCTGCGCGCTGATGAACTCGGGGTTCCGGAGAGACCCCGGCGTGATTTCCAGAGGCAGTCTTTTTGGCCATTATTGATCTCCTTTTAACGCCTTAGATGGTCAGATGCGCAATTCAGGGCACAAACTTTTTTGATTAGATCGCGACCAACGGCGCGCAGCAAAAAAGTACGGAATCCTCTATTATGTAAAGTTCTCATCATCACAGCGGAGAAATCAGAGTTGGCACAGACCCCGGTACTGACAGAAACTAAGCAATCGCTGCCTGCTTCGCGGAACGGCAATAGCAATAACGACGGTTTAGAAGTACTCGAAACCCGCGAGTGGCTGGATTCGCTTGATTATGTCCTGGCCAATGGCGGAGCGGAACGTGCCGGGCGGCTGCTGCAGCAGCTTCAACTTCACGCGCGCAGAGTAGCGGGCGTAAATCTTCCATTTACAGCTACCACCCCTTATCAAAATACGATTTCGGTCCGCCAACAGGCGCCGTTCCCTGGAAGCCAGGAGATGGAACGGCGAATCAAAAGCCTGGTTCGCTGGAACGCCATGGCTATGGTGGTTCGTGCGAACAAGGTGGAAAGCGGCATTGGCGGCCACATTTCGACCTATGCTTCCGCCGCGACTCTTTATGAAGTCGCCTTCAATCACTTTCTAAGAGCAAGGACCGAAACCGGGGACCGAGATGTCGTATATTTCCAGGGACATGCTGCGCCGGGCATGTATTCGCGCGCGTTCCTTGAAGGACGGCTCTCAAAAGAAAAGCTCGAGAATTTCCGGCGGGAGTTGAAGCCGGGTGGAGGATTATCTTCGTATCCGCACCCGTGGCTGATGCCGGATTTCTGGGAGTTTCCTACCGTCAGCATGGGCCTC
This sequence comes from Terriglobales bacterium, assembly GCA_035651475.1. Classification (GTDB taxonomy): domain Bacteria; phylum Acidobacteriota; class Terriglobia; order Terriglobales; family Acidobacteriaceae; genus Gp1-AA145. Next base: position 166,834 of record DASRFP010000039.1, on the reverse strand, counting down.
GGCCCGATCCAGTCGATCTATCACGCACGCTTCATCAAGTACATGGAGAACCGCGGCCTCAAGACATCGACGGGCGGGAAAGTGTGGGCGTTCCTGGGTGACGGCGAAATGGATGAGCCCGAGTCGCTCGGTTCAATCACACTCGCCTCGCGCGAAAAGCTCGATAACTTAATCTGGGTGATCAACTGCAATCTGCAGCGGCTCGATGGACCGGTGCGCGGCAACGGAAAAATCATTCAGGAACTCGAAGCGATCTTTCGCGGTGCAGGGTGGAACGTAATCAAGGTTATCTGGGGCAGCGATTGGGACAGCCTGATCCAGAACGACCGCGACGGCTTGCTGGTGCGCCGTTTGGGTGAAGTCACCGACGGGCAGTACCAGAAATTTTTTGTCGAGAGCGGTGCGTATTTTCGGCAAAACCTGTTTGGCACCGATCCGCGCCTGCTGCGCATGGTCGAGCACCTTTCTGATGAGCAACTCGCTCGCATGCGGCTCGGCGGACACGACCCGATCAAAGTACATGCAGCATATAGGGCCGCGGTTGAGCATACGGGATCTCCAACGTTGGTTCTTGCCAAAACAATCAAAGGATATGGACTCGGCGAAGCAGGCGAAGGCAAGAACATTACTCACCAGCAAAAGAAGCTCAACGAAGACGAGTTGCGAATGTTCCGCTCGCGCTTCGGCATTCCCATCCCCGATGAAGAACTCCACGATGCGCCTTTCTACCGGCCTGCCGACGACAGCTCGGAAATTCGATATATGCAGGAGCGGCGAAAGCAGCTCGGCGGCTACATGCCCGAGCGCAAGGTTCGTTCGAAGCCGATCAAGCAGGTTTCGGAATCGCACTTTGAAGAGTTCTATAAAGGAACCGAAGGCCGCGAAGTTTCGACCACAATGGTTTTCGTTCGCCTCCTTGCAAAGCTCTTGCGCGATCCGGAAATTGGCAAGCTGATTGTTCCTATCATTCCCGATGAGGCGCGCACCTTCGGTATGGAAGCGCTGTTCCGACAGGTGGGAATTTATTCCAGCGTCGGACAGCTCTACGAACCGGTCGACATGGACACCCTCCTTTATTACAAGGAAGCCAAGGACGGTCAGATCCTTGAAGAAGGAATTACCGAAGCTGGATCCATCAGCTCGTTTATCGCCGCTGGGTGCGCGTATTCGAATCATGGGATCAATACGATCCCGTTTTTCATTTATTACTCAATGTTTGGTTTCCAGCGCATCGGTGATTTGATCTGGGCCGCAGCTGATATGCGCACACGTGGTTTCCTGCTTGGCGGGACGGCTGGAAGAACAACGCTTGCCGGAGAAGGCTTGCAGCATCAGGACGGTCACAGCCATGTGCTGGCGATGAGTGTGCCGAATTTGCTGGCGTATGATCCGGCCTTTGCCTTTGAGATTGCGATCATTATTCAGGACGGCATCAAGCGCATGTACGTGGATGGTGAATCCATCTTCTACTATCTGACAGTCGGCAACGAGTTCCTGCCGATGCCGGCCATGCCGGACGGAAAAGATGTCCGCGAAGGAATCTTGAAAGGAATGTATTTGTTCAAGCCTTCGCAAAATAGAGATGCGAAATTGAAAGCCCAGCTTTTTGGTAGTGGCGCAATTATGTTTGAAGTTCTCAAGGCTCAAGAGCAGCTCGAAAAATATGGCGTGGCTGCCGACGTCTGGAGCGTGACCAGCTATAAGCAGTTGTACCGCGAAGCCAACGACTGCGAACGTTGGAATATGCTTCATCCCGATCAGGCTGCGAAGGTGCCGTTCGTTACGCGACAACTGAAAAACACAGAAGGCGTGCTCGTAGCCGCGTCTGACTATATGAAAGTTTTGCCGGAGTCGATTTCGCAGTGGGTGCCGCGGCCGTTGCTTTCGCTTGGCACTGATGGATTTGGACGAAGCGAAGGGCGCACGTCGCTCCGCGACTTCTTCGAAGTGGACGCTAAACATATCGTGCTTGCCACGCTCCATGCACTGGCGCGCGAGAAAAAGATCGAATCGAAGGTCGTCACTCAGGCAATCAAAGAACTCGGAATCAATCCTGAGAAAGCAAACCCGGCAATCAGTTAACGGCAGTGGCTCGTGATTCGTGAGTGCGGACTAATGCGTCCTGCTGATCGCGAACTGCGAGTTGCGACCACGAATCATTGGAGACGGTTTACTTGACTGAATTCAAACTTCCCGAGCTCGGCGAGAACGTTCACCAGGGTGACTTGGTGCGGCTGATGGTTTCACCGGGTGCGGCCGTTGCCGAAGGCCAGCCGGTGATGGAACTCGAAACTGACAAGGCAGTTGTCGAAGTACCGTCTTCGGTGACTGGCACGGTTAAAGATGTGCTCGTAAAACAGGGCGAGAAGATCAAAGTCGGCCAGGTCATATTCACGATCGAAAACGGAGCAGGAGGAAAACGAGCCGAAGCGAAAACTTCCGCACCGACTCAGGATCAAACGAGGACCCAAGCGCTTGCGCCTGCACCCGCTCCTTCTGCCGCCGCCGACAAGCAGCGCCAGAGTCCAGCATCAGTTTCAGCGCCTGCGGCGCCTGTTGTCCCTTCAGAGACTGCCGACGTTTCCGAGTTCAAGCTTCCGGAGCTTGGCGAAAATGTACATCAAGGGGATTTGGTCCGATTGATGATTTCTCCCGGCGCTCAGGTTTCCGAAGGGCAACCGGTGATGGAGCTCGAGACCGACAAAGCTGTGGTTGAGGTGCCTTCATCAGTCAGCGGCACCGTGAAAGATGTTCTCGTCGGACAGGGGGAAAAGGTCAAAGTTGGACAGGTCATCTTCACGCTCGAAGCCGGAGCAACTTCGCGAGCAAACCCCCAACAACCTTCTCAGCCAGAAGAACCTCACGATCATGCCCGTGCAGCATTTCAGGCCGCGCTGCAATCCGAAGGCAAAACTGAAGAGCAGGCGTTGCCTCCCGATCAGCCGCGTAGTGAGACAGTGACAACGTTCACAATGCCGCTGAACCTCGACCGCTCGGCGGGAGTTGAACATCGGGGCCCAGTTCCGGCAGCGCCGCATGTCCGCCGACTGGCTCGCGAACTTGGAATCGACATTCACAACGTGCCCGGGAGCGGGCCCGGTGGTCGCATCAGTGAAGCCGATGTTAAGGGATTCGGAAAGAGCGTTATTGCCGGTGCCGTGAGCGGTACGGGCACTGCGGCCGCAACCCACGTAAGACAACCTGCGCTTCCGGATTTCAGCAAGTGGGGAAAGATCGAACGTGTTTCCATGCGCGGAGTACGCCGGAAGACGGCCGAGCACATGTGGGAAGCGTGGAGCGCGATTCCACATGTGACGCAGCAGGATAAAGCCGACATCACTGAGCTCGAGCAATTGCGCCAGCGCTTCGGCCCGAAAGCTGCCGAAGCCGGCGGCAAGATGACCGTCACAGCCATCGCGCTGAAAGTCTGCGCGTCAGCCCTCAAGATTTTCCCCCAGTTCAACGCCTCCATCGATATGGAGAAAGAAGAAGTGGTCTACAAGCAGTACATCAACATTGGCGTGGCAGTAGATACTGACCGCGGGCTCCTGGTTCCAGTGCTTCGTGATGTCGACAAGAAAAATATTGTTGAGCTGGCGGCTGAATTGACGCAGCTTTCAAAAAAAGCTCGTGACAAAAAACTTGCGCCAAACGATATGGAAGGCGGAACGTTCACGATCACCAATCTCGGGGGCATCGGTGGGACAGGATTCTCGCCAATTGTGAATTATCCGGAGGTCGCGATCCTGGGGCTGTCGCGTTCGAGCATGGAGCCGGTTTGGATGAACAACAAATTCGAGCCACGCCAGGTCCTGCCGCTTTCGCTCTCTTACGACCATCGCCTGATTGATGGCGCCGATGCCGCGCGATTCCTGCGCTGGATCGCAGAAGCATTCGAGCAGCCGTTCCTGTTATCGGTGCAAGGATGAGAGCCACCGTTCCCGATATTGCCAGCGAACGTGAGCTGCTTACCTTTGTTTACGATGCGTTCAACGGGCGCGATATCGAACCCATTCTTGCGCGTATGCACCCTCGAGTGGAGTGGCCGAATGGCATGGAAGGTGGTTGGGTCTACGGTCGCGAAGGTGTTCGCAGCTACTGGATGCGTCAATGGGACTTGCTAAACCCCCGCGTTGAGCCGGTACGCTACGAGACCGATAACGACGGTCGCGTAGTCGTCGATGTCCATCAAGTGGTTTGCAATTTAGATGGTAAAGTTCTGCTGGATCGAACCATTCAGCATGTGTATCGCATAACAGATGGGCTGATACGGCATATGGAAATTCGAGAATAGCCCTGGATCACACATTTACGCACTTCACAATCTCTTCGAATGTTTGAACAATCCAATCTGAATATCGCTGTAATCGGCGGCGGCCCCGGCGGATACGCTGCAGCATTCCTCGCTGCCGACCTCGGCATGAAAGTCACTCTCATCGACCGCGAGCAGAACCCTGGCGGTGTGTGCCTTTATCGCGGTTGCATTCCTTCAAAAGCGCTTCTGCACATCGCGAAGCTGATCGATGAGTCCCGGCACGCGAAGAATTGGGGAATTGAATTCGCCGAACCGAAAATCGATGTTGCCCGCCTGCGCGGATTCAAAGAAGGCGTCGTTAACAAACTAACCGGCGGCCTCGGCCAGATTGCGAAAGCCAGAAAGGTTCAATACGTCCGAGGCGACGCCAGCTTCGAAAATTCAAATATCGTCAAGGTTGCAAAGCAGGGTGGCGGCGAAGAAACACTCAGTTTCGATCGGATCGTAATTGCGACCGGATCGCGACCCGCAGTCATTCCTTCCCTCAAGCTCGACAGCACGCGAATGCTGGATTCCACTTCCGCTCTCGACCTGGCAGACATTCCGAAAAATCTGCTCGTCATTGGCGGCGGATACATCGGTCTCGAGCTGGGCACAGTTTATGCGGCGCTGGGATCGAAAGTCTCAGTCGTCGAAATGACTCCGGGACTGCTTCCCGGAGCAGATCGCGATCTTGTCCTTCCGTTGCACAAGCGGCTGGAGAAAACCTTCGACTCCATTCTGCTGAACACGACGGTTGCCGCCGTAAAAGAAGAAGCCAGCGGAATTCGCGTCTGCTTCGATGGAAAAGACGTGAAAGAGCGCGAGAAGGTTTTCGACAAGGTTCTCGTCTCTGTCGGGCGCAAGCCGAATTCAGAAATCGCCGGCCTTGATCGGACCCAGGTGCGTGTGGGCCAGCGCGGATTTATTCAAGCCAATTCGCATTTGCAGACAGATGATCCCTCCATTTACGCAATCGGTGATGTCATCGGCGAACCAATGCTCGCGCACAAAGCATCGCACGAGGGCCGGACGGCCATTGAGCATATTGCAGGCCATAAAGTGGCATTCGAGCCGAACGCAATCCCCGCGGTTGTGTTCACCGATCCAGAAATCGCCTGGGCTGGGCTGACCGCAACGCAAGCTGAAAAAGAAGGACGCGAGATCAAAGTCGCGAAGTTCCCCTGGGCTGCTTCGGGCAGAGCAATGACCCTCGACCGCACGGAAGGAATGACCAAGCTGATCATCGATCCTTCGACCGAGCGCATACTCGGCGTGGGAATTGTAGGTGCCGGAGCAGGAGAGCTGATCGCCGAAGGGACCCTGGCAATCGAAATGGCAGCGCTGGCGAAAGATGTCGCGCTCACCATCCATCCGCACCCGACGCTCTCGGAAACAGTGATGCAATCCGCGGAGGTATTCTTCGGAACCAGCACGGATTTGTATCGTCCACGGCGATAGCTGTCATCTAACAGACAGCGCTGGTTGGAAGCCCCAAAATGGCGGATACCCTTTATCTCAATCTCTGGTTTGGCCATTCCGAGCTGGTCGAGAAGCTTGCTCACGCCGTGAGTGTAATGCGGCAGTTCCCTTTTTCCGGTCAGATCCCTGGCATTACGTACGTAGCGGTTCAGCCGATCTCGTGGACCGAAGCAACGATCCTCGAACAACGGTACCGGCCGGGAATTTCGCCTGAGGATGCCGCTACCGTCGCAGCTGGGCTGCCGCATGAAGATTACGCATATGTTTTCGAAGCCAACTGGGAGTTATGGAGTCCACAGCCGCCTGCCATGGAATGGGTTCTGCAGCCTTCTGTGGCGAGGTTCATCATTCGCGGCCAGGACTTTGAGGACAGCGAGGCGGAAACTCAAGGCGACGTGCAGGTTGACTTTGGCCTGGACACGCCCTTTCTGCACGAAGAGCTGCAGCTCTCCCCTGAGCTGGAGGCCCGAGTGAAAAATAATGTAACTAAGCTGGTGGAGTTCACGAGTGCGGCAGAAACAAATTCCGGCGCTAAGACCCGGCTGCTCTGGTCGGAGTCGGAAGAGAATCTCGCGCAGAAGCTGGTTAGCCGCTTGCAGAGGGTGCAGTAGAATCTCCCAGGGTTCGCCCGGAATCCCCTGCCATTGCTGCCTTTCGCAAAATAAGGTCATCGCAAGACAGACTTTCGTCCCGGAAAGCGGCATCTAAGCTGGCGATGTTCGGGAATCGCAAACCCAGGCCCAAGGAAGAAGATGATTCTTTGGTTCCGCATGGTCTCATCTGGTATGCGACCGAACCGGCACCTCCTGAAGAAAAACCAATCCCTGAAAACTCGACCCTACCCAGCGACGCTGCACAAATCGCAAAGCCCCAAGAAGATCAGCCACCGACCTTGGTCGCGGAATCATCTGCGGCTAATCCAGCGCAAGCGCCCAGCACTATCTCGGATCCTCCACAACCGGTCGCACAAATTCGCAGGAGTATTTCAGCATTTGCTCCGGCCCCCATGCCGCCGCGTCACGCAGAGTCGCCGGACATCAAGCATTTCACAGCGCAAACAGCGCTTAAGCATATTCACGTGGCTGAAGTTATTGAAATAGAGCCAGCGTCATCTGATGAGCGCACGCTTGTCGCTCGCGGAGCAGTGTGGCTTCGTAGTTCGACTACCGCCGGATGGAATTGGGCAAGCTCGCGATGGGAAAGCGTTGGAAGGAATCTAGGATATTTATCGACATCAGTCGAAATGAGGCGGCGGGTTCATCAAGGTCGGCAACTCACCGGCGAACTACTGCGCAATGGGATTGGATTCTCTCGACGCTATAGTGAGACCGCTGAACGGGCCGTTATGATTGCCACGCGAAATGGGCTGAAGCAGCAACGGCGCTTAATCGACAGAGTAAGGTTGGGTGTGGCAGCGGCAACAGTGCGAACGTCGACTTACGTCAGAACGAACGGCTTCAAATCACGCCGCGTCAAAGTTATAGCTACGGGTCTACCACTGAAGATGCGGATTTCGCTCGCACGAAGAATGTCCGCATGGAAGATGACCGGAACCGGAGCAGATGCGCGCCTTCGAACCTCGATGGCGCTGGCGGCGTTCTCCGCGCTGATAGTGCTCATTATTGTTTCTATAATTCCGCATTTTGCGGCGAAGTCATTGCCCAGCCAGATGTTTCCACATCCCTCAACTGTCAGCGCGAACACGGCAAGACCGGTAGTCTCGACAGAACCCGTTGTGACGAGCGCTCCTGCGGATAAGCCCATGCTGAAGGTCGCGGAATTGACCACTACGAAACCAGTGCCGAAACACAAACCCGTGGCGACGAGCGCGCAACCCCAGAGGCGTAAGCTCTATCGAACCGCTGAAGACGATTACATCGCACCGAACACGTATGTTTATTACGGGAACAAGGCCGTCTCGCGCTGAAGGCGTTCTCTTTAAAAAAGGCGCTATTTTGTGAAGCCTAGATTATTTCAACGGAACTAGTTTCTCCACCAGATCCGAATAGTCCTTCTTTTCTAGGCCGTGGACTTCGCGATTGTACGCGTCGACTTTCGAGGAATAATTCATCGAGCAGAACTTCGGCCCACACATCGAACAAAAGGCAGCTTCCTTGTAGTAGTCGTCTGGGAGGGTTTCGTCGTGCATGGCGCGCGCCGTTTCAGGGTCGAGCGAAAGCGCAAACTGCTTCTCCCAATCAAATTTGTAACGCGCGTAGCTGAGAGCATTGTCGCGGTCCTGCGCGCCCGGACGGCGGCGTGCTAGGTCGGCGGCATGGGCGGCAATTTTGTAGGCGATGATTCCGTCCTTGACATCTTTCTCATTGGGAAGCCCAAGATGCTCTTTCGGAGTCACGTAACAGAGCATCGCTGCACCGTGCCAGCCGATCATCGCTGCGCCTATGGCAGAAGTGATGTGGTCATATCCTGGCGCGATGTCGGTGACCAATGGGCCGAGCGTATAGAACGGAGCTTCGTAGCAAAGCTCGCGTTCTTTATCGACCTGATCTTTGATTTTGTCCATCGGCACGTGGCCAGGCCCCTCGATCATGACCTGAACATCGTATTCCCAAGCTTTTTTCGTCAGTTCACCCAAAGTTCTTAGCTCGGCAAATTGGGCTTCATCGCTGGCATCAGCAATGCATCCGGGACGCAGCCCGTCGCCCAGTGAGAACGAAACGTCGTGCTTGGCGAAAATTTTGCAGATGTCGTCGAAACACTCGTATAGGAAATTCTGCTTGTGATGATGCGCCATCCACTGGGCGAGGATTGCTCCCCCGCGGCTGACGATTCCGGTGATGCGCTTCGAAATTAAAGGCAAATACTGGACCAGCACGCCGGCGTGAATTGTCATGTAATCCACGCCCTGCTCGGCCTGCTCCTCAATAACCTCAAGCATCACATTAGCGTTCAAATCTTCGATCCGCTTCACCCGCGACACCGCTTCGTAAATTGGCACCGTGCCGATCGGAACCGGCGAGTGACGCAGAATAGCTTCTCGAATCTGGTGAATATCGCCGCCCGTCGAAAGGTCCATAACAGTATCCGCACCGTAATGAACGGACGTGTGCAGCTTTTTCAATTCTTCGTCGATGTCCGAGGTCACTGCGCTATTGCCAATGTTCGCGTTGATCTTGCAAAGCGAAGCGACGCCAATCGCCATCGGCTCCAGTTCAGGATGATTCACGTTGGCGGGAATAATCATCCGGCCGCGAGCAACTTCGTCGCGCACCAGCTCGGGCGTGAGCTTTTCGCGCTGGGCGACATATTGCATTTCTTCAGTGACAATTCCCTGTCGCGCATAGTGCATCTGGGAAAAATTGCCGTCGCGATTTTCTGATTTGCGGCGAGCAATCCATTCGGCGCGGGGTTTCGAAGCACTGCTCCCGTTATTTCCGTTTTTGTGGCCGTAGGTCAAAGACATAACTTGCATCCTTCAATTCTTCGTTTGAGTACTCATTATACGTGCGCAAAATTGGGGCTGCTCTGGACTGGTTTGTGACAAGCCATTTGCAAGCTCAATGAGCTGCGCGCCTGATGCTTGGTCCCGCTGGCAGATGCGCGAGACTTCGGAATAGCCTGCCTGACGAATTATGTGACTTCCATCGGCTGCTGCATCCGCACCGGCCACGTAGCGGTAACGAACCCGATCGCGTACACGAGCCCGATGACCGAAAATCCAGCAATCAGATTTTTCTGCGCAACCGCGCCCACCAAATACGATTGCAGCACCTGCAAAAGTGTTCCAGCGAAGTAGAACGTGTTCTGCACACGGCCCATGAAATGTTGTGGTATCTGCTCCATCATGGCCGTGTTCATGGCAACTCCGGTAATGCCCCGGCCAGAGCCCATCAAAGCATAAACAACAACGGCCAGTACCAGGAGAGGCATTATCGGAGCTGCGGTCATCAGTACCGCAAGAAAACCAAGAGAGATTGCTATCGATCGACGAGCACCGAACTTCTTTATGAACATTGGCGCATAAAACGCGCTGATGAATGCACCGACCCCCCAGCCTCCGTTGAGCCAGCCATAGCCCACCGCGCCAGCGTGGAAATATTCACTCAACGGCGGTGTAACCACGACGCCGGTCATCATGGCGGAGAGAAACAGCGCCCAGCTGATGCCGAGCATCACGATCTCACGATGCCCGCGCAGGAACGAAATTCCATCGCGCAACTCGCGAAAGAATTTCTCAACTGCGCCTTCGGCAGCAACAATGTCGGTTCGCAGCTCGGCCGGTCGCGGCACAACGTGCCTTCCCTTCCGGACCGCGAAATAACACAGAAACGAAACTACGTAACTGCTGACATCGAGCAGAAGCACGCCGCCCAAGCCGATTCTGTTGTAGACAAAACCGACGATCGATCCCGCGATCAGCCACCCTCCCTGAACGCCGGCAAGCAAGAACGTATTGGCATGGACGAATTCGTCGTCAGGAGTCAGCTCCTGAATGAGCGCCGTTATCGTCGGCCAGAACATCCAGAAGCCCGCAGCAACAAGCGTGTTCATCGCATACAGTTCCCAAATCTTGACCCTGTGCGCAAAAGCAAGCAGCGCCACAGCAACGATAATGATTGCACGCGAAGCATCGAGCACCATCACGAGCCTCCGGCGGTCCTCGCGATCGATAATCACGCCGGTAAACGGAAGCAGGAGAATTGCAGGGAGGGTCTGGACAACCGCGAACGTGCCCAGCGCGATTTCAGAATGCGTGGCCTGCAGGATGTACCAGGCGACTGCGGCGGAATTCATCCCGCTGCCGAGCATTGAGATCACATTGGCAGCAAAAATGAAACGCAGGCCTTTTTTCTGCAGAATTGAACGCATGATCTACTTTAAAGGAGAGCGCGCCTTTGCGCGAACTGGAAATATCGATCGCACACATCTCTTGCTCCAAGGCGTAGAATTCCGTCAGGAGTGGTCATCCGAGAAAAACAAATCTCGTTCAGAAACTCGCCGCGAAATTAAGAAAGTTCTTCAAGCGCGAGCCTGGAATCCTCGAAGATCCTTATGCGTACGTGACTGCTCCTAAGAAGCCCCGTCTGCCCGGAGGCAGTGCCGCTGCGGTTCTCGACCTCCCTGAAGAATAGCAGCTCTCGACCTCCCTGAAAAATAGAAGAGTAAAGCCGTTACCTATTCACGCGCTGCAGCCGCCAATTCAGCCGAACTGTTTTTGACTGCCAGAGCAGGAACACAATCAGCAGCAGCATTACCGGTTCGGTCGGGTGCTTGTAGCGCTGAAATGGATTCACCAGATAGTAAGGTAGTGGATAGATGACCAGAAACGGCGCAAGCAGCCATGCGTACGGATTGCGTTGGCGAAAAGTTAGAACAAGGCCACCGAACGCGAACAGCGCGGCCAGCAGGAATTCCACGTGACGAGCAAAGCCTAGATCGTAGCCTTTAAGGACGACAAACTGTGGAGGCGCTGCCCAGAAATACCAAACCCGCTCAAAGCTAAATCGAAGGAATTCCCCCGGATGCGTACGAATAAACTCATGCACCTCGGACTTCTTCTCGTTCATAAAGCCGAGTTCGCCAAGCTCTTGAAATCGCCGCATGGCGGCCGGATCATTTCCCGGATGCTCAGTGCGCGTCCACAGCCCTCCCGATTCTGCATTGTTTGACTCGTGAAGTTCCAGCGGAAGATTGTCACGAATCAACATGAACCGATGAAAGACGCGGTAGTTGCGTACCGTCCATGGAGTGATGCACAAAGCCGCAACCACCAGGCACATCAGAGCCCCGATGAAATTCGCCGATCGCGGACGGCGATACAATACCCACCAAAGAAAAAACGGGAGCAGAATCACAAGTGTCGTGTTGGTCAGGAGGATGAAGCCCCACAGCAAGCCATAGACAATCCAGGTGCGTAGTCGCGGATTGTCAGCGAGGCTCATTGTGATCCAAAGAGCAAGGCTCAACAAAAACGTCGAAAGGCTGACCTCCCAAATAATTCGTACCGGCCAATAAATAATGTAAGGAAACACAGCCCAGGTCCAGGCGGCGCCGCGGCCGACCGACTCGCCGAAAATGCGGGTGCCAATGCGATATAACGTCCAACAAGTGAGCGATGCCACAACGCTGTTGAACGCCAGCATGGCGAATGCCGAGAGACGCGTGTAAAGACCGAACATTTTGAACACGCCGGCGATGATGTAGGGATAGACCGGCGCTGCCCACGCCGTAGGGCCAGTATCGAGGTCGGTCGGTGAACTGAAGCCTTTTCCCTGAAATAAGGACCGGGCAATCCGCCCCATCTCCCAGCCAAAATTGAAATGGTCGCGAAGTGGATTAACACGGTAAGTGTGGCCGAGGATGATAACCAGAATTCTGAGCGCAAAAGCAACGAGAACAATGAACCAGATAGATCGCCTGAACGAAGCTGGCCGCGAATGATCCTCCGCGTTGTAGAGATTTTTTCGTGCGTCAGCCGTGGTGGTCATGCACTTGAATCAGAGTAACGCAGCACTTGGCATCCTGCCATATCGCCCAGAAGCCGCGCCCGGTGAACCTCGCTCCTCTGTGGCGTTGCCCTGTGTAACTCTGTGCCCCCTGTGGTAAAGCTTCTAAAACATAAATCTTGCCTCCTGGGAATTTCAGAGCTAGGATTCGGCACGCAACTCAGGAGGTCATTCCATGCCACATCCCGCTGGCCGCTCCTTCGCCCGTGTTCCGATCGTCGCCATGCTGATGGCGATCTTGTTTATCTCCCAGGTTTTCGCGCAGATCGATACCATCACCATCCCCGCAGGCACACCCGAAGACAAAGACCTGAATGCGATCAATGGCGAGCAGGACGCGCAAAAAAAAGTTTCCATGTACCAGGACTTTCTTCAGAAATATGCCTCGAACCCCGCGGCGGTGGCTTACGCGAATTGGCAACTTTCGCAGTTCTACCAGGGCGCCGGAGACTTGCAAAAAGCCGCTGACTACGGCGAGAAGGCGTTGGCCGGCTCTCCACACAATCTCGATATCTTGACTTCACAGATCGCGATCGCGCAGCAACTCAAAGACAACGCCCGCGTTTTCAAATACTGCGTGCTGGGAGGCCAAACCTACAACTCTATCGACAAGCAGCCCAAGCCAAGCGACATCAGCGATCAGCAGTTTACCGACCTCATTGCATCGCAGAAAGATACCAACAAAAATTCCTACGAGTTTTTCGAAGACACCGCTTTCAACGTGATCGCGGCCGAAAATGACGCGAAGACTCGGATGGATGACATCGACACGTTCACGACTGCCTTTCCGAAATCCAAGATGGACGAGCAAGTCACGCAATATGCGATGCTGTCTTTATCGCAACTGAAAGACAATCAGCGACTGATGCAATACGCGGACAAAGCATTGGCGGCGAATCCCAACAACTTACCGGCGCTGATATTGCTGGCAAATTATTACGTGGACAGCTCGGAAGCTGGTGCATTGCCGAAAGCAATCTCCTACGCGCAAAGAGCAATCGTAGCTGCCAAGGCCGACGATCCTGCCGCCGACAAAACACAGAAGATTTCGGCGGGCGCTGCTCATGCCGTCATGGGGCGCGCATACGCCAAACAAGAGAAGACAATACCTTCTATCGGCGAGTTGAAATCCGCAGTGGCATTGTTGAAGGGACAAGACGAGCAACAATACGCGATCGCCGCTTATTTTCTTGGCTGGGACTACGCAAAGTTGCGCAAGCTTACCGAGGCACGAGCCGTATTAACCGATGCCGCTGCGATTCCCGGACCTATGCAGCAACCGGTGAAAGACTTGCTCACCAAAGTCAACACCGCGCGCGCAGCTGGAAAATGATTCCTATTTTCGCGCTAGCTCATCCGAGAGAAGCCTGGCCTTATAGGCAAGCGTTTGAGCACGATTGGTATCACCGGCCGTCGATGCCGCCTTCGCTTGGCGCATGTACGTGCGAATTTCTCCCACTGTGCTCTGTTCGTCGCGCGTCAGTTGGCGCCGGCCCGAAACCCGTTGAAGATTGGCGTCAGTAGCCGCCAGCAATTCCGCTGTGCTAGCTCGCTCATGCTGAGCTTGGTCGGGTGTGACAGCAGGAGCGATTTGCGCGGATTCACCGCTTACGCCGCCGTTTCTCACCACCACTTTGTTTGGCTGCGCAGTAGATTTCGCGTCTGCGCTTTCGGGATCGGCTTTTTTCTTTACCGTGTGACTTGCCTTCTTGCCCATTGCGGCCTTTTTGTGACGCAGTATCGGAGGCTTCGGTGGCGCGCCAGCCTGTTTCCCGGAAACAGACGAGTTTCCAGGGTGAGCGGCTTCCGGGGATGGCACAGTCCCGGGAGCCGATGATTTCTGGCCCGGCGACTTGCTCTGCTCTGTCGCAGGCGCCTGCGGTGTCGCCGGAGCCTGCGTAGACGTTTGATCCGGCTTTTGCGGTTCTGGCGCAGACTGAGTTGACGAGTTATTCTCCTGAGCTTGACCGGAAGCCGCCTGATCCTGAACTGCCGAGATCGCCGCGAGCGAGCAGAAACAACAGAAAAGCGGAGCGATCACGAAGCTGGCGCGGAATTTCATTTGTTTTGATGAATTTAGGAACGGACCGCCGCTTCCTCGAGTGACGGAGAGCGAGTTTCAGCCAGAGGCAAGCGCAAGCGGAACGTGGTTCCTTTCCCTTCTTCGGTTTCGAAATCTACGGACCCGTAGTGCCATTGCATTATCTGATAAGTTTGTGCAAGACCAATGCCGCTTCCGGTTTTCTTCGTCGTGAAATAAAGTTCGAAAATTTTGTCCTGAAGCGCCGGAGGAATTCCTGCGCCCTGGTCTGTAACTTCGGTCGTCACGATGTCTTCATTTTTATTCGCGGCGATGGTCAAAGTACCGCCATGAGGCATCGCCTGAACTCCGTTGAGCACAACGTTGAGAATGGCCTGCTTGATAAAGTCCGCGTCTACTTTGACCGGCATTGCTTCCTCCGGCAGTTCTCGCACCAGCGTTACGCCGTGCTGTTCGGCATCGGGCCCCGCGAGCATCGCGACTTCTTCGAGAATCGATCGAAGGTCGGTTTCTTCCACGTGCAGATCGCGGGGACGAGTGAAGTCAACCAGAATTTGTACCACTCGATCAAGGCGATGAATCTCGCTGTCGATAATGTCCACGTGTCGATTCGTATCAGGATCCAGTTCCTGAAGCTTGTTGCGCAGGAGTTGCAGGTGTAGAACAATCGCGTTGATCGGATTTTTTACCTCATGAGCGACGCCGCGCGTGACTCGGCCGCTCGCAGAAATTCGCCGCGAAAGCTCGATCTCATCTTCAATACGTCGGACCGACTCGGCATCGCGCATGGTTAATAGCGCGCCAATCTGTGTTCCCTTTTCGTGGATGAAATCAAGCGAAACCTGGACACGTCGGCCATTTGCCGTCTCCATCTCACGTTGCATCACGTTGTGATGGAGCCGAAATGCGTCCAGCATGGCAGCGCCCAAAGGATATTCTGTAGAGAATATTTCTGTCGCCGATCGCCCCAGTAACTCGCGACGCGAACGGCCCAGGAATGTTTCAATAGCCGCGCTGACAAGAACAACTTTTGAATCACGCGTAAACAGCATCAAGCCGTCCTGCAGGCTCGACATAATCTGGTCGACGTTGCTCTTCAGGGCGGAGAAAATTTCGCGAGTATCGCGCATTTGCCGTCCTAGGTTGGCAATTTTCATGCTGACCTGGCCGTATTCATCAGTGCTGACCTCACTCTGGCCATCATTGCCTTCGGTGCCAGCCATGCTGTCGAGGCTGCGATTGATGTGCTCGAGTGGGCCAAGCGCAATATGCGAAAGCAGGGCCGCAAGCATCAGAGAACACAGCACAGCGATGGCAGAGAGCGTGAATGCGTGCTGCAGTCGTGGCGTTAACTCATTTCTAAGAAAAATCGTGGAAACGCCTACATGGATGCTGCCGAATGTTTGCCCATTCAGGAGCAGCGGGATGTGCACATCGTAGACAGTTGGGCCGTGATAAACCAGTCGAAGCTTGCGGCGGAAGCCGGCGCTCTGCAATAGCGAAAAATCTGGCCGGTCCTCGAGTTTTTGGCCGACGAGACCAGGATCAGTGTCAAGGATTGCTTTGCCATCCGCGTCGAGAATTGCCGCGTCGTAGATAGTCGGCCAGCTTCCGACCACAGACTCAAGCGTCGTGTTCAGGTCATGGTCAGTGCCGAGATAATACGTGACGCCCCGCCGCAGAGCATCGGGATTGCTGGTGTCGATCCGCGTGCTGCTTAAGTCCGGAGCGGCATTGCTTGCCAGATAGGCCAACTGCGATGTCAGAAAGGAGGCGGTGTCGTGAGCGTTGTTAATTCCCTGTCGCAAAATTTGAGAGATGTAGAGGTATGAACCTCCGGTGACAATGGCCGCCACCATGAAGGTGATGGCAAGTACGATTTGGGTCCTGCGACGCATGATGTCGGGGGCGAATGCCTGAAGTCGAGTTTTCTCTAACGATTAAAGCTCTTTCAGTTCCTCGGCCTCTTCCTTTTCCTCCTTCTCGCCTCGGCCATCGGAGCTTGAACTGCCATACTCCTTCAGCTTGTTGTGCAAAGTCTTCAAGCTGATGCCGAGAATTTCCGCGGCGCGCGTCTTATTGTTATTCGTCGACTCGAGGGTTTTAAGGATCAGCAATCGTTCAGCTTCGCCCACCGTAGTTCCCACACCGACGCGAATCGAGTCAGCATCATCTTCG
Organism: Terriglobales bacterium; assembly: GCA_035651475.1. GTDB lineage: Bacteria > Acidobacteriota > Terriglobia > Terriglobales > Acidobacteriaceae > Gp1-AA145. The sequence goes on along the minus strand of DASRFP010000039.1, from coordinate 150,372 downwards.
GAAAGTCGAACCGGCGCGTGGCCGAAGCCCGGCGGTAAATGCTTGGTCTCAATTACCGGGCCTTCACACACGATGACAGCTCTCTCAAGCGTGTTTCGCAACTCGCGAACGTTGCCCGGCCAGGTGTAATTGCGAAGCGCATTGAGCACTGCTTCGCTCACGGCTGCCACTCGCCGTGCATGTTTCGAGCTCATATCCGTCAGCAGCGCCTGCACCAGATCAGGAATGTCTTCCCGATGCTCCCTTAAGATGGGCATATGGATGTTAAAAACATTCAACCGGTAATAAAGATCGTTCCTCAATTCGCCGCGTGAAACAGCTTCTTCTGGGACCTTATTGGTTGCAGCGAGCACGCGCACATCGACCGTAGTTTCGGTTTTGCTTCCTAAACGCCGCAATTTTCGATCTTCCAGCACCCGCAAAAGTTTCGCCTGGGTTGCAATCGGCATTTCGCCAATTTCATCCAGCAACAGCGTGCCACCTTCGGCAAGTTCAAAGCATCCAGTCCGGCGCTCCAATGCACCCGTAAATGCACCCTTCTCATGGCCAAAAATCTCGCTTTCGATCAGAGTTTCGGGAATGGCTGCGCAGTTGATGGCTACAAACGCTTTGGTGCGACGTGGGCTGAGCTCGTGAATTGTGCGCGCAACAAGTTCCTTTCCCGTACCACTGGCCCCCGTGATCAGAACCGACGCAGTGCTGGGCGAAACCATCTCGATCAGGCGGAAAATCTCCTGCATCTTCTTCGAAGAGCCGATCAGAGCGCCGAGTGAACCTGCATCGCGCAGTTTGCGGCGCGTGGCTTCGAGTTCAACACGCGTGCCAAGCAACGCCGACGCATTCTGAATGATGGTGCGCAGACGGCTGGTGTCGATGGGTTTAGTGACGTAATCGTAAGCGCCAATGCGCATTGCCTGCACCGCACTGTCAATGCTTCCCTGCGCAGTCACCACAATTACCGCGATAGTCTGGCTGCTGCTGGCAATTTTTTCCAGCAACTCAAGGCCGCCAAGTCGTGGCATTTTCAGGTCGGTGATAACGATACTGGGAGACCACGCGACTACTTTTTCGTAACCCTCTTGGCCGTCACGCGCGGTCTCGGCAGCGTAGCCCCATGAGGAGACCAGCTCCGCGAGACCAGTGCGCTCGTTCTCTTCGTCTTCGACGATCAGTACCTTTTCGTGGCTCATGCGTATCACTCATTATTCAGGCTCTGGCCTGTGCTCGCAAGGGCCGAATCTAAACCGAACTCTGGGCAAGCTCCGCGCCAGCATCGTTTACTATGGGTGGAAGGACAATGTCTGAAAGACCTTTATGGGCGCCCGACGATCAAGTGGCGCGTTTAGCAGAACTTACTGCGGCAACCGAAGACCGCGCGAAAGAAGCGCCTCTGCGTCGAGATGTTCGTTCGCTCGGCGTCCTGCTGGGGCGAGTTATAAGCGAACAAGCCGGTGAGTCGCTGTTCAAAACTGTAGAGCAACTTCGACGGTTGCTGATTCAGGCGCGAGCTCAATCGGCACACTCGGAAGCCGCTGCGGAAGTGGAGCAGGCCCGCAAAATAGTTGCCGACTTAAGCATTCGCGAAGCGCACCAGGTGGCAAAAGCATTCGCAATATATTTCGAACTGACAAATCTCGCCGAAACCAACCACCGCAAACGGCGCAGGCGTGCAGGCAAGCTCAATAGTGAACAGGCGCCTCTTGCCGGTTCTTTTCGCGGAACGCTGCTTAGAATGCGGGAAGCAGGAATGACTGCCTCTCAGGCACTTGAGTCTCTTCGCCAGATCAAAGTCGTGCCGGTTTTCACCGCACATCCCACCGAAGTTGCACGGCGAACGGTTCTTTTGAAACGCCGCCGCATCGCGCGATGCCTGGAACTCCTCGATCGATTGCCCATGCCGTCCAGCGAAGCCGCAGAGCTTGAAAACGCCATCACTGCGGAAATAACTGCGCTATGGCAAACCGATGAAGTCCGTGTGCAGAAGCCGCAAGTCACGGACGAAATTCGCATGGGTCTTGATCATTATCCAATGTCGATTTTCGAGAGCCTTCCGCGATTGTTTCGTGAAATGCGTGATTCTTTCGGCGAAGTTTACGGCTTGGATTTACCCGCTTCCGAACTGCCCGGCGTTCTGTCCTTTGGCTCGTGGATCGGCGGCGACCGGGATGGCAATCCGTTCGTCACCCCGGAAAGCACTTACGAAGCGCTGGAGCGGGCACGGAACGCAATTCTGGCCCACTACATCTCCGAGCTCGAACGGATCATTGAGCCACTTAGCTCATCCTGCCGTCAGATTCCAGTCTCGAACGAGTTTCAGCAAAAGCTTTCGGACTACGCCGCCCGAATGGGCGAGGAACCTGCCCGGCACGGGCGAATCTCTCCGTCGGAACTGTATCGTCGCTTCCTCGCTTATGTCGTAGTTCGCCTGCGAGAAACACAGGATACAAAGGAGAACGGATACAAATCTTCCCGTGAATTCGCCGAAGACCTGGCCTTGGTTCACCGTAGCCTGATCGAGAATCGCGGAGAAAATCTTGCGCATCTTTTGCTCGATCCCCTGCTCCGGAAAACGCGGGCCTTTGGCTTTCATTTGGCAACGCTCGATCTGCGGCAACATGCCAATTCGCATCGGCGAGCGCTTGAGGAGATCCACAACGGTGGTTCGAACGCCGATGCTCAAGAAGTTCTCTCGGAGAAGAAGAGCACTGAGATCCTCGAAGTATTTCGTAGCGTTCCGCGGTGGAAACGTCAGTTCCCTCCCAAGGCAATTCGCAATTACGTGATTAGCGGAGTGGAGTCGGCGGAAGATATTTATGCAGTGATCGAACTGGCGAAATGCGCGGAAGTACAACTTGCCGGTTGTGACGGTGACCCCGGCCTGATGCCGGTCCCGCTGTTCGAATCTATTCAATCCCTCCGCGCCTCTGCCGAAATCATGGATCGTGTATGGAGCGACCCGCAATACAGGCGACTCGTCGATTCGTGGTGCGGATGGCAGGAACTCATGCTCGGCTATTCAGACTCTAATAAAGATGGCGGGATGCTGACCAGTATTTGGGAACTCTACAAAGCCCATCGAGCCCTGCACGCTTGCGCCCGAAAGCACAATATAAAGTTGCGGCTGTTTCATGGCCGTGGTGGAACGGTCGGCCGCGGCGGCGGCCCAACCCACGCCGCCATCCTCGCGCAACCGGTCGGCGATTTCTCCGGCCAAATTCGAATCACCGAACAGGGCGAAGTTCTAAATTGGAAGTATGCTGACCCGGTCCTTGCGGAATGGAATCTCGAAATCATGATTGCCGCCTCACTCGAGGCGCTTGCGCGACCCGACAGCCCCTCACCCGATTCGCACACGAGTTGGGAAGGAATCATGGAGCGGATGTCCGACCACGCATTTAAGTTTTATCGCGAGAACATCGCAGAAAATCCAGACATTCTCACCTATTTCGAGCAGGCAACGCCGGTGAACCAACTCGAGCATGCGCGAATTGGATCGCGCCCATCGCGTCGTTCCCGCAGCCAAAAACTCGAGGATTTGCGCGCAATTCCGTGGGTGTTCGGATGGATGCAAAGCCGTCACGCTCTGCCTGCGTGGTTTGGAGTCGGTCACGCGCTCGAGAAGTACTCCATGCAAGGCAGCGGAAGTGAGCATGAGCTTCAGGAAATGATGATTCGCTTTCCCTTGTTCAACGATCTCATCCGCAACGTAGAACTGGCTATGGCAAAGGCCGATTTAGCCATCGCTCAACTTTATGCGTCGCTGGTGAAAGATCCCGATCTCCGTGGCCGCGTCTGGAGCATCATTGTTGACGAATTCGAACGGACCCGCAAAATGCTGCTTCTCGTCAAACAGCAGGAGAACCTGCTGGATAAGAACCCAGTGCTCGCAAGGTCGATACGCCTGAGAAATCCCTACGTCGATCCTCTAAGCCTGATTCAAGTCGACCTTTTGCGCCGGAAACAGCGAAGTGGCGATTCAGAAGAATTGAATTACGCCGTAGGTGCCACAATCAATGGCGTCTCCGCCGGCTTACATAACACCGGGTGAGTAGCGCATTATCAACTTATTTCAGCAGCTACTTGCGAATCTCCTTGACTCTGAGTAGATGCGTCATTAGCGTGCGTAAATAGAAGGTACAAACCTTAGGCAAAAAGAAAGCGCCTTGCTGGAGTAAGGCGCTTATTAAGAGCTGTTGGGAAGCTCAAATATCGATTGATCACAAACTACCAGTCTGCCAATGCTTGTGGAATCGGGTGAGGACTGTAGAAACGCTCTAAGTTTCTCGTGTATCCTGTTGAAAATCAGTAAGAGCGTGAATTTTTATGCCGATCTTCGAATACTGCTGCAAACAGTGTAATCACGAGTTTGAAGCCTTGATCATGGGCAAGGAAAAGCCTTCCTGCCCAAAGTGCCACAGCAAGAGCCTGGCACCCCTGCTCTCGGTTTTTGCCGTTTCCGCCAAGGGAGCGTCTTCCGCTCCAACCGTGCCTTCGGGCGCTTGCGGCAGCTGTGGCGATCCTCGCGGCCCCGGCGCGTGCTCTATGCCGGATTTCGACTAGCCGTAAGCTCCTCATTTACAACTCTTGTTCTGGCACTCCGGTACCCTTTCCTGCGGTAACCCGCGTAAGTTTTCCAACGGCGACTTGTGCCTCAGAATGACTCACATGGATCGCCGCCATGATCCCCGCGTTGAAGTTCAGCTCCCAGTGCAGGTCTGGGGAATGGATGCTTATGGCCAGCCCTTCACCAATCCCGCGCTGGTCACGAATTTGAGTGCCGGCGGATTGGTAATACAGGGCCTGATTCGGCGCGTCCGCGTCGGCGAAATGCTTGACCTGCAAATGGGAAGCGACAGAGCTCAGTTTCGGGTGGTGTGGGTCAGCGCGTCCGGCGAGCTGGGCATGCAGCGCCTGACCGCAACCGCGTTCCTGGCAGGATCCATTTTGGTCCACTGCTCGCAAGCCGCAGCAGCGTGCTGAACATTCCATCCATCACTAGTCGGAACACCACAATTTTTTACTGAAAGCTTTATCCCGAAATCCGCAGTTGCCTCAATTAAATCCTTTCAATATCCTGCAACTCTGCACTTCATTCCTGACCGGGGATTCACATGCGAATTTTTTGGCTGTTGGCTGCGCTTATTGGATTAGCTGTTTCAGTTTCCTCCGAGGAACAATTGCCTTCACTTCACCTCATGCCGTGGCCGGCAAGTGTGAAGGCCGTTCCAAACTCGCAACCATTAGTTATTCAGACCTCGTTTGCCGTGGGAATACGCGGTAGCGACCCACGATTGAACCGCACGGTTGAAATTTTTCTGAATGACTTACGCCGTCATACCGGATCCACGGCTCTCGACTTCAGCATTTCCAAAGACCCTGGTGCTGCTCAGTTACGCGTGAGTAGTGATAACCGAAGCAAAGAGATCCAGGAACTCGGCGAGGATGAATCGTACAAGCTCCAAGTAACTTCATCAGGAGCCGACCTCAGCGCCCCAACCACGCTCGGAGTCATGCGCGGCCTGCAAACCTTCCTTCAGTTGGTGCAAGTCACACCCCAGGGTTTTGCCGTACCGGCTGTGTCGATTGAGGACAAGCCTAGATTTCCGTGGCGCGGATTGATGATCGACTCCGGCCGGCACTTCATGCCCGTCGACGTCATCAAGCGCAATCTCGACGGAATGGCCGCGGTAAAGATGAACGTATTCCACTGGCACCTGTCAGACAACCAGGGTTTCCGGGTCGAGAGCAAGCGCTTCCCCAAGCTTCAGGAGATGGGCTCGGACGGTCTCTATTACACGCAGGATCAAGTGCGCGACATAATCTCGTATGCGCGTGATCGCGGAATTCGCGTCATCCCCGAGTTCGATATGCCGGGACATAGCACGGCGTGGTTCGTGGGGTATCCCGACCTCGCGAGTGGGCCCGGGCCGTACCAGATCGAACGGAAATGGGGTGTATTCGATCCGGCCATGGATCCCACGCGCGAGAGCACTTACAAATTTCTCGATGAGTTCATCGCTGAGATGGCCAAACTCTTCCCCGACCAGTTCTTCCACATCGGCGGAGATGAGGTTAACGGGAAGCAGTGGGACGCCAATCCAAAGATCCAGGAGTTCATGCGCGCGCACGGCCTCAAAAACAATGCGGACCTGCAGGCCTACTTCAATACACGCGTTCAGAAGATCGTAGAGAAGCACAAGAAGACGATGGAAGGTTGGGACGAAATTCTTCGCCCGGATCTGCCGAAGAGTATCGTCATTCAGTCGTGGCGCGGGCAGCAGTCGCTCGCCGATGCTGCGCGGCAGGGCTATCGTGGACTGCTTTCGTCCGGTTACTACCTAGACCTGATGCAGCCCGCTTCCCAGCACTATGCCGTAGATCCCTTTGCTGATGGTGCGGCAAATCTGTCGGATGAAGAAAAGCAGCGAATTCTCGGCGGGGAGGCCTGCATGTGGGCGGAGTATGTTTCGCCCGAGAACATCGATTCGCGAATCTGGCCGCGAAATGCAGCCATCGCCGAACGATTATGGTCGCCGCAGAACATAACCGACGTCAACTCAATGTATGAGCGACTGCAATATATGAGTGACTGGCTCAATTCATATGGCCTGACTCACAACACGAATTACGCAGTGATGCTGGAGCGCATGGCCGGAGAAAGCAATCCTTCTGCGTTGCGCACGCTTATCAATTCGGTGGAGCCTGTGAAAGGTTATGCGCGGGAACAATTGGCTCCCGCCGAGCCCACATCGCTCACCCCACTGAATCGGGCCGTTGATGCTGCCCGGCCGGAAAGCCTGGAAGCAAGGCAGTTTGCCGCGCTGGTCAACAAATTCATCTCTGGCCAGATGAAGCCCGGGATGGAAATGCAGATTCGATCGAAACTCATGAATTGGAAAGACAATGCCGTCGAACTCGAACCTTATGCAGAAATGTCTTCCTTCGTGCAGGAGGTAATACCGTTATCCCAGAATCTCTCAACGCTGGGCGCAGCGGGATTAGAAGCTCTCGACTATATGGATCGCGGACAAAAAGCACCTGAAGGGTGGAAGACCCAACAACTTCAACTAGTGCAACAGGCGATTCAGCCGAAAGCACAGTTGCTGTTGATGGTAGCGGGTCCGGTACAGAAGCTCATTCAGGTCAGCGCCGGTGAGAAGCCGACTGATCTGCCACTGCCACGTCGTGCAAGCGATTAATGTTCTAGAAAAGCAGAAGCGTCGCGGGCCAGGAGCCCGCGAGGCGGACTCGTTTATGCTGCGACCTCCTTCAGAAATCTCGCAACACGGTTTCCGCGGCTTGGCTGCAGAACAGGAACGCTCGCTGGCCACGGCTCTTCCACTCCCATAAGCGCCATTGCCGCGCCTGCCAAAGCCACATTCTTGCTGAAGTTGATCATGTCGTTCATCCGCTGCTGCGGCTCCTCCTGATTCCAGAAGTCATGCATGACCGGCGAAGTACCAGAGAGAAACGCGAGGATCGCGATCGTGCCGATCTTTGGCTTTACCCCTAACAAAATGCTCGCGCCACCCACAATCAACATCGCTCCTGTGGCTTTCACCGCGATATCAGGTTTTGGCACCTTTTTCGCCCCTGCATATTGGGAGAGCTCGCGGCTCTGCTGGAAGTGATGTATTCCGTTGTAAAGAAAGAAGCCGCCGAACACCAGACGACCCAGAAGAAATGGAACTCGCATGATCTCCTCCGAAAGCAGTTTCGATTCGACGCTGAAAAGTGACGTTGCCCCAAAAACGTAAGCTGGTCGGCGCACCTGTGCCTTCAGTACTGATGAACCACTCGTTCCCGGCCGCGTCGGGCAACGACCAAGGGCCAACGACCAAGGGGGAACGACCAACGACCGCGTTTGATAAACTTTCCTTTGCCCCGCCCTGTTTCCATCCGCACTGAATCACTCTCCCGCCACTACAAGATGGGGACAACGATCATTCGCGCCGTCGACGGCATCAGCATTGAAATTGAAACCGGCGAATTTATCGCTCTGCTCGGTACCTCAGGATCAGGAAAGTCATCCCTGCTGAATTTGCTTGCAGGGCTTGACTCACCGAGCGCTGGCCAAGTCATCGTCAACGGCCAGAATCTCGCCGCCCTCTCACGCGAGGAGCTTGCGAAGTATCGCCGTCATACCGTGGGCATGGTTTTTCAGTCCTTCAATTTAATTCCGAGCATGACTGTCCTCGAAAACGTCGAGCTCCCGCTTCGTTTCGCAGAAGTCGACCGGGCAAAGCGCGGTGAACTCGCACGAGCTGCACTGGAAAGAGTTGGGCTGGTGGGCAGACTCGAGCACCGGCCGGTTGAGCTTTCGGGCGGCGAACAACAACGTGTGGCACTCGCAAGAGCGCTCATTAACCAGCCGACGATTCTCCTTGCAGATGAGCCCACCGGCAATCTCGATAGTCGCACCGGAACTGAAGTGATGAACCTGATTCGCCAGTTGAATGAATCTCTGCAAATGACTGTCGTGCTGGTCACACATGAGCGAGCTCTGGCGGAACGCTATGCAGACCGGCTCATTTTTCTTGCCGATGGAAAATTAATTTCAGATCAGCCGAACACCACGAGGGCCGCGAGTGAGGCCAAAGCATGAAGCTTTACGACTCCATCGAGCTTGCCGGGCGCAACCTGCGCGAATCCGTGCTGCGAAATTCGCTCACCACAGTAGGCATCTCCGTAGGTGTCGCTTCGCTCGTGGCAATGCTTTCGCTCGGGATTGGGTTGCAGCAATTGGCGTCGAAACGACTGCAACGTTCGGGTCTGTTCGATTCCATCGTGGTCACATCGCGGCGCGATCTCCGAAGCTTCAACCGCGAGCAGGAAGAAAACGGCCCGGCGCCCGCCGAGAGTCCAGAATTGAATGAAGCGGCCCGCTCCCAGATCGAACATCTGCCCGGAGTGGTCGAAGCCTATCCCGATTTGCGCTTCATCACGGAGCTGCGTCTCGACGACAAGCCTCACCTGACCATGGTCTCTGGCATGCCAATGTCAGAAAAGGACAGTGACAGCTTCGAAGGGATGAAAGGCAAATTTTTTTCATCCGCGAACGCTCACGAAGTGATCTTGCAAAAAAGCTTTGCAGCGGAGTTGCTGGGCAAATCAAGTCGGGGGCCGAACGAAATTAGTGTCGCCGAAGTAGGCCCGCCCTTACTCGGGAAGCAGCTCGTCATGCGCTACTCAGAGCGACAGTCGACCGGCCAAGATGCGGCTTCATATTCGGTGATTTCTCACGAGCTGCCGCTAACCATCGTGGGCGTGACAGACCTCGATCCCGACAGCATGCGCGGTGCTGCCCGCGCGCGTGTTTTCATTCCGCAAAAGCTAATGGAAAGCATGCACCCCATGCAGGCGTACGACATGCGTAATTCGAACAGCGCGACTTCGAACCAGCCGATCTACGGCACGGTGATCGCGCGTGTGAGCGGCGCCGGGAAAGTCGAAATCGTTGAGCAGGCAATTAAAAAAATTGGATTCAATACGTTTTCGATTCTCGACGCCACCAAAAGCATGCGGCGTTTTTTCGCCATTCTCGACCTGTTTTTGGGAATTTTCGGCAGCCTGGCACTTACCGTCGCGTCGATTGGAATCATCAATACCCTGGTCATGGCAATCCTCGAACGCCGCCGCGAGATCGGGATCATGAAAGCCGTTGGCGCGAGCGATTCAGATGTGCGCGGATTATTCTTCGCCGAAGCAGGAGCAATGGGATTGCTGGGAGGAGTTTGCGGCACCATTCTCGGATGGATTATCGGCCGAGTGATTAACTTCGGCACCAACATCTATTTGGGACGGCAAGGATTTCCCCCCGAGAATATTTGGTCGGTGCCGGTGTGGTTGGTTGCGGGTGCGCTGGGTTTCGCGTTTTTGGTGAGCTTGCTCTCGGGTATATACCCTGCTGCTCGCGCCGCTAAACTCGATCCCGTTCAGGCCCTGCGGTACGAGTAAAGAACGAATGCGCGTCAGGTACTACACTTTTCTTCCATGCTTTGTCCTCCTTTTATCGACCTACTCGTTCGCTCAGGCCAGAGTTGATTGCAGCGCGTTCACGAGCCGCATACTGAAGCGCCCAGTGCGCTATTGCGTCATGCTCCCGCCAGACTATGACGCAAACTCGAAGAAGAAATTTCCCATTCTCTATTTCCTGCACGGACTCGGCGAGAACGAACAAGCTCTATTGAACAGCGGCGGCTGGGGACTCATACAAGACTTGCAGCGCGATCATAAGGTTGGCGACTTTCTCATGGTTGCCCCGGAGGGACGTGGAAGTTTTTTCATAAACTCCGCCGATGTAAAAATTCGCTACAGTGATTTTTTTCTAACTGAATTCTTGCCCTTCATCGAAAAGCGTTATCGCGTGCTGCGCGAGCGAAGAGCTCGAGGCGTGACCGGGCTTTCCATGGGTGGCTACGGCGCACTGCGGTTTGCATTCGCATATCCGGAGATGTTTGGATCGGTGAGCGCGCAGAGTCCGGCGCTGATCACTGAATCTCCTCGCGAACTCAACAGTGGTCTGCGTGATGCCGGACCTTTGGCACGATTGCTCGGTTCAGTCTTTGGCAATCCCATTAACGTTACGCACTGGAACCAAAATAATCCCTTCCAACTCGCGCGCAAAAACCAGGCGCAGATTCGTAGTCAGAAGATTTACTTCAACTGCGGTGAGCAAGATGAATACGGATTCGCCGAAGGCGCCGAGGCACTGCACAAACAGTTGCTATCAGAGAAGGTCTCACATGAATTTCACCTCTACCCCGGCGGCCACAATGCGGACTATTTTCTTTCGCATCTCGGCGAGACCATCGAGTTTCATTGGCACGTGTTTACTGGCGGAAAGTGAGCGGGTAAGATGAGCATCAGCTAGGAGCTGATAGCTAGCAGCTGGGTGCTGACTTATGCGAAAAGCCATCCTCCACCTGAAAAAATGCGATCCTGTCATGCGCTCTATCATTGAGCGCGTGGGCCCGTTCCGCATGGGATTCAGGGAGCCAACATTTCATAGCCTTGCGCGCGCCATTGTTTATCAGCAGCTGAATGGCAAAGCTGCGGGAACCATATTCAATCGTTTTGCCGCACTGGCTGGAGATCCGCTCACGCCCGAAGGAATTTTGAAACTTACGCCGGAGCAGATGCGGGCTGCAGGGCTTTCAAAACAGAAGTCCTCTTATCTGCTCGACATGGCGGATCGAGCAAATCGCGGCGACTTGGATTTTTCGAAACTCCCTGAAATGTCAGAGCAACAGGTAATCGAGCACCTCACTCAAGTGAAAGGTGTTGGCGTCTGGACCGCCCACATGTTTCTCATGTTCGCCTTGCAGCGCGCAGACATCCTGCCGACCGGCGACTTCGGAATTCGGATGGCAATGTTCAATCATTACCTCGACAAAGCTGCGAAAAATGGAAAACGGAGCAAGAGTGGCAAGACCGCCCCGAAGCCGCGCAAACGCAAGATCAAACTTCCCAAACCCGAGCAGATGGAGAAGATCGCGAAGCTGTGGTCACCCTATCGCAGCATCGCATGTTGGTATTTGTGGAGAAGTTTGGACGTGAAAACCATCTGATGATCAGGTGATCTGATCGTTTGGTGATCTGGCGTTGCACTCGGCTATAACTGAGGTCCTGAACAGAAGTCAGATGATCAGATGGCCCGATCACCCGATCAATGTGGTTAAATACTCACGATGGCCGATCCTAAAATCCGCGTCCTTGTCGCGAAGCCCGGCCTTGACGGTCACGATCGCGGCGCGAAGGTCATAGCGCGCGCGCTACGCGATGCCGGCATGGAAGTTATCTACACCGGCCTGCGGCAAACGCCGGAAATGATTGTGAACGCAGCCCTGCAAGAGGACGTTCACGTAATCGGGCTCTCCATCCTTTCAGGCGCTCACAACGCTATTGTCCCGCGCGTGACTGAACTATTACGGCAAAACAAAATGGATGATGTGCTGCTGGTCGTCGGCGGAATCATTCCCGATCAGGATGTCGATTCGCTGAAGAAAGCTGGCGTGGCCGCAATCTTCCAGCCGGGAACATCGATGGATGAGATCATTCGGTTCATCCGCGAGAATGCTCATCACCACGGCGTGCCTTCGCAGTAGAACAACTACTAAAACACAAGATCGGGCGCGGACGCCCGATCTTCACAATCCCGCGATGCTACTGCCACCAACTGATGTAGCAACTACTTGCCTGCTCCAGCCGCCAAAGCCTTCGGAGCTTCCGGGGCCGCGGGCTTTTCCTGCTTCTCCTGCTTCTGCTCGCCAGGCGTTAGCTGAACACTGCCTCGAAGCATAGCGCCATCTTCTACGCTGATGCGGCGGCTGTGAACGTCGCCTGTCAATGAACCTTCACTCCGAATGTCAACGCGGTCACTGCAGTCGACATTCCCCGTCACTTTACCCATAATCACAACTTCTTTCGCAGAGATGTTGGCCTGCACCACGCCGTTGCGCCCAACGGTTACGCGATGATCTTTTAACGTGAGCGTGCCTTCGATCCGGCCGTCAACGTAGAGCGACTCGCTGCCGCTGACCTCTCCTTTGATCACGATTGACCGGCCGATTGTCGCTTGCTCGATTGGCGACGCGATCGTCTTGATTGGCGTGATTGGGTTAACGGTTGTGGGCGTGTAGTTCGGTTTGGGAGCGTTGTCGGTCGAGTGCAGCATCAGGACCTTCCTTTGTTTATGTCCGCATTGCGGGCGAAATTTGTTGGTAACAGTGACTATGGCACGGAGTTACCAAAGTGCGGCAGGTTACGAAGGGAGTGGTACAGTTGGGAAGATGCCAGTATCCCTCGAATATCTCTTAGTTAATTCGTCGCCTTAAAACTGAGGATTCCGGCAATGCAACTCACTTCACGAACTCACTACCGGACTTCAGTGGGGTCGTAAGTCCGGCCATACTTTCAATCTATTGAGACCCGTCGCCAAAATCAGCGAATCCAACTTTTACCACCGTGGCAGGCCGAGGCGTCCGTCCTGGCTGAGATTCGGTTTCGCCCGCAACAGCTTCCGTCCAGGCACCGTAAGCTTTCCCGTTGAAAACGGTCAACCAGGTATAATCTCCGAGAAATGCTGGTTGCGTGCTCTCGAACATGTTTTCGTCCCAGGCGTAATTTTCGAAGCTCTTGCCGCCATCGGTTGAACGAGCCAGAGTAAAACCAGTTCGCCGGTTATTGGGATCCTCGCGGCGATCATAGAACTGAACATAGACATCGCCGGTCATCGGGTCTACGGCCATCCATTGGAAAAACTGGTCGATGCCGTCGTGAATGGCATCATTGTTGACCCGAACTGGTGCCGACCAGGTGCCCCCTTTGTCTTTTGACGACGCGCAGAACACATCGACATCTCCGTCGCGATAATCGCTCCACGCAACGTAGAGTTTCGTTGCTTTTCCTGGCCGTGAATCCACTCCGATTTGCGGAAAACCCATCACGCGAGAGACACCTGGAATTCCGCCTGCGCCTCCAAAGTACGGAGGTGCGACTTGGACGACTGCACGCGAGGGAGCAAAGGTTTGGCCGCCGTCGTGAGATTGCGTGAACGTGATTGTGCTGCCATCGTTCCAGACCGCGTAAATACTTCCATCGTTCGCAACCACGCCTACGAATCCCACCAGGCCGCCATTGTCATCCCGCGGCAGGCCCGCGTGGGTGCTGATTCGCATAGGCTGAGAGAAAGTCTTGCCGCCGTCGATCGATCGCGCAAAAAGCATGACGGATTGCTCAAGCTGCCATTCGATCCAAGCCACGTAGATGCTGCCAGCATATCGGCTGTGTGGATTTGTGTCCGCGAAGATGCGCGGCATGTCTTCCATGTGGCTGCTGGCTGCGTCGCCACCTTCGTAAACTTTCACCGGCGTGGCAGATTCTTCCCAGGTCTTGCCTCCATCCAGCGATCGCCGCACAAAAATTCCGTTTCGCCCCGCACCGTGCGCCCAATACGAAGTGCTGCCAAGCTTTTCGAAATGCAGCGTGCTCAGGTAAGCGTGCCCTTTACTGTCGAACGTAATCGAAACATCTCCGCCACCACGCCAGCCTTCAATCGCAGGCAGATCTGCATTTGAAAACGTTTTGCCGCCATCGGTCGAGTACACCACCGTCGCCGGCTGAAAAACCGCCGCCACCTGGTCGGGCCTGTTCGGGTTTACCGCAATCGATGGTTCGTTGCCCCGGATTTCTGGCTTCGAAATTGTGACCACACGGCGGTGAGGCGCGCGCGGCAGTTGAGCTTGCGCGTACACAAGCGAGGCCCAGAACAGCAATGCCACAAGCGAGCCCGGTAGAGATATCCGGCTCTTAGAACTCCAAACGATCTGTTTCTTTTTAGGCGTCACGTTTTGCGAACATTGATGAAAATCGCAACTTAGGATACTTTATCCAAATCCCAGTTTCCAGTACTTTTCAGATGAAGTGAGACCGGCAAGTAAAACCCAACAAGCATGAGCGCGAAAATAACTCTCAGATCCACGCTCCAGATCATGGCCCGTCGCTCGCACTGCAAGGCATTCGTTTCAATCTTCTCCGCACTGCTCCTCCTGGCAACCGTGCTCTTTGCTCAGAATGAAGGTCATCCCGGGCGCAGCATCGGAACCGTTTCAACTGACGGAAACCTGATCGTCATGGAGCTGAATGACTCCGTTCTGGGTAAAGCCAACCTGTTCGATCTCACAGGTCGCACGCTGCGGTTTCTTCCTGATCATTCCCGCTACCGAATCGAGAGTGCGCCGCTGCGATGGGACGACGACTTCGGCACGGCGCTTTCCGCCGATACGGTCTCGCTGCGTAATTTTTCTTTTCCGTTTTCCGGCACGTCTTGGAATTCACTGCGCATCGGAGTCACCGGTTGGATCAGCTTCGTCGATACCGAACACCATGACGAAGAAGGCACTCACACCCAGGGAATCTCAATCGGCAGATTCGAACCACTGGCCGAAGCCGCAGGCCACCTCTTCGATAGCGCCCCTGCAATCTGCGCATTTTTTAAACCTCGCATGTCAGGCAATCGCTATGTAAAAGAACTTGCAGATCGCGTAGTGGTCACCTGGGACATAACCGAGCCGTTCGGAAATATTCAGGACTTTACCTGGTTTAAGACCACGAACCGGTTTCAAGCTGTGCTGAAACGCGACGGAGAAATTGATCTCTCATATAAAGAGCTGGCTGCCAGAGACGCCATCGTCGGTGTCTATCCCAACCTTTCTAGCACGGCAAAATTACTCACGACTATTCATACTAAAGAGCATCCCGACCTTGCGGCTCATCTTGATGTTCAAAAGTTAAAGCTTTCGCTGCTTGATGATGCCGTCCTCGAAGCCACACTGGAAACTCGCGGGCCGGTGCTGCAGCCCGGTGATCCGAACTTGCAACACTTCGCATATCGAATTTCTTTCCGACCCACGTCCTCTGGTTCCGGTGGTTCCGGGGAAACCGTCGACTGGATGATTGTTGGCGCAAAGCCTCCTGGGCGAACATCGACCTACTTTGTGTTCGGCCCCGGAGTATCGAGAAAAGTGGACGCGAGTGGGAATACGATCACCGTACGAGGAATGCTGCCCCTGACTTTGCGCTCAAATCGCGTCTCAGTCAGCGCACAGGTGATCACCGGCCGTAATCCGGAGAAAACTGTTGAAGAGCTGCCAAAGCAACCTGTCGATGTCTCTAAACTGAAAAATCCCGAGGTCCACTTTTCCTCGCTGAAGCCAAGTGATGGACCCTTCTCGTTTGCCTACGAGTCCTTCCATTATCTAGACCTGCCGAACCCGCAAGACTTGTCTTGCACCGTGATCAAAGCCCTCGGGGATCACTTCGATTTCCTTGCGTACTATTCTGACTTCCGCATCGACAATCAGGAGGCGGGCACTCCAAGCGATGGGCCGCGAGGAGGCAACGTGACCGGAATCGGCAGCAGAACAGAAAACCTCGAAGGCTACTGCAGCCAAGGCCGCTTCCAATGGGGATATGTTCAGCCCGTCTTCGTGGGTGCGAACCAAATGCAGGAGCAGCCGCCCCAAGGTGCGCCGGTTGGTGATACTCATGACATCACGTTCTACGAGCACCAGCTTTCCGAAAGTACTCCGCAGCGAAAGATGCTTCCGTACAACTATGCGATGTCGCAGCTCGGGCATGAAATGGGGCATCGCTGGGGCGTTGATGTTTCCGCCAAGGTAAACGGCGAAAACATTGTGCTCGGGCCCGTGCACTGGACTCGCGCATTACAGGCGCCGGTTGCATTTCCGTATCAGCGGCCAACCGAAGCCTCAGCGATGGGCGGAAGCGTCTGGCAGGACAACCTTAATGGTACGTTCACTCAGCTCGATGACGACTACTATGTTCCCGCGACTGGTTACTCGTACCTCGACCTGTATCTGATGGGCCTGATTTCCCCCGCCGAGGTTCCAGACTTTTTTATTCTGAAAGATCTTGTCAAGACCGGCCAGGATGCGAACGGCCATCCAGTCTTCAAAGCCGATCGCACCAGGATCACGGTTCAGGATGTAATTGCCGCGGAAGGCCCACGGCAACCCGACGTCGATCACTCACAACGGGAATTCAACACCGGCATGGTGCTCGTAGTCGAGCATGGAAACTCGCCGAGCAAAGAGTTAATCGACCGCGTAAATGGGATTCGAAAGCAATGGATTGAATATTGGTCGATTGCTACAGGCCACCGCGCCTCGATGACCGTAAGCTCGAAATGAGGTCTTGCAGCTTCCGGACAGCACCGTTTGGGAACAGCAACGGAGTGAAGCCACGCATTTGGCGCCCAGAGGTCTTCTTTCGCTGCAAATTGGTTTTGGTGGGATGGAGGTACGTGGCGACTCGAACTTTTCAGAATGTAAACTGCTGGTGAAACGTATGGTAGGCACGTGGGGACTCGAACCCCAGACCTCTACCGTGTCAAGGGAACTTTTCGATGTAACTTACTGAGTCTTAACGGTACTGACAGCCTGTTAATGATTCTTTAAGGAAGTTGTTGACCATTGCTAACAGACCCCAATGGGACCCATGATCAATCGCTGCTGCAACTCGCGCTGCGCCTGTAAACGCGGACCGTGCGCCAGTGGCTATGCGAACGTTGTCTATCAAGCCGATGTGTTGACGGTGACAGATCGCATCTCAGTGCAATAGAGAAGAGAATCAATCTTGAGAATCGGATCTTTCAAGCCGCTTATGGAGCTGCATGCAACGATCCGAGGCCTGATCGTGTGGGCGAGTATGCGCGGCTAGCCATGGAAACACTTTTCGATGGCGACAAAGTACCAGAGAACTTGCTGCTACAAGACTGCGGGCGCCGGCGTTTTGCCCTCGGATTTCCCCATAGAGAAATCCAATCCGCCCTACGGCAGTCGTCCGCCGAGATTTACCGTGACGCGAGATCAGGTTGAGAAACTCGCGACACAGGCCGGCGACAGGTCGATCTTGCATTCATGTAACACGTGGGGAGATTTCGGACGCTACGAGATCGAATCTGTTGTGCGGCATTTTACGGCTTCTCGCCTCAGAAGTTCTGCTCCGTAATCCGAAAAAAACCCTTACAGCTAATTCTTGCGCGAAGTTGTTCAAGCCCTTTCCGGATCGACGAGATGCATGGCATGCAGAACTCCCGGGATGTCAGAATCAAATGGATTTCCCTTCATCGATACGCTCACGCGTCCTTAAACTTTCGATCCGGAATACCGGTGACACTCGGGATCACTCGGTACACCCCGCCAGCATGCGGTGTACGTTCGAGTTCTTCAAGGCTCATATCTTGGCGCGATGACGTGACGTATAGTTCATCCAGCCTCGATCCACCAAAGGCCACGCACGTCGGATTCTTTGCGGGGATCGCGATCTCACGATCTATACGACCACTTGGGCTGTATCGCCTGACCATCGCACTCCCCCATTCGGCGTTCCAAAGGCATCCGTCGGCATCGACTACCGATCCATCCGGCAATCCTTGATGTCGAGCAAACCGTACCAGCTCGCGGACATTTGCAACTTCGGCTTCGTCGGCGCGATAGTCGCAACTCATGATCTTTCGTTCCAAAGAATCGCAGAAGTACATCGTTTGGCCGCCCGGACTGAAACAAATACTGTTAGGAATTACGATGGAGGGTAACTCTAATCGCCGGAGTCCGTGCTGGATTGAAAACTGGTAGAAATTGCCAATTGGGCGCTTGTCTCTATGCTCGTTGAGGGTACCGAAAACGAAGTTCCCGGCGCGATCAGTGCGGCCATCATTGACGCGAGTGGAAGCTTGTGCTGCTTCGACAGATGCGATGGGCGTAGTGTCGAGAATGCCAGATTGATGTTCATCGTGGATGGTTGTCATGCAAAGCTGTTTCGTAAATCCGAGGAGCAGTTTGCCTGATTCACACTCCGCTAATGCGCCCAGACGGTCCGGCAAAACCCACGAATGTACCACGTTGTTGCACTGAGAGTGCCGCCATAGTCGCAAGCTCTGAATATCAGACCAAAGCAGCGCGCCGGAACGCTCGGACCAGATGATCCCCTCACCGAGCGTGCATCGCGAATCAACCCACAAGGTCGCAGCGACAGCGGTTTCGTTCACGGTTTTCGCGAGCTCCGAAGTGCAAGTATGCGGCGGTTCAGCCTCTTATCTGTGCCCAGTCTCAGCAAAATCGTCAATGCTCGATTGCGCCTTCTGTTAGTGTGACTTGCGATGAAGTTGGCACCTTCACGCGACGCCATCCTCGGTGTTCGGTACGCAGCACTCCAACTCGAGTCGAGTCAAACTGGCAGGTAAGTTAGCCCTTCGCCCAAAAACCTCCGGAATCGTCGTGCTTGATCATGAGCACGAGCTTTCCATCCTCGAACCGATTTTCGCCATGAGTTCCGAGTACACCGAAGGAGCAATCGTTGTTGTGTTTTTTCGCAAAATCCTCGAAGAATCAAGTCGGTCGAGCTCAAGACTACAACCATAGAATAAGCGGCAAGTGCCGGAATCGACTGCGGGGGCAAGGGGTGGTTGCCCCTTGCCCCGCTGCTGCGTTATGGAGCCGAGCCGCTGGCTGGGACTGCCGGGCGCCCACGGTTCACGTGAGTGTCGGCGACCGGGTATTGTACGTTGTCACATGGCATGGCGGCACCGGTGTTAGCGCAGTGTGAGTTTGCCTGTGATGGCAGGTAATTGTTGTTCGATATCACACTATGCGAAGCGTTCGCATAGGGGCCGAAGTTGCCACATACTGTTGCCGCCGTACCGCTCGCCGGATCGACTTGACCACAAACAAAGCCCGGCGTATTAACCGAATCAACGTAGTTGTCGTGGATATTATATCCGCAGGTTGTGCCGGTACCTATGCACCACGGAGACGGGTCTCCGCCGTTATCCCATTCGAGACCAGCGTCTGAGCCGCCAAGATAGTTATTGCCGATCTCTTGGTCGAAGCCGCCTTCTACGACGCTCAATGGGAAGTTACAACACGTGTTCGGAGCGTCGTTGAACCCAAGCAGCGACAGACCCTCAAAGAAGTTGTTGTTTACCTTTAAGCCGTGACGGCCGGGCTGTCCAGCGTAAGCATTACCGTCCCATTCCAGTTCCATCTGAATGCGGCCAATGCAGTTACTCGCACCACAATTCGTGTACACAGGATCATAGGTAAAGTAATTAAAGGTATACACTTCATTGGAGGAGTTGAAATCAGACACCGAAAGGCAATCGCCGCGACAGTTTTTGAGCACATTGTGGGTAAAGGTAATATTGGACATTCCCCCATCATTACAGAGATTTCCAATGCCTTCAAAGTTCTGGAATGTGCTCCATTGGATGGTGACATTGTACGCATTGGTGTAGCAGAATGTGTGGTGTGAACTGTTGATATTGCCTTGGTCCCAGAATAGATTGGTGATTGTCAGGTTACTAACCCCTGTCAGATCCCAGGTTCCAAACGACGTGAGGCTGAGCCCATAGACCGTAGCTCCGCTGGAGTTAGCAAAGGTTCCGGTTTCAGAACATCCGTTGATGATTGCTCGAGAGTTCTGTCCCTGCAAGGGGAAGGTCGCGCTGGGACCTACGAACAACACACCCGATTTGAGGTTCAGCGTGCCGCATATCGAGTGATTGCCTTCGTCCCAAAAAACCGTATCACCTGGTGCCGCGGAATTGATCACACTCTGTGCGGCTGAAGTTTGGTCACCGGCAGTGGCTGCAATGTGCCACACTGTACCCGTCAGCGCTGGTGGTGGAGGTACATTGCTCGGTGGTGGTGGTGGTGGTGGTGGCGGCGTGCTAACCGACATCAGTTCGGCCACGATGTGGGTAATCACTACGCTCGATGACCTGTTAGTCGTAAAGCTGTACGTACCCGCGGTGGACAGGACAGCGTTGCTATCATAGATCCCCCACGTTCCAAAAGCAGCCTCGTAGGAGCGCCTAACGTCCCCTGTGCCGGCAGTGCCAGGACCACCTCCCGAATAGGCATCCTCGGCTATAAAGACCCAGGAATTCGGCTGCCCAGTCATCAGAGATGTCGTCAGGGATGTCCCGGTGCCAGAATGCGTAGTTGAAGCGCCAATACCTGTGACACCTGTATAAGAAGCAGCGCCTAACTTAAGCCAATGCGTGCTCCCGGCATGCGCAACAATCGTATGCGAACCCGTCGCCGGGCTGAGCGAATAGAATAGATACTCCCAGCAATCTTGTGAGTTAAGTGTCTTGCCTGCCAGAGTCATTCCGACGCCGTTGTCAGTAACGGTTGTGTCATCGACGCTATTTCCGCCAGTCCCCGGAACCCCATCACCCATGGCAACTACCATCAGGATGGTATCGCCGGAGTTGACCGTGAAGGTACCGGAGAGGCTGGAAGTGGCTCCGCCGTTGTTGCCGAGGTCAACGGCATGATCAAAGGTAATTGGCGTACTGACCCCACCACCAGTCGCAGTCAACTCAACCGCAATGTGAGTAATCACTACGCTCGATGATCTGTGAGTCGTAAAGCTGTACGTACCCGCGGTGGCCAGGGCAGCGTTGCTGTCATAGATCCCCCACGTTCCAAAAGCAGCCTCGTAGGAGCGCCTAACGTCCCCTGCGCCGGCAGTGCCAGGACCACCTCCCGAATAGGCATCCTCGGCTATAAAGACCCAGGAATTCGCATGTCCAGTCATTAGGGATGTAGTCAGCGATGTCCCTGTGCCGGAATGCGTAGTCGAAGCGCCAATACCTACGACGCCTTTATAAGAAGCAGCGCCTAACTTAAGCCAATGCGCGCTTCCGGCATGCGCAACAATCGTGTGCGAACCCGTCGCCGGGTTGAGCGAATAGAACAGATACTCCCAGCAGTCTTGTGAATTAAGTATTTTACCTGCCAGCGACATCCCGACGCCGTTGTCAGTAACGGTTGTGTCATCGACGCCATTGCCGCCAGCCGCCGGAACGGCATCACCCATGGCAACTACCATCAGGATGGTATCACCGGAGTTGACCGCGAAGGTGCCGGAGAGGCTTGAAGTGGTTCCGTTGTTGTTGCCTAGGTCAGCGCCATGATCAAAGGTGATTGTGCTTCCGCTACTGCTACTCGTGGTCAGTTCGAGGGCAATGTGGGTAATCGCTACGTTCTGAGTTACATTAGTGGTAAAGCTGTGTGCGCCCGAACTTAGGGCAGCGTTGCTATCAAAGATCCCCCATGTTCCATAAGTGCCCTCGTAGGAGCGTCTAACGTCGCCTGAACCGGCAGTGGGGGCAGAACTTCCTGAGTAAGCATCCTCGGCTATGAAGATCCATGAGTTTGCCTGCGTGGTCAGGGAGGTCGTCAGGGACGTCCCGGTGCCGGAGTGCGTAGTCGACGCGCCAACACCTACCACACCTTCATAAGAGGCAGCGCCTAGCTTAAGCCAATGCGCGACTGTAGCGTTCGCTACAATCGTATGCGAACCCGTCACCGGATTGAGTGAGTAGAACAGATACTCCCAGCAATCTTGTGAGTTAAGTATCTTGCCCGCCAGTGTCATTGCGACGCCATTGTCAGTAACGCTTGTGTCATCGCGGCCACTTCCGCCAGCCGCCGCAACTGCATCACCCATGGCAACTACCATCAAAATGCTGTCACCGGAGTTGACTGTAAAGGCGCCGGAGAGGGTTGAAGTGGTGCCGCCGTTGTTGCCGAGGTCAGCCGCATGGTCAAAGGAAACTGCAGCCTTAGCTACAGAGGCAAAAACGAGCAATGCGACCAGCGCGAGGTTGTAAAACCTCCTGTTTTTCATTTAATTAGCACCTCAGTAATTGGGTTGGGTTTAAGACCTTTGTTGGATTTAAGACACTTGAGGCAACCGTGGGGGAAGCGGGCAACGAATTCTACGAAACAAATTCTAAAACCGACGTTGGCGGAGCGATGCAGTAGCATTTCTCCTGTCAGTGGTAAACCAGTGTGAGGACCAGCGCCTTTGATCCGAGAGCCGGTGAGAGCGTGTGAACTGGTGAACATGGCAGCAGCGATAATCTACCATTCACCATCACAAGTCCTACGTGAGGTTTCCACTTCAGCGAAATCAACTTCCACAGTGGCTACAACGCGGAGTAACAGGTTCATAAGCGGCGCCCAATTTCTGACACACAGAAGCTTAGTTTCCGGGAAAACCTAGTACCTGAAGCAAAGGATATTTCGCCGTAAGGGGGAAGCAATTGTCGGTGGACCAAATTGTAGGGATGTTGAAGCAGGCGAAGGAGGGGTCTCGGACTGATCGCATAGGGGGCGTCGGTAACGGTGATCGTTTTGGAATAATGCTGATTTTCGCATTGGTGCTGCTGGATGCTGTTGGAAAAAACGAGGCTACAGGCCAAGAACGATAAGCCGATAAGCAAATGGTGTAGCGGATTTCGGCTATGTGTTGGAAAACCGTCTTTTGATTTTTCCACAGCTCCGCCAGTTTCCACAACGTCTCCTTGCCCCGCGGATCCTAGGTTTCAGAAACAGACCCAAGTGGCCTACAACCGCATTTCTGCTGGACAACCAATGTGTCGTCAAATATATTTTTCCACATCAACTAATATGTAATGCAAACTAATGGTCGAGGTGAGGGCTACAATAATGGAAATCCGACATCTGCGTTACTTCACAGCTGTAGCCGAGAATCTGCATTTTGGTTTGGCCGCCCGCGAGTTGAACATCTCCCAGCCTCCTCTGAGTCAACAAATTCGTGAGTTGGAGGAAGAGTTGGGCGTCCAACTCTTCTGGCGCAACAAGCGACGGGTGCAGCTGACCGAGGCGGGCCGCGTGTTTCTTAAAGAAACGAAGCTTATTCTGGAGCAGACCCGTCATGCAGTTAGGGCCGTACAGCGGACCAATTGTGGGGAAATCGGCCAGCTCACGGTTGGGTTTGTCATGTCGGCCACTTGTAGCGTTTTGCCGGGTGTTCTCCGCGCGTTTGGTCAGCGCTATCCAGGAGTGGAATTAGTCTTGAAGGAGTCCACCACGAGCGAAGGCATCGCGGCTCTCAAAGAAAAGAAAATGCATCTGTGCTTTCTCCGCCTGCCGGCCAGAGACGAGGCCCTCCACTCCCAGACTCTGCTATCGGAAAGAATGCTCTTGGCGATTCCTAAAGCGCATCCTTTCTCGGACAGGAGTACCGTGGCTTTGCGATTCTTGGAAAAGGAAGCATTCATCATCTTTCCTCGATCGCAGGGCTCCGGTTTCTACGACCTGATCGTGAGCGCCTGTCAGCAGTCTGGATTCAGCCTTAAGGTCGTCCAGGAAGCTGCCCAGATGCAAACCATTCTGAGTCTCGTGGCCGCAGGCATCGGCGTCTCACTGGTTCCCGAGTCGGTGCGGGCACTCCGCGAAGAGGGCGTGTGCTACAAAACCCTACTTGAGTCTCCCGAGACAGGGATCGCCTTAGCCTGGTTGCGAGGTCCCAAACCGCCGATCGTGGATCATTTTATCGAGCAGGCCACCTTGGTGACGCGCCATGACCCGCATTAAGTTTTCCCCGCACTGGTGAGGCGCTTATTATTTCGAAGGTCATAGGAAAGGCTGGGCAGCCAAACTTAGGACGTTCTCCGGATGAAACTAGTACCACCCACTCCCAGCGGACCGATGGCGGACATGCAAAGCTCCTGACAGGGTTTGTCGCACTTCAGAATCGCTTGGCATGGTCCTGTAATCATCATCCTTGCATACGGCGAGATCGAAGCTCTTGGTGCGCGACCCGGCACGAAAGTGAAAGGAATTCATCTGCTTCCAACTCACTATTCCGCTAGAGCGCAAAGAAATTCCCGACCCGCGAAAGATTGCCGAGCGATAGTGCTGTTATATTCAGCTCCCCTTGCATGAACATCGAAATTGAACCTAACAAACTGCCTTTGGCGTGTAACACGGTGCGAACTATTGGCCTCAAGGCCATCGCCTTTTTCTTATTGATCATACTGGCATCTGCGCAGACTGGGCCAACTAAAGATCCAGTTTGGCAACATCTCTCCAGCAAGCGCGGAGAAATGCCGCCCACCGGAGGCTCAACCGAACAGACCGGAGCACTGGTCGGGGATTTCGACGGTGATGGAATCAACGGCTTCATTCTCAGCTTCCGTCAAAAGGCCCCCGCGCTTGTCTGGTACCGTCGCGTTGAATCGGGCTGGAAGACGTACGTGATCGAGAAGGACTATCTTCCCCTAGAAGCCGGCGGAGCAGCTTACGACATTGACGGAGATGGCGATCTGGACATTGTCTTCGGTGGCGACTGGCAGAGCGATGAAATTTGGTGGTGGGAAAATCCAGCGCCGAATTTTGATCCGGCCGTTCCGTGGAAGCGGCACGTGATCAAGAAAGGTGGAGAAACGCAGCACCATGACCAGATCTTCGGCGATTTCAAGAACACCGGTACGCCGCAACTGGTTTTCTGGAACCAAGGCTCAAAGACCATTTTCATCGCCGATATTCCTGCGCATCCTCGCGAAACCGAGCCGTGGCCCTTCGTCCCCCTCTACTCCGGTCGCGTGGTCGACACCAGTGGCGGGGGAAATGCGGCCAAGTATCCGGAGGGATTGGCCGCGGCCGACATTGATGGGGATGGAGTCGTTGACCTACTCGCCGGGAACTATTGGTTCAAGTATCTCGGTGCTGGCAAGTTCAAGCCGATCAGGATTGGATCTATCGGCGGACGAATCCGTGCGGCAAAGCTTATTGAAGGTTCCAAGTACCCACAAGTGGTCATCGCGCCGGGCGATGGTTCCGGGCCTTTGCGTTGGTATGAATGCAAGGGTGATCCCCAGAATGAGAAAGACTGGGTTGGGCACGATCTAGGGGGACGCGACATGATCCACGGGCATACACTTGAGCTTGGAGATATTAACGGAGATGGACACCTCGACATCTTCGCAGCGGAAATGGCGAAGTGGACGGAGGCGCGCTCTGATCCCGACAATCCCAAAGCTGAAACCTGGATCTTTTATGGTGATGGCAAAGGCAATTTCAGAAAGACGGTTCTCGTAACCGGCAACGAATTTCACGAGGGCAGGCTCGCCGACCTGGATGGCGACGGCGACCTCGACATTCTGAATAAGCCGTACAATTGGGAAACTCCCCGGGTGGATGTATGGCTCAATAATGGAACCGGCCCGCGCAAACACGCCGGTGTCGGAAAGAGTTTCACCGGCCCCTTAGGGCTGGAGTTGTACAGCCTTCGACACCACTTCGTCAAAAATGTTCCCCTAACGCTTGATTACGTTCACGACTTCGGTTTTACCGAGGTTGAAGGGGATACCTATGGTTATCAACCAACTGTTTTTGTCAATATGTTGGCAGCCCGCGGCATGAAGCTGGTGGGGACGTTTGTCGATTACGAGAAGTTTCAAAATGACCTTGACGACGTCATCAAGGACGCCAAGGCGCTGGGC
Organism: Terriglobales bacterium; assembly: GCA_035651475.1. Classification (GTDB taxonomy): domain Bacteria; phylum Acidobacteriota; class Terriglobia; order Terriglobales; family Acidobacteriaceae; genus Gp1-AA145. The sequence goes on along the minus strand of DASRFP010000039.1, from coordinate 124,526 downwards.
GTTCAATACGTTCTGTGTGGCTGGATTCCGCATGAAGGCACCGGTTTCACCGATCGGGATGTCCACAACGCCGCCAAACTATTTAATCGCGTCGGGGAGAAACTGAACGCCGCCGGCCTTAAGTTTATCTATCACCCGCATGGCTATGAGTTTCGGCCTTATAAGAACGGAACTCTATTTGACCTGTTAGCCGCTGAGACCCGGCCCGAGTTCGTCTCCTTTGAACTCGACGTTTTCTGGATAGAGCATAGTGGAGCCGATCCAGTTAAACTTATGCGAAAGTATGGAACACGCTTTTCCCTAATGCATGTCAAGGATCTGCGCAAAGGCGCAGCGCGAGATTTCACCGGCGCCGCTCCCGATACCGACAGCGTCGCGATCGGTTCTGGTAGCGTGGACTGGCCTGGAGTATTGAAGGAGGCAAGACGCATTGGCGTGAAGCACTACTTTATCGAAGATGAGTCCAGCGAAGCCATCGACCAGATTCCGCAGAGTCTGCGCTATCTCGAGTCGTTAAGATGGTAATCGTGCCAGGAAGACACCCTATGCGCCTCGTTGACCTGTTGTTGAATCGTGCGCCGACGTTTCCGAACGATCCCAAACTCGCGGTAGTCGAGTTTGGCCGCATTGCCACCCCTCAATACAACTGTACGCAGCTTGTTACGGATACGCAGCAAGGGACGCATCTGGATAAAATGTTCCATTTCTTCGATGACGGCCGAACTCTCGACCAGATGCCACTTGAAAAGGAGGTCTCCATAAGAGCTCACTTCAAAGAACAGCCTAACCTTACTTATCACGCCGCTCCGTCTACGGGACTGGACATTCCAAAGCGTTCCAGCTGGCAAGTCACTGCTTATTCTTCGCACGATCTTCCCAGGTTTTTCGGATCGCGAGGCAACTATGAAAAACGATGCACAACAGGTTCGAATCATGAGTTGATTACGGCCGGCTCAAGGTGAATCCGGGATTCTCAGGCACGGCGCTAATGAAATTGGAGTTCTGTCAGATACTGAGCACCCCGGATTGAAATCGGTTGCCTGCCGTGATCGTACGAACCAAGAGAGGAACAAGCGAGGCCGTGGCCGGAGCCCGCGACGGAGACCACGCTGAACTAGAACCATGAAACAAGTATCACTTCTGAGCTGCATTGGATTCGTCTTGACGCTAACCGTTGGCAACTGCGTCTTTGCCCGATCGTCCGTCGAAGCCGCACCAATCACAATCGACGTCTGGTACGGTGACGTTCAGGACTTCGGAAAACTCGGCCAGCCCCAAAGATGGCTCAATATTCTAGGACGTGTCTCGCCTTCCGCCCGCGTATCGTTGCAGTATTCCCTGAACGGTAGCCCACTGGCTTCACTATCTTTGGGACCAAACGACACGCGATTGGCACGACCAGGAGACTTCAATCTCGATTTGGACGTAGCCGCCCTCAACAATGGGCGGAATACCGTGGTTCTTGTGGCGACGGACACCTTGCACCATCGCATCATTCGAACCGTCACTGTCCGCTATCATCGCGGCCATATCTGGCCGCTACCATACTCGGTTGATTCGAGACAGACAAAAGCAATCACTGACGTTGTTCAGGTGGTTGATGGCTTATGGAAGCTGGAGCCGGATGGAATTCGTACACTCGAAACTTACTACGACCGTGTGCTGGCCTTTGGCGACCTGACCTGGAAGGACTACACGGTCACTGCCACAGTGACATTTCACGGTTTCAGCCCTCCTAAAAAAGGTCCGCCTACCTACGGGGTGTTGCATGCTGCCTTGGCTGCACGCTGGTCGGGCCACGCTGAGGACGAAGAACAACCGCACGTGAAGTGGTATCCCCTGGGGACGGTGGCAGAGTTCCGTTTCTCGGAACATCTCGATCGATGTACTTGGCGTATCTTTCGTGACGGCGATGCGACAACTTATCCAACCATTATCGAAAAAAAACAAGGCCACAAAATTGAACTAGGTGTGCGCTACAAGTTGAAATTAAGGGTCGACAGTCTGCCTGGACATGCTGCCCGCTATCGTACTAAATTCTGGACGGATGGCGAAGATGAGCCGCTAATGTGGAACCTGGATACTAAAGAAGGAGGCGAAAGAATCCCCTCTGGCGGCACATTGCTAATTGCCCATAATACTGATGTAACCTTTGGGAACTTCAGTGCCGTTCCCAACGCCCATGAGGAGGCAAACATCACGGACGAACAGAATCCCAAATGAACTTGCTCGCGACATTTTCTCTTTCGTTCGCGATGAAATGATGTTCAACGCCTGCGGTTATCTTTCTGCGGGTTGCGAGCCAAAATGGGCCATCGAAGGTAATTACCAAGGAGAAGGGGTTTCACCATTTGAAAGCCCGTTGATAAGGATACAAAGTCTGAATATGAAAGCTCTTGTTAAGTTCTCAAAAGGTCCAGGAAACGTGGAAGTACGCGAAGTCGAAGAACCCAGCTGCGGGGCTGACCAAGTCAAGCTCGAAGTGGCCTGGTGTGGCATTTGTGGCACAGACCTGCATGTGTACCAAGACACTTTTCGCAATTTCCCCCCGGTAATCCTCGGCCACGAAATTGCCGGTGTGATTGTCGAGACGGGCAAAAATGTGCGAGGACTCGCAAGAGGGGAGAGGTTCTGCATTCTTGGGGCTTCTGCAGTCACATGCGGCCGTTGCGTTTACTGTCACCATGGAGAATTTATGTTCTGTCTGGCGCGGCGCGGCATGGGACACGGTGTTAATGGGGCATTCACTCAATATGTTGTTGTTCGACCCGACCAGCTGTTCCGGCTCCCCTCTAACGTCCCGCTAGAAGAAGGGGCGGTTTGCGAGCCGTTTGCAGCGGCTGTCCACGCTGTCTGCGAGCTCACACCCCTACGCATGGGCGACGTTGCGCTTGTTTCCGGCCCCGGACCGATTGGCTTGTTGTGCTTGAAACTATTGGCTGCAGCGGGGATCAAGACGATTGTTGCTGGGACAGATGCCGACGCAATGCGCCTCGACTTGGCAAAGCGAATGGGGGCTCACTCGGCAGTCAATGTCAGTAAACAAGATCTTATGGAACATATTAAGGAGAAGACTGACGGATTTGGGGTAGACGTAGCACTGGAGTGCGCAGGCGCTGCTGCATCAGCCAGAAGTTGCCTAAATGCTGTCCGCCCGCTCGGGCAATACACCCAGGTGGGGCACTTCGGGAAGGACGTAGCGATCCCTTTGGATCTAGTTGCATTCAAACAACTGCACGTTGCCGGCTCAGTTGCTTACACGGTCGAGACTTGGATACGAATGCTCAAGATGTTGGAACAAGGCAAAGTCCGACTGGGAGATGTCATCACCCATAAATTCCCTCTGCATGAATGGCAAAAGGGCTTTGCTGCGTGCGAAGACAAGTCCGCCCTGAAAGTCCTTCTTCATCCATGACTTGTTTGGCGCTGAGGCGAATGTAGTCGACAACCGACGGTGGCGACCTATGAAGATCGGAGTATTTAGCGTTCTGTTTAGCAAATTGCCATTTGCACGAATGCTTGAGAAAGTGGCGGGGCTGGGCTTGGACTGTATCGAAATTGGGACTGGCGGGTATCCCGGCCGCCCCCATTGTGAAGTCGAGAAACTGCTGGCCAGCAGGAACGTAGCACGTGACTTCGTGCGGCAAGTTCACGATGCCGGGCTGTTTATCAGCGCCTTGTCCTGCCATGGCAACCCTATTCATCCAGATGCCAGGATCGCGCGCGACCACCATGCGGCGTTTGAACGCACCGTTCGGCTGGCCCGACAATTGGAGGTCCCTGTAGTCAACGTCCTTTCCGGTTGTCCAGGCGACTCGCTAAGTGCGAAATGTCCGAATTGGATCACATCGGCATGGCCGCCGGAATACCCGAAGTTTCTCGAATGGCAATGGGGCAAGGTGGTTACTCCCTATTGGCGGCAAGCCGTTGCATTGGCGAAAAAACACGGCATTGAGAAAATCGCGGTCGAAATGCATCCCGGATTTGTCGTCTACAATCCGGAAACAGCACTCAAGCTGCGCGAGCACGTAGGCCCAAGCATCGGCGTCAATCTCGATCCCAGTCATTTGTTCTGGTTGGGAATCGATATACCCGTGGCCATTCGATCCCTCGGCCTGTCCATTTTTCATGTCCACGCCAAGGACACATTTGTCGATCATTGTAGTGTGGTCAGAAACGGTGTGCTGGATGCAAAACCATACCAGGATGTAAACAATCGCGCTTGGACATTCCGTAGCGTTGGCTGGGGTCATGATTTGAGCTGCTGGCGACAGATCGCCAGCGCACTCCGTGTAGTCGGCTATGACTACGTCATGAGCATCGAACACGAAGATCCCCTAGCTTCTGTCGATGATGGTCTCCGGCATGCATTGCAGACTCTGCGTGCAGCAACATTGAAAGAACCGGCACCAGAGATGTGGTGGGCCTAGAACCACCGATCACCTTGTCTTCGTTAGGAGAAGAACGCTGTTATGAAAGGAACGCTCCCGATTGGATCGAAATGCATGCAAACGCCCGAAATCATACGGCCAGTACTTCACCATCGTCTGCCGGCGCTTAGCCTTGTGCTGCTGATCGTTATCATCCTATGCAGCGGCTTGTCTGCCTCCCAGACCATCACCATGCAGCCCGGCCCAGCGCCCACTCCGCCTATGGGATGGGCAAGCTGGAACCATTTCTTTTGCGATTACAACGAGCAAACCATTCGCGATCAGGCCGACGCTCTAGTGGCGACGGGCATGCGAGATCTGGGCTACAAATACGTCCTTATTCAGGAATGCATAGCTCCCAAACGCGACGCCTCTGGCGAACTAGTCATCGATGCCGCCCGGTTTCCCCACGGAATGAAAAGTTTGGTCGACTATATACATACGCGTGGTCTGAAGGCAGGCACATACACCGATGTCGGGCCCTATACCTGCTTTGCCAATCCTCGCTACCAGGGAAGCTTTGAACATGAGATCCAGGATGCCAAAACATTTGCGGCATGGGGTATGGACTTCGTCGAGATGGATTATTGCAACCGTGTTCCCGGGCACACCGGACGCGAGGTCTATGAGCGCATGGTCACCGCAATCCAGGCGACGGGGAGGCCGATGCTCTTCTATATCTGTTCTTGGGGTAATGAAAACCCATGGACGTGGGCGCAAGGGAAAGCGCAGCTCTGGAGGATAGACGCAGATATAAGTGCCCAAAAAGACCACGTCGATTGGATAGATGTAGTGCAACGCTTCGAATCAAGCGCCAGGAATGCCGTTTTCAGTGCTCCCAATAGCTGGAACGATCCGGACATGCTGGAGGTTGGCAATGACGGGTTAAACTCCGTCGAGGCTCAAACACATTTTGCGATGTGGGCGATTTCGGCGGCTCCGCTGTGGGCTGGCAATGACCTGATGCACATGTCAGATGCTATCCGCGCCATCTATACCAATCCAGAAGTCATTGCTATTGATCAAGATCCGCTCGGGGCCGGTCTGACGAAAGTGAAAGAGGACGCCATAGGGTTGGAAGTATGGTTGAAGCCTCTGGGAAGTGTCGGCAGCGGCATCGATGCTGTCCTGCTGCTCAACTTGACTGGTCATCAGGCCTCTGTTGCGGTTCCGTGGGAAGATCTCGCCCTGTCTGGAGACGTTCGGGTCCGCGATCTGTACTTACATCGAGAGTTGAAGACTGAGCCTAATGCACTCAGGGCGACACTAGCGGCACATGGATCGCTCTTGTTGAAGGTAAGTGGAACGTACGACTGGTCAAAGGGTGGTATATACGAAGCTGAATGGCCAGGTAATCTTCGCTCTAGCGATGCTACATTGCTGACATGTCCTGCATGCAGCCATAGCTATGCGATTTCCCTGAATAACCCGAACGGTGTTAACGATGCCTCCTCTCTCACATTCACCCACGTTGCTGTGCCTAAATCCGGCACGTATCAACTGATCTTGAATTACGCCGACAGCCAAATCAATACGGATAAGCTGAGACTGCAGGTGAATGAGGGCCAGGCTAAACCCGTTCCTATTCACGCTTTCATTCACGGAATGGAATCGGTGCCGGTTTCCCTCAATGCCGGCGAGAACTCCTTAACTTTCAGCTACGCCGGCAACGACGGAACCGTAAACATTGACCGCATTCGCATTTATCAGTAAATGGTCGGTGCGAGAGCTAACTGCCTTGCACGGTGCAGCGGGTCTGAGAATCGGGCGCTGGGTATCGAAATCGATGGGGCGGCGCATCTCTCCCGATTTCCTGACTCTCTACGTCAAGCAAAAGGTTCATGACGGAAAAGTCGAATAACGGGTAAAGACCGTCAACGGCTTTCGTCAGGTTGATCTTCACCCGAGCATCGCCGAGATGCTCAAACAGATTGCGGCCCGCTTACGGCCTGACGGTTCGTTGTGGTCTCCAGTTCGTTTTGGGCGGGATTTCAGCATATCCAGGCGGCAACCTGGGATAGATTCCGATCCAGGGAAGCGTTGGCATCGCGGATGACCCAGCGAAAACCACCACCGAGAAGACTCAGGAAGAACTGACATGACCAGTTCGTTGTGTTCGATTGAAAATGGGTCTTAACCTGTCGGTTCGGACCGGCGGCCCATGATGATGTCAAATGCCGACCTTCATTTTGCGGATGATGCCACTCGCCATTCATTGAACACGGTGCTGACCTGACTATTCGCAGCAACAAGCGCGAGAAGTAATGTAAGCTGCCAAGCTCGACATTGATAGGCAGTCACCTGCTTTCCCTGTCACACCAAGCGAAGGGCAACCGCGCTCTGCTTCGCCTGCTCACCCAACTCGCACGTACTTTCACGTTGCGCAGTTCAACGTCTCCGCCAACAGCGGCGCTCGCGCCATGAGGTATACCCCAAGGGACCTTCAAACGCGCTTGTGAACTCCACGTTTGAAGTTTCGAGTATGTGATCATAGGTCCGCATGGTAAGTGCGACCATGGGCATCGCAATGGTCTTGTCTGTGCAGTTGGACAAGATGCTCGCGTCGCGTAGGTAAAGGTTAGGAATGTCGTGAGTCTGCGCCCACTTGCTCCCTAAGGTTTTGGATTATTCCCCATCCTGCAGACTCCAGTCTCGTGCAGGCTCGTGTCGGGGGCGTTGGGCTCGGTATCGGCTCCCCCACTGCTTGCCCTTCATCACCTGATGCAACTCCGGGTCGCGCTTGGTCGCGGTTTTTGGTGGACGAGCGCGGGTGAATCAGTGTCGCGTCCACGATGGTGCCCGTCGTGATCCGGTGAACGGACTTCGATTTCGCTTGAATTACGATGCCGACTCCTAAGCACTACATTTTCCCCGGCTCCCAAATATGGACATACCCCCGGCTCCGTCCAAACATGACTAATGATCGAGAGTCTCCCGGCGTTCAACTCTACTGCCTCGGCGCCATCGTGATGCTCGAACCGCTTATCTATTGGAAAGCGGCTCCACGCGATTCCCTTCCCACCCACGTTCTTGTAAACATATAAACATATAAGCGAGACTTGCTGCGGAAAGGTGTGAACGGATCATGTTCGGCGACGATGACTTCCATATTTCCATCTACGTCCAGGGCGGCCACGGAAATGGAATGGGAGACCGAATTCGGTCTATGATATGGACGTTGAACCTCTGATCTCGTCAACCTCAGTAGCATGGGGCGGAGCGGAATCCAGAATCGCCAACTCCCATGAATAGCTGCCGCCACTTGCAGGTACTACAGACTTTGCGGATATGCTCGATGGACTCATGGAGGCTAAGTCCGGCCGAGTCGCGGGCGACGGGTTAACTTCTACAGGGTGGATCCTCGCGAAACCTGTCGTTGTTGCGCCCCCCACAAGTAATTTGCCGAAACCACGCCTGTTCATTTCTGGACCTCCAAATTTGTTGGCTTCCGAAACTAGAGATTGAGCGAAACAACCATAAGCACTCAAGTTCATTCGACCCAGCTTTGAATTCTGGAATGAGTGCACACTCGGCAGAAGCATCGTCGCCTGTTAATTTTGTAACCCCAAAGTTAAGGTCTCGGTCTGCATCCATGGGTCCGATTTCGTGTGCAGCGTCTGCAATCACGAACTCATTGCTCACGTCTTTCTTCTCAGGCGATACTCGCAGCTTAGTTCCCGACAAAATGGGGATCGCGCGCTATTTGCTGCGATCGTGGAATGGCGATTCAAGTAGCGTAAAGCAGTAGATCCCTGGTTGGCCTCATTCTCAGTTCGGCCGAGTGCAGAAGGGCGCGGCCCAAGTGATGGCATGCAAGTTTTGAGATGCGCGGATGATTGTCCTCCAATAGCCTTTAACCTTTATCCGCTCCAGCCGGGACATTCTATCGTTGCGGAAGCGTGCGCGATACCGCATCACGCGATAGCATGTGCAAACAATAAGGTCAATGGCTTTGGCTTCTGTATAAGAATCTGTAAGTTTGAACATTCTACGCGGCTTTCGGAAAAGCAACGAATTCGGTCTAGGTGGCGCCTAACCGTTGCGCCTTCAGTAGCAAGTAATTCAAGCCCCGGTAACCACGCCCGCGTCGTTGCAGTGCTTTGATGTTCCCATTCACCGCTTCCACCACGCCCATGGGAATTTTGGGTCGACACGGTAGCTTACCACGATCAGGAATTTTTGCTTTTTCCCCAGACAGATCTCATCAATACCCATCTGCCGCAAGCCCGGCCTCCGTCGATTGGCCGCCCTGCGCTTGAGATACCGAAGATCGATGCACAGTACTGGCACTACTACAAGTCGGGAGCACCGCGGCGCTCCCCGATTCCAAATTTTCACCACTGGAAGCGAACGCCCAGCTGCCCTTTGCGATTGCCATAGACTCCAGTGACAGCTCCAAAATACGGGCTGGCCACTGCACTGGTGTTTGGGTTGTTCCAATGGTGACGGTTGAAGACGTCGAAGAATTCTGCCCGCAAGGTAAGGTGGCAACGCTCGTCTTTGCCGATACCGAAGTTCTTCAGGATACTCAAGTCTTCGTTTGAGTACCCCCACCCTCGCCAACTGCTCCAGACAGGCATTTGGTTGCCGAGAGTCCCGTAGGTTGGGTCCGAAAATGCCTGCGGATTGACGTATAGGTTGCTGGGGTCACTCAGGTTGGCAAGATCCAAAGATTTGAAGGTCCGTGAAAGGGGGACAGAGCGGTTGTAATTAGCGAAGCTCGATGACATGCCGGGGTATCCGCCCCAACTCGAGGCTACCGCGGTAATCGGGAAACCGCTTTGATAGCCCACCATAGTCCCCAGCCTCCATCCGCCGACGACGGCATCGAGCACCTCGCCCACTCCAGGAAGCCACTTTTTGCCTCGGCCAAACGGTAACTCGTAGGTGAGATAGCCCTTGACTTGGTGAGCGATGTCGGTATTGGAAACCAAATTATCGAACGAGCGGTAGGCGGATGGATCTTGGTAACCTGAATTCACCACCCAATTGTCCATCATATTACCGCCGGCCCACGGAGCATTGTTGACGTTTCCGGTCGCCCGCGAAAACGTGTAGTTCAGGTTCGCTACTAAGGCGCCGCGGCGCTTGCTCACCTCGACGACCATTGCCTTGTAAGCGCTACTGCCGAGCGGAGAGTCGTTGAACAGGATCGGACCCTGCCCGGCTGCCACTTGCGGGTACGGATTGATGGCCGCGTAAGCCGGATAGTATCCGGACGATCCTCCACCGATGAAGTTCTCCGTCACAGCCCACGGCAGCCACGGCACTCCTGCATTCTGCGCATCCGTCTGTGTATAGATAGAGTCGCTGACATGGCCGCTCTGCAGCAGCGGTCCATACGCTCCCCAAGTCGGGTAGTTTCTCGGGTCAAGGTAACCGGCGCGAAGGTGCCGGCCGATGTTGCCGATGTAATTTACGGCCAGCACGGCGTTCTTTCCAAATTCGTACTGAACGCCGAGATTCCAGTTCTGTGTCCAGCCCAGACTTAAAGTATTCGGGTCGATATATTCTGGGCCCAAAACCCTGACCTGATTGGCGCTCGGATCCCGCACAGGTGGGACCTGCACCCCAGGATAGATATTTTGATCCCAGTTGAAGGACGGCATGTTCACTGCCGCACTCGGGGCATTATCAACACCGACGTAGCCGAAATCACCCATATAAGGTGTGGCACCCCAGGTATTCAGGCCAAGCGGCACGTAGAAGAGGCCCCAAGCACCGCGCGCTACCAGCTTGTCAGTGACCTCGTACGCCGCACCGATGTGCGGCCCGAACTGGTGGAAATTGTTGTTGACCTCAAAGCTCTGGGATCCGCTGCTGAGGTAGCGGTAGGCGCCCTTGTAAGGGCTCCAAGTCGGGTTCACGGCATTGAGGTCGAATTCCGACCAGCGGCCGTTAGCCTCGTGGTACGGCAAGTTGGCTTCCCAGCGCAGACTCGCATTCAACGTTAACTTCGCCGTGATCTTGATCTGGTCCTCCATGAACAAGTTCATTCCTTTGCGCAGGCCGTGTTGATCTATGCCGTTGCCTTTCGACCCGCTTGCAACCTCGCCGAGCAGGAAATTGGCGAAACCGAAGCCGATATAGGGACTAATTTGGGAATTGTTGGCCAGCGTTTGTGGGACACCTGTCAGGTTCGAAAAGTTGTAACTCACCAATCCGGCCGAGCCCGCGTTGGAGTTGGCATTGTAGAAGATAAGCTGCCCCCCAAATTTGAGGTTGTGGGGCCCCGTTACCCAGGAAACGTTGTCGCTGAAATGCAACCGGCTGTATTGAAATGTGTAGCCGAAGCGGTTCCCAATTGGCGTCTCGTTGATATTGTTAGCACCGGCGAAGTTGATAATCGGAAAATTGTTAGGCACCGCACCGCTTTCGGCGGTGAAGCCGAGAGCCTGATTGTCCACGGGCGACGGGTCGCTCTCACCTTTCCACCACTCGTTGTAGCTCACCGACACCACGTTCAGCAGCCTCGGCGAGATGGTATACGTGTCAATGCCACGAACATTATCAGTAATCGTGTGCTGCATCTGGGCAGAGTTCAGCGGTCCAGGATTGGCGGAGCCGGAAACCCAAAGACCCCCACCGTTGTCCCCAAGTCCGACGATCGGCTGGTCAGAATAATTGAACGATGTGCTGAAGTGGTTTTTGTCGGAGAAGTTTTGGTCGAGTTTGAGATCGAGATTAGTCGTCTTGTTGATCGGGGGGTCGGTCAACGGGCTGTTGAAGTTGTTCACGACGTTGGTGTTGTTGGGCCTGTAGTATTTTTGATACAGGAGGATTACACCCTTGGCTTGGGAGCTGATTCGGTTAGTCGGGATGATGTTGCCTGGAAATACGTTTTGAGTGCTGGGGTCAAAAATGGCCCCGCGATAAATCGTATTCCCCGCGCTGTCCTGACCGTAGGAGACACTTGTGTCCAGTAGCGCGCTGAAGTCGCCGCCAAGCATGGCAGTGGTTGGCACAGTCGTAGCGTCCTGGCGGAAGCGGAGGTCGGTTTGGTTGTATCGCTCCCACGCTCCGAACAAGAAGGTTTTGTTTTTGCCGTTGTAAATTTTCGGCAGATAAAGCGGCCCCCCCCCGCTGAAACCGAAGTCATTAAACCGGTCCTGTGCCCGACGGTAATTCCCAGCGCACTGACCGCTCGAGGTATTTCCCGCCTGCTTGCAGTAGCTCAACCAATAATTGTTGTCCCATGTGTTCGCGTCAAGCGCTTCATTCGCGAGGAAACCAAACGCGCTGCCGTGAAATTGGTTAGTGCCGGACTTCATTTGGTACATGAACGCACCACCGCCCGTTCCGGCCGATTCCGCGCTGATGCCGCTCAATTCGACTCTAAACTCCTCCACCGCGTCCATGCCCGGCGGGTTCTGCACCCCCTGCATGCCGGCATCCGCGTCTGTCCCGTCGACCGTGACAATTTTCGACACGACGAGCGAGTTGGCCACGCTGGTGTTCCAGTTTTCGCCGCTAACGGTGGGCATGGTGGTGAACGCGAACCGGGAGATGTCCCGTCCGCCGGCAACCGAGAAAGGCAGATCGGTCATTGCAGAGCCGGTCAGAGTGGTCCCCACGGTTGCGTTTTGCGTGTCCAGAGGCGTGGCATCTGTCCTCACCGAAACCGTCTCGGCGGCGCTGCCAATTCGGAGCGTGACGTCCAACTTCACGACTTGACCCATCGAGATACTGATTTCGCTGCGTTCGTAGGTCGTGAACCCTTCCGCCTTGAATCGCACAACATAATTCCCGATCGGCAAGTAAAGAATCGAGTACTCGCCGAGGTCGTTGGTCGTGACAGGAGCGTAAGTTACCCCAGTCTCCCGGTTAACTGCCGTGACCGTCACCCTGGGCATAACTGCGCCGGTGGAATCCGTCACCCTCCCGGTAACCGTACCCCTGCTGCCTTGACTGACTTGTCCAGATGCTTCACTGCAGTAAAACAGCCCCACGGAGAACGTGAGTAGTAAGACAATGCCAAACTTGCGTACCATCGATTGCCCTCCTTGAACAATTCCGCGCAAAGGAAATACTACGGCCAACTGCTGTGGCTATCTACGTTTCCCCTCGAGCCTTGGTCAGGTAGCTAATCTGCTCGGCAAGCTACTGGTTTGTCAAATATATGTTTCGACACAGACTGATATGTAAGATCAATTAGTCTAAAAGGCTCGCAAGTAGAGGGCACACACGTTGCATGTTGGATCAGCCACGCTGATCGCATGAATGCCAGGGTGAAGCACGTGTTTCAGGTCATGAAGCTGAAGTTCGGGTTTTTTGTCAAGGCGCGCTATCGCGGGCTAAAGAAGAACGCTCACCCGCTCACCCACGGTTTGTCACCTGCGCGCTAGTGAATTTGTTTGTACAGTCCAAGAAGCTGCTGCGAGCAGCCGCATAAGATCTGACGGTGGCGGGAATGTAATCGGAACATCCCTGCGAGCAGTATTCACGGTCAGAAGCTTGTACCCAAAGCAGATTTCCTGAGTTTCGACGTTACTGGATTCGATTCAGCGTGTCCTTAGGCCCCAACGCGGAACAATCAGTCATTGATGGATTAGACTCGGCACCAACTGGACAGGTTGCTGATGCCGGCTGAAGACCGGAATTGGAGTGAACGAAAAAGCGAACTGCATGCCCCGATAACTTGAAGGGCCTCTGGGATTGTGAGCAACCTCCATTTATCTCACTTCATCGTGGGGCTTATGACGATCTCTTCAACAATAGCTCGATGAGGCAGCGTCAGTGCGAGCAGGACACATGTAGCGACGTCCTCTGGTTGCAACATTTGGGCACGTTTTTCGGCCAATGGAGGAAAGGGCCGGTAGTCCAGCAATGGCGTTGCAACATCGCCGGCGAAAATGCAACAAGCACGAATGCCACGAGCACGCTCCTCTACATTGATCGATTGGGTTAGACCTGCCAGTCCGAACTTAGACATAACGTAAGCGATGCCTGATTTAGCACTCGCTTGTCGACCGGCTTCAGACGAAATGTTGACGATCGTACCTTCACCCGATTGGCGCATACCCGGAAGAAACGCCTGCGTGCAAAAATAGGCGCCATACAGGTTCGTCTCAACAACCCGTCGGAAATCTGAAAGGGGAAGAGTGGCGAGGCTGCGTTGGGGAGTATTGATGCCAGCTGCATTGATGAGCGCATGAACACGACCGAAACGTTTCAGCACAGAAGACGCCATGCTCTCCACCGCCGTTGCATCCCTAACATCACAGGCAAACGCCTCGGGCATTACAGCCGGGGCAACCGCCAGGGCGATCGACTCTGCCAGGGCTTCCGGCCTTCGTCCGATTAACGCTACCTGCCAGTTGCTAAGGGCTAGATTCAAAGCTATGCAACGGCCAATGCCGGAACCAGCACCGGTAACGACCGCGCAAGGAGTGCGATCAGATAAAGTCATAGTTCGGTTGCGCGTGCGAGCGCGGGAAGCATACTGACAAGAACGGCAAGTCGATAAACGAACTATCTCCAGAACGACTCACGCTCGACTGTCTACTTCTACCCATCTGCTTCCAGCCTTCTGGCTCCGCAAGATTGCATCCACGATGAGTGCGAGCACGATAACCTTCATCGAAACGAGGAAATCGAACTCCATCGGCTGAAGCAGGATCATGTCCCTTGCTGATGAATGTCAGTATATTTCGCATCAAATTCTTAAATGCATCAGGCCAACCTTCATTGTGTCCACCCGGCAGTGCCGCATAGGGAAGAACCGACTTGTACAGCAAGTTCGGATCTTTCATCAGCAATTGATTGGGTTCATCGCGTCGACCTATCCATAGCTCCTCGTCTCGCTCCTCTTGGCACGCCAACGAACCCTGTGACCCATTGATTTCGATCCGCAAATCATTCTTGTGGCCTGCGCAGATTTAGCTGGCAACAAAACTGCCCGCGGCGCCGTTGTCGAACCTCACCAGCAAATTGCTTAGGTCGTCTACTTGTACGCGATAGTCTTCCATTGGGCTGCCACTAGGCGCGGCAAATGCTTCTCGCGAGGTTCCAACCGGGCGCTTACGAACTTTTATTGCGGTGTTGAGGTCGGCCAATACGCGTACGATGCGAAGCCCGGTAAGGAACTCGGCCAAATCGTACCAGTGGGCACCGGCGTCGCCAACACAAGCTGCTCCTGCTTTGTCGGGTTCCAGTCTCCAGGAGAAATCGGTTTCGTGCTGCAGCCATTCCTGCAGGTATCGGCCGTGTACAAAGCGGGCGTCCCAATGTTGCCGTTTGCGATCATGGCCCGCGCTTGCTGTGCGACCGGGTGATAACGATAGTTGAAGGTTACAGCATTGACCACGCCCGCGGCACGAGCGGCATCACGCATTTCTAGCGCTTGTGCTGCGGTCATGGACAATGGCTTGTTCTACGATCACGTGTTTGCGATTCGCGATTGCAGCCATCGCTATCGGATGATGTAGCCAAGTGGGCGTAGTGATGGCAACCACTTCAACGTCGGGATCGTTTACGAGCTCTTCATAACTCCCGTAAATCCTATGAATGTAGAGTTGTTCCGCCTTGGTACGTGTCTTTTCAAGATCTCTTCCGGCAGTGGCGATGATTTCCACAAATCCAAGACGGCGTACTGCTTCCACGTGGTGTGGCCCTACAAAGCCGAGTCCGACGATGCCGTAACGAATGGTCTTCATGCACCTGAACTGGTTGGCACCTAATTGCTCACCTACTGATCGTGACTCTCTTGATTGTGGTCAACGATTTTTCTTGAAGGCTTGGTTCATATTCTCGATGGGAATCTTGCCCTGCACAGACCAACCCCCATCCACGTAAAAAAGCTGACCTGTCATGTAGCTTGACTCGTCCGAAGCGAGAAAAACTGCAGGCCCAACCATTTCGTCCGCAACGGCGGTGCGGTTCATTGGAGTCATGCTGCCCCAACTGCGGTCGTAATCCGGATCATCGCGCAAGTTTCTCTCCCCCTGTGTGGGACCGGGGGCAAAAGCATTGACGCGGATCTTGAACGCTGCGAGTTCGACCGCAAGTTGTTTAGTCAAACCATCCAGGCCCGCTTTACTGGTGCTATAGGCGACCAAGTTCTTGACGCCGAGCGCGGCGCAGTTGGTAGAGATATTGACGATAGCTCCCCCGCCCGTCTCCTTCATCCACCGCGCCGCCTCCAAGGCGCAGAAAAAGCTGCCCCTCAGATTCGTATCAAGCACCCAATCCCACTTCTCCTCGGTAACCTCAAACAGCGCAGTCCAGCCGGTGACGGCGGCATTATTGATCAGCACATCCAATCGGTCGAACTGGCGGCGGGCGTCCTCGAACATTCGCCGGATGTGATTAACCTTCGCTAGGTCCGCCTGCACTGCGAAGCACTGGCGGCCAAATGCACGAATTTGATTCACCGTGGTTTCCGCGCCGGGCTTGTCGGTGTTGTAGTTGACAATGACATGAGACCCCTCCTTGGCCATCCCGATCGCGAGTGTGCGACCAATGCCCTTGCTGGCGCCCGTTATTAAAATAATTTTGTCCTTAAGTCTCATGGATATAGTTGCAGGGGTGTTGGATTCATTGAGTACAAAAGCTGTCGGCATAAATGCTGAGCCTATGCTGATCACGTCCAGTTAGCGAGAAAAATGTCGAACGGTTAGAACGAAGCATTCCTCGATCTAATTGTTGCCGGGCGAAAAGGTTTCCTCCACGATCACCTCGTCAATGACCGGATTTTCTAGGCTGCCAATCGCGTCTATCTCAATAGCAACAGTGTCGCCTGCTTTCAGCCAGAGCGGCGGTTTACGAGACATACCAACACCGTGGGGCGTCCCAGTGAGGATTACAGTGCCTGGAACCAAAGTCGTGCTTGCACTCAAAAACTCAATTAGATCGGGTATCTCGAATATCATATCGTCAGTTTTCCAGTTTTGTACTTCCAATCCGTTAACGTTACACCGTATCCCGAGTCGGTGAGGATCCGGTATACCATCCTTTAGCACTAGAGAAGGGCCGAGCGGCAGAAACGTATCGAAGGTTTTGCCCCGGCACCACTGGCCGCCTCCTTTTTTTAGCTGCCAGTCTCGCGCGCTGACGTCATTCGCGCAAGTGTAACCAAGCACATGATCCATCGCCTTGGTCCGCTTGACGTTTCTGCACTCGTGACCGATTACAACTGCGAGTTCGGCTTCGTAGTCCACCTCTGTGGTGGGCAGTGCGCGCGGAATCTCGATCGGGTCGTTCGGGTGCTGGACGGCATTCGTGCCTTTAGTAAATAAAATGGGAAACTCCGGCACCTTCAGACCACACTCCGTGGCATGGAAACGATAGTTGAGTCCGATGCAAAGGATTTGTGATGGCATTATTGGTGCGAGAATTTTCGAGATCTCCACCTCTTCGTCCGTACTGATGAATTCGCTGAAAATATCTCCTTGAATTTTTCGCGCTGTGCCATTGGTCTGCGGTGTGCCATAGCAAACAGTTCCAACCCGGTCTCTGAAACGGATCACCTTCATATCACACTCTGGCTATATCTTTCGTGAAAATGTAGCACTCTCGAGGGCAGACCAATTCTTAATGGACTTGTTATCGCGCTGTGTAGCCGCCATCTACTGGCATGCTAATGCCTGTGACCCAGCGTGATTCATCCGATGCGAGATAGACTGTGGCATAAGCCACATCCTCCGGTTGACCTAATCTGCCCAACGGATGTTGCTCGATCATTCTCTCCCACGGCTCTCTGCACTCTTTCATGCGGTCGAACATCGCGCGGTTAATATCCGTGATAACAAAAGAAGGGTTGATGGCATTTACGCGAATATTGCGTGGTCCAAAGTCCACCGCCATCTGACGCGTGAGGCTAGAAATGGCTCCCTTCGATGCGCTATAAGCTGGGCGCACGGGCAGCCCTACTAATCCCGTGATGGAAGACATGTTGATTATGGAGCCTCCCCCTTGTTGAAACATGCGCGAAATGACCATTCTGCTCATAAGGAAAGCGCTTTTGACGTTCACACCGAGACTCTTGTCCCAATCCTCTTCGCTAGTGTCAAGAACAGTCTCTCGGGACGGGATGATACCAGCGTTGTTAACCAACACATCAATACCGCCCAGACGTTGATCGGCTTCACGTCCGATGCGTTCGACATCAGCAGCATTGGATACGTCTCCAATCACAGAAAAGGCGTGTCCGCCATTCGCCAGGATGGATCTCACCACATTTTCGTTTGGCTCAGACTTGATGTCCACGCACACCACGACGGCACCTTCACAGGCAAACATAGAGGCAATAGCTTCGCCAAGACCCATCGCAGAACCGGTAACAACGGCACGTTTGCCTTCCAGTCGGCGTGCTCCTGGGTTAGTGCACATGCGGTTTCCAGGGAAGAGCTGGTCCATCGGTTACCCAAATAAATTCAAGCCGCGAGCGCCTTCCTTACATGCGGTCGATTTTCCCTAAACAGCGTCATTTCTTCCCTTCAAGAATCATCAGCGCCTTCTCTACAATATTTCTAGCGCGGAGTCCATGGAGATCCAACAACTCTTTAGATTTGCCGGATTCTCCAAACAGGTCGTTCACTCCTACTCTTTGAACTGGGATAGGATGATTTTCGGAAGTGAAGCCTGCAACGGCTTCGCCCAGTCCTCCGATAATGGAATGCTCTTCCGCGGTAACTATGCCTCTCGTCTGATGAGCCGCCTCCAACAGGACCTCAGTATCCAACGGTTTGACCGTTGGCATATGAATGACTGATGCAGAATAACCCTTCCATTCCAACATCTCCGCCGCCTCAAGGCCCTCACTAACCATTATGCCCGTTGTAATAATCGTAATGTCGCGGCCGTCACGCACCACCTTCGCCTTTCCAATGGTAAAGTCACCGTGAATTGCTTCTACGACCGGGTAGGTGTCGCGGCCAAGACGCAAGTAAACCGGCCCGTTTAACCTGGCCGCGGCCCTAGTTGCTAACTTTGCCTCCTGGTAATCTCCGGGGACAAGAACCGTTATATTAGGGAACGAGCGGGCAATAGCAATGTCTTCATTGGCCTGATGGCTGGCACCATCACCGCCAGTGGAACTCCCGCAGTGCGTTACGGCAACTTTGACATTGACTTTGGGGTAGGCGATTGAATTGCGAAGCTGGTCCCCCGCCCTGCAAGTGGCGAACACGCCGAAGGTTGAAGCAAACGGGACGAACCCTTCCAGCGCCATGCCCGCAGCCACAGACAAGAGATTTTGTTCCTGCACTCCACAGTTGAAAAACCGATCAGGAAAACGTTCCTCGAAATCGCAAGTCTTGGTCGCTTTGGCAACGTCAGCATCGAGTACCACCAATGTCGGAATTTCCGCGCCCAATTCGATGAGCGCATCCGCGTAACCTTGCCGGGTTTGCTTAGTCTCCATCCAATTCATCCAATGCTTGACGATATTTTGTGGCATTCGGCACGCCGCTATGCCACTCAAGGCGGTCTTCCATAAAAGAGACACCTTTGCCTTTAACGGTGTAGCAGATAATCACCTTCGGGGGCCCCTTTGAGCGTTTCGCCCGTTCTGCAACGTTCAGTATTTGACCAAAATCATGACCATCGATTTCAAACGTTTCCCAACCAAAAGCCCTCCACTTGGCGGGCAGGGGATCAAGCGGCATCACATCCTCGGTGTTTCCATCTGTCTGCAAGTAGTTTCGATCTACAAGGGCAATAACATTATCCAGCCTGTACTTGCTCCCAAAAAGCGCCGCTTCCCATATTTGTCCTTCCTGAAGTTCACCATCGCCGCAGAGGACATAGTAGTAGTGTGACTGATTCCGCAGCCTCGAGCCGAGCGCCATCCCCATGGCTGTCGACAACCCCAAACCCAAGGTTCCAGTTGACACCTCAACGCCAGGAGTTTTGGGGTGATACGGGTGGCCCTGTAGGTGCGAGCCCGGGCGGCGAAAACGTTCAAGATCTTCCGTAGGGAAATATCCGCAGTCTGCCAGCACAGCATAAAGCACAGGAGTGCAATGGCCTTTCGATAAAACGAACCGGTCACGTTCTGACCAGCCAGGATTCCGGGGATCATGACGCATGATGTTGTAGTAAAGGCCTACGACTAGCTCAGTCGCACTAAAGCTGCCGCCAATGTGACCGGAATCAGCCCCGTAAACCATCTTGAGAATTGAACGGCGTATATCGGAGCTCTTGGACTTAAGAGCTTCAATGATTTCTGTGGAAACCGCCGCTCCTTCGATGTCGCCAGAAACGGATTGTGTGGTTTCCACCGGACCCCATTCAATCGGTCGCCGCTGCTTGTGTGTCTCTCTCATTGATCTTTGCCGAACGCAATATCTCGATCCCATTACATGACATCTGCGAACCACCGTCTTTAGCTGTGTCAGAAAACGATTTCTCCAGGTTGGAATTTGCCGGTTCCGATAACAACGGGCTTCGACGCCACTCAGAAGGTGTGAGACCCATGCGCTGACGAAACGCTCGCGAAAACTCATGTTGGCGAGCATAACCTGTCCGGGCCGCGATCTCCTTGATGCTGAGGCTGCTTTCCACCAACAAATCTTGGGCGTGTTGCATTTTTAGTCGCAGCATCATCTCCCGCGGCGGACAACCAAATACTCGGCGAAAACTGTGTCGCAGCGAGTCGTAATTAGGGAGGAGGCGTATCCGGTGAAGCATTTCCATCGGCCTATCTGCTGATGTGTTCACCAGATGCCAAAGACGCAATAACTCAGGGCTCAGCATCTCGCGACTCACTACTAGTGGCGATTCCCGTATCGCCCATCGATGAATGGACACCAACAGCAATTGCAGCCAGGACGACTGGGCGAGAGCGAAATCCATTTTTTGTTGGGTTTGCTCATTTAAGATTTGGAGAAAAAGCCATTTAAATGTCTCGCTCTGACTGGAAGTGAGCTGCCAGACCCGCTGACGCGAATCCTCAGTCGCGAGTAACCCCAATACCAGACATACACTCGGATCAGCAGCGAAGTGTAAGACCCAGTAGGATGGCGCTTGCTGGGGAGTGCTCCAAGCACCATGCAACTCGCCTGGATGATAAAACAACAATGTATTCGGTCCTGTTTGTCTTTCCCCAGCGGGATACCCGATTTTAGTGGCGTCTTCGGTCACCAGGGCAAGTTCGTAAAAAGGATGACTATGCCAGGAATATGAGGCTCCGCTCCCCGCCCGACGACAATACACGGAGACGATTCTAGGGATCACAGGTGGCAAAGTCCGAATGTTCTCAGTTGCGCACATAGGCAATTTTGTTTGATCAGGCACACCCATCTCGCTTACGCTGTCTGAATGAAGCTTCTGGATTCATGTCATTGGTGTAATGCGACGGAATGGCTTCACGACCTCAACACCGCCAGTTCTGCGCTACATACAGGACGGCGGCTGTCGAACTCAATCGGCAGGCGTTTCGCTTTCGCCCCTCATGTGAGCTATCTTATTCGGCATCCTCGTTTCTCCTTTCACCGCGGATCTTAGGTTTCAGAAACAAACCCCAGTGACCTACAACCACATTTAATCTGCTGGAACAATTCATGTGTCGTCAAATATATTTTTCGACATAAAGTGATATGTAATGCAAATCAAAGGTAAAGGTGAGGGCTACGCTACTCAAGCGATTCTTTTCTGACGGAAGGGCATGGAATAGCAGCAGGCTCTTCACCATAGATCTGCGATGATCGCCGAGGCTTATCTCTCTCAGCAACATTTTCGGCGGGCTGGTTAGCAGAAACAGACACACATCCCTCGATGGCCCTGTCCTTGCGGTGCTTGGAGGTCCGGCAACTCGGTTTTGCATCTGGCCTGAACTGAATGGACCATTGGGAAATTGCAAATGCAAGCATGAGATGTGCAGTAAAAGATAAATTCATTTGGACAACGTCCTAACACCATACTGCGTACCGGTGCGAAGGTCAGATAGTAGGTGAGCGCCCACGCACGCATGTAGGAAAGGCGAGCCTGTTCTGCGTCGCTAAAAAACCTTTGCGAATGAATGAATGTTGAGAGAGGAATCGCGATGGACAATCGCGAACGTTCAAAGGTGAAGTTTTCCGGTTGGTTTCACGGACGCGCTCTGGGTCGGACGGGCTACTTCAACCCCTGCTTCCACGTTCAGTACCTCCGAGCCGTGTTGCGCTATAGGGCCAGCAAAGACAGGTCGTACGCTGGCGATCAAATGTACGCTGGGTTTAGGGATAACCCTAAAACGCAGGAATCCCAAGCCACAGCCGGCGCAGGCCAACAGTAACTGAGTTAGCCCGAAAGTTAATTGACTCTGGACGAATGAGACTGAGCGAAGAGCTATTGACCCGGATCCACGATGCTCAAAGCGCAAGGTACCGAAAATGGGCTCGAGGCCACAGGCTATCCACTTTGACCTTCTTGATGAGGTTGAGGCGTCCGAAACCGAGAGCAAAACGAAAGCGTGGCCTTCGAACTTTTCAATCTACCGCGACTTGGCAGTTCTCATATCGCAACCTTTCTTGTGTTTCTAATTGCGGCTTTCGGTACGAAATACGGGCTCTTTGGAATGCGCTCCCCTGGTTTCATTTTGCGAGCCTTCGGTTGTTGGGCACGGTGGTTGGTACGGTTCTTAGGTTTATTTTTCTTGTGTACTTGATTCTTGTATTGGGTAAAAACGTGGTTAGAACTCAGACTGCTGTTATGAAGCTCTCCAAAGTGAATCTGCCCGGCTTTTCGAGATTTTCGAACGGTGAGTATGGGAGCGGCTCGAAAGTGTTGATTGAGGAACCGCTAAAGAAGTTCGCCCTAACGGGCTCCAGAACTAATTTTTCAATTATTCAAGTGCTCCACGGAAACTCATCCTATTTCCACAGGGTCGTAGGTATAGCTCTCGTGGTACTCCCTCGGTGGTTCCCCTGGCTAGAATTCGGAATGTTGAAGTCGGACGATACGCTCGGGGTCGGGGTCGCTAACGCGGTCCCGAAGTTTTGGGGCCACCTTACGGTGGCCGTTAGCGCCACAGGTTGATTTGCTCCAATCGCTTGTCCTCAGCTTCCTGTTGCCGATGTAGTCGCGCACCACGGTCTCATCTTTTCGTACTGTGGATACGTAGTATCCGCGCGCCCAAAAGTGCGCCCGACAAAGTTTCTCTTCTTCTCCCCATATACCCGTGCCAGGTGGATCGCACTTTTACCTTTGATAAACCCCATGACCTGCGACACCGCATATTTGGTGGAATCGCTATCATCATGTGCACATGGTCAGGCAGCAGGTGCCCCTCTTCGATCCGACTCTCCTTCTGCTCCGTCAGCTTGCGCAACACCCCGCAGTCTCCGTACAACGTCTTTCTGGGGCACTTTGGGATGAACACTACATGGTATTTGCATTCCTACTTGGTATGGCTTTCCATTTCGTCCATCGCGAGCTCCCTTTCGGTGCTTTGGCGGCTCACGTCCGGGAGTATCCGCCATGGACTCCGGTATTTGTCAAACTTCTTCTGCCTCCCCGGCACAGCCGGGGGTCTCGCCGAATGGGGCCGCCGGGTGTGAGGCCGTACTGGTTCTGATGGAGCGCGCTGCGCACAGGATTGAAGTAGTCCCTAGCATTAAGACTGGTGTTACACAGAAATTCCCAAAGCGTGGCGTGGTATTGATTGGTCCCGCTGCGTGTAACTACGTTGACGTTTGCTCCGGCCGAACGCGCCACCCGACATATCGGACTGCACTTTGAATTCCCGTATGGCGTGCGGTGGCGGGTCCAGCGCGACGAAGTTGAAATAGAGCTCGTTGTTCTCGACGCCGTCGATCGTGAAGTTGTTCATCTCCGACCGGGTGCCATTGACCGCCGGGCTCACCGCTCCCCGATTGGTGGCCACATCGTACGAGCCCTGCAGGCCCGTGTTCTGCGGCGCGGTGCCCGGAGTCAGCAGGATAAGCTGCGTGGACTGCCGCTCGTTTAGCGGAAGCTGTGTAGCTTTCGCCGTCCACAGCGATCCCGACGGTCGCGTTAGTCGCGTTGATCAGTGGGCTCTCATCCCGGACGGTTATCGTCTCGCTTACATCGTCAGGGCGCAACTTGAAATCAAGCGTCACCTGCTAGCCAACTTGCAGGGTCACTCGATCATTGTGCAGGGTTCGAATCCCGCGACGCTGACCGTGAAGCTATAAACTCCAGGCGGCACACTGGCAAACAGATATTCGCCGGAATTATTGGAAGTGGTATCTCGGCTTGCGCCGCCTCCTACGAATTTTTGGTAAGAGCAATTCAAACAGGGAGTACGGTCAATGCTACGTTCGTACGACTGTCAAGATAAAAATACTGTGACTCTGTTCTTTCCGCAAAGACCGGCGCTTTCGGACTCGAACCTGGAAACTCCCATCCCAGTCCCGTGTCACGAAGATGAGACAGGGAGCGCAGGTAAGACCGGGATTAGAGCCAAACTGCGCGACACGGACGGCTACGTTGTGACGGCAATCCCCGGCACTATTGCCTGAAAAGCAACGCTGTCATGCCGCCGTCAACAATGATTTCCGTACCGGCGACAAAGCCTGCCTCGCTGCTTCCCAGGAACGAGACCATTTGTCCGATGTCCTGGGGCGTTCCAAATCGTCCGATGGGATGGAATTTCCGGAACTCGGTTCTGGCCCGTACGGGATCCGGGCAGGAGTCGAAATAAGCTTGTAACAGAGGGGTGTCGATCGTACCTGGGCTAATCGCATTTACGCGCACACCTCGGGGGGCGCACTCAATCGCCATGGCCCGCGTGAGAGCGAGGATACCGGCCTTTGAGGCGGCATAGCACGTAAAACCTTCTATGGTCGCGCGGGCATGCACTGAACAGATGTTGATGACCGCGCCCCGTTGTTCTGACAGAAAAGGCAGGGCCGCCTTGGTGCATAAATAGGCTGCCTTCAAATTCACGTCGAGAACGATATCCCACTCCTCCGGCTGAAGTTCCTCGAGACGCTTGATAATCTGGCGGCCGGCGCAGTTAACCAGCAAGTCTATGCGGCCACCGCAACGAATTGCCTCATTGACGATCAACTCGGCTCCAGGCGGCGTACTAATGTCAGAGACAGCGATCTCGGCACGATACCCCTTTCCCGCCAGTATTCGCCTCGACTCCTCGGCCGCGTCCTGCCGGATGTCGTTGACGATCACAAATGCTCCATCTTCCGCCAGGCATTCGGCGATCCCTCTTCCGACGCCGGATCCGGCCCCAGTTACAACCGCCACTTTGTCCCTATATCTCACTCTCGCCCTCCGGTTTGAGAAGCCTCACTGGGAAGCTGTCCCGAATGGGATGATCAAGACGGCTAGAATTAATAAGGCCAAACCTTCCCACAGGAGAGTCTTCGCTTTTAAAGGAGCTTGACTCCATTCGCCTTTGCCCATGCCACACAGAACCCCAACTGCGATCGACAACGAAACAAAAATTGGCCAGCCAATCGTGCCCCCTTCCGCACCCAGCTGTGCCGCGCCAGTTCCGTAAAGGTAAAAGCTCCCGATCCACATCGCACCCATGGCCAGGATCCATCCCCAATTTGCAAGGTGGCTGCGGGCAAACAGCACGGATAGATTTTTGCGGCGAACCATCCGTAAGAAACAATAGAGAACATTTACGATTCCGCCACAGGTGAAGAAAATGAACCATACGGCGTTGCCGGCCAACGCAGCTGAAGCGCCTAAATCGTGCGCCGCTTTCAGGGTGTTCGTTCCATACGTGAGCCCAATGTTTGGCAGGCAAGAGAGAAAACCGGAAGCAACGGCAATGATCAAGCCGGTTACAAATCTTGAACGAGCTGCGGTTTGTGCTTGATGCGCATGTGATTCTCTTCTGGCGCCCGCGATCGAGCATGCTGAAATTCCCGCGATTGCGACTGCCGTCCCGGCAGCAATCAACAGTCTGCGACCGGCGAACATCGATGTTCCACATAGCCGCAGCAGCGGAACAAACGTGCCCACGCTTGCGTTCAATCCCATGATCAAGGGATAGCCCAGAGTCAGTCCGATCATGTCCATGCCCATTCCGAATAGGATGGCACCTAAACCCCAACACAAACCGAAACCGCAAAGTACTACCAGTTCCTGTTGCGGGGCAGAACCATAGATGGCTGCCGGGTCGGGAAGCGTGAACAATGTGAATACCCAATTAAGGGCAATCATTCCGGTTAGTGAAAATGCCAGCCAAGTGTGTTCCCAGGCCCACCCGCGTGCGCGCACCATGGGAAGGAGAAATATCCCTTGCAAAACGGCTGCGAGAATCACCACGCTGAGACCCAGGGTCATGTGCAGAAATCTTCCTCTTTTGATGACTGATACCTAACGCTTCAAGAAACAGAGCTGACAACGTAGCTTACAGATTCGGATCCAAACCTAGAGCACACCCGTTTCGCGAAATACGGCCTCCACCGATACACCACTTAACAAAAGTTTTCTGGCCGTCTTCTCTTTCTTCACCTGTTCCAGCGCCTGTGGCACGACAGTGCTCTCTGCATCCTGGGGAACAACAACCACTCCATCAATGTCCCCAAAAACGATGTCGCCGGGTTGGACAGTTACTCCGTTGATCTGCAGGGGATTCCTAAAGTCCACAACCTGACCGCGCCCCCTTTGGTCTTTCGCGTAGCTGCCATAACAGAAAACCGGGAAGTCCATTGCCAGGATCCCATTCGTGTCCCTGGCGTATCCAGCTAATACAGCTCCGGTTGCTCCACGCGCGCGTGCCGCAGTGCTCATCAGTTCTCCCCACAATGCGTAATGGGAGGATGAGCCGGCAGCGATGTAGACCTCATTCTTTGTCAGAGAATCAAGCGCCTCCAGCATCAATCCGAAGGGTGGATCGGCAGGCTCACTGATATCGGCTTCAAATACGGTCATGGCCCGACCGCACACGATCATCCGGGGGTTGAGAGGCCTGCATTCCGGCATCAGGAATTGGTGATGGAATCCGTTGCGGTCAAGGACGTCGCCAATGATTGCTGTAAAAAGATGAGTGCGCATCTCTTTAAAAAGTTCGGCGTCGTTCATTTTCATCGCTTCTCCATTGTTTTGGGGTTATATGTAAAACCCCGCACGACGTTGAGTAATTCCAGGATGTTTGTCCAGTTCTTCCTCAACGAGGTCGAACCCCAATCCAGGTTCGTCGCTCAGCTCCAAGAATCCGTTGCGCACCCCTAATGGCTTATCCAGAACGCTGTCTCGCCACGGCACGTCTGTGAACATGAATTCCTGAAGGAAGAAGTTGGGCACAGAAGCCATAACGTGGGCTGCAGCAATAGTGGAAATGGGCCCATTGGGATTATGAGGAGCCACCGACACGTTATATGCTTCGCACATGGTGGCAATTTTCTTCAGCTCACTGATGCCGCCGCAGCGCGTGATATCTGGCATAAGGATGTCCACCGCGTGCTTTTCGAGAATAGGTCTCACCATGAATCTGGAGTGCAGCCGCTCCCCCACGCAGACAGGCAGAGAAATCTTTTGCCGTATGGCCGCGATCTCGTCAGGAAACTCCGCACCGGCGGGCTCTTCATACCACATGCAGTTGATGCCGGCGGCGGCGATGCGCTGCGCCATTTCCATGGCGGTTGGGCCGTTCAGCAGGGCGTGTGTCTCCACCGCAATGAGGAACTCTTGACCTACAGTGCTTTGCACCGTGGCCAGCCGGCTAATTGCAACCCGTTTCTGATCTTCAGAGAGACTTAGGTTGTCTGAAACGTTTTCCCCATACCAGTAATTGACATGAGCGAAAGGGTCCATCTTGCAGGCGGTAAATCCTTGAGCCCTAACCTTGAGAGCCTGGTCGCCGTAGTCCATTGGCGTTCCTGATTTGGCAAGGAACCAATAATTGGCATATAGCTTGATCTGCTTGCGATACGCGCCACCCAGTAACTGATAAACGGGACAACCAGCGCGCTTGCCCGCGATATCCCACAACGCGATGTCGATGGCGCTGATTGCGGACATGACCGGCCCAGCCCTGCCCAGCCAGTTGAAATCGCGGTAGAGCTTGGTCCAGAGATAGTCGATTCGTGTTGGGTCCTCTCCCAAAATAGCTTCGCCAGCGTGTTTACAAGCCTCCAGCACGAGCGGACTTCCCGGCCAGTTGGTAGCCTCACCGATTCCAGTGATCCCCTCATCGGTGTACACCTTGACCAGGACCCAGTTGTACTTAATCCCCTCAACCAACCAACTCTTGATCTGGGTTATGCGCATACAAAACAATCCTTAACAGCAATCTCGTGCTAATATTTCAGGTAAGACCAATCCCAAAGTAATCAGGGATTATCAATGTTCGGTAGACATCTGTCAACTGGAGAGAGAACGTTCAGGCAGTGACCGTGTGTCACCGTTGCAAATCTTCTGCAAACTTTTAGCCCTCAAATGCCCACCGCCTGTTATATTTTCCCGGGCGAAAAGGTTTTTGGGGATATTTCTTTCAGGGAACCGACCTGAAGAGGGCGATGTAAATGATGAGAAAAAAACGGGCAATCAGGTCAGACCAAACAATGACCAGTCACGGACGAGGGACCCCCAGCCCCTCGAATGCACTTTCCCTATTAAGGTCATTCATTGAGAGCGGGAACTACGGTCCCGGAATGGTTCTGCCGACGGAAAGAGAACTCGCGGAAAGGTTAGGAGTGGGCAGGCCTGCGATCCGTGAAAGCATCAAAGCCTTGACCATCCTCGATGTGTTGGAAAGCCGCCGTGGCGACGGCACTTATCTGAAAGATTTAGATGGCCTTCAGAAGGGATGGCCCACAAAAGTCGACCTAAGCACCAAAGACTTCAGCATGCTTGATTTGCTTGAGGTGCGGAAGATGATCGAACCGAGAGCGGCAAAGCTCGCTGCATCCCGTGCTACCGAAGCGCACTTGAGACGCATTGAATTGGAGTGCATAAAAGTCCGGGAGGCCGCAAATTGGGAAACGGCGGCCGAACATGATCTGCTCCTTCACACTGCCATTATCGAAGCCGCGGGAAACCCAATTCTGCGGGAACTCAATAGTGCTTTGACCCGGCTCCTTCGCCGCAGTCGGGAGATCAGCGCAGCAGGGGCGCCCGACTGTACGCAAATGCTTGATTCGCACTCCCGGATCGTCGACGCCATTCTGAAGGGAGATGGTGATGAAGCAGAAAAAGCCATGCTTGAGCACCTGCATCGAATTGGGCTTGACCTGATTCGCTATCAACCAGCTCTCAAGCCGTACCAAAATCGCAGGCCCAAATGAGGATATTCAGCATTTGCTTACGTTGGCGCGCCCGCTGATGCAGGAAGTCTCCGACAAGACTGGCCAGTCCTGCCATTTGGCGATGCCCAGTAACGGCAACATTGTCGTAGTCGCCAGTGTCGAGGCCCTGGGTCAAATGGGGTTTTCCGTTCACGTGGGCGCAAATCTAGACCTGCTCAATACTGCCTCCGGCCATGGCATTTCGTGATGATGATTATCGGAGACACGCTTTGGCAGCTTGGCAGAAAAAGACCCAAGCTCTTCTTCCCACTGGACTCGACCGGCATCTTGCTGCGATTCGACAACGGGGATACGAGGAACTTGCCAGTTACCAGGTGTACAGTGTCGTGAACATCAGCTTTCCAGTTCTGAATCAACATGGAGAAGCGGTCGCCGCGTTATATGTTCCGTTCCTTGCGCTCATTGGAGATGAAACCGGTCCACCTCAAGCGAAAGAGCATCTCGCGCGAGCTTCAGAAGTATTGTCGAAGGCTATAGGAGGAAAGGGAAAACAGGTACTGGAAACCGGCGAAAGCTCCTAGACAAGACTGCAAAGCCAACATTAGGTTCGAGGCCGTGTGCGAAGAAAACGACATGCTTCGCTTTCCGAAGCCGGTACTCATGCCTAAATAGAAACAAAGTAAGGAGATGCACGTGCCAAGAGTCCACAAGCCTAGCCTTCACAATTGGACTCGTCGCGAATTTGTGAGGCTCTGGTTGCGGCCAGCCTCGCCCCGGCGGTGCATTCTCAAACGACAAACAACACTCGCGAAGTCTTTATCGTTCCAAATTTTCATCCCGCCAGTTGCGGATGGCTCACGACGTTTTCCCGTGAGCGCGTCTATCGCGCGAACAGCTACCTGAGCCACCTTGATCGGTGCGCGATGATCCGTATTATGCGTTTGTACCGTCGGAAGTGAACAACATCATCGCCATCATGAATTTTTCAGCCTGTGCGGATTTCGGAACTGAAGCGGAGAGTCGCCGTGAAACGCGTCGAACTGGTGAATGCCTATTTCCTGGAATCCGCCATCAATCCTTCCGGAGGGGAGGCTCTGGTACGGCAAGGTGTCATGGGGCTGCGCTGGTATCAGAAGATGTTCGGATTGAAGCCACGGCATTCCTGGAACGTCGACATCTGTGGCACCCACGATCAAATGCGCAACTCGCGGCCGGACCTGGCCTCGAAGTCCTCATCTACTCGCGCCGCAACCCGACAGGCAAGACGGTCTACTGGTCCGAGTCGCCCGATGGTACCCGCATTGTGACTCTCTCCACCGGCCACTACAGCGAGGTCGATTCTGTTTTCTCGTCGAACAAGCTGCTGCAGAATTTGCAGCCGCAGGAACTGGGAAAATTCTTCGATAGCAAAGAGCCGATTAGACCGACGGTGCGCCCATACTTGTACTGGGCGGCGCCGGCGATTAGGCTCTTATGGGCTTCCCGCAAGCCACAGCCTGGCGAAATTGATCCAGGTGAGCACGACCATCGATGCTCTCAATCAGAATTCCATCCACCATTGGGCAAAGATCCTGGATTTGCTTCACGAACTGAATGTGCCACGTATTCTGAAGCTCTTGAGGAAATCCATCGATACGAGTGCGGCTAATGTCGGGACTTCCGCCTGCAAAAGCAATGACAACACGCGCACCCGGCACATGCTCCGGATCGGAGGCTTTGTTCAAAAGCTTCGTGAACTCCACCACATGCGAAGTATCTGCTCCGATGATCCCCAATTTTAGATCTGAGGCGGACAAATGAAACCCGCCGTTCCCACGATGAGAAGGAGCAGCATTGCGAGCGGAGGCATTTTGAACTGAATCAGCAGGTTTTCTTGACACGGACGAAAATGCAACTGCGCTGCCGGTTTTATATAGACCGCTTTCATCCCGATAGAAGGTGATCTATCTCTTTTCACCACAGGCTGCCCAACAAGGTCCAGGCGTACATCACTCCGTCAACTCCAGTGATTACACACTGCGTACCGTCGATCTCATAGGTCATGGGGGCAGCATCATTCAAAACTCCTCCTGGCCGGGTGTGCCAAAGCACGTGGCCGCTGGAGGGATCTAACAACAGCAGATTGCCGGAAGCATCCGCCGTAAAGAGCAGATGTCCTGCCGTGGTTAATATACTTGCGCTCGACAGTCCTTTCCCGCTTTCTCGCTGCCAACGTACTCTCCCAGATCTTGGTTCGATCTCTCACATCTAAGCAAATAAAATACGCATCCGGAGTTCCAAGATAAATGCGATCGTTCACAATTTACCTGTGACAGCTGAACACATGAATACTGTGGAAATAAGCTGAGTAGAAGAATGAAACCAGCTTTTTAGGCGCGTCGACTAGATGAAGCTCATTTCACTTGTATTTTCCTGACCATGTGTGCTTCCGTACGGAGACGTTCCAATTTGACATCACAAAGCAAACCGTTTCGGGAAAAGAAGTTCAAACTAACACCTCTATCGATTTTCCCGTGTGCGGAAGGTAAATCGAATAGTCATTTGTAATTTGTTGAATCTCCACCTACATACGTTCGCTTTCGCTCTCTTGTCGTAGGTCCACACGTGTTCTTTTGCCGCTGGCACTCTATTTGCATTAGATGCGTCCGTACAAAGGGATGCACACTTGAAAGCGAGAACGGCTTACGAATTTGCGTGTTTAACTGGCCTCGCCTGCTTTGCCGGAGTCATCGTTTGCTTACCGGCGCGCGCTCAAATCAGCGACGAGCTAAATAGTAGTTCAATGATCCCGCCTGTGGTTAAGTTCGACGGAGTTTTACATAAAGCTGATGGCAAACCTCGAACGATCGCCACCAACGTTACATTTCGGGTATTCAAAGACGCCGACACTGGCACTCCGATTTGGAGTGAAACGCAGAGTGTTCAACCGGATGCTACAGGTCACTATACCGTGTTTTTGGGGGTAACTTCTGGAGGCTTACCGACACAGTTGTTCGCATCCGGTGAAGCGAGATGGATTGAAATTAGAGCTCCCGGCGTCGTAACCGAGAAAAGAACGGCAATTTTGAGCGTACCGTATGCCTTTAAAGCCGGTGATGCTCAGACCTTAGCAGGCAGGCCAGCTTCGGATTTCATGTTGGCATCCACTTGGCTTCACTGTGGCGTGCGTGAGGGAAACTTCCAACCAACAATTATTCGAGGATGTGTTGACCCAATACCATTTCCTTTTCCGTCTGGGCAAACGGGCCCGATGAGCTCATCTCAATTCATCAGCACCTCGTCGGCTGGTCCTTCATTCGTGTCAAAAGCGAAAACAGGACCGGCGTTCGAGCTCCAGTCCACCGACCTAAACCAGAATCTAAATGCAGATCTATTGCACGGGTTCACCGATGCCGCATTTGCAAAGGTCTCCTCGCCCAATTTATTTACCGACAATCAGACATTTGCTGATGGAGCTACTCTCCCCGATGCCATACTGGAGGCAAATAACTCGAACTTTCATGACTCTGCACCCCTAGATTTTCAATCATCCGTATTTGACTCAACTACCAAGACGAGTGATAACCAGGAGTTTCGTTGGCAGTCCAGACCCGTTTCGAGCACATCGGGTCCAGCTGGAGGCGTGCTCTCACTTTTATTCGGAGGGCACAATGCCCTACCAACACCAACGGGACTCTCTATTAATAATGATGGCACCATCAATTTTGCAGATAACCAGCAGCTACCGGCGAGCGCGGTTGCTGCTGCCCTCCTTGCGTCTCCCAATCAAGCTGCGGGAGGCAATTCCCTAGCTCCAGTCGTTAATACCGTGAGCTATTCGTGGTCTCAAACTCCTGGAACCAATTCGAGTAGTGGCGGTTCGGGAAATTCTGGAGGTGCTGCGACCCCGGCCAACCCTCTTCAGGCCGGCACAAATACGGTGACGCTTACGCCTTGCCCGTTCGGGGTTAACGGAAGCGATCTATTTCACTATTTGTACATTTCTGGTACGGGAACGGCGGAAGCCGTCCTTATAACTGGTGGTACTTGCAAATCCGGTGCAAGTAGCGGAACGATCCAGTTCACCGCCCAGTACGCCCATCCGGTTGGCTATTCGATTGGTAGTGCAAGCGACGGCGTACAGGAGGCACTCATCGATGCAGGAACTGGAGCGCACTCAAGCGGACAACAATCCAGAAGCGTCGTGATCTCACCGGGCACTCACATTTTCAATGCTCGTGTATCGATTCGCAGCTCCGGCCTCAGTGTTCAAGCGAGTGGTGCAAGCATCACCTGCAATATAGCGGATACCTGCCTCATGGTCGGTGATCCAACAAATCCAAATGCGTTTACCACGATCAGCCTGACAGGACTCAGACTTAGGCCGGGAATTGTTCAAGGAACTTGGCCAGCCATAGAGGACAACGCCCAACACACGACTCTTACGAATATCGGCCCCGCCTCCGGTGCAGTTCCGGGCGCGAGCTTCGGTTCTTTAGTGCAAGTTGACAATGACCAAGCGGCGAATATCGACGATCTAGACACGAACCTCGCCGCTTGGGCGAGGTGTGACACGAGCTTTTGCTCGACAGCGATTGTCGGTCCTGGCCCGTTCTCGATCAATGCGGCAGTGATATGGGTAAAGAATTCCAACCTAAGTCTGGGATGTATGGCGAATGGAATCGATAATCAAGACGAAAACACGCTCCATGTCTCCGATTCAGTTGTACAAGCATACGCAGAATTCGGAATACGATCGACTGGGATCTATTCTGACAGTCTTGCCGTGCAGTTGGACAATGTGTACGAGGAAGTTGGCAATTGCATCAGTCCACTTGGTACTGGCGAGGCCGGACTGATTGTGGAAGGCGGATATGCACAAAGCTCGGGTACTGGTCCAGTGGGGAAGCTGCCGGAATTTGCGAGCACTGGTATAACGCAATACAACTACTACGTCGTTGTGCACAGCAGCACGGACGGCGTCTCGTCACCTTATTTGGCGGGATACGCAATGACAGATGGGTCTGGATCAATAAATGTATCTTGGAACAAAATTGGTAGGCACGGAACGGTAACTTATGACCTGCTCCGGACGGTCGGCGATGGAGCCGAAGTTCCGATGTATGGTACGGCCAATATGGCCATCGCAAACGGTATCACAACAGCGAGCTGCTCGGATTCAGTTTGCACATTCGCTGATAATGCGGCAATTCCTGCGGTTCCCTATACCATCTCGTCCGCCAACTATGCCCCTGCGCTACGTCTCTGGCCAGGAAATATCATTCTGACCAGCGTAGGTGATAGTGCAAGTAACGCGACAAGATATTTCGCGGACTACGTTGTAGCAGGAGGGATCGTTAGTGGGGCCGGAGCCTCGCAGCCCACTGTCTTTGCCCAACAATGCAGTCCCGGCCAAAATTGGTCTCCCATGTGGATTCAATGTGAGGGTGGCGAAACAGCCTTCAATTATGGAACACAGGTCGGCATGATCTATCAGTTAGGAACTGCCCCAGGACTTAAGGGGAGGCTGATTTTTGAAGTCCCGCCAACCAGTAACATTCCAAACACGCATGTGATTACATTTTCGGACTCGAATCCGACGAAGACATTGGCGACGCCAATGAATCGGCCTGCCTCTGACTCGAATGATTCCTACATCGGCTTTGACCAGCCGGGGAATGTGCCCTCAAATCGTACCCAACTCGCTTTTGGATCGCCAGTGTCAATTTCGCAATACATAGGCAACGTTGGCGACGGAGCAAATTGGTTAGAACGGCTCACGACGAATCTCAAGCAGTTCACAGTGCCTGTCTCTGCGGTAGCATATCAAACCAGTTCCAACTGCATTTCTGCAGTGGGCCAGTGTGGTTCCGCCCCAGCAGGGATCATAAGGATTCCGGTAGGAAATTCCACAGTTGCCGTATCGACAACGGCGGTAAGCAACAAGAGTGAAATTCGATTGGATGAAAACCTGAGCTATGGTCCGCTTTTAGGCGTAACGTGCGACACCGCGTTCCGGCGTTATCACGTTCTTAGTCAAACTGCAGGGGTCGGCTTTACGATCCAGACCGACGTAACCCCCTCGACGTCACCTGCATGTTTGAGTTTCTCAATTATTAACTGAGGAGAAGTCTTTCGGATTCGCTGGGGCTTACCTTCCCTTGATGTTTAGGCATCGTTCTAGACTAGAACAAGAGATCCGACAAAGAGCAGCGCAAGAGATTTGGGATTGGCGATTTCACAAATGCGCTCCGTATTCCTTCAATTTTCGATACATCGTGGTCTTGCCAATTCCCAGCATCTTCGCCGCTGACAACTTGTCGCCATTCAGCTGCGCGATAGCGCACAAAATGGCTTGCTTCTCAAGAGTTACCAGCGGAATAATTCCTTTCTCAGATGCTCCTGCGGAAGAGGCTAGCGGCGCCCCAGTGATGGAACTGGGCAAGTCCACGAAATGAATCGCACAGCCTGTTGTGATCGCACAACACCGTTCCAGGCAGTTTTCGAGTTCACGTACGTTCCCAGGCCAATCATAAGCAAGCAGCGCGCGAACGGCATCCTGACTGAGTTCATGGGTTTGCCCAGAGGTTCGCGCCAGGCGTTCCAGGATATGTCCTGTAAGAACCGGGATGTCATCGCGACGTTCACGCAAAGGCGGAATTCGGAGAGTGAGAACATTTAAGCGGAAGAAGAGGTCACGGCGAAATGAACCTTTTACTACCGCGCTTTCCAGGTCCCGATTTGTAGCTGCCAAAATCCTTATGTTGATAGGAATGGTCTTCGTGCTCCCGACTGGACGAATTTCTTTTTCCTGCAAGGCTCTGAGCAACGTCGACTGTAAATCCACTGGCAGCTCACCAATTTCATCAAGAAACACAGTTCCACCTTCGGCGATGCTCAACAAACCAGCCTTCGATTGCAAGGCTCCGGTGAAAGCTCCCTTTGCGTGACCGAAGAGCTCGCTTTCGATCAGGCTTGGCACAAGCGAACCACAATCGACCGGAATGAAGGCTTTGTCGCGATAGGGGCCCGAATAGTGGATAGCGCGGGCTACCATCTCTTTTCCAGTACCGCTTTCACCCAAAATGAGCACAGGATGCGTACTGTGGGCAGCTTTCGCGATCATTCGGTATAACTTCTCCATCTCCGGCGCGCGACCGATAATGCTGCCGAACCCATGCGTCGACTTCATCTTTTCATGCAAAGCACGATTTTCAGTTTTGACTTTCAGGTGAGCTGCCGCCCGTTGCAGCATTAGCTTTAATTCTTCAAGACTGAACGGTTTGGTCATGTAGTCATATGCGCCAGCCTGCATCGCCTTCACTGCCGATTCAATCGTGCCGTGCCCGGATATGACGATCACCGTGATATCTGGGTGCGAATGTTTGATTTGGCGGAGAGTTTCGAGTCCTCGTGGTTTGAGGTCGAGCAAGACGACATCGAGGTCTCGTGATTCGAGGATCCGCGTTGCCTCGTCTATTGACTCACAAGATTGTGCACGATGGCCTAATGTCGAAGCTGCCTCTCTCGCGGCCTTGCGCACAGCGTAATCATCGTCAATGATGAGTAGGTTTAAAGGGTCAATATTTTCGTTTGTGACCAGAACAGTTGGAGCAAACACGGTTCGCGCAATCGCAGTGCTCACCAAAACACCTCTTTGTCGCGGAAGTTAAATCATGCAGTCTGGCTTCGAAAAGCTACCGAGAACTCAATGCCAACTTCCAGCACTTTAGCCGCTTGTTATCTCCATGTTTAGGACAGATGAACAGCCCGAATGTGATCGATGAACTTATGTTCGTTTTGAAGCTGTGCAAACAATTCAGGGACTTATGTCTACAGGAATAGGCGACTATAGCCGGACTTGAGTAACTCTACATTACAGCCTGGTTGAAACGCTATATAAGGGCGTA
The DNA here is from genome assembly GCA_035651475.1 of Terriglobales bacterium. Lineage (GTDB taxonomy): Bacteria > Acidobacteriota > Terriglobia > Terriglobales > Acidobacteriaceae > Gp1-AA145. Next base: position 88,082 of record DASRFP010000039.1, on the reverse strand, counting down.
GTGATCATGGGATTGATAAACATAACCTCCACGGCGGCAACAAAATGGGAGCCATGCCAGAACTCGTCGCAGTCGGGCCGGCTCCCGCCGGAAGCAACACATTAGTTGAATGTTTATAAAATAGGTTGCGCTGTAGCGTCTGTGATATCTGAACACTGGAATTCTGTGCAAAACGGTAGCGCCCTGTCGACGGCTGCCTCTCATTACTCAACAACCTGTGTTTGCGACTTAAGAGGCCTTTTCTTTCAACCACTCCACAAGCAGCCGATACGGATCTATTCATAGCTGAACGTATCCACAGTCTACACAAATATCGAAAATCAACCTTGTTGGATAGCAGGAATCAGTCTCGGCCAGTGGTGCCACTCTGACCCGAAAAGGCTTTTAATAAGACGTGTATGTAAGCACGGTGCTTTGATCATTTCTCGATCGCCTCGCTCTTCTGGCGATCGTAACGCCAGGCTGGTTAATTACCGGTGACCCAAATCACCCACAGTAATTTGTGCGTGTTTTGCTGCTGGCCTGTTCTTCGAAAGGACTCGAGTCAGTTCGCTCGAAAACCTTTATGGCAGCCGAGCTTACGCACGTAAGGACTCATTGCGATTCCTCGAGTCATGTGATAAAGCACGCGACTCCGGCATAGCTAAATCGTTCGTAACAAAGCCTTCCTGCCCGACTCGCCTAAACTTGGCGCAATGCGGTGGACCTGAATTTGTGCGCGGTGGGTGAAGGAATAACTCCTATGAATGCTCTTCTTAATTCGAAGATTTCCACAGATAACAATCGAGTTCTGGTGTGCAGAAATCACTGACGCGTATTTCGTACCGCACTAGAATCCGACGAAATGGAGTAGATAACATGGTGAAACTCGAGGGGCAAGTACACGGTAAGCCAAGCAAATTTGGACAGTTTCGAAAGAAGTGGAAAAGGTTGCAAAGGGAGCTGCGACATGGAACCGACCCAGAACAACTGCTGTCGTTAGCCGAACAATTGTATGTGTTTTTGGAAGAATGGGAGTGGGAAGTTCATTTTGAAAACGTCCTGGCGGACAGCCCTGGGGAACTCAACTCCATCACTAGCTACGTCGTTAATTGAGCCGTGTGGTGCGTGAAAGAGACTCTAGTTCAGAGCGTAGCGCCTCTATTCGGCGCTTTCTTTTCTGATAGGCGGTTTGATCCTTGCGGCTCAAACCGCACCGCTTCTCTTTGGATGCCAGAGCCTTCGCTTGTTTTGCGAACAACTCCTCCAACTCACCCACAATGCTTTTGACTGTAGTGTGTTCCATGAGTGCGTGCTGACTGTGTAGCGGAACTTGAAAATGGCGTTGTCGGAGGTTTTTGGCTTTCTTTCCGGCCATAAGGGTGCACCTTTTTAAATAAAAAGGTGCTTGTTTTGACTCAAGCATAGGCTGGAAAGCGATAACCTTAGTAATAGCTACCCGCAGCAGAGGTAACGTTTACAAACCCTGTATTGTAGGAGGTTCACAATGCGTAGACCATTGCCCGAACGTGCCATTTGTTCCAAGATGCGAACACCCGACAGGCAAGATCCGGAGCCGGGCGACTCTCCTGCTGTTAACAGAGCACAGGGATTCGTCTCAATGTCCAGCGCTGCTTCCATATCGGGAAGGGCCGAACCCATAAATTTGCAGACGAAGCGGGAACAATCGGCGCGTTTCGCCTGAAGCTAACGCGACGGTTGCAGATTAAGCCTGGCTAGGTTATCAAACTCGCGATGCGGATCAGTAGCTGTTACTGCCAGGGCCGGGGAAATTTGTATGGTGTTTGAAAACGAGTCTTCCATCAACTTGAGCAGGCGCCTTCTTTCACGCAAATTTACCCAGGCTCGTTCGATTTCTCCTTTCAAGCCGTCAAGGTATTCCACATCTACCTCGGAATCCATAGCAATAACTGGGTACCAATTGTCTAAAAACTGGGTTTTCGCAAAAGTGCCAGTCTCGTTTTCAGCTAAGACACCAATCACAACAAACGTCTCGGTCGCAACGTTCGGCGTATATTTCAGAAGCCAGGCCTTAAATTGCTGACGCTCCTTCATCCTGCTACCTTCATCGCCAGAGCGGCATTTGCTGGCACAGAACCCACCTCGGGCTGACTCTCTTCTACCCAATACTCGCTCTTCAAACCCCATCTTGGAAATGGGTTGCGAACGGACACACAGAATTGCGTGATCAGATCTCTAACCCTGCTACGCCGATCGATGATCTCCTCGCCCAGTCGCTGCAAGGCGTCCCACTCAGAGTTATACCACTTGGGAGGTGTCCCGCCAATCGTCATCCAAATTAGGTTTTCATCGAGGGTTTCGAGGCGTGAAAGCCAGGGCTCAAAGCTCTCGAACCCAGTTATGTTCCAATACACTTCATTCCGATAGAATGTTCCTCTTAGTGGGTAGTCTGGAAAATTCCAGTCGCCAGCATTGAAACAATACCCAAAGTCGATGAAACTCGCTGTATATTTTCGCTCCCGGCCCTTCCGATGGAAGACTGCCTGCCGGCCGTCTGCGTTTCCAAGCCACTTATCCAATGCAAAAATTCCGGCGAATTCGTTGAGATTGCGGACACTGTGTAACAATTCTACTGGCAAGAAATCGAGGACCCTTCCGTTAGTCGGGCAAATAGCATATTCAGAGCCAAACTGAAGCCCTGCTTCGCAACTAATTGTCTGGCCACTTAGCAAGATGGAGAGTTCTGGGCTATGCCGAATCAACCAGTCGCTCACTTCAATAATAGCTGGCCTCGGTATCGTGAGTCCGATCAATCGTGCGAGTTTAGTCGCGATGATTTCGTTTGCGAGAACCTTAACATGTTGAGGATTGTTGCGAAACTTCGTGATATAGAACTTACCATCCGAACAGCGGAGCATATGAGATTGAGCTCCGCCACGCATTCTTTTGACATGCTGAACCGCCTGTACGATTCCGACGTCTTCACTGGCATCGGGGTTAAGGTTGCTTTCTTGCATTACTCCTCCTCTCGAAGTTCAGCCTGACGGGAATACGATATTCGCTCACACCCGACAGCGTTTTCAGTGACGAATAGACATTCGTGTAACTTATTGATTGTGGAAAAGCGTTCTACTTTCCAGATTGGATCGCTAATTTCTCGTTTCGGGATTTTTAACGTACAGGGCTAAGTTCCGGTTTGATGAACGTCGCCGTGAACTGCGTCGAAGTCAACCGACCTCGGTGCAAGATGGGTATAAACACCAGCCCATTTTGCGCCACCGTGAGAGGCGATATAAAGCGCAAGCTCAAGCCGGCTCCAGACGCCAAGCTTGTCAAAGACGCTGCGAAGCTGGTTCTTAATCACCTGCTCGGTGCATCCAAAAACGGAAGCGATTTCAGGGTTGGTCATCCCTTGCCAAACCATCGTGGCGACTCGAATCTCTTTCGTGCTCAATTGCTCACAGGGTGACATGATTCATCTGCTCCTTCTCGAAAATTGCAGTAGCGAGAATCACTCGCTTGCGGCCTTGTTTAATCCCAGCACGAAGAAATAACGTCCGCAGGTGCTGTTTTACGGTACGTGGACTGATATTTAACTCAGCAGCAATTTCTTTGTTGCTGCAGCCCTGCACGAGCAGGCGGAGCACCTCCTGATCGCGATGAGTGATTTTTATTTGTTCTAGATTTAGCATTTGTTCTCCCTATTCTTTTCTGTGGTTGTTGTGGCTAAACAAAAAGACATAGCCTTAGGAGCAAGTGATTCGCCAAAGTCCCGGCATCACACACGATGGTCTAACAACAAAAGAACAAAACACTTGTGTGGAAGGTCTGAGCTGGGCTTATGGAATTGATTTGTTTTGAGGTTCATTCTGGACCGGAATTCGTCCCACTAATGAATAGGGCGACGACGGGCCGGAACTGACGAGCCGCATTTTCTGGCGTGGTGCATCGAGCAGCAGATCGGACTGCTACACATTCAACCGGGAAGCCGACGCAGAACGCGCGAATCGAGAGTTTCCACGGAAGACGGCGGGAAGAGTGTTTGGCGGTGAGCTGGTTCCAGAACTTATTCGATACGCGACCAAGGCCGCGGCGTGGCGGAAGGACTACAACGAAGGGCTTCCGCACAGCAGCTTGGGCTATAGACGCCGATTCAGTTTCCTGCGCAGGCCGCAAGCTTCAACACAGCTGAACGAGAGGCAAGGCGTTCAGACGCCATTCCTTGCCTCTGGCGCCCCCCGTCCCGGCTTAAACTGGAGAAGGAGCAGCAGAAACTTGTCGTATTGTTACGTGAACGAAAACTGGGGGCAGGTCACTTCGGCAAGCACCTCGCACTGATCACAGATGCACGATTCAGTGGTGTTTGGACTGGCGTTATACTCCGTCTGTTCCGACACACGATGGATCAATTGTTGTGCTCTTGATGACTGCTCCTTCCGGGCGAAATTGCCGCGCGGAAAACAGACTCTGGATTTCATGCCTTATGAGTTGGCGGCATCAGGGCACAGGATCATATCCTCTGGATTAACGCCATTGCGTTCAAGAAGACGCGCCCGTAATATGTCGGCGTCGCTCAGAGTCTTCCCATGCCTTCACGCGCTAGCCGAGAGTGAGGCCATCAACTGTCAGAACTCCGGTGTTCAACAATCGTGCACCACGCAAGTGCAGCATCACTTCCGGCACCGCGCTAGTTTGAAAAACGTGCATTGTTGCGGGATGAGGGCCGTTGGGTAAACGTCAACGATTCGTGGTACCTGGCGATTACGCGTGACCAAATCGGATGCGTTGGGCCTTTTCAGTCCAGCGCATGGGCATGACGGACAAGTGAATGAGATATGTTGAACCCCCAAAGAGCGCAGTCAGGGACGCATGAGAATAAATCTGTTTCTAAGATTGTTTTCACTCCCCAGTAGACACAACCTGTTCCATAGTGTCTAAATCGCGATTGCAGCTCTCGCGAAAGGCTTAGTTTCCTTTGAATTTCCCTGTCGTACTTCCCTGCTGGATCCAGCTTTCGTCGAACTCGACGAACTTGATTGTTCGGCGCCGATAGGTGTACGCAACACCGATTTGACCATTGGGCATCTGCATCACTGAAGGATAGGAATATTCCTCCCGCCCGGGCTTATCGCTCAGGCCAGAAAACTGCTTCGCAAAATCGGGATACTGTGTCTCAACATCGCGTACGAAAGACCATGACTTACCCTCATCTTTCGATAATGCGACCGAAAGAGGAACTCGAGGAGCGGTTTGTGGTTTTCCCTTTTTGTCACTCGCATTGACGTTGTTGAAAGCAATGACGAGGTCACCATCCTTCAGCTTTGCTACCTGGATTGAAGCATTATTGTTCGGCAAAGCGCTTGCAACCGGGGCGGTCCACTTACATCCGTCCTCTGATGTGCTCCGATAAACGAAATCGGCATAGCGAGAGCGGAAGAAAGCAACATAGTGACTGTTCTCATCGACTACACTAGGCTGCACAAGACCGTCTGATTCCGGAATTTCGCATTCTTTCCACATCTCGCCAGCGTCGCTCGTCATTTCAATCACGGAGTAGTTGGAATCAGCTCCCTTCGTTATCCCACGGCTTGGTGTGTAGTACATCGGCAGGATCCACTTGTATTTGCTCACAACGACCAGTGGCTGTCGAGTGAACGCGCCGGGTTTGTCGAATAGAACCTTCGGAGCGGTCCATGTCTTCCCGTTGTCTTTGGATGTGACATACAGGACATGGGCATTTGCCTGCCCTGCGCCAGCGTCCTGTTCAGTATGGAATATCCACAAGCGTCCATCTGGAGCCTGAAATGGCACTGGGTTCTGATATGACTTCCCGGGTTGATGATCCACGATGATGGGCTTACTCCACTGTTTGGAACCATGTGGCAGCCGGGATACGACGATGGCAACATCGGATTCTCCTTCCTGTGATCCAGAAAACCAGGCACATAGCACATCGCCATTCCTCAACCTGAGCAAGTTGGCGGCATGCGAGGACGGAAACAACATCGGCATGTAAGCCTCGTCATAACCCTTTGTCTTCGAATGTCTGATCCTTCCGTCGGCATCAAAGGAAGTTTTTTTTGCGAGGGTAGAGTCTGTGGCTGATGAATCCTTCTGCTGTGCGGGTGATAATGCCGCAAGCAAAAACCAGACTGAGCACAGTATGAATAGTTTCACTTCTTGCCTCCACTTATGATTTGGGGCGGTCGCCACTTCTGACCGGATGCAGATTCGATTGATGATTGCCAATTGCGTCTTTCGCTTGTTCCAGTACTGTCTCAATCCCAATCTTCAGACACGCAATGTCATTCGAGCAGAACAAGACGTCTACTCCCTGGCTAACCCAAAAGGGGAAGTCCTGTGGCGCTGCGCCAACCGCGACTAATTTGCCGTGTTGCTTTGCGATGCGGATAGTCTGCTCGGCAGCTTCCATAACTTTCGGATGACCGGTTTGCCCTGGAACGCCCAAACTTGCCGAAAGATCGGACGGCCCAATGAATACGTGAACATCGGGTGTTCGACACAGTTCTTCGGCAAGTAATACGGCATCTGCCGTCTCGATCTGTACCATCAGGCACAACTCTTCGTTCAGCTTCTGCTGCTCGGCAGCAACGTTATCAACCAAGCCATAGTTGACCGCGCGGGATACGCTAAAGAAGCCCCGCTGCCCGCATGGCGGAAAGCGTGCGCTCTGCACGAGGTCGTGTAGTACGGTGGTGGAATTTGCCATTGGCAGGTCAATGATGTCGGGACCACACTCTGCTGCCTTCAGCACGCTCTCTCGGCGGGCATCGGGGATTCGAATCATAGTCAGCATTCCGACGCCGGAAGCAATGCGGCAAAGATCCGCCGCCTCGGCGAACGTGATAAATGCATGTTCCATCTCGATCCAAGCCACGCGGAACCCTTTGCGGGCGGCTATTTCGAGAAAGATCGGATCATAGAAGTAAATGGCAATCCCGAGTAAGGGACCGTTATTCAATTGCACCGCTCGTTGTAGCCTTGTCATAGCACCCCAATCAAAATTCTATTTAACTTTGGCTTACTAACTTTTTGCGTGAATTCAGGGCGAGCTTGCCTCGATCTCTGCCTTTTGTGCTCGCAGTCGATCACGCCAGCCCCAAATAGTCATACCTCGATTCTTTTCTGGAAAATCAGTAAACACAAAGCTCATTGCGTAGCCGATTCCAAATAGCACCAGGTTTCCGATGACTCCAATCATGTATTCGTGAAACGGGAAGTTCCACTTTCCTGTGTCCACAATTCTGCCGTTATTCATGGTGAGTGTTGCCCATGCCGTGAAGACCAGGCTGGCCGCAATACCAACATATGCGGCGGTGCAGCCTGCGCGCATGCTTAGGAAGGCAAGAAGGAACAACCCAGCAAGCCCACCGGCGACGATTGCAGTAATAGCGTAATAGAGTGCTAATGCTGTGCCGTTGGTGTGCGCCAGGCGGATGGCAATTATTACGGTCAATCCTCCGAAAATCGCAACGAAGATCTTAGCGGCCCTCAAACGTTCTGTATCGCGACATTGCGGCCGCAACTTGCGGTAGAAGTCTTCCACACCCACCACGGACAAAGCATTCAAGTCAGAAGACAAACTGGACATAGCGGCGCCAAAGAGCGTGGCCAAAAACAAGCCTGCAAGTCCCACTGGTAGGTGCGTCGTGAGGAAATGCGGAAAAACCTGATCGGGCTTACTGATATATATCGGTAACTTCTCGCCAGTGATGTGATAGTACGACCACAGCAGTGTTCCGATCAGCATGAATAACGTCCATGCGGGAATGCATAATGATGCTCCCAAGGCGATGCCGCGTAGTGCGTCGCGATCACTCTTCGCAACGAGATAGCGTTGAACAACAGTCTGATCGGCACTGTATTTTTGCAAATAAAAAAAGAACCCATATAACGAGAGAACGATGATGGTCGGGCGGGTGAAAACCAGATCTGTGCTGCCAAAACTGAACTTGTGATTCTCAGCAGCCACAGCGAACACATGCATCGGCCCTCCAGATGGCAAAAGCAGAAGAAAGCCGATCGAAACTAACACTCCTATCCAAAGAACGAACCCCTGAATAACGTCGGCCCAGATCACCGCCTCGATCCCGCCTATCAAGGTGTAAAAAACCGTAATTGCACCTGCGACCATAATGACCCGATCAACATTCCACCCCGTCATGCTGCTGACTGTAAGAGAGAGCAGATAAAAAACGAAACCCATCTTGGAAAAGTGCCCAGCCGCAAAAGCTAAGGATGAATAAACGCGGGCGAAGTAACCGAAACGACGCTCAAAATACTCATAAGCGCTCATTTGCACGACATGCCGGAAGAACGGGATGAGCACGGCTCCGACAATCACCAAAACGACTACGACCATTGCACCGGGAACAAGTAGCGACCAGTTACCGGCATAGCCTGAACCGGGGTACGCAATGAATGTGACACTCGTGATGATCGTAGCCACGAGTGACATTCCCATAGCCCAAGCAGGAACTGAGCGCTTAGCTACGAAGTAAGTCTCAGTATCCTTCTGTCGCTTGGCAAAGCGGACACCCATCAGAGCGAGGGCGACGATGTACACGACAATGATCGCGGCATCGACCCAGCGAATACTAGCCAAGTTTGCTCCCGTGACAGAATTTGAGAGAATCCCTCCGAGTATTCACGGCGCGACCCCAGCCATGGGCGTTTGTAGAGCACCATTGGTAAATTGCCACTTACCCACAACCTGACCAGATGAATCCCAGGCAGTCGCCAACCCGTGAGCCTGCCCACCCCTCCAGTGCGACTCGTGTTTTACCTTGCCATCGGGCCAATACTGTCGCCACGTGGCAGAGCCATTTTCTTGGTGCTGCCATTCCCAAATCTTATTACCACCGTTATCCCAAGAAATTTCCGTGCCAACTTTCTTTCCGTCTTTGTATGTGACCTCATATTGTTTCTTGCCGTTCGCGTAGTACCAGGTCTCCGGGCCGTGAAGTAGATAGCGACCATTCGAATCGATTGTTCCGGTCCATGTGGCCTGTAACTTCCCATCTGGATAAGACTGAGCGCCGCGCAACAGCTTTGTGGCAGCCCCCGTACCCTCGACTTTGGTGGGTCGCTGATCGTCGGACATAATCCAACTCTCGTTCATTTCAAACTCAAGCGATGGTTGAGTCATACTAGAAATGAGATGAATCAATCCATTCGCCCCCTGCCGGGCGACGCTGTAGCCAATCGTTCCGTAATCATCGAAATAACGGCTCCAGTTCGCCCGGTTGCGATACAGTGCCGCTTCGTGCGGCAATGTTTGGGGAAGCGTCCTGATATGCCAAGTCTTTCCATCATCGCTCGAGAGAGCGACTAGAACTCCGTGCTGATCGATTCCTGCTGGTTGCTTGCCTTTGTGATCTTGCCAGTCAGAGGCGACAAATAGGTTACCGTCGGCCAAGCGGATCATAGTCGGACGTTGATTGCTTGAGAGGGCTGGGAACGGTGTTTTGAAGGGTTCGCCCCAGTGTTTGCCGCCATCATGTGAAATCACCGCCGGCATGTAGCCGTCGATATTGGTGTTCTTACCACCAAGCGCAAGAATGCTACTGCCATCCTTCAAGACAACGAATGCCGTATGTCGCCCAGCGCTTCTTCCCCCAGTGTCATACCAGGTCTTGCCGTTATCATGACTGCCCCAGAGCAGCGAATGTCCGCCGACTGCGTCGCTTGAGACATACATCGTTCCATCAGAGGTTCGAAAAGCGTTGGTTATCGGTTGTGGGGAAAATCCCCCGACAGGCCCGACCAACAAGGGGAAAGAAATTTTAGACCATGTTGCTCCGTTGTCTTTTGACTGCTGCCAGCGAAAAGGAACTCCCTCCAATCCGACCCCACCGGTAAAAAGTTGTAGCGTACCTTTGTCGTTCCACAACAACGCGGTCTGGTCATTCACGTCAGCGAAGTCGTAGAAGACATCCGGTATGTCCCACTCGTCTGAGCCAAACCTGAGCCGTGTGGCAATCAAAAGAACGTTCGGTAAGTACTCGGTTTCAGGAGTCGGGGCGGCAAACGCTATATATAGGAGATCGCCGTTCGGGCACACGATCACCCCAGGTGCATGAATATGACCCAAGATCCCACGATCCAATCCTGCGGCCTGGATGGCGTCAGGAAGAGCATTATCTGGAGGAATGGTCAAAATGCTTCTAATGTGAAACCACGGACGAGCCGATGTTGGCCCATCCAAAGCTGGAACATCCGTTTGTTTTACGAACTCGGACCAAAGGCGAGGTTGAACCGGTGTCGGCTTCGTTGCGGGCATGGGCCCTTCGACGACACGAAACCCAATCATGTGCAGGCCTTTGTATTGCGGAGCAACACTCGCGCGATTCGCAGAACGCCGATAATAAGGAGCAAGCCCATTTAATTGGTGGCGATCAACCAAACCATTCGGCCCCATGATTCCGCCGCCCCTGACCACACGTGCAATGCCGTCAGCTGGGCCAACTGGATCAACCTGAGCCTCGGAAGAGTAGGGACCATACCAGTCTGCAACCCATTCCAATGCATCAGTGTTCATGTTCTCTACCCCGAACGCATTGGGTTCTCCGCTCGCCGGCAGAGTGTCACTGCTTCCGAACAGCTTGTCGCCGCCCGCTCGCGCAACGTATTCCCACTCCGCTTCTGTGGGCAGCCGGTATGTACGGTGTTCTTTCTCACTAAGCCATTTGCAGAATGCTTCAGCGTCATACCAACTGATTCCGGTCACGTAAGGGGCAAATCTGCCTGCCTCCTGGTAGTCCATTCGAAATTCTTGATACTGTCCTGCCGTGACTTCGGTCTGAGAGATATAAAACGGATGGGAGATAGTGACTCGGTGAACAGGTTGTTCATCATAATCGCCATGTGTCAACATTTCGAACTGGCCCAACTTTCCGGGATCGGTCGCTAACGAATTCCCCATGGCGAATGTTCCCGCCGGAATCCGGACCATCTCGATGCCCATCGAGTTGGCGTACACTTGGGCGCCGTTCTCAGAACTTTGATCCCTTCTGTTCTGCGCCAAAATGAGAGCGCACACGGCGATTAGCAGGACGAGAACAGACGATAACCGGCGCATCGAACTTCTCCGTTGCAGATGCTGACGACATTTAAAATGAATGAGGGCCGAGCCGTGAGGGAAGCGGATCGGACTTCACCCTTGCTAAAAGGACACCCTCGCACCAAGCTGGATCTGGCGATTGGTCGCCGTGGTCAGTTGACCAAAGTTACCAGCGTTGATCTGCGTTTCCAGCCCCGCAAAGTTCGGATGGTTGAATGCATCGAGGAAATCGGCGTGAAGCATGAAGCGCACGCGCTCAGTGATAGGAAACGATTTGCGGACGGTTGTGCCATAGTTCCAGAAACCAGGCCCCCAAATCCCATTGCGTTCGATAGTTCCTGGCACGGACTGCGCACCACTTACCGGTACGATCGTATTTCCATTGGTACAAGTTATCCCGGCGGGACAAGTCGGAGCGGCGAAAGCTGCCGGATTCAGGTACTGCAGGCTGGCCGTTGATCGCCAATTGGAACTATATGGATCACCGATCAAATCAGGACGATCGGTGGGATAGGAGGAGTTTGGGTTCAGGATGTTCCAGGGGGTGCCGCTCTGGATAATGATGATTCCGGACCATTGCCAGCCGCCCAGAAGCAATCTGCCAGCCCGATTGGCGCTCCCAAAATGAGGCGTGGGCAGATCGTAAACGTAGTTGAATGTGAACACGTTCGGAACATCATAGGGAGTTGGTCCAATATCTCCGCGCAGATTGTTGTTATCCTGCGGCGGGTTCTGTAGCAGCAGGTCACCATCGCCATAAGACTCGTTGTACTCCCGGGTATAGCCGACGTTGAAGGTCAGCCCTCGGGAAAACTGCTTGTTCAATGAGACCTGCAAGCTGTGATACGTACTAAAATCTTTCGGCGTGTAAAAGCGGAACTGACTGAAGGTTGGAACGGGGGCGACGCCGGTCAGACGATCGGGAAGATTCTTGATTTCGGTCATATTCATCTTCAACCCACGACTGCCGACATACGCCACGCTAAGACCTATGTGGAGCGGAAGTTCGCGTTCGACACCTGCCATCCACTGAATGCTGTAAGGATTTGGGAAATTTGGATCCATAGCGGTGTTCGCAAAATCGGGGGAAAGCACTCCGGAACTCTGGAGATTCCCCAGAATTGCAGAATACTGGTCGCGTGAGATGGGATACTGCAGTCCCGCTGCAATCGCTTGATCACGATTCAGGGTAATACGGAACGGAGTGCTCGCCGAAGCTTGCACTTCTTCAATCGGTCCACCGAAGATCGGATGGGGGTTGACAAAGATTCCACTTCCGCCACGAATGACCGTCTTGCGATCACTACCAACTCCCCAGGAAAATCCAACACGCGGACTGAAATTGTTGTAATCCGGGTTGTACATCGAATCTGGCGAGCGGAACGGACCGAAGCCGGGACCCAATTGCGGATTGTTCGGGTCGACACCGCGATCGAAGATCCGGTTGCTAGTCTCCTTCGGGACAGTGAAATAGTCGTACCGCAGGCCCAAGTTCAAGGTCAGATTACTAGCGATCTTGAAGTCATCTTGTACATAGCCGCCAATCTGGTACGTGTAGATTTCAAACTTCGGTAAATCGAACGTAATCACAACCTGGCTCGAAACATTGTTGAGAAAGTCTGATATATCCGCGTACGACAATGTCGTGGTATTCAAATCGAAGCGTCCGGCGTTTTGCCGCTGTAGGATTGCACCAAACTCGATCGTGTGCCGACCCTTGTTAATCGCAATCGACTCTTCTCCCGAATAGGTTGAGCCGATCTTATCGAACTCCTCTGCTCCACGGGAATCGAATCCGAACCTCACTTCCTCGAGGTCCTGTCCGAAACCAAGATCTTCGCGGTTGAGTCGCAAACGGTTGTAGCCAAACCTCGTAGAAGACGTCCAGTTAGAGTGCCCGGTATGGATCAGGCTGGCATTGAGTTCATCGCTGTGCCCGGTCGTTGCGCGTGGATCCACAAGCGTGATGTTGGGATTGTTGAGGTACGGACGTGACCGGATGTACCGAACTGTCACGATGTTCGACTGTGTTGCGTAAAAATCAAGTCGAGCAACTCCGTTACCGTCATTCTGTACCATAGAGCCGGCACGCGTAGCCTGTGCGGTCAGCGCCGTGGGATCGCCGGATGGCTGCGCGACTGACGGATAAGCTTGGAAAATCTGCGAGTACACGGAAGGTGCGGTACTGATCAGATATGGTGTTGGCACCGTGTCCGTAACTGCTCTAAACGCCCTTAACCTAGCTCCCTGGTAACTGCCAAAGAAAAATAGTCGGTTCTTAAGAATGGGACCCCCAATAGAACCCCCATATTGGTTGAACGTCGACCCAGGCTTGGTCGGAAGAAACCAGTTGCGCGCGTCCATTGCGCTGACGTCATTGATCTCGAATAAGTCTCCGCGAAAGGTGTTTGTTCCACCTTTGGTGATGACGTTCACGTTTCCGGACATGGTACCGCCGGAACTTGCAGGCGCAATTCCCTTCGTGACGCTCACCTCGGCAATAGCGTCATTATTGACTGTATTGATAATGTTGGGTGCCTGATAAAATCCGAATGCCGGAAGCTCAGGATCATTTGACGCATTTGTGCCATCTACCGTGATGCTAAATGCTGCAGTTGCCAGACCATTAAAGCTCAGTCCATTGCCGTTGCCGTTGTCGGTTTCTGTGGTTCCAGTATGTTGGGTCAGCAGCGTAGTCCAGTCTTGTTTTGGCAAGGGGAGGTTCTCGACTTGGCGATTGCCCACGGTATCGAGTTGCTGTGCGCTCTCTGTATCCAGCAGCGGTTGCTCACCAGTCACTGTTACGGATTGTCCCTCAGCTTGAACTTTCAAAGGAAAGTCCAGAGATATGTTCTGACCTGCGAGGAGTTGCAACCCTCTCCTTGTCTCCTGCTGAAAGCCTTTTGAAACTATCACGATGGTATAGGTACCCACGGGCAAAAAGTTGAAGGTAAACGCTCCTTGCGAGTCGCTCATCGTAGAACCGGATAACCCGGTCAACTCATTTTTGAACGAAACTGCCGCGCCCGGGATTGCTGCACCACTCGAGTCGACCACTGTTCCGTGCACATCGGCTGTATTGACTTGAGCCCATCCCGTAACTGCGACTGCAAGCAACAGAACAAAAGCGAAAACGCGCGTAGCTCGCATACGATCACCTTCGATTGAATTTTTGGATTTTAATCGAATGAACTAATCTTCAACGGTGTGGGATTATCTTGCCTATTACTTTCTATTGTCAACTCTTTTTTTCAATATCAATAATAATTTTCATTTTTATCACTATGCGGTCATTTTCGATGTATCATACCTGTATTCTCGGCACCGCAGGATAAAATGAGACCCTATGGAAACCGCGAGAGTAAACAAAAAAACAGCAGAAAAATCGCAACGGCGCAGGCGGCCTAAGTCCCTTGCACATTCGGAAGATTCCAACGCAGAGCGCTATCACTCGAGGGCAATCGGCCGCGCGCTCGACATTCTGGATTGTTTTCGGGATCCGCAAGCTAGCTTGAATCTCAGGGAAATCAGTGACATTACCGGGTTATCGGTTTCGTCGTTGTTTCGGGTGCTGGTGACTCTCGAAGGGCACGGTTACCTGCGAAAGAATGACAATGGTACATATCTGCTTTCCCACAAAGTGCTTTTTGGGCGCCTTCGCGAACGCGCGGAGCACATCCGGGATGTTGCACATCCCTTTCTGGAAGGATTAGCAAGGGATTTTAACGAGACCGCCAGTATGGCCTATCTTTTTGACGATCACATCCAGGTGCTCGATTCGGTCGACAGCTACCACGAGATTCGTCACAGCAACCGCGTTGGGCGCGTGTTACCCCCGCATTGCAGTTCGATGGGAAAGGCGATTACTGCGTTTCAGAAGGCGGCCCGCGCAAACCTCATATTGGAGGGCTATGGCCTGTTCCCGCGCACATCTAAGACAATCGTCGATCGTCAGGCCTTACACATCGAGTTCGAGAAAATTCGGCAACAGGGGTATGCCTTCGACCGTGGCGAAGCCGTAGAAGGCGGAATATGTGTAGGAGCTCCAATCCTCTCCGAATCCGGTTCGGTCTGCACTGCCGTCAGCCTGTCCGTTCCTGTAATTCGAATGAACGAAAAGCGCGAAAAAGAAGTGATCCAGGGCGTGCTCGCAACGGCTACCCAGATCGGAAAAGCTATTCAACAAGCCGGCCGATGAGAATTGCGCAAATCATCGAGAAGACAATTCCCATCCACTCCGAGATGGCAAATGCGGTCATCAGTTTCAAAGAGATGACCGTCTCCGCGATCGCGATCATTACTGACATTACGCGGGACGGGCGCCGCGTAACCGGATATGGATTTAGTTCCAACGGACGATATGGGCAGAGCGGGATTCTACAGAGCCGCATCATTCCCCGCCTGCTTGCTGCGTCGGAGCAAGAGTTGCTCAATGATGCCGGTAATAACTTCGATCCCGAACGCTGTTGGCGGGTGATGATGCGCAACGAAAAGCCGGGTGGTCACGGCGAACGCAGCGTAGCCGTTGGTGCTGTGGATATGGCGCTTTGGGATGTAATCGCAAAGATCGAGAGCAAGCCTCTTTTCCGGATCCTGGCAGATCGTTATTGTGGCGGGAAAACTGATCCAGATGTGTGGGTCTACGCAGCAGGTGGCTATTACTATGGCACGCCCGGCTTGGCCGCGTTAAAGGACGAGATGAAGAGCTATCTCGACCTCGGCTATGACACGGTGAAAATGAAAATCGGCGGAGCTTCACTCTCCCAGGATATCTCCCGTATTGAAGCTGTCTTGTCCATCCTCGGCCGGGGACAGACGCTCGCCGTTGACGCCAATGCGAGATTTGAAACGAAAACCGCGGTCGAATACGGACACGCTCTCGAAGGCTATGGCCTGCAATGGTACGAAGAGCCGGGTGATCCGCTAGATTTCGAACTGCTAAAGTACGTCGCGCACAGTTGCCGGGTACCGTTAGCCACCGGAGAGAACTTGTTCTCGTTGGCTGACGTTCGCAATCTAATTCGGTATGGCGGTCTGAATTCGAAGACCAGCATCCTGCAAATTGACCCGGCACTCAGCTACGGCCTCGTTGAATACTTACGGATTCTCAACATGCTGGCCAAATCCGGGTGGAGTTCCAGAAGATGTGTTCCCCATGGCGGACACCAACTCACTCTACACATCGCAGCTGGCCTGGGTTTGGGGGGGAATGAATCTTACCCCGGACTCTTTCAGCCCTTTGGTGGCTTTGCCGATGGTGAACGAGTTCAGCATGGGCGTTTGCGCCTTCCTGAGGAACCTGGCATTGGTATCGAATTGAAGAGCGAGTTACACAAAATATTTCAGCAGATGACGTCTTAGCATACCTCGATGACGTGCGATTGTTTTCGGTGAGGACAAATGGAGTTGCGCCAGCTGAGTGGAACCGATCTAACCGTTTCAAGGCTGTGCTTCGGCGCCATGACCTTCGGCAACCCAGTCGAGGTTTCTACAGCTCGCGAGATGGTCAGCCGATGCATCGATGTGGGTATCAATTTCTTCGACACCGCAAACGTCTACCAGCAAGGTATGTCCGAATCGATGCTCGGCGATGCACTGAAAGGGCGTCGCCAGAATGTCATTCTCGCTAGCAAAGTTCGTGGCTCGATGGGACCCCAATCTGATCAAAGCGGACTTTCCCGTGCCGCCATTGTGCGTGCCATCGAGGAATCGCTGGGACGCTTGCGCACCGACTATTTGGATATCTACTACCTGCACCAGCCGGACTATGAGGTACCAATTGAGGAAACCTTACAGGCGTTGCAGGAACTAATCGACTCGGGCAAGGTGCGTTGGATCGCGACTTCTAATTACGCAAGCTGGCAGGTCTGCGAAATATTGAGTTTGGCGAAGAGTTGCGGTTATAAGCCCGCGGCGGTTGCACAACAGATGTACAACCTGATCGCACGCGGGTTAGAACAAGAGTTCGTCCCATTTGCTCGCCATAGTGGTGTTTCGATCATTGCCTACAACCCACTGGCGGGTGGATTGCTCACGGGAAAACATTCTGCGTCTAAGTTCACCCCGGGAACTCGATTTGCTGATAACCGCATGTATCAGGACAGGTATTGGCATGAGCAAAACTTCGAAGCAGTTGCAGCCCTGACCAGAATCGCGTCGAATGTAGGCCGTTCATTACTCAGCCTTGCCTTCGGTTGGCTTCTACATCACACAAGAGTAGCATGCGTCATTCTCGGTGCCTCACGCCTCGATCAGCTGGATCAGAATCTTGCGGCCTGTAACGACGGACCGCTTTCGGCAGACAGTCTTCAAGCTTGCGATGAGGTGTGGAACCGCTTGCGTGGCCCAGCGCCGATTTACAACCGGTAGAGCTCATGCCCAAGCTAATGATCATTGCCGACGATCTCACTGGCGCTATCGACACCGGAGTGCAGCTTGCAGAACAAGGCGTTTCAACATTGGTGATTCCCGAACTGTCGCAAGACAAACATCTATTTGATTTTGAGGCGATTGTAACCAACACCGAAACCCGTCACGGCTCACCAACAGAGGCATTGGATGCGGTCGCACGGGCTGTCGCTTTCGGCCATGGGCTTGGGGTTAAGCATTTTTACAAAAAGACTGACTCAACCTTGCGCGGCAATCTCGGTAGCGAATTCGAGGCGCTGATGAAAGCGACGCGAGAGAAGCAACTCTTTTTCGTTCCCGCATTCCCCCGCCTACAACGAACGACGTGCCAGGGACAACAGTATGTGAACGGAGTTGAATTGCAGAAATCGGACTTCGCCACCGACCCGCTGAACCCAATCGTTACTTCTGATGTTGCAACTTTGGTCAGACAACAGGCGCAGGTCGACACCCATCATGTTTCCGCTGCTGAGCTTGGTTGCTTGTTTGAAACGCGGAAAGACGGTGTTTACATCTTCGATTGCACCACTGACGCTGATATGCAATCGATCGCCGTCGCCCTGCAGCACGTAAGAGGTCTTACCAACCTTGCCGGATCCGGCGGATTCGCTCCCCACTTAAAGAGCGTGCTTAACCTAAAGGCGTCCGACGTCGAAGCTGTTCCTAAGGTTCCCGGCGCCATGTTGGTGGTAAACGGAAGTCTAAATCCGGGGGCGCAGCGGCAACTTAGTTTCGCAGCTCGCAGCGGCTTTGTTGTGATCCGGGTAGACCCGCACGACTTGGAAAACCAGTCAGGCGCCAAGCAGACGACAACAGGCATTGCCGAGGAGATCGTAAACCGGCTGCGGACCGAAAACAGCGTGGTGCTAGCAACCACTTCTAATCGCCACTCAATGCATGCCAGCAGTACCATGCTCTCAATCTCCGAGCGCCTTGGAGAACTGGTAAGCGAAATCGTGCACAGCGCGAATCTCAGCCTGCTTACCGTGTTCGGCGGCGACACTCTATCCGCGGTGGCGCGGAATCTTAAGTGCCAGCGAATCCTACCCCTTGCGGAGGTACTGCCGGGCATTCCTCTCTCAAAATTTTATATGTGTGGCAGCGAGCTTTTGGTTGTTTCGAAGGCGGGCGGCTTCGGAGCCGATGATATTCTGCCCGCCATCTCCAAATCGTTACAGAGGTTTCGGCAATGATTGCCATAACTATGGGCGACAGCAGCGGCGTCGGTCCCGAAATCGTGCTTCACTCGTTCAAGAAAAAGGAACTCCCCCAAGAATCCATCGTCATAGGTGACATGAGCGTACTCGAGACTTGCAATTTAATGCTGCGATATAACGTCTCACTACACCGCGTTTTGGACTCCCTCGAACTCAAACCGGACGCACTGAACGTTTACGACCTCGCGATGCTCAAGACCCTAGATCTTCGCCCTGGAAAAATTTCGAAACTGTCAGGCCATGCAGCGCTTCGGTATGTCGAGACCGCAACGCGTATGGCGCTCGACAAAAGAGTGGATGCGGTCGTTACATTGCCCGTCAACAAGGAAGCCGCACGTCTGACTGAACCCGATTTCACCGGCCATACCGAATATATTGCCAAGCTTTGTGGCCGGGAACGAGGCACCCTCATGCTGGCTTCACCGAAAGCAATCGTCAGCCATGTAACAACGCATGTGTCATTGCGCAACGCCATTGATCTGATTCGGAAACAACGGGTTCTGGAGACTATCCGTGTGACCAGCGATGTCTTGCCCAGACTCAGGACGACTGCCCGCATCGCGGTGGCTGGCTTGAATCCGCACGCCGGCGAGAACGGTTCCTTTGGTCGGGAGGATCTCGACGAAATAGCGCCTGCGGTCAAGGAAGCTCAACAAGAAGCGATTGACGTGCGCGGGCCTTTCCCACCCGACACGATTTTCATGGACCTGCTTAAGGGGCGATACGACGCAATTGTGTGCATGTATCACGACCAGGGACACATTCCGATGAAAATTCTCGATTTTGAAGGAGCGACGAATGTGACTCTTGGTTTGCCCATAGTGCGCGCGTCCGTCGATCACGGAACGGCATTCGACATCGCCTACAAGGGTGTGGCATTTACAGGTAGCCTGCGCGATGCCGCGCAAATGGCACTGAAACTTGCGGGCAAATAACCGATGTTTCTGCAAAGGGCTCACGTCTGATGAAATCCAAATACCCTCTGAATGGAATTGTAGTAAGCCTTAATACACCGTTCAACGTGTCGGGCAAAATTGATTTCGAGTCTTTAGGACGCTCAATCGAGATGCATTTGCGGGAGGGCAGTTCTGGTTTTCTGGCTCCAGCACAAGCGGGTGAAGTCTCCGCGCTTTCTCTCGGTGAGAGAACCGAGATTGTGCAATTTGTTCAGATGTATGTCGGAACTCGGGCTACTTTCATTGCCGGGGCCACAGGCCCTTCAGTTGAAGAGAGTTCGATTGTTGCGGAAGCCGCTCTCAAAGCGGGCTGTGATGCTGTGCTCGTCGAGATTCCACAGGCATATCGCTTCAGTCGCGGCGCGACACAGAAGTTCTGTGATTCCATAGCTCGAATTGGAATGCCCACCTTAGTTATTCAGGACCTGGACTGGAATGGTTTTGGCCTTGATGTGGCTTGGATTGTCGAATTGTTTGAGGCGATCGACTCGTTCCGATGTATTAAGGTGGAAGTTCGGCCAGCCGGTCCGAAATATAGCGCTGTCATCAAAGCGACTGACGGGCGCTTGACTGTTGCTGGGGGCTGGGCGGCAGATCAAATGATCGAAGCTCTCGATCGCGGCGTGGACATCATCATGCCTACTGCAATGACCGGGATGTATTCAAAGGTCTTGCGGAACCACCGAGTGGGGAACCGCCAACATGCCGTCAATCACTTTCACAAGCTTCTTCCGGTGCTCGCATTCACGCGCCAGCACCTCGACATTTCGATCCAATTCTACAAACGGCTCTTCGTTCGACGTGGGATTTTTTCAACGTCTGTAACTCGTAAAAAATGTTTGCCGTATGACGACCACCACGAGCGATACGGCGAGGAACTGATGCGGTACCTCGAAGAGACTGAGATCACCGCGCCTAACGAGACGATTTCTACGATCGGGAGCTCAGGTGAGCTATGGGAATAACACAGGTCACGATACCCAATCATCCCTTTTGGGTGGGAGGACAATGGATTTCGGATGGCGATAGGACTGAGATACGGGCACCGTATGACAAGGCAGTCGTTGGCACTGTAACCGGTTGTTCTCGCAGGCATGCAGAAGCAGGAATCGACGCTGCTGTTCGAGCGTTCGCAGTTACGCGGAAGCTGACAGCGCATGAACGTCAGAGGATACTCTTCACGACCTCTCAGTTACTTGCCGAACGCAAAGAGCAATTTGCTCAAGTCCTGGCTAAAGAGTCAGGAAAGCCGATTAAAATCGCGCGCTTCGAGGTCGAAAGGAGCATCTTCACGTTACGGGTCGCTGGCGAGGAGGCGACGCGTATTGGCGGTGAAGTTCTGTCTCTCGATCTACTTCCATCCGCCAACGGAAGATGGGGAATAGTTCGTCGTTTCCCTGTCGGTCCCGTATTGGCGATTGCGGCGTTCAATTTCCCACTGATTCTCGCGGCTCACAAAATCGGACCCGCAATCGCTGCCGGCTGCAGCGTAATCCTGAAACCTCCTCCACAAGATCCGATCTGCACGCTGATGCTGGCTGAACTTTTCGAACAGGCCGGAACTCCGCCCGGAGCCATCAATGTTCTGCCGCTAACAAATGAAGACGCCAGCTTTCTCGTCGAGGACGAACGGATCCGAATGCTCACCTTCACGGGCTCGATCGCTGTCGGTTGGGAATTACGAAGACTAGCAGGAAAGAAAAGAGTCGTTCTCGAATTAGGCGGGAACGCTGCGGCCATCGTACACCGAGACGCTGATCTGGAATATGCCGCACAACGGTGCGCCAGCGGCGCTTTCTCTTACGCCGGACAAAGCTGTGTGTCTGTGCAGCGAATCTTCGTGCATGAGGCGGTAAAGGAGAAATTTACTGAACTACTCTTAGCGGCGGTCGAGAAACTACGGGTGGGTGATCCACTAGATGAGAATACGGATGTTGGTCCTATGATTCGCGAGGCAGATGCGACACGGGCGCTCAATTGGGTGAAGGAAGCAATTTCCGGCGGAGCCAAGTTGCTGTGTGGAGGCGACGCGAGTGGGCCTTTCTTATATCCCACAGTACTCACTCACACATCGCCGCAGATGAAAGTGAATTGCCAAGAGATCTTCGCTCCGGTGGTCACGATCGAGTCATATACCGACTTTGAACACGCGCTTGCACGAGTTAACGATTCTTCCTTCGGACTGCAGACGGGGATATTCACCCGTGAAGCTAACCTGATCTTTCATGCCTATGAGGAACTCAGCGTCGGCGGGGTCATTGCCGGCGACATTCCGACATGGCGCATCGATCACATGCCTTACGGAGGGGTGAAGGATTCAGGTACCGGTCGAGAAGGAGTTCGTTACACGATTGAAGAGATGACGGAACGTAAACTGCTAGTGATGAATCTTCGATAATCCGGCAGGGTTCAAGGTTGCCGTTGAACTTCGCGGATGCATGATTCCGCTCATTAGGACCTTTGCCGAATCCTGGCGACAAAAACACGCGCGCATACGCGAGCGGATGCAGGCTGCTGCGCAGCCAAGACCTCACACACCCCTAACCAACAGCTCTGGCCGAGTCGAATTATTCCCGAAGGGAAGTTCACTCGGCTCGCACTAGCTGCAGGCATAACCGTCGTGCAGTTCGATAAAATAGATCGGCCGCTCAAATTCGTTCGGCCAAACTTCCCGTCTTATTTTGGCGTCGTCGATTTCCCACAAATGATCCGGGACGTATCAAGGAGTAGAGAGTGTAATCTTCCAATCCAACATAGCCACAAACACGATGGCAGAAATCGATTTGTTCACGAAGTTTAATGGGAATCTTCACCATTTTTCAAACATGCGCGAAACCAAATTGGTCCGAGCAAGCTCCACATCTTTTCGAAGATCCAACGGCACGACAATGGATCGACCCGTTAACGCAAAGTTTAAGCCGATCAGTTGTGTCTCAGGAAGATCAACCAGTTTCTGCTGCTCAGCGGCAGGCAGGAGAGGGATACCAAAGAAGCTTAGGAATTTTTGTCCATGTACATTTGTAGATCAGTGCGATACTGTAAGTTTGTAAATGCTGGGAGTGAATTTTCCATTTTTGGATCGGCAGTAACTCTCCTTGGAGCACATAGAATGAGGGTTGCGAATGCCATAAAAGACAAGAATCAAACGTATGGCCGTTTGATTCTTAACATGCATACCAATGTTGTGGGCTGGATATCTTGCATTCGGAAACAAAGCGATGAAAGCAGGCGCCAGTCTTAAAACCACCTTTCTATATCGTAGTGTAGTAATAGGCGGACCAGTAAACCGCACAGGAGCCCGACCAAGAAACGCCGAGAGGTTCACCCGCCTGTCCGCAATGCCATTGCATCGTTAGAGAATTGTTAAACATGATTGGATCATCGATGTAGAAACGCCATGCTCCGAACGTCCAGTCATTCTTCCATGTCAATCCGATGTCTGGGTTTCCCGTAAAAGGGGCAGCGAACTGGTTGAAGTAGAAGCTCATCTCAAATATGTCTTCAGCGCCTGAGCTGGCGTAGGTTGGACTGCCCGCGCCATCTACATAAAATTCGAAGTTCCCTTCGAGTGGCGGGGTAGCAGCTCCTCCGTACCAGGTTACGTTCCCGGGATAACCATCGTAGAGCCAGGAAAATCCGACGAATCTCCCCTCTTTGCCGCTGATGCTGCAACACATCACCTGAGTTCCGTACTGCGCAAGAAGTCCTGTGCCGACGCAGTCGGGGTCTGAAGTAGCGCTGTTGTCACAGCCCCAGTCTATGTGCAAACGCTGAGTTCTTGGCCAGTTATTCGATATGCCCGTTTGGTAGGTGACCACTGACGCCGTATAGAAGACGCTCGAGCCGTTATTTTGGAGACCGACGCTGACTGACGTTCCGAAGGGGATCGGTAAATTCATGGATCCGCATAACACTGGAACGCCAGGATCGCCATTCGCGGTGATAAAACGTCCCGTGAACGGGCCTTGCCCATCGTTCGAATAGAACCCGCCGGTCAAAAATCGTATCGGAAGGTTGATGCTCGGTGTAGCCTCTCCATCTACCGTCACTTGTACGTTGGTCTGGTCATTTCCGCACGCCCAAAGATGATCAATATAGCCAGCTCCAGTCACAGTGGGAAGGAGAACGCCGACGGTCCCAGGATTGATCGCAACTCTATCATTCATATACGAGCCCTTAGTTCCAACGGGACGGTCAGGACTTAGAACGTCGATATAAGGAGTAATTGTCTGAGCTCCAACGATAGAACTGCACAGGCAGAGACCCAGGAGCCACTTGAGAGTCATGGGGAAAATCCTTTCTCTGGCAATACATACGCCACGGGCATCGTGGGCTAGGTTATCGATTAACCACCAAGGGTAATCGATAACTCAAAGACTTCTAACACTGCTCCCAAAACATGTCAAGCTTAAAATACGGTGGAAGTCGACGGGGCTGAAGAGCGGCCCCTTTCTGGTTAGGTAGACTCGCGAATCACTAACTTTGGAGGAATCAGCACGTGCTCGTATCGAGACCGCGGCCCATTTTCTACCACGTCCAAAACGAGTTTGGAGATAACGTCCGCGATTGCCGGGACGTCCTGATCAACTGTGGTCAAATCGAGTTGTGTGGTCCGCCAGAATGTCAGCGCAGAAAGATTTGACGCCCCGACGACTGCAACATCCTGTGGCACCCGCAGACCAGCTTCCTGAATGGCTTTAAGCGCTCCGAAACCAATAATATCGTTGTAGCAAAATACCGCATCGGGATGAGGTCTAAGGGACAGGAGCTTCTGCATCGCTTCAAATCCGCATTGCTCACCGCGGTCATCGCCTGATTCGGCAACACCCACAAATTCCGGACGGATCTTAATCCGATGTTTTTTCATCGCCTCTTCGTATCCCTTGAAGCGGTTTATGCCGGGGCTAATATCGGGACGCCGGATGTGAGCAATAAGGCGTCGCCCTCGGTCGATGAGATGTTCGGTGGCAATTCTTCCGATCGCTTTGTCATCGGATCCAACAAAGTGCGCGTTCAGATCAGGCACTATGCGGTCTGCGAGTACAAACGGCACCTTCTCCTTTCGCAATCGTTTAAAGATGCTGGTATTTTTTGACCGCTGGCTGGAAGCGACGATCAAAGCATCCACCCGACGCGCGAGAAAAGCAGAGATCTCTTGAGCTTCGAGCTCGCAATCTTCTTCCGAGGACGACACAGCAACGGCATATCCGCGCGTTCGTAGCGTTCCTGACAGCGACTTTGCGATGGCCGCAAAAAAGGGATGTGTCAGGTCAGGAACAACAAGACCGATCAGGAAGGTGCGCCCACTTACTAAACTGCGTGCTGCAAAATTTGGCTGGTAATTCAGCTCTTTGATTCGGCGCAGTACGCGTTCTCGAGTTCCTGCACTGATACGGCCCTGATTCCTCAGTACCTTCGAAATAGTTACTGCAGATACACCCAGATCCGCAGCAATGTCCTTCATCCGAACGGCCATTCGCGTTATTTCTCCCGGTCCCAATGAGCCGTCCTCCGAAAATAACATCGGCCCGTAACAACACTGAAGAGTATTTCTAATTTACATGAAGAAAAGGAATACGCGTTTCGCATTTTCTTAACGAATTTCTAATTCGTCTTTTGATGGAAGTTTGGGAAACGGCACGTGTGGCTCAGTTTGATACCAGTAAGCGACCGAGGAAATGTCATCCTGCAGTGGCAGGTAGCGGCCATCCGAACGCCAACCGAGAGCCTGAATCGTCACCTTCAAGTCCTGCTCAAATCTTACTGGATCACTGATATGCCAGCGATACATGCCAAACCGCTCTTGCGATTGATAGTGTCCGTCTGGCCGAATAACCTGCGATAGGCCTGAGTAAGGCGTCGTGAAAGCCTGGAAGTGAGAATTGTCGCCCGAGCCGACGTCAAAATCGTAGGATCCACCAATGTAATCCTCCGTTCCAGTGCCCGCGATGGTGGGGAATTTTTTGTCGCCATCGATGAAGAACTTCACTTCTCCCTCTCCCCACCACCCATTGTTATGAACGCCCCAAGCCAGGTAAGTCCCGACGTACTGGCCCCAGCCCTTCACGCCATCGAGAATCACGTGATCGGTTTTGTAAGGAAGCGGATTCGACCTGCGAAATTGTGCATGAAAGTACGCTTCATTCTCTCCCACTTCTGTTAGGGCATAGTCCACTTGATATGCCATCTTGAGCACGTTTTCATCCAGATTCTCTATTGTTATCCTGGCAGACTTGTGAAAAGGCATAGGCCAGTATGAATTCAGACCGGCACGTGGGTTGACGCAAATTGCCAGCGACGAAACCTGCGCATACTCACCCCATGCTGAAGCGAAGAAGTCTCCCACTGGAACCTCGACCGATGGCTCAGTTTCATCATCCCAATAGAATCGAAGGATTGCGAAGCGCCATGGATTACCAACGGTCATCCAAATATGTTGGATCACCCCTGGCCCTGTGATGCTTGCGAGAGTAAAGGTCTTTCCAACTGGAATTTCAATTCCTGGAGATATTTTCCATCCCTGACCGAGGTCGCGCGCCGCCCGCGCATTGGTGCCCTCGGTAGCCATTCCACCCTTGCCTTTCGCTCCGGTAAAGTTCTCAGCGCTGATAGAACGGGACTTGGCTTTCGAGAGCAGCGGCAGATTACCCAATCCGCCGCTGCCGGAGCTGCTGCCGCTTGCCATTTGTGCGATCACTGAGGGAGGGGCAAGAACGGCAACGGCAGCTATTATTAGAAGACATCTCTTTGTCGACGTCATGAATGTTGTAATCACTCTCCTTGGCGCTCATTTTCTAGAACTCCACCTTTAATGCAAACTGTATCCTGCGTGGCTGGTTCTGTTGATATGTCGGAATTCCAAAGGGAGTTGCAGAAGTCTGCAAGGTACTGGAGCTCAGGTTTGGCGGAGCTTGGTTGTAAACGAGCGCATTGCCATTGATGCCGAGAACAGTTCGATTCAACAGGTTGAAGGCGTTCGCCTGAAACTGAATGTCGACCCTCTCGGTAATCTGCGTTCGCTTCATCAATGAGATGTCTTCGTTGTAGAACGGGAATTCTCTCAGTCCAGAGATGTAACGAGGTGCATTGCCAAACTGTCCTACCGGCGGCGCGGTAAATGCCGCGGGGTTGATGTAGAACTGACAACTCGAACGGCCCGCACTTCCAGGCAACGGTCCCGCGCACGATTTGCTAAAGGACGGATTGATAAGCGGCTGGCCGGGAACGAGGTCCGGCGTGAAGCTGAAACCATCCGCCGCAAAGTATATGTTTGCCGGCCCAGGCTGATCAAATTCGATATGCATCGGCCGGCCACTCTGGTAAGTATGAATACCACTCACTGACCAGCCTCCGACGACGCGCCCAAGAGCTCCTCCCGAACTCAGGAATTTCTTGTGCGGCCCGAACGGTAGTTCATACGTGTAACTGAGAGCCACAGCCTGAGGAATATCAGAGCTGGTGATCGTTTGTTCCGCTCCTTGATTGTAGAAATTTTGCTGGAAACCGGAGGTGAAAATGCCGGTCTGGGCAGCTGCGGTCGGAATCTGACCTGAATCGGCGTCTCCAATTGTCTTCGAGAAGGTATAAGCCAGAAGCAGACTCAGCCCGTGCGAAAAGTTCTTTTGAACTCGAGTTTGCAAGCCATTGTAATGAGTAGAGCCGATGGGCCAGTCAACTCCATCGATGTTGCCGTACTGCGGAAACGGGCGCAATGCCTGTCCGACAGTTGCGCCGCTACCGAATAGTGTCGTGAAGTTCGCGAACGGACTGTTGACTCCCGCCGCAGCGGCGCGGGAATCAGTAATCGGCAGCGTCAGGAATTGGTTCAGCGTCAAGCCATCCGCCGCAGCGTCCCCCGCGTAATTCTGGGCTACCGCCGGATTCAGCTCATTTGGCTTGGCCCAAATTCCGAGATGGTAGATGTGCATGCCCACATACGCTGCAGACACTACGACCGAAGGAGACAATGAGCGCTGGACTTCGAAGGACCAATTCAATTGCGTCGGCATCATGCCAGCGTCTGCCGGAATCCATGTTGGATTTACGGGTCCACTCAGGAGGGTTGGATCGATGAACGGAGGAGGGACAAAACTAGGATATGGCTGGTCAAGGAAGAAACTCGGCGAACCGACCGCATCTGCCGGCTCATTCGTCTTTGCTACCCCTGTAAAGCCGGCTGCCAGATTATTTGAACCAACGCCAGCGCGCGAATTCTGATTACCCAGCGGTCGTACGATTGAAAATCCGCTGCGAATTACCGTTTGCTGATTACCCAATAGCTTCTCTGCCCACCCTCCATCTGCCCGAGGGGAGAATGCGAATCCGATGCGAGGCTGAATTCCGTTGTAGTCGATATTCCCGACTCTGGCTTTACCATTCCGCCCGGGGCCACTTCCATAGAATGTATAAGCGCCCGAGAAACCGTTGGCAGCTGGATTTGGCAGCGTTGGATCCATGTTTGAAACGTTTCCGTATTTTTCCGTGAGAGGAACGGGGAGGTCATAACGTAAGCCGAGATTGAGCGTCAGCGAATCGTTTACCTTCCAGTCGTCTTGGGCGAATCCGCTGTATACCGACCAGCGATAATATTCGTTGTTCGCCGCAGTCGTATAAAGCGAGTTGCTGACTGCACCAAAGAGGAAGCTAGCTGCTCCGCTGCCCGTGCCGTTGGGAATTGGCACAGCTATAGGGCCGCTGCCGGTATTTACGAACCCGGTCCCATTCAAACCGGATTGTGGCGCATTGAACACATAGGACCCAGAGGTAGTCGGCGTCTCATTCCGCTGCACCTTGCGCACTTCGGTTCCAAATTTGAAGCCGTGGCGTCCGTGTTGCCAATCCAAAACGTCGCGGAAGATATACCGATTATGAGCAGCAAACGAAACCGTCGCTCCGCCCAAAGGAGTCAAATTTTGGATATTAAAGCCTGGAAAAGCGGCGTCGCCAGGATAGGAAATTCCGCTCAAGCCCAATTGAGACAGAGGTGGCGACACTTCAACCGGTCCGGCAAGAAAACTATCCCGCAACAGGCCGACTGAAACGGTGTTGACCAACTTCGAAGATATTGTGGAGTTGAGCGCCAGCCTCAATTGATGGCTAGGATTATTGCTTTGCGTCGCTTCTTCCCCCGACAGGTTACCGTTATTGCTCTCGATGTCTCTGCCGATGTTCAGGCTCACTGCGAGGTGCTCCTTCTGCCCAAAATATTGGTCCACCTTTACGGTTGTACGGTCCGCGTTGGTTTGCGAACTTAGATTGCGCGCGTAATTGTTAAATAGACCATTGGTGGTCGCGGTGGGGAAGAACTGCAGAATTTTCTGCGCGGCGCTGCTGAGCGCAGGATCGTTCTGGGGGATAATGTTGCCTGGCACGGGATCGCGAATTACATAGCTGTTTCCGTCGGGTCCGGTAACTGTGCGCGTCTGTGTCGGATCGTAAATCTCTCCCGCATATATCGGGCGGCCCGCTGGATCAAAGACTGGGAGTTGCTGGCTTGGATCGTTCGGATTAGGAGCTGTAAGTTGTGAACCCAGCTGACTCGAAAAATCTCCAGTTCGAAATGCATTCGGAAAGGTAGTCAGGTCGACGGTATTAGCGCTGGGCCGGAACCTGAAGCCGGTGTAACTCACAAAGAAGAACGTCTTTCCGTGGCCGTCATAGACCTTGGGAATCCACACCGGGCCGCCGAGCGTGAATCCAAACTCGTTCTGTTTGTATGGGGCCTTCTTGCCGCCGAGATCCTTAGTGACGAAGTCAAGCGCATCCAAGTGATCGTTTTGCAGGAAATCGTACACGTCTCCGTGGAAGCCGTTGGTTCCTGATCGAGTAACAAAAGACGCGATACCGCTTGCCAGGCCGTACTGCGCCGGAGGGTTCACATTGATCGAACGAAATTCGCTGATGGCTTCAACTGAGGGATGGCTTGTATCGATGTTACCGCTGAAATCTGGGTTTGCGTCCGGTATGCCATCAATGTAGACCTCCGACGAAGCGCTGGGCGCACCGCTGAAATGAAAGTCCCGTCGCGAGCACTGAAAGCACTCCGCACCAGTGTTATCTCCGGGCGTCGCGGTGCTGACCCCAGGGGTCAGAGCGAGAAAATCAACTGGGTTTCTCATGTCTCCCAGCAAGGGCAGCGGTAAATCCATAATGTGCTTTGCTGCTACCGAATCGCCAACATCGCTGGTCTCGGTGTCAAGCTGTTGGCTATTCGCCTGCACCGATACTGTTTCTTGCGTGGAGCCTACTCTTAACAGCGCGGACACCGAAATCGTTCGGCCGACTTCCACCCGAATGTTAGGCTCTACAAAGCGTGTGAATCCGGTCGATTCAACTGTGAGATCGTACCCGCCAACCGAGAGATTAGGGAACGCAAAAGCGCCTTGCTCATCACTGGCGTTGGCCACGCGTACTCCCGTCGCGGTATTTACGATTGACACTTGGGCTTTCGCCACCGCCAGACCATTCTGGTCATGCACAGTTCCGGTGATGGTTCCACGATCGGATTGCGCAGCGGCAAACGAGGCAAATAGCCCGAGGCAGAGGATAACGATCGCGACAAAGCGGATCGGCACGTTATTTTTAGGATTGCAGGTCACGGCGTTGGGCTCCGTTTCATCATGGAATCGGTCAGTGGGTTACCGCTTTCCCATTAAGGGTTAACGGTTACTTTGGGTTAACGGTGACCCACCGTACCACCGGCCGTTCTCCTTTGTCAAGACCTGTTACAACTTTTTTGTTGGCTCCTACCACCGGCGAACAAGACACGGGAGTTTTCATTTTTCTTCTTTCGTGTCGAGCCCAACCTCCCCTACCTCGCGCCTTGCCTGGAATTGCTCCAGTTCTTTTTGCGCCACTGTTCGTTTCTTGCGATCGCTCGAGTATTTCTCGAAGAGGTCCTGCTGTTCCAGCATCAGCTGTCGGCTCCCGGTGTTTCGGTACGCCAGCATCAGGAGATAATGCCCCACTGGGTCGAATGGTCGGGTGCCAAGAAAAAGTGTAAGTTCCGCTATTGCCTGGCCGAATTTGTGCATACGAAGAAACAATCTTCCAAGTTGTTGGTGCAACTCCGGAATTGCAACTTCGCTCCGGCGCGCGTACATAAATGATCGAAGGGCCTGGTCCTCTTCATTGAGCTGCATGTAGGCCAGACCTTTGTGAAAATAGACCACCCATTCGTTGGGCCACTGCTCAAGTTCGAGATCGTATTGCTGTAATGCTTCGGCAGGTCGATTGAGCCGGAGCAGGATGTCGCCCAGTGATACGCGCAACTCAGGCACATCCGCCTTCAATTCGAGAGCCTTCTGATAATTCTCAACAGCATCTTCAAAACGTAGCTGCTCAGTCAGCATTTCAGCCTGGATCTGAAATGACCTGGCGCTTTGCGGTGCCATTTGCGCCAGTTTTTCCGCCGCGTCGCGAGCCGCCTTTTCGTGCTCTTCTGCGCTCCAAAATAGTTCGTCATCTGGCGTATTTCGGCGCTCCTCAAGATCTGGAAGACGCGCCTGGGCTTCTTTGTTGAGAGACGCAGCTCTCTCTTTGTCGCCGGCCAGGTTCCACTGGTCAGCCGCAAGCTGCCAGACACGCGGACTCTCGGAAAACTTCGTAGTTAATTTTTGCGTGTCCTTCTGCCCGAGTTCCAAATGCACGCGGTAAAGCACGTACAACAAATCGAGGTTGTTCGGGTCCATGCGCAAAGCAACATTCACCTGGGGCAAAGCATTCGCATAGTCACCCAACGCGATTAGCGTGTAAACCAGCCACATACGCGTCAAAACGTCCCGTGGAGTGAGTTTACAGCTCTCTTCCAGGACGCGGCTGGCCTCTCGATAGCGGCCAAGCTGGTATAAGGCGAGTCCTGAGAACAACACCGGGGAGGTTAAATTCGGGTTCAGCTTTTGCGCGCGCTGCAAAGAAACGAGCGCCAGTTCTGGTTGATGTGCCTGATAGTAATCGATCCCGAGATTGTTATATATCTCGGCAACATCGGGCAGTAATCGAATCAGCCTCCTGTATTCTCCAATTGCGGTTTGCAAATCCCCATTCTGTTCAGCCGCACGGGCGGCTTTCATGTGGGTTTGAATTTCTTCGGAAGAGGATTCAGGCACAGGCGGTGTTTGTGACCATCCCAGCCCTGATGCGAGCGCGAGCAGAGGAATTAAAAACGCAGAGATTGGCATGTGTACCTTCTGCTGAAATTGCTCTGCCACATCAAACCACCCTGAGCAACGCTTGTTGCGATCGGAACTTCATTGTCCGCCCTGCGGATCACACAGATTATGGCCGCGACTTGGCAATCGCAGCATCCGTATGATCGGGAGTCGGTCTCGCCACTTCTGGACTGGACGAAGATTTTCCGCGCCGGATCTTTTGCGCTCTCAACTGCCTCGTCTGATCGAGAATAACGGCGAGCAAGATTACCCCACCGATCACGATATATTGCCAATTAGTATTGAGCCGCCATTCGTGTAATACGCCGCTGCTGTCGTGATAATCGATCTTGAAGAGATTGATTCCATTTTCAATTACTTTCATTAACGCAGAGCCGATTACGACGCCAAGAATGCTGCCCTCCCCACCGCGCAGCGAACATCCGCCAAGTACAACTGCAGCAATCGCGACCAGTTCATAAGCGGTACCCACTGTGTGAGACATCTGCCCTATATATGCGGCATAAACGACGCCGGCCACGCCAGCCAGCGCAGCGGATATGACGTACGTGCCGAGTTCAACTTGCTTTACGCTGACGCCAGAGTACAGG
Source organism: Terriglobales bacterium (assembly GCA_035651475.1). GTDB lineage: Bacteria > Acidobacteriota > Terriglobia > Terriglobales > Acidobacteriaceae > Gp1-AA145. Next base: position 55,697 of record DASRFP010000039.1, on the reverse strand, counting down.
GCGGCCTCTCGATTTCCGCCGATCGCATACGCATATCGCCCGAACACCGTGTAATGCAATAGGTACCCACCCAAACCGATTGTGACCATGAAGATCAGCACTGGATAAGAGAGCAAATATTCGCCGTGAACTTCAATAAATCCGCTGTCCGCCAGATCACGAAACGGCGAAGCCCCCAGGCTGATGGTTCCGCCATTGCAGATTGTCTGGGATACGCCGCGGAGCAGTAGCATTCCAGCCAGAGTCACGATGAAAGGCTGCAAGTTCAATCGCGTGATGAGGAGTCCCTGGGACAAGCCGATCGTCACAGAGATCGCGACTGCGACCGCTACAGCGACTACGGGCGGCTCGCCGCTTCGGGTGATCAGAGTAGCAATAATGACACCTGTTAGTCCTACAATCGAGCCGACCGAAAGATCGATACCTCCTGTGATGACCACAAAAGCCATACCAATGCTGTAAATGCCCAGCATTGAGATTTGGCGTGCAGAGTTCAACAGATTGGCGCTCGACCAAAAATCCTGATTGAAGCCGCCAATCAATAGGCATATGCACACAAGCGCGACGGCGATTCCGGCTTCACGTCTCATGCCGCCCGGGCTCCGGTCATTAAGGTACCGATCAGCTCTTTGTCAGCGTCAACTCGCGCCACAATTCCAGAAATTCGTCGCTCGCAGAGAACAACCACGCGGTCACTCAGTCCGAGGATTTCTTCCATGTCGGAACTCACCAAGAGTATCGTCATCCCGGACTCCGCCAGCGCCACAATGTGCTCATAGATTTCGGCCCGAGCTCCGACATCAATGCCTCTGGTGGGCTCGTCTAGAATCAGCAACTTCGGTTTAAGAGCTAGCCATTTCGCTAGCACCACTTTCTGTTGGGTTCCTCCGGAAAGCGTCGCGACTTTGGTCGAAATGCCGGACGAACGTATCCGGAATTTTTTGACGGATTCATGTGCAAGCTTGTCTTGCCACTTTCGTTGAAACCGGTACGCTCGCGAGTGATAGCGCAAACCTGGAAGGGCCAAATTTTCAGCAACGCTCATCGAAAGGATAAGCCCCTGCAGCTTCCGGTCTTCTGGTACCAGGCAAATCCCGCATTCGATTGCTTGCCGCACATTTGTATGACGCATAGTTCTGTTCTCGAAAATGATGGACCCACTCTCCGCGCTCCGTATTCCTGCGAGCACCTCCATCAGTTCCGTTCGTCCGGAACCCACGAGGCCGGCAAACCCTAGAATCTCACCGCGAGTTGCGTCAAAGGAAAGCGGACAAGGAGCTCCTGGAACCCGCAAGGATTCAACCGATAGAACCACTTCACCAGGAACGGAGTCGCGCTTTGGAAACCAATTCTTCAGGTCGCGCCCGATCATCATTGAGACTATCTTGTTCGCGTCCGCTTCTCGCGCGTTTAGTGTCCCAACGTCATGCCCGTCGCGTAAGACCGTAATCCGGTCCGCTATCGCCAGCACTTCTCCGATACGGTGTGAGATGTAGACCACGGTAACGGATGAACGGCGCAGCTCACGAATGATGTCCAACAACCGTTCAGTTTCCCGAGTCGCAAGTGAGGATGTTGGCTCATCGAGGATGAGAATCCGGGCCTGGTCCTTAAGAGCCTTGCATATCTCCACCATCTGCATCTGCGCCGTTGTGAGACTCGCGACAAGAGTAGTCGGAGAAACATTCAATCCCACTCTCGCGAGAAGACGCTTCGCCTCTACATTCATCCGCTTTCGGTCGAGCACTGGCAGGAACGATGCCGTCGGTTCGTGCCCCAGGAAGATGTTGCTGGCGACGTCTAAATTGGGGGCGAGCAAAACCTCTTGATGAACCAAAGCGATACCTAACGACTTGGCAACAGTGATGCTCGAGAGTTCAACGGGAGTGCCGTCGAGAACAATCGAGCCTTCATCTGGAGACAATGCGCCGTTCAGAATTTTCATCAGGGTAGATTTACCGGCGCCGTTTTCGCCCATTAGAGCATGAACCTCGCCCCTCTCAAGAGAAATTGAAACATGATCGAGTGCGGTAACGCCGGGGAAGCGTTTCACTACTTCGCGCATTTCAAGCAGTGGTCCGGAGTAGGAACTCACCATATACAAACCGGGTCCTCGGGCAGGGCTACCATTTCTTCTCTTCGTCCATCATCGCCGTAAATGCTGGCAAGTCGGAGGCGTGCAGTACCTTAAATCCGGTGTCGATTACGCCTCCCGGCGGGAGCGCCTTTTCGCCGTTTCGGGCTAAGTCATAAAGCAGCTTGGCGGATTGGTAGCCGTAGTCGAACGGAGTAAGGACAACCGTAGCGTCAATCACTCCAGTGCGAATGCCTTCGAGCGTTCCCTGCTCTTCGTCGAATACAACGGATTTGATTTTCCCGGCTTTGCCGCTGCCAATCAGCGCATCGCGAATCGCAGGTCCGTTATACGACCATAATCCGACGAGCAAGTTGACCTGGGGGTAGGCAGTGATTACATCTTCCACTTGAGACCGCGCGCGGGTGCGGTCCTTGCCGTCCTCTTTCATAGCAACGACTTCAACATTCTTCCCTTGGGTTGCCGCTTTGATTCCTTTCACTCGCTCAACCGCATTCTCGGCAGTCAAATCTCCGCAGAAGAGTGCGATCTTCGCGCCTTTCGGGAACAGTCGCAATATCTCCTTACCGGCCGCTACCCCGGCATCGTATTGCTTCGGCCCAACAAATGCGAGTCGATTGGACAATGGCGCATCCGAGTCGGTGGTTACCACATTCATTTGCGCGGCTGCGCGATTGATATCGCGCACTTGGTCCTGGGGCGCAATCACGCTCAGAGCGACTCCGCTGTAATTTTGGCTTTCGAGCCCCTCCAGGATTTGGTTTTGCTCTTCTACGCTGCCCGTCGGAGGGAACTTAAGGTCTACGTGAACACCTGTTTCTTTTTCAAACTTCCGCAGTCCATGCTGCGCCATGTCCCAGAAAGCAGTTGGTGCGTTGGGTACGAAGGCAAGTCTGATCGGTTGTCCTGAGGGCACTTGATGCACTCTCTCGCCGGAAGATGAAGAAGGATGCCGATTGCAACCTGAAAACAACAAGATGACGAAGATACACTCGATTCCTGCTAAAAACCCGTACCCACGCGCCTTTTTACCTGTTGACAACATGAATGAATTTCTCCTGCCTGCATGGTTTGGGCCACACTACTCGGGTCTGGAATAAGTCGCTCCCCGGCTTGGAGCAATTCTGCTTCTATACGGCAGTATGGTAGGCGCTGCATGTGCACCTTCCTGATACCAAAACGCAACGCTGGTGTAATCATCCTGACTGGGAGTCTGTCCGTTCTGGTAGCGTTGGTTCTGAATGTCAACCTGCAGAGACTTCTGAAATCTCACAGGATTTGCCAGATACCACCGATACATACGGTTCTTGCCTTCGTCCATCTGAATGTACCCGCTGTAAACGTATGAATACGTGTGTTCGAAGAACCATGTCGAACCGTACTCATCTTCTGTTCCAGGTGTATGTGTCAGCTTGTTGCCGTCTATGTCAAAGATCGTGTCTCCCTCACCCCACCAGCCCTCATAATTCGTGTTCACCTGGAGGAAGTTGCCTATGTATTGTCCTCGTCCTTTTACCTGCAAAATCGTATGAAGTGAATTCTGCGTCGGATTTGAGCGGTTATATGCAGCATGTAACCGGCTCGCCTGGTTTGCGTACGTGGAATCCTGGTCATAATCAACTCCCCAGGCGACGGATCGCGAGTAGCGTTCATCGCCATCATTTGTTAATACCAAACGTGCATGGGAAGAAAATGGCATCGGCAAATAGGACATGTAGCAATAGTGGTTGATCTGCATCGGCAGCGACTGGTAATCGATCGTCTTACGCCCGAATGCGCCGAAGAAATTCCATAACGGAACCTCAATGCTCGGCTCGGTGGCATTGTCCCAATAAGCTTTCAATACTAAGCCTGGATACATGAAACCGGTTCCTTGAGCGGGATGCTGATTGCTGTCATCGGTGTAATAGAAGTAAGTAATCTTTCCTGGGCCTGCGATGTCCGCCAGCACGATCTCCTCACCCGGTGCCAGATTCACCTGATGATATTCAACGTGTGCGGCAAATCTTCCATCCGTGATCTTGTACAAATCCTGAATCTGCGCTCCCGCGACGCTTCCAACGGCAAAAATGCCAAGAGCTAACATCCATTTAGCGCACCAGGAAAGACCCCTAGAATTATTCGACTGGTCGGCGCTCAGTGCGTTCGTTGTCATGCCCAATTTGTATTCTTTTATCAATCGCCCCCCCTTGGAACTCCTACAAAGCTAATCCATTCTCAGTTCCACAAATGTTGACCTGCAACCCTAGCTCATGAAACATAACTGCCTTTGTGGCAAGCGCCGAATTCGCCGTTTTTGTATCCGGCGCATATAGCACTTGAATATGGTTTGATTTATGGCGGTGCATCATCTGCGCCTGTTGTACGCCATACAGGACGGCATTCATGATCGGCCACTCGGGATTTGTCATCTGCCAGCGCCTTTCGTTCTCTTCCATTGGCAACTTGACCGCCGCACCACGGCCGATATCCACCTTGAGTTTGTGCTGTTCAACGAAAACGCGGCTCCAAACGATCTCGCCCGGCTTACTAACTCCGCGTAGCGTGCCACCGCCCAACCGGAATATTTCAGGGCGTTGCCGCATGCTCCTTGCACCCAGATATCCACCCTCTAGATGACTAGCCGGTACGGCTCCCGAGATTTCGAAGAGCCACACAAATTCTTTACTTCCATTCAGCTGATACCAGTCGCCGTAACGAATATCATGCAGCGTGGTTTCTGGAGGCAGACCCAAGGCGGTCCATACACGATTGCTTACCAGAGCGTCCAACCCGGCGCACTCGTCCACTTCATTGGCATGCGGAAGAGCCCGGCCCTCGTAGAGTACCCTCCCGTTATCGCGACTAAAGACTGGGGGACGATCCACGTTATTAAGGAGACCCTCAGCAAGGTCAGACGCTGGCGTGAGATCCTTCAAACCCTGCTGGTATTGGATTCCAATGACATCGCATCCAAAATCGTGAGCGATTCGCACGGCAGCGATGTACATCTGGCACTGCGAAATGACTTGGGCTTCGGTCAAATCCGTCGCCTCGCTCTCTCCAAAATCGAACTTCATTCCTCGGCTCTGTAGCCAAGAGAGCACCTTTTTCGATTCTGAGTCGGGGATCGTGAGCATCTCCGCATACAAAGCAGACTGACTCAGCCGCTCCTTGAAGACACCGGTGTCATGCAATAGTTCGTCCGGGATGATGGCGTTGTACATCCCCATACATCCTTCGTCGAAAACCCCAAAGATGGCTTGCTGCGTCTTCAAGCATTTTGCAAGCTCAGCCCCAATTTTGCGCGCCGCCGGTTCCGCAGATTCGGCTGAGAACGGCCGCACGTGGCTGACATCGTGAGCAATCGAAACCCCACTGAGCCACCGAGTAATCCCGTCAAGGAAATACTCGTCTGTAAAATCAGACGTCCACAGAGTGCTATGCGGGACGTTGGCCTTTGTCAGGCAAGCGTTCAGGTTCAGCATGCCGACCAATCCGGGCCATTGGCCACTCCAATTTGCCAACGTCAATATCGGTCCTCGATGCTTTATCAGCCCCGCCAGGACGTGGTGGCTGTACTGCCACATCGCTTCCACGATGATGACAGGAGCAGAGTTGGGAATGCTACGAAACACGTCCATCCCCATGCGCTGACTATCAATTAATCCATGCCCCTTACCAGCATGAAACGGGTGCGCGCGCTCCGCCTTGCAGCCCAAACGCGCAAGTAGTTCGGTAAGGGATGCTTCAACTTTTGCTTGCGCAGGCCAGCACGTTCTGTTGGCCGACTGGCGGAGATCACCACTCGCAACTATGAATACTCGATCAAATGCGGCCAAACTACCTCCTAGCAACTTTGCGCGACCGGCCTTTCTGACTCTGGTCGAAGAAAATCAATTTCGCGACGAAATGCGATACAGGCCTCATAAAGATTTCCGTCTCCACGAAACACGCTTGATGTGCCAGCGACCAGTACCGACGCGCCATGTTGGATACATTCACTCGCCCACTTTGAATTCAGATTGCCGTCAACCTCAATCTCTACCTGCTTCTTACGAGCGATCGCAATTCGCTCTAGGCATGTAATCTTGCACAGCATTTCCGGAATAAACGCCTGCCCCGCAAAACCCGGTTCCACGGTCATCACAAGAACGTAATCAATTTCATCCAGTAGGTAATTCAATGTCTCCAGCGGAGTTGCCGGATTGATTGCGAGGCCGACCTGCGTTTTACCGCCCTTGAGAGCGCGCACCAGTCGAATGGGGTTCGTTGTTGCCTCGACATGAAAGGAAACCCGTTGCGGTGTCAAAGTCCGCACCGCCTCGATGTAGGTTTCGGGATTTTTAACCATGAGATGCACATCCAATGGCACCTCTGTGTAAGCCTGCACCTGACGGGCTAAATCTAAATTCAATGCCAGATTAGGCACGAAGTGTCCGTCCATTACGTCAATGTGTAGATAGTCGACTCCCGCGCGTTCCAACTCCTTCAATTGATCGGCCAATCTCAGAAGATCCGCACACATCAGCGAGGGTGCGACCCTATACCGCATATTGCCTCGTTGGCTTTGGGTTGAAAGCAGCTAACTGGGCTGCCGTTGGCAGAGAAGACTGTGCGCCGAAACGCGTCGTCGCCAGTGCGCCTGCCTTGTTTCCCGCTGTTATTGCCGCGTGTAGATTTTTGGTTTGGATGTATGTCACTGCCAAGGCGGCACTGAACGCATCACCCGCAGCTGTTGTGTCCACTGCCGTAACTGGGAATGCGGGAAAGTGCTCGGAATCGCCGTCTACACATCTCAGGTACGCGCCGTTCTCGCCGAGTTTAAGGACGGCTGCCTTCGCCCCAGACCGCTGGATCAGTAGTGACGCTGCTCGGTCGGCATCCGCGAGCGATTTAACCGCAATACCGGTTAAAGCAAGCGTCTCCGTTTCATTCGGACTGATGATGAAGATGGGCGCTAGGGCTTCCAGTGGAAAGGGCTGTGCGGGACCGGCGTCCAAGAAGACCGGAACACCTCTATCGAGCGCAACTCTGCAAGCCTCAATGACAATCTTTGGTGAGGTTTCTAGTTGCAACAGCACCGCGTCGTAAGGCCGCGCGTCGAAGGCGGCACGGACGACAGACTCTCCAATTTCTAGATTCGCACCGGGAAAAACGACAATGTTGTTTTTACCGCAAGCATTCACAGTCACGACTGCCAGGCCAGAGTTGACGCGTTCATCAGCAAGTAGAAACTCGGTGTTAACTCCAGCTGAATCGAGATTCCGCGACAGGAAAGCACCGTCTGCGTCATTTCCCGTCTTTCCAACGAATGTGACGTTTCCTCCCAGTCGAGCCACGGCCACGGCCTGGTTAGCCCCCTTCCCTCCCGGTACCCGAATGTAGGTATCGCCAATCACGTTCTCCCCCGCCCGCGGCAACTCAGGAACTTTAAGCACTAGATCGACGTTGACACTACCGATCACCAGAATGGATTCATCCATAGACACTCGCCAACCGATGACCGGAACATACCTAGGATCACCCGTTTGGGTCACCGCTTATCCACAGAAGGTAAACGCTAACTCATGGACCATCGCGCTGTCAATAAAATCGTGCTTTTTGTGCTAACGGGACTCATTGAGTCGTTCAGAATCTTCTTGCAGAAAAAGACCGGGATGTCTCCGCATGGGCGAGAGACGACCTGGGACTGGTCTCGCCTGCGACATGATCATCGGCTGCCAAGATTGAAAGCTGTCAGCGGCGCTAGACAATGTCTGCACGCTTCAAGGGAAACCCAGCCTTCGACTCTCGCTAGATCATCGGAATAGAGACTCTTCATACGCCCTAACGAAGATCCACGTAAAAGTCGAATTGTTCTCGAGGGGAAGTTCGCTCAGTTCGCACCAGCTGCTGGCATAACCATCGCGCAGTCCGACAAAATAGATCGGCCGGTCAAATTCGGTCGTGGTACTATTGGCACCAATCCGGGATGTCTTCCGGTATTTCGGTCCGGCCGGCGCCTATATTGGCGCGGGAAATCTGGATGTAGTCATGGACCAAGTTGGCGCATTCCGCTTTAAAAACCTCTTTGCAAAGTTCCCCGATCCTTCATGGCGCCTGGTTTTGGCCCTTCTCATGGGAGCCTGTTCTGCACTGTTCATTTTTATCCTCGTCGCGAACGTCCAAACTCAGCAAGCCGTTTTGGCCGTAATCACCTTTTTTCTTCTGTGCTCTGGCGCTTTTGTCTTGGTCGGATCCAAGATCTTTCGCCAACTCCGCTACGAACAGAACGCAACAACGAGCGCACTCCAGGCCAGCGAAGAACAATTCCGCCATGTTGCCGGAAAAATCCAGGAAATCTTTTGGATGGTCGATGCAGACACAAAAAAGGCTTTGTACGTGAATCACGCATATGAAGGAATTACCGGACGCACAAACAGATCTTTTTTAGAGAATCCATCTTCCTGTTTAGAGGTGATACATCCTGATGATCGTGCTTACGTCGTGTCAAAGTTCATCCAGGCTTCCGATACCGGGCATTTTGACGAAAGATTTCGAATCAGCAAGCCTGATGGAGAAACTCGCTGGGTTTGGGTGCGGGGATTCCCCGACCGAGACAGCGAGGGCAAGCTCGTACGCCTGCTAGGAACTGCGCTGGACATTACCGTACAAAAGCAAGCTGAAGCGCAGGTTGCCGAGAATCTGGCGGCGGCACAATCCGCGTGGTCCGAAGAAGAAGCTCTGCGCAGGGTAACTCTCTTGCTTACTCAGGATCTTCACATGGACAAAGTGATGTCCGCGCTACTGGCATCGCTCGCCGAGGTCGTGCCCTACAGCTGCGCGCGGGTCATCGTTCCTGAAGGGGGGCCGCACTGGTTGGCGCTCGGAGAACGCATAGTATCCGAACCTGACGAACTAACCCCACGAATGCGGTGGTCCTTTGTCGATGAGAAATGTGGATTACTACGCCGAGTAGCGAGAGACAAGAAGAGCATTTTGATTCCTGACACGAGGCAGGAAGGCGATTGGTCAAGTTTCGAAGGACATGCACACCTGCGTTCTTGGATTTCGGTACCTTTAATTGCTTCCGGTGAATACTTAGGTTTCCTCTCCGTGGGGCACACTGAACCCAACCAACTAACACCAGAACATGTTCGCCGCACGGAACTCCTCGCGATACCGGCCGCGGTTGCCATCGAGAATGCGCGCCTGTATGCCCGGTCAGAAATTTTTGCTTCGGAACTGACGAATCGACTTTCAGATCTTCAAGCGACGGAGGCTGCACTGTTGCAGGCTGAGGGAGAACGGCGGATTTCAGAGGACCGATTTCAGAAGTTGTTCCATACGAGCCCGGCCCCGTTCTCGATCACTACATATAAGGAGGGGGAATTCCTGGAGGTAAACCGTGCCTTTGAATGTCGGTATGGGTACTCTCGCCAGGAACTCGTGGGGCGTACCCTGAACGATCTTGGAATTTGGGAGGACCTGTCAGATCGTTCTTATCTATTTAGCCTTCTCGAAAACGGGCCGGTCAAAAACGTCATCACACGCCTTCGTACTAAGTCCGGCGAGATTAGGCTTACGGCATATTCCGCCGACAAGATCGAATTTGATGGAAAAAAATGTATTCTCGCGGTGTCTGAAGATGTGCCGCAATACGCCCCGCTCCAGGCAAATTAAAGATTTCAATATCGAGAAAATTGTCGAGTAGTATTTTGAAGCGATGTCAGGTTGCGGTCGTTCGGAATAACGACCGTGTCGTCCGGCATTTTGACGGTCACTCCTACGCCGATTTCAGTTCGGCCGAAAATCGATCAATTCCCGCGCAGTCCCAAGAATTGAGTTGGGTTTCCAACATTTACATCAGTACCATACGTCCGAACTGCCGACCGGAAACAACAGGCACCGTCTGCATACGCCCGAAACGCGCGACGATGAGCTATGCCAGCCGCACACTTATCCCATTTCCTCGAACCGGAAAATGTTCCCCACCTCATATCCTTCAAGCATCCGCCCCGCGTAGAAATCTCTCTCGCCTTCAGGACTCGCACTAACGTGGCGGTGCAGTGATGAGTCCCGCTGCGAAAAGACCCGTTTGGTGGGATCGGGACCAGGATAATGCTGGCCGGCCGATTCGACCTGACGTTCAGTCGGCGGCCCGGGAGCTATGGGCAGAAGCTTGTCGACGGACCGCCTCCCTGCTCGCGGATAATGCGCCCGCAGGCGAACTCATGGAAAAATCGGTTTCGCAGGTCTCTCGTTATCTGGATCGCATTGGCGCACCATCGTACCCATGCAAAAACGGATTATTGCTAGTAGTCTTCACCCGGACCTTGCGCCGCTATGGGAGGAAGTTGTCGCGGATTGAGCTGGTCGGAGAGCCACAACAACTGGGAAGTTGGGCGTCCAACGAGAGTTGGATTGCGCAGACAAATGCGCGACTCGATTTTGACAAAATCATCCAGCGACTCAGTCAGAGAAGTGCCGAAGCATTATGTCTTAGAGTTTGCGGATATGAGTGGAAGGAAATCTCTAATCTACTCGGCACCACGGTAGCCTCGGTTCGAAGTACTTTCTGGCGCGAAATCCGCTCGATGCGCGACAATTAAAAATTATGATCTACCTAAAGGCACGCCGCCGGCTTGCTGCCTACGAGGAACTCCGGCAACCGTCAATCCTTGTTTGATGTGTGCCGCCAGCTGCTGTTTCACCCCCGGTTGCATCCGCGATTCGCATGCTGATCGCCGTCACTCGCCCAACGATGGTGACGTCATTCGGATAGCGCACATGGCGAGCTTCACGGCCTGACTCGCGGGACGGGACAAGAATCAAATCGTTATCGTGCAATTCACACCAGCTACACACATACGAATCGCGAAGCTCAAAAAAATAGACGGGGCGATCATGTTCGCCGTGCCAGCTTAACGGCAGAATCCTTTTGTACCGCGGATCAATCTGCACAAATGATCCTGGGCGAACATGTGGAAATAAGGTGTAATCGCGCATTCCCACATATCCGTACAGGTTTTTCTCCCAATCAAGGTACTGGAGAAGCGTTGCTGGGAATTGTCCTCTCCAGGCATCGAGCATTCGCGACACCAAATTGGTTGGCTCCGACCGCAATCTCTGTCTGAGTTCGGAAGCGGTGAGAATTACGCGGGCCGCAGTTTCAGAAGGCGAGCCCAGAAGATAGGTCCTTGGAAAAGCCAGGGCTCTGTGCTCTTTCTCTGCTTCCGCTATAGGAACACCGCACCAGGAAGCCAGCTCATCAAAGTGACGTTTATAGATGACACTCAGGCTGTACAGCTTACAGACACTGGGCATCTGCTTTCCATTTTCGATATCCGCGAGCGTAGAGTGTGCGATGTAATAGTCAGCGCTGTTTCTCTGCTTGGCGATGTCCCGGGTCATTAATGAGACGTCGCGGATGGATAAGGACAGACGTTCCCTTTCAGCTTTGAGCCGCGAACTACTTGACGGGCTCGATGACAGCTCCGACACCGGACGACAGCCTCACAAATCGGACTATAGTACCGCAGAACCGCGGTCCTTCAACAAAACATTGCATATTGTTCTGAAAACGAAAAATGTAGGACCGTCGGCGGTCGGTATTGCGACCAATGGAATGGTTGCCCTATTCGAATTTCCGAGACACTTCTTCCTTCTTGCTTGCACCGTCTCCAGCTATCCGTTCGCCCGCCGGAACACCGGAAATAGGTACATGGCATGTCCCGACGCGGATTTGTTATGACGGAACGTGGCTTCGGATTCCGGGCGGCTTTCTTCAACCAGCGTCGATGTAACGGAAAGAGTTCAAAGAATTCTGGCGAGCAAGGGGCTCTCCCTTTACCAAGCTTCGCAGCAATCGAAAGCGTTCTACGGTAAGTCGTCGCCGTACTTTCTTCCACACAATCTCTACTACGACCTTCGACAGCAAGCTTTCACACCAACTATTTATCAGGTGTTTGCTTTGAGCCACATTTCTAATTATTGCTTCCCGGACTGGCTTCGAGTCTTTGGTATAGAGGTTGAGGATATTCCGCGATTGCAGGCACAGCTCCCGCGTAAACGCACTGCTCTGATCGATAAAACCTTGATGGATCGGCAAGCGAGGGTGCCGTGGTTCCGGAGCAGGGGCGCTAACAACGCTATTCGTCCAATCGCACCTCTATCACAAGTGCTGCAGCAAACGGGTCCAAGAAAGATCGTGTCGCTACTTCGAGCAGACACCCAGAAATTCCTGTACGCAAAGATTGGCGCGGATGACGCCCTGGCGTTTCCGGACTTACTTCCAGGCAGCATAGTGCGTGCCAATGCCGAACTAATTGGCGAGTCGTTTCCCAGCCACGACGACATTGTGTCTAAGCGGATATTTCTATTCGAGCATAGTAAAGGACTGTTCTGCTCCAGAATCCGGCGGGTAAGCGAGCGGGTGATTGTGCCAGTTGGAACGCAGCTCTCATTTGGGCTGGTTGAACTTAAGCTGCAATTAGAAGCGAAACTTCTCGGGGTTGTAGATCATGAGATCAGGTCACTGGCGAATTGGCTACGGCCTGAGGTGCCGAATGATCTCGCAAAATTGTGGAAGCCGAGGTCTCTTCTCGAGAACAAGTCGATTCATCAGTTCCTGACGTTAGCACGCTCGAATGCGGGACTCTCATACCGAGAAGCTAGCCTTGAGAGTCAACGAGTTTCAGACGCTCTAAATGACGCGCGGCATCGACTTGCCGCCAGTTCCATTTGCGATTATGAAACCCGCGGCACACCGCCTCGTGGACTGCACAAATTGGTCACGCTCTGCTGCGTATATGGCCTGAGCTTTGCGTCAGCTTTAAAATCGATTGGCATTTCCCTTGATCAGGCCGGAACCGAAGCCATGCCGGACAGCTTGATTGAAAGAGCAATAGCGGAACCTTCCGAAGGGATTCCCGCGATTGACACCGGTCTTCTTGAGCACCTGCTGGAGACTGTCGAGGAGGTCCCGTTTTTTCTACGGAGAGCGTTGGCACCTTTGATTGGCATGCGAGATGTTTCGATCGACAATTTGTTCTGGATCGGTGGCGATCACCGCCCGCTCAACCCTTATCTCACAAATGGCCTGCTGGCAGTTATCAATCACCGCAGGAAGGCCCCTGCTCATTTCCCTCCAAACCCCTATGGAAGCAGCCGGTTTACCTGTTGTTGCAGCGCGATGGCCAGTATTGGTGTGCCTGCTGCGACGTTGAGAACGGCACATTAGTCATTCACCCCTACACCGAACATGTCCCGCGTACGCTGCAGTTCCGCCATCGAAAAGACATTGAGGTTGTGGGACAAGTTGTCGCCATTCTCCGGCGTCTTACCTGAGATCTGTGAATTTCCGAACGAGGCAGACCGCAAAACTGCTCTGCGATGATTTTTCTTTCCCCGAGGACCTCGAACAGATTGGGCGAATGCTGAACATCGTTCCAATTCTGTGGACAGGGGCCCCAAGCCCCACATACCGTCAAACTCTGCTTGCATTTTATCTCCGTGCTTGATTCGGGCCTCTCTCACCGGCGAGCCAGACCAACGAGAGGTCGCAGTGAAATCCGATGGCTTGTTGCACGGATTAAACCGCTGCTTCGCTGGCACCTGGCAAGCTTTTTGTGTCTTGTCGGCGCCAGTTTTCTGGCGCTTCTCACTCCCCTAGTACTTAAGTGGATCATTGACCACATACTCCCAGAGCGGGACGTAGGCTCACTCATTCTGGCAATCGGGCTAATATTCGTGGCACAAGAGGGAAAAACTGCCCTGAACAGCTTCGGCAGCTATCTCATGCTGACCGCTGCGCAGAAATTAGGATTAAACCTACGAACCTCGTTATTGCGGCATCTGGACACACTTTCCGCAGATTACTACGAGGAGATCCCAGCAAGCGAAGCCATGTACCCGCTCAAAGAACCGGTTGATGAAGTCTCAGTTTTCGGCTCAGATCTCCTGCCGGCAGGCCTGCGCATGCTCCTGACAACCATCGTCACGTTGGGAGCAATGTTTCTATTGAGTCCAGTCTTGACCCTCGTCATCATTCCGCTCATTCCGATTTTCCTGATCACGCGACAGCACTATCGCAAGCAACTCTCAGCGGATGCTGATGACACGCAATCCAAGCGCCTCGCGAGCAATAATTTTCTGCAAGAGCATGTTGCCTCTGCGCTGGCCATTCAACTCTTGGGGCAAGAGAAGCGACAGGAACGAAAAGCCTTTTGTCTGTGGGCTCGTTCAATCCGTTCGCAGCAACGCCTTAATCGCACCGGCATTCGTTTCACCACCTGCAGTTCTTTGCCGCTGGTCCTCGCGCTGTGCGGCGTCCTGGGCTATGGCGGGGCCAGCGTTTTGAAAGCTGAGCTGAGCGTCGGAAGCCTGGTTGCCTTCTACGGTTTTGTAGCGCAGCTTTTTGAACCGTTAAGCGGCGCAGCGGAGCTCTACGTGAGGACACAGAAGGTGTTCGCCAGCATTCGTCAGCTGCAAGCGGCTTTCGCTTTGAAACCACAGGTGCTCAACTCCTCAAGTGCCTTGCGGATCGCAAAGAATGAGACGCGAGAAATCGAGCTTCGAGAAGTTAAGTTCGGATATCGCCGGCAACCAAATCTGTTGCACATTTCCAGCTTGCGAATCGGTCCCGGGGAACAAGTGGCGATCGCAGGGGAGAACGGCGCCGGAAAAAGCACTTTAGCCAAGCTCATCGCCAGACTTTACGACCCACTCTCGGGATCGATAAAGCTCGGAGGCTTAGATCTTCGCGATATTGACCTGAAAAGCCTTCGTGATTACGTGTGCTATTTGCCACGCGATCCGGTCCTATTTGATGGTTCAGTGATCTCAAACTTGCGGCTGGTACGCCAGAGAGCATCTCTAGAGAATATAGATACGGCTCTCGCGGAAATGGGTCTATCCACTCTCGTTGCAACCCTGCCACATGGACTTCACCAACGGATCGGACCAGGGGGGTGCCAACTTTCCGGTGGCCAGCGACAGAGGCTGGCCCTCGCCCGCGCGTTGCTGCAAGAGCCGCGAATTCTAATTCTGGATGAAGCCACCTCTTGCCTGGACGCTGGTGGAGAGGCAGCGGTCCTGCGCAACCTTCAAAGCAAACTTCAGAGAACCACGTTCATGGTTGTCTCCCATCGGTATTCGACGTTGTCCATCTTCCCGAGAATGCTGATTCTGGCTGATGGCCGAATCCAAGAGGACGTTCGAGAGGGTTCTTTGACAGCTGGTCCAACCGTCGCGGGCATCTCCATTGCCGGGTTTTCTTAGATGATGCGAATAATTCTCACCCCGAAGCGCTTGTCGAATTAAAAACCGAACTTCTCTTATTACCTAGATAGTGATGGGAGGCTTGTCACCGATCGGTTACGTGTCAGGATGTCACCGATCGGTGACATACATGAGAATTCGCACTCCTAGACATATTGGTGCCCTTATCCGAGATCGGCGAACAAAAATGGGGCTCAATCAGACCTCTCTCGCCGAGCGTTCTCATACCAGCCGCAAATGGGTCGTGGATGTTGAAAAGGGAAAACCACGAGCCGCGATTGGCTTGATACTACGTACACTGCAGGTGCTTGGGATTTCACTCGAGGCGCAGGATGGCAAGAACAGTCAGCGACGGTCGATTGCTCGTCGTCCCCTTTCGTCGATAAACCTCGACGAGCATTTGGCCAAATTTCGTAAAAAGCGGTGAGTACCCGCCGATATGTGTCGATGCTTTTGAAGACATTTCGCAACCTAGATTAGGACGCAATAGCGGACATTACAATTCGCCGCGCCGTAGCAAACGGACTCTTAGTTCATTATCTATCAGCGAGTTCCAGTCGTCTGAGTCGTTCTTCCGAAAAGATTCGCCTTTCACTGGTCTTCAGCCAATCCGCGTGTCACATTCTCGTTCAGAAAGCTTCGGCTTCCCGCGAATCGGAAGCAATGAGAGGTGACGATGTACCAAGTTTCAAAAAGCGTGCGCGCCACTCACAACCAAGACGGAGCGGTCGTCTTGGCGATCCATACCGGCCAGGTGCTCCGATTGAATCCAACAGGGTCTCTCGTGTTTCAGTATCTGCAGCAAGGAGCAACGGAAGCAGAGATCCTTGCCACGTTGACGACAAGGTTCCAGTTGACTTCAGAAGTGGCGGCCGCCGATCTTCGTGAGTTCTTGGACGCACTTGAACGGCTTGAACTTATCCACCCCCTCGACTTCCCTGCTGCTGTCCAACAATGCAAAGCTGCTGAAGCTCTGGCTGAATCGGTCAACGAACCACAGTCGATCCGATAAGGGAGTGCGGAAGTGAATTTTCTCACAATGAAAGCGCTGCTTGCTCTTCTGATCTTCGATGTGCGCGGCTTCGGAAGTAATTTTCCGAAGATGTGTTCCGTGGTCAGCCATTGGCCGATAGCTCAACGACAGATAAAAGGAGATGTCGTGCAGCAAGTTTGTGATGCCGTGAACGGTGCATGCGTTTGGTATCCCAAGCGTGTTTTGTGCTTGCAAAGATCTACCGTTCTGACGTGTCTGCTGCGTACCCAAGGTGTTACCGCCGCAATGGTAGTAGGCGCACAAAATCCTCCCTTCAAAGCACACGCGTGGACCGAAGTCGATGGAATGCCGATCAACGAACGCAGGGACGTACGCACGATATACCAAGTCCTAGACAGGTGTTAGGAGACATAAAGCCGTGGCTGTACAGGCAGGTCTGTGGAATTTCGACGGCGAACCGCCCGACCGAGGATTCATTGCCCGAATGAGTCGAGCGACCGAGAAATTTGGCCCGGATGGAGAACAAGAGTACTTTGATCACGAGGCTCGTATCCTGTATCGGCCTTTCTACACAACTTTGGAATCAAGTTCCGAGAGACAACCTTACGCATGTAGCAATCACACGATTCTCACTTGGGATGGCAGACTCGACAATCGTGACGAGCTACTAAGCCGCCTTCCGGGGCACATGAGCAGCAACAGCACCGACGTAGCTCTTGTTGCGGCTGCACTAGATAGCTGGGGATTTTCGTGCTTTGAAAAGCTACTGGGCGACTGGGCATTGGTGCTCTGGAATTCATCCCGAAAAGAATTGGTTCTGGCCCGGGATTACATAGGGGTCAAACAACTCTTCTATTACCCCCGGCGAAATGGTGTCGCATGGAGTAGTCACCTAGCTGCTCTGGTACTCTGCGGAGATCAGTTCTCCATTTGCGACGAATACGTCGCTGGCTATCTGGCATTCCACCCAGACGTACACCTCACGCCCTACCGCGAGATCCACTCTGTTTCTCCCGGAAACTATATCTGCATCACGCCTTCAGGTATTCAGAACCATGAGTTCTGGGCTCTCAAATATAGGGCCAAGCCACGTTACAAAAAGGACAGCGAATACGAAGAGGAGTACCGGTACCTCTTCCGCCAGGCCGTAAGACGTCGATTGAGGACCAATTCGCCTGTGATCGCGGAACTCAGCGGCGGCCTTGACTCCTCCTCCATGGTCTGCATGGCAGATAACATCGCAGCCAAGGAAGCTGGAATATCCAAAGTTGATACCTTTTCCTACTACGATTCGCTTGAGCCTGGCGAAGACGATTTGCCCCATCTTACTAGCGTTGAGAAGTGGCGTGAACAAAAGGGGCTTCACGTCGATCTGAAAGGATCCGGTGATTCTCTAGAATTCTGCTATCCAGCCTTCGTGGCCACTCCAGGTTTTGGAAGTCGGGCCGAGATCAAGATTGCCTTATCGAAAGCCATTCAACAATCCCGCTATCGCGTGATGCTATGCGGGGTTGGTGGAGATGAGTTGAATGGACAACCACTCGACCCGTGCTTGCTTATGGCCGAGTTACTCGCGCGACTGGAATTGGGGCAACTCACCAAATCACTCATGGGGTGGAGCTTACGAATGAGGCGGCCGATGCTGCATCTGCTCGCCCAAACCATTTCTCAGTTCTTCCCTGCGGTGTTCCGCGCTCCATGGGCCGACGTGGCCAAGGTTGAGCCGTGGGTAGACCTCAGTTTTGCAAGGAAATATCAGATCCCGTTTCGTCAGATGGAAGTACTTAACGGTATATGGTTTTTCCGACCGACACAACGAGATGCGATGCAAACAATTGAAACACTCAGGCGGCAACTGTCCAACAGATTGCCTTCGTTGGTAGACAGGCGATTCCCCTACTTGGATCAACAATTGGTCGAATACCTTACCGCAGTCCCGCTGGATCAGCTCCTACGACCAGGGGAGCGTCGCTCTCTGATGCGAAGGGCTCTTCACCCGATTTTGCCACCCGCTATCCAAACACGAAAAACAAAGACCGGTGCCGGACGGTGCTATGCGATCACACTAGACAAGCACTGGCCGCAGATGCAGCGTCTGCTTCGCTCACCGCTAATTTCGACTCTCGGATACGTCAATAGCGAGCAATACTACCCCGCTTTGCTTGCCATGAGAAATGGCAAAGTTCCGACTTATTTCTTGCGCCTGCTGAAGGCGTTGTCGTTGGAGCTGTGGCTCCGAGACGCTAATGCGCGAGGTGTGCTCTGCATCCCAGCACCTAACGCTTGTGCTGATGAAGGTGGGCTGACACATCGAAGAGCAGTGCCCGTGGACGAAGCCAGAGTTTTTTAGCCATCTTGCCGGCAAGGGAAAACTTTTCAGGAAAGGAGGTGACAGCAATGACCTACAGTAAGCCAGAAATCACAGTCTTAGGTGATGCAGCTCACTTGGTTCAAGGCTCCAAAGTTCCAGCTGGAGATGCTGGCAGCTTGGAAGCCCCGATTGCAGCTGATTGCGAACTAGAAGATTGATTCAGTCGGCGTAACGGTAGAAGGGCGTCGGCTACTCTAACTCTCCTGGGGGCATGCACCCGGGAGATTTTTGGTCGACAATCCAGCTTTAGGCAATTGCGATTATTGCATTGCGCCGTGTCTAACCCCATTTGGTTAAGGCGGACTACAAAAATCGAGACAATATTTGGGTTAGTGTGGGTTCGGCGATGCTCCGACAGCAGATGGATCCCCATTCTGCAATTTGCGCAATTCTCGCCAACGAACGTATTGTGGGTGCTTTCTCTGATCAGAATCCTCATGTCCATTAAGCCAAAAGTCGAACCAATCAACCGCCATTTGCTGAGACATATATCGCTGTTGAGGCTTGACCAAGATATGAGGAGCATTCTCCCTCGGCAGCCACACCATATCTACCGGCTTGTGTAAAGTGCGCAGACCAGAATAGGTTTCCCACTGGGCGAGGAGTTCACCTTTTTCCAACGAAGAAACTAAGAGAGGTGTCTTTACCCGGTCAAGCTCGAAATTTGGAGCGTTATGAGACCAACTGCTCAATCCGGCGCCAAAAGGTATCCCGCCATTTGTCTTCTCTGAAATTTCTTGGAGAGCATTGTGGGTGTCAGTCGATAAAATATATTGCACGTAGCTCATATTGTTGCCATCTGTGATCGAGGCCGCCGCAAAAAGAGCAGGGTGGTGTGTGAGTGTGTATAGCACATGGAAACAACTGTAGCTGAATCCGATAACCCCGACTCGATTACGGTCAATAAACCCCCGTGTCGAGAGTGCACCAATTGCGGACTCGAAACCCGCGGCTTCATAAGGTCCATCTTCCGGCGTCGTAAAGTAGATCATTGGCATGTCCATCTGAAGAACTACTATGCCCTTCGCGGACAACGCCCTTCCGCCACTGCCCGTACTGTATTCACCATCCGCGAAAAATCTCTTGCTGTCGAAGCCATGCGTCTGTATGACCAGCGGATAACGCTGCTTGGGATCAAACCGAGGGGGAAGCACCAGGATCCCCTCGCGCTTATTGTTGTCCTGATCGTGCCACTTGAACAGCTTCGCGTCACCAATGTTCCGCTGCTCGAGCCAACTGTTCGGGTCCCACACCATCGAGGATTCAGCGTCCCCAGGCACATGCCCAAAAAGTCTGGGCGGGTGATTGAGATCCTGCACAACGACTAAGGGCATGGCGCGAACGGACGCTGAAATCTCGTCGCCAGTCGCGATTGGGTGACTGATCCACTGGCCTAATTTGAATAAATAATGTCGTGGCTGGGGAGCATTGCCGTCTTCATCCACCTCATACGTGACAGTAACCTCGGCCGACTCGCCCCGCCATGAAATGTCGTCGATCCTATGCCACGACTTGGTTGTAAATTCCCCTTGATCAAGGTAGTCGACCTTTTCTGGCTTCAAATCTCGCAAGTCGACCATGACGATGGCGGGACCATTCTCTCGTCGCAGTTTTTCCGCTTGGTTACAGCTCTCCAATGGCAAAAAAGAATTCGTTAGCACCACCTTATGGCTGTCGTTCATCCAGAATGCCTTGGTGGGTGCAACGTAGCCCAAAACTCGCCCTGCGGGTGCGTTGATGATGGATCGGGCTATTCCAGTTTTCAAGTCAACGATCACATACCACGATGCCTTCCAAGGATTTTCCTCAGCAAGAGCGTAGGAATTTCCAGGCTTTAGGTTGAGCGATTTCATATGGGAAAACGCCGGGCGATATGTCCCCCAAAGGGCCGGTATGAAATCTATCGGGGCAACTGTGATCAACGATCTGCCGTCTGGTGAAAGCGAAAGAGTAGGAGTAAACAGTCGGAGTGGTTTACCGTTCATCGTAAACACAACTGGTGCGTCCCGGCCGCTCTTGATCACATGCAGTTCATTCGGGTACATGTTTAGGGCCCAGTCGTCTTGATTCTCCAACGCCAGTTTTTGCGGAAACAAGAGGTCATATATACCTTCACCAGTTACGTCCACCAACTTGTTTTCAAGAGGCGGACGGCTGGTTCTCACAATCAAACTGGTATAAACCACCGTTTTTCCTTCAATGTCGTATTGAGAAACATAAAGGTCCCTCTTAGTAATGGCTTGCGCTTGGCGACCGGCGATTCCAACGATAAACAGTTGCTGGTGTGCTCCGTCACGTTTTCCTAGAAAAGCTATTCTTCGTGAATCCTGTAACCAGCGAACATCCGATATGACCGGAGTATTGCTCGCGGCGCACATTGTTGCAATCGCCTTTGGTATCGGTTTCGAAGTATCACGATGAGCAACGTAGGCGATAACGGCGCTGGAATTGAACAGCCAGAGTGTGCTTTCTATACAGTTATTTGCTAATACTCCCTTTTGCGTTATCAGCAGAAAGTGTTTCTGATCCGGAGAGACAATAGGAAAACCAACAGGTGGGAACTCCCGCATTTCCGGGAACGTCGATGCGAATGGATTAACTATATATGAAACTCCAATCGAGTCCTGTACCGTGAACTCTCGATCAATCGCACTCTCATCTATTCCATACCCATATATGGCCCATACTACAACCATGACAATGGCTGCGACCATGCCCCGCGCATGCGTGCATGGGCGTTTAACAAATGATCCGGAGCTCACTCGGGAGCTCATCGATGTTGCTGATTTCAAGCAGTTATTTTCCATAAGTGACCGTAATATGAGGTGAATTTGGTACGGGGACGGCGTTACCACGGGTCAGCAGCACTCAAAACTGCAATTTGAGAGCGAGTTGAATTGATCGGGGCCCGCCAACCTGATAAAGAGGACTAAACCCTCCGCTGCCCACATTTGCTCCGGCCAATGACCGCCCGAGCATTTGAGTTGACAGGCCGAATTGGGTTGAGTTGCTGATATCCGCTATCGGCGGTGCAAAATTAGGATGATTCAAAATATTGAACATCTCTGCCCGGAACTGGAGTTTGAGCGACTCCGTTACAGGAAAATCGCGATGAACCGCGAAATCCCATTGTTCCGCCCCAAACGCGCGCAACCCATTGCGCGCCGAGTTGCCTTGCCGAAGAGGATTGCCATCAGCGTCAGTTGGAGGAGCAGCAAAAGCCGCAGAGTTGAACGATTTACCCCCTGGGAATTGAGGGCCATAGAGGTAAAGCGGCGTGCCAGGAATTACATCGGGGCGAATCTCTGCATAATCATTTTTCAGATAGAAGAACTGCCCATCGAACAGGGTGACTGGCGTCGCAGAACGTGCTTGAACAACACTCTGAACGGACCATCGACTAAGCGGTAGCCGAACCCACGGACTGCTGCCAATTGTTGGCACGTCAAAGGTCAGCCCTGCGGAAACGTCATGACGAATGTCAAAGTCTGATGGCCCCCTATTAGAGCTAATCACGCCTGGCGTAAGCCCATTCGCGGTATCTCCATAGAGTGAGCCAGCAGATCCTGTATCGATGGAGTGAGACCATGTATATGAAGCAAGGGCCTGAAGCCCGTGCAGCAAACGCCTTTTGAACTGTACTTGTAAGGCATCGTAATCCGATGTTCCTGTGTTTGCCACCAGCTGGGCAGAGGCAAAGTTTGAGTTTGGTGAATTTACATTTGCCGTCTGCAGAAGACGTCTTCCTGCCGAACCAACATAGGTAGCCGAGATCGTCTGCTGTGTGCCAAGATTCTGTTCCAGTGCGATGTTCCATTCAAGCGTGTAAGGAAGATTCAAACTGGGATCGAATGCGTAGAGGCCACCCGCGCTCACACTGGCTCGGTTGATTGCTGGCGGTGCAGCAGCCGTCGAAGAGAGCGGAAAAGTTCCGCCAATGCCTGACGTTAAGGCGCCAAAGGGATAGACTCCGAAATACAGGTTGTTACCAAATTCGGATGTTGCAAGATCATAGAAAATGCCAAAACCGCCTCGCAAAATCGTCTGCCATTTCTGGTTATCGAGGAGATCATATGTTACGCCGATGCGCGGCGCCACATTTTCATAGCTAGTTGTGAATGGAGGCGTGCCGGTCGGTGCGAGTGCGAGCGTCGATAAGTCATTCAGATTGAATCCGGTAACGGCAATGAGATCACGATCGGACGAAGGTGCGAAGTCTACGTCCCATCGTAAACCGTATGTGAGAGTTAGCCGCTTCAGATGCCAAGCATCTTGCACATATGCGCCAAGGTTGTTGAAGAACACGGTACCGCTGCGCCCCGATGTGATGAAGTGCAGAAAGACATTGCCGGCAGCAAACGTGGACACATTACTGAACAGCGACTCCTGTTCATAACCTGGGGTACCAAGAAACGGGGAGAGACGACGGAAATCAATGCCAAACTTGAGACCGTGCCGACCTCGCTGAGTAGATAGGCTTTCGGTAAAGTTGAGCTGTCGTTGAAGGTTATTACCTTGAGGCCCGAGAACCAGCCCGCCGGGAGTGAGACCAGGAATAATGATAAAGAGAATTCCGTTCGTTTCGTTAAAACCGTCAGGAAATGGCAGAGACGAGAGTGGGGTTGCGCCGCCAAATGAGTCCAGATATGCCGACCCCCTACTGTTTGTGCGACTGTAGTTAAATCGAAAATCATTCACAGTCATCGGTGAAAGGAGGAACGTACTCCCCAAAGTGGCCGTCTGAATATTAATGTTAGTGGGAAAGACTGAACTGAGGTTTCCGCCGCTAGATCCGCGCTGCACCCCTCCCGAGGGGGAATAGTTATATCGACCAAAGAGAGTTATCCGATCGCTCACTTTATGATCAAGACGAAGACTATATGCGTCGAGGGTTGCGCGATTCGAATAAGATGCGTTGAATTCCGCCATTCCCGTCGCAGTGTTGTCGGTGCCTCCAGGACTTGGCTTGGGAAACGCAGCCAAGAAGGGTTGCATCGCTGGAACGGCGTTGGTGCGAGCTAGGCTATCGGGAACGAGGGATTGCGATACTTGTGGCAGACGAAGGCGAAGACCCTCATACGAGAAAAAGAAAAAGGTACGATTCTTGACTATGGGGCCGTCGAATGTTCCGCCGAAATCATTCTGGCGTTCTTGAGGTTTCGCTAATCGGTTCTCGTTTGCGAACCAGTCGTTAGCATCGAGCGCGTCGTTTCGGAAATAATCGAAGAGCGTGCCATGGAACCGATTGGTTCCGGCACGTGTGACGATAGAAATCTGTCCCCCCGGTGTACGTCCAAACTCCGGCGCAAATGTCGATGTCTGGATACGAAATTCCTGCATTGCATCGACTGAGACGAGGCTGTTAGTGCCGCCAAGGACACTGAATGCTCCCACCGAACCGGATAGACCGTTCCCTCCAGAATACAGAGAAGCGCCTATACCAATGTTGGCTCCCACACCGTCAACCATCCAGTAATTGGAAGACGCTCGTTGACCATTGATGCTGAATTGTCCGTTGTCATGATTGTCATAGCTGGTCAGGACAACGCCTGGTGTTAACTCAATTAAAGTTTGGAAGCTCCTTCCGTTCATCGGCAGGTTGTCGGTAAATTGGCGATCGACGACTGTGCTGACTGCGGCGGATTCGGTGTTAACTAGCGGGGCTCCCCCTTCTACCGTGACGATTTCGTTGTGAGCCCCGAGGGGGAGGGTAAAGTTGATCGACAAAGCGTCTTGAACATTAAGAGTGATATCGGGCTTGATGATGGTCTTGAATCCAATCTTAGACACCTGGATTCGGTATGGTCCGGGCGGCAAGTTGGGTAAAACATAGATACCTTCGCCATTGGTTTTCGTCGCATACTGCACTCCTGTCACGTCATTCACCGCTACGACCTCAGCATCGTTTATCACGCTGCTCGCAGGATCCGACACCAGACCGTTAATGTTTGCGTTTGGAGATTGTGCAAATAGCGGGAGAAGGAGTGTAAGGACGCAGATGAGAGAGCGGACGAGTCGGGGAAAACACATATTAGCCCTCCGGCGAAGAGCAGAGTTTGCGCAGTACTCTGTGTATTCGCTGGATTTCCCCTCGAGGCTTCATGGAATTCTATCGGGAAGATGCTTTCGGGCGAGGAAAAATTACGGATGATTCGCGTTCACCTTTAAATAGGCGAAAAGAAGGGTCCTGTCACTTGGCTTGTGACTGCCGCCATTGGGTTCAACGGTAACGAAAACTCCATCAATTTGAGCTAAGCTTCGCGGATCATCACATTTCATGACCCAGCGTTTGTTGCCCGAGTTATCTGCATAGAAAATGCCGAGATTCACAGCGTGTTGCCGATCTGGTCCACGCCTACCCCAGGCTTGAAAGGTATTGGCGCGCCTCAGCGCCGCCTCTTGGTCGAGATCATAGGCGTAGAAGATCAACGATTTCCCACGGGTGTAAAACACGCGACCGTATGGTTTTTTCGTTTCACCCTGATCGCCAACGTCGTAGACTTCGGCAATATAAAGATCGCGAGCCCCCATCAGCTCACGAATATCACGGTCGTGAGCGAGCATTTGCTCTTCTTGTTCGAGCTCGGCTTCACGATCTTGCAGAAGTTTTGTCAGTTCATTCACCTTTGCATCGGATGCTCTTGCCTGCACTGTATCAGCCGCAGATTGCTGAGCAAAGGAATCGAGTTTCACCTGCAGTAGGTGGGAGTTGTTTTCTGCCGTTTGTAATCTCCCAGTGAGATCTGCCTGTTGTTTTGCTAATTCTGCGTTGCTTTGATCATCCGTCTGCAATTGCGCCTGAAGCTGTTCCTCTGCTGCCCTCATTCGATCGATCTGATCTGTTTGTTTTGCGAGCTGGCGCTTTAGATCTGCAATAGTTTTGTCGCGTTCTACAATTTGAGCGCGCGTCACCACTCGTTCGTGGCTGGCATCGCTCAGTTGTGCTTCGAGCGCAGCCATTTCCTGCTCGTTCGCTCTGCTCGGGGGCGGCGCATTAACCCTGGCCAGGTTGCTTCCGTGATGAATACCCACCCGATAAGTAAATAACCCCAGCGACGCAACCAAAACTATGCCGGCGGCGTATAGCATTCGCACGTGCTTCCAGGCAGATTCGTTGGGAAGAGGAAGAGAATGGATTCCGAATTTGGGAGAACCGACTTCCCTGCCCTGCTCAATTGAACCGGCTTCCGGTTTGGCCTCTCGTGCGAGATTCTGGAGGAAACGCTTCTCAGCTTTTTTCTGGGACCATCCTGGCCCGGGATTCACATCGCTGTGATCCGCTTCAGCCGCGACTGAAAATATCGCCTCGTCGGCAATGATTTGGCACTGCTGGAGAGTTTCGCGGCAGGCTGGGCAAACAGCGAGGTGGTCGTTGAGCTTTTTCTGTTCTTCTTGATCCAGATCGCCCGAGACAGAAAGGGCGCAAAGCTCCAGGAACTCGTCATGGGGACCGTTTTGCGGCAACGCCCCTGCTCCCATGTGGACAAAACCAGCCATCATAGTGCTCTTTTGTCAGCCAATTTGCCATCAAAAAGATGCTTGCGCAATTTCTCGATGCCACGGAAATAGTGATTCTTGATATTGGCCCTGGACTGTCCCATTTTCTCGGCGATTTCGCTCAGTTCGTAACCTTCGACGAACCTTAATAAAAGAGCCTGCCGTTCGTTCTCTGAAAGCTCGTGAAATAGCTCCTGAATGTCCCGCTTCCCTACCCTTTCGAGAATCGAATCCTCGAACTGACTCGCTGCCTGAGCGCCCGCGGACCTCAGTGCGCAATCATCAAGTTCTTGGTGGCTGTAAAAATGGCGTCTCGCTAAGTATCGCCGCCGCGATAACGCACGACGGTAGGTCATCTGCAGGATCCACGACCTAGCCGAGCCTTTGGCAGGATCGAAGTTTCCGCAAAGGCGGTGGATTAGTATGAAAATGTCTTGAAGTAGGTCATCAGCTTCTGAAGCATCTCGAAGAATTCGGTATGCAATACCTCGAATTACGCGCGCATGCCGACGGAATAACTGCGCTAAAGCATCGTTGCTACCTTGGACAATAAACAAAAAGAGTGTCTCATCGGATTCCTCGTCGCCGGTCGCTGAGTTGCTGTTGGTGGCCTCGGACTGATCCCGCTGCGCGAGGTCAGCTATTTGGGGAATAGTGGAAGAGGCTACGCTCGCACCCAACAAAAGCGACGACAAAATGTAGGTTATGATCCGTTGGCTTATGACCATCATCGCGCGAACAATCACTTCTAGATGGCCAAGCGCAGACAAGTTCAGCCTCGTTCTGGGCCGGAGAGGGCGTTTGGTGAAGCGCTGCGAGAAGCTCGTAAGCGCCGCGGCATGTCGCAAATGGACCTATTTATGGATAGTGGTATCGACAGGACGTACATCAGCGCAGTGGAACGCGGCATTCAGGGGCCTACGATTCGGATGATTGTTCGATTTGCGAAATGCCTCAGGGTGCGACCGTCAGAACTTGTACGCCGTATGGAGCAATCAAAGCTTTACTCGTGATGATTCAGGCCGCCACCGACATTGCCAGTCGCAAACTATATACCTAAGCCGTATTTTAGTACAAGAATAAAAGACGCAATACGTACTTCAGTTTGGGATGCCATGCCATTTACCGTCCGAGCAGGATGAGTTCTGACGAGGGCAAAAAGTTCAGAGAACACCTCAGACTACTTCGGGAATCGAAAGGCCTATCCCAGAGTCAGCTTGAAGAGAAGATCGGCAGCCAGGATAACTACATCACTCGGGTCGAAACTGGGCGTATCGATACACCACCAGTTGAAATGACTGCTAAAATCGCTCGCGCTCTTGGAGTCTCGTTGAGCGATCTCTATTTTGTCGAAGGTGTTGACGATAAACCGGAGATTCTTCGGGCCAAGATCGAAGACCTCGTGCGAAAATCCGACGCAAAATTGCTGCGCAAGTACTATCGACTGATGCTTGTAGCAAGCCAAGACTAGTTAAAGCCTTTGGTGCATTTTTCTCCTTTTAACAGCCTTTTCAATCCTTGCGTTAGGATCGCGTGTAGCACGAGACGCAGGATCATCGATCCCCGCATTTTGCGACAGCAGTAGATAAGGAAAGTAACTCATCCTATCCTTAGCGACCCTTTTTCTTCATTGCACCACCAATGTGCCGCTTGGATATTCTCTGGATGGTCGTCTCTCCAACCCCCTCCCATCCCTTTCGGCTCCTTGTGGTCTGGTACAACATCGTTGTAATCCGTGAATGGTTCCTCGCAAATCGCGCATATCCCATTCTGTTCTGCAATCTTCCGGTTCAGCAATTTCTTCATTTCCGCTGGCGATCGAAGTTCCCGATATCCCCGAGGGTGATGAGGATCTTCAACTCGCTGCACTCCGAGAGATATTCTCCATGGCTTATGGTTTCCTTCACGACCACAGCAGGTCACTGACCTATGAATCGGACAGACTTCCTTTCTTTGAAGTCGCATATTCACTCCTTTGTTTGAATTTGGAACGAAGTTGGTTGAAAACGGAACTTTGAGAGAAATCCGAGAGAATTGCCGTGTTGAGTCGACTTGATTGAGCTACAGCGAGAGACGGTTCATGAGAGCCGCCTCCATCTTCGCAGCGGCTTCCTCTTGCATGTGCGGAAGCACGTGGGAGTAGGTATCAAGTGTAAAGGCCGCACTAGCGTGCCCGAGTTGCTCTGATACCACCTTGGGTGGAATTCCAACCGTGAGAGCAAGGGTGGCAAACGTGTGGCGGAGATCGTAGAGGCGGATGTTCGGCAACCCAGCTTCCTGCAGGAGTGGTTTGAAGTGCTTTTTGACTAAGTACTCCTCGTTGATTGGTTCGCCCTTCGCCGTGGTAAAGATCAGATCAGCGAATACTGACTCGCGCACGTTGGGCAGAACCGGCCTCATGTTTCAACTTGCGGAGTAAATCGAGTACCCACGTTTGCAATTTAATAACCCGACGACTTCGGGCCCGCTTCGTGTCGTTAAATTCCATTGTCCGTCGTGTTTGTGAAGAGTTCGAACGATGCTCACGGTTCCACGAACCCAGTCGATGTCCCGCCAACCAAGGGCGAGGTATTCGCTCGGACGCATTCCCGTAGTGAGGGCCATGGCAAAGAGGCATGCTTCTGGCGAACACGCCACAGCGGTCAGAAACGATCGCGCTTGATCCGTGTTCAACACAGACATTTCTCTACGCTGCGCAGCAGGAAGCTGAACTCCTTGTGTCGGATCGGCGATCAGCAACTGCCAACGTATGGCCTGCCGTATTGCGGCCCGCAAAACGGCATGAGCATAGCGAATAGTGCGCGCCGAGAGTTTTCGGTCGATCATGACTTGGTATACCGCTTGGATCTCCAAAGGCGAGAGTGCCGCCAGCGTCCTTTGACCAATTGCCGGACGGATGTACCTCTGCAGTATGGCTGCGTAGTCACTGTGGGTTTTGTCGCGAACTTTTGGTTTGACGGCCGTTTTGAGCCAGTGATCCAAGAATTCGTCCACGGTGACCTGAAGCCCTTCGACTCCGCGAGATAAATCGCGGTCGTGCAACCTTCTTGTCAGGTATTGTTGTGCGTTCCGTAGTGAGCCGTAGACTGTTCGATTGTGGTAGGTGCGCTTGCGCGTTTCGCGGTCGCGCCCCAAGTAAACGCGGACAAGCCAACGACGCTCGCCGCGGGCGATGATCTGACCAACCTTACGAGACATGGAAGTTTCTCCTTTCTCCGGGAGCAGACGTCGACCCCCGGGCGATTTGCAAATTTTGGTTTTTGGGAATGATTGCGGTGGCAACTGCGGCATTCTAGCCGCACACAAATCAGAGAAGAACTAGAAGAAAAATGAGATTTTTCACTTGCCGACAGTCAGCCGTTCGTTTCGTAAGGGTCGCTTAGATTCAGGCGCACCAGTGGCACACTGGTGCAAACTGTACTTCGCGATTGTGACGAGGATGTTCTGCTGCACTTGCCACAACCCTCTTTCTCGACAAGATCCAGCGGTCGACGACGATTTACGAAATTGGCTTGGTTGGTAGACTACAATTATTGATCAGAAAGAATGACGGGCGACTCGCCTACCGTAGCGTCTTCCATAGGTGAACTACGCGAATTGACTCTCATGCAGTGGCTCCCTAGGATTGCCGTGGGGCTTGGATGCTCGATCTTCTCTGTCACCAGGCAGCCCGCGCCATGGAAGTTAGTTTTGGAATTCCCGATACATTGCGGCGATAAACGGGACCCAAGCGGCGCAAGTGTTATACACGTCTCTAGGAGGCGAGCTTAAAGAGAATAGCCGCCAGTACAGCGCCGATTCCAGCCCAAAGCTTAGCCCAGAGTGTTCGCCCTTCGCGAAATCGATCGGTCGCTTGCGTGTCCTCCCAATTGTCAAACCAAAAATAGTGCTCGAAAAGAAACCATAGCGGCGGCCAGGCGCCCCAAATGACTGACAAAGTAATTTTCACGCCCCGGCTAGAGCCGTAAGCAGATGCAACCCACAGGCTGCCAAGCGCCAACAAAAGGGTGGCTAGGCCCGCACAACCGGCTGTATATCCTCGACTCTTCGTTCTGTAAGGAAGCCAAATAGGCCGCTTAGGTGTTTGTGTCACACAATATCCTCGAACTAACATCTCGGCCCAAAGCTCATGACCATGTGGCGCTTCGCCACAATTCGCTCTTTACTACCGGGCTGCGGAACCTCAGCGTCGGTCGCCTCGATTCTAAATTGAAAGAACTCTGCCCTATTTCCCGCGGAATGCGTATATATCGAGCGGCAGAATAGTTCTACCAGACTTCCCCTTCTGATCGAGAGTGTTGGCCACCAACTCCTTATGGCCGGGCGTTTTGGTGATTGCAACAGAAATCGGCACGGCCAGTTTCTTTGGATCGATGTACTGGCTTCCTGGATCAGGTTTGAGCAATATCGTTCCCTCGAACTCGACGTCGGTTATGTTAAGGCCGGTGAAGTCGCCTTTGAATGTAACGGTTTCGCTGTCGCCGGTGTAGAGGAACGCCGGACTTGCAATGATCTTTGCTTTTTGTGAATCCTCGCTAGGAACGTCCAGATCCCAGACGACCGGCAATCCTGAAGACGCAAAACTATCAGCTTTGGGGCTCCACGCAATACTCAATTTCTTTGCTTTGGGAATGTGACTGAGTTGGAGCAGCGCGGAAGTGTCGCTGATACGCTGAAAGTTTTCATAGGTGATAGGTTCACCGTCGATACTGTCGTCATCCAGATAGAGCCGTAGATCGGGAAACTCCTGGCAGGACTTGTCGCATTCAATGTGCTTGAAACCGGTTCCCGAAAGTGAATACCAAATCGGCTTGTTAGCAGCTGCCTTATCTGCGGCGGCTTTGGCATTGACAGCTTCGTTTTGGGCGATATTGGCCTTCTCGGCGGCGGCTTTGGCACTCGCCGCCGCTCTTTGCGAGGAATTCTTGGATGTGGCAGCCTTCTTTTGAGCCGCTTTGTCCGATGGAACCTTCTCGGCAGCGAGCTGGTCGATCGCTGCTCTCGTAGCAGCAGCTTTTGCAACAGCGGCAGTTTTATCTGCGACACTTTTGGCGCTGGCAGCTGCTTTGTCTGCCGCAAGGGCTTTGTCGGCAATGGCCGCTTCATCAGCGGCGGTTTTGGCAGCAGCCGCCGCTCTATCGGCCTCAGTCTTGGACGTGGCGGCCTTCGCTTGAGCTAGTTTGTCTGAGGGAGCCGTGGTGGCAGCGGCCTGGTCGATTGCCGCTTGCGCAGCAGCAGTTTTGGCAATCGCGGCAGCTCTATCTGCGGCGGTTTTAGATACAACGGCTTCATTCGCTAGGCTCTCGGACGCAGCATCAACAACTGGTGGCGCGGAAATGAACGCCAGGCTTGAAAAGGTTGGGCCTATCTCTATCGGGATGACTCGCTGGATACTGTTCCAGGAAATATCGCGTACGAGCGCCGTCTGCGCACTGCGAAGCGAATCGGTGGAAGCAAGGAAACGATAGGTGCACACATTTCCTCGCTCGCAGGAGTGCTGGTAGTCCTCTTGGAAAGGTTTTGCGTTGATGCCGTAGACATCGTTGCCGACGAGTACAAGAGGACGAACAGGGCCGTCTCGCGAATCGTCGCTCTGAAAGTCACTTCCGTATTTCACGTGCAGTTCGACATTCGAATTGCCGTCAGGACGAGGTACAGCTTTCACGTATGCGGTTTCAATTTTGCATTGTTCTGATCGTGGAGTGTTGGTGAGTGGCGTGGTGCGTCCATTCTCACCTAACAGGATCAATTCGCCGTTTTGCAGCAAGTCATGCGCCGGTGCGAAGAACTGAATGCTCTTGCCGTCGAAAGTCGTCGGAGGAATGTTGGTCCCTGCGGACATAACGGTCATTCCCGAACTAAAGAATTTTCCCACAGCGCGCACTTTTAGGATCCCATTGCCGACATCCTCCCAGGAAACTCCGTGAACGCGAAGGGGACTTAAGATAGAAATGGAATCTTGGGCGCGTGTCCACGAACAGCTGTTGCGAAAGATCGGGCCGACGACCTGATGTTTCTCGTCATACTCGCGCCAACGAGTCTGGATGTAGACGGCGGGAGCGAAACCATCCTGATCGAGTTCGTTGGGAAGTGCCAGCTGGGCAAACACCTCGCGCGGGCCGGCGCTGACGTATTCGGCACCGAGGACCGGGCGGAACTGCCAGCCAAACATGATGGAGCCGCTTAGGAGTGCGCTTAAATCGTCTTCCCAGGTGTTGGGGCACTCACCGAGAGATTGTTCTTTCACTATTTCTTCCAGTGCTTGAAGAGCCCGCTCTGGGAAAGAGGGG
This sequence comes from Terriglobales bacterium, assembly GCA_035651475.1. GTDB lineage: Bacteria > Acidobacteriota > Terriglobia > Terriglobales > Acidobacteriaceae > Gp1-AA145. The sequence goes on along the minus strand of DASRFP010000039.1, from coordinate 23,208 downwards.
ATTGACCCTGGAGTCGGGAGGGAAGGATATTCCAGTGCCACTGTGTCAGTGTCTTTTGCCAGGTACAGACGGTCCTTCGATCGCCCGGTGCTGACTCCGAGGTTGACCTGCTCAATGACGGCACCGGCGCCAAAAGCATTCTGATGACTGGTGATTTTGGCGACATTGTATGTCTTTTGGGACGGCAAGAGGTTGACCACACTGATGTGTTCGCCACTCTGAGCGAGCAATTGTTCCTGGGTAGGGTGGGGCACTATGACGACACGAACCTCAGCCACCGCATGTTTGTACTGACGCGGGGGCGCGAGCGTAACTTGAAACCCGATCGTGGTCTGGGCACGGGGCGCTACAGCCAAGGAGTTCTTGACCAGGAACTGATCCGATTGTGAACCCTGCAACAGCATCTGATACATCTGCAATTGAGCATTCAATTGCACTTGCTCGGCAAGCATGTCGGCACTGGAAACGCTGATATTGGTCGGCGTAGAAAATGGATTCGAAGAAGGTGCGGTCGGAATTGTCGGGGTATACGAAGGAACGTTGGTCTGTACCTGGTTGTAAAGCGGCGCACCGTTGTTTTGGGTACTGGAGAACGTCGCTGGTGGAAGCTGGCCGCCATTGGTGGCAATCGGGATTTGAGTGCCGGGGTTCGTGGCCGGAAGAATCGTGCAGACCAGAGGACTGACTGACGAGACGTAGTATCCGGTCGGGCAGGATGGCTGAGCGATCGGAGTGCAAGTAACTCCACTGGTCGAGAGTGGAGACGCGATGTATCCGGCGGGACACTGCGCAGTTTGGGTCGTAGTTACTGTCGGCGAAAGACTTGTGCTTCCGATCGAATTGGTCAGAGTCTGCGCAGGCGTGGCAATAGTCTGCAATTGTGCGGCGAAATAGGATTGGTCGCGCGTAACGCCCTGAATGGTCCCATAAGCATTGGTAATGGCTGTGGCGCTCCAGGGAGAGATGGCAGCAAGTTGGTTGGCGGCGTTGGCAAGCTTATTGCGAAGCAAGTAGGAGTCATAGACCTTTGGAGCACCGACGCGGATTCCGGTGTCGTATTGCTCACTGAGCTTCAGGATAGGAATCTCGATGTCGAGTGCTTCCGGAGAGATTCCATTCTCATACTTGAGGCTGAATTTGCGACATCCGTCAATATATTCAAAGGCCTCAACATGATAGGTGCTTACGTCCTTGGAACCGAATACAAAGTTCGCGTATCTGGAAGTAAGCGGAATGCCATTTACGACGAGCGTGAATTTTTTGTCGTCCAAGGTCTTGAATAGATCGGGTTCGACCCTGAGGCCGTCGTTTGTTGCTGTGAGAGCCTTGATCCAATGACGCTCTTTGCTGGGGTCCGATGTAACGTTGACGTATAGATACCGGTGATAACAGAGTTTCTTACGATTCCAACCGCTAGGGACGGAGGGATCGTCCTCTCTATCTTTGTCGTCCGAACTGCAATCGTGACCAATTTCTATAAGAAGTAGCCGTCGAATCCCTGGGGTGAGCGCGTCGAGATCCGCTTCATTTTCCCCGGTATCTTCGTTTTTGTAAGTAGCGACGTCGGCTTCTTTTGGGAGGGGATCAGCGTAAGAGCGGTCGAGCATGAGCGCGTAAAAGAGCCTGGCAAAAGGCCGGTGGAAATCGAGGGCGGTGCACGGGCGGTTGCTGCTAGGGTGGTATGACTTGTATGGGAATTTAATCTTTTTTCCGAACTTGGGTCTTAGTTCGTCGGTCGTATCCTTCGTACAGTCAGACTTGTCCAGCGTTGCGCCTTTCAGTTCAGTGTGAACACCAGCATCAAGCATGAAATGTCGGTTTTCGTCGTAGCCAATTCTCGGAAGCTCGAGAGAGTGACGCGGTTTGTTTCCGTCCGGTGCGTGTTTAGGACTTTTTTCCGGCAGTGCTGCCAGCGTGGGAGTAAGCGTCCAACAGAGAAATGCTGCGGCAACGAAAAGGAGTTTTCGCGAACGGGGTAATATGAAGGAAGTTCTGAAATTCATTGAGGGTAAGGCGAGGGACACGGCGGACGCGAGCATTGATATGTCGGCCAGAAATACCTCCATCTCTTCAGCGAGTAGGAGATGCCGAAGAGTGTAGCCTTATACCACAGTTCTTAAGGCACAGGTGTTAGTAAAGTTTTTTGTTCCGTTTTCGTAACAAGCCACATTGAAATGCACCGACGAATGGTGGACCAACGTCTGAAGGTCAAATAGGCATGCGAAGTCTGGCATCCGACAATGAGGCTGACTGACAGTAAGTCGTGACTCACTCAGCCGACAACGTGGGCCGTATTGAAAATTGACTTAGGAGTGTCGGAGGTACTTATTGTCAACTGAACGATTCCAATTTCCCAAGTCCAGGCTTCAATTCCCGGTAATCTGCTGTTGTTGAAAGGCTTCCCGAACGCGTAGGCAATATCTATGTTTCGTCAAAGCGAACCAACGGCAAATTGCATAGCTATGTGCGCATGGACGTGTTAGCCTCTTTACCGCACCGCCTCGTCTACATGAGTCTAAGAGAATTACTCATTCATCAGATGCCCCGCGATACGTCAGGGGCTCTGGCCTCCGACCGTTTCGAATACCAGCACAATTGGGCGCTCTGCCGCCTGCTAGAGCTTCATCAAACGGACGCAGATTATGTTATGACTTTTGACCACCACGAGGATGTGACGGTCCTTGATTCTGAGGAGGAACCCGACACCATTCAGGGCTTTCAGATCAAAACTAAGTCCTCAGGCAATTGGACCATAGCTGCTCTTACCAAACAGTCACCTGGTAAGACTGGCAATCTACCCTCGATCCTAAGAAAGCTCTGTGAACTCGTCCGTCAGTTTCCCGACCACGTGACCCTTTTGCAGGTGGTCTCTAACGCCCCCCTGAGTGTATCCCTTGAAGATGGAACCAAGGGAGTTACGGCGAAGAACATTCGTTTCGAACAAATCGAGCAAAAATCCCGGCAGGTAATGCTCGATGCTCTCGTCAATGAATTCGCGCCAGATAATCCGCCCTCCATTTCGAAGATTTTCGAATTTCACGTTAGCGACCTTTCTTTGGAAGATCATGTGACCCATGCAAAAGGCAAACTCAATGCCGCTATGGAGGCGCTCTTTCCCGGCACGAATTACCCCCTCTCACCGGCCTATCGGGCCTTGATGAGCGAAATTACGGCGCGGAACAATAACCGTGAGCAGTGCGACACCTACGCCGATTTCCTGTCAAAAAAATCCATCAGCCGTTCCCGGTTCGACGAGATCTTGCAAACTTGCGGCATAGCGGCGGATGAGCCGAATTGGTCATTGGTCTACTCCCGCCTCAATACCGAGAGTATTCCATTCGGAACGGTCCGCCAGCTACAAAACGCGTGGAATGATGCTCTCCTCGATCGATTTTATAAACGTGATGCGGTTCATCTAAGATTTTGGGAATATGTAAGTGCCGCAGCGGAGAAGGTCAAGGGCGAATCGAAACTTGCCGAAGCGATGGATGTGGCCCTTGCAGAAGTAAAGCAACGTCTACGTTCAGAATGGGCTTACAGCGAAATCTACATTAAAGCGTGCATTTTGATCTATTTATATGAGCATTGATAACATCCGCATTCTGGCTCGTAATCTGCGGAACAAGAAACGCGATGAAGCACTTAACAATATCCGAAATAAGTCTGATATCGGAGATGGAGAAGAGGGCGCGCAGGATCACGTTCGACAAGACGAAAACAGTGATTCTGGGCACCAACCAGACCGGTAAGTCGTCGCTGGTTAAGTCTATCTACTACGCTATCGGTGCCGAACCGGCAAAGCAACATCCGCGGTGGACGAATGCTGATGTTTCGACCCTCCTGAAGTTCTCCGTCGACGGCCAGGACTTCATGGTTCTGCGCGATAGCAACGTATTCCTCGTTTTTACAGGTTCCGGGCAGTTCCTAGGAGGCCACACCAGCGTCACGTTGGGCCTTGGGCCGCAGCTTGCCCAACTTTTTGACTTCAAGCTCGTTCTGCCATCTCGTGAGGATACGGCTAAAGTCCCCCCTCCCGCCTTTTTATATGTCCCCTACTACGTGGATCAGGATGCGAGTTGGCAAAATCCGTGGTCAGGGTTTAGCAAACTCCAGCAATTCACTCAATGGAAGACGCCAGTCGCGGAATATCACACTGGCATCCGTGATAACCGTTTTTACGAACTGCAAGCCGCTTCGCTGAATCTTTCACGCGACTTGAATGTATTAGCGCAGAAGGTTTCGAGTCTCCTCGGTGTAATCAAGACTCTCGAGCAGGACGCCAAATCCATCGCCTTTGACTTCAATCCCGTCGCCTTCGAAGAACACATTGGTCGACTGCTGCGAGAGAGCGAACTTCTACTCGCCCAAGAAAACAAGATCAAAGAAGAGCTTTCGTATCTCAACGGACAGCGGGCACTACACCAAAGTCGACTAGAAATAGCCAAACGAGCCTTGGGGGAAATATCTGCTGACCTCACTTTTCTGAATGAATTGCCGACCGATGAAATCGGCTGTCCTACGTGTGGAAACGAATACACTAATGACTTTGCGGTGCGGTTCGCCATTGCGAAGGACGAGGATCGCGTTGCGACTTTCATCAATCAAATCCAAGGCGATATTGCAAGGCTGGACGGCGAGATCGCCGATGTCTATGCAAAATTCCGCCTCAGCCAAACTCAGGCCAACAAAATCCAGGGCATCCTGGCAGAAAAGCAGAATGAAGTTACGTTAGACATGATTATTGAAAGCGAAGGCAGGAAGTCGGCCTCCAACCTGCTGCGCGATCAACTCGCATCTGCCGAGCAAGAACGAGCTGGTATCGCCGCAGAACAGACCGAGGCGAGCCAAGCCTTGAAGGATCACAAAGTTTCGCTCCGTACGACGCAAGAGAAGGTAATGGGCGAGTATCGCGAGCTACTCAGACGAAACCTGCATCAGTTGGAGGTGAATCCTCTCAATGAAGACGCTTACAGCAATATTGCGCCCACAATCCGAGAGATAGGCTCCTTGTTACCCCGCACACTGCTAGCCTATTACTTTGCCATCTGGGAGCTCGCAGCTGCTTACTCTCCGTCCACCGTTTGCCCCATCGTCATAGATTCCCCAAACCAGCAAGCGCAGGACGACCACAGCCTTCAAGTCATGTTGAAATTCATCACCGAGCGACAGCCAAAAGACACTCAAATGATACTGTCTGTCGAAAAAACGATGGACGTAGACATTGGCGGAAAACTCATCGAATTGACGGACAAGTACCATTTGCTACAGGAATCAGAATACGCGAGCGTGAAAGCCGAGATATCTCCATTGTTGAAGACATCGGTCAAGGGCTAACATCTGTTTCACGCGCCTCTGTTGACGGAAGACTAACAGCCTCACAGCACCGTTTAACCCTCAAGTTAATCGCTCAAAAGCATCAACACCGACTCGCGCGCGATTCGTTCAGCGCAAGAGAGGTGGCGATCGCACGTCACCGCTTTCAAGAAGACACTCGATACTTGCTACAATCGCTAGCCGCATGCTCATTTCCCGAAACTATACAGTGGAGGATTGGAAGTCACTGACTTTCAGGACAGAGGATGAATGGCAGAAGGCCATTGATATCTTTCTCGACAGAATCGAAACACGTTACCTCATTCACATTGACAGAATTATTAAACATCGTACAAGCGGATTTGCGGTGTTGGCACTTGATTGCACGTTAATTGAGACACTGGAGCAATTTCGGCAAGGGAAGGAGAAGACGCCACGCACGAAGATAGGAGAGTACTTTGTCGCCTTCCTGACAAGTACTTCATTCAAGAAACATTTCGACAAAGACAAGGCCAAGATGTTCTACAAGCAGATTCGGTGTGGCTTGCTTCACCAAACGGAGGCAAAGAATTCGCGGGTGAAACGGACCTCCACGCTGCCAATGATTGCGTACACGAAGGGCAACAAGGGGTTGATCGTGAATTCTAAGCCCTTTCACCAGGAACTGAAGACTGTTATACGTCAATACGCCGATGAATTACGTAACCCTAAATCCAAGAAAGCACGCGAGGCTTTCCGTGCCAAGATGAACTTTATCTGCGGGGTAGAGAAGCAAGCACCTCAAGGTTTTCAACTGGCGAATCCCGATCCAGTAGCGGGCGGCGGTTCTGCCCCGCTATCGCCGCCTCAGCCTTGATTCTTGGCAGCCAACCCCAGATTGAACGAAGTCGATGGTTGTACGAGCTCATTGATAGGTGGCCCTATCGGGCCGCGCAGTCCCTTGAGTCCAAGAACAAAAGAATGCAGAACCGGGGGTGCAAAATTTGAAACCCCGATGTGTTCAAGTCCTAGAATTTGCCGGACCTAAAGAATAGAATTCAGCGTTCCCCCTAGGTGTATGACCCGCGATCAATTAAAACAGCTCGAAGCCGACTTGTGGAGTGCCGCGGACAATCTCCGTGCCAATTCGGATCTAAAATCCTTCGAATATTCCACGCCGGTGCTCGGCCTGATCTTCCTCAAATTTGCGGACAATAACTACCGTCGCCACGAGGCCGAAATCCTTGCTGAATACCAGAAGCTTAAAGGAACCAGGCGCGAGAAAAAGATTTCCGCGATTGCTATAGAAAAATGCGGATTCTATCTGCCTGACCACGCTCGCTACGACCATCTGCTAAACCTTCCTGAGGAGAAGGACATCGCTAAGGCGCTCAAAGAAGCGATGAAGGCGATCGAAGAATACAAACCTGAACTGGAAGGGTCACTTCCGAAGGATGAGTACTTCCGGCTCACCCGTGACGAAAAGACTCGGACGATTCCAAACCAACTTCTCAAGAACTTTGCCAATATTCCGGCCGACCTCACCGGTGATCTTTTCGGCCAGATCTATGAATATTTTCTTGCCGAGTTTGCCCGGAGCGAAGGATCGAAAGGTGGTGAGTTCTTTACCCCACGTTCAGTCGTGCGCTTAATGGTTGAGATGATCGAACCACACGGAGGTAAGGTTTTCGACCCTGCGTGCGGATCAGGCGGTATGTTCGTACAGTCGGCGCATTTCATCGAAGAACATCGCAAGGAACTCAAGGACGTGGCCAGCGACGTTTACGTCTACGGTCAGGAGAAGACCCAAGAGACCGTTAACTTGGCAAAGATGAACCTCGCGGTCAACGGGCTGCGCGGGGACGTTAAAAAGGCCAATAGTTATTATGACGATGCCTTTGGCAGCTTCGGGGCATTCGACTACGTCCTGGCAAATCCCCCCTTCAACGTGGACGACGTAAGCCTGAGCCTTGTCGAGAAGGACAAGCGATTCAACACTTATGGCATTCCCCGGAAGAAGACGAAAGCAAAGAAGAAGGACAAGGGGAAAGAAACTGTTCCGAACGCTAATTACCTATGGATCAATCTCTTTGCAACCTCTCTGAAGCCGAAAGGTCGCGCTGCACTCGTAATGGCCAACTCTGCTTCCGACGCACGCCATTCGGAAGCTGCTATTCGCCAGAAATTGATTGAGGAGAATCTCATCTCCGCCGTGCTGACGCTGCCTTCGAACATGTTTTACACCGTCACCCTGCCGGCCACACTCTGGTATTTCGACAAAGCCAAAGCTGATGAGGACATCCTCTTCATTAATGCTCGCAACATCTTTACTCAGATTGATCGCGCCCACCGTGAGTTCTCCGAAGAGCAGATCCAGAGCATCGCCATCATCAGCCAGCTTCACAAAGGCCGCCGGGACAAGTTCGTGCAGCTCGTTGACCTCTACTTCGCGTCAGGCATGGAGCGTCTGGTCGAAAACAAGAGCCGCGTCGAACCGGTATCAGCGCAATTGATTGAGGTGCTAGATGACTCCGCCGGGAAGGAGGCCGTGGCCGGACTCGTGAAGCAATGGGCGGGCCTCACCAAACTCGAAACGCGTTACGTGCAATACAGAGAGAAACATAATCGCGAAAGGGCTGTGTATCAGAGAAACCAAGCACAGCACCAGCTGCGCGAAGCCTTTGATCTATTCTTTGCCGCTTTGCATGAGGGTCTAAAGCAGTTGGACAAAACGGTGCGTCAGCACGAAAAGCAGCGGGCGGACCAGGCGCGGATTGAAGGACGGCGAGTTGCTACAGATCGCAAGACGAAGGCCCTTAAGACTGCTCTGGAGGAACTACATAGAGAAACAAAGAACGCCGAGATGTTCTACCTCTATATCCGGTGGTTGCAGGAGCGCTTCCCCAAGGCAGAGTACGAGGACGTGACCGGGCTGTGCAAACTTGCCAGCCCTGCGGACGTCAAGGGGCAGGAGTATTCACTAAACCCCGGTCGCTACGTTGGCGTGGTGATTGAAGAGGACGGAAAAACGGAGGAAGAATTCGTGTCCGACCTCATTAGGGCCCAAGATGAACTTATCGACTTGAACACTCAAGCAACTTCTATTGCAGCTGTCGTCCAGAAGAACACTGCGGCGCTAACGGGAGAATAGACGATGGAGTTGGCGCTACGAGAGATTTGCGACTTTATCAATGGGGGCCCCTGGTCCGAGGACGAGTATGTAGACGCGGGAATCCGCGTAGTAAAAGTGTCGAACATGGAGGACGGCCGAATTGTTCCTCGCAACGACGACAACTTTCTGCCGCTCTCGAAGTACGAAAAATACAAAAAGCACGAGCTCAAAACGGATGACGTTGTTGTTGCTACCGTTGGCTCGCATCCAACGCAGCCGGGATCGGTAGTGGGAAGGACCTCCCGTATTCCCCCGGAGTACTCTGGATCATTTCTGAATCAAAATGCTGTCTGCCTAAGGAGCAAGAATCCAGAGTTGTGCAATCAGCGTTATCTCTTCTATCTTTCGCAGACTGTACTCTTCAGGCACCACATAGAATCACGAGCACGCGGAAGTGCTAATCAAGTTCGAATGGCCGTAAGCGAACTCAAGAAGTTCACGGCTGTGTATCCGTGTGTAAAGCTGCAGAAGAAAATTGCCGCAGTTCTGTCAGCGTATGACGAACTCATTGAAAATAACAGGCGGCGGATTACGCTGTTGGAGGCGCTGGCTGAGAATGTCTACCGTGAATGGTTCGTTCGCTTTCGCTTTCCGGGCCACGACAAGGTCACTTTCGCGAAAGGCGCGCCTGCCCGATGGGAACAAAGACGACTGGGGTCTGTATTGGAGCTTTGTTACGGTAAGGCGCTGAAAGAAGCCGACCGGGTTCCGGGCGACTTTCATGTTTACGGTTCCAGTGGTGTTGTGGGCTCGCACAACGAAGCATTGGTCAAGGGTCCCGGCCTCATTGTGGGAAGAAAAGGAAATGTGGGCAGCGTATTTTTTGCTGATCGCGGCTTTTTCCCAATCGATACAGTCTATTTCGTGAAGTCAGACTTTCCGAATACCTTTTTGTATTTTCTCCTACGCTCGATGAACTTCATCAACAACGATGCAGCCGTCCCAGGTTTGAATCGCGGGCAAGCTTACTCGAATGAGCTTTCCCTCCCTCCGAACGCCTTAATCCTGGAGTTTGCCAGAATTGCAGACGCCCACTTTGAGATGAAGCAAATCTTAGTCCGTCAGAATGAGAACTTGATTTCAGTTCGTGATCAGATTCTCCCTCGCCTTATCTCTGGCAAGCTTTCTCTCAAGAATATCGATATCCATTTTCCAGCGAGCATGGCGGAAGAATCGGGAGCCGACTCGAGGCTGACTGCCCATGCCTAATTTCATCTCCGAAGATCAGATTGAGCGGGCGCTCGTTCACAAGCTCCAGTCGCTGTACCGATTCGACTCACTCAATTGTCACACGGAGAATCCAGAGGACTTGAATGACCGTTCTGGTCGCAGCGGCAAGCGAGAAGTCATCCTCGTGGATCGACTTAAGGAGGCTGCGGTCCGACTGAATCTGCACATTCCTGCCAAGGCAATTGACGGTGCATTAGAGAAACTATTGGACCGGCGCCAGGCTCTGTCGCTGGTTGCGGCCAATGAAGAAGTCTATCGCATGATGCGTGACGGCATTCCAGTGGAATACGACAACCCCAAAGGCGAGAAACAGAAGGAGCGGGTAAAGGTAATTGACTTCAGCCAACCGCAAGAGAATCGCTATCTAGCTGTCACACAGCTCTGGGTGAAAGGAGAGCGCGGATTCCGACGCCCTGATGTGCTGATCTATGTTAACGGAATCCCTTTGGTCTTTATCGAATTGAAGGACTCGAACGTCAAACTGAAAACTGCGTTCGACGATAACCTCACCAGCTACAAACACGAAATCCCGCAGCTTTTCCTAACAAACGCCTTTTGCGTGCTCTCAAATGCGATTGAGACCAAGGTAGGTAGCATCAGCGGCGAATGGGAGCATTTCTTCAACTGGCTTCGTGTCGAGGACGAGAAGGAGAAGGTTAATCGCAAGGAAATCGAACGCCAGGGTACGAGTCTGGAAGCGCTCATAGCTGGTTTATTAGCTCCGTCTCGACTACTGGACTACATCGAAAACTTCATTCTCTATTACCAGGGCAAGCAGAAGATCATCGCTCAAAATCATCAGTTTATTGGCGTAAACCGGGCATATGAAAGGTTCCGTCGTCGAGAGGAACTGAAGGGAAAACTTGGTGTCTTCTGGCACACGCAGGGCTCGGGAAAAAGTTTCTCGATGATCTTCTATGTCCGTAAGATCTTCCGTAAGGAAACGGGCAATTTCAGTTTCGTAGTTGTGACCGACCGCGATGATTTGGACGGACAGATCTATCGCAATTTTCTCCATACCGGCACAGTTACAGAACAACAAGCAGCCCAGCCCAAGGACAGCGAGGAGATGCGAAAGTTCCTCGGTCAGAACAAGCGGCTCGTTTTCACCCTCATCCAGAAGTTTGGCTGGCCGGCAGGCCAGGCATATCCGGAATTATCGCCACGCAAAGACATCATCGTGATGGTGGATGAGGCGCACCGCACCCAATACCGAACTCTCGCCGAGAACATGCGCGCGGGTCTGAAGAATGCGCAATACCTGGCTTTTACGGGCACTCCCTTACTCGGCCGTGAACGTAAGACCAACCAATGGTTTGGCGACTATGTCTCGGAATACAACTTTCAGCAGTCGATGGATGACGGCGCAACAGTACCCTTGTTCTATGAAAAGCGTGTTCCGCAAGTGCTCATCCAGAATGAGGACCTCGACGACGATCTTGCCAACATCGTCGAGGATGAGAATCTCGATGATGCGCAACAAAGCAAATTGGAGAACCGCTTCGCCAAGGAAATCGAAGTCATCAAACGCGAGGACCGGCTTGAGACTATCGCAAGGGATATCGTGTACCACTTTCCACGACGCGGGTACCTCGGTAAGGGGATGGTGGTGTCGCTCGACAAGTTTACGGCCGTGAAGACGTACGACAAAGTTCAGCGCCTGTGGAAGGAACAAATCAAAAACCTTCTCGGTGAGATCAGGAAGTCAAAAGATCCCGATGAGAGGGCTCGACAGGAAAAGCGCCTGGACTACATGCGGTCTCTGGAAATGGCTGTAATCGTAAGCGAAGAAGGAGATGAGGAGAAGAAATTCGCCCAACAGAAACTCAACATCAAACCCCATCGCGAGCGCATGAACAAGCTGGACGAACACGGCCATGACGTGGAGTACAACTTCAAAGATTCTGGCGACAAACTTCAACTGGTCTTCGTATGTGCCATGTGGCTTACGGGGTTCGACGCGCCGACTGTGTCGACACTTTACCTCGACAAACCGATGAAAGACCACACGTTGATGCAGACTATCGCTCGTGCGAATCGGGTAACCTCGTGGAAGGTCAACGGAGTCGAAAAGAGGAACGGCGAGATCATCGATTACTACAACGTTTTCCGAAATATGCGCAAAGCACTAAAAGACTATGCGCAGGGACAGGAAGGGCAGGAGAGTCTTCCAGTACAGGAGAAGACGGAATTATTCAAACTCCTCGACAATGCTATCGAGGAAGGCGTCGGGTACTGCGGGGGGTTAGGCATAAACATCACGACACTGCTGCAAAACAAAGATGTATTTAAGAATGTGGATGCTTTTGATGAATACGCAAACAAGCTTCTGACTAAGGACGAATGGCGAAAAGGTTTCGCCGTTTACGAAAATACGATTAGTTCCTTGTACGAAGCTTGTAAGCCCGAAATAATTGGCAATCCGATCGTGCGCTCGGTGGCGGCGTTTCAGTTCTTACGTGGCGTTATGGACGCTGTGGTTGAGCAAAAGGATCTTGATGCGGTAGGGGTGAAAATTGGCGAACTTCTGGATCAGAGCGTTGTCGTAGATGGACCGCTCAAGGATGGTGGGCCGGAATTCCGCATCACGCAATCCGGAAAGACCTGGGACTTGAGCAAGATCAACTTTGAGAAGCTCAAAGAAGACTTCCAGCAGTCGAAGTACAAGAATCTAGAGATCGCAGATTTACGCGCGTTCATTACCCACAAACTCGAACTGATGCTGGAAGAAAACTCCACGCGCACTGAGTTCGCAACTCGACTTCAACGAATTATCGACGAATACAACGCCGGGAGTTCTTCGGCAGACAATTACTTCGAGGAACTCGTCAAGTTCACCAAGGATCTCAAAGAAGAGTCAGAACGTCACATCCGCGATGGTCTGACGAGTGACGAACTCGAATTGTTTGATCTCCTGAAAAAGGAGAAGATGACCAAAGAAGAAACCCAAATGGTCAGGCTCGCTGCAAAATCCCTTCTTCAACGTCTGCGCGAAGAGAGCCCCAACGTACTGGTCACGGACTGGTATAAGGACGGTCAGTCCAAGGGCCGTGTGCGATCAGCTGTCGAGTCGGTCCTGGATAAACACCTCCCGAAAAGCTACGACCGTGCCCTTTTCACAACCAAATGCAATGACGTGTTCGACTTGATGCTGAATTACGCTAGCCAAGGGCTCAAATGGGCTGTGGCTTAATGTACCGCTGATTCCGATCCTTAAGTCATATCTTAAGGCGCGGGGGGAAACAGGCAAATGGATTTCCAACTTGTGGACCAAGGCTGGGAGGCCGAAATCCGCAAAGCCGTCAGTCACGATCACTCTGACCTTTGCATCGTGTGTCCCTTCATTCAGAAACGTCCTGTAGAGCTGCTTCTTCAGGTTGGCAAGCCACAGGTGCTTCGGGTTGTAACGAGGTTCAACCTTGATGACTTCGCGTGTGGAGTCAGTGATACGGAGGCGCTTCGGCTACTAATCAGCAAAGGCGGCCAGATCAGAGGGGTGAAAGGGTTGCACGCAAAACTCTACATCCTTGGCGATTGTGCAATCTCAACTTCAGCCAATCTCACCGACAAGGGACTACACGATAACCATGAGTTTGGTTTTATTTCGCGTGACGCAGGAATCCTATGGAAATGTCGTCAGTACTTCAACGGTCTTTGGCATCGGGCGGGTATTGACCTAACGCTAGACCGAATTGATGGATGGGACGGACAGCTGCGACGTGCAGGCTCTTTGGGAAATGCCTATCAAAAACTTGGCGATGAAGGGGTGAGGGTTTGGCCCGAAGCGGAGGATGAAGTTGATCCCACACTAGAAGATGAATTGCCGGGCGGAGGGCAGGCTTTTGTTAAGTTCTTCGGCGAATCGGAAAATCGGGCTCCCGCATCACTTCCAGTAAGGGATGAAGTAGATCGTTCCGGGTCGCACTGGGCGCTCACTTATTCCAGGCGACCGAGCGCAGTGCGTGACGGCGCTACGATGTTTATTTCACGACTTGTCGCCAACCCGAGCGATATTGTCGTTTATGGACGAGGTACCGCATCAGCACACGTTGCGGGACGCGATGATGCCACTGCGGCAGACATTACTCGTCGCCCATGGAAGCATCACTGGCCCTATTACATCAGGATTGAAGATCCTGTTTTCGTAGCAGGGATCCTCCAGAATGGCATCTCATTAACTGACCTAAAGGGCGCTTTAGGGGTTAATTCATTCGTGACCACGAAGCGCAATGCTGCTACCGGTTACGGAAACACCGACCCAAACCGCGCTTATCTGCAGCAGGGTGCGGTGCGGCTAACGCCCGAGGCAGCGGCGTGGCTCTCGGAACGGTTTGACTCGGCTCTCAAGAGACATGGGAGCATCAGTCGTGAACAATTGGGCGACCTTGATTGGCCAATCTGAGGGAAAAGGCACACTCCTCGCACGCAGGGTGGGTGCAGATGTCGTCACTCGTCAACCGATTGCGGAGGAATGGGCTGATCGGCCGTAAGCCATTAATTATCAACTGTTTAATATTTCATTCGCTATTCGCGAATCGCGAATGTAGAATAAGGCATGCCTTTAAAGCCTCAAGACATAATGGTCGTTCTGAAACTCTGCACCTATGAACGCAAGCGGCCGCCCATGTCTATCATCGCGGCGGATCTCAACATGAGCCCCTCTGAGATTCATGCTGCCATCAAGCGTCTTCAGCAAGCCCGGCTCTTGCATGGCCCTGAGATGCAAGAAAAACCGAATCTCTCAGCTCTCGAAGAATTCCTCCTACATGGAGTGAAATATGCATTTCCCGCGGAACATGGACAGGTGACGCGCGGATTGCCAACCTCGTTTGCCGCTCCCCCGCTGAAGGATGAAATTGCCTCAGGCGATGAGCTTCCTCCTGTATGGCCATGGCGAGACGGGGAAACCCGCGGTATAGCTCTCGAACCTTTATATAGGACCGCTCCCGCAGCCGCGCTCCGCGATCCCATTCTCTACCAGTTGCTCGCCTTGGTGGACGCCATCAGGGATGGGCGAGCACGTGAGCGTAAGATCGCAGAGAAAGAGCTGCTAAGCAGACTGCACACAGAAAATGTCAAAGCACAATCTCGAACTGCTCGCTGAGGCAGCCCGACTTCTCAAGCCACTCCTTGGCGAATTGGTCTTTGTCGGAGGCAGCACAACAGCGCTTCTCATCACGGACAAAGCGGCCGCCGAGGTCCGCCCCACCTACGATGTCGATGCTATTGCCGAGATCAGCTCATACGCCGCGTACGCTGATTTCTCGGAACGGCTGCGGCGGTGCGGCTTCTCGGAGGATGTCAGTGAAGGAGCTCCGATTTGCCGATGGCGGTTAAAGAAGACGATTTTGGACGTCATGCCGCTCGACGAGGAGATCCTGGGGTTTTCCAACCGCTGGTACAAGCCGGCCATGGATTCCGCCGTCGTAGACGAACTGGAACCGGACCTGCGCGTTCGAGTGGTAACGGCAGTTTACTTCTGCGCGACGAAGTTGGAGGCATTTACCGGTCGAGGTAAGCATGACTATCAATCGAGTCACGATCTCGAAGATCTAATGGCCGTCGTGGATGGACGGCCAGAACTAGCCGAAGAAATCCGCTCTGGGCCGGAGGACGTTCGCGCATACATCGGCGCAGAATTCGGGAAGCTGCTTGCCACGCCGCAGTTTCTCGATGCATTACCCGGTTACCTGCTTCCTGACCAAGCGAGTCAGGCTCGCGTCTCGATATTGCTCGAGCGACTGCAAAAGATAGCGGCCCTTTAGTCGAAAAGTCCCTCCAGGTTCTGAGCACACCGTTGGCACACTGATCCCGGAAAACACCGGGTCTCGGGCGCTAGACGGCTGATGGAATGTCAGTCGGGGTCACTTCTCCGAAGCCGACTTCACAGGACTAATGTCCTCGAAGCGTGCTTTCTCGCCAGTCTCCGGATTGCCGACTATCCGCGAACTGGCTGAGTTGGAAGGCACCACGGCATTGAGCATTAACCATTTGCATCGGTAACGTCTGTAGCCGTTAAAGGAATTCGGGTTGAGTATGGAATCCGGGTGCCTAAGGCGCTTGCCAATCGAAAACGTATATATCTGAGCTTCCGGCGTCGCGGAAGAGCAATGGTGAATCATCTGGGGTAAGCTCCAGCGAAGAGTCGCTGAAGTGGCCAGTCGAGACAAAGTTCTTCAAGTCTGCGACGCGCTCGGTCCTCCCGTCGGTGAGGCGGATTTTGAGCACGGCACTCGTGCCTCGTCCAGCCAGCGCATAAATGTACTGACCATCCTTCGAGAAGTTCGGCCAGCCGACAGCGCCTGTCGCAAGCTTGGTCCAGTTCTGCGACCGAAAACTGAACAGCAGAAGAATCGTGTCGTTGGCGGATATGGCGGCAAGGTATTGGCCGTCGGGCGACCAGCGAGGCGAGTACAACCCTTGCGACCCAGGCACAGTCGACACCTGACGGGTAGCCAAATCGAGAATGTAGATCGCCGACGCAGCGTTCAGCGAATCACCGCCAAAAACTATCTTCCTACCGTCTGGCGACCAGTTCGGATCCCATTGTTGATGCGAGTCGTTTTGAACCAACCGTTGAGCATTGCCCCCATCCCGCGAAACTGCAAGGATTCTGGACGATTGATCTGGAAAATGCTCAAAGAAGACAATGGTGCGGCCGTCTGGCGACCAGCGAGGATTCACAGCGTAGCCGCCCGGATAGGTTAGTTGCAGACGGTCGCCGCCGTCTGCTCTGCTGCGCCACAGCGTACCTTCTGGATACGAAACATAGGCCACCCACTCGCGGTTCCTAGAAAAGTCCACGTACTCCGCTGAAATACCCCCAAGAAATGGCAGGAATTGACCGGACCTTGAGTCGTATTTAACCAGTTCGCCACGAAACGTTCGACCGACCACGAAGAGCTTCTTTCCATCCTTGCTGGGCAGCGGCCAGCCCAAGGACATGGGGCTGAAAGTCAATTGAACCGGCTTCGCTTGTCTGCGAAAGAAATTTCCCTTCTGCGGCAAGGCCCATATTTGTCCGCTCGCTGCAAAGACGAAGTACTTTCCGTCAGTTGTCCAAAGGCCGTGAGAATCCCGTTGTCCGCCCTTATTCCAGTTGGGGAGTAAGGGACCCGATTCCTTTCCATCTAGCGAAGCTTCCCAAAGCACGCTTGGGTGGTCAGGAGAATCCCAGACATCAAATCGCAAATGACTCTGGTCGGGCGACCAGGCCAAATTCTGGAGGGCAACCGCACCTTTAACACTGACCAGTTTGCGTGATTCACTGCCATCCGCGTTCGCCAGAAACAAATCGCCTCCGTTGCTGTAAGCCAGAACTTTACCATCGCGCGTCCAGGTGGCCGCGTTCCCCTGCGTGTCTCCCAATCTTCGCGGCGCGCCGCCAAGAACGGACACCGCCCAGAGCGGCCCACTCGGCGGATCGCCACTCGCTTCCACCATCAGCAGTTCAGCTCCGTCGGCTGAGAGGTCCGAAGGGACCATATTCGGGGAGGGCGTCGGAATCAGTTTCGACTCACCTCCGGAGACCGATATCTGGCGGAGCGTGTGCGAGAGGTCGTTACCTGAGACCAGGTAGATCCGTGAACCGTCCGTTGCGATTAACTGTTTGGCGCGCGCGTCGTTCGTAAGCTGGACGTAGCTGGAGACAGTAGGCATAGCTTCCCCGCGCATCCAATACGCCATCAGTGCAATCGCAAGCATTCCTAGCAAGGCCGCTCCGGTTGATACAATTCCGAGGCGCAGAAATCTCTTCCCCACAGGCTCAGTCGAGGCCGCGGGAGACGAAATGGCTGGTTCCGAGATGGCTTCGAAGACGAAAGCTAGGTCCGAGGCGTGCTGAAATCGCCGCTCAGGATTCTTCATCAAACAGCGGTTGATCACGCGCTGCAATGCAGGTTGCGTGGTGGAAGACAGCTGCGAAATGGGCGGCGGATCTTCATTAAGGATCGCCGTCATGGTCTCAGCCGACGTTTCTCTGTGGAAAGGGTGGCGTCCAGTCATCATTTCGTAGAGGATCACCCCAAGTGCAAAGATATCGGTGCGAGCATCAACCACCTCTCCACGAACCTGCTCCGGCGACATGTAGCCGACCGTTCCCAGCAAATATCCCGGGACGGTCAGATCGACGGTAACTGCATCACCTTCCGGAGTGCCAGCCTGGCCTGCTTCAAGCTTCGCCAGCCCGAAATCCAGCACTTTTACACGGGTATCTCTTGTAAGAAAAATGTTCTCCGGTTTGAGGTCGCGATGTATGACTCCGCCGGTATGGGCGGCTGCCAGAGCCTCGGCGATACTCGCGCCAATATCAAGTATTTCGCGCAGTCCCATTGGACCATGATGTAGCCGCCCACGAAGCGTTTCTCCATGCAGCAATTCGGTGACAATGTAGGGTGAATGATCGTGCTGCGCGACCTGGAATATCGAGATAATGTTCGGATGATTGAGCCTTGCTACAGCCTGGGCTTCCAATTGAAAGCGGCGCAGACGTTCGGGATCACGAGACCAGTATTCCGGTAGGACCTTGATCGCGACGTCCCGCTTCAGCGCTGTATCGCGGGCGCGATACACCTCGCCCATTCCGCCGGCCCCGAGCGGCGAAAGGATTTCATAAGAATCCAGCCTGGATCCCGCTGCAAGTGCCATCGCAGTGGAATTGTAGCGCGTATCCGACCTTGGAAATTCCGAAATTAGTATTCAGAAAACGTCGGCTTGTGAGAATCCATTCTTGACGAGCACAAGAGCGAGATGTCTTTAATAAGTGCCCCGGACGCTGTGCTCTGGCTTAAACGCCGAAAGCCGACAGTGTCGTTTTTGCCGATACGACTGGCACTCTGCCGGTAAATAAATTTGTAACTCCTGGTTATCGCGTAACCGAAGACGTGACTTTGGCTAAATCTCAAGTTTCCGGTAACAGCGTTAAAATCAGGACAAGTCGGGTTCTTGGCCATAGTTTCCGGATTGCCGACCATCCACCAAGGAATGGCAGAAGATTGTGATGGAAGAATCGCAGTGTGTGGGGGAAAGCACTACTGCACGTTGTCAATGATTCCGATGTTTTCCTGAAGGACCTGATGCGTTTGAAAGGCGATGTGAAGACCATCGGGAGAAACATCAAACTGGCTCCAGGTCCTCGAGTGAAGGTAGTTTGGACTGTAAAGAAGAGGGAGCGTGCCAGCGATCTGCAAAAGGCCTAAGCCGTCCCACTTCACCTTCCACACTTCTGCGGTAAGGTCGGCTCTGGCTTTTTCAATGAAAATTTCACCCTTCGCATCCACGGCGAACCAGCACGCCCAACCGCTAAAAACCTGCCGCGGCGCTGCTTTGAAATCATTGACCCAAATTCCGGCCTCGGGATCATTTTCCCGCGAAGGGCTGACCAGATAAGCAACAGATTTACCGTCCGGAGACCAGCGGAATAACCAGGCACCCTGTGGTACTTTGCCGAGCGTCTGCTCCTTTCCGTCGCGCGGATCGTAGGATCGCACCTCGCCACTATCTTTTTGATAAAGCAACCGGTCGTCTCTGCCTACATCAAGCGTGCCGAAGCTGCCCCCGATAATCGTTTGCGGGGCCCCTCCTGAAATCGCGACACTACGATAATCATAATTTTGGTCCTGGATTATTGAACGAGGTCCTCCATCACCGAATGAGAGATACACGATGTGGTGCCCATCGGGCGACCAGCGTGGAAAAATGTTGATGCGGGAATCCATTACTAGTTGCATCGCGTTCGACCCGTTAGCGTCCGCCATGCCAATGCTTTCGTGTTCCACTCCCTTGAGGTTCGTAAAAAATGCAAGATGAGTGCCATCAGCTGAATACGCTGGCCCGAATTCGTTACGCGCGGGATCACTCGTGAGGACCTTTATCGCCGGTTCTCCTGCTTTGGGCTGTGTGTTGAATTGCGAGAGCCCTATGTTCAGACGCATTGTGGCAAAAACGAGACGCTTGCCATCACTGGAGACATCCAGCTCGCTATCATCGCCCGCGCCCGCTGTGATCTGCCGCAGCCCACTTCCGTCCGCGCCTATTTTCCAGATATTCAGTGTGCCGCCCCGGCTCGATGCGAAATAGATGAAGCGGCTGTCGGGCGACCAAGCAGGCGAAAGCGTTGTCGCGTTATACTCTGTGAGTTGTCGTATCTTCCCGGTGCTAATATCTGCAACGTCAAGTTTGCCAGTGGGTCCTCCCATACTTGGTCGAACTGCCACTGCGATAATCTTGCCGTCCGGAGACATGCGTAATTCGGTTGGGACTTCACCTTGTTCCATGTGCACCAGCAAGCGGGGATTTTCGCCGGAGTTGCCGCATACCCAAATCTGGTCATCCGCATAGTTCTCGTAAATGAGCGAATGTCCATCGGGCGTCCATGCCGGATCTGTCGCATTGAGGATCACCTTGCGCGGCGAGCCTCCAAGCGCTGCGATCTCCCATACGTCAAAGATCCCGAACTCATTGAGTTGCGCGTAGGCGAGCGTGCTCCCGTCCGGCGACCACATCGGTCGAGATTTCATGGCGGCATCGTGCGTGATCTGCACAGGCTCGCCGCCATGCACAAGGCCAACATAGATGTTGTAGTGTCCCTCGCGATTGGAAATAAAAGCGACTGATCTTCCGTCGGGAGAGAGCGCTGGCTGTGCCTGCACTCCCGCAAAGCTCGTGACCGCGCTGAAATGCATCGCGGGGGCTGAACTGGATCGCGTAATCCACCACGCAGCAAAGCCAACAAGAGCAGCGCCCACTATGAATCCCCCGACCCAGCCAATGAAGGAGAATCTGCGCGACCCTTTAATCTCGGTTTTGGCGGTGTCTTCATCCTCAGCTTCGCCCTTGCCCGATAGCACTTCTTCGATCGTAATTCGCGCATCCCCGATGGCCTGAAGCCGCTGCTTCGAGTCTTTCTTTAAGCACCGCTGCAAGAGCGCCCGGACCGTTTTTGGCGTGTTCGCAGGCAGCAGGTTCCAGTTGGGTTCGGTCTTGATGATTTCGGCAAGAGTATCGGTCACGCTCTCGCCGCTGAATGCCATTTTGCCCGTGAGCATCTCGAACAGCACGCAGCCGAAAGACCATATGTCGGACCGGCGATCCACCAATCGTCCCTTCGCCTGCTCGGGAGACATGTAGGCTGCAGTGCCGAGGATCACTCCAATCTGCGTCGCCATGTGTGTGAAAGTCGGCGAACTCGATATGTCAGTGTTCACGCCAACGCTATCGAGTGCTTTCGCCAAGCCGAAATCAAGAAGTTTGACCGAGCCATCAGCAGTGAGCTTTATATTCGCCGGCTTAATATCGCGATGAACGATCCCCTGCTCATGCGCATATTCGAGAGCATTGCAAATCTCTTTCGCAACCATCAGAGCTTCTTCGAGCGGCAAGGGATGGGCGACTATGCGGTCCGCCAAAGTTGGGCCTTCCACCAGTTCCATCACCAGTCCGGCCTTCGTCGAATCCTCGAAGCCGTAAATGGAGGCTATGTTGGGATGGTTGAGCGCGGCCAATACCTTAGCTTCGCGTTGAAAGCGATCTAATTTTTCCGGATCTCTTGCGACATCGGGAGGCAGAACTTTGATTGCAACTGAGCGGCCGAGCTTGGAATCCCGCGCGCGATAGACCTCGCCCATTCCGCCCGCACCCAGCGGCGAGATGATCTCATATGGCCCTAGTCGCGTTCCCGGCGCAAGACCCAATCCCACGCTCCTCAGAAGAGTTGCTGAATTGTAACAGTGCTAAGACAACTGCAGTGATGGTCGTGCATGGCGCAGACACCGAGTTTCCGGGCGGATGACGGGCAAGCCGGAAATTATTCCGGGCCGGAAGGCGGCTTCTGGGAAGTTTCACCACATAGGTAACGATAAACGGGCTTGTCGCCATCAACCCAATTGTCGGCATCGGTACAAGGGGAATCTTGGGATCGGGCATTTTAAAGTGCACCCGACGCGTCAACCCTTACGTCGTGTTGATCGTATCGGGTGCCACGGAGTCGTTAGCGAGTCGTCAAGCCGTCGCTCCCAAGAGGATTGCCTCTACTCTTGCGGCAGCCTCGTCCTGCATGTGTGGAGAACGTGAGCATAAGTATCCAACGTAAAGGCCGTGCTCGCGTGTCCTAGCTGCTCAGAAACAACTTTGGGCGACACTCCGGCTGCCAACGCAATGGTGGCCGCCGAATGGCGCAAGTCATAGAGCCTCAATCGTGGGACGCCCACAAGATCGATTATTGATCTGAAGTGCTTGGCGAGATAGTCGGCACTGATTGGTTGTCCCGACGGCGTTGTGAAGATCAAGTCACGGGCCTCTGGATAGAAATCCTGCGCACTCGCTTTCGTCTGCAGATCGCGAAGAAGCGAAACTATCCAGCTCTGCAGCTTGATGGGACGACGACTTCGCGAACGCTTGGTATCTGAGAAACACCATTCCCCATTCAGCCTGCGGATGCTTCGAACAACTCTGACCGTTTGTCGTGCCCAGTCTATGTCTTGCCACTTAAGACCCAGATATTCACTCGGGCGCATACCAGTCGTGAGTGCCACAGCAAGGACCGTCCCATACTTTGTGCCCTCTGCGGCCTTGAGCAACGCCCTCGCCTGTTCAATGGTCAGAGACCGCATTTCATTTCGAACTTGCCGCGGTACCTTGAGTCCATCAGTCGGATTCTCGAGCAACAAGCGCCACCGCACGGCCTGCTGCATCGCACATTTGAGCACCACATGCGCGTAACGGACGGTGCGCGCGGACAGGCCTCGTTCGATCATCTGCTGATACACCGACTGCAGATCTAGAGGTCGCAGAGCGGCCAGAACTCGCTCACCGAGAACGGGTCGGACGTACCGGTACAGCATGCCTTGATAATCTTGGAACGTTTTCGGCCGTACTCTCGGTCCTGCGGCTGTCTCAAGCCATCGATCAAGGTATTCGTTCAGCGTTATCTTGGCCCCTTCCAGATCGCGGCCCAAGTCACGCTCTCTCAGTTTTCTTGTCAGATATGCCTGAGCTTCCCTCATACTGCCGTGAATCGTTCGGTTGTGATAGTTGCGCTTCTTGGTTTCGGAATCGCGGCCCAAATAGACCCGGATGAGCCATCTGCGGTCGCCTCGTGCAATGATTTGGCCAACTTTGCGAGCCATAGAGATTTCCTCCTTGGCTCGCAAAAGAGGCACACAACGGGCGCACTCATGCGGCATCAAAGCGCGGATATTCAGATTGATTGAAAAAGGAATGGCTGATCGGCCCGTCAGCCGTACAGCTCGGAACGCCCGCTTGAAACCTTATCCTTATTAATACGATTAATATGCTGGGTGGCGGATCGTCCAGTTTGATGGTTGACTTCTTTCCGATTTCCCCCCATTAGCTAGCAATCAGAGTTCAAGGGTAAAGCGGTCACCTTCGGGAACAAGCAAGAAGTCCTCTCCGTTGGTTTGTCTTGGAATGATACAATGCTTACAACAGTTACAGTTAGGAGGATCGATGAAGCCAGCACGTTCGATAGTACTCAGCATGCGCCTGCCGGTGGAGAG
>DASRFP010000038.1:0-8096 GCA_035651475.1 Terriglobales bacterium | reverse complement strand
ATTCCTGCTGAACCGAATGCTGGAGCAATTGTGCGCGCGTCTCCAAGGACGTGCACTCGCTGCGCAGGAATTACGGCTGGAGTTGACCCTCGATAATGGGAGATTGCACTCAGATGAGGTTGCTCCACCCTTGCGCCCGCTTTTGGCGAAGCGCGGGACTAATTATTCTGAGCGCCCTAATATTTTTCAACGAATAATTCACCTTCCCATACCTCTGCTCAACCCAAAAACTTTCCTCAAGCTTCTACAGTTGGATTTGCAGGCAAACCCTCCCGGCGCTCCAATCACAAAAGTTCATTTGCGCATTGAGCCAGCCAAGCCGCGCCCCAGGCAAAACGGATTTTTTATTCCTTCTGCGCCCGAGCCGGAAAAACTGGAGATAACACTGGCAAGAATCAGTGGCATTGTGGGCGAAGGACGTGCTGGCTCTCCCATGCTGCTTGATACGCATCGCCACGGCGTTTTTGAAATGCGGCATTTTTTTCCATCCGAAAACAAATCGTGGAGCGAGGGGCGCCTCCAGCGTCCGATGGGAAATGGACACAAAGCTCTTGCTCTCGCCGAACGCGAGCAGCCAGCGCTCGACCATGTGACCGACAGTCTCGTCACCGCACTAAGAATTTTTCGCCCGCCGATTCACGTGAGGGTGAACTTCAGCAAAGGCAGCCTTTCGCATATTCGATCGTTAAAAGGCCGTCAAATTTCGGGGAACGTTCTCTGGTCAGCCGGGCCCTGGCGCTCTTCCGGCGATTGGTCGGAGCACGATGAATGGATGCGTGACGAATGGGATATCGCCCTGCAGGAAAAAGATGGAGTCATCCTCTACCGCCTGGTTCACGATTTGATCTCAGGACGATGGTTGCTGGAGGGAAGCTATGACTGACGGATCGGATGATCGGGTGATTGGTTTAGGTGGCCAGATGATTCGATGACCAGATTACCCGATGTACATTGAACTCCATTCCCGCTCCGCTTTCAGCTTCCTCGAAGGCTCTTCTCTGCCCGATAGGTTGATCGCGCGCTGTGCCGAACTGCAAATGCCGGCAATGGCGCTGCTCGATCGCGACGGTGTATACGGCGCGCCACGTTTCCACATGACGGCTGCGAAAGCTGGTATTAAAGGACATATTGGAGCAGAAGTCACAGTAGAAATTTCAGATTGCCGATTGAAGATTGCAGATTTAAAAACATCTGACCCAATCTGCACTCTGCAATCTAAAATCTGTAATCGTTCTCGCCTTCCTCTCCTCATCACATCCCGCACCGGTTACCAAAATCTCTGCCGGCTGATAACAAAAATGAAGCTGCGCTCTCCCAAAGATGAAGGCGCAGTTTTTGAAGAGGAACTTCAGGAACATTCCACGGGTTTGATTTGCCTGACCGGTGGCGACGACGGCCCACTCGCGTTCGCATTTAAGCAGGGAGGAATCGAAACCGCACGCGAATCAGTAGAGCGCCTCATTCATATTTTTGGTCGTGAAAATGTTTACGTCGAACTGCAGCGTCATTTTCACCGCGAGCAGGAACTTCGCAATCGTGCTGCTGTCGAAATCGCTCGTTCATTAAATCTGCCACTGCTCGCCACGAATGGCGTGCGCTATGCGACCGAAGAAGCACGCGAACTGTGCGATGTTTTCACTGCAATACGTAATCATTGCACTTTGAGCACAGCCGGACGGATGCTCACGCGAAACTCCGAATGTCATCTGAAATCGCCTGAACAGATGACGAAGCTTTTCGCGGATTTACCAGAAGCGATCGCTAATACGGTTGACCTTTCCTCACGTCTGGAATTCACCCTAGAGGATCTCGGCTACGAATTTCCAAAGTATCCAGTTCCCGAAGGCGAGAGCATGATGTCGTTCCTGCGTGAACGCACGCGCGAAGGATTTCGAACTCGCTATGGCCGCAGCTCTGCAGAGCTGCAAAACAAAGCCCGCGTCCAGATCGAGCGCGAACTGGCTTTGATAGAAAAGTTAAATCTACCCGGATATTTTCTGATCGTCTGGGAAATCGTCAACTTCTGCCGCGAACAAAACATTTTGGTTCAAGGCCGCGGCTCTGCGGCCAATAGTGCCGTTTGCTACTCCCTTGGCATTACTGCCGTCGATCCGGTTGGCATGGAGCTTCTCTTCGAACGCTTTCTTTCGGAAGAGCGTGGCGAGATGCCGGATATCGATCTTGATCTCCCCAGCGGCGATGAGCGCGAAAAGGTCATACAGCACCTGTACCAGAAATATGGCGAGCGCGGCGCGGCCATGACCGCCAATGTCATTACCTATCGCAGCCGCATGGCTTCGCGCGAAATCGGAAAAGCTCTCGGATTCGATCCCGAAACGCTCGACAAACTTTCTGCCGCGGTTGCGCACTGGGAATATCGCGACGAGAACGACACTTTCGACCACCGCTTTCGCGATGCCGGTCTCGATGTGCGTCATCCCCGCATTCGCAAATATTTTGAACTGTGCGAAGCCATTCAGGATTTACCGCGCCACCTCGGCCAGCATTCGGGCGGCATGGTCATCTGCCAGGGACAGCTCGATTCCGTGGTTCCACTCGAACCTGCCTCCATGCCAGGGCGAGTAGTCGTGCAATGGGACAAGGATGACTGCACCGATCTGGGCATTGTGAAAGTCGATCTGCTCGGCCTCGGCATGATGGCCGTGCTTAAGGATTCGATCAATCTCATCCGCAATCATTACAACGAAGAAGTTGATCTTGCGCACCTACCCGCCGACGATCCCGAAGTCTACTCGACATTGCAAAAAGCCGACACCATCGGCATGTTTCAAATCGAAAGTCGCGCGCAGATGTCATGCCTGCCGCGCCTTAAACCCAAAAAGTTTTACGACATTGTCGTTCAGGTCGCGATCATCCGCCCCGGCCCGATCGTCGGACAGATGGTGAATCCTTATTTAGAACGGCGACAGGGCCGGCAAGAGGTTACGTATGCCCATCCATCGCTCAAACCAGTTCTTAAACGCACATTGGGCGTGCCGCTTTTTCAAGAGCAATTATTAAAAATGGCGATGGCGGTCGCGGGGTTCAGCGGCGGTGAAGCCGAAGAGTTGCGCCGCGCCATGGGATTCAAGCGCTCAGAAAAGCGAATGAAGGAAATCGAAGCCAAACTCCGTGCCGGTATGACGCGCAATGGAATTACGCGGGACGCGCAGGAAGAGATCGTGCTCTCGATCACTTCCTTTGCACTTTATGGGTTTCCCGAGTCGCATGCCGCCAGTTTCGCCCTTCTCGCTTACGCCAGCGCTTACTTGAAATGTCATTACCTGGCCGCATTCACCGCTGCCCTCCTGAACAATCAGCCGATGGGTTTTTATAGTCCCGCAACTATTGTGAAAGATGCACAACGGCATGGGCTGAAAGTATTGACAATTGATGTGATGAAGTCGGAGTGGGAATGCACGCTGGAGCACTCAGCATTCAGCACTCAGCATTCAGAAGAAGAGGTCGTGCGTCGTTTGCCCTGCGTCATTGGTCAAAGCATCGCAGTGCGATTAGGACTTCGCTATGTTCGTGGCTTGCATGAAGAGGCGGCCCACGCCATTGCCCGCGAACGGCATCGAGTCGCCTTTACTTCTATTCACGATCTCGTCCGCCGTGTTCCGGAGTTGCAAAAAGACGAACTCAATACGCTTGCTGAAATCGGCGCACTGAACTCAATTAAAAATCCACCGGGGAGACACAGAGACGCAGAGGAAACCGTCAATTATGAATTCTCCGTATCGCAGTGTCTCCGTGGTAAAAGCAAATTTCACCGCCGCGATGCTCTCTGGAACGCTGCTGCGGCCGCCAATCCTTCCGGCCCACTACTCGAACAAATTGCCGAACAAGACAACAAATCTCCGTTACAAATAATGACCAATGAAGAACGCCTGGTCGCGGATTTCCGCGGCACCGGCATGACGATCGGCCCGCATCCTATGTCATATCATCGCGAACGCATGGAGAAACTCGGGGTTTACCGCGCCATCGAACTCGCCTCTGTTCCAACCGGGATCAGGGTCCGAACCGCAGGCGGGGTAATCGCGCGTCAGCGTCCCGGCACGGCGAAGGGATTTGTTTTTCTCAGCCTGGAAGATGAAACCGGAGTTTCGAATGCCATCATCACTCCGGATTTGTTCCAGCGGAACCGGTTGCTTCTCTCGACTGAACAGTTTCTATTGATCGATGGGATTTTGCAAAACCAGGACGGAGTGATTTCGATCAAAGCGCTTAATGTCTCACCTCTAAACATTACCCGTGCGCAAACCGTCTCGCACGACTTCCATTGATGATTTCAGCGTACGACGCCCTCAAGCGGTGAACTGGCCGTCGCATAAAGCTTCTTCTCCATTCTTCCAGCCAGATAGGCTTCCCTACCTGCGACCACCGCATGTTTCATTGCCTCGGCCATCAACACCGGATCCGCCGCATTCGCAATTCCGGTATTCATGAGCACCGCATCGGCGCCAAGTTCCATCGCAATCGCCGCATCGGATGCTGTTCCGACGCCGGCATCAACAATCAGCGGCACGCCTGTAATCATCTCGCGCAGAATTTGAATGTTTGCCCGATTCTGGATTCCCAACCCGCTGCCAATCGGCGCTCCCAGGGGCATAATAGTCGCCGCACCGGCATCCAGCAACCGTTTCGCAAACACCGGATCATCAGAGGTGTACGGCAAAACAGTAAAGCCTTCCTTCACCAGCACGCGAGTCGCTTCCAGTGTTGCTTGAACGTCTGGATAAAGTGTCGCCTGGTCGCCAATAACTTCAAGCTTCACCCAATCAGAAATTCCCACCTCACGCCCGAGCCGCGCCGCGCGAATGGCTTCATCGGCCGTATAACAGCCAGCCGTGTTCGGCAGCAAGAAATACTTCCTGGGATCGATGTAGTCGAGCAGGGATTCCTTGCTGCGGTCTAGATTCACGCGTCGAACGGCAACCGTCACGATGTCAGCCCCGCTCGATTCAAGCGCGCGAGCCGTTTCCTGAAACGACTTGTACTTCCCTGTTCCGACAATCAGACGCGACTGGAACTCACGCCCAGCAATTACGAGTGGATCACGCATGTAGCAATTGTAAATCGGAACACAGCAGCGATTTGCGGAATAGCTGAAACTCACGCCGGCATGGGGGTTTCGGCTTCAGAGTACATGGCTTCAATCTCGGCCTGGAAATGCTCCGCAATGGCACGGCGCCGAAGTTTCAGACTGGCAGTTACGGTGCCATTGGCCGGCGACAGCTCTTCGCCCAACACTCTAAATTTCTTCAATTTTTCAAACTGCGCCAAGTTCTGATTAATACTTTGCACAATTTCGGCATAGCGGCTCTGAATCTCAGGCATGGCAATTAGATCTTGCCGCGACGAGAACGCCAGCCCTTTTGCACGCGCGAACGATTCAAGAGCGGGAAAATTCGGAACAATTAGCAAAGCAGGAAATTTTCTCTTGTCTCCAATCACGATAGCTTCCGTGATCCACGGGTGGTGCTTGAACGAGCTCTCAATCGGCTGCGGCGCGATGAATTTTCCACCAGATGTCTTTAGCAAGTCCTTCTTGCGATCAGTCACATACAAAAAACCATCTTCATCGATCCGTCCGATATCACCAGTTTTAAACCAGCCGTCCACGAACGCCTCGCGCGTTTCTTCTGGCCTGTTCCAATAGCCATGAAAAACCGACGCTCCCCGCACCAGGATTTCGCCATCGTCGGCAATTTTCACATCTACATTCTTAAGCGGCTTGCCCACGCTTCCCAGGCGGTGCGCACACGGACTATTGACCGCGATGACTGGGGAAGTCTCAGTAAGGCCATAGCCTTCATAAATGCGGATGCCCATGTCGGCATACCATTCGGCTAGCTCACGCCCCAATGGTGCGCCGCCGGAGATGAAGCACTCCACGCGCCCTCCTATTCCGGCTCGAACTTTCGAATAAACAAGCTTGTGGGCAAGTTTCCATCTGACGGAACCCGGAATTGTTCCAGCAAGAGTCTCTGATCGATGCTGGCGGCCAGTCCGCAATGCCCAATTGTAAATTTGTTTCTTGGGGAACTTCGCCGCTTTCAGCACCACCTGCGCATGAACTTTTTCGTACACCCGGGGCACGCTCAATAGTATGTGCGGGCGCACTTCGAGCAACGCCTGAGGCAATTGGTCGATTTGCGGCAAGTGCGCGAGTGTCACACCGCTATACAGCAAACCAATGTCAACCGACCGCGCGGTTACGTGCGACAGCGGCAGGAATGAAACACAATACATTCCTTGTGAGAAATCGAAATCGGATAGCGAGTAGTTAATGTTCGCTGCCATATTGGCATGCGTAAGCATCACGCCCTTGGGAGTTCCGGTCGTGCCGGAGGTATAAATGATGGTGGCCAACTGCTCCGGCTTAACTTCCCTGCCCATTCTGGCTACATCGCCGTTCTCCGCGCCTATTAATTGCGACATTCTCACCGCGCGCGGCTCGTCAATATCGTCCATCACAACAAATTTTTCGAGGCAAGTCGTTTCAGAAATTGAGAGCACCTTCTCAAGATGTTTTCCCGTAGAGACAAAAATCGCCCGCGCACCGGAGTCACACAGTAGATATGCGGTCTGTTCCGCTGTTAGCGTCGTATAAATTGGAACGACGACCGCTCCCAACAGGAGGCATGCTAAATCAGCTACCACCCATTCGTGTCGGTTCTCGCTCAAAATCGCGACGCGGTCACCCCTTGAAATCCCCCATGACCGCAACGCTTGCGAAACGCCGTAAACTTTAGCGGCAAACTCCTTGGCCGAGATCGGCTGCCATCCGTCTCTGGTTTTCTGCAGCATGCACGGTGAGTCGCCGCGTCCGGCGAGGAGGAAGAAAATTCCGTTGAGCGTTGCGAGGCTCATGATCAATTGCGAATGTAATTCTTTTGAATTTGCTCCGCAATTGTGACGTGGGGAACGCCTAACCTCAGTCCTGCGCTTACCGAATCAAAACTAAACGTGCCGAGTTGGCGTTGCGCTCTTGTTCGGAAGAGGGAGCTATCCTGATTTGCTTGTTCGCAATGATTCCTATCGAGTTCACCTAAATGTCATGAAGTTGTCTCCAAATTTGACCCCTCATTCAAGCGAGATGTACACTCGCCGGTAGGAAACCTTATGAAACAGCTGTTCTTCGCAGTAGCACTGCTAGCTGCAGTTCTTTCTCACTCCGCGCCTGCTGCAGACCAAGCGAATAATAAGGAGACTGGAACCATGCCGAAGGTCGGCGACCTTGCCCCAGATTTCCACTTGCAGTATTTCGACGGGCACGGTCTGAAGACTGTCAGCCTGGATCAGTATCGTGGTAAGCAGCAGGTTGTGCTTGCCTTCTATGTCTTTGCATTTACCGGTGGTTGAACGCAGCAGATGAAAAACTTCCAGCAGAATTTGAAAAAGCTGGAAGCTGCAGACACCCAGGTCCTGGGTGTGAGCATGGATAGCCCATTCGCGAATCACGCATTCGCCGACTCAATCGGCGTAACCTTTCCGCTGCTCAGCGATTGGGGTGGCGAGGTAACTCACAAATACGGCGTTTACGTGGACAAGTACAAAGCTGCACGCCGCGTGAATTTCCTGATAGGAACCGACGGGCGCATTCGATCGGAGCAGGTGGATAGCGAGGCGATTGATCCCACGAAAATTGTGGATGCCTGCGCACGCCCGAAGTTGAAGCAGTAAACAAGCGCTACCTTGGCGTGGGCCATTTACGCGCGCCAAGCTGGTCATTGATGCCCTCGCAACGAATTTAAACCTACCTGGCGAGAGTTCCATAACGTCTCTTGTCAGACTCTGATCAGTTTTCTGAGTTGCGTGCCCAGGTTTGACGCTTCATAGCACGGTTGCTATCATCAATTCGCGGGGTGGAGCAGTCTGGTAGCTCGTTGGGCTCATAACCCAAAGGTCGGTGGTTCAAATCCACCCCCCGCAACCAACGAAATCAGGGTTCAGCCCGGAGACATGGGTTACAGAATGTACCGGTCACATGGGTAACACTTTTGGGCCGAATGGATTTTCGAGCGGTTCCAAGACTCTGGTCTCCAAATCGAAGTAACCCAGATCATACTGCATAAAACTGACGAGCC
>DASRFP010000037.1:0-34116 GCA_035651475.1 Terriglobales bacterium | reverse complement strand
TCTGCTGTGACCAATTTGCAATTTGCAGCATCCCCGACTTCGGTCGGTTTTCGGCTCGCACGGCACCATTCACATGGTGAACAGCCGTGCTCGCCTCAACCTCCCTCCCGTCGCTCACGCTCCCACCACGGGGGCACACACGACGACGGGTAAAGGACATCATGTCCTTTACGGGTATCGACGGGTGTAACACGGGTTCAACTAGTAAGCGTGCAATGCACTTTTTCGGGACATGGAACGAACCTAACTCGTGCCGTGTCCCTCTTCTAAAGCAGCAAATGGTCGTGATAATGTCTGTGCCTCGAGTGACCCAAGACTTTGCCTGAGGACCGGAGGAGCACCAACGGGGAGTTGGTAAAGGCAGCAGACCACATCCCTGTCAGTGCTCCACGGTTTCCGGGTTTGACGACTGGGAGTGGAAATCAGCGGTACGGTCGAAATGAGATTAGATTTGATATAATTATCTCGGGCGACAACGAACTCCCGAACTCTCCCCTCGGAACCAATTCTGTTGACATCATTCCGCAGGCGTGCCAAATTGCTTCATGGTCATAAAAAGTGACCATGAAAATAACCAACAAAAACAAAAGGAAAAGTATGAAAACAAGTAAATACACCTTGCTGACAAAGCAACTTCCTGACGGACAGGTCGTCTTGGCTAATGGGGAAGAGGCATGCGGAAGAGGTAGCTGCCCGGCGGTTCTCAAGACGGCTGACGGCAAAGCAATTGTCGTCGGTCGGGTACTTACCCGAAAACAGCAGAAAGAGATCACCCAAAGCGGGCTCATCGCGTTTCATGATGGCGAAATTGGGGTCGAAGTCGAGCCGGACCTGCTCCGCAAATTGGACGGCCTGCTTTGAAACACGAATGATGAAACTTATGGGACACCGCGAATCGATACCGTCCGAAAAGTTCGACGAATTACTCCGCGGGGCCAATCGTCGGATCTTCCGAATGGAGTCGTTGCCGGAATACAATGTTCCGGACGATCGTGTCATATGTGACCAGTTCCTTCGTGGTGTCCCTCTACCTCCATTGGACTCCCCCGAGATCAAAGAGTGGGACGAGATGATCAGGAATTACCGCAAACGAGGCATCAGCTTTGACCGGTTGCGCTTAATGCCTGAAACGATAACCCCATATCTTCGTTACGAAATCGATTGGGTTTATTCGTACACCGCTGGGGCCGGCGAAGAAACTCGATTTTGGCCGATAAAGAAATCTAGCCCGACGCTTCAGCGAGATTTTTACGTTTTGGACGATGCGACGGTTATTCATCTCGAATATGACCAAAGCGGCAGATGGACGGGTTTTTCGTTTGAGACGGATTCGGCATATGCTCGCGACCTGATAGCCGGGTCATCCCAACTCTGGAACAGTGCAATGAAGTTGGAAGAATTCCTCGCAAGTTATCGCAGTCGGATTGTGTGAATTCTGATGAGCATCTCAGTGACCGGATCGAGAACGGCGTTTGGTACCTATTTGCGCGAATTACGTAAGCGCAAGGGCGTGGAGAGTCCTGCGGACTTGTCCCATCGTATGCGCGGTGCGGTGAGCGTTTCCGGCATTCTAAAGCGTGAACGTGGCGAGTTGAAAATAACACAGGACTACGTCGAAGCCTTCCTCAAAGCCGTTCGCGTCACCGCAGAAGAGGAAAGGCACCTCCGGCAACACCTGAGTCTATTCCTGCTTCAATTCGACCTTTGGAGGAGCGAGAAGAGCCTGTTGGATATCAATATCGAAGCGAGTGAACGGCTTACAAAATCGAACGACATTCGCTGTTTCTCCCCCACGATCATTCCGCATGTCCTTCAAACGCCCGCATACGCGCACGCAATCTTGGAAACGTATCGATTTTGCGAGAGTGATTCTGAACTCAAAAAAACCATTCGCGTGCGGGAGCAAAGCGCGACCAGGATTCGCGAAGAATACCATCGGACTGTCCGATTGGTGAGTTCCGAATCTGCGCTTTACGCTATTTATGGCGGTCCAGATGTCATGCTGGAACAGTTAACGCGTTTGCTGCAAATCACGGACGATAGTCATGTTCATTACCGCATCGTACCTTTTCTGACGCATTCCAACCTGCCGGCTGACAGCACGTTTACGATTCACGACGGCCTCTTCGTGACAGCCGAAAGCACAATCGGAAACCTTTATACGGGCGATAAAGACAAAACTGCTTGGGTTGCCAGCCACTTTGAACGTCTGTGGTCAGCAGCCGTCTCGCATCAGGAACGCAGAAAGATCATTGAGAAAGCAATTCGCTTCTTACGAAGTGCCAAAAAATAATGGCACCAGAAGCATTCACCAATTGATTATGAACAACCAGCCCATTCTGCCTGAGGGTCCAGGCAAAAGTCGTCAGACTGAACATGACGTTCGCTCCGAGCGTCCGCGCGCCTCCGACCCGGTGCAAGTATGGGCGCTGGAGTACGAACGGGATGAGACAAGGCGTCAAAAAAAGTTTCGCCTTTCAATTTGGGGCTTCATCGCTCTTCTCATTTTCGCTCTTTTGTTTGCGATTATATTCGGAGCTCGCAGCCTGCTGCCATTTTTGCAGAAGCAGTAGTCTTATCGACCTGCCGCAGGCAACGGTGTCGCCCCTCTCCACGTTCGCCGACATCTTCCGTTTTACCATCCAGTGAGGGTCGTTCCAGCCCAGCCCTCTTGAAAGTGTTCCAACGCGCTTACCCCCCAAAGACCTGCGAGCTTTTGTCAGCTCCGGCACTCGCCTCTACCCCGACACCCTTGCCGGCGGAATCCCTCCGCTCCAAAAACTTCCAAGACTTTGTCGACCTGAGCGTGCGCGCCGCGGGCGACAGCGGACAAATACAAGAGGCCCGCAATCGCCGCCCGCGCTTAACGGACTACCATCCCCCTGGATTATCCGTCTCCGTCCATGGTACGATGTTTCGTTGGATGCCTTTCGTTTTAACCAGTAAAAGGAAAGACCGAGCACATTCAACAGAAGGAACATCGATGTCCCGATCATATTACCATCGGATTCTGTCTTGTTCGCATGGCCCTCTTGTTGCAGGTGGGCAGTGAAGCGCTACGAAGACCGGAGAACCGGTCATGCCCACCGTTGACGGCCTCCGCTTAATCCCAGGCTCGACCTGTGGAAACACAGCCCGATCGGATACGAGGGGACAAGGCGGGAGCGAGCCAGCGCAGCTTGCACTTGTCTTGCTTGCCGATTGGCTCGGCAAGACCGCAATCGAATGGGCAAATTTGCCAACTCAACCGCTCACGCTCAAAAGGCTGGACAGTATCGGCATCGGGGGAATCATAAGGGGCAAAGTGGCGCGAGCATCTCTGCACGCCGCCTCTTTCTTGAGGGAACAGCACATTCAATCGCGGAAATCTCCGCCCGCCATACCATCTTCCCGTCCGCCTTTTGCCCGGGCACCGGTCTCTTTTCCTTGCAGACTAAGTGCAGTTTTTCGGCCAACGGCTTCCGTTTCACATCTTTTTCATCGTGTCGCATGCGAACAGCGTCTCCATCACCGCGTCGAAACAAAATCACGATCAAGTGACGTGAAAAGGAGTCAATCTTGTGTCACGAACACTATTCCATCACTCGCGGCCTTAACTTCGAGTATTCGCGGACTGGTCGCTCGCCGTAATTTCAATCGGCTGATCCATTTCCGAATGTTGCCCGGAGCAAGTTCCTTTGTCTTCGCTTTGGGTTTTAGAGCCAGGGCACACACATCAGATAGAGCCTTATTTGTCAGAAAACAGAGCGGCGGCAGAAAGGCAACTTCTGGTGCCTTATGCCAAGCAAAACCACCATCCCGTTTCCAATGGCCAAAATGCATTGATGGCAGCAATCGTATCCACATACCGTAGTGACCCTTTTCACCGCACCACTTATCAACCAGAAATCGCGGCACTATCCCAACCCGCGAATAATCAATCTCCGCCGGACGCTGTTTTCTAGCGAGGCTACGACCGAGTTTCTTAAAGAATTCAACATCCGCCTTCTCATTCGCTTCGGAAATGGCGTAGCGAACGATAATATCTTGAATGCTTCCGGTCGTTTTCGCGATCTGCAATGCCCATCGCTTTTGGTCGATTTGAAATCGGCCAACTGAAATTGCATTGTTTTCGTCAATTTCAGTGTCGCAATCTTTTAACGAGGCCTCTTGGCGCAACAGGCAAATTAGAAATGCTCGCGCGTCCTCAAAACTCTGCCGGACGAGGCAATAATCAACAATTTGCGCTCGATGCCCTCTAATCGTTTTCACGACCTCGCCCCCGAATGCTTTGTCCGCTAACGCACCCAATCTTGCCCTCAGTCCTGACCAATTTCCCCCATTGAGAAATTGTAGCTGTTCCTCATGGCCGAGCCTATTTAGTTCATGAAATACGACATCTGCCCTGTCCAGCAAGTGAGCAGCGTGCATCCACGTGAGTCGCTCTCGCTTGCTATGTCGCGGCCGGTCTTCCAATGCACGTTCCATGCAGACAATCTTATAGCAGTGCCGACGGCACGAACATTCCTTTTTGTTAGATCGCCAGCGCCACGAGAGAATCAGCTTAATCGCGGGTTCCAGTTAATATTTGTCGGCTGATAGTCTCGAGAAAGGCAGCGCAGGTGGTCGACCCCAGCATCTGCCCTTCTTTGTCCCCTGCCACCGGGAATCC
The DNA here is from genome assembly GCA_035651475.1 of Terriglobales bacterium. GTDB lineage: Bacteria > Acidobacteriota > Terriglobia > Terriglobales > Acidobacteriaceae > Gp1-AA145. The sequence continues at coordinate 29,465 of DASRFP010000037.1, read as the reverse complement.
CCCTTGGGGGTGCGATGCCACCCGTTTCTTTGTTTTGGAAGTGGCATCGTCTTAACGCGCCGAGCGACCTATGAATCAGCGCATTTTTGCAATGTGCGGCCATCGCCTGATTGGTCTGGTTAATGCGCCGATTCAGCTTTGTGCTTTTCCCGGTCATCGCACAATTCATCGCCTCCAAAGACTTGCGAGCTTTTGTCAGCTCCGGCACTCGCCTCTACCCCGACACCCTTGCCGGCGGAATCCCTCCACTCCAAATACTCCCAAGACTTTGTCGGCCTGAGCGTGCGCGCTAGCGGCAACAGCGGGCAAAGGCAGAGGCCCCACGAGCGCCGCCCGCGCCATGGGTTTAGCTTCAGGCAGTTTGATCACCTTCGGCGGAACCGTTAATCCTCTTCTTCCTCACCGCTATCATCAACCTCAATCTCGTCCTGCGTGAACAAGATCGTCAGTGTCTTTCCGTATTTCCCCAACCCAATTACATCCTCGTTCATTTCGTGCACAGGAGCGCCCTCAAACCATTCACTGAGGCAACAGGTGCTTTCGACATTCTCCGAGCGCAGGACGTTCTCGATGTCTCGGTTGAACCTGGCGGTGGCGCTGCCCCGTGGCAGCGGGTCACCACGACGGAGGAAAATCGGGCCCAAGATCTCCTTCAACGTGGGAGAAACAAATGCGTAATCAATATCTTGTCCGAGACTAACGACCACCGCAACCGGATCTTCCGCAAGCTGGCCATACCGGATGGCGGTCGCGTTTAACGAGGTTTTACACATCCCAGATATAGTCTTCACGCCTTTCAAACCTGGCCCTGAGAAGCGGAGCGCTGGCACGAAGAGGTGTTCAGGCATCAGCAGCGCCGCGCTAAAATTGTCGGCTTGCCTTTCATGCGGTTTGGAGGAAGTGAAGGCACTTGCCGAATAATGCACTGTCTGGCCGTCGCTGAACAAAAAGTCCACGTGACCAGGCAGGTGGTAATGGCCGAGCTCGTGACCGACAGTGAAATTCACGAATCCTTCGTTATCCAGGTGATCTGCATACCCGATGCCAAACCGATTATCCTGCATCATCAGGCACCCAGCAAAACCCGGCTTGTCCGAACGAAACGGCTGCACCAGGATGTCCTTTCGCTTGGCGATTTCGATCGGCAGCACGGGCAGCGCGGCGATCTCCATCTCGTCAAGCAGGTCCCGTGCACACCGTTCCGCCTCCTGCTGGCTGAGTTTGGGGCTGAGCGCCATTCCTACTGGTTCCGTTTCGCCAGTTGGTCAGCCATCTGCTCGAGGAATTCCAAATCTTTCGCCGTGAGCTTTTCTGCCTTTCGATACAGCTTAGCTGCCGCTTCGTTGGAAAGGGTCGCTGAATCTGAGCGCCCGATGAGGTAGTCCGTCGTGACCTGCAATGCGTCGGCAATTTTGCGCAGGTTATCAAAAGAAGGCGAGCGTGTGGCAGTTTCGAAGTGCGAAATTGCGGAAACCTGCAACTTGGTGGCTTCCGCCAACTCAGCTTGACTCAATCCGCGGACAGTACGGGCGGCTTTCACTCGGTCGGCGAAAATTTTTGACATAATTTATTTGACATGACGTAGACGAAACCGTATAATCACAGTTGACGATTGAGGCGGGTAGGCATCCGCCTCGAATTTTTGAGACCGTGTATACGAACTCGTCAGAAGATACACGACGACAATAGAAAGGTAAACAGGAAAAAGCAATGAATGCGATCAATACAGAAGCAAAAAAAGATGAAAAGCGACAGAAGATCGTTTTCTTCATCGACAAAGAGAAGTTCACGGTTGATGTCGACCAGTTGACGGTGCGGCAACTAATCGTCGACTTTGCCAAGGAAAACCCCGCCACCACCATCCTCGGGTTCAAGGAGGGAAACCAGACGAAGAAGTTCACGAACCTGGACGAGGTGATCCGCCTCAAGGATGGTATGCACTTCGTGCTCTTCCACACCGAACCCACTCCCGTGTCATGAGCGAGTACGGCCCTGACCGGCTTCTCAAAGAGCTCGAAGATCTCGGATACCGGGTCGAGAAGGTTACCGCCAGCGACGGGAACATCTTCGTGGTGTTCCCGGAGTTCGAGGTTCCTGCCGGCCAATTCATCGACCGCGTCATTGGCCTCGGGCTCCAAGCCGCGCCGGATTATCCGAACAGCGTCGCCTCCGCCATTCACGTGAATGCGAAACCCCAGCTGTATGAGAGCAGCAGCAACATCCCCAACGTCCGGAACGTCCAGGCCAGCGCCTTGGGCCCGGATTGGCGCTACTGGAGCAAAAACTTCAATTGGAACGCCGAGAGCAGTAAGACAGCGCGCAGATACATGACCAAAATAAACACGATTTTTGAATATGCCTGACCCGGAATTCAGCGTCGCGATGTCGAACGTCGCCGACCAAATGCTGCAGAAGTTCCTCCTGCGTCCCGACGGTCAGGAGGATCTCACCTTGTGTTTGTGGACACCGTCGCAGGGCGAATTCCGGCAGACGGCGTTGCTTCATACACCTGTGCTGCCCGAACCGGCCGATAGGCAGGTTCATGGCAACGTGAGCTTCAATTCCTCGTATATCGAGCGCGCGGCACAGATGGCGATGCAACAACAGTGCGGTCTCGCTCTGCTTCACAGCCACCCAGGACCTGGATGGCAATCAATGAGCTTGGATGACCACATCGCTGAAAGCAAGTGGGCGGGAGCAATCGAGTCCTTGACCGACTATCCTTTCGTTGGGCTGACGCTGGGAACGGACGGCACGTGGAGCGCGCGGTTCTGGGAACATGTCTCAGGCCGGAAGTTCAAGGAACGCTGGTGTCGGAATGTCCGTAGCGCAGGTGAGCGACTCCGAGTCAGTTTCGCCGACCGGGTAGTAAGACGTCCTGCCTTTCAGGAAATGTTCAAACGGACGATCGTCGTATGGGGAGAGAAAAATCACGCGACGCTCGCCCGGCTCCGGATCGGCATCGTGGGGCTCGGCAGCGTGGGCAGTCTGGTAGCCGAGACGCTTGCTCGAATGGGCATGCAGTTCATTGTCCTCATCGATTTTGACGAAGTCCAGGAGCACAATCTTGACCGCTTGGTTACCGCCACCAGAAAGGACCTTAACCGTTTGAAAGTGGATGTCACTGAGGAACGCATGCGAGAGAGCTCGACTGCCGCCCACATCGACATCAGAAAAGTTCCATACAGCGTTGTCGAAGAACGCGGGTACCGGGCCGCGCTCGACTGCGACGTGATTTTCAGTTGCGTTGATCGTCCGCGTGCGCGAAAGATTCTCAACCACATCGCCTATGCCCACGTAATCCCGGTGATCGATGGCGGCATTGCGGTCAGGTTTAAGAAAGGCGAATTCAATGGTGTTGATTGGCAGCTGCAGACCGTTGCCCCCTCTCGCCCCTGCCTCGAATGTATTGGTCAATTCACATCTGACGACGCATCGACGGAAGAAGCGGGATTTATGGATGATCCATCATATCTGCAAGGGCTTCCGAACGACCATGGGTTCAAACGTAACGAAAATGTATTCCTTTTCAGCGAGAACCTCGCTTCGCTGGAGGTTCTACAGATGGTCGAACTCTGCACCGGCATTGGCGGCATCCACGATTACGGCATTCAGCGCTTTCGTTCGAACATCGGCACCCTCGAATATGACGTCGAAAAGGAATGCAGCCAGAGCTGCGGCATGGATGAATTGGTCGCTCAGGGCGACCGGTATTTCCACCTGTATGGGAAAGACAAAGGGGCGGACATTGCACGAGCACGCCAGGCCAAGTTTCTCAGGTAAACCATAAATCAAAGCAAAACACAACAAACACAGACTTATGAACAACAAACATTATCCAAAAGGTCTTGACGGTCGCGAGCGCGATCAAAACGGCCAGATACGGGAAAAACGTGGCGACACACGTGTGGCCACCCTGCGCAAGGAATATGGCCCGGATTTCGCCCAGGGTTATCGTTCGGACGCCAAGCTCGAAACCGTCCGGGAAACCGAAGGCAAAAGCTTGAGCCAGCTCGTGAAGAAGAAATAGATTCGGCAATGAACTACATACTATGCAAACATATAAAATTGAAAGAGTTGGTATCGCGGACCTCGAGTTCGATGGGGACGTCATCGGCCAAAGTGCAGGCGCAAAGCCGCAGGTAAGAATCTACCGAACGAACACTTCCCACTACATCTTGACTATCGCTGCCGATGCCGAGCGGGCAAGGGCGCAACGTTTTGACAAACCGATAGATTTGGTCAATTGGTTGAAAGCCCAATTGGGCTCTATTACGATAGACGCCCAATCCGCCATCGAGGCGGCAGCCAAAAACGACGACACATTCAAGACCTATTGGACGGAGCGGGTCGAATGATTGGCCGGGACCCGTTCAACGGCCGCCGCTGGCCGAGAAAACTAAAACGCCACATCGCGAACCTCGTTCGGTTTTGGGGGCTCTGCGCAATCGCTCAATTACTGGTCGAAGGCGGGCACCAATTCGGTTTCTGGGACCACTACGCGCTATCAGAATGCTGCCTTTTAACGATCTACTGCTCGGTCAGTGCGTGGTTCATTTGGCGCGGATATACCGGAATGGTTCGGGATTTGGACTTTTATGACGATGATTATGATTTTTGACGTATAGGAGCCATCCGCTAAAGCTGTGGCGTTACTTATGCTCAAATAGGCTCCGATTAGATGTGGGGCAAGTCAGTAAGAAATTGTATTCAGATATGGCGAACTTTAAAACACACTTTATCGTTGGTGCAGCCGTCGGCGCTAGCCTCAATCTCATGAAGCAATCGGTGGAGAAAGCAGCAACTCCGTCCCGAGACTTCGATTGGGGCGAGTTGCTCACATGGACCGCAGTGGGAGCCGGGGCCGCATCCTTGCCCGATCTCTTGGAACCCGCCTTGAATCCCAACCATCGCGGCTTTTTCCACAGCTTCGCAATCGGTTTCCTCATTTTATACGCGATCTTCGGGGGGCCTCTACAACCGTTGCAAGGCAAGCTGCGGGATTATCTGCGGCTTACCGGCTTCGGCTATTTATCACATTTGGCACTGGATATCGTCACTCCGATGGGACTCCCACTTTTCTAATGAGCTACCGTGCTTTCACCGCTGGTTGCCATAATTCGCAACTGGAGACGATTTTAAAAGCAGCGCAACACTCCGACCTTGCCGGGCCATATCAAAAGGTGGATGGTGTTAATTTACTAAGGCTCTGACCCCGCGTCTTTCACACGCAACCTGTAACTTGCTGGATCTCGCGTTATTTCCTTCACTTCGACTTTTGGCAAGTGCTTCCTTGCGTAACGCAGAATAGAGTCGCGATAATGCGAGTCGCAGCGGGATCCGATGATGATTTCCTTGATGCAGGAGCGAGGAATTCGTCGGAAGAACATTCCTCGGATTCGTTTCCTACAGTTGGCGAGTAAGGCACAGATTCGCCATTCCTTTTCATAGGCGAAATGAACGGATTTCGTCCGAACCACTTTTTCCATCCCAGGCCCAGAAAGGAAATTAACGCGAGCCCATCGCGGCGCCGGAGGACGAGGAGGGTGACTTCGGCTCAGTTTTAATCGCAAACCCGGCAACACAGCACGCTGTGTGCTGTAAATGACTCTCTTGAGACGATTTTCCTTGAAGAACTGGATTTTGGTATCAAATCCGATAACAACGCCCTTGTATTGGTCCGCATAATGTGCCCACATCAGTTGATTCCAGGGATTCTCAGTGAAGCAAGCCAAACCATGGCAACTGCTGACCATCCGCACGAAGTTCAGGGCGAGCTGCGTGTTTATTGCCTCAAGGTAAATCCGCACAAATTTACGCCACCATCCCGGATGCTTTCGCATCATGCCCACAAGATCGCTTTCTTTGATGCGTTGGAAATCGGTTCGTTTGGAGGCCAGCCGACGGTATTCGTTATATGTATTTGCAAGCTGAGTCCGAGAGTCTTTCTCCTCCATGATCAGATAGATCATGAGTCTGCTTTGCTTCCTGCTTGGCCGTGCCGTTAGTTCATACACATCATTCAACTGGATTGGCGGGGTTATTTTTAACCACGGGTCTTTGATCATCGAGAGGGCATGATCAGCGCGCATGTATCGATACAAGACTTTTGGGCATCGCTTCGTCATTCCTAACTTTACACCCGAAAGCCCCATTGCGCCGCTTCAAACAAAAATGGAAGCTGGAGTGGTTACACGATGCCTGTTGAGATCGAGCAGGAACAGCACAACGTCGGCCGCATAATCTTCAACCAACAAAATTTCGAGTTTTTCTGCCATAACCCGAATACAGGCCCAGTGGATTGGTATGTCTGCGGAAAGTGCGGCAGGATGATTGCCCAAGGCACACTTGAGGTCGTGGGACAGAATCGCAACTTCAAGCGCCTTGTCTGACTCACACCGCTCCCTGTCTCGGAAAAAGCCCCGCTCCAAGGCGGGGTTTTCGTGCAACCGTAGTGCAGGCGAGGAGCGGAAACCGCCTCCTTGATCACCTGCCGGGCTTCCCCGGCCCGAGTTGGGAGCGGGTGCCCCCCGCGGGCGGGATGGGGAGCTTGGATGAATCACGAAAACTGGTGAGCCCGAAGACTTGAGCTTTTTCGCGCTTCCGGGCCCCCGCTTCCACCCCGTCACCCCTTCCAGCGGGACACCCTTTTGCTCGTAAAACTCTCAAGACTTCGGCCTGGAGAATGAGCGGCCGAGCCGGCATGAGCATTCCGGAAGACAATGACCGAAATCTCATGCCCACTCGCCCAGCCGCTCACACGGATTCAAATGTCTTCGAAGTATAGGCATGAATGCTCACCACATAGCCGTTAATGGTTCTCAAGGTTACACGATGAACTGTGTCATAGGGAGAGGGGGGGAGGGGGCTCCCTCGCAGTGCTAAAATTTGGGGTGCATTTTTTTCGAATTTTACTAGCGGGACCGCTGACTTGACTGTAAAAATAAAAGCAAGTGGATCTGGCTGTAGGCTTGCTCGCTACTCAACTCGCGGCAAACGAAGAAAGGAACTCAAAATGACTGATGCCATCATAGTCGCAATCATAGGAAGCTCTGCTGGGCTGCTTGGAACCATAGTCACTGTCTGGAAACGCAGCCGTGACGGAAATCAAAACCCGAAGACCTTGCAAGAGGGGCAGCCGAGCACGTCGGCATCCACTTCAGCATTACTGCTGACAGCCTCACCTGCTGCCGTTTCCGAAAGGTCTGTTTGTCGTTTAGCGCACGAACAAATTTCCGATGCGATTGAGGCCGTGCCCCCCTTCCAGAGAGGCGGTGTCACTCAGAGCTTCATTGGCGCTACCGTCTGTTGGACTGGGCCACTTGTGAACATTTGGAAACACGACACAAATCTGCACGTCTCGCTTTCTTTAGGCGATCACAGCGGCCTGATTTTCTGCGATGCCAAACCGGAACATTGCGAGGGGCTCCACTTCGCTCCGGAAGGCCACCCTGTCCAGGTGATTGGTGAGATTGCCGACATATCAAAACACGAGGCACACCTTGTTAATTGCAGGATCAGGGCACTCGCCGGGGAGTGCCCGTCACCCCCAAAGCTGGCGTTGGGGCATTCCTGAATTGCTGCTCCCGCGCGCATAATCCTTTCTCGGCTAAATCTACTCAAACAGAGGACATCTCTATGGAACCGGCATCCCTGGCAGCGACGTTTGCGGAAATCGTGGGGCTTGTGTGCCACTTCCGACAGGAGAAAGGGCATCATGAAGCGCTTGACCACCAGAAATTCATTGAGTGGCTGGAATACCATCGACACGAGGAATTGAAAAACCTCATCGCGAACACCGCCGCGGTGCGCACTGAAATCGACAGCCTGCTGCGATCAGAGCACGCGCAGATGCTTCACAAACTCGAACAGATTGGAGCAGTGCTCATCAATCTCCTGAGCCGGGTCAACGAGTTTCGCGGCTTGGTTCTCGCGGTTGCACCTGACGGGGACCTTTCAGAGCAGGCTGTTTTCATACTTCGTCAATTCGTAAATTCCGGGGAAGAGACTTTCTATCACAAAAGCTGGGGCAATGGCCAGTTTTCAATGCAACTCGAAAGCGGTGAGCAAATGGAGGTAACAGAGCCTCGTTTTATTCAAGACGACCTGACCTATCTGGCGCGACTCGGATTGCTCGCCGTCGAATACAATTCTCAAGGCGATCCGATTTACGGCATCACGCGAAACGCGGTTCGTTACATCCAAGCAGTAGACGGAGTCAAATCCGTTGGAGAAGGTCAGTGAGATTCTAGGATTGAGCCATTAATTCGTCTGCTTCTCTGTGGTCAAATGACGACTGAAAGCAGCCGATGCGCCCCAATCCCCAATCGGTGCTCGACAAAAACGAACCCCCTCGAATAATCTGCGCGGTGTGAAAGCACTTTCCCAGGTATTTGTCTCATATTTGCTGATTACTCTTTGTCCGCGAGTAGAGGCACAAATCTACGATACGAATAACTTTGTCGTGCAGACGTTCGCCGGTTCCGGGTTTTCGGGCTATGTGGACGGCCAGGGGATGCAGACGATGTTCAACGGCCCAACGACAATCGCGGCTGATTCGTCGAGCAACCTGTTCGTCTTTGACTATTACAATCTTCGGATAAGGAGAATATCGTCTGACGGGAACGTTTCGACGTTTGTCGGCGGAGGCAACCAACCCTTGCCCGGTTACGGTACGAATATCCTGCTTCCCGCTACAGTGGCGATGACCATTGACCATTCAAACGCGTTATATCTTGCGCCTTACGGAGGAAGCACTTCCTTGCTCCGTGTCGGACCCGATGGATTTGTTTCAGCCATACCGCTCCCCGGCTTCGCAGGCGGGCAGGTCCGCCAGGGCCTCTGTGTGGATTCCATGAACAACGTCTATATTTCCGACAACACCGCAAACAAAATCTTCCGTTATCGGACTAACGGCACCTTCGAGGTATTTGCCGGCTCAGGAAATTATGGATCAGCAGACGGTAATGGCATTTTCACCTCGTTTGCAGGACCGTCCGTGCTTACGAGCGACTCGGCAGACAATATTTATGTGTGGGACTCGGGGAGCAAGCTCATCCGTCGAATCAATCAAAATCATGATGTTGTCACGATTGCCAGCCATTCGGCGAACGCAGATGCGGATGGTTCCGGCACCAACGCTTCATTTTATCTCGTCTCAGCCATGTGTTCCGACGGGTCCGGAAACATTTACCTCGCATGTTTTTCGGGAAGCGGCGGGGAATCCATCCGTAAAATGGACGCGATGACGAATGTAACGACGCTGGCCGGAAGTTTTACTCAATCCGGATTCACAAACGGACCGGGCATACTCGCCCGTTTCGACGGCGGCGGCGACGAAGGAATCTGCTTTTCAGGTGGGGTGATCTTCCTTGCTGATTTCGACAACCAACGAATCCGCACGGTCGCCTTCAATCCATCACCCCAAGTTGTTTCTGGAGCGAACTTGCAATTGAACACCTATCCGGGACTGCGAATCACCGGCACGGTCGGCCGAACATATCAGGTCCAGACTTCGCCGGACTTCATCAACTGGACAACGCATGCGACAGTGCTTCTCACTTCAAGCCCGTACCTGTGGATTGACCAAAACGTCGTTGCCGGAAGCAAATTTTACCGTGCCATTCTCTTGCCTTGAAGGTTATGGGCCGAAAAGAAACCCGGGGGCCAGGCGCGCTGCAAAGCCTAATTAGGGCTTGTTCTTCGCCATGAAATCCACCCGAACCGGTTCTTTGACAGTTCTATGGCCCTTGAAGTCAACCTGTTCACCTGACTTAGTCTTGAATGCAACGCGGGCAGGCTCGCGAACGGGCTTCAGTGCGACGAAACTGACGTGATGTTTTTTGCTCATTGTTAGGATTTATTTGTTGATTCTTTTATCTACGGGCGCGTTCTAGCGCATTAATAAGTGACTTACATTCCTCTACATGCGAAGCGATTTTCCAATCGTTGTCGCTTTTTTCTATAGAGCAGCCGTTGTGCCAAGAGCGGTCATTTGTCGTCTGTCCGCAGAAATCTATTAAAATGAGAAATTACATGAATGGCACGCATGCCGATTGCAATCTCCACGATTGCAAAACGCACGAGAGTTGACTCCATAACCCCCCTCGCCGTTTGCCGCCGCTGGCAACGAACCCCACAACGAAGGCAACACCGAGCATAAACATGAGCACCAATATCCGCATCCACCGCAATTTGGGTTCGCGCACACGATCGAAACAAGCAAATAGCTCTGGAGTTGGCTTGCAGCTGGCCGCTGAAGCCAGAAGCCTTATCTCCGTCGATCATCCACTCCCAACCCCTACCTCAACGAAAAAATACCGCCAAAGACTTGCGAGGTTTCTGCGGCTTCCGGGGATCCCTCCTCATCCCCCTTGCCCCCAATCGGCGGGACACTCTGGAGGCTTGAAACATCCAAAGACTTTGGCTGGCGATGGTGAGGAGCGCCGACGGCGAGTGGGCAAAGGCAGGGGTCCACATCCAGTCCGTGATCCACTGGTTTACGGGCTCGCCTGCTGGCACTCCCCGCCCCCTCTTTGATCCCATTGCAGGAAGACACCTTAAGGAGGACGAAATGGCTGGTAAATTGAAGTTTCTTTTGCTAATTCAGTGAGACGAAGCCATGGTGCGAACAAACGGCATGTGTGAATTTAGGCTGTGGTTCAGTCGGTGAAAAGTGCGTTTAGACGCGTAATCCCGAATTACTTCCGGACTGGAGTGTCGCACGAAGGTTTCTCGAATGCACCAAGTCGAACACCAACACAAATGCTGCAAATAATAACCGGCAAGTTCTTCAAAAAGGAAGAGCGGCACAAGAGCAATAGAAAAGCTGTGTTCTTTTCAAACTATGGCTGCATTTGCCCCATCGAGACCTGCATCGGCACGCTTGAGCCAGTCGATAGCCACACCATTACAACATGGGTATTTTCCTACGTGAACCAGAGGGAAAAGGAGGGAGGGAATTTTGAAATTGTTAGTAGCGGTGATGACGAGATTGTTGAACAGTTTCGACGTCTCGCAATATTTGGACTCCGGGCGTACTTCGCATCGCAGCGTCACGAAGTTGAACATTATTGCCGCCAGACAAAAACAAGCATTACAGATGACAGCATTCCATCACAAATGCTGGATCGCTACTTTACAGTTGGGCTGCGCGGGTACAACGAAGACCCCGAGAGTTTCCAAAAACTCGTTGAAAAAACCCTGTCGCTGAAGCGAGAACGCTACTTGGCGACAATGGCAGCCTTAGGAACGTTTTGTTCCGCGCTCGAAGCTACGAGCACTAGTTTGGACCTTGCATATTCGATGCTAATTTATGTCCTCGAATCCTTAGCCCATGGCTTCGATGGTTATGAACCGACGTGGGGGGATTACGAGGACAACGTGCGAAAACCGCTCGATTCTGTCCTTGCTTCGATTCCTGTGGAAACATCGCTTCCGATTCGAACTGCTCTCTTGAAATCTTCTCACCTTAGGTTGATGAAGCGATTCCTCTGTTTCGTTGAGACTCACACGGACGATTCATATTTCATTCGCGGAGCAGAGGGAATTGATGGCGCGATACGCAAGTCCGAATTTGCAAGGGCATTGAAGAACGCATACCGAATCCGGTCTGGCTACGTCCATGAATTGAAACCCATCGTCTCACAGCTGCGCATCCCGGCAATTTCTCGACAGGACGCCTTTCGATGGAGGCAAGAGCCGTATTTTACTGTCAGCGGGCTTGTTCGCTTAATCTCCCATGTTCTGAATAATTTCATCGAGCGGGGGGAATCAATGATCCACGAAGATGTAAACTGGCGCACTCAACTTCCAGGCATTGTGACATTGAACATGGCGCCTCAGTATTGGATTCACGATGCTGCTTCCTTTTCACCAGAAGAAGCAAATCACAGGTACAGGGCATTCTTGGAGCATTTGGCAGCCAACATCCGCCTGAAGAAGCCACTTCTTGATCTGACCTCCCTTATGGAAACAATTGAGCGGTATTTGAACGAAGCAAATGATCGGCAAAAGACTGCCATGCTGTGTCTCTATGTCGTCTGCAATTTTTATAGGCCGGTTGAATTGCGAAGGCCAAACTGGGAGCGGGTGCTTAAAGATTACGAAACGCTATTAGACACATGTTGCATTGAAACTTTCAGCGCGCGATTAGCAATTGGCGCGAACTTGGAATGGGACTTCCAGGCATGCAGCCAGTGCTTTGAGGAATACGACCGGGCTCGATTTGGTCGTTCGGCAACACACATTCCTGCCTTGTTCGAAATCGCAATGATGGCTGCCGTCGCAAACAAAGCGCTGGCAGAAGGCAAAAACGAGGCTCATGTTTCCTATCTTCAGAAGGCCATTCTCGATTCCCCGGGTTTGATTGAAATCCAATCAATTCTTCGAGAAGCCCTTCATAACGGCACGAATGTTGATTGCCAAGAATTGCTTTTTGGGAAATTAGAGTTGCTGCAAGCTAGCAGCAGCCAACAATCGAGTCAGGCGATGCCCGAAAAGCCTCTAACGGGTTAGCCTGCCAAAGACTTGCGAGCTTTTTCGCCTTTCAGGATCCCGCTTCCACCTCGACACCTCTCCGGTGGGGCGCCCTCCACGCTTGAAACTTCCCAAGATTTTGGCAAAGGACGGAAAGAGCACCGACGTGGAGTGGGCAAAGGCAGAGGCTCGCCTCCCGCCCGTGTTTCACTGGTTCAAGCCCGCTGAGAGTCGGGGGGTGAATCAGTGCGCGCGCTCGGGCCATGGTCCCGATCGTTCGACGTGCGACCTGGGTTCGGAACATCGCGCCGCTCAGGAGGCGGACTTTTAGACTTCAGACTGTATCTTCAAACAACAGTTGGAAAACAGGCTTAGGAGACCTAACCTTGAAGCAACGGCTAGCGATACGGAGTTCAGGGGGGAAAACTAAACGGATTCGCATCCGTCCTGGACGGCGGTACAAACCCTTTCAATTCGACAAATAGCGCATCAGCGTCGCTAGAGAGTGCAACTCGACCCAAGAATTGCTCGATCTGTTCTTTACAGACCAAAGCAACCCCGTTGTTGCCGGCTAACGCAAGATTGGCCTTTACTTCCTCACGAGACAATGGCGTGAAAATCGCAGCCAGCGATTCTGCGATGATGTCCCCGCTGCTTCCAGCAATTCTTGCTCCGGTCAATTGTCTTCGTCTAACGAGTTTCGCAATTTTGCCATTGTTGTCAGGCAGGGTAGTTGTGCATTCAAATATTCCGATGCGACCGGACGGTGTGATCGCAATTATATCCGGGCCGTCCTGAAGGCTCTTGATACCACCGTAGTGCGTAACACCGAATCCAAACAAACTAAGGAGAGCCGATACAGCATTTTCAAAGCTATCTCCCTTCTTAGCACTCGGCCCAATGAGCGCGTCTTTCAACGCACTATAGTCGGGGTCGAGTGTTTGGTGGACTTCGTGGCGAAGTGTCAAGATTTGTGCCGCATCGTGCAACACGCGATCACAGATAATCACAGAATCGTAACTCAAATACGAATGTAGCATGAGGGCACCACCAGTCGGGACGACAAACGTACCGGCGTGCGATCGTCGCTTGTCATTCCATTCGATTGAGTCACCCGCGATGCTTGCGCGCTCGATCTTCTGGTTCTTGTGAATCAGCCGCCAGCCGAGTCTCACTTTTGCCGGTTGCATGCCAGGAGCAATCCGGCATTCAATAATTCCGCTGCTCCCCTTAATCTGGGAACTCCCTTCGATTAAACCGGGTGGTTCTGCGACAATTTGTAAGGTCGTTGCATCACCCACCCTTTGGGAATTCGGAAGCCCGCATCGTGCCAATAGTTCATCCAATGTGTCAAAAGGCATGTCAGCAGCTTGAAGTTCTCGTTCCTCATGGCGCGGAAACCCTTCAATATTCCGCAGCGCTTGAAAAGAGGCCCCCCGAAGATATAATTGGGGGCGCATGGGAAGCCCAGACTCATCCAACCAGAACGAGAATTGTTGCGAGTTGCCCTCGACTGCAAGTGCTATGTCTCGGTCAACATCGGCAACTTTGCCGCTCCCAATTGCAAAATCCAAAATTGACGAAAAAGTAGAAGTGTCGATGGCCCGGGCAATGCAGCCTGCGATGATATGCTCAGTTTCAAATCGAAAGGCAGACTCATCGCTCGCGGATGCCCATGTATTGAAACAAAGCTTTCCGCAATACAGTCGGGTTCCTTTCTGGGTTTTGATGGCGACATAGGAGGAGATCACTTGGACATATGACTCCTTCCATGTTGAAACGAGCGCACGAAATCGATCCTGTTCGTTCATGTGGGATATAGGAACGGCAGCCGCTCGAAAGAATACAAGTGCAAAATGCGTTGAACATTTGTGATGAACAATGTAGTTGAAGAACAATTACATAGCTATTAGCGAAGACCTGCAACGGGGGTTTTTGTGTGGGATAACGGGGCTGGGTTTGGCATGGCGTACGCCGGCAAGCTCTTTGGGACGTTCGAACGCCTGCATTCCGAAGCCGACTTTCCAGGCACGGGAATAGGCTTGGTCATCGTTCAACGGATCATCCAGCGACATGGCGGCCAGATATGGGCGTAAGGAGCTGTCAATCAAGGCGCAACTTTTTATTTCACCATTTCAAATGGCACGGATGAGAGGGTCCGTGCCGAAGGGAAAGCGCCTTTCGGATTCGAAACGCTCGGTTGCTCTTGCAGCCTTCCGCACCTTCTCGCTACGTTTTGGCTCTCGCGAATATGCGAACCAGGAAATTACGACCTCCCGACGCCCACCACGTCAAAGCCGCCCAAGGCTGGCTTGAGCTTGGTAATCACCTGGAAGCGAATGACGAATTGGAGAAAGTCACCGCTTCGCTTCGCTCTCACCCCGACGTGTTGGAAGTGCGTTTTCAGGTTTATGCCAAGGCCGAGAAATGGGAAGCCTGCCTTGAAATCGGTACGGCGCTCGTAAAGTTGGCCCCAAAGAATCCTTCAAGCTATCTCTGCCATGCCGCCGCGCTCCACCGGCTCAAGCGCACGCATCACGCACACGATCAACTCCTGCATGCAGTCCGCATGTTCCCGAAGGACTGGCGGGTGCGCTATGCTTTGGCCCGCTACGCCTGCCGGCTTGGCAAGCTGGAGTAAGCCCGCGCATGGCTGAACCAAGCCTTCGATTTGGTCAACCAACGGGAGATCAAACTCATGGCGCTTGACGATCCAGATTTAGAAATGATCTGGCGGGGGTTTTAAATGCCTTTAATTTCGCCCCCCTGTTAATTTCTCCTGCTGGACTCCTTGCCCTGCTCCAAGCGTTACAGACTCGTTTTCCCTGCCGCCTTGGCTTTTGCCCAGCGAGCTTTCGCAACCGCCGACATTTTGGCCTTCGCCGCAGCGCTCATCTTTCTCCTGCCCGTCCGCTTCCCTGGTTTCTTGGCCTTAACGCTCATCGACGTCTTCCGGGTCGGTGATAGGACCTGGCCAAAGCCCATGGCTTCTCTTAACTTGGCCTGAAGCACTTCGATCTTGGCCTTGATCTTGACTGCGCGTTGAAGCTGTTTGACCGACACGCTTGATAGCGGGTGATTCATAGAGGATCACGGTAGGGAGAACCCCAATCGTGAGTCAAGAGCCGATTGCTCTCCCGATTGATCCCCTATTCATTCCCCGGCCAAGTCCACGAGTTGCCCTCCAAAGACTTGCGAGCTTCTGTCCTCTGCGGGCTTCCGCCTCCACCCCGACACCCTTTCCGGCTGGAATCCCTCCGCTTCCAAAACTCCCAAGACTTTGTCGGCTGAATGATGCGCGCCGACGGCAACAGCGGGCAAAGACAGCGGCCCGCAATCACCGCCCGCGCTGAACGGGTTAGACCGAAGAAGTTCGCTAGTAACCTCCATGCCGCTTGCAGTTCAACACTGCTTGACCGCGTTAGGGCCGGGCTACGCAAAAAATTAATCTCAATGGCTGAATGACTTGGCAATTTGACAGCCAATACCGGTACGTTAGAATCGCCTCACTCAGGTCGTTTTACCAGACTAACGTTAAAAGCCAATCGGCAGGCCATTTTCAGCCCGGTTTCGTTTGACCGCTTCCCCGTCCGGACAAATGCATATTCCAAACTCCGGATTGGCCGAACTATGGGCAGACGATTGGTTCCACATCTTCATGGGTGCAGATTTATTCATCAAAGCCCGATTTGATCGCACGTTCAATTCAGATATGCCATCGCCGGAGAAGAGTGTTCAGTCCAAAGCCCCAAGCTCCGCTCCATGTGGAATGCATGCCCTCCAACCAACCGCTCGCCCCAATGAGCCTGTGTTTTCCGAAGCGTATTTCCGCGACTCGTATAATTTGACCAGCGTGCTCTGGACCCTCGGATTATCCTGGTGGCAAGACGTCCTGCCGTTGCTCGACGAGAGGAATGAACTGAAAGGGCAAAAGCTCAAGGGTTTCAGAGATCAGGTCGCCGGAGCGCGGCAGCACCTGCCCACGGCTGAAGAGTTCCGCGAGCAAAACTGGAAGGGCAGCAGCATATCCAGCCTCGCTGAATTGCATGTGTATTACATGAAGAAGCGCAAGGGGCTTCTGGCATTTCTTGATCTTGCAATCGAAAAGGGCCTGCCCGTTCAATGCTCGCTCTAAAACGATTCAGAGGAGAAAGAGAAGAGACCGCAATCGCCGCCCGAGCTTAACGGGTTAGGTGCATCCGCTGGATACTTCGTCCCCTTCCGTGATACGATGTTCGGTTGGAGGTTTCGCTTTAACAGGTGAAACAAAAAATCACAGCACATTACAACCGAAGGAGTATCCATGTCTCGATCACATCAGCACTTACTTCAACAACCGAAGCATCTGAGCGCTCCCGAACTGGCCCAATTTGATGGAGGTGCCGCGTGAAGCATTACGAAGGTCGAAGAGTTGGACACGTAACAGAAGTCACCGTTAACGGCCGGCCGCTCGATCCCCGTCTCGACCTGTGGAATCACAGTCCGACCGGATTTGAATGGGGCTATGGCGGCAGCGGACCGGCGCAACTGGCGCTGGCACTGCTTGCGGACTGCCTGGACGACGACACGGCGATGCAGTGGCACCAGGACTACAAGGGCGCAGTCGTGGCGGGTCTTCCCCATCGCGGCTGGATACTCACCGAGGAGCAGATTCGAAGAGCCGTTAATTCCCTTAGCCATCCATGAACAAGAAATCGGATTCGAGCAACTTCCGCAAAATCCTTGAGCGCATTTCCCACCGCCATGACACCCGAAAGGTGTTTGATGGGTTCATCCGCCTTGCGGCCTGCACACTGTCCGCACAGACCCGCGAGGCTGAATACCTTGAAGAAGCCAAACAATGGGAAAGGCCGGACTTGGGTTTGTTTGCCGAAGCGCTGGGGGCTTTGATTCTCGAAATGGAGAGCCGGCCCTTTGAAGACCTCATTGGACGGTATTACATGGAATTCGCCTTGTCTCAGAAAGGAAAGCGATGGAACGGCGAATTCCACACACCCAAGCACATCTGCGACCTCATGGCCCGGATGACGCTTGGTGAGATCGAATCCACGCCGGATGACGAACCAATCACGGTTTGCGAACCGGCATGCGGAGCGGGAGCAATGATCCTCTCGCTCGCTCAGGCATGTTCACCCGAGGTCCGCCGCCGCCTTCGCGTGACGGCGATTGACATTAGCCGCACGGCCTGTGACATGGCGTTCATCAATACCACGCTCTGGGGTGTCCCTACGCGCGTAATCCACGGCAATTCGCTGTCCATGGAATGCTGGGCCGCCTGGTCCAACATCCATTACATCATGCCTTGGCTACCATTGACGCTCCGCATCCAGACGCCCGAGGCGAAGGAGCAGGGAGCGCCGCCAAAGCCTGCCGAGGTGGAACGCATCAAAGCGTCACTTGGACAGATGGAACTGTCATTCGGGCACGAAAGCGGTTCCACAAATCGGGATTCGCTTCCGGATGGTTCCTGAACTCACGCTCTCCCCTTTTGCAAGGGAGAGATTTTATTTTAGAGACCTGGCATAATTAAGGTATGAAAAAGGAGATGATCACCCTTCATCCAAAAAGCGAGGACAGTTGGATCTGCATTTGCGGCAATACGCCTGTTTATGACGGCTTCTTTCCGTGCGATCTCAAAGGCAACGAAATGGTGCCGGTAATCGATTCTGATTGGAATGGTCTTTACGTCGGTGCCAGTTGCGGAAGGATCATTGTCCAAAAAACGCTCAAGGTTGTCGGGAGAAACCCCGAGCCGAAGATGCTTGCGTAGGAGCGGAGATCACACGCGTCTCACAAACAGGCAATTCCGTTCGCCGAGCGTTTACCGACTAGCGCTTAAAAAGACGTGCATGAGGGGAAGCAGCGAATTCTTATAACATATTCTTCCCGCCGCTTTCGCCGCTGCCCGACTTTTTCGCGCAGCAGCCCACAATCAGCTACACGGCATGCAGGTGATATTTTGTTGTTTGAATCACCACTGTGCCGCAGCCGGCAAAAATCCACCCGCCTGCATCCGCCAGAGCTTCGCATATTTGCCATTTTTCGCGAGAAGCTCCTCGTGAGCACCACCCTCGACTATCTTCCCGTCTTCCAAGAAAACGATGCGATTCATCCGTGAGAGCGTTGAAAGGCGGTGCGCAATGGCAATCACGGTTTTACTTTCCATTAAAGCCTCCAAGCCCTTCTGAATCTTAGCCTCGCTCTCACTGTCCAAGGCGCTCGTGGCCTCATCAAGCAGGAAAACCGGCCTGTCAGACAGAATTGCTCGAGCAATGGCAATGCGTTGGCGTTGACCTCCGGAAAGTTTGATGCCCCGGTCGCCAACGACAGTGCCATAGCCGTTTGGGAGTCTTTGAATGAAGTCGTCCGCATGAGCGAGCACGGCCGCCGTTTTGACATCTTCTGGAGAAGCTGAATTCGAGCCGTACGCGATGTTCTCTGCGACGCTTGCATGAAAAAGCGATGTCTCCTGCGAAATGTACGAAATGTGCGAACGCAGGGCCTCTTGGGTCATTCCTCGAATATCTTGGCCGTTGATTAGAATCGAGCCTCTTTGAGGGTCAAAAAATCGAAGCAGCAAGTTGGCAAATGTCGTTTTTCCGGAGCCTGAAAGACCGACGATGCCCACCCGCTCCCTGGAGGCAATGGTGATCGAGAACTGATCGAGCACAGGCCTCTCTTGGATGTATCCAAACGAGACCTTGCTGTACTCAACGGTCACCCTCTGTTTCTGGTGTCCTTTGCCGTCCACTCTGTCCCCGTCGACTACTGCCGGAGCCACAATCAAATCCTTCAGGTTTTGGAGCACCTCGCCGCGGGAACGCACGAACTCAGCCACACCGGGCCCCGCTTCCCAAGCGGCATTTGAGAGTCGCAGTGCTGCCGTAGCCAGAAAGACGAGCCCGCCGATTGTCACTGCCCCGCTTGAATACAGAGCTGGAGACATCGCAATCAGCCCAGCAGACAGGAAGATCATCATTATTCCGGCGAAATTGAAGGTAAGGATGTCCCACCAGCCCAAGCGGACGAATGCCCGCGTTTCCTCGTCGATACGCTTCCGGTTTCGGTCGAGGTCATCTTCGCTGCCGTAGACTTTCACAGCACTAATATTCCCGTACACGTCCACTATGGCACCGGTTGTGCGGGCCTCCTCCACGGCATATGCTGCGGAACGCCGGTTCATCTCGCCGCTCAGCCACAGCGCGCCTGCAAGAAGAAGGACGGACCAGATGGACACAAACGCGGCGTAATATACATTCACCGAGGCGAATGCGACGATTGAGAGCGGGAGCATTATCCCGTATTCGAAGAAGTTGTTGGTGGTGACCCGCACCATGCGCTCGAAAGCGTCGGCTGTGGAAACCACTTTGTGGGCGATCTCGCCTGCGAATCTTTCAGCGAAATATCCGAAGGACAGGGAATGCGTGTGGGCAAAGAGGGCCTGCTTGGTGTTCCGCTTCACCCGCGAAAGGATCTTTATTTCGCAAATATGACCGAGCCGATAAAATGCCTCGTGAAGGACCACGCAGATAAACAGGGATGTGACCGCCATTGCGGTCTTGCCACTATGCGATGTGAGATCATCCACGACATGCCCGAGAAAATTTGAAGTGCTGAAAATGGCCACCTGCCCCAAGCTGTAGCACAGGATGTTGGCCCAGAGCCAAGGCAGATCTTGTCTGTTCACGGCCAAGAAAAACGCCAAAGGCTTTCTGTCCCGCTGTTGGTTTAAGACCATGGCCTGTATTGTATAGCCAATCGGAAAAGCGTTCCACCGCCGCAACCAGCTTCGGATGATGATTGTTCATCCGTCGCCCGCCCCGTCAGTTCCCACGCGGCGCTTTCATTAATCGTCCAGGATTCGCAGCGGTGGCGCTCGGTTGGACAATCGATAACTAAAAATTATCGATGCTCTTTAATAGCTTCATCAATCGCACATGCGAGCTTGCCGAACTGGAGGCTTTTTTCACGCATGTCCCGCGAGATTCAAAAGTTATTTTCGTGTCTGGAAAGTCCGGTGTCGGAAAGAGCCAGTTTACTGCGGAATTCGTGAAGCGGAGAAATGCACGTCCGGTTATTCGCGTGCCTTGTCCAGTGCCCGCATTCGATAAGACAGTTAAGGACGGAGTTTTCATACGAAACCTCAGCCAACAAGTGAATGAAATCGCCGCATCGGAGGGATTCGAGCCAATCGCGACGTTTGCCAATCGATTGGGGACAAAAGCGATTTCGGATGAATATGACCGACGATTACTTGAAGATGCTCGCCGTGTCACGACTGTAGCCGCCTTAAGCGCGCTGCGCAACGTGTTCCGTCGGAAAGGCAAGAGCTTCTTTGGACCAGACGAGCTGTACCGAGTTAGCGCAACATGGCAGCCAATAGTGCATCACGATTACGTATTCTGTGCTTTAAAGGGTGGAAACGCAACAGTGATAATTGAGAATTGCCAGCTTATGGATTATGAATCTCTGATTCTTGTTCAAAATCTGGTTCGCACTCTGAACGGGACTTCATGGCTGCTGGAATATACTCTCACCGAGGTTACAGACTCCTATCTTCGGACCCATCAGGAATTTGAGAATCTCTGCCCTCGCCGAACAAAGCTGCTGGTTCTGAATCCAATTTCCTTGGACGATATCGTCTCAGTCTCGCGAAGCTTCGCGGGAAATGATACAACAGCGCTCATAGAACAACAATACCGCAATCACGGCGGAAACCTTCGTGTATTGCTCGACACCGCGCTAATCGCAAGCGACAGCCGACAAAACAAAACCTTTCAGAGCCGGATCAAACACTCCCCGGACACCGATGCCACAATTTATCGTCTGGATTCTCTCAGTCACAGCGGATTGTTTCTGCTAGCGTTATTGCTCGCAAACGATGGACATTTGGAGATGGAGGTGGCTGACGTCATTTACACCCGCAAGCTTCCAGATTTAAACCTGGTGCCCTTTCGCGATGCTATATCATTTCTTAACGGCGGAAACCTCGTGACGACGGCGTCAAAGGAAGTTCTCATTGCTCATGACCGGATTTCCGATGCTTTCGCCGCTGATCCTGCGCGGTCGATCGTCTTTCGGTTAGCGCTTAATGCATCGGCGGAATTTTACGAAGCCCATGAACGTTTAGGAGATCACTTTCTTCTGCCTGCCCGCGAAGCCATTTTACGCTTATTAAAGATCCGATTACAGACCAACCCCTTGATGATCTTCGCGCAATTTAATCAATTGCGTGATGCCGTTTTACGCAGCGCAACGCGGAATGAGGCTGAAACTTTTCTTCGTGCAATTAAGGAGGCGCTGCAAAATGAGGCAGGAATTTCAGAAGCGGCATGGTGGGACCTAGCGCATCTTTGTTACGAAGCGAATCTCCATAGACTCGCTGCCGAGATCAGCACTGGAAGGCCCACGACGAGCAATTGGCGATTGCTTCGGGCCTTTGTGTTTCATAATCTTGACCGCAATGAAGAGGCGCTGCTTGAGATAGAGCCTTTATTTAAAATCAAGTGTCCCACAGCTGCATTGTTGACCTCCCTTATTTTAAAGATGGTGTGCTTGCGCTCACTCGGTGATTTCGATGCAGCACGATCAGTGGCCAGATCGATTGAGCTTGGTCAGGGTTTTGCCTCTGAACCAGAATACGGGCATTTTCTGCGAAACGTGGAATTTCTTAAAGGGCCTTTGGAGGGCCTTGCTTCCGTTCGGGATAGCGTCAAGTGCTTTGCGACTCGAGGGCTTCTTGAAGAAGAACGCCAAGCGCGGATCACTTTGGCAATGCAACTTGCGCGGCTCGGCCACACCAAGGAGGCTCTGGCGGAGCTTCGCGCTTTGACGAAGCGTCAAGAGATCCGGATCTCTGATGGCCATATTTTATGGAACGATATAGCTGTTGTCGAGATGATGGAAGGTCGAATGGGCGAAAAGCAGCGGCACCTATTGGAGCGATCACGGCTAACCGGCGCACTGGACTTTGATCGCATTGTAACAAATACAAACCTAGCATTGTGGCATGCCCACCATGGCGATATCGTCGAAGCCACCAGATTGTTTGCAAGTATCGAACCCCTCGTTGAAGCTGAGACGGATTCCCATCTTCGTAGTGCTGTGTTCTTCAATCGAAGCGCAATACTGGCGCGAGCAGGCCGTGCGGCCGAATCCATCACCTGGCGGGAGAAACTGTGTGCCGAGGCGAATCTGCACGATGCAGGCTACAAAAGCTATTGGCTAGTACGGGCTGGATCGTTAATGTGCGCAGAGGAACAATTTGCATTTTTACTCAAGTTGCCGTTTCACTACCTCTTTCTCACACACTGGAGCGTCCCGTTGCGGCTGCACTTCGAATGGCAACAGTAGCTGGCGGAACATTTCTTCATAAGAGAATCCGTTATACTCAAACGACCGCGCGACAGAGCTGAATTGTGCGAGATATGGCTCTGGATTCATTTCCAGAAAGTGAAAAACCCCGTCCCGCACTCTTCCATCAATGCGCACGAGATCAATTTTTCCTAGTGCGAGGAAAAGGTCTTGCAATCGCTTTTCGTCAGCGGCAGGAAGGCAAATGGGCCGTTGCACGATCGGAAGACGATCATTCGCCTTCTTTAATTCGTACGACCAGATTGTACTACTGTAATCAACCTGACCTGTTGGCTCATAAATTTCTAGAGCTTGAAATAGATGAATGCGACCGTTGAGGCCAAAGATAGTGACAGTTGTTTCGATGCCTGGGACAAAAGTCTCTACCAGCACGGGCTGCGCAAATCGGTTCAACAGTTCAGTAGTGACCGAATAGGCTTCAGCGGTTGTACGGCACAAGTTCCGTGTGCTTATTCCTATTGAACTCCCTTCAAGACTGGGTTTGACTACGATGGGCGGGGTCAGCAAGTCAATGAGATGGAGCCGGTCGAGAGAGTGGATGAGCACTGAAGAGGGCGTGGAAATTCCAAAATCCCTAGCAACCTGTTTCGCCAGTGATTTGTCTTGGCCTACGATGTAGGCATAGGTGTCCGCGCCAAAGAATTCTAGTCCGTATCCTTCCGAGATTGCCGAAACGAGCGCTGTCCGATTTCTGGATAATTTCCCGGACCAAAGTGGAAAGACCAACGCCCCACGAAAGTTCTGGATCGAATCGATGAATTCAACCGGGGACGAAAACACGGAGACGGTTTTGCACACCATCCGTAAGGCACAGAGAATCTCGTCCAACTCCGCATTGGTGTAGATGTCCAGATCATCAGTTGCCGAGTTGATTTCGGCGTGTTCTTGACGATAATCTGCAACAACCACAATGGGCCGATTGATTGTTCTTGCCACCACGATTACGATGGATAATTTTTAGTTATCCGTAGATAGTGCCAAAGATTCGCTACATAAGCAATCGCCTTTTGTGCAAGCAATTTCTTTGTTCAGATTCGCATTTTGTTCCGAGGATGGTAGCGAGCCAAAACCCGGCGCTGGCTGCGTTCGCTGACGTGTGCGTAAATGGTCGTTGTTGTGATTGAACTGTGCCCAAGGAGTCGCTGGATATGCCGCAAATCGGCACCTTCCTCCAATAACAATGTTGCGACCGTATGTCTCAGCATATGTGGCGTGACGCGCCGCGTTTCTTTTGCTGAGGCGTGTCGGCGCAAGACCGCCCGAATCGACTGGTCGGACATCCTAACCCCGCGTCGATTGACGAAAAGTGGGCGCTCCGGACCTGCGCCCTGCGACTTTCGCTCGATGATCTGTGCCTCCAGTGCTTCGCGAAATGCGTCGCAAACGATCGGTATTTCCCGTTCCCGGTTGCCCTTCCCACGGACCGAGATTGAGAGCTTCTGCGTGTCAATATGCTCGATATTCGCCGCAACGACTTCGCCCACGCGCATACCTGTCGCGAAGAGCATTTCAAGGACTGCGATATCTCGTGTTTTCCTTTGCGCTGCCTTTGTACCCGTTCCTGTCTGTTGCCGAGCGGAGTTGAGCAGGGATCTGACCGTTGAACGCGCGACCGTGCGTGGCAAGCTCAAGCCGATCTTTACTTCGTTCCGCAATCCCACGAGCAGGTTGGAGGAGGTTTTGCCGTATCGCTCGAAACTCGCGAATAGGGATTTCACGACCGCCAGACGGCGGCGAATCGTCCGGGGTTTCGCCCCACTCATGCTCCCCAACCAACTGCGCACCAGATCGCGATTGACAGCGTCAATTCGAACGGTACCAACCTGCGTCGTTTGATATTCCATGAAGTGTTTGAGGTCGTGCTCGTATGCTTTTAAGGTGTGAGGGCTTAATTTTTTATGGTCCGCACAATGTGCGAGAAACCATTCGATTCCGGTATTGAGTTCGTGCATATGGGTGCCGAGCATATCTGTCCTTCTTTTTTCTGCGATGAAATCGTCCGAGACAGCACTCCACACCAGGATACCGTTATGCACGGGCTCTCGCCTCCACCCCGACACCCTTTCCGGCGGGGACCCTCCGCTCCCAACACTTGCAAGACTTTGTTGTCCAGATGACGCGCCGACGGAGGGACCTGTCCGCACGACCAGTATCCGAGGCATTTGGCATTCCCCTCGGCTTCCGCGCCGAGGCTTGCAGCGGCAAGTTTTATAAGCATGCGGTCATTTCCCTCCTCTTGCTCAGCAATATAACATTCTATTGTTCAACTGCTTGCGCTTTGTCTCTGATGGCGTATACTTCAGGAGAAGGGTATGATTCGACCTCTGCCGGATTTTAGTTTGCGAACGATCCAAAACCAGATATGCTAACGCAAATTTTGAATCGGGATTGGGGCAGAAGAGCCGCTCGGCGAGCGGCTGTCTCCGTATTGCCGGAGAATTCAATTCCAGTGAATTATTTACTATGACCCAGCTTAGAGCAGCAGTAATCGGCCACGACGGCCGAACAAGTGCAGTTCGCGAAACGCTTCAACGGAGCAAGCGAATTGTTGAGAAGGTGCTCTGCGTTTCTCAAGGGAAGATTTCCGCGAATCCCGCAGCCGGCGAAGAGGAAATTCGTCTAATGATTCGGGATCTCCAGAAGCGCGGGAAAACCCCCGATTTAATCGTCAACGGACCTGAAGAGACTTTGGCTTTGGGGATAGGCGTGGTTAATCTGCTCAGAGAGGAATTTGGAATTCCGTGCATCGGCCCCACAAAACGACTCGCCCAACTCGAAGCAAGCAAATCTTTCACCCGACGCCTGCTCGCAAAATATGGAATTCCAGGAAACCCAGAATTCAAGGTGTTCTCGCCCGCCGATTTGGGCCAAATTAAACCCTACCTTCAACAGTTGAGTGATTTTGTTGTGAAGCCGGATGGACTGACTGGAGGCAAAGGAGTCAAAGTTTCTGGCGAACACCTTCAGTCGGTGGAGGATGCTGTTTTCTATTGCAGGGACGTATTCAACGCCGGGCATTCTCAGATCGTAATTGAGGAAAAGTTGAATGGCGAAGAATTCAGCCTTCAATCGTTTTGTGATGGAATGCATGTCAAAGACATGCCGGCTGTGCAGGACCACAAGCGTGCGCGAGTTGGTGATACAGGCCCCAACACGGGCGGAATGGGTTCATACTCCTGCGAGAATCACAGCTTGCCATTTCTCACTGTCGATGACTTGCGGCAAGCCAGTAATATCAACAAGCGTGTTGCTGAGGCACTTCACCAGGAGTTTCCCGAGGAGCCATACAAAGGAATTCTCTACGGAGGATTCATGGCAACTCGAGACGGTGTTCGTTTGATCGAATACAATGCTCGGTTTGGAGATCCAGAAGCCTTAAATGTCCTTCCGTTATTGAAAACGGATTTTCTGGATGTTTGCGAGGCGATAATTCAAGGAACACTCAACGAACTTCCCGTCACGTTTGACAGGCTTGCGACGGTTTGCAAATACGTCGTTCCTGAGGGTTATCCGGAGAATTCAGCGGTTAACGTGAATAAGCGCATTGATTGGAGTGGCGTGTCGCAATCTGCTAACCTGAGAATATTCGAAGCTGCTGTAGACAAAGAGGGAGCTTCAGTCGGTCGTTTATCTGGTTCAAGAGCGGTTGCCTTTGTTGGTATTGGGAAAAATCTTGCAGAGGCAGAAGCAATCGCTGAAAACGCCGCCCGGGCGGTTAAGGGGCCAGTTGAGCACCGCGTTGACATCGGGACACGGGAGTTGATTGCAAAACGTGTAGCTCACATGCATGAGCTCCGCCGAGATCACGGCGATCTCGAACATGCACGAACAGCAAAACTCCCGAATGAGAATCTTCTTAAGCTTGTTTCGTAGCAATAAGGAAATATTGGAGAGGAAAATGGGCAGCAAAGACGATGAATACTTTTTAAAGAGATACGAAGAAGGCAAAAACGATGTCTTCTTCGGGATAAATTCGCCCACGGACGCCCCATGGATTGAGTCCTTCGTTCGTGTTGTTCGAGAACTTGGTCTGAGGCCTGTCTTCTATTCAGGAGCAAGTCGCAGTGTGCTACCTGAAGCGGGTAATTCAAACACCATGAACGACGAGCTCTGTGACGACTTCTATCCCGCGAAGACAAAAGTGCTGTATTTTGGGAAGCCTAAGGATGGCACCGGTTATGAGGACCATTGGGTATTGGGCAATCTCAAAAAGGTAAATAGCGAACATAAGTTGCTGGTATACGTCTCGCCAGACTATCCTGTAGAAGTTCTGCGGCGCTATGGATTCGAAGGAGATCCAATTGCCGTAACAAGCCCAGCGCAGTTCGAGCAATCCTTGCGACAAGAGATCAAGCCCTGACTTAGATCGCTAAATCGAGGACTCGGATACCTCTTCCGCCGAAACGCTCCTTTGTCAAAGCTCACGGCGAGTCCCTCAAACTATCTGCCGCCAAAGACTTGCGAGCTTTTGTCCGCTCCGGGCTCCCGCCTCCACCCCGACACCCTTTCCGGCGGGGACCCTCCGCTTCCAAAACTCGCAAGACTTTGGCAGCGGGAATGTGCAAGCCGGTAGGGGCTTGCGTAAAAGGCCCCGCAACCCCTGCCCGCGCCGACTGTTACTCCTATCGGCGCGAACGGGTTTTGTTGCCTCTCGGTTGTTTGGTATCATTATTTGTCCACTCTCACCCATGCTCTCCGCCCGCCGCCGCTCCGACGGCCAGACCGTCCTTTCATACTTCGAATCCAAGCGAAACTCGCCTTTCGCCTGCCTTGTCTGCAACGAGGAAGTCATCCTCAAATGCGGACGTAATCGCGTCAATCACTTTGCCCATGCCAACCCAATCGCTTGCAAATTCGCCACGGGTGAGAGCGACAACCATAGACGGTGTAAAATGGAAATTTATCAGGCACTGTTGAGGGAACCGTCTGTCACGAGCGCTGCTTTGGAGCGTGCTTTTGAAAACTTCCGTCCCGACGTGAGCGCATGCATCAACGGCGTTCCGGTCGCCATCGAAGTTCAAATCAGTTCCCTTTCGCTGGACACCATCCAGCGCCGCACCATCGAATACGGCCGGAACGGCATCTACGTCCTCTGGCTCTTGCAATGGACGCCGGAACTCGACAATCCGCGCTACGCGCCACGAATATGGGAGAAATGGCTTCACGCCTGTTATTTCGGCCGCGTGTATTATTGGATTGAGGGGCTAACCGTTGTTCCCTACCACTTCGACCCTCATTTCAAATCGGTTCCCAAAACATCCTGGTATTCCGCGGACGGCAAGAAAATGACGGCAGGCGGTTACAGCCAAAAATCCAAGCGCTACCGAACGCCGGTTCGAGGCGCGACTCTCAACTTGGCACGGGACTTTGTCCCGAGGGAGCGAGAGTGGTGGCAGGGAGAGGGCATCACGGTTCCCGACGCAAAGCTCTACATGCAGCGGTAGAGGGCCTTTTGCAGTGCAGGAGAGCAAGCGGTGCATTTTCCAGTTGCGCGATCCTCGATATAATACTCATCATGCCCCTTCGGCCTGGATCATTCATTCAATATCAGGATCGCGATTTGGCGCTTCTGCGCGAGCTGTTTGAATGCCGGATCATGACTGCAAGGCACATCGCGGCGATAAACTTCGAGGGCAAACTGCCATACGCCAAAAAGCGCATACGGAAGCTCAAAGCCGCTGGCCTCATCGCTGAGCGCAAGCGCCGTGCGACTGAGCCATCCATCCTGTTTCTGAGGCGCGAAGGCTTCCGACTGCTCAAGGACAAGGGAATGCTTCTCGCATATCCGCCGCGTGCCTTGGCTTCGTTTGAAGCCCGTGCCAACGTGAGCGACCTGACCGTCCGCCACGAGCTTGAGGTCATGGACGTGAAGGCCGCTTTCCATTCGGCAATCCGCCGAACCGAGGCATGCAAACTTGAGCAATTCAGCACTTGGCCGCGCCTGCATGAGTTTGAGGCTTCCAGTTCCGGTTACGGAGCAAAGGAAATGACCATCCGGCCTGATGGATTCATCCGGATCCGCACAGCGGAGAGGGACAGCAGCGCGACCGAGCGTACTTTTTTCCTCGAAGTGGATCGATCCACAGAAATCCAGGACACGCTCGTCACTCGCGCTGGCTCTTACCTCCAATTCTACAAATCCGGCGGCTTTGCCGTGAAGAACGGCGCTCCCCGTTCCGAGTTCAAGAATTTCCCTTTTCGTGTCCTCATGATCTTTAAGACAGCCGAACGACGAAACAATACCGCAGAACGCTTGTTGCAGAGCAATCCGCCGATTTTCACCCAGGCATGCCTGGCGACGCTGGAGGATGTCAAACGCGACCCGCTTGGCTCGATCTGGATATACCCACGCGATTACCGCGAGGCGACCGCAGGCACGATGTTCGGCACCGAGCGAAAGCGGCTGCAATCGGAATGCAAGCATCAGGCCGAGCGGGAAGGCTTCGTTGAATGCCGCATCAAAAAAAGTTCCGTGCTCACTTGATTTCTCTATCAGAACGGCCTTGCTTTGCCGCGCAAAGTTGCGACGTCTGCAAATCATTTTATAATTTTGCATATCTCCTTGGGGAGCAATGAGATTGAGTTCTTGACCATGTGCAGGGGGGGGGGGGGTA
>DASRFP010000036.1:0-109121 GCA_035651475.1 Terriglobales bacterium | reverse complement strand
TGTCCAGCGTGGTCGGCCGGGTGCCCCACTTCTCGCCGTTGTTGCGAGAAGTGGGTATTGCATAGAAGCTTAGGTCGAGATCAAGGTTGAGTTCAGGCAATCTCTATCCCACTTCTCCCAAACCCCGGGGGAGAAGTGGGGAACCCCGGCGTAGCTCTGAGTACAATGCCATTAGCGGTATTGCACAGGCTTAGGTCGAGACCAAGGTTGAGTTCAGACAATCTCTATCCCACTTCTGCCAAAATCGGGCAGAAGTGGGGCACCCGGCATTGAATAGTGTTGCGCAGCTGTGAACAGTCGCATTCGTGTCGTGGTGCCCACCTTTCGAACACCACGAAAGATGGGGCAGCCATTTTGTATGAGGAGTCTCGCGAAAATCAAACATGGGCCAGCCCCCGTTGTTGCGAGAATTGGGAATCGCATAGGCTTAGGTCGAGACCAAGGTTGAGTTCAGGCAATCTCTATCCCACTTCTGCCAAAATCGGGCAGAAGTGGGGCACCCGGCAGCGGTAGATGAAACTAACCCACAAACCTGGAATAGCTACGCGTATGCAGCGAACACTCCCCTCACTGCTATCGATCCGCTTGGTACGAGAATTGATAACGGTGGTGCGCTCCCTTGTAATCCGCTAACCCCTTGCTTCGGAGCCCCGCAATGGCCAGGAGGGAGTTGTGCATCCATCGACGGCGAGGATGTGCCCTGCTCACTGCTCGGTGGTGGGGAATCCATAGATGACACACTGTTTTGCTCAGGGGGATTTTGCGGGCATCCTACCTCGCCGATTTTTCTAACGCCACTAGGGGTTTGTGAGCTACACGGCTGGCAAGGTGAGTATACTTGGCTAGAATGCTCCGGTAACGTGACAGCCCCAAATAACGGCACTCCCTGGTTACAAATCATGCACGGCGAAGGCTCTAGGTAGTGGAGCATTGAGCATTGGTGTCGATGCTTTGGGGTTCATTCCGGGAGAGAAAGATG
Source organism: Terriglobales bacterium (assembly GCA_035651475.1). GTDB lineage: Bacteria > Acidobacteriota > Terriglobia > Terriglobales > Acidobacteriaceae > Gp1-AA145. Next base: position 108,142 of record DASRFP010000036.1, on the reverse strand, counting down.
TTCAAGCCGCTGTAGAAATTGGCTCAGGCACTATCGCCAGACAGGTCGGCAATTGGAAGGGATACCGAGGCATTGTTGCCGATCAGTTTGGGGCTAGGTTCATTGCTGGTCAGAGCCAGAATGTGATGTATGCGGGGGCGGGGTACAGTATCGGTAACGGAGCCGGTACTGGAGACTGGCTTGGAACAGGCCTCGCTGTTGCTGGACTAATACCCGGCCTCAATGAGGTTGCAGCAGTAGCATCGATTGGCTATGACGCCTACAAAACAGTAAAGGCGGTGGCCAGTTGCCCCTAATCGACGACATCAAAAGCGACATACAAACTGCCAAGAAGATGCGCCTACCGAGATGGGGCATTCTGCCCGGAATCATCATTGCATTTCTATGTTCTTGGCTGTTCGACTATTTTGGAAAGCTCAGCATGGTACTGCCTGTGCTAAACAGCATCGGGGTATTTGGATTCCTTATTGCTCTGAAGTGGAACCTGAGGCGGCGCAGTTGGTTCTGGGGCATCATGATCTTTATTGCAGCTCTTCATGTCCCACTGATTATGTTCATCCCATGGACCACCCAATGGGTACCAGCGCTAGCGATTGGCGTGATCGACTCAGTGGATTTTTGCTTCATTGTTTGGATTCTTGCAGCGGTTGGGCGATTCATGGATGAACCGAGCACCGGCGAGATGCGTCCACATTCCTGATGACGGTATGACGGAAATGGAAAGACGTACGACGATGCTCGCCGCCGGGTGCCCCACTTCTGCCCGATTTTGGCAGAAGTGGGATAGAGATTGCCTGAACTCAACCTTGGTCTCGACCTAAGCCTGTGCAATACCCACTTCTCGCAACAACGGCGAGAAGTGGGGCACCCGGCGATCAGTCCCTGTTGCCCTGCTCGAGCATTACAACTTCCATCGTCCCCATGGTAGTCTCGGTTACGCTCCGCCCATCAGCCGGGCTGCTCCTCCGCCGGGTACAACGTCTTGATAGATCACAGCTGGCCCAGCTTTCCGGCTGTGAATATTAACAAAAGGGGCTGCCCCAGTCTTCGGGGTCGAAGGCTAGGCACGATCCGATCGACATCACGAGATTTTTCGTATTATCAATCGCGCCTTCTGCGGTTCATTCACCGAGACTGGTCCGGGTTCCTCGAATGCGTGATGTCGGTAACTGTTCACCTCCATTTTTCCGGCTGGAGCACCAATCCGCGCTTCAGACGGGTTCGGCACACCTGCGATGTAGCACGTTCAGTGGGTCGTGACCGTGGCATGTGAACACATCGCGTAGAAGTCAGTGGTGCCCAGCCTTCGAAAATCGCGAAGGCTAGGGCAGCCCCGGTCTTGTATTATTCGCCAGAGTTAAGTCTGGGCTTTGAAGCTGGGAGAATTTCGGTGGAAGCGGAAGCCGGCCTTCAGGGATTTGACACGTGGGTACAAACCGGCTTCCTAACTGCTCGGGTTGAAGGAATCCTACTTTTTTCGCTGATAAAGAAACGTAAAGAATTGTTTGATTGTGTCGGTAAAATCCGGAGCAGTTTAGCAATCCTGTAGGCGCTCTCTATTGGCCTGTGTCTTGGTTCTTATTTTTGTTTTCCCCCCGGTCTTTTCCCCAGGTCCAGTAAAGGCCGATGTAGGCGTAGTTTTCAGACAGGCCCGCGACGGAATGTCCGTAGGCAAATAGAAATTGATGGTCGGGGTTCTTGAAATGGTAGTAACCGCCGATGTCGATCATGGTTGATGCACGGATTTGAGCAGTCGCGAAACCTTCCCCGCCATGGGAGAACACCTCTGCACCGAGCTCGAGCTTGTTGTGGATGACGTCGCGTTTGACGAGGAAGCCGCCGTAAGGAAAGTTGCGGTATTGCGCTTGCGGCACGATGGTTTCGCCCGCACCTCCGTCGAGAGTCCACGGGCCGATGTTTTTCTGAAGCCAGAGCGGGACTTTATACCAGACCTTTCCGACGCCAAGCCCCTTGGAATAACTGCCCGTGGGGAGCTCGAACATAGTGAAGGTACCGATTTGAGGCACATGCCTGGTTTCTTTTATCCACGCCCATTTTATGCCGGCTTCAACGTCTGTAATCCCGAAGGCACTTGGGCCTGTGCCGCCCGGAAGGTAATTCGGGTTGTTTGACGGCGCGATGGCCCCGAGTGGGAGAATCAGATGAAGCTGAATCCGGGGAACGGCACCCCAATTGAACTCAAAGGCCGGGCCAGTGGAGTCCATTTCAACCGGCGTCCCATCGGCGCTGCCGAAGATGTACGCCTCATAATGTCCGTAGTCGACTGGGACGGGATCGTCGGTTTGATAAGGAGGGCCTTGCGCCCAAATTCTGGGAAGCGCAAGTAAAAAGAAAGCAAGCAACGGCAGTTTCAGAGGAATCTTCGACCACATTAGCTTATTACGCTTTGTCCGAAGCACGCCCAAGTCCACTGGACCCATCCGAATTGCCAGAAACCGCATCGGAAATTGATCAGGTTGGCGGATTTGGCATCATAACCGTAACTTACCGACTGCAGACTGTTCAAATACCACAAACCTTTGGTTGATTGAAATGAGGTGATACGTATGGCGAAATCTCGCGATCGCGTCGAGCTGAAAAACAGCGTGCGAAGTCCTTTGCCGAATGGAAAGGACATCGGGCCCATCGATCTTAATCAGCAGATTGAAGTGACCGTGTATTTGCGTCCTTCAGCCGGCTTAGCCAACACCGAAGCGATTGGCAAGACACCAATTTCAAGTCGAACGTATTTATCGCGGGAGGAGTTCGCCGGCACTCACGGAGCGCAGGCCGAAGACATACAAAGTATTCGAGCTTTCGCTGAAGAATACGGTTTGCGCGTGGTAAGCGAAGATGCCGCGAGAAGAATGGTAAAACTTGGCGGAACAGTTGAAGCTTTCAATCAGGCATTCGGGACAAGCTTGCGGCGGTATCAACATGCCTCAGGCACTTACCGCTGCCGCACGGGGGCGGTCACGGTTCCCGCAGAGATTGCAGACGTTATTGAAGGCGTGTTTGGGCTGGACAATCGTCCACAGGCAAAGCCGCACTTCAGAGTGCGCAAGCGAAGGGCCGGGTCGCAGACGGGCGGTTCTTTTTCGCCGCTTCAGGTCGCAGACCTCTACAACTTCCCTTCAGGATTCGACGGGTCGGGCCAGTGCATTGGAATTATTGAGCTCGGAGGCGGATACAAAACTGCCGACCTGACGTCCTTCTTTAATGCGGCCGGGATTACAACGCCGAAGGTGACAGCGGTCGCAGTCGATGGCGGAAAAAATTCTCCAACGGGCGATCCGAACGGAGCTGACGGAGAAGTGGAACTTGACATTGAAGTCGCCGGATCCATTGCGCCGGGCGCGGAGATTGCAGTCTATTTCGCTCCTAACACCGACCAGGGATTTATTGACGCAATAACGACTGCAGTTCATGACACGAAAAACAAGCCGTCAATCATTTCCATTAGCTGGGGCGGCCCGGAAAGTTCGTGGACAGCTCAGGCGCGTGATGCACTAAATTCCGCGTGTCAGGCAGCTGCGACCATGGGGGTAACCGTGCTCGCGGCATCCGGAGACGATGGTGCAACAGATGGAACCAGCAGTCCAACCGTGGATTTTCCGGCCTCAAGCCCGTACGTGATCGGGTGCGGCGGGACGAAGATTATAGCGTCAGGTTCGTCGATCAGCAGCGAGCAAGCATGGAATGAACTTTCGGCAAATGAGGGCGCGACAGGCGGAGGAGTTAGCGAAGTGTTTGCGCTCCCTGATTATCAAAGTAGTGCGAAGGTACCCGCCGCCCCGAACGCCTTCAAAGGACGCGGTGTTCCAGATGTTGCGGGCGATGCAGATCCTGAAACCGGCTACGACGTGATTGTCGACGGTCAGCAATCGGTAATCGGAGGCACAAGCGCCGTTGCTCCGCTGTGGTCCGGTCTGCTCGCGAGAATCAATCAGGCAATTGGAAAAAATGTCGGATACGTGAATCCGCTGCTTTATGCGAATCCGGCTGAGAGCACATTTCGCGATATCACCTCGGGCAGCAATGGGGATTATTCTGCCGGCGAGGGGTGGGATGCGTGCACGGGTCTGGGCAGTCCCGACGGAGCAAAGTTGCTTTCGGCTTTGCAGGGCATGTGAGCCGGGTAGCTTCGACTTCAATCGTCCCAGGCTGGTTTTTCCAATGGTGTCAGTTGCAGCAGGTTGGCGAGCAACAACTCTGTTTTGGTTTAGCGGCCCGTATGAACGCGCTCATGATCTTGCCGTCGAGTTGTGGTGCGATGATGTCTACGTCGATGTTGTGATCTGAGAGAAACTCGCGCGCGTCTTCGAGTTGATAGATTCTGGTGGGTTCGACTGCGATCTGTTCGAAGCCGGCTTGCAAAAGCTTATTGCGATATTGATTTTCCTCGAGTGCGCCGGCCACGCAGCCAACCCAGGAGAGCACACTGTTGCGGATCTCCGGCAGGATCTCGCCCCGAGTTACTACATCTGAGACTGCAAACCGGCCACCGGGTTTGAGAACTCGGAAGGCTTCCCGAATCACGCGATCCTTGTCTGCCGAAAGGTTAATGACACAGTTGGAGATGATGACATCCACGGAATTATCGGGGAGTGGAATGTTCTCGATTTCGCCTTTGAGAAACTCGACGTTGGTGACACCGGCTTTTACCTTGTTCTCGTCGGCGAGTGCGAGCATTTCGTCGGTCATATCCAGTCCGTAGGCTTTGCCGGTTGGGCCGACACGCCTGGCTGAGAGCAGCACGTCGATTCCACCGCCGGAGCCAAGATCGAGGACCACTTCCCCGGGATTGAGATTCGCCAATGCGGTCGGGTTGCCGCAACCGAGAGAGGCGAGCAGCGCTTCTTCGGGAATGTCGCTGGCTTGTGCGTCCGTGTAGAGGTTGGATGTGATCGGATCGCAGCCGCAACTTGGCGTGGCTCCGCAGCAGGAACTGCCGCCGGTCCTGACTCGCAAAGCAGCTTCGCCGTATTTCTCTTTCACGACGGATTTGATATCGGTGGTGTTCATTTGAATCCTCCTGCATTTCTGGGATGAACTATTTGCATATTTGAATGAGGGCTTGGGGTTTCAATACTTTGTTTCGGGTGCAGCACTCGGCATAGAGAAACTGCAGGAGATGCTGAAGGGCTTCGGTATTAGCGGTGTAATGCAGAAACGTGCTTTCGCGCCGGACGTTCACCAGGTTTTCATTGCGCAGCTTGTCGAGATGATGGGAAAGAGTTGAATTGGGAATGTCAAGTTCTTCCTGAATTTCACCGACGACGAGGCCATCGGGATGCGCGGACAACAGCAATTGCATGATTCGCAGGCGAGCTTCTGTTCCCATGGCGGAAAACATGTCGGCGAATTGGGTGACGTTGTCGGAGAGCTTGGCCGCTGGCATGTTTCGATATTTGCAGAAATATGATTGGATGTCAAGAGAGCCCTTCTGCTAGAATAACAGGGGCGAATATACGGCGAAGATGCTAGAATCCAAACGGCATGGCGCGACGCGACCGATATGATGAACCGCCAGTGATGACGCGAGGGGAGCTCAAAGCTCTTCAGCAGAAGCTTGCAAATTCGAGTGTGCTAGACGTTGAGGCTTTTTATCGCAGCGCTCATCACCGATGCAGCTTACAGCCGGTGGCGCTGCCGAGTCCCCAGGCCATTCAAGAGCTGGTGCAGGCGTGGAAGGTGTTGCGAAAGCGGCGGCGGAGCAAGTGGGGATCGTTGAGTCAGTAATTGGGTTTGTGGAGTAGAATAGGCCGTTTTGTCTTATGTCTCGTGCGGTCCAGTTCGAGCTGCGGTTGGCCGGGCGCATGTCGCGGCTGGGCACGGAAACCGCATTCGAGGTCCTGAACCGCGCGCGGGAGCTCGAGAGGCAAGGCAAGGAAGTTATTCATCTCGAGATCGGCGAGCCGGATTTCGACACCCCAAAAAATATTGTTGAGTCAGGGGTGAATGCGCTGCACGCCGGCTGGACACATTACGGGCCGTCAGCGGGTCTACCGGAGCTGCGGCAGGCGATTGCCGAAGAAGTGAGCGCGAGCCGGGGCGTTCGCGTTGCCCCCGAAGAAGTTGTGGTTGTTCCCGGCGGCAAGCCGATCATCTTCTTTTCTATTCTTGCGCTGGTCGACGATGGGGACGAGGTCATCTATCCCAATCCCGGCTTTCCGATATATGAATCGATGATTAACTACGTCGGCGGCCGGGCGGTGCCGATTCGGCTGCGCGAGGAGAAGGATTTCAGCCTGGATGTGGATGAGTTGGCATCGCTGATCGGACGGCGGACGAAACTGATCATTCTGAACTCGCCGCATAATCCGACGGGCGGGGTGCTGAGCAGGAAAGACATTCGGCAGATTACCGAAGCGATTGGAGATCGCAACATCTTTATATTGTCGGATGAGATTTACAGCCGACTGATTTTTGAGGGCGAGCACCATTCGATTATCAGCGAGCCGGGATTTAAAGAACGAACCATATTGCTTGATGGATTTTCGAAGGCCTATGCCATGACCGGGTGGCGCATGGGATACGGCGTGATGCGAGCCGATTTAGCGCAGCAGATTGCGCGGCTGGGAACGAATTCGGTTTCGTGCACTGCGAGTTTTTCGCAGATTGCAGGAGTGGAAGCTTTGCGCGGAGATCAGAGTTCGGTCGAGCACATGCGGGGTGAGTTTGCGCAGCGACGGGATATGTTCATTCCGGGGCTGAACCGGATCAGAGGATTCTCGTGCCGCATGCCTCGCGGCGCGTTCTATGCGTTTCCGAACATCACTGGAACAGGGTGGAAGTCGAAGGCGCTTGCGGATGCGTTACTTGAAGAAGCAGGCGTGGCGTGCCTTTCGGGAACCTCTTTCGGTGAATTCGGCGAGGGATATCTGCGGTTCAGCATTGCAAACTCTATGGAGAATTTGAGCAAAGCGCTCGAAAAGATTCACAGTTGGATATTGGGGAAAGGCATTTAACTGCCGAGAGCGCCGAGAATAATTAAGCGCGAAAGCAATCCCTCCACTGCGGTTAGGTCAGGGTCCCCTGCAGTTTTGCGTGAGAGGTTGCGGATGTTTCCAGACGACTTGCTACTTCGTCCAATCAATGGGGCGGTTGTCTCGATACCAGGGTTTTTCGGCGCGCAGAAGATTTGCAAAAACTCGTCCAGGACTGAACAACATCCGGTAAACCCTTCTTTTGTTCAGGCTGTCGGTGCGGGCTTCGCGCGGTTCGACGACATGTTTATCGAGCCAGTCTTCAAGCACGATTAGGCCCAGGCCTCCAGGAGCGCTGGTGACGATGTTCACGTATCCCAGCGTGTGCGTACCTGGGCGGCCCACATGGCCGATAGAGGCTTCGCTGATGGGGCCGAGGTGCCACTGTACTTCATACAGTTCGGCCCAGCCCAGCGCGCGTAACCGGCTCATCCAATACCGTTCGCTATTGTCGAACTGCAAATAGCGGCCTTCCGAATCGTTTTGAATTTCGACATATCCCGCTACTGACGAATGCAGCGGGTGCGAAATGTAGTTGGTAAATATGGAATCGCCATCGCTCCACCCGTGAAGATTTTTGACGCAGGCAATCCAGTCCGGGAAAAATCTGCCATCGAGATGATCACGTGTTTTTTTCTGGACCATGCGGAAGCTCTGTTCAACTGCAAGCATGGAGAAGGTTTGAGTTGCAGCGCCTTTCCAGTGAAATGCCGGCTGCTTTGGGGGCGCTTGCACGGGCCGTAAATACATGGCCGAAACGCCGTCAGCGGCGGAGTTCTCAGGTTGCGCTTGCGGAGCGTCAGGAAGTTCTCGAGGGGCTTGCGCCCAGCCAGTCGCAAGCGAGGCAATCAATGCGAGAACCATTAAGCACAACTTGAACGTCGACCTGAATACCATTGCTTTCATTGGTTTTATTTGTTGGTTGTCGATCGCGCCGAATGGGTGGGCGCAGGGTTGCCGCAATAACTCATTATTCGATGCAGAAGACCAGAGTGCGCGGTTGTACTGGAATATTTTCGCTTGCCCGCTCAGCATTGCTGGAATAACGACGGTGCGTCATCAGAAACAAGATGGTTCAAGAACGACTAGATCGGAAGTTGTGGGCCTTGCATTTGCGCAGGCGCGGTAGGATTCTTTTATCGAGGATCATTCGATGACAGCACGCAACAAAACTCCCAAGGCAACACGACCTCAAATTCCAGGCTACGGATTGCCGAAGAGCAAGAAGGGCCTGCTTCCCTGGAAATGGGCCGAGGACCGGGTGAAGAAAACCCGGGAGTATTGGATTGCGACCACTCGGCCGGACGGCCGGCCGCATGTGATGATTGTGTGGGCGCTGTGGATGGATGGAGCTATTTATTTCAGCACCGGAGCGAAAACTGTCAAAGCGGGAAATCTTGCGAAAAATCCTCACTGCACCATGTGCACACAAAATTCTTCAGAGGCGGTGATTGTAGAGGGCGTGGTCGAAACGGAGCGGAACGTCGAGGCAATTCGTAAGTTTGTTCCTCTTTACGAAAGGAAATACAAATTCAAGCTCGGTGAAATGGGAGAGAACCTGATTGCGTTGAAGGACCCGCTGTTTTGTCTGCGTCCGAAAGTTGCGTTTGGATTGTGGGAGAAGAAATTCGCCACGACGGCGACGAGGTGGGTTTTTTGAATCGAAAGAAAGCAGCGCTACCGATTTAAATCCATGGACTCCTGGCAGGATCTCAACTGCTACACAGTATTCCAGAGCACGTCTGGTATTACCAACGTAACCAAATCGACAGTTTCATTCTGTGCTTGACAATCACTTATTTTGGACTTAAAAATACGCCAATTCCGGCGCAGTCTTTTGCGGCGCTCGGGCCAATCAAGGCAAACCGGAATCTATGATGCCATCCCATCCTTCGCAACCTGCTGAGAAGAGATCCGATGTGAAAGAGTGCAAGCATCCGCGCGTCCGCATTGTTGCACGCGAAGAAGAGACTGAATTTGTCGAGTGCCTGGAGTGCGGCGAAGTTTTCGAATCCAGCGAGTTCAAAGATATGGATATTGAAGAGACGAAGCTGAAAGAGGGCTAGCGGTCAGCCACTAACGTTTCGGGTCCGCTCAGTTCAGGGTTCTGCGGTAGAGGCATACAAGGACAGGTGCTGACTGCTACCGCAATGCCATTCCCGCTTCCGCAGAAAAATCCATGCACGCGAAGTCCTTCGCAACAAATTTAGGATAAGCCGCTGCGGCGATCATCGCAGCATTGTCGGTCGAGAGTGGGCGCGACGGGAAAAACACTGGCACACCGTCACGCGCAGCTTCCTGCTCAAATGTCTGGCGCAATTCATTGTTTGCGGCGACACCTCCGGTGACGAATAAAGTAGCAATGTTGTATTCGCGAGCAGCGGCCAACGTTTTGTTTACCAGGTCTTCAACCATCGTCCGTTGAAAAGAGGACACCAGATCCAAGGTCTGTTTGTCACAATTTGCCAGATAATCCTCAATTTTCGGTTTAGCAATGGCCGTTAGGGCGTGGCGACGAGCTTCAATGGAAGCTGCGAGTCCGTGAGTCTCGACATAGCGCAATACAGCGGTCTTGATGCCACTGTAAGAGAAGTCGAAGCTCGGATGCCTCGCCTCTGCAACTGCGGGGCGGGGGCTCACCTCCTCCGACAAGGTTTTGGCCACTTTGCTTGCGGGCAGCGTTTGTCTGTCCGGATGTTTGATCTGCGGCGTGCCGAACTTCACAGCATGAGGATCACCGTGCTTCGAAAGCCGATCAATGGCGGGACCACCCGGATATCCGAGCCCGAGCAGCTTCGCTACTTTGTCGAAAGCCTCGCCAGCCGCATCGTCACGAGTATGTCCGATGTTTTCGTATGACCAGCTTGCGCCCCGCTGCTCAGCGAGATAAAGATGGGTGTGCCCGCCCGAAACCACCAGCGCCAGTACTGGAAATTGCAGCTCGCGATTTCCCTTTTGCCGTTCCTCCAGCAGCACGGCGTGGATATGACCTTCGAGGTGATTGACTGCGATGAGCGGCTTTTCGAGGGCAAAGGCAAGCGCCTTTGCATAACTGATCCCAACCAGCAACGCTCCGGCCAGCCCTGGCCCCTGGGTCACTGCGAGAGCATCAACGGAATCGAAGTTTTTCCCCGCTTCAGCCAGTGCTTGTCGAACGACCGGAACTATCGCCCGCAAGTGCTCGCGCGAAGCTAGCTCCGGCACAACACCGCCGTACGGCTGGTGAGTCGCGATCTGCGAAGCCACGACGTTGGAGACAACTTGCTCACCCGAGCGAACGACCGCCGCAGCGGTTTCATCGCATGAGCTTTCGATTCCAAGAATGAAGATGTCAGGCATTGCGGATTCATGATAAAGGTTTTGAAGGTTTCAAGGTTGCACTCCGGACGAACCATCCAAATGACTCTCGCTCCCTTGATCCTGAGTTCCTTGTGTACTATTCTCTAACTACACCGGAAAGGAGGTGGTCGGATGACAAGTTCTGATAGTGGCAGTAGATGTACCCAAAGACCAGGTGAGGTGGCTGAGACTTAGGGCGGTTGCTCTGAGTGCTTCGCAACTCGACCGGTGACTTAGGATTTGATCCGCTCAATGTAAGGTCACGTTGAGACCCGGAGTCTGCCGAAGTGGCGCTTCATGAGAGTCCCCCACGGGGATGCTTAGAGTGACCACCTCTTGGTCAATCCCAAACAGTCCACCGGGCGGCCCGCAGGCGATGCTTGCGGGCCGTTCTGTTTTCGGCTATTTCTTTAACAACCAGTCACGCTTTATAACTTCCATGAATCGGCAGAGCAATCAATTTGCAGAACGCTATTCCAGGATGAGGGACGAAGAACTGCTCAAGCTGGCGCTTGAGTCGTCGGAACTCAGCGACGCTGCCTGGGACGCGCTCGAAGAAGAACTGGACCGACGAAATTTAGAAATTCCTGAACCTGCGATTCCCGAAGCCCGCTCTCCTGAATTGCGAAACCTGGACTTACTCCGCCGGTTCCGTGACGTTCCGGAAGCACTCCTCGCCAAAGGAAGACTGGAGGCTTCAGGAATCGAATGCTTTCTCGCGGACGAAAACATGGTGCGTATGGATTGGTTTATTTCGAATTTTCTGGGCGGCGTGAAGCTGATGGTTGGGCCCGAAAGTTTCAGCGAAGCCAGCAGGATTTTGAATGATCCTGCACCACGCGGACTTGATATAGACTTCACTGATTAAGGCATCAAGATCGTTTTTCCACACCGGCCAATAGAACATTCTTCGTGTCCTCGGGAAGAGCAAGTTTCTCCAGCTCAACAGGGGTGAACCAGCGGGCATCGGCAGCGTCGCCGGCAGCGCACAAATCTCCTGAAATTATTTCGCAAAGAAAATCAATTAAAACGTAGTGGTAAAGTATGCGCTTTTCTTCGTCTGGAACTATTCGTTCGAATACTCCGAGCAGGTCAGTGGCTTGAACAAATAAACCAGTCTCTTCCATTGCCTCGCGTTCGGCTCCCTGCCGGAGAGTTTCGCCTAGTTCCAGCATCCCGCCGGGGATGGACCATTCCCCAAGAAGCGGGGCCTTACCGCGCTTAACGAGCAATACCTGTCCCCGATCCACGATGACTGCTCCAACTCCCACGAGCGCGTGGCTCGGGTATTCGCGTTTGATTTCGAGAACCATTTTGAAGTTCGAGCTTTTGGTTCAGGCGGTTCCTCGCCAGGCACTCACATCAAGCACAGGCCGGGAGTTACCCTGGTAACCATAGTGCGCTTCTGGAACTGCGAACTTACTCAGGCTATACTATCGAGCAACTCTGGATGTAGTTCGCAGCATCCAGCAAAGTAGATAGTTCAACCGAACAGATTCATGAAACATTTCTTCGGGCATCAATTGGCTATAGTAACGATGCTCTGTGTCGTCGGAATATTTTTGTTCCCGGTAGCCGTGGGCCCTTATTCCGCCGTTCATGGCCCCGCAACCGCATTACTTGCGTTTCGTGCTGCGATGAAGCTTCGGGTAGCGATAGCCGTCGCAGCACTTTGCTCTTTGATTCTGTCGCTCGCTAGTGATCCCCATTCTCTTCCTGGTTGTAATTTGCGGCTAATTTCAGCGGGCCCTCCGCAGGATATGTTGAATCTCCGCTGTTGATCCTTCTTTCTCTTGCTTTTTCAGATAAGCATGAGACGTAATCGCTCAATTGGATTATGTCGAACTAAGGCCTTCGGGGAAGTTCCACTTTTACAGCGATCTCGGATCGCGGGAGGACACAATGTGCAAAAGAGTTGAATTATTCGCGGCGACAATAGTGGTCGCAGGACTGTTGTTGCTTGCCGGATGTAATAAGAAAGTGGCGAGAGTCGTACCACCAGCACCGCCGGCTGCAGCAGCGCCAACGGCAACGTTGGCAGCCAATCCCAGCGTCATCGAGCAAGGACAATCGACTGAATTGAGCTGGCATACGACAAGCGCGAACAGCGTAAACATAGCCGGACTTGGCGAGGTAGGCGCCTCCGGTTCGCAGACAGTCACGCCTAACAGTTCGACCACGTACACGTTAACCGCTACTGGTGCAGGTGGCACACAAGACGCGACCACTCGCGTAACCGTGAATCCAGTTGCTAAAACAACCAGCGCCGCCTCACTGAGCGACCGTGACTTATTCAATCAATTGGTTAAGGATGTGTATTTCGACTTCAATAATGCGAGCCTGCGTTCTGAGGAAACATCGACCGCTCAGGGCGATGGTAGTTTTCTAGCGCAACATCCCGACCTGAGAATCGTTATTGAGGGACATTGCGATGATCGCGGCTCGGAGGTTTACAACCTTGCGCTGGGAGATAGCCGTGCTAACTCCCTTAAAACCACGTTGATCGCGCAAGGCGTGAGTGCCGACCGGATTAAGACAATCAGCTACGGTAAAGAGCATCCGTTCTGCTCGGAAGACAACGAAACCTGCTGGCAGCAGAACCGGCGAGATCACGTGTCACTACAGCCGTAATCAATCGAAGCGGCAGGCGAGGATTTGTTTCGACGTTTGCCGCTTCGTCACGGCTTGTTAAAAGCTTTATTCGCGGCGACAAAAAATTGCAACCACGCTAGGAGCGTAAAGCATCTTCCAATAAGAGGGCAAAAAGTAGGGAGAGATACCGCGATTTCTGGTGTGGAGCTTTGACGTGCGCGCCTGTACATCTCTTGACAGCGCGCGCGGTGGAAAATCTCAGATCTCGGAGGCGGGAATGGTTGCGTTGCGCTTAATTCGTTTGATTGAAACACATTGCAATGAGATTTCTCAAAACCTGGCATCCAGAATCAGGTCCTCGGTTCGCACAGCCGACATGCAGAAAGTTTCTGAGCCCGAACTGATCGCCAGCCTGCATGAGCTTCTACAGCATCTCAGCGAATGGCTTCTCACCAAAACGGAAGATGACATCGAAAAGCGCTATATCGAAATGGGATCACGGCGCGCTTTACTCGGAGTTTCTTTGGCCGACTCTTGTTGGGCCGTAACCATGACCAAGGAATATCTTTGGGAGTTCTTGCAAAAACAAGGTTTTCTGCGGAACCCTATTGAACTCTATGGCGAGATGGAACTGCTTAGCTTGCTCAACCAATTTTTTGACCGCGGACTTTGCTACATGGTTCAAGGTCACGAGCAGAGCAGGCACTCGGCGCCGCAGCAGGTCCGAAAGAAACAACGTGAGTTCAATGCTGCCGCGTTTGTGCCTTAATGCATGCTTTTAAATCAAGCTTAACCAAACAGACCTTAGCTGAAACAGAACATTAGCCCGACTGCGCTTGGGGGTTAGAAACCAGCGTGGGCCGCTCGTTTTCAGAACGCATGTCGAAACTATTCTCCCCGATGCGGCGAGAATTCGTCGCGGAGCGATATACAGTCGCGCTCAGTTCGGCCGTACTCGCGGTCCTGCTGCGTTGGCTGCTTGATCCCGTGTTGGGGCACGTAGCGTTTTATGTAACTGTTTATGCTGCTGTGGCATTCTGCGCTCTCGTCTGCGGATACGCCCCGGCGACTGCATGCGGCATTGCCGGATTCCTCGGAGTTTTCTATTGGTTCGTCGATCCCCGGCACTCTATCTCAGTCCGGACCCCGACTGAAATCCACAGCATTACGGGTTTTTTCCTGGTTTGCGCAACTTTGATCGCGCTTGGCGAAACGAATCGCAGAAAACAACTGCGGCTCAACCGGACCATCGTTGCTCTTACCTCTGAAGCAGATCAAAGGAAGTGCGCTGAAGCTGAGCTGCAATCTGCGCGTGAGGAATTAGAACGGCGCGTGGAGAAGCGCACCGCACAGCTTTCGACAGCCTTAAGTAACGTGGAATGTGAAATCGCAACTCGGCAACGGACGGAGGAAAGGCTGAGGCAATTGTCAGTACGGCTGATGACGTTGCAAGATGAAGAACGCAGGCGCATTGCGCGCGACCTGCACGATACCGCTGGCCAGACACTTTCGGCAATCAAGATGGTTAGCGCGACCATTCATCAGGCTGCTGCCGATTCTCCACAAATTGTGGCGCTGCTTCAGGAGCTAAACGCTTTCGCCGACGAGGCGCTGCAAGAAATACGTACGACCTCGTACCTGTTACATCCTCCGTTGCTGGACGAAGCAGGAATCGGCTCGGCGGCACAATGGTTCGTTGAAGGCTTTGCCAAGCGCAGCGGAATTCATGCCGAGGTTGACATCTACGCGGGTATCGGGCGCCTTCCCAGGAACTATGAGCTGGTGTTGTTTCGAGTTCTGCAGGAAAGTTTGACGAATGTTCATCGTCACTCAGGAGCATCGGAAGCGACCGTAAAGCTTACGCTCGAAGATGGCAACGTTCTGCTCGAAGTCAGGGATAATGGCGACGGAATTCCGGCGGAGAAGCTCAAAAGATTGAGCGAAACAGCCGAAGGGAACGGCGTCGGCCTGATTGGGATGCGCGAACGTGTGCACGAGCTCGGGGGACAGCTCGAAGTTCGGTCAGGCTCCGAAGGCACCGTCATTAACGCATTACTGCCAGTGCAAAAGAACCAGCCAGTGGAGACCAGTCGCAGCACGTCATCTGCAGCATAGTCAAAAGGTTGTCATCATACGTGCAGCAAAACTTCTTGAAGGGCCAATGGCATTTCCTGAGAAGAGGCCACCGAAATCAATTACGTCCACAACGTTTGTGAGATTCTGCCCGTCGAGTTCGAAGCGAACATTCAGCCGCTCCGATTTATAAACATCCGCCCCCGCCGATGCACTCAGCTTCAACGTCGGAAAGATGCGGCCGTGCGCGAAGTTAACGCGATCGACTACTCGTTGACCATACGTTTGGATTTCGTCGGCAATGCATTGGTCAGTTGTCTCGCTGGGATCACATTGGAATTCAAACGGTAATCCGCTGTCGAATTGCAGTCCACCTCCTAACCACAAACGGGGCACAATCTGATACCGAAGCTGTCCTCGAATCGTGTTCCGCTGGTCCTGAGATATCGGGAAGAAACCGCTAGTTGTTAGATCAGCATCATCGCCAAGAAATAATCCACCGGTCACCGGATTCCAGGCATTGCCGAATTCATACGAATAACTCAGAAATCCCGAGATTTTTTTCCATTGAGGCAGGTCTAGCTTTGCTTCTGCTCCGTATACGATGGCTTTCCGAAATGCAATTGGGAAACTGATCGTAGTGTTGTCGATCTGGTCGTCATCGGCGAAGTTGTTGACTGCACGTCGAAAATAGTTGGTGTCGAATTTGAATCGGTTAAAAAAAACTTTGCTCAGTCCTGCTTCATAATAGTTCCCTTCCGATGGTGCGACTGGTAACTGGAGCGACACTGGATTGAGTGTCGTGGCCGCAGTTGAACTGGAAAGCAATAAGTTTTCGAATGAGGGCGTCTGAAAAACTCGGTCGTAGGAGAAGTGAAGAATGATGCTAGCCGAGGGAAAAAAGTGCGAGATTGCCAGACGGGGTTGCAGGGCCAGCCGATTAACTATGAACTGATAGTGGTCCCAGCGCAGGCCGGCGTTCACTGTCCAATTTCCTAGTCGAATCAAATCCTCGAGATAAACCGCTTGCTCGATGTCAGGCCTCTGCCCAGCGAAATTGAAGGTGAGAGGTGTATCCGGATCGAATTGATCGGGGTTGGTGATCTTATAGTTCACGTTCTCGCGCAAGAAGAGATTATCGGATTCCACTCCCGCTTTGATCTCATGCCGGCCACGGCTGATGGTGATGCTGCCTTTGAAGTACCCCTCCCGAAAACCATTGTGTTGCAGGAGTTCGATAGGCAGTGAATTCGCGTTGGAATAGAAATCGTTCGCGTGGTCGCGGACCATGCCTTTGAACTCGGCCAACATATCGGACGAAAATGTGTGCTGGTAGGAAGCAATCCCCATTGTCTCCAGATTGTCCGCGGTCTGGAGTTGACCCGCGGCTTGCTGCAACTGTTCGTTGGGAAGTTCATAGCGCGAGAGTTCGTGGCGGACACTGAAGTTGAGTCGATCCTTTGGCGTCAGATCCCTCTGATAGTTCGCTGAAAAATCACCGAGAGTGCCCCGGTTAGTGTAATTCTGCACGACAACGGGATTGAGATAGTGGCTCGTCATGCTGCCACTGGTGCTCGCTCCAAATACATTCTTGCCCCATGCATATTGCCCCTGAGTAAAAGCTCCAGCCGAATCGAAACTGCCGCCAAAAAGCGAAACCTCTCCATGAAAGCCGGGCTGCGAATCTTGCAATGTGTTGACCTCCACAACTCCACCCATCTTGCGTCCATACTCTGCAGGGATTCCAGCGGTATAAATGTTGATCGACTGAATACCATCAGCTTCAATTTGCGGCCCGAAGCTTGGCGATCGATTGTCGATCAAAGGAATGCCATCCACTACAAATTGTGTCTGATATTCCGACCCTCGTGGATGTAGAACGGCATTTCCCTCGTAGAGCCACCCTGGCTGCGAGTTCACCAGGTCCTGAATTGAACGGCCTGGCAGGGAATTGATTCGGCCGTGTATGGAATCTAATCCGATCCGGTTCACGGCACCTGCCTGATCGGGATCAATCAGCGTTTCGGGCGCGGCGACGGTGACAGTTTCCTTTACGGACGGGAGCTTCAGTTGAATAGTGTGTTGAACTGGAATTGAAGAATGAATATCGAGCGAGTCCACGATCACACCAGAATCGCCCTGCTCGGCCGCGATCCGGTAACGACCATAGGGAAGGCCGCGAAGGGTGATTTCGCCCCCAGCATTGGTGGTCAGCTTCGCGCGGAACTGGTTCGCTTCGCTGATTATTTGTACGGCTGCGCGTGCCGCCGCACCAGAAGGGTCAATTACCTTCAGGCGCAATTCGCCGCTATTGGTTTGTGCGCAGAGCGGGAGGTTACAGACTAGAAACCATGCAGCACACAGCCAGATAAGCAACACTTTCGTCATGGGGAGCTGCGTTTGTCAGTGTAGCTCTTTTGATTGCTAAGGACCTGGCGAAGTGGCCTGGCACCGCCGCGCTCTCAGCGTGTTTCGACCGTTTCACCTCTCTCGACAAATGCTTGCATCCAGCCAAGAACACGTTTCCAGCCGTCGCCGTGTCCCTTTGCGGACTCTGTATTACCCGCAAAGCCGGAGTGGCGAACTCTTACCAATGTTCCCGTTCCTACGCGGTTGGGGCCGCCGTGCTGCAAGCCGTGGACATCGCGCGCCTCGAGTTCCCAGCGCACGACGGTTCTTCCGACATCGTGATAACTCGGAATCCAGGTGTGAACCAGAAGGCGAGGCGGATCAATCTCCAGGTACTCGCCTTCAACTTTAAAAGGCTTGCCATCCTGACCAACTCCGGCACTCAACCACTTTCCTCCTACGCGAACGTCCGCCTTCGTTTCTGTAAGACGGT
Organism: Terriglobales bacterium; assembly: GCA_035651475.1. Classification (GTDB taxonomy): domain Bacteria; phylum Acidobacteriota; class Terriglobia; order Terriglobales; family Acidobacteriaceae; genus Gp1-AA145. The sequence continues at coordinate 90,307 of DASRFP010000036.1, read as the reverse complement.
ACAAGCCTTTTTGTCCCCACCATTGCGCCGTTTGGTTGGGGTCTGTGATGACTTGAAAGACACGGGCGGGAGACGCCGCAACGAAAATCTCGGCAACCACTGTGTCTTGATCGGGAAGAGCTTGTGCCGTCGCCATTTCAATTCCTCATTTCGAATGTCTCGCCCTTTTCGACAAAATTCTTCAGCCAACCGAGCGACGCGCACCAGCCCGCATAGTGGCTCTTTGCCTGATCAAGATGACCGGCAAAACCCGAGTGCCGCAGGCGTACTAACGTGCCTGTGCCAACTTTGTGCGTTCCCGTCCCGTGTAACTCTCGCACCTCGTGCGGCTCCAGCTCCCAACGAACGACCGTGGTGAAGTTTCCGACAAAGTCGGCGATACGCGTGTGAACAAGCAGCCGAGGGGGATCGATTTCAAGATATTCACCTTCGAGATGAAAGTGTTGATCGTCCCCCCGAATGCCTTCATTCGACCATTTACCGCCAATGCGAAAGTCCGACTGGGAGTCCACGACGCGGAACGGCACGACGGAATGAGGGCCGTGTCCAGATGGAGACTTCACGCCCCACCATTGGGCACGCTGCTTAGGATCAGCGATTGCTTCAAAAACGCGAGCCGGCGGAGCGGCGATGAATATCTCCGCCATGATCGCGTCGTTATCGGGAGTGATTTGCGCAGTTGCCATTTATTTTCTCGTACTGACGATTTCGCCTCGTTCGGAATAAGCTTGCAGCCAGCCAAGAACGAGGTTCCAGCCGATGCTATGGGCATTTGCGTGCTCAGCATTGCCTTCGAATCCAGTATGCGTCAGCTTCACATGCGTTCCATGATTAAGGCTTTCAAGCTCCCACAAGACTTTCGTCGTCTTCGGAAGCCAGCTTGAAATCCAAGTGTAAGCGAGGCGGCGCGGAGGATCGAGCTCGAGGATTTCTCCGTGAATTTTCAGATCGCCCATGTTCACGGAATGGCCAGACGTAGACCATTTCCCTCCGACACGCGGCTCGAGGTGAAAGTCACTTAGCTGGTAACGATCAGTTTGGCCCCACCACTTGATTGCCTGATCGGGATCGGTAAGCGCTTCGAAGATACGCTCGCGCGGAGCGGTAATGAAAATTTCACAGGTGACTGAGTTTTTGTCCGGGCTGATTTCCGATGTCGGAGTGATGCTGAGTGTTGCCATAAACTTAGACCTCATGAGTTCTGGTTTAAATTTGCTGCGGGCGAGACACCCGCCGGCCCACAATCAAGAGCCGAACCTCTACTTATTCTGCTGCCAAAGCGCCAGGTGAGCGCCGGTCGGATCGGCGAGCACACTGAATGAGCCGATCCCAGGGATCTCTGTAACATCCTTCATTACGTTTGCGCCCAGTGATTTTGCCTTTTCCGTCGAAGCATTAATGTCGTCGACGAGCACGTAGGCCAGCCAGAAAGAAGGCGCTCCAGGAATTGGATTTTTCATTATTCCTCCGCCCGTGCCGTCCCCGACCTTGATCATGGTATAACCGCCGCCCGGTGAATCCATATCTTCAAGTTTCCAAGCGAAAAGTCTTCCGTAGAAGTCTTTGGCTTTCTTAACGTCAGTGGTGTTGAGCTCAACATGGCAAAACGGATTAGACATTGCGTTCTCCTTGAGAATAGAGATTATTTCTTCGAAGCTTGCGTCGTGATATGTCGCTGGTGGCAATTAGAAACCCTCTGCTCGCACTGCTAACACTGCGTCTATAAGCCCTTTTTCTGCAGTTCAAACCTTTCGACTATTTTTTTGCCGGGTGCACCGAAATGCCATTCTTCAATGTGGTGAGTTGCATCCGTAAACGTGAAGATCACACGCTGCATGTGACCCGGCTGAGCGCTGGTTATATTGGTTCCATCGACGAAATCGAACGTGATGCTCTTGCCGTCGGGCGAGATCGTAGCTTGCATGCGGGGCTGATTGCCAGCCATGCAGTAATGCGCGAGCAGCAGACGCTCACCGTCCATATGGATCATCGAAATCATATCTTCGGCGTGGCCTGGCTTTGACGTGCGGATTTCGCTCATCAACGCGGAACCGCCGCCCGTCATGCGATACGAGACTCCAACAGCATTTCCCATCTGATCCTTCCCTTCCCACTGACCAGTCAGGGATTTCATGGCATCGTATGATTTTTGTCCTGCAGATTGCGCTGCGTCTGACAAGGCGGCCAGAATGACCACGGTGAATACGGCGAGATTGGTGCGTTTCATATGTCTTTTCTCCTTGCGTGAATTTTTTCCGTGGATGTGCTGCTGCTCTTCTCTTCAGACGGATTACCTGCGCTGAGTTCTTTCTGGTACTCGGCTTCGACGAACGACTTCAGGCTTTCGAGGTTCGCTGTCCAGAACTGCCGATACTGTTCGATCCATGAGTCGACTGCCTTCAGGGGTTCGGGATTGAGTTGGTAAAAACGGTGGCGGCCTTCTCTGCGTTCTTCCACCAGATGCGCACGGCGGAGAACCCTCAGGTGCTTCGAGATTGCAGGCCGGGAGACTGTAAATGCTCGCGCAATCTCTCCCGCTGGCCTGGTACCCGCTCGAAGCAAGTCGAGAACCGCACGGCGGGTTGGGTCGGCGAGTGCGTTGAAGGCGGCATCTCCCGTCGGAGCACCAGGCCCTTCAAAATTCCGAGACCGTGAATATGTAACCGATCGGTGACGCATAATATGTAACCATACAGTTACACGAATTGCTTGTCAAGGCAATTTTTTTTGGGGAAAGAAAAAGACCGGAAGCAGGTGCTTCCGGCCTCTATATGCTCAGGCAGTTAGAAGCGAACTCTGGCACCTACCTGGATTGAGCGATTCCCTCCAGGGGTTTCTTGCGCCGACCCTAGCAAGTTTCCGAACGTACCGGGTGATGAGAGACCCATCCCCCAGGGGTCGAGCCATTGGTTATGATTCAGAACGTTTGTAAACACACCCTGGAATTCAAGGGCGACGCTCTCAGCCACTCTGACATTTTTCTTAATGCTTAGGTCCAAATTCCAGTAAGGCAATCCTCTCAGGAAGTCGGTATCCCGGGTATCTAACCCGAGAATAGGGTTCCGATAGCTGTTGAAAGCGGCCTCCGGGTTCTTAAAAATGTTCACAGGCAGCCCGCCATCTCCAAATCCGGTTGTGCCCGCTGTGAAGTTCGCATGACCGCTTTGAATTGGGCCTATTGGAACAGCAGTTTCAAGTCCGAAGAAGTTCGAGTTGTCTCCGCCACCAAATTCCTGGCCGTTTCCAGTTGAAGTGAATATCTCTATTGGTTGGCCGCTTCCGGTCGTAAAGATCGGGGAGACCGACCATCCACCTAGCAGGCGGCCAATTGCTCCCTGCTGTCCCTTGTAGAACGGTATTGAATAAACAAAAAACGTATTGAACACGAACTTGCGGTCGAAGAACTGCGGGCCGTACATGTTGTCCAAGTTGTAGGGATCGTTTGGCGTGTATTCACTGGTCGCTTGAACAAGAGCGCCAGTGCCAAGAGCTTTAGACCAGGTGAAATTCGACTGCATAGTCAGCCCTTTCCACTCATTCATCTTCAATGAAGCAAACCCTGCGTTGTAATTACCGTGGCCAACGCTAGCGTTGATGCCAACGCCAGATGTTAACTGTCCCTGGCCGCCAAACGTCGAACCGGCAATAGGTGTGTTCATCATGCTTCGCGGGAATGCGAAAGCGCCGCCGCTGCTACCATTCACCGCAGTACATGTGCCGGTACCGCCTGGGCAGCCGACTCCCGAATCCAAATCACTCCACAAAGTCCACACCTGTTGGCTAGCGAAATTGCTACCCTCGTTGGCTACTACCGCAGCCGTGCAGTTCCCAGGCGTACAGTACCCCGTTCCTGCCAGGGCCGTTTCGAAGAATGCCTGTGGTTTGACCGCTGCCGCATTCTGGGCGCACCCTCCGCCGGCCAAACCCGCCATGCCACCGCAATATTGCAACACCACGTTCTTGTACGCATCTTGGAACTGCTGCCCGCCCAGAGTCATCATGTAAGGAACTGCGTTAATGTTGATCGGCTGATATTCGTGAGTGATTCTGCGGCCAATATAGCCAATTTCCAAGGTGAGATTTCTCGAGAGTTGGCGCTGATAGGTAAGGTCGAACGAATCGACCACGTTCGGACGGAAGTGAGGATCAAGAGCTTCGCCGGCACCAGCTGCAATTGCATTGATGCCCGGAAAATCGGGTTGAACAAGCGTTGAACTGGGCGCGATGCTCGGGTCAGTCTGCAGGGGAGCGGTCATGCCGTTTATTCCGATTCGAAATGCATTCGTGGGTGTTGCGGTTCCGCCTGAACCACACGTCCCATTATTTATATTCGCGAAGCACTGTACCGGTTGAATCAGACCGGTTCCAAGTAACGGAACCAAGACCAGATCCACACCATTGAGTCGTCCATAAATTCGGCCATACCCACCACGCAACACGGACTTGTCTTCGCCAAAAATCTTTCCGGCTAGCGAATCTGCATCGAAGTGTGGGTTCCACGCGGCCGCCAACCGTGGACTGAATTCACCATAAAATGGATCATATGGATATTTCAGACCGCTACCGGTGTTGCCGACCAGTGCGAAACCTACCTGCGGGTTATAAACCTGGCCTTGCAGTGCCGCACGTTTGCGAGCCGTCAAATAACTCTCGGTATCGATGGGCTGGTCGCTGGCGTCCACAAATTCTACCTGCTTGCCCGAAGCCTCAACGGGAGGCATTTCCAACGCCCATCCCAAGCCATATGTCAGGGTGAAGGTCTTCTTCATATGCCACGTGTCGCTAAAGTACACGTTGTAATACGGAATAGTGCTTTGGTCGGATGCCGGCGTCAATGGGGGATTAAGATTTAGATCCGCTCCTGAACGCGTATATGCCACTTGCGATATGGACACGATACCCAGCGCTGCTGCAACCAGGGCATTGCAGTTGGCGATATTCGAGGTATTGCAGAATGAGAATGGGGCGCCGAGCTTAGACCCGGAAGTTCCATCTCCGAGTAAATAGACTGGCTGGTAGTTAATACCACCACCATTATCCGTCCGTTCGTGCCAGTTGAAGTTGTGCTGGTACATTCCCCCAAACTGGAATAGGTGATCTCCTTTGAGCAGGGAGAGGTCATCGCGGAACATCTGATCACGACCGTCCCAAAAGCGTGTACGAGTCTGCTGTGTGTTTACATTGTAGGGCGCAAGGTTTTGATGCCGGTCCTCTCCGGAAAAAATTTCCAGAGCCCCTCCGAGACCTGAGATCTGCGGTGTGTCGCCAGCTCTGCCCCACTGCCACCAATTACGCAAGAAGCTGTAACGGAAATCGTTCGTAAAATTTGGCGAAATGTTGGTGGTCAGACCCGCAACCCAATACCACGCATTTTGAGGGTCGCTGGACTGCGATGCCGGAGTTCCCAATGTATCGCCCTTGAAAAAGCCGCCGATGTCGACTTCGTCGTCCGTCGCCGTTGTTAATTTAAAATAGCGATAACTGGACATGAAGTGCCACTTGTCGGAAAAATCATGATCAAGCCGGGTAGCCATGAAATTGCTCCTCTGCGGTATGCTGAGGTTCGCAGAGTAAGGCAGTATGTTGACGTTATCGCAGAGTGCGTAGTGACAGCTGCTGGCATTTGACTTGGGCTCGTATTTGGTCCAAATTTGCTGAACCAACGGATTGAGGCCGATCCCTTGTGGATCGATTGCTTGTAGATTAGTTTGTACCCCTGTCGTTGGGTCGGTCAATATACCCTGCTCGAGCGCTGGAGATGGTACATTTCTGAAGATTGTCTCAGACTGCGGAAAGCGAAAACCCTCGTAATTGAAAAAAAGATAGGTTTTTCCTCCCAAAAGCTCTTTGGGAATAATCGGCCCGCCGATTGCCCCGCCAAAACGACTGTAGTGGAAGCTTGGTAGTGGTGTGACTGGATTATTGAAATTGTTTTGCCACGAATTTGAAGACCAGTTGTTATCCAGGTAATACTCATATCCAGTCCCGTGCCAAGTGTTAGTTCCACGCTTGGTAACGACCTTAACTTCGGCACCAGATGAACTATTGAAATCGGCCGTCTGATTCGCGGTATTGACTTTGAATTCGTCGACACTATCTTGCGGGGTGGGCATCACCCCCGTCGGCTGACCAGTTAAGTAATAAGTGTTTTGTGCCGCAACGCCGCCGGTCGGATCGCCAGCATAAGTGGTGGTGTAAGTGGACATATTGCCGTCCATGTCATTGCTGTTGTTGCCGCCGTCCAGTGAAAAGAACGTTTGATCATTGACCGCTCCCGCGACGCTGCCTTCAGGGGAAACACCCGGCTGCAACTCGACGAATGTACTGACATCCCGACCAATGCTGGGCAGTGCGTCCAGCGTAGCGCTCGTAAGATCATTTCCTACGGTGGAGTTCATCATCTGCAAATCGTTTCCTGCCGCCTGCACTTCCACAACTGTATTTTGCCCGCCTACCTGGAGAGCCAAATTGACGGTGAGAGTCAATCCAACTTTCACCTCGGCGGAAGCCTTAGTGCTGGCGAAACCTTGTTTGGTAATCGTCAGGTCGTAATGACCCGGATTAACGTCCACAAACAGATAATTGCCCGCGCTGTTTGTGGTTGCGGTCCGTGTAGTGCCCGTCGATGGATCATTTATAGTGACCTGCGCGCCCGGTACAACGGCACCTGACTGGTCGGTTATTGTTCCAACAACGGTGCCGGTGGCCGTAGACTGCGCCCAGACCGAAACGCTCGTAGCAAGGATGGCCACGAGAAGGAAAAAGAGGGAAAATGCCGGCTTCGCGGTACGCATTCGATTCCTCCGGTGAATTGAGGTCAGAGACTCTGACACACACCTAGAACCACCAAATGCTCCATTCGCGATGAAGCATCTGAGCCCTACACGGGCAAATGCTGGCCGCCGTAAAACAGCCGACATTCTGCAACTCATGATCGGAAGATGTCAAGACAAATTCTTGACATCGACGGGACATCCGAATGCGGGTCGAAGGCGTGAAAAGCCTTCCCGCGGCGTAAACTGCGCGATCCAGGGTTTATTCGCGCCGGCCATTCCTCACTAGCTCGATAAATTTTTCGTGTATGCGAGGATCATCGGTGAGTTCCGGATGAAATGTGGCAGCCATTGTTTTGGCCTGACGCACAACAACGGGATCGTTTCCTTCGGTTGCCAGCACTTCTACTTCAGGTCCTACGCGCTCGATCTTGGGCGCGCGGATGAAAACCATCTCGATCGGAGTTCCGAGGAAAAGACCTTCTCGAATCGAGCTGTCGATCTGCCTTCCATAAGCGTTGCGCCGAATGCGTATATCAATTGCTCCAAGGCCAGTCTGCTGCGGATTTTCGACTTCTTTCGCCAGCAGAATCGCGCCAGCGCATGTGCCAAATGTAGGCTTAACATGAACGAATTCTTTGAGCTTGGCAAATCCTGCTTCCCCAAGAAGCTTCAGGAAGGTACCTGATTCTCCACCCGGAATAACTAGACCGTCGATCCCGTCGAGTTGATCAGGTTTTTTGACCAGCACAACTGCGGCGCCAAGTTCTTCCAGCCTTTTGCGGTGAGCGTCAAAATCGCCTTGCAGCGCGAGGACTCCGATTTTCATAAGGCTCTCAGCTGTCAGGTTTCAGAACATCAACTATTTTCAATTGTAATTGGGGGTTGCGTTCCCTTTATTATGCGGGAAAAAAAAAGCAGGTCCCTCACCGCTGAAGCGGTTGGGAATGACAGCGGGTTTGGATACATACATCAGCGTGCGCTTTTGATTTCTTCGTAGAGTTCCGGGAGTTCCGCGGCGTCATCCACGGAATTACCGAAGCGAGCGCGCTCATAACGCTCCGTAAAACTGACAACACGATCTTTCACGTTCCCATCGCTAATTTGCAACGCGAACTCTTCCGGCGTTTGGGCCGGAGACTTTTTCCAGCCGCGCTTTGCCGCCTGCCGAAGCATGCGTTCGTACCATATGCTAGCAGCCAGTTGCGGAGAACTCCGGGGGCGATGAGCAAGCCGAACCTTCTGAACGACCACAAGCAGCCTAGGAATGCTCAACACCAACAACAGTATGGTCGCGAGAACCAGGATTCGTGTTCCCCACCTCACGACGGATGAACCCGCTGCATCCTGTACGCGGCGCGCCCAAGCCAGCATTCTGTGATATTGAGCACGGCCCCAGGACTGCGCCTTGCCAGCCAGCGCGCGACTTCCGTGAGTTGCATCCTGGGTTAGCCGAAGCTGATGGCCGAGGTCATAATTGACAACCCACTCGCGCCAAAAAGACGATAGCGCGTCCATGTAGAGCATTACTCGGTCCCATTTCGATGTGCCGTGTTGAGGGCCTGGCGGCGTCGGGTCGAAGGTAACCCAACCTTGACCGGGTAGATACGCCTCGACCCACGAGTGCGCGTCGCTCGCGCGAATCACATACTGCGAGGTGATGTCGTTGAACTCGCCCCCGGAAAATCCGTTGATTACGCGCGATGGTATGCCGAGCATACGGAGCATGATCGCCATGCTCGATGCGAAATACTCGCAATGTCCTCGCCGCCGAGTGAATAGGAAATCTGCAATCGGATCAGACGGAGTCGAGCTTGGAAGTTGCAGCGTGTACCCGTAATTGCTGCGCAGGTAATTTTCCACCGCAGCTGCGCGGGCATAAGGGCTCTCAGCATTCGCCGTAATTCTAGCGACGAGCGGCTGGATTCGCCCATCGAGCGGCGGTAACTGCAGATACTCGCGGTTTATGTAATAGGGGTAGTTGCTGTTCTCCGGAAAATGCGTGCGCAAGCGGACCACGGACTCAGCTTCGTACCGGGTAACCGGACTGTCATTATCAAGGTTAAACACGTCGCCGTCGCGGTCTTCAACAATGTTGCGATAGTTTCCCTCGAGTGATTGCGGAGTCGAGAGTAAAAAGAAAACCTCGCTCAGAAGAGGCTCCATTGTCACCCGATAATGGATGGTCCGCGTCGGCGCTAGAGGCAAAAGCGGATCACGCAATCTCAGATTGAAGCGTCCATCAGCTTCTCGCGAAAGAGCTCGCTTTGGACTTAGATTCGACCATGTATGGCCGTCAAAGTGGCTAAGCGCGACGCCACGCAGCTTAGGGACAAAAGCTCCGAAAGCATCACCATCAATTTGCAGGTGCATCACAACGGCCTTTGATTGCTGGATCTCGCCGATGCGCCCGAGGTCGACGTGGTCAGAAAAGCCAGTGCTGATTTCGTTCAGCCCGGCGCTGTTGTTCATAAAACCCGCGGAAACACGCGGCAGAAAAAAGAAAATTGCGGCGCCTCCGAGAAAAATAAAAAGCAGAAGCATGGGAGCGACACTCGCGATAGCCAATGAAAGCTTGCGATGGGCATGGGGCACATGCGAGCCCCCGGCCAGCACCGTGGCCTTCTGAAGCGAGTGCATCATTTCCATCAAAATTAGCGCGGTGACCGCGACCAGAATGAATCCACCCAGAGCGAGGAGAAAGGTACTGTCGACTGTGAGCACTGCGGAGGCTAGTACCATCAAAAACGACAGCACAGCCAAGAAATAGTGGTCACGATCGCGCTGCGCCGAGAACAATCGCACAAGCATCACACAAAGCACCAGGTGCACCGTCGCGCCGATAAATGTGCGTGAGACCAGAAATAGATCGATGACGTAGAACCCAACACACGCCAGCGTCAAAAGGTCAGTCCAGCGCTTGGAGAGCAAAACCTGGCGTCGGCGAGCCAGCGCATATCCCCGATAAAGCAAGGCCGAAGTCACGATCAGAACAGTCGCCACATCAAGCCGGCCTGTCGAAGCGAGCGTTCCAAATCCAGTGAAAATCAGAAGGTAGAGAACGACGTCAAAGTAGCGGCGGATTGCCGTTGCAAACTCGGTCTCTGTGTTGGGCACCGTCATGCGATATCTTCATTTTATTGTTGCGGAAATAGAGCAGCAAAGGAAGGGTACGGAAGAGTAGATTCCTGCAGCCAAGGCCATCGAGCGTCCGATGCTAAAATTAGGCGTCAGGCATCGGTCTCGCGCGACGCGTTCCCGCCAACCCCGCCAGGTCCGGAAGGAAGCAACGGTAACGGGCTCTTGCGTGTGCAGTGGGTCGCCGGTGCCTGGCTAGAGCTGCCAACGACTGCGTTGTTGCAAATTACATCCCGCCTGATTTTGCGCCCTGCGATCTCTTCGACGCGTTAGCTGAAAGTGTCGCCAGTTCTGGATAAGAATGCGGTGCAATCAACGTCATTTCAGGCGGGGTGGTGGAAGTCAGCAAGGCCCGCGCGAGTAATTCCAGGGCTATCCCTGCATTCGGTGGAGCTACTACGGTTGCCGTCAGAACTCCACTTCGTACCCAGGCCTGTCCGGTCTTAGCAACCCCGTCCACGCCGATGAACGGAAGTGAGGTCCAACGGTCTCGACCTTCCGCTTCCCGCGAGAATTGCTGAAACGCCTTTTTAGCGCCCGCGGCCATCGCGTCATTTTGTGCAGAAATTAAATCCACATGTGACTGCTGCGATGTGGAAAGACGCAGCCATGAATTGATGGCTTTGAAGGCGCTCGCCTCGGTCCAGTTTCCCTTCATGGTCTTGACTTGAATGTTGGCTGGCTTGGTCTCATACATGCCGGCAGCTCGCAATTTGCAGGCGTCGGTTTCCGACGGACCCTGAATACAGAGAATTGATCCCCCATTTGGAAGGAGTGTTGCCAACTGCCTTCCCTGGATGCGGCCAATCTCAAGATGGTCCGATGCAACCGCAAAACACGGCACCTTATATTCCCGGCGTAGTTCTTTGATGTACTCGACCTCGCGGTTCATCACGACCCACGCGATTCCCTCAGCCGCGGCGGCGCGTGCTACGGTCACCAATGCTGGGCCGCCGACGGGCTCAAAGATAATTCCGTCGGGCCGCGACTCAGGCTCAGCCTGCACGAATCTCAGAATCTGTTGACTCTGCTGAATGCTGTCATTGTCCGCAAAAACAATTTGGATTTCGCTACCAAGCTTGCGTGCAGCCTCTTCTGCAGCAGCAGCTTGCTCCATCTGGAAATCGTTGTCTTGCGTAATCAATGAGACCACTACGCGGAGCTTCTTCATGCTAGCGATCATATTCCCGATCTGGGAAAACGTTTCCGTTTGTCCGGCCTGAATGATGACCAAAGTTATAGTTCGACGATTCTTTCACGAACCATTCATGGCAATTCGGGTTGCGTTGGCGTTTATGCAACACGTGCGTACAATAACGTTTCACGTCGATTGGCGAGGAACGTTATCCAGTGACTCAAATACTGCGGGCAAAGATCACCGGCCTGGGGACTTATGTGCCACCAAAGGTCATGACCAATCGGGATTTCGAGAAGATTGTCGAAACTTCCGACGAGTGGATCACGAGCCGCACGGGGATTCGGGAGCGGCACATCGTGGAGGAAGGGGTAGCAACCAGCGATTTAGCTGCCGAAGCCGCGAGGAAAGCGTTGGCGCAGCGCGGTATCGAGGCCAATGATATTGAAGCCATCGTCGTTGCTACCGTAACTCCCGACATGTTATTCCCTTCTACCGCCTGCCTGGTCCAGCATAAGTTGGGAATAAAAGGAGTTTGGGGTTTCGATCTGTCGGCAGCGTGTTCGGCGTTCATCTATGCGTTGCAGGCCGGCGCACAATTCATTCAAACCGGCGCGCACAAAAAGGTGCTGGTAATTGGCTCGGACGTAATGTCATCGATTCTCGACTACACCGATCGGGCGACCTGCATTCTTTTCGGCGACGGCGCGGGAGCGGTGATTCTGGAACCTTCTCAGGACGAAAACGGACTTATCGATTTCGCGCACGAGGTTGATGGCTCGGGCGCCTGCTCTTTATATATGCCAGGAGGGGGCAGCCTACATCCGGCAACCCACGAAACGATTGAAAAGAAGATGCACTTTGTACATCAGGATGGCCAGGCAGTATTCAAATTCGCGGTGAGAAAGATGGCTGAGGTTTGCGAGACATTGCTTGCGCGGAACCACTGTAAAGCCAGTGACATTGATTGCTTTATTCCTCATCAGGCAAATCAGCGAATTATTAAAGCCACCGCCGACCGATTGGGGCTGAAACCGGAAAGCATAGTCATCAATATTGATCGCTACGGTAACACCACAGCCGGCACAATTCCGCTCGCCATGCAAACGGCACGTGAAGAAGGACGATTGAAGAAGGGTGACCTTGTGTTGCTCGCATCCGTCGGCGCCGGATTTACGGTTGGCGCAACCCTCCTTCGGTGGACGATGTAGCTTCTCTTATTTCTGAAGTCTGCTCCTGCCTCACTGGTCATCCTTCCAGCTGTATCTTCGACCTAGATGTCGCGCCTGTTCGGGTATTTGCCTCATCAAACGGTTGTGGATCTGAACCATCATCTGCGCATTACGGGAAGCGCCCTGCGGAATTGGGCCCTGGCCCAATTGCAGGACTCGCTCGCGGTTGGAGTGCTCTGGTTTATAGGGCTTCGAATTTTGCACGTTCCACTTTCGTTTCTATGGGCGGGGCTGGCGGCTTTGCTGCAGATGATTCCGCACCTTGGCCCCATATTGGGCTTGCTAGGCCCGGTTACGACGGCTGGAATTTTCTGGCGGGACTGGCGGCATCCTCTAGGGGTTTTGGTTCTCTACGCGATTATCGTCGTGATTGATGGACTGTTGTTGCAGCCGTTCATTATGCGGAGAACGGCGAAGGTTCCAATCTGGGCATCCATCATCGCGCCGATTGTGCTCGGAGTAATCTGGCCATTCTGGGGCGTGTTCGTCGCGCCGCCTCTGTTGGCGGTGGTTTACGCGTATAAGGCACAGCTGCACGCTTCCGATCGCACCCGGTAAATTCCTTGTAACTCGCTCTGCGCCAGCATCTTTTCCGAACGCGTTTTCATCATAGAATAAAGAAGTATTCGCGAATTCGAAGTATTCCGTCTAGGAGATCCCCCAAAATGTGCGTTTCAGTGCGGCTGCGGCGTCGAGAACTCGTCCCATTCCTTGTTCTTGCGTCTTTGTTCGTTGCCCTACCTACGTGGGCAGCCGAAAAGGCGCGTTTTCATGTGGACGATTACCAGATCGACGCCGTTCTGAACCCACACGATCACAAGATTACCGCCCGCGCAAAAGTTAAGCTGACCGCACTTGAAGAGCTGAATGTTGTGGTGTTCAATTTGCACAATGATCTCCGGCTGACCAAAGTGACGGATGAGTTGGGCAAGGCGCTCACGGTAGATCGCACGCCTCAAGACTCCAGTGTTCGGGTTTCCCTCAACAACACGGTTCAAAAAGGCGATTCAGCAACTCTGACATTCGATTATGAGGGAATACTCGATTCCGCTGACGACTCACCCGTTCAAGGATTGAAGCTGACCTCAATCAATGAAGATACATGCTACCTGCTCTACGCTGGCGATTGGTTTCCAGTCAGCCAATATGGAATCGACCGCTTCACCTCGACAATAAGTGTGACAGTACCGGCACATATGATGGTGATCGGCAGCGGCGTGACGACAACGTCCGCCACGCCCGCGCTGAAGAGCGCCTCCACTGGCAGCGGCGAGAGCAAGACGTATACCCTGAAATATGACAAATCCAGCTTCCCAGGAACCATCGTGGCGGGCGATTTCGGTGATTACTACAGCACCGAGGCTGGAATCGACCTCCACGTTTATTTCAAACCAGTTCACAAGGATTTAGCCTCTACCTATGCGCAAACTGCGGTGAAGGAATTTACCTATTTCATCACCCTGTACGGGCCGCCAGCTTCGAACGTGCTGCGGGTCGTTGAATTGCCGGACGATACGGTGCCTTCCACCTGGGCGCCAGAGCTTGCCGCACTCGCCGCACGTGGGATTACTCCGCGAACCAATTATCGTTTGCTCGCCAATGCAATTGCGCACCAGTGGTGGGGAGTTTCAGTGAGTCCTGATTCGCGCGACGACTGGTGGTTGGAGGATGGTTTCGCGCGATACTCGGAAGCCCGCTATGTCGAGAGCGCTGCGGGATCTGCTGGCCTTCAAGAAATGGTGAAAGATATGTCAGTGGGCGCGCTTTCCTACGACACGGTCCCCATGTCGCAGTCAGGCAAACTGGATTTGTTCTCGCCGGAGTTCCAGTCGCTGGCCACAGATAAAGGCGCAATGATCCTGCACATGTTGCGATGGGTGATTGGCGACCAGAAATTCGATCAAACCATGCGCGATTTTGCTTCACAGTATGCCGGCAAAGCGGCGAGCGCAGATGATTTTAAGACTCTCGCCGAAAAGAATTACGGTGACAAGCTGACTTGGTTCTTCTCGCAGTGGCTGGATTCAACCGGCGCACCTGAGTTCAAAAGCAAGTACACAATTTACCGACTCGGAAACAACAAAGGATTCCGCAGCGTGGGGCAGATCACGCAGGACCTCGACCTCTTCCGCATGCCAGTCGAACTCAAGATCGACACTGACGGAAAGACCGAAACCAAACGAATCGATGTCGTGGGAACTGAGTCGGCATTTTCAGTCGATACATTTGGCCGGCCCCGTCGTATCACGATCGATCCCGACAACGACTTGCTGAAGAACTCCTCAGACATTAAGCTGCGTGCCGCAATCGAACGCGGGCACCAGCTCGTGGTGCAAGGCGACCTGGCGGGCGCACTTTCAGAGTTCAACAAGGCGCTTGATATCAATAAGAACAGCTCGCTCGCACATTACCGAATTGCCGAGGTATTTTTCCTGCAAAAGAACTATCAAGCATCCGCGAATGCTTACCGCGATTGCCTAAATGGGGATGGCGATCCGCGGTGGACTGAGGTTTGGAGCCACATCCAGCTTGGAAAGATTTTTGATATCACCGGCCAGCGTGAACGCGCTACGAATGAATATCGCCAGGCGCTACAGACTAACGACAATACGCAGGGCGCTCTCGATGAAGCTAGGCGATATCTGCAGAAGGCATACGAACCGCCGAAGGGCGGGGAGGCGAGCGGTGAGATGTAACTTCGATAATTCGTCAACACAGGGTTGCGGCTGTCTCGGTGCGCACGCCCCACTTTTTCTGCCGATGGAAAAGCATACATATACATCTATGACCAGGTGCTCTCGCAGGCGTATGTAGTAACGGGATTGAACTAGGCTCGTTTCATCGGTCCCATCCTTCAGTGAAAGCCACAACCTACACACCTAACCATTCGTGTAAGATGTCCGCCGTATGAAAACATTGAAAATTTGCGCGCTTTCCTTTCTTCTTTTTGTCTTGACCTGCGCTGTATTTGCACAGGATATTGAGCGGCTCGATCCTGCAGCCGATCAACTCATTGCGGCAAATGCCAAGCTGGAGCGTGTAGCCACGGGATTCTACAAATGGACCGAAGGCCCAGTGTGGACCCACGAAGGCAGCCTTCTGTTTGCCGAGATTCCCGCGAACAACATCGTCATGTGGTCACCAACAAAGGGCGCCCATGTTTTCATGCACCCGAGCGGTTATATCGGCTCTGCACCTTACGGTGGTCCGGAGCCGGGATCGAACGGCATGACGCTCGATCCAGATGGTCGCGTCACCGTCGCAGGCCACGCGCGGAGAAATGTGTGGCGTCTGGAAACGCTCGATCCGCACGCAACCGTCACTGTTCTCGCAAACTCGTATCAAGGCAAAAAGCTCAACAGCCCGAACGATCTCGTCTATCGCTCTGACGGTTCACTGTATTTCACCGATCCTCCTTATGGATTGCCAACCCAAGGAGATAACGACCCGTTGAAAGAACTAAAGTTCAACGGTGTCTTTCGCATTCCCAACGCTCGTCAGCATAAGCCAGGTGCGCCACCCGACAACGACAAGCTGCAATTGATCATTAAAGACCTGCCACGCCCAAATGGCATTGCCTTTTCGCCGGATGGCAAGATCCTTTACGTTTCAGATTCAGGCAAAAGAGTGTGGATGAGTTATCGCGTCCATGCTGATGGTTCAGTGAGCGATGCCAAGGTGCTGATCGAAGCTGGTAACGATAAAGCTCCCGGCGGCCCCGACGGCATTCGCGTCGACGAAAAAGGCAATATTTACGGCGCGGGCCCCGGCGGAGTTTGGATTATTTCTGCCACGGGCAAGCATCTCGCGACGATCAAAGTCCCAGAGGTGGTCGGCAATGTTGCGTGGGGCGATGCCGATGGCAAGAGTCTCTACATCACGGCGAGCACGAGCTTGTACCGAATCAAGTTGACGGTAACCGGAGTGAGGAATTAGGCGACAAGCAGGTGAATGACGTCCACAGGCAGATCACACACTCGAGCGATACGCTCCTGATGTTGCCGCGAAGCTGCGTCACCGACCCGGGTTTTTGCCACTGAACGCATCCGGGGAATGCTCGGTGGTCCGGAGGTCAGCTCTCTTTTGAAGGTTGGAAACAGCGCCATTCGGGCATCCTGCTCACGAGAAACAGTAGCGAAAATTTTTGCTTCGCCTGTCGATTTGGATTCGGCGCATTCGACTTACCAGTGAAAGGCAAGACTGAGCCTGCCAGACTAAGAAATTAAGGAGAAATATATGCGATTCCTAAGCATCTACAAGCACGCCGAAAGATCAGTTCCACCTTCACAGGAAGAAATGCTCCGAATGGGAAAACTCGTCGAGGAAGGGTTCAAAGCGGGATGGTTGCTGGCTACGGAGGGGTGCCTGCCTAGCGCAACGGGTGCCCGCGTCCGGATAGCTAACAGCAACATAACCGTGACCGATGGCCCATTCACTGAGACCAAAGAGCTGGTCGGCGGCTTCGCAATCCTGAAAGCAAATTCGAAGGCCGAAGCTATTCAGCTGACTAAAGATTTTTTGCAATTTACCGGAGAGGGCGAGTGCGAATTGCGTCAGTTGTATGAAGCTGGCGAATGCGCGCCGACAATGGACGCGGCAGTGGCCTGAGGACGTGGACTACAACAGGCGCGGGGCAACTCGCGCCTGAGATGGAGCGCATTGCCTTAGGCTGACGTTCGACCATCTGTACTCTCTCAACATTAGGTCCCTCATCCCTTTGGGTTCGCTCGCGATTCAGCCAAACAGGGCAGGCTTTGCCTCCCGCAAGTCGCGAAACAGGGACGGGTACCCGCCGAATTTTTCATCTAGTTCGGTTTGTTTCTCCACTGAATTTAATCAGCATTGCATACGCGGGAGAGACACGCGAACGCGAGCAGCAAACATGTGCGACGGCCTGCATGCGATTCGTATGCTGCCTTTGCTTATCCACAAGATGAAACGCATCTCAGTGTGGCAAGCAAATTCAACTCAAGCGAAAGATCACAAGGAGTAATATGGCGTCCACACAGACACCAACAAACGACCTTCCTACGTCCGAAGCCCGAACCGTTGCTTTCTTCTCCAACCAAAATGATGCGTATGACGCTATCAACCAGCTGCGCAATGCGGGATTTACCTCATCGGAAATCGGCTTGATAGCTGGAAGCGAGTACGACGACAGTGACGCAAAAGGAAGGACACAGGCGAGCGAAGGCTTCTGGCAAAAAGTAAAGGATTTCTTCACCGGAGAGTCGCACGATGAAGATTACGATTATCGCGAGACCAGCTCGGACCTGAACTGGAATAACGAGCGTGCGGATTACTATTACAACGGCATCAACTCCGGAGGAGCGCTCGTCAGTGTGACTGGCCCGCGCACGGCAGAAGCGCGAACAATCCTGCAAAAAGCAGGCGGCGACCTGCGCGAGAGCGGATTCGAAGAGTGGTCGGGCAGCAACCGGGCCTCAACAGAAGGCGACCGACGAATTCAGTTGCGAGGCGAGATTCTGCGAACCTACAAGGAGCGCGTTCAGCGAGGCGAGGTGCGGCTGCGTAAAGATGTGATCACGGAGACGCAGCACGTTGAAGTCCCGGTCACGCGAGAAGAGCTGGTGATCGAGCGGACCCCAGGATCGGGGCGGAGCGCGACGGGTGAAATCGGTAAGGATGAAGAAATTCGCGTGCCGCTTTCGGAAGAGCGCGTCCGGACGGAAAAGCAGCCGGTCGTGAACGAAGAAGTGCGTGTCGGAAAGCGGGCCGTGCAGAGCACAGAAAATGTGTCTGACAATGTCCGCCACGAGGAACTGCGAGTGGAGAAAGACGGCAACGTTGACGTCGATACCGATGCTACGCGGGCGGGAAAGAAAAAGAAGCCCGCAGCGTAAAGCCTTTGCAAGTTTGCAGGAAAAGGGCGGCGCCAGCCGCCTTTTGTTTTTGCGATTGAGAGATTTCGGGTTGATTTCGCGATTCTCGTTGTACGATTGCAGCTCGCCTTTCCATGCACTCACACCAGAATCCGATCCCGGTTGTTTCGCGCAAGCCCCGCGGATGTTTTGGATGCCTCCTGCAATGCACGGTAGTGCTGGTACTCGACGCAGTTCTCCTGATCGCACTAACCGGTCTTTTTTATACCTGGGCGTTCTATCTTGGTGGGAAATTTCACATCATGCCGATGTGGCAAGGCTTGGGAAAGGCGCATGCCAAGAGCGGAGATTATTTTGTCTGGGTACAATTTGAACCAACTCCGCGCGGCAGCAAGGTTATATACCGGGCAACGAACCTCAGAGGCCAAGCGTACGTTTGCACTCAGCGCGGCGAGAAATTTCCCATGCATCTGGGAGGTGGGATGCCAATGCACCTGAAACTCTCAACTGACGGTGAGGCTGTCAGTCTCTATATGTATTATTGGCCGCTGGGGTACGGTGGATTTAACAGCGATCATCGCCCCAGCCTGGAATTTCGCGGCAACTGGCACAACCCAAACCTGGTCATGGATGACCACGGCAGCATCGGGAGAGCGTTTCAGCCTGATGGCAGCGTATATCGTGGCCATGAAAGCAATCGTCCCTACATGCAGGAGCTCGTGCCAATAACGTTTGTCGAAGGCTCTCGTTCCGAGTTCGACAAGGCGTGCGCGGCTGTGCGGAGATGATCTCTCGCCAGAACCGGATTGCTTGCCAAAGCGCAAATCATTCGTCCGGTGATCACTCACAATTCCCGGCGCTAGTCATTGCGTCTGGTATAGAATTCCTGCGCTCTGAATTAACTAAAAACTCATCGGGAGGACGAAATGAAGCGATCACTGTTGTCGGTTGGTTTCGTAGCAGTCGTGGTCATGGCTTGGGCGTTGGGACGTTTACAGGGACAAGAAGGAAATGGAGTCTTGTTCGTCGACTCTGCAAAGGCGAATTACAGCGCAATGGGCGGGAATTCGGCAGTTATGACCACCCCGATCTGGGGCGATTCGAGCAAGGGTGCGCACGCAACATTCACCAAATTCAAACCGGGATACGATGCCGGCTGGCATACGCATACGAACGATACGTGGCTTGTGGTGATAAAAGGTGCATATCTCTACAAAGACGAGAACGGCGAGAAGCGCGTCGCGGCTGGGGATTTCATCCGCGTACCGGGTGGTCACAAGCACTGGAGTGGCGGAGACAAAACACAAGGTGCGCTTTTCTACGAGGAGGGCGCGGACAAGTTTGACTTCAATCCGGTGAAGTGAAGTTTGCCAGGCTACTTCCCCCGCGGTCCTGGGCGGGGCCGGAGATTCGCTTGCGAATTATCTCGTGGAGTCGAAGGATCTCGTGTTTGATTGGACTAACCGAAAGCGTATCGCGGAACTCTCTACATGAAGGCGCATCGTGACAATACTTTTCGGCGCCAGTTGAGATTGCAAGGAGTACAGGGGTCCTTCGACTACGTATCTGCTTCGCGAAGCGAAGCAGATACTTCGCTCAGGACGACAGCGTTAATAGGAATTTTGGGAAGCTGCCCCATTCTTGTCGCGGTCCTTGCGACAGAGCTTGCCCTGAGCGAAGTCGAAAGGGTGGGGATTTTGCCTTTTCGTCCTAACTCGATTCCCACCCTCTTTACTCTTCGCTCTTGAATGATTCCCTACTCTGTCATCCTGAGCGGAGCGGAATGATTCGCTCGCGAATCATTCTGCGGAGTCGAAGGAACTCGTGTTTGATTGGACTAACCGAAAGCGTATCGCGGAACTCTCTACATGAAGGCGCATCGTGACAATACTTTTCGGCGCCGGTTGAGATTGCTAGGAGTGCAGGGGTCCTTCGACTGCGCATCTGCTTCGCTCAGGATGAGAGGTGAATAGGAATTCGAGGAGGTTGCCCCACCCTTGTCGCGGTGTTTGCGAAAGGGTGGGATCACGAAGAACCAGTTCCACCCTTCGCCAAAATCGGGCGAAAGGATGGGGCAACCTACTCGGAGGTCAGTACGGAAGTTTCTGGGATGATGAATCCGAATCGCGCTCTAATGCGAGCTGTCGCGCTTCGGCAAGATTAATTCGTGCCCGGTATCCATGTTTTTGCAGCAGGAAAAGAAGCTCGCTGCCGTTGAGGAGAGTTAAAGGTTTGCCCTTTGCGAACTCATATGCATCGGGGCCATAAACCGACGTGGTCACGAGTATTCCCTTCGTCGCGCCTTCGTTGTGAACGGTGCCAAAAAGGTCTCTAACGGCGGAGACCCCTACTGTGTTGGTGTAACGCTTCGCCTGGATTACGATTTTTCCGCCGCGTATCGGGTCCGGATCGAATGCGATTGCGTCGACTCCGCCATCTCGACTTGCGCGAGTAATCTTGACTTCGCCTCCGTTCGACATGAATTCCTTCTCGAAGATTTCGCGTATAAGGTTTTCGAAGTCCAGCCAATCCATGGCCGCAAGGTTATACGAATCATCCAGTTGGTCGGCCATATCGTGTGACGGTACAAAACGTTTGTCTTCTCTATTCAATTGTAGGATTGGCCTCACAGCGCTTCGAGTCGCGAGCTTGCTACCGGAGACGCCTTTGAGGGCACGAAAGCAAACCTTTGGATCAACGTGGGAAAGATTCAATTCCGAGAATTCTTTTCGCGTAACCTGCAACGACAAAATACAAGCCGTGACCTGCCTTCCTGTGGACTTATCTATGTAATTCACCCAGCCATTAAACACGATGGATTGGGCCGCCTCGACCGTGTCCGACTGAAAGACCTCGTGCATGACCCGAAGGCAGGTTTGGTAGAGAACTTCATCATAGGTCTTGTTTAACCACGTCTCGGAGACTGGAACTTCTCGCAACTCATCTCGGGTCGCAATGTACTTCACCTCCTTAAGCCGCGGTAGTGACTCAATATCAGGGAGTTCATATTCGATTACAAGCATTTGCGTCTCAGGAAGATAATCAACCAGAAAATGTTTCGGAAAGCTCTCAGGGTACTCAGAGAGCAACAGAACTTGCGTCAAATATGCGACAACACCGTCAGGGGTTTTCGCCTCGTATGCAGTTTGCATCGCATCCACAGCTTGGAGGTGCTCTGACTTCCGTTGCGTCCATTCGTTCAAAGCCGATTCGTAGTCCTTCGCAACCCGAGCATTTTCCTGCTGAATTCCTTGGGTTGTCTGTTGATGCTCCCTTGCCGCGGTCGAGTATTTCGATTCGGCATCATCGAGCTTACGCCGTCGGCGAGACGGGATCATACGGTCGAGAATGCTGAGCGAAGGTGAAAACTTCGAATCATTCTTGAGCGGTGCAGGCGGATACGTTAGAAGCTGAGGTCGGCTTGGCGCGGGCTCCGATTCCTCGAACTTGCGTTTCAGGGTCTTCCAGTCAAGTACATGGTCAAGTTCAAGGCCGTCGCTCAAAATCGTGGCAAGCTTCCCGCCCTGTTGCTCAATTTCGCGAGTATGCTGCAAGGCAAGGTCTTTCTTCAGGTAGCTCACTCGCGCGGCCTTTTCCCACTTTTGCCTTCGTGTTTCAGCTGCCTGAAGTTTGCACCAGCGTTGTTCCCAAGCTTCCGCCTGTAGACGCACCTTTAGCTCCAGGGTTGCTTTGTCTGGCGCGCGAATAACCCGGAAGACTTTTAGCCCTTCATGAAATATCTTCTTTTCCCACACGCGCTCCGGCCTCCAAATGCGGGAGCGTACTACTACCAGCTCACCTCGTCAATCACACGTTGCGGCTACAAATAGCGAGTCCAAGCACTTCTTTTCAGCATCTAAACATTGACAACATCTCACTCAACTACCATAATAGGCCAGAGCGCATGGGGTGAGTAGTTGAATTTAAAGCACTTATTCAGCTGTGAGCGATGAGCAGTGAGCTTTTGAGCAGGCAAAAGCTGGCTTGCTCGTGGCTCGCCGCTCATGGCTCACAGCTGAGAGAAAAGCACTTATAGGTTTGAAATTAAGGAGAGCATTATGGCCAAGATTATCGGAATTGACCTCGGCACCACGAACTCGTGCGTTGCGGTTATGGAGGGTGGCGAGCCCAAGGTCATCGCCAACGAAGAAGGCGGCAGAACCACTCCGTCGGTTGTCGCTTTTACGAAAAACGGAGAGCGGCTGGTCGGCCAGGTGGCCAAGCGGCAAGCGATTACCAATCCCGAAAACACGGTTTATTCGATCAAGCGATTCATGGGACGGCGCTTCGACGAAGTCAGCGAAGAAATGAAGATGGTCCCATACAAGGTCGTGAAGTCCGGCGACCACGTGGCGATTGTGGCGCAGGGGAAGGAATATACGCCTCCGCAGGTTTCTGCCATGATTCTGCAAAAGCTGAAGAAGGCGGCGGAAGATTATCTCGGCGAAAAGGTGACCGAAGCGGTCATCACTGTGCCCGCGTATTTCAATGACGCGCAGCGCCAGGCTACCAAAGATGCCGGGCAGATTGCCGGGCTCGATGTGAAGCGAATCATCAATGAGCCGACGGCGGCCGCGCTCGCGTATGGGCTCGACAAAGGAAAAGACGAGACCATCGCTGTGTACGACTTCGGCGGCGGCACGTTCGATATTTCGATACTCGAAGTCGGCGAAGGCGTGATCGAGGTGAAGGCGACGAACGGCGACACGCACCTCGGCGGCGATAACATCGATCAGCGGCTGGTCGATTGGCTCATCGATGAATTCAAGAAAGATGAGGGCCTCGATCTGCGTGGGAAAGGAAACGAAATGGCGCTGCAGCGTCTGCGTGATGCAGCCGAGCGTGCCAAGATCGAGCTTTCGACCACGATGGAGACGGAGATCAACCTACCGTTCATCACCGCGGACGCGAACGGGCCGAAGCACCTGGTGAAGAAGCTGACCCGCGCAAAACTCGAAGGCATGGTTGAAGACATTTTGCAGCGGTCGGTTGGGCCGTCGAAACAATGCATGAAAGACGCCGGCATCGACGCCAGCAAGATCAATGAAGTTGTGCTGGTCGGCGGGCAGACGCGCATGCCCCGCATTCAGGCAATCGTGAAAGAACTGTTCGGTAAAGAAGGCCACAAGGGCGTGAACCCTGATGAAGTTGTCGCGGTCGGCGCGGCGATCCAGGGCGGCGTGCTCAAGGGCGAGGTGAAAGATCTGCTTCTGCTCGACGTGACTCCGTTGACCCTGGCGATTGAAACGCTGGGTGGAGTTTCAACTCCGATGATCCCCCGCAACACGACGATTCCGACCAAAAAGACGGAAACGTTCTCGACCGCAGCCGACAGCCAGACGTCGGTTGAGGTTCACGTCTTGCAGGGCGAGAGGCCGATGGCTTCGCAGAATCGTACGCTTGGCAAATTCCATTTGACTGGAATTCCACCGGCACCGCGCGGCGTGCCGCAGATTGAGGTGACGTTCGATATCGACGCAAACGGAATTCTCAATGTGACCGCGAAGGATAACGCCACGGGTAAAGACCAGAAGATTACGATTACGTCGTCTTCCGGTCTGAGCAAGGACGAGGTCGAGCGCATGGCGAAGGACGCCGACGCTCACGCGGCTGAAGACAAAGCGGCGCGCGAATCGATCGAAGCCAAGAACCAGCTCGACTCGATGGTTTATCAGATTGAGAAGATGCTGAAGGAGCAGGGAGACAAAATTTCCGGCTCCGATCGTGGCGACGTGGAGAACGCGTTGGCCGATGCGAAGAAGGCGCTCGAGTCAAACGACAAGGCGCAGATGGACCGCGCGCGTGAGACTCTGACGCAGGCTTCGCACAAGCTGGCCGAGCAGATGTACAAGTCGGCGCAGGCGCAGACTCCTCCTCCGGGTGGTGATGCAGGCCCGAGTGGCAGCGCCGGCGGTTCACAACCCGGCAACGGCGAAGCCAAGAAAGACGAAGGCGTCATTGATGCCGAGTACGTGGACGTAGATAAGAAATAAAACGTGAGACGAATGGGTGCCCCCGTCCTTGTCTCGCGCTGGTTGCGAGACAGGGCGGGGATTTTGATTTCCAGATGGATAGGAAGTCAACTCCCCCGCTCTTCGGCTGCGCTCTGGGCAGGCTCTGTCGCAAAGAACACGACAAGGGTGGGGCACCCGATAGATTTAGAAAAAGGGGAAAATCAGTTGCAGTTCAAAATCAAAGATCAAGATTATTTTCTGGCTTTCGTAGAACAGGAAAAGCGCTGGTATCTCTTCGCGCCGACCGAGCAGGGAGTGCACCGCATCCCTGTGTACGTGGACGCAGCGAAGTACGAGAAGACGCCGATGTTGGGAACTGAAACGCTGGCATCATAAGGGACAAACTTTGAACCACAGAGCACAAAGAGGTACACAGAGCTGCGCCACAGAGTTGCTCTGTGTTGTTCCTCTGTCAAACTCAGTGTCCTCTGTGTTGGAATTTCGATCTAATTCATGCCTCCCACAACCAAAAAAGATTATTACGAAACGCTCGGCGTAAAGAAGTCCGCTTCGGAAGATGAGATCCGAAAGGCGTTCCGCAAACTTGCGCGCAAATATCATCCGGATGTCAATCCGGGCGACAAAACCGCGGAAGAAAAGTTCAAGGCTCTCTCCGAAGCCAACGATGTTTTGAGCGATCCTAAGAAGCGCAAAATTTACGACCAGCTCGGCTTTTATTCCGACAACATCGATCCTGCAGCCGCGGAGGCTTACGCGCGCGGCGGCCCGACCGGAGCCGGCGGGTTCGGAGGATTTACTGGCGGGCAACGCGGTGGAGCAGGCAGCGGCACGCAAGGCTTCGATTTCAGTGGATTCGATTTCGGCGACATGTTCGAAGGGGCGCGTGGCGGACGCACGACTTCGACTAGCGGCGGCGGAGGATTCCGCGACATCTTCTCCGGAATTTTCGGCGGCGGTCGCGGCAGCGGCAGGGTCACTCCCGAAGGACCAGAGCCGGGAACCGATCTGGAGTATCAGGTTAGCGTTCCCTTCTGGACGGCAATTCGCGGCGGCGTCATGCGGCTGAACATCACGCGGCAAGATGTTTGCGGCAACTGCCACGGCAACGGAGTGGTCGAGCAGCCCGGCGTATGCCCTCAGTGCAAGGGCAAAGGCACGATCGAGCAGAGTGCCAACCGCATGAAGTTCAACGTGACGTGCCCGCGCTGCCACGGTACTGGCAAAAATGCTTCACCGTGCCCGGTGTGCCACGGAGAGGGCGTGGTCAACCGTACCGAGCCGCTTGAAGTGCGAATTAAGGCCGGTACACGCGACGGTCAGCGGATTCGAATTGCTGGCAAGGGGAACACCGGCATTCACGGCGGGCAGCCGGGAGATCTCTACGTCATCATCAGGATGGAGAGTCATCCGGTGTTCCGCCGCGACGGCGACGACATTCACGTGGTAGTCCCCGTCACTGCAACCGAGGCTGCGTTGGGAGCCAAGATCGAGGTGCCAACGATCGATGGTCGCGCACTCTTAAAAGTCCCGCCTGGAACTCAATCCGGCCAAAAGCTTCGGCTTCGTGAAAAGGGCGTTCCCTCGGCGACAAAAGAAGGCGTTCGCGGAGATGAGATTGTCGAGGTCAAAGTCACCGTCCCCATGCCTCGCGACGAGAAGACCAAGGAACTGCTGCGGGAGTTGGCGAAGCTGAATCCGGAAGATCCGCGGGAAGAGTTGTTCAAGAATGTGTGATTCAGACGTACTCCCGAGGGTACCCCATGCGTTCAGTAAGAATCCACAATTAATCTTGTGACATTCATCACAGACTCCATGCCAATCAACGACCTATGCTCATCTCATGGCCTCGGCTCGCTTGATTCAAGCAATTCTTCGCGGCTTGGATCGTCTAGCACCTAAGTCCGCGCACACCAACATTCCTCCTCATCTCATGACTGGGCGCCGTGGCGAGGAAGACGCGTACTTCTATTTGCGGCGGAAAGGGTACGTCATCATTGCACGGAATTTCCGGACGGCGCGCCATCGCGGAGAGATTGATCTCATCGGTTGGGATAAAGATGTGTTGTGCTTCGTCGAGGTGAAGACGAGAACGAGCCACGACGTGAAACCCGCTCAAGCTGCGGTGGACCGCAAGAAGCGGAGAGACCTTCGGGTAATGATTCGCTTCTACCTTCGTACGTTACCGCGAAAACAATTCCATGCTCTCCCGCAGTGGCGATTCGACATCGTCACCGTGTACTACGAGAGCGAGGTCCCACCCAAGCCGACATCGGGCTTGGATGGGCCATCCTGTCCCGTAGATCACCAAAACGCGGGCCCACCCTGTCGCACAGAACGCGACAAGGGTGGGGCAACGGCAACTCCATCGATTGTGGGAGGTCCGACCTTCGAACTATTTCAGAATGTCGCGCTCTCATCGTAGAATGAAATCACCCGGGTGGCAGCGGGTGGAGGAAACGATTACTTGCCCGAACTCAGAAAAGATCCCATCGTCGGCCGCTGGGTTATTATTTCGACCGACCGCGCCAAGCGCCCAACCGATTTTGCCCGCGACTCAGTAAGAATGAAGGGCGGCTTCTGCCCTTTTTGTTACGGAAATGAAGCCAAGACTCCGCCGGAGATTCAGGCTTACCGTCCCAGTCAAAATGGATCGCAACCGCAGCGCGACACGCCTGGTTGGACGGTTCGGGTCGTCCCAAACAAATTTCCTGCGCTTCAAATCGAGGGTAATCTCGACCGGCAAGCTGAGGGATTGTTCGACAAGATGAATGGTGTCGGCGCGCATGAAGTGGTGATTGAAACCAACGAGCACAGCGGCACGCTGGCCACTTTGCCAACGAAGAAAATTGAAGATGTGCTGTGGACGTTCCGCGATCGCATTCTCGACTTGAAAAAAGATCGGCGGCTGAAATACATATTGATTTTCAAGAACCACGGTGAGGCGGCGGGCGCGACCATCGAACATGCGCACTCGCAATTGATAGCCCTGCCGGTCGTGCCGATTTATGTCTCAGAGGAGATCGAGGGCGCAAAGCAGTATTACATCTACAAAGAACGTTGCGTGTTTTGCGACATCGCAAGGCAAGAGCTCGATGCGGGCATTCGGGTCGTAGCGGAAAATGACGACTTTCTGACTGTCGCGCCCTATGCGCCACGATTTCCGTTTGAGACCTGGATTCTACCGAAGCAGCACGAGTCAGCGTTTGAGAATTCGTCGTCGAGGATGTTCCAGAATTTAGCTAGAGCGATTCGAACTTTGCTGAACAAAGCGAATCGCGTGCTAGATGACCCACCCTATAATCTGGTGATTCACAGCTCGCCGACGCAGGATTCAACCAACGATCATTACCATTGGCACATTGAGTACGTTCCCAAGCTGACTAAAGTTGGCGGATTTGAATGGGGAACGGGCTTTTACATCAATCCGACTCCGCCGGAAGAAGCAGCAAAATTTTTGCGAGAAGCTACGGTCGAGGAACCCGCGGCAGCCACGGTTGGCTAAGGATCAGCGAAGGAAACTGGCTGCCTGAGCAACAGACAATGCAGCTAAGCCGGGTCGGCCCTTCTTCCCGTCACTTCAATTCCGCCATCTTCATCATCGTGCCGTAATCTCTGCCGGAGGGCTCGACTCCGCGGGCCACCATTCCGCCAAAGGCGTCGCGAAGCTCGGGATATTTAGTTACAAACGCCTTCATCACCGCCATATTGTCCTGGAAAGTCTGCCCGGAATCGGCGACGCTTGACGTCTGGTATTTCACGATCACATCGAGATCTTGGCCAACTGGTAGCGGAAAGATCTGAGTCAATTTATAGGTTTTGCCGTTAGCCGCGACTAAGTCGACAGGCTTGTCTCCCGCCGGAAAATCCGCCATTTTGTAGTTCGATTCTTGTTCGTAGAGCTTGTCCGTGGCCTGTGTCTCCATGAAGGGCACAGCGATTGCTAGTTCTCTTCCCTCCAAATAGTAGAGCCAGGCCGCCATGGCATGTCCTTTGGACTTGAACGCGTTTGCCTGATTCAGGTACCAAGTGCTGTCGTGACCGCCCATTTCTGTCGGTCGCAAAAAAAGTCCGCCAAGCTTCCAATCAGTCCCAATCTGCTGCAACACAAAGGAGCCCGTGTAGGAATTTTTTGATCCACTGATATCGAGAATCTCGATTCCGTAGGTACCCGGCGGCAAATTCGGAATTACAAATTCAGCCGCGTTCGGCGTCGGGCCAGAAGCATTGAAAATGCCGCAGAGAAACTCCGCTCGTGGCAGCGGGGCCGTCCCTTCTGCCTTCAACACGAACGGGGGACGCGGGTTCGCGTGCGCGCCGGCCAGATTTGGTTGATTGTCCTTAATCGTCCCGTTAATTCCCGCGAAGTTGCTGGCCAGAGAGGGAATCGCGTTCTGCTGAAGAGAAGCAGAATCTCCACGCTGGATCATATCGAAATAGCGAGTGGCCGTGCTCTGAATTGCGGAGCGCGTCGCCGCATCCATTTCAGTAGAGGTTTCGCAAGTTTGTGCTGAAACTGAACCGAAGAAGAGAATTGTTGTTCCAAGGCCGGTAAGAGCAGCAAGCGTGAGTTTGTAAAAATTGTGATTGGCTCTCATGTCGCAATTCTAAGCGGATTTCTTTCCGAAAAATTACAGCAGCTACTTAGATGCAGGGTTTGGGATTTAAGGCGACCTGGATCAGGAACTCCGCTGTCGTTGAGAAGTTAACACAAGCTGCAAAGCAGAATGAAGCTCTATCTCTCGATTGTGACGAAGGAAGTATGAAACCAACCAGTTCAGGCCGGTACTCATCAAAGCTGCTGGTTCTAGAAACATGTGTAAGTCTCAGTGTCGATATATGAAATGTGGTCTTCCGCTGGTAGCTGCGTTGATTCTTTTTCTGAGTGGGTGCACCGGGTTGGTCGGAACAGGCGGTCAGCCGGGTCAACTAACCATTAACACTGCCGGGGGAGGAACTGGATCCATCACCAGTTCGCCAATCGGGATCGACTGTACCGCGGCGGGTTCAGGGACAAGTATGGGAAAGTGCGAGGGCGTATTCAACACAAGCGTGACTCTCACCGCCGCGCCAGACCAGGGATTCACATTCAGCAGCTGGTCTGGTTGCACGTCGTCGAGCTCAACCACCTGCACCATTACCGGCCCAGCTACAGTGACCGCAACCTTTGGCGCCAGCTTACAAAGCATTAACCACATTATTTTTATTTCGCAGGAAAACAGATCCTTCGACAGTTACTTTGGCGCACTCCGAGAATACTGGGCTGAAAACGGAATTCCCGATCAGCCGTTTAACGGGCTGCCGCAATTCAGTCCTGCAGGCGACCCGAATGCGGGTCTGCCACCGACAAATCCTGGCTGTGACCCGACGCTTCCCTATCCGCCGAACTCGTGGTGTTCTTTCGACAGCAATAGTCCGCCGGTTCAGTCGTTCCATTACCAGAGCACGTGCGTAGAAAATCCGAGCCCTTCATGGGCAGAGGCGCACCGTTCCTGGAATGCTGCAGATCCAACTTCTCCTACTCCGATGATGAACGGATTTGTAGAAGCAGGAGCCAATGACGCACGGCAACACGTGAATAATGAAGGTCAACTCGCCCCTTACTACGACCTCGATGGCGTGCGCGTGATGGGTTATTACGATGGGAACGACCTCAATTATTATTATGCGCTTGCTACGGCCTTTTCCACGTCGGATAGCTGGTTTGCGCCGGTAATGACTCGTACCCCGCCGAACCGTGAATATTTAATTGCCGGAACGTCGCACGGTTACGCATATCAACGGGGAACGAACCCGCCTTACGACAACACATTGATTCCTTCGACGACGATTTTTGAAGTGCTGCAGAAGGCTGGTATCAGCTGGAAGATTTACGTGGATCCCGCTGGAACTCCATGCGCTTCAACCGATGTCGCTTGCCTTGTCGGCCGGAGCTACATCCACGACTTCGTGTTTGGAAACAATATCAAAAACAATCCCAGCGCCTACACGCAGAATATTGTGCCGATTTCACAGTTTTATACGGATGCGATGAACGGAACTCTTCCGCAAGTGGCTCAGATCGAGCCTGCCTCCAGTGCTGGCCTCGACGAACATCCTGAGGACGATGATCCTGCTCCGGGGCAGCCTGCGTGCTGCAGTATGCAAGCCGGGGCGAATTTTGTTTCAACACTGATCAACGCTGTGATGTGCGGCCAGAACAGCCCGCCTTCAGGTAGCTGTACGCCAGGCCCCAGTTGGAAAGATTCCGTATTTATTTTCACATTTGACGAGCCCGGCGGATTTTATGACCACGTTCCGCCGCAGCAAACAGTGAATCCGGATGGCATTCAGCCGGTAGATTTATTCCCGAACGACCCTTGTTACGGGGCAACGGCATCCGGCACCATCTGCGATTTCTCCTACACCGGTTTTCGCATTCCGGTGATCGTAGTCTCCCCGTATGCGAAGAAGAACTTCGTTTCTCACCAAACGAGAGATGCTACCGCGATCCTGAAGCTGATTGAGAGCAGGTTTAACCTTTCGGCGCTGACAAAACGCGACGCGGCGCAAGTTGGAATGGATGATCCGAACGCTGGCTTTTTCGACTTTACGAATGTGCCGTGGAGGACTCCTCCGAGCAATCTGCCCGCACAAATTCGTTTCCCAAGCTCCTCTTGTTTTGTTAACCCACCACCGACTTCGCCGTAGTCACTGTTTGTTATTGCCGCGGCGCTTGCCTGGTAAGGCAGCGGGATTTTCATGCGTGCGCTCGCGGAAGCCGCCCTTCATTCCGGTTCCGAGTGTGATGCTGGTTTCGCCAAACTTATCGCGCACGCGATCCGCTGCTGAGAGCGCCTGCTCCCATTTTTCGCGTGCCGGATCTTGCAGGAAATTCATTTGCGAATTGTTGGTGCCGAAGTGTGAAGCCTGCACTCCGAGCAATCGAACCTCGGTGCCTTTGCTCCAGTTTGCATGAAATAGGCGATGGATCTCGCGGAAGATTTCGTTATCGAGCTGAGTGGGAACTTCGAGCGAGTGGGCTCGAGTTATGGTCGTGAAATCTTTATAGCGGAGCTTGAGCTGAATGGTACGGGCACGCAAGCGATTTTCACGAAGACGACGGGCCACCATCTCGGACAAACGCATGAGCGTTGCTTCCAGTTGTGTTACATCGGCTGTATCGCGGTTGTAGGTATGCTCATGGCTGATTGACTTTGCCCCTTCATCTGCACCGATTTCGGCTTCGAACCAGGCTCCAGCATCTTCGCCTCGAGCTTTACCGGCGAGAGCCAAGCCCCATTTGCCAAACTGGTCTTCAAGTTTGGCATCACCGAATCTGGTCAAATCGTTGACTTTGCGGATGCCGACCGCATGCAGCTTCTGCTCTGTGACTTTGCCTACGCCGGGAATCTCGCGAACATCTAGCGGAGCGAGAAACTTCGCTTCGCTTCCCGGGAGCACATAGAGAACCCCGTTCGGCTTGGCCTTGCCCGAGCAGACCTTTGCGACGAGCCGGGAAATGCCTATTCCGATAGAGCAGTTGAGCTGGGTATCTGCTTTCATCTTTTGATGAAGTTTGTGCGCCGCGAGCAGAGGTGGTCCGTGCAGGCGCTCCGTACCAGTCATATCGAGATATGCTTCGTCGATCGAGACCATTTCGACCTGCGGCGAGAAGCCGGCAAGAACCTCGCATGCTTTCTCCGAGCACTCACGATAGCGATCAGGATGGCCATCAACGAAGATCGCTTGCGGGCACAGTTTCGCAGCAGTACGGAGCGGCATGGCGGAATGGACGCCGAACTTGCGGGCTTCGTAAGAAGCGGCGGAAACCACCCCGCGCTCGTGGCGCTGGCCTCCGACTACGACTGGCTTTCCTTTCAGAGATGGCTCGAATAGTTCTTCAACGGACACGAAAAATGCATCCATGTCGACGTGGAAGACGATTCTGGGAAGTGCGGACATAGATGGCAATGTAAATTCGACGGGCGGAGGACGCTACCCACGAAAATTTCACTAAACCAATATTCCCTGCGTGTGCTGCTGGCGAACACGGTCGTACGCTCGGATGTATTCACGGGCAGAAACGCGCCAGGAAAAATCTTTGCTCATGCCGTTGCGCATCAGCTTCTGCCAGGACTCCTGATCGCGGTAAACCTGCACGGCTTGATGAATCGTCCGCAGCAAGGCATCGCTACTGTATTCCTGAAATTTAAAGCCGGTGCCTTTTTTGCTTCGGTCCCACGGGTCGATTGTGTCATCCAATCCGCCGGTCGCGCGCACAATCGGCACGTTGCCGTACTTCAAACTGTATAGCTGGCTGAGGCCGCTTGGCTCGTAACGAGACGGCATCAAGAACATGTCAGCACCAGCTTCGATCTTGTGAGCGAGCACGTTGTCGTAGGCCACCCTCACCGCAACTTTTTCCGGGACCCTACGAGCCAGACGCAAAAACATCTCTTCGTATAACTTGTCGCCACTGCCGAGGACGACCAGGAGAACATTTTCGAGCGCAAGGCGATCGATTATCTGTCCAATTAGATCAAATCCTTTTTGCGCGGCAAAGCGGGAAACGATACCGATGAGGGGCCAGCTCGCATCGGCCGCGCTCATTCCGAAGCTGTCGAGCAGGTCCTGCTTGCATTCGTGCTTGCCATTCAAATCTTCAGCCGAGTAGTGCGCAACGATGTATTTGTCGGTTTGGGGATTCCATTCTTCATAATCAACGCCATTGAGAATCCCGACCAGGTTTTGTGCGCGGTCCTTGAGCACGCCTTCAAGGCCGAAACCGAATTCCGTGGTCTGAATTTCCTGAGCATACCTCCGGCTCACGGTAGTGATCATGTCGGAATAGACGAGCGCACCTTTCAGGAAGTTCACATTGCCGAAATATTCCATTTTGCTGATCGTGAACAGGTCCCAGGGAAGCATGAGCAAAGGCAGAATTTCCGGCGGGAACAGGCCTTGATAGCCGATGTTATGCACGGTGAAGACGGTGCCAACCTCGCGGAATGCAGGGTCCTCAGCATATTGCGTTCGCAGCAGTACGGGAACAAGCGCGGTTTGCCAGTCATGGCAATGAAACACGTCCGGAACACCAATTATTTTTGACGCTTCGAGCACTGCGCGGCAGAACAGTGCAAAACGTTCGGCGTTGTCAGGGAAATCGCCGGAGGCGGTGCCGTATAGTCCTTCGCGGTCAAAGAATGGGGGATAGTCCACAAAAAAGAAGCGAACGCCTGGATATCCGCCTCCGGTGAGCACTGAGCAAAAACGGTACCGATCGTCGAAGGGGACAGTGATGCTTTGCACCACTTTGCGCTCATTGGTGATGCGCGTGTGCCGATAATTGGGAATGTAGACGCTGATTTCGTGGCCGGCGGCAGCGAGAGCGCGAGGCAATGCCCCAACTACATCCGCCAACCCGCCAGTCTTTGAGAAAGGAACACACTCGGAAGCGACGAACGCGATATGCATGAGCCGGGAGCTCCAGCCGATTCGCTTGCGCTCCGCTATGATATTGCATGACGCGCGGCGAACGGTTCCGCGTCACAAGTCTAATTGGCAGAATGAACGAGGGTCAATGAAGGTTTCGCGCGTTCGCGTGCCGGCGAAAAAACCCATGCTAGGGCAGCATTTTCTAAAAGATTCGGCTGCGGCGATACGCATTGTGGAATCGTCAGGCGACTTGGTGCAAAGCACGGTTCTCGAAATTGGGCCTGGACGAGGGGCATTAACCACCTTGCTCGCGCGGCGTGCGCGGCGGGTGATTGCGATAGAAAAGGATCGCGTATTGGCGGCGCAGCTGAGAATGCACTTCTCGTTGGCTTCGAATGTGGAAATTATCGAAGGAGATATCCTCGCGATTGATTTGGATTCGCTCTTTGGACCGAAACCAGGGAGCACGCGGCCCGGCATGGAGATTGCGGCACAAAGAGTGCACGTGATCGGGAATTTGCCTTATTTCATCACTTCGGACATCCTGTTGCGCCTATTCGAATACCGAAGATACTTCGAAAGCCTGGTGCTAATGGTGCAAAAGGAAGTCGCCGACCGGCTCGCAGCGAAGCCCGGAACTAGCGAGTATGGATTACTTTCGGCGACTGCGCAGTTATACGCCAATGTCGAGAAACTTTTCACCTTATCGCCCGGAGCCTTTGCTCCCCCCCCGAAAGTGCATTCGACAGTGGTTAGACTGCGACCTACGCAACGCCTCGAAAGCTTGCAGGTGGACGAAACGGAGTTCACTGATTTCCTGAAACTCTCCTTTGGGCAGAAACGCAAAACACTGTGGAACAATCTTAAGGAGCGCTACGAATCTGAGGATTTAAAACGCGCTCTCACAAAAGCAAAGCTCAAGCCGTCTGCGCGAGCAGAAGAGCTTTCGCTTGAAACCAGCGCCCACGTTTTCCACGAACTGGCTGCAGCACATCCACAACCCTCCTGAGGTCAGACCATGAGTGCCCTTGTTCGGGAAC
The DNA here is from genome assembly GCA_035651475.1 of Terriglobales bacterium. GTDB lineage: Bacteria > Acidobacteriota > Terriglobia > Terriglobales > Acidobacteriaceae > Gp1-AA145. Next base: position 55,757 of record DASRFP010000036.1, on the reverse strand, counting down.
CTGCGGTAGCTGGGCGATTCTATCCCCTCGATACCAAGCGCCTGCGCGCGGATGTTGAATCCTTTCTTTCTCCGCGAACAGCTCCTACAAGCGCCATTGCTTGCATTGTTCCTCACGCGGGATACATGTACTCAGGGGCGGTTGCAGGCGCGGTTTTTGCCAGGCTCAAGGTTCCCGATAGCTGTATCGTCCTTGGTCCGAACCATACGGGGCACGGCAGGCCGCTTGCGATCATGAAAGAAGGCGAATGGCGGACGCCGATTGGAACTGTGCCTCTTGATTCCGAATTGGCGGAAGATCTAACCCAAGCATTCCCTGCCCTGACCGAAAATTCGGACGCTCACCGGTTTGAACATTCCATCGAAGTGGAGTTGCCTTTTCTGCAAGTGTGCCGCCCTGGTGTGAAATTCGTGCCGATAGCGGTAGGGACGGGACAGCTGATCATTCTTCAACAACTCGGGAAGGCAATTGCGAAGGTACTACACGGTGCGAAAGCCAGAGTCCTGATTGTCGCATCGACTGACATGAACCATTACCAAGACGACGTCACCACGCGTGTAAAAGATCGAAAAGCAATCAACAAGATTCTTGCACTTGATGCGGAAGGCCTCTACCAAACGGTTATGAACGAGAGCATCAGCATGTGCGGTTTCGGCCCGGTAGTGGCAATGCTTACCGCCGCGCACCGACTCGGGGCAAGGAACGGTGAGCTGGTCCAGTATGCGACTTCAGGAGACGTTTCTGGGGATCGCGAGATGGTAGTTGGTTATGCCGGAATCATAGTTCAGTGAGTGCTTTCTGAAGCGCTCAACAAACGCAGGGCCCGTGCGCGGCTGACATTCATCACGCTCGAATCGTCGGCGATGCTTTTCAGGATGGGCGCAATCGCTTGGAGATCGCCCAACATGTTTTCTCGGTTGAGCTCTTCCATCTTCTTCAATTCATCGTCAAGAGCGAGCTTCTGGTATCTGTGAAAGAAGGTCAGCCGCCGGCCACATTCCAGTGCGGCCGAGAGCCCTTGAAACATCGACGTCAGTTGCTGGACCGCAGCAACGTTTGAAAAGTTGTAAGTTGCCTGCGAATTGTGGTTGGCGTCCTTATAAGCAAGAGTTTTCTCGCCTGTATTGGCAATGTTCTGACGCCCCGAATCAACTTTGCCGGTGAAATACTTGGCACGTTTGGCGAGCTCAAAAATCTCCTTACGGGTCGCGTCAGAAACGCTGAAGTCTATGGCCGCCGGATCCGCCGCGTCAGATTGGTCATTGATCTTGCCATTCGAGCTGTATGAGCCGGTACCTTCTTTCGGAACGACAATTTCATAGTGGCTGGGATTTGCGCCAGGAAAATCGATTCTGAAACTGACTGTCGGGATCGATGCCTGCGCGTCGACAATGACAGCCAGTGAAAGCAGAACAAAGAAGAAAAACGCGGATTTTTGTCGAACTTGCATCGTCAAAATTATGCCAGATGATGGCTGCGCGAGTGCACCGGGAAGTTTGCCTGAAATTCCCGACCATTCGGTCGGCCATCCTGGCTTCTCAGCTTGCATCTATTCGCGCTATAGTCTCTGGTCGCCTGTAGAAAGGAATGAAGAGGCAATGACAGCGGAAGTCACGCGGCAAAACGGAAAATCGGAAATCAGGGCGCGGAGTTTTGGCGAGAACATTGAAAGCGATCTGGCGCCGAAGTTCCTTCGCGTGGTAGAAAACGCAGCCATTGCTTCGGCCCGCACCATGGGACGCGGCGAGCGAGAGCTTTCGGACAAAGTAGCTGTCGAATCGATGCGGCGGACGATGGATTCAATCCCGATGCGCGGCACCATCGTCATTGGCGAAGGCGAACGCGACGAAGCGCCAATGCTGTACATTGGCGAGAAACTTGGAGCCGAGTTTCCGGACGGCACGGAGGTTCCTGAGGTGGATATTGCGGTCGATCCGCTGGAAGGAACAAATTTGTGTGCCACCGGCTCGGCTGGAGCAATAACCGTCCTCGCTGCGTCAGAAGCTGGCGGTTTGTTGCACGCACCGGATTGCTACATGGAGAAGATCGTCGTGGGGCCATCCTGCAAAGGCGCGGTGGACTTGGACGCTCCGGTTGCGGACAACCTGAGGAATCTTGCCAAGCGCCTGGAGCGCGACGTTCAGGACTTGGTCGTCGTAGTTCTGGATCGGCCGCGACACGAAAGGTTAATTGCGGAAATTCGCGCCGCGGGAGCACGAATTCGGTTAATCAGCGATGGCGACCTCTCGGCGGGAATTGCGGCAGCTGTGATCGGGACCGGCGTTCATGCGGTGATGGGTTCAGGCGGTGCTCCGGAAGGCGTGATCACAGCCGCTGCGATCCGATGCCTGAACGGGTACATGGTTGGGCGGCTGATAATAAATAAGCCGGAACTTGAGGATCGCATCGCGCGCATGGGCATTCGCGACAAGAACCGCGTTTACAGCGCAGAGGATCTGGCGCCAGGTAATCAAATGATGTTTGCTGCCACCGGAGTTACCGATGGCGCACTGCTGCGTGGTGTGCGTTTCTTCGGCGAGGGAACGCGAACGTCTTCGATCGTACTGACACTCATGACGGGAAAGGTACGGTTCATCGACAGCACGCACCTGGCAAAGAAAACAGACTTCAAGGTCAGGTTTTTGTGAGAAACGCCAATTGGCTCGACTATAAAGTGAACTATTTGAGAAGGGGCTTCCGGGCTGCTCACCTTGCACGGAATGCCCACTAGTCACTGAGCACTGACCGCTTGTATCATCAAATCAATGCCTGGCTCACACGGATTCCAGACTGACGACCGCCGTCTTGAGGCGATTCACGAAAAGGTGATTGCTCGTGAGCGGCTCAATGAGCATGATGCTCTTACGTTGTATCGCACGGGGGATATCCTTGCTGTCGGCTGGCTTGCCAATCACGTCCGTGAGCGTATGCATGGAGACTGCACATACTTCAACGTGAACCGTCACATCAATCCCACAAACGTTTGTGTGGCGGCGTGTCGGCTCTGCGCGTTCGGACGGAAAAAAGATGCACCAGGCTCCTACACGATGGCTCTCGAAGAGGCGTTTCAAACCGCAGCATCAGGTTACAGTGAGGCGGTCACTGAATTTCATATTGTGGGTGGGCTTCATCCCGATCTTCCCTTCCAATATTTTCTTGATCTCGTCGCAGGGCTGAAGCACCGGTTTCCTCAGGTACACCTGAAGGCGTTCACCATGGTAGAGGTGGCGTACCTTGCGAAGCGCGCGAAGCTTTCGATAGCGGAAACACTGCAGCAGCTAAAAGCTGCGGGAGTCGATTCCCTTCCCGGCGGCGGCGCCGAAATTTTTGCCGATCGAATTCGCCACATCATTTGCGACCACAAAATCGATGGCGATCAATGGCTGGAGACGGCGAAACTGGCGCACCAGACCGGGCTGAAATCAAACGCGACAATGCTCTACGGGCATGTCGAAAATGACGAGGATCGCGTGGACCACTTGCTAAAGCTCCGTGCCCTGCAGGATGAGACCGGCGGGTTTCAGACGTTCATCCCGCTGGCCTTCCATCCAGATCACACTGCGTTGGAGCATATCCCAAAAACGACTGGCATGCTCGACATCAAGCAGATTGCCGTCGGCAGACTGGTGCTCGACAATTTTCCGCATATCAAGGCCTACTGGCAGATGCTTACGCCAAAGATCGCACAAATCGCGCTGCGATTCGGGGCTGACGATCTGGATGGAACGGTGATCGAGGAGAAGATCTATCACGATGCCGGCGCCACTACTCCGCAGGGAATGCGACGACAAGAACTGGTGCGGTTAATCCGCGAAGCTGGGAGAAGACCAGTTGAGCGCGATACTCTATACCACCCTGTTGTGCGCACCGAGACGTCCGTCACTGTCGCCGTCTAACGTCACACCCAGTGCAAATGCAAGCGCTAGTTAGCCGTGAAAAATTCGGCCATATCCGGGGCGCTCGCGGCGGTGCCGGGCAGATCAGAAATGTTTAACAATTCCATCGATATGCGCAACGTGCTCTGGTGCTGGTAGACCATTGTCGATTGATACCCCTGGCGGACATGTGCGCCCAAGAGGAGTGTTGCGACGCGCCCGCCGCCGTTGGCGTTGTCCGAGATTTCTGATTCATCCCACGTGTAAATCAACACACCATTCGCAAAAGCTGAACTGCTGATCAGCGGATCGATATTTGTTTTTAGCCAACTGTCTGCGTGCGCTAGTTTTTGCGCGTCGGTACACTGCGCAGCTTCGTTGGGGCAATCGTGTCCGTCATCCATCATATTGGGAACAATCATTGCGTAATTTGGGAGCGCGTTGTTCTGTATATCGTTCGCGAGCTGAGTAAAAGGAACGATGTTCGCGGCTTGCGAGTTGCTGGTCAGCACGTCAGAGAAGAACGCGAACGGATCGTGGCTTTTGTCGTACGGAACAATCGTTGGGCCGAGATAGCCAATGTTGGGCAGACTTTCCGCATAGATTTTCCAGGTCTTCCCTGCTGTAGTGACCGCGTTCGCGGCATTATCCGATGCGACAGTTCCGTTGTAGTCGTCGGTGCTGGTTACCAGCTGCCCTGTAGTCAACATGAAGTAGTTCGGCAGCGATGGATGAGCATTGGCGTAATAGTTCGTGGCTAGCGAGTACTTCTGGGCTAATGAGTTCGTGTACGGCATTGCCGGATTCCCGATCACGTCCGTGTAGGAATGATTCTCATCGACGAGAACGAACACGTGACCCACCACCGGAAGGTTCGGAGGCCGCGTGTGTCTCGAACCACCTCCGCAGCCAACTCCACCCAGAGTTAATGCAAAAAGCATTCCGCAGGACATCGCAAGTCTTGTCGAGACATATCTCATCTTAATAATTAGAGATCGAAGCTACTGGTCTGAGTTTTCCAGAGAAGTTAACGGATGCTTGATTCCTGTTTGGAGTTACCGACTGGAACAGAACTGCGGCTGAATTCTTCCCCATTTTGTGGGTTGTGTCTCGTACGCGGGTGTAGAATTTGCTTGCGAAAGCTTCACGGGCTCTCCTCCCGGCATCAGAGGCAAAGCATGAATGTCCACATCAGTTACAAAGTCCAAAGAACCCCCGAGATTGACAGAGAAATTCAACACTGGATCAGCAAGGTCCAGAGAAGACTTCAGGTTTTTCGTCCTGAGCTGGTTCATCTGAAAGGTTTGCTGGAACAGAATTCGCCGCGCGAGGGCAATGTAGTAGCGCTTAATTTGCGGCTTCCATCTGGACAGATGGCGGCACAGCAATCCGCTCCCTCGGCGGTGTCCGCGATCAAAGCTGCGTTTGGTGATCTGCTGGAACAGATTGGCAAGCACAAGGAACTGCTCCGCAACTCACATACTTGGCGGCGCCATCGCGCGCTCGAAGGGGTACCGCGCGCGGGCGTACCCTTTGAAGAGACGTTTGCCGCGGTCGCGCCGCAGACTGCAACCGACGAAGATGTGCGCTCCTACTTAAACGCGAACCTTCGCCGCTTAAGGATTTTTGTGGAGCGCGAAATCTCATTCCGCGAGAACTCCGGTGATCTTGACCAAAATTCTGTCACCTGGCAGGAAGTAGTCGATGAGGCGGTTGCGCGCGCATTGGACGAGCAAGTGGAGAAGCCGGACAAAATCACTCTTGAACCGTGGCTCTACCGGCTGGCGCTGCAGGCGCTGAACGACTCTGCGTCACGACCGACCAACGGAGAGGAAATCGATCTGCACAGCCCACGCGAGAGAAGGACGGAGTACGCAAGCGATGAGTCTCGGTTTCAGTTTTATCAGCCAGACGAGACGATGACAACTGAGAGCGCTATCCCTGACGGGCGTACCTGGACGCCCGAGCAGATTGCTTATTCCGATGAGATGATCGGGTTGGTTCAGTTCGCATTGAACAAAACCAGCCGCGAAGACCGGGAGGCATTCATTCTGTACGCAATCGAGGGATTTTCGCTCAAAGAAATCGCCACTATTGTCGACCGCACGACCGAGCAGGTGAGGCAATCGATCGAGAAGGCACGCGGCGCGCTGCGCCGAAACCTGCCCGTAGAAAACAGACTCAAGGACGAATCGCTTCAAAAAACAGGCAGTGATTAGTTGGGGGAGTCTGATGATTACTCGTGAAGAGCTGCGACAACTTGCCTCGTTCGAATGCCATCTAGCGAGTGAAGCCGCAGTAAGCTTTTACTTCAAGCCACCCGCCCCGCAGGACAAATCCCATCGTGAAGAAACAATCCTGGCCAAGGACGTAGTGCGGCAGACAATGCAGGATTTGCAGAGTAATGGACGGCGGCATCCGGCTATGGCTGATTTGGAGCGAATCTTGCAATTGGCGGACAACTTACGCGGAGATCAATCTCGCGCGAGGGCGATCCTCGCATGCAACGGGAGCGGCATTTGGAAAGAATTTGACGTACCCACGGTTGCAGCTTCGACCAAGGTGGTCGTAAATCGGCGCTTTCATCTGAAGCCGTTAGCGCCAGTCTTTTCTGAATTTCCGCGTCTGTGGGTTGCCATGGTCGACCGCCAGCGAGCGCGAGTCTTAGACATTCAATTCGAGCAAGTCCAGGAACTCGCAGATCTGACCAACCCGGTGCCGCGGCACGGGCGCAGCGACGGATACGGCGGCTACGATGGTGGGCACGCGGAGAGGCACGAAGAAGACGAATTCCGGCGGCATTATCGGACGCTAGCTGAGCTCTTGAAGAATGGCGCAGAAAAGAAGCAGTTCGAGGCGCTCGTGATTGGATGCCATGAGGTGAACTGGCCGGAGGTCGAGAGCCAACTGCACGCCTTGGTGCGAAAGAAATTGTTGGGCCGCTTTTCGGGCGATATCGGCACGCTGAGCGATGCTCAAGCGAAATCCGAAGCAGATCGAATTCTTCATGAGTCTCTGCAACGCCACCATCAAGATCTGATACGAGAGGCGGTTGAAGGCGCGAGAAGCAACGGTTTGGGAGTCACCGGCTTGAGAAGAGTGCTGCGAGCCACGGAACAGGGCGAGGTAGAAACCCTGTTGATGTCCAGCGACTACATCGCTCGCGCAGTCGAGTGTACCGCTTGCGGGCACATAGACTCGCACCTCGTTCGCTATTGTCCACTGTGCGGGCGGGCGACGCGGAAGCTGGAAGATGTTTGCGAAGCCCTGGTACCAGCGGCGATCAAGAACAACATTGAACTCGTCGTAGTGCCACGGAGTGAACATTTCGATCGCGTAGGCAATATCGCGGCGTTGCTCCGTTTTCGCGCGGACCGAAATGTTAATCAGCTGATGGCATCGTGATGAGCGAGGCAGCCGACTGGCCATTAGGGCGCCTACAATTTCGCCCCTCACAGTGGTATAACCTTCCTTCCGAATTGCTCTCTAATTCTTGAGGCAGAAGGATGATCATGTCTATTTCCCGTCGAGATTTTCTCGGTTCAGCTCTGGCCGGTTCGGCGGCTCTTGCTCTTCCGAAAGAAGCGCAACCTGCTGAACAATCCTCGCAAAACGCAGAACGACGCGCGCAGAAACTACCAATCATCATTTCCGCTTTTAATGGGTACAACTATCTCGATGAAGGATATGCGTTGCTCGCGGGAGGCGGCGACACACTCGACGCGGCGCTCAAAGTAGTGCAAGGGCCGGAAAATGATCCACGGGACGAAAGCGTCGGACTCGGCGGACACCCGAACGAAGAAGGTGTAGTTGAGCTTGATTCCTGCTGCATGCACGGACCCACCCGCACTGCGGGTTCCGTTGGCGCAGTAAGGAATATTAAAAATGTGTCATTGGTCTCGAATGCCGTGCGCCAGCACACAGGACATGTCATGCTTGTCGGCGAAGGAGCCGAACGTTTCGCGGTAGCACAAGGCTTTCCACGCGAGAATCTACTGACGGATAAGTCAAGAAAAGAGTGGTTGCTATGGAAAGAGACGCATTCGGATTGGTGGGGACCGGGGTTGGACAATCCAAACTGGCGCACGCGATTTAATGCTCCGACTCACGCAGACGAATGGCAGCTTCGCATTCAGAGAATGCAGGAAATCGCAGCCGGCATCGGAATTCCGCCGGAGCTGCGCGGGGAAGCGATTCGTTATGTAGTCTTTCCGCCGACCGGGACCATTCACTGTTCTGCCCTCAACGGGAAAGGAGAGATTTCCGGCTGCACCACTACGAGCGGATTGGCGTGGAAGATACCGGGCAGGGTTGGAGACTCTCCCATCATCGGCGCGGGCTGCTACACCGATCAGGACGTAGGATCGGCAGGCGCGACGGGCAATGGCGAAGAAAACATTAAAGTCGCGGGCGCGCACACCATTGTCGAGAACATGCGGCATGGAATGTCTCCGCACGAGGCGGGAATGGACGCACTGAAGCGAATTGTTCGCAATTACAACGGTGAAAAAGAGCGGCTGCAGTTTGTCGATATGGTGTATTACATTTTGCGAAAGGATGGCGCGTATGCCGGCGTATCTCTTTGGGATGGTTACGAGACGAATAAGCCACATCAGATCGCAGTACACGATGGTACTCGCCGCTTGGAAAATACAGTGAGTATGTTCACTGGGGCATCGCAGAGCTGGCCACCGATAAGAATGCTGCGATAGACCGCGAGATGGCAAACGGTGGGAGGATTAATGATGCTCGGTGCGATAACAACAGCTAACAAAATTCCCAGCGAGACTAGTGTATTCGAGCCAGCAATGATTGCGGGATGTGCCTTAGCTGTCATAGCCGCGTTAGTGGCAGGCGTTGGTTTTGCCAGCCATTTGGTCCTTCGGCACATTGTTCAAACACTTCCCTTATGGTTTGGTGTTCTGCTCGGGATTCGAAGGTCTCGATCGGCAGCTTGGGTAAGCTTACCCTGTTTTCTCTTCTGGCTGGCGCTGATGATAATGATTTGGCTTTACCTTCTTGGAATGCCGAGCATCGTCAGTGGACATTTTTCACCGCTCGAAATTGCAATGACCATAATTGTGGGAGCAGCATCCGTGATCGGAATTGTGGCTTTCGTTTGCTTGAAATCTTTTCTTTCAGGGGCCAAGGTCATAGGAATCTTCATCGTCTTCGCCATCGCACAGGTTTTGTGCTTTCGCTTAAGTTTCCTGCCGGCCATAGCTCATCGCTAGCGGTCAACTCAAAGCAACTGGAAGCTCACTTGAACAGCAATGGTGCGAATGCCGACAGATTCCGGCGCCACACCATCCAGGTGTGCATACCGGGAGTTTCGATATCTGTAAACTGGACGCCTTTATCTTTCAGCCATGACTTGAACTGGCGGTTCACTTTTAGCAGACCATCTTCCGTTCCGCAGGCGATCCAGAGCAGTTTGAGCTTTTTGTTCACGCTAGCATCGAGGCCCGGAAATTCAGTCCCGAAATCCTGCAGGTCAATACCTCCAGAGCTGAAACCACCGATCCATGCGAACTCGTCCAGATGATTGAGTCCGGTCAGCAAAGACTCCGCGCCACCCATGGAAAGCCCGGCGATGGCGCGCGATTCCCGGTCTTTCTTCACCCGATAGGAGGCTTCGACCTGCGGGATGACTTCGTTCAAGAGCACATTCGTAAAATTGGTAAGATTGTGACGCGCCAGATCTTTGTCTTGCCAAGAACCCCAGCCGTGGCGGATCACATCGTAATCGCCGTAGCCGAGTGGCATGGCGACGACCATGGGCGTCATTTTTCCTTCCGCAATTAAGTTGTCGAAGATCACATTAGCGCGGCCGACGGCGGTCCACCCGCTCGCATCATCGCTGAAGCCGTGCAGTAGATAGAGCACGGGATAATCCTGCTTCGAGTCCCAGTAGCCGGGCGGAGTGTAAACATAAAAGTCGCTGTCCAGGTCGGCGATTTTGGAATGGTAGAAGTGCTGATGAATTTCTCCGTGCGGTACCTGGTTCAATTCCCACGTTAGTGACGGCGGCCCGGGGACGTGAACTTCGCTTCCGGGATTCAACAAATTCGGCTTGATCACGGGATTCGAGGGATCCAGCAGCCCTACACCATCGGCGAGAAATGAGTAGCCGTAAAAATCGGGCTGCATTGGGCCGGTTGTAACTGTCCAAACCCCCTGCTCATCTTTCTGCATTGGCACGTGCTGAATCTGGCCTTCGATTTGGACTTCCACTTTTTGAGCATTGGGATCACGGAAGCGAAAGATCACATGACCATCTGATTGAACTTCAGGCGAATGGAGCGGCGGAGGGGGGAATTGTCCGAGTGCAGAAACTGACATAATGAGCACACAAAAGAAGAACAGAACGATCTTGTTCATGGGTCCTCTCTGGAGCAGCGCTACATTGTAACCGAATGCCGAATGAGGAGATCGAGCGCAATAAACACAAAGAATATGACGGAGATGATGCCATTCATGGTAAAGAAGGCGGCGTTCAGTTTGCTGAGGTCGTCTTTTGAAATCAGCGAGTGCTCATAGGCGAGCAATGTCAGCACCGCAGCGACGCCGATGAAAGCAAGCACCCCCAAATTAAAGACCCAAACCAGGGCCGCAAGCAGAAATAACATTGAGAGATGAAACAGGCGCGCAATCCAAAGCGCATTTCCAATGCCGCAATACCGCGGCAAGGAGTGCAATCCGGCCCGTTGATCGAAGTCATAGTCCTGACACGCATAGAGGACATCAAAACCGGCCACCCAGAATGTCACAGCGGCAGTGAGCAGGAGAATACGAGCATCGAGGGATCCGCGTATGGCAATCCATGCCGCGGCGGGCGCGATGCCCAAGGCAAAGCCGAGAACCAGATGCGACCAGCGCGTCCAACGTTTTGTGTATGAGTAGAGAAGCAGAATTGCGAGAGCTACGGGCGATAACAGAAAAGCGAGCCGATTCAACTGCCACGCGGCGAATACAAAAATTGCAGACGCTATTAAAACGAAATTCCTGACAAATTTCAGCGTGAGCACTCCTGCGGGTAGTGCGCGAGCTTGAGTGCGGGGGTTGGCGGCGTCAATGGACGCGTCAGCAAGGCGGTTGAAGGACATTGCCGCTGAACGGGCTGCAACCATGGCCACGATGATCCATATCAGTTGATGGGCAGTAGGAATGCCGCCGGCGGCGAGCATTGCGCCGCATAAAGCGAATGGAAGCGCAAAAATAGAGTGCTCCCACTTGATCATCTCAAGCGTGATGCGAAGATTTTTCAGGAGGGGCACAGAGCATTGTAAAAGATTCAGTAGCCTTCAACCCCAATCAGCGGAACAAAGCGGCAACCTTCGATAACTTGAACGATCGGCTTCCGCTCATGCTTGCGCACAAGCTGTAGCTCCTGAGCGTGTGGAGGGCCGACGGGAATCACCATCCGACCTTCTTCGGCGAGCTGGCTGAAAAGACTTTGGGGAATAGTCGGCGAGGCGGCGGAGACGAGAATGGCGTCGTAGGGCGCAAATTCCTGGAGGCCATTGCTGCCATCGCCGACAATCACGTGAGTATTGTTGAATTCGAGCTTAGCCAATACCGCTTCGGCGTCTCGCGCGAGCACCGCGTGCCGCTCAATCGAGTAGACCTGGCGCGCTAAGAGGGCGAGAAGCGCGGTTTGATATCCGGAGCCTGTGCCCACCTCGAGCAACTTCTCTGTGCCTTTCAACGCAAGGGCCTGTAACGACACAGCGACAATGAATGGCTGCGAAATCGTTTGACCTTCGCCTATGGGGATAGGATGGTCTGCGTAGGCGGCCGACCTGTGTTCTTCCGGCAGAAATTCGTGACGAGGCACGCGCAACATTGCGGCGAGTACGCGCTCATCATGAATGCCGCGGCAGCGCAGTTGGGACTCAACCATGCTGCGCCGTTCGGGTGCGTACATATCAGCTGCGGTTAAATCGACATACTCCATCGAGGCCTTTGGATGCGGGCAAAGTTTCGCAGGTACAGGGAGGTCATCGTCTGCGGCGGCGTATGGTGATGTCAAAACTCACGACGCCGTTTTGATCGCGGATGGCAACGATGGATACGTTCTTTGAAACATTGTACTCGGCGCGAATCAGCTGCTGCGAGGTCTGGGAAACATCGGTGGTGTACGACAGCGTGAGATTATCCTTCACCTGCTGTTCAATCGTCACCGCTGGGCCGCTCTGCGTCACGGTTGAAGTTTCTGATTCCAGGCCCTGCGGGTCGATCTTAATGCGGCTATTCCCGAAAAGCCGCTGCGCGCGATTGTTCAACGTCGCATTCAGTGCAGCAGCAAGCATGGCGCTCGAGGCCTGCTGGCTGAAGGCGGATTGGTTTGTTTGCTGAAGTTGAGCAGATTCCTCCGTTGTTTGGCCAAATGCAAGCAGCGCAATAATGTCGGCAGTCGGGAGCGGTGGGTCCGAGCGGTAATTGACCTTAAGGCCATTCGGCTTGCTTATATCTCCCGTGAGTGAAAGCGTGACATCATAATCGCGGATGCGCGTAACGGCTTCCAGATCAAGAAAAGGCGTTGTGACCGCCGGATTGCTGAAAGTAATGCCCCCACGCTCGAGCGTGTACTTTGTGCCGTTGAAGTACGCTTGGCCTTCGAAAACGTCTGCACGTCCAATCAAAATGGGTTTTGCCGCGCTCCCACGAACATGCAAGTCCGCTGAGCCCTGGAGACGAATGACACTGGTCTGCATTTGAAGCTCAGGTGTCGTTACAAGGTGCAGATCGAGGCGGATGGTGTTTAGGACAGGATCGGTTTGAGGTAGGCTGGAGACCTCAGCGGTACGCTCCAGATAGGCACCGAAATCGAAGCCCGGGGTGAATCCGAGCTTGTTGACTGTGATCTCGCCCGAGAGCAGCGACCCCGCTGAGCTGCCGCTCCAATGGAACTGGGCATCTGCCGTCGAACTCACACCGGGTGGGTAACGCAAGCGAACCGAGTTCGCGGTTGCATTCAGATCAAAATCCAGCCTCCGTTCCACGAGTGCTGCATGCCCGGTGAAGCCTACATTACCGCCTCCGACATGAGCGTTGAGGCTGTCAATGGTGACGTGGTTCTGGCTGAATAAAAGTGTTCCATTGATCTCGCTCAAGGCGCTAGGGACATTGATATCTGCAATCGCGGCATTTTGAATCTGCAATTTGCCTTTTATGATCGGCGAATCGAGAGTGCCGCTAACGGTTGTGCTTCCGAGAAGAGTACCTGAGCTAGTGATGTCGCGGTCGTAGGCTTGTATGAGCTTGAGATCGACTTTTCCGTTGGCGTGAAAATCCAGCGCACCCCCGCCGCTGAACTGAATCGAACCGCCGCCCGAAACGTCCGTGCTCTCTCCAAGAATATGAAAGTTATCGACCTCTAAGGCGGCTCCTGAGAGAGCGAAGTGGATTGGACCGTCATTGCGGAAGCTCGTCTTTCCTGCTTCTGCATAAATGTCACTGAGGTCACCGGCAAGAACCAGTTTGTGTGGGTCGCGAAGCGGCCCATTGAGCGTGAGGCTTCCGGCAAGCGCCGAGTGCCGGATTACACCGCTGTGGGAATAGGTATTCAGAAGCGGGTCTCCGTTCAGATGTGAAAAATGAAAATTGATGTGAGTCGGCCATTGGTCGCGCAATCTGATGCTCCCATCCATTTGCAATTCAGCATCTTTGAAATCTGATCGCCCGGTAATCTGCACGTTTGGACCATGGGAAGTCGCGCTGAGTAGAAAATTTCCTTCCACTTGATCGTTTAAAGTGAGGTTCCGCAGGTGCAGATCAGCGGCGACTTGCGGCTGAGCGGTTGTGCCGGAGACGTGGGCTGTGAAATCGAGCTTGCCGGCAACTTTGAGTTTTGATTGCTCAATCGGGGCAAACTCGGCCAAACTGAAATTTGCACCATGAATATCGAACTGAATGGATTTCGCTACAAGATCGTATAAACCAGAACCATTGACGTGCGCATCGCCATGATTCATCTCCAGCTTTGTGATTGCAAGCTGTGTGCCATTCAGCGCAATCGACGAGGCGACTGAGTCGAACGGTTCTCCCTGAATTGTTCCATCAACGAGCTTGAAGTCTCCTTGGCCTTGAGGTTGCGCGCGTGTGCCCGATACTCGCAGCTCGCCGGAAAGCTGGCCTGAAAGGTCGTGATCGTAACCGACGAAACCGGCAAGTTCATGCGCGTTAGCGTTCTGCACATCGATATGGAGCCGCGCTGAACTCTCTGGCACAAGCCGCCACTCGACCAGCCCCAGAGCGCCATTCGCCTTTATGGTTTCGCCCCCTCTCTTTAGAACAGCGTTGCGAAAAAACAAATTTGTCGATGACGCCTGCACATCGGAGCTGAGGAAGTCCCAATGTATCTCTTCTTGAGCGGCATGGCTGTCAATCTCCAAAAACGCGTCGAAGTCGGACAGTTGCAGATTGCCGGCTAAACGGACATTCGGCGCTATTCCAGAGAAGTATCCGTTGAACGCAGCTCGACCACGGACAGCAACCGGCGCTCCGCCTGGGAAAAGTTCCGCCAAGATAGGCTTCCATTCATTCACGTCAGTCGTTGACAATGACAACCGTACAGAGTTCGCCAAGGAGCCTGATGCATGGATTTGCGTCGCTGGAGTGTTTGCTAGAAGCTGCGTGACTTGCAAATCTCCTGACTGGAAATCATAGCTCGCGGCGACATTCGCCCTCACTGGCAGCCGGCCGACTTGAGGACGCGGGGGAGGAGTCACATCGGCGCTTACATTCGCCTGCGCGTATTCAATCGAGCGCCGCCAGCGAATATCGATTCCTGCAGAAACATTGCCGACAAATTTCAACTCGTTCGCCGGACGGAACTTCGGTCCGAGGCTACTTAATATTTCGGAAAGCAGTACATTCTTCGTTCTGATCCTTGCAGTTCCCTGCTGCTCGTTCTTCTTTGCCGAATTCGGAGGAGCCTGCCAGTTCAGAACCTCGGCGTCTGCCGAGAATGCGCCGCGCAAGAACTGCCCCTCTACTCTTGACAGCGAGAACCTATTGGGACCGGCAGAAAAGCTACCGTCGGCAGAGAGGTCCCTGCCGGAAAAGGTCTTATCCTGCCACGCGACTGAACGCGCAGTAAATGCACCCGAGGAAAAAAATCCCTGTTGAGACCATGCGCCATCACCAACCATACGCAGTTCGCCGCCTTTAAGCTCCGGATGCCGACTCACCGCGCCCGCTTGCGCGAGGTCGAGATTCAGTTCGTACTTGCCAGCCGCCGCTAACTTCTGAAAGTCGACATGAACTCCGCTTGCACGCAGTTGTGAGCGATCAGAAATGGCCTGCAAGGAGTTAATCTGAATTCCGTTGCGATCGAAATTGAAGTTTGCCCTGGCTGCCCAAGCGACTGGACGCAGTCCCTCGACGTGAGTTTCAGCCCGGCCGATGCCGACTGAGCCGGAATAGCGCAAGTGAAGAAATGAATAGTTCAAATTCGCGGAAACATCGTTCGAGCTGAACGCGAGAGGAAGGCGCTGATCTTGCCAGAAAAGCTCGCCTTGTTTAACTTCCAGCCTACGCGCGGAAAACGAGAACAGGTGTTCGAGATCCGATGAGCCCTGGTGGGAAGGCTTCGGCTGATTCGTGCTTCCATCCGGATAGAAGATTATATGGACAATCGGGTGGTCGAGCAGCAGCGAATGAAAACCCAATCTGAAGCCAAGCGCGGATGAAATGCTCAGAACCGCGGCTACGCGATCGACGTGCACGAGTGGATGTTCGTTCGCGGCTTCGCGTCCATGTATTGTCAGGTTCCGAATTTCCACCTGAAGGTGAAGTGGTACTGCATGAAAGCTCCCAAGTTCCACTCGACCGCCGGTCGCGCGCTCGATTTCCGCGATTAATCTCTGTCGTGCAACCCGCTGAAATGAATTTGTCGTGAGATACCATACGCCTGTCGAAACAACGAGCAACACTAGAAGAAAAAAAAGCAAGGCAGATTTGCCGAGCTTTCCCCATGGAACGCGCGGCCACTTCATCGCGCTCCGACCTGACGCGAAATGGAGGTAGTATTAGAGTTCCCGCCCAACGCTTTGATCTGCGCCTGGGTGCGCAGAGACTCCAGCCAGGAATGCACCATTTGGTTCACCTTGTCCTGCAGCAAAATTTCGCGAATTTTGGGGGCCACCTCAGACAGGCTGACGGGATCGCCAATGGGGAGCTTAGGGACGAGCTGATCTTTGTAGTACTGCTCGATCTCAGCTTGTGAAACATGAACGGAAGGCCGGAAGCGGCTGTCAACTAACTGGAGTTGCTGCAGCTCGGTTGTGATTCGGTTATGGATGAAATCTTGGCTCAGGCGATATTTGGATAAGACTTGCTGCCAGGAACTGCCTGGATTGTCGCGAAGCACTTCGGCTCTGATTGTCTCCAATTGGTGGGCGATCTGTTCGGGCGGAAGCGGCTTGGCATTTGCTGGGCGCATCTGCTCGCGCACGAGCTCCTGATCGATCAGGTGGTTCAATGCCGCTCTTTGCTCCTTGACGCTTATGCCCTCCAACTTCCGCGCTGACATGAAGCTTTCATAACGCAGTTCGTCGTCCCAATCACTCAGCAGAATCACATGACCGTTTACTGTGACGACGACACGATCAAGCACTTCACCTGCACGCACCGAGAACGCGCTGAATAGAAAAACGACAACGAATGTGAATCGCAGGATCATCAGAATGTCTGCCCAATACTAAAGTAAAGGTTGAATGGGCTCACCTGTTTGGTGGTGATGAATTGGTAAGTAGTAACTGCCGAATTCGGGGTACCGTGGGCCACAACTCCAGGAAAAACCGTTGGATTCAGGTTATAACCAAAGTCGAGGCGCACCGGGCCGACCGGTGTCTTATAAAAGACTCCGATGCCAACTGCGTGTGAAATGTAGTTGTAATTACAGAATGAAGCAGTTGTGCCGTTTAGCCCAACCTGAAATGCCGAACCTGCACGTTGCGTGCAAAGGCTTTTGTTCTGATGCCAGCGCAGCAGGCTGTCAAGCATGTGCGTACCATCTGTAAATACGTTGCCCATATCGTGAAATATGGCAAAACTGAGGTTGTCTTGAACGAATGGAAGCGTCGGCGGAGGAAAGCGCAATTCTAGATTGTTCAGGAACAAGGCAGATCCGCCGGTCGGAAAACCGGTGATCGGATCGCGCGGCCCTGCCTGGTTTAACCCGAAGCCGCGATGTGAGTTTCCGCCACCCATAAAAAATCTCTCGGCAAGGGGAATGGGATCTAAGCCGGTGGGGGTCAATTCACCGGGTTGGGTAATGATCGTGTTACCAAACGGATCCTCCAGCCCTATGCGGGTAGAGCGCGCGAACACAAATGGCCGTCCATTCACTTTGCCGAACGGATGGTAGGTGGAATTTTGCACGAGAATACGGCTGAAGTCTGCCTCAGAACCAAAGTAGCTGGCGGCCACGCCGGCATCTACCGTGTTGTAGGTTCCCCTCGTAGTTTGCAGGTCGTTGTCTCGGCGGTTGCGAATGTAACTGAAGCCTGGTTCTCCGACGCGCACCGGCAAAGAGAGCAAAGGAATTTCTTCCGGACTCACCTGAACGTGCGTCGCTTTAACCAGCCGGTAATTGAAACGGTAGTTCATCACGCTGACCGGAGTGCCATCGAGTTTCTGGCTGATGGTCTGCTCGGCTTGCACTGATCCCTCCAAACGCTGCGACGTAAACGTTGTCACGTCCAGCGTGTGGTCGAAAAAGCCGGTGAATGTGAGCTTCCAGTTTGGATTATTAAACCAGCGAGGGGCGTCATAGCTAATAAGTCCGCGCTGCTGCAGTTCGCCGACTCGGGATTCAAATGTGATCGTGTGATTCCGTCCACGAAAGTTGATCCGGCTGACATCGAGAGAAGCCAGCGGGCTCACTCCCGTAATCCCAGTCGGGCTGTTGCTGCCGAGTGCGGGTTGTCCGGTCTGGAATTCGAATCCGGCGCCGTAGTTGAACGTGTAGCGCTTAGCCTCCTGTACCTGAACGAGCACATTTTTGTCAGGTTCCGCTCCCTCGGGGTTCTGCACCGCAGTATCCACCTGGCTGAAGATGCCGAGGTCATACAGCTTCTGCTGCGTCTTCAGCAAATCGCCTTGGCTGAGCGGGTCGCCAGCTTTCATCTGCAATTCGTGGTTGATGACGTATGCCCTCGTGTGTTCCCTGCCCGAAACCATCACGCGATCGACATACACGCGTTCTCCTTCGTGAATGGTGAACACTACATTCATACGATTGTCGGCCGCGGGTGTGGCAGCGGCTTCAAAGGTGGCGTTCGGAAAACCACTATCGAAGTAATAATTCAGGATGATGTCGCGGTCGTTGGCTATATTGGAATCTGAAAAAGGCTGCCCCGGCCCGGTAGACAGGTTCTGGAATATGGCATCTTCTAGCTGGGTGCTGCCGACAATTTGGAAAGTGCCAACCCTGGTCTGAGCGCCTTCATCAATATGGATAACGATGGCAAGCTGATTTTTGACATTGTGATAATTGTCATGCACTTCTGTATCGACCTTCACCTGCTGGAACCCATTCGCTCGGTACATGTTCTCTATATCGCGGACGTCGTTTCGCAGGAGTGCCTCACTGTACTTGCCATGTGAAAGAGCGATGCTGGATGTCTCAATCCGCAACAGTGCGCGCAAGTCGCTTTGCCGGAAATACCGGTTGCCGGTGATCTCAATCTTCATGACCTTGTGGCGCTCGCGCGGATCAATGCGATAAGTCACGCTGAGGACGTGCGTGTTGGGATCAGTTTCGCGCTGCAGATCGACACTCGCATCGAAATAGCCGCGGGATTGCATGTAGCTCAGTAGATTGCGTCGCCCTTCATTCAACAGGTCGTCATCCAAAGCGTGTTCTTCATAGACCGGAACATTTCTACGCAGAGTTGCGTTGCTGAGGTGATATCCCTCGGCCCGAATCTTGACCACAGGACCGGCCTCAATTGAGATCACGTAATCGACAGCATTGCGGGCACGAACGAAGTCCTTACTGGCAATGCCGACCTGCGCTAACCAGCGGTCGTGCTTTTGGTAACGCTTGCGAATGCGGTCTAGCGCGTCGGCGACTTTCGAAGCGGTAAACACCTCGCCAGAGTGCAGATGTGCAATGTCCTTAATCTGATCAGGAGAATAAATCTCGGCACCCTCCACCGTAATGTTGCCGACGTGAGCGGGGTCGCCGGAGTGAACGTGAAAAGTAATTTCGACCTGCTGTGTCTCGGGAATGCGTTTCTCAGCGTAGCTCACGACGGCCCTGTAGTACTCGTTTTCCTGAAGCAGCCGTTGAATGTTGTGCACAGCCGCAGTAACCTTCTCAGGTGTAAAGAGTTCTCCCAGTTGCAACTTCGACGCATTTACGATCTGCGATTCAGTCGGATGCCCCGGGGCGCCTTCTGCGCCCACAAGGCCAAGAAAGAAGTTTTGGGTGTTCTCGAACGTGAGCAGGACATGATCATCTGTGCGCTGGCACTCCGCCCGCAGGTCGGCGAAACGGCCGGTTGCGAACAGGATTCGCATGCTCTGCTGCAGCTGTTCGCGGTCGAGCGTCTGGCCTTCGTGAATAGAAAGCATGTTGCGCAACATCTGCTGGTCAGAATCATCGAGGCCGGGAAAACTGATTTTTTGCACGACGGATGCAAAACACGGGGATGGCTGTAAAGGTGGCGGATTAAGGTCCCCGATCTGTTGGCCGGTGCCGACTTGGTTCGTTTGAACTTGTGGCCACATTTCCGGGGTCAAAATAGGGAACACCAGGAAAATCAACGCGAAAACGCGGTTTAACCCCCTTTTCAGCAAAGACACTCCTGACTTGAGCTCTGCAAACCAGCACGACCGGATGTGCATACAGTGCGGGTCGCGACTCTCGCACTGTTGACTCCTATAATAAATGTCACTGGAAAGGACTAAGGTAGACGAGGTGGTTCGCGGACGATAATGTCGCATGCTGCTGATTCACAGGTCTTCTCAATGAAACCCGAATTGGAAGAAAGATACTCGCGACAAGTGCTCTTTGCCGGAATTGGAGCCGAAGGCCAGCAACGACTTTTGGCCTCGTGCGTCGCGATCGTAGGTTGCGGAGCCACTGGATCGGCGCTCGCTTTTTTGCTGGCGCGAGCTGGAGTAGGCACGTTGAGAATTATCGATCGCGACTATGTGGAGGCGAGCAATCTGCAACGGCAGACTCTATTTGATGAATCTGATGCCGCAGATTCAGTTCCAAAGGCGATTGCAGCGTGCCGGAACATAGCGAAATTTAATTCGCATATCGTGACCGAACCTCACCCGAGTGATCTCACACCGGAAAATGCCGAGGAGTTGCTGAGCGGCCCGGACCTCATTCTGGACGGCACTGACAATTTCGAGACCCGATACCTGGTCAATGATTATGCAGTGAAGAGTTCCCTTCCCTGGATTTATGTTGCTGCGGTAGGAAGCTATGCTGCCACAATGAACATCCTGCCCGGAGAAACCGCGTGCCTCTCATGTATTTTCCCTGAGCCGCCGGCGGGAATGGTTGAGACATGCGATACAGCCGGAATTCTGAATTCGGCCGTAAACCTAGCCGCGTCGATTGCGGCTACCGAAGCGTTGAAATTACTGGTCGGAGCACGCGGGGAAATGCGACGGACTTTGCTGTCGCATGATTTGTGGCGAAACCAGAATGCTGAGGTCTCAGCCGCGAAGCCTTCGCCAGATTGTCGAACCTGTGTCCAAAGAGATTTTGTACATCTTGCTGGGCATGGAAGACCGCACGTTACGCTTTGCGGCAGAAACTCAGTGCAGATTCACGAGCACGGTCGTTGCGTTGATCTCGCGAATCTAAGGAAGTGTCTTGAGCCACACGGTAGCGTTCGTCACAATGATTTCGTACTCAAGTTCTGGAAAGAACCCTATGAGATGACTTTTTTTTCAGACGGTCGTGCGATCATTAAAGGAACGACGGATGCCGCTGTTGCGCGGAGTTTGTACGCGCGGTACGTCGGCAATTAAACCCTCGATCCTTATTCACATCATTGCGGCTTTTGCGCAAGCCTTTTCACTTTTCCAGAGCAGCAAATTGCGCGGCATCCGAATTAAGCCGGAAAAACAGGTAAATCTCGCGGAAAAAGGTCTTCTTGTTTGGAACTGGCATCTCACCTGCTAGTGCGTAGGCTAAGTTTTGTCCCAGGAGGTAATGATGCGAATTCTCTTTGCGGCTCTTCTGCTCTCGTCAGTTGCATTTGCGCAAGTGGTCGCCCCCCGAGTTCCCGGAGCTTACGGCTGCGGCGGTCCTTATATTCCAATGGTCACCACACCGGAAGTTTCGCTGGAAACCGTTTCAGCTGATCCAGTCGGCGCCAGCAATGCGACGTACGGATTGCATGCAGGGGCAACCAACTCTACGCTTTCCGAAAGCAACTTGAACGGAAATGTAGGCGGTACCTACACGCAGCCGGTTTGGTACGCCGGCGGCACCACGCCGTTGATCTCGTCTCCCGCTGTGCAGCTTGCGGTACCCGTTGCGCGTGCCCAGAACATGGCGCGCCGGGAACGTGAATTGGAGCATGAGCGCGGCGAAGGGCACGCGATGTCCTGGACCTACTACGCTGGTGAAGAACAAACCGCGAGCCCGGTAGCGGCTTCCGCCGCTGCTCGTAGCATGAAACCGCCTGCGCGTACGATCACCAATCAGGATGTGGAGCAGGTCAATCAGAAGAACGGCTTCGTGAAGTACGACGACAAGACCGAACAGATCAAGTAGAAGATCTAGCTATATTGAAAGGCGGGCATCTCGCCCGCCTTTGTCTTGTACCCTCGAAAACTTTTAATCGCAGAGTCCACCGATTCGGTAAGAGCGCAAAGGAAGTTATCGCTGAACCAAACTCTCCAGCACATCAAAAAACTGTGGGTATGAAATCACAGCCGCATCGGCGCCCTTAATTTCGGTCTCACCCTGGGCTCGCAGCGCTGCGACGGCAAATGCCATGGCAATGCGATGATCTCCGAAGGAATCGATCGACGCACCATGCAGTTTCTGTTTGCCCCGGATTCGCAACCCATCGTCGAACTCTTCAACTTCAGCTCCCATGGTACGCAGGTTTTTCGCGACACTCGCGATGCGGTCGGACTCCTTTACACGCAACTCACGGGCATCGCGAATTTCGATTCCATCGGTGGTGTAGGGACCGATTGCCGCTAACACCGGAATCTCGTCTATCAGCGCGGCGGTGTCTTCGGCTGTGATGCGCGCGCCTTTTAATGTTCCGCCTTGTACCAGAACCTGGCCAACCAGTTCACCGCGTTCTTCTCGGAGATCGCTGAGCTTAATTCGCACACCCATTCCCACCAGAAAATCCAGCAGGCGCGCACGCGTGGGATTCAATAGAAGACCGGAAATCGTGACATGAGAATCGGGAAATAATCCGGCCGCGCACAGAAAGAATGCAGCGCTCGAAATGTCACCCGGTATCG
Organism: Terriglobales bacterium; assembly: GCA_035651475.1. GTDB lineage: Bacteria > Acidobacteriota > Terriglobia > Terriglobales > Acidobacteriaceae > Gp1-AA145. The sequence goes on along the minus strand of DASRFP010000036.1, from coordinate 33,414 downwards.
TGGCTTCGATTGCCGTGAGTTTCTGGCCGCCTTCGATACTGACTTGTTTCATCCTGCGTTCGAGGTGCGCGCCAAACGCGGTCAGCGCCAGTTCGCCGTGGTCGCGGGTTTGAATCGGCTCTTTCACTTGAGTCCTGCCGCGCGCATAAAGCCCCGCGAACAACAATGATGTTTTCACCTGAGCGCTCGCAACGGATAGCTCGTAATCGATTGCCTTCAGCTTGCCGCCGGCGATCTTGAGCGGAGGTCGATTGCCTTCAGCGGAAGTAATTTTCGCGCCCATCATTTGAAGAGGTTTAATGATCCGCGCCATGGGACGTTTTGACAGCGACTTATCGCCTTTAAGGTCGCTTGTAAAACTCTGGCCCGCAAGAATTCCGCTCAGCATGCGAATCGTCGAGCCAGAGTTCCCGCAATCAAGCGCCTCGGAGGGCGCATTGAGCTTTGGCCCTTTGCCGTAAATCCCGACAGAGTTGCCGATTCGCTCCCATTTCACTCCAAGCGTCTTCAGGCATTCCAGCGTGCTTGCGCAGTCGGCGCCAGTAGAGAAATTCTCCAGCTTGGTCATGCCGTCCGCGATTGCCCCGAGCATGGCGTAGCGGTGCGAAATGGATTTATCTCCCGGCGGGCTCATTGCCCCGGAAAGCCCTTTCGCCGGACGTATTACGACCTTCTTTTTCTCAGGCATTGGTCATTTCAATATAGCGGATGTGCTGGCGATTGTACCTAGCCCGTTGCTACAGGATTCCCACCGTTGACAAGCGCCTATCGTAACGTCGAGAATCAGCGACCGTTGCCGGGTTCCCAACACCCGCTCAGATGACTGAAGTAATCCTCAGCGAGTTCTTCGCGCTGTACTCAGGTCAAAATACGAAGGAGATTCCCTATGCGGTTACGTGCTGCAACAATCCCCAGGCTCATCCTTGTTCTGCTCGCATGTGTGACTTTTGCAATTAGCGCAATCGCGCAAGTAAAAGAAGTAGAACCCGGCAGCGAACGACCGATGTTCAAGCGCCTGCCGGCGAAATTACAGGCCTCGGCAAATGTAACCAAGGCGTCAAGCACACCGCTCATAACCTGGAATGGTTCTTTCACTTACAGCGGGAAGAAATATACCTACAACATGGTCGGGACCACGCCTTCCTCGGGAACCTCAACCACGGTGGCAGTTGAGATCATCCCTGTGAAGGTTGTAATCACGAACCGACAAGGTGTGAAGACAACTTATGATCCTTCCCATGTGCTCTCGAATGGAAAAACGGTAACAGCCAACACTGTTGCGTCTCCCGTTTTTAAGGGAATCGCGTTCACTTCGGGCGGCGTGAACATGGGCACAACCCAGTACATCGACGCCTACCAGCGAGCAAACTTCTGGGGAACAGTGAAAAGTCACACGGGATATCACCTGCTGCTGGGCGGCCCCACAGTGCTGGCGGAGCAGACGCTGAGTCCATCTTCTCGATATGGAAAAACCGGCACTGTATTTGGGTTCACGGCAGGCTTGGTGGATATCAATTGGTTTGACGCGCAAGCCGAAACTCTCATTGCTAAGCTTGGAATTCAACCGAACACCTTGCCGATTTTTCTTACATATGACGTGTACTTAACCGAGAGCGGTGGATGCTGCATCGGCGGATATCACAGCTCCGAAGGCAGCATCAGCGCTCCGCAAGCATATGCACAAGCGACTTACGTGGACCGCGCGGGAGTATTTGCACAGGATGTTTCCGCACTTTCCCATGAAATAGGCGAGTGGGCGGACGATCCGCTGGTCGTAAACACGAACGGGAACAATACTCCCTGCGGAATTTTGGAAAATGGTGATCCCTTAGAGAACGACTCGAACTATGGCGATTTTCCATACAAAGGCACAAACGGGTTCACATATAACTTGCAGGATCTTGTGACGCTGCCCTATTTCGGCGCTCCGCCGAGTACGTCGGTAAACGGAGAATTCACGTTCCATGGCGAAGGGCTGACCGTGTGTGAGAACGGGTCATAGCCAGTTGCGTTTTGCAGTAATTTATGGCGCCTCAGGGATTCTCTGGGGCGCTTTTCATTTGCCATAGCCGGAGTCGAAAAACTGGCGCAATATACGCCCAACTTCTTCCGGCTGCTCCCAGGGTGAATAGTGGCCCGCTTTACTGACGACTTTCAGCTGGCTGTTTTGAACATTCTGCTTCATCAGCTCGGCCTCGGGAACTCCGGTCATTTTGTCTTCGTCTCCGGTGATGATCAGAGTTGAAATGTTGATCGTCTTCAGAGTCGACATGGAATCTGGCCGGGCAGCCATGCCGCGCTGCACTCCGGCGACATCTTCGGCAGACATTTTGCGCATCATGCGTAACGCGCCTTCGACGAGATCGGGACGCAAATATTTAGTGGTCTCCCCTAGGCATTTTTTGGCCATGCCTTCGAAGAACGACCCAGTGCCGCGCTGAAGGACATCGTTCGCGGATTCCAACCGAGCGTTTCGGGCTTCGGGACTATCGGCTTGAGCTTTCGTATTGCAGAGCACCAGAGCACTGATCCGATCGCGGAAGTGGCGCCAAAATTCGAAGATTATGTAACCGCCGATCGAGACGCCCACCACCGGCACACGTTCAACATCAGCATCATTCAGAATGCTCACCAGATCGAAAACATGTTTTTGCATAGTTGCAGGGCCATCCCCGAGCCCGGATTCTCCGTGGCCCCGCAGGTCAGGCATGATCAGGCGATATCGCGATGAGAGAAATCGAGAAACGGGAATCCAAAATTCGTGGTTCAGAGGAAACGGATGCAGAAGAAGTACTGGTGACCCGGCACCTGCGACGTCGTAGAAAATTTCAGCGTCGTCGCTGAAGATGCGCTGCATCTTCAAATTATAAGTTCACGTAACGCGGCAACAGATATCACATCCGATTTGTCCGGGTGATTGAGAGGCCAAATAATCGCGCCGCCACGTCGTGACTGTTGGGATCGAACATCAACTCGTAGGTGACTTGCACGAATCCATACACAAGTGCGATGACTCCGGCACACACGAGAACAGACGTAACCAAGAGGGCCACGCAACCGAGCACTGTCGCGAAAATGCTTCCATGACCGTCAGCATCCCCGAATGGAAAATCCTCCAACGAACAGTGTGCAAGCGCGGCAAAGAAATTCTTTACGAATCGGGAGATTCGTTCCTGCATACCACCGACCTTATGGATTCGTAACCTGCTGTGCTTGCACATGTGCTGCGAGCAAATGCGGCTCCTCGGGCATAACGATCCATGCGATAAGGTATCCAATAAATCCGATTCCCGTGACGCAGGCTGTAATCAACCACACAAGACGGACGAGAGTTATGTCCAAATCGAAGTACTCCGCCATGCCGAGACAAACGCCGGCAATTTTGCGCCCTTCGCGCGGTCGTACCAGGCGCTTGCGCGCGACCACCCCCCCGACGCGCGTACCGCAATAAGCACAAACGGCTGCATCGTCCTGAATGGATTTGCCACAATAGTTGCAGTACATGGCTGACCTCCAAGTTTAGATACGCGCAAGATAGACGGGAAGTTCCAGAAAAGCAAGGCCGGAAGTTACGACCCTTTGTACGGGTCTTTGATTCTTTTCCGCGCAATGTCGGCCTGAGTAGAACGGGCGTTCAGCGCTACGACGGCTTCGTATTTCTTCAAGGCAAGATCGCGTTTGTGTAACAGATCGTACATTTCGCCCGCGCCAAGAGCCGCCCTTTGCGCGATCTCTGGATCCGGCTTAGAAATTTCACTTACCTCCTCGTAAGCAGCCGCTGCCCCTTCATAGTTCTTCTCAGAACGGAGCAAGTCCCCTAGAGCTGTGGCCGCGATTTCGTAATGAAGGCCTGAATACTTGCCCTTCCTGCCGTTCTGCCATACACGGCGATAAGTTTCTTCAGCGTCACGGTGCTGGCCTTTGGCATTGAGAAGGTTTCCCTCTTCCATGGCGAAAAGCACGTTGTGGGGATACTGCGGTTCTAGCGAGCGTAGAATTCGAAGCGATTCGTCATATCTGCGCTCACGGCGCAAAAAAACCACCAGGACGATTTTCGCGTCAACGCTTGCGTCGCCGTTTCCCGTAGCCGCTTCGTGCAGGTACTCGAGGCCTTTTTCCTTGTTACCACCAAGGCCAACCATACTGGACGCAGTTTTTACGGCCCAGGGCAGATTTCCCACGACGTAATTATGGGCGCCAACTATAAGCTTGGCGTCGACATTGCTGGGATCAAGTTCCAGCACCTTTTCGTGGTCATGCCGGGCTGCGACGGCATTGCGCAAGGCCGAGAACCAGGCGTGCTCGATTAACGCGGTGTAAGTTGCAAATTCAGCTCTGGTTACTCCGCGCGCGTATAGTGCCGCGACGTCCTTCGAATTTGCATTTAGACGGCGGTTCTCGACCGCCAACGCTTTCTGTACAAGGGATTTGATTTGCTCGCAGGTATGTGGATCCGCAGGCTCGTGAGTCGCGGTCAGAAAGCTGTCATTGGCGTACTCTGCCGCGCTGAGAGCCCCGATGCGATAGAGCTCATGAAAGAGAACAGCATTTAGCAGGTGATTAATCGCATCCGGATCGTCCGGGTGACGCTCGTAAAAAGTATTGAATTCCTGGATCGCACGTTCGTATTCCATGTTGTAGAAGTGGTCAAATGCCACCCCACTTAGCGGTTCACGGGATCGAGAGGTGCTTCTCGAGAGAGAAGGTGAGGCCTGGGTCGGAAATGCTGGGCTTGCATTTTCCGCAGTCTGACCGCTGGCGCATAAGGCCGCAACCATCAGGAGTGCGAAAGGGCGAAATCCGGTAGGAAGAAACAAGACAGAATCCGTTCGACCCGAAGCAGAGACTTACTTGCAGTGTATCTGAGAATCGGTCGCAGTGCCGAGTTGACTAGTACATTGCGCACGTCAGATTCACGCTTTTTACTTGACGATTAGAAACTTTGCACTCTCAAGAGTAATTCTTGCTTGGCGTCAATGCCTCTTATTAATGCGTGCGAAACGTAAGTTGCTAAAGGCATTATAGTTTCCGGGCAAGTGCTTTGGAACAAAACGTGCCCTGTGCTGTTCGAAGGAACATGTTAATGGGTGACGCGGTTCACGACGTTCAGCAGGAGTTTTGGCGCCCTCCCCTGTCTCAGCTTAGTGCTGCGACAAACCTGGCCGAAGCCTGTCGGCGTTGCGGAACCGAGTTCATGGTTGGCGCTGCATTTTGCCATATTTGCGGCGCCAATCGTCACCGAGCCGATCTTGTTCCGGATCCCGCAAGCTGGAGCAAGTACCTAGGCCTTTTTCGTGCCCTCGAATTCGCCAGCGTAAAAGCCTGGTTTGGGCTACCCCTTCCGACTTTGTGTGCGTTCTTGATCGGTATTGCGTTCATGGTAGTCGCGCTCTCGATGGGGTTTGTCAGCGTGCACGATTCATCGGATTTCCAAGCCGTTCAGCTATGGCGCATTCAGTGGCTGATGGCAGCGTGCGCCGCATTCCTGGCAGGAATTCTTCTGCGGAACCGCAAACCCCAGAATTGATCTTACTTCTCGACATCCATAGCCCTTAGGCGGTACATATGATTAATCGGGCTACGGCCCGTTCCGATTGAATAACTGCTCCTAATTGCTTCAGTGACATAGGTTTTTGCGCGAGCAACCGCCATCGGCAGCCTTTCCCCAAGGGCCAAATAACAGGCTAGGGCTGTTGAAAAGGCACAGCCTGTACCGTGGGTATTCGTGGACCGCAGATGCTCTCCTTGGAATTTTCGTACCACCTCGCCGCTCACGCTCAAGATATCGCTGCTCGGATCCAAATGGCCGCCCGTGACCACGACCGCCTCCGCGCCCATTTCATGAAAGCGCTCTGCAGCCACGGCCATCTGGTCTGGGTTCTTAACTTCAAGTCCGGTGAGGGCTGCGGCTTCGTCAATATTTGGGGTAATAACGTCTGCCAAAGGCATCAGTTCACGGCGCAGAAGTTCGACCCCGGGGGTGTCCAGCAGGCGGCTACCGGAAGAGGAAACCAGGATAGGATCGAGAACCACATTGGGAAGTCTAGCGTGCCGCAGAAATCGGGCGACTGTGGAGACGAGATTTCCAGTCCCCAAGATTCCGATATGTACTGCGGACACCTTCACGTCTCTGACCAGTTCGTCCAAGCTCTCTACTAGCAACTCAGGTTCGACTGGGATAACCCGCCTTACCCCGGCGGTGGACTGGATTGTAAGAGCGGTTATTGCGCTTATCCCATAACAACCTAAAGCGGCGATTGTCTTGACGTCAGCCGTGACTCCAGCGCCAGATGAAGGATCGAAGCCGGCGATGCTGAGGACGATCGGAGGAGCTTCGGGCATGAGGCGAATGTATCGGAAAAGTGTAAGCAAGCAAAATCGGGCTTTGAGACGTAGACCGGCAACGAGGCAAGTGATGGCATAAGTCAATGTAAGTAATAGAAAGCAGGATTCTTAGCTGTTTCGTCCCTAAGTTGCTGAAAAAACAATTACGAAAAAATTGCACAGAGCACGCTAAACGAGGTTATTAACTCATTTGCAAACAAGCATTCCCCTGTTGATCAGTAACTTACGCGGATATATTGAAAACCGTATGCAGATTACTTCACCTATCTGTAACTGTCCTAAGGGACTTATACACAGCAATCCCAATTGACACGCCGCCACTGGCCACCTAGCATTTTCGAAGTTGGACGAAAGTTTTGCCAGGGAGGGTGACTTGACGATGGAGGGTATCTGATGCGAGTTCGAATAGCTCAAGGTCTGACGTTGCTTTTGCTCGTCGGATTCGGAGCGGCTCAGGGGCCAACCAGCTCAGGGTCAGCTAACCAGAAAAAAATATCAGAACACACAGCCAAGCCCGCCACGGTTATTACCGCGACGCGCAGCAACGGTCCTTACCAGATAGGGACGGCCTCGTGGTACGGGGAATACTTCGAAGGCAAGGCGACAGCCAGCGGAGAACCTTACAATATGTACGACCTCACGGCGGCTCATATGACTTTGCCGCTGGGGACGCTAGTAAAGGTGACCAACCTGAGGAACCGGCGTTCGGTGATCGTGCGGATCAACGACCGGGGACCAGTTGTTCCGGGGCGGATTATCGACCTCTCTTACAATGCGGCTTGCGTGCTGAAGTTTGATCGCAAGGGTATCCAGCGGGTCCGGCTCGACGTTCTTCCGAGAACAGACGACGCTGTGACCATGGCACTCCTCCGCGAACCGGTACTGCAACCATAGTTTCAAGCTATAAGAGGACGGTTTGGACCCGTCCTCTTCTCCGTCGTATTTTTTTCTACCTTCATCTGCCCTTCCACTTCCGCCTTCGGCTGGCTATCCGCCCCCAAAGTTTCTTCAGCTAATTTCCTCCAACTCCAAAGTCCGATGTTTGTCTTAGACTCTAGCTGATGACCTTTTCTGCGAATCCGGAATCACGAAGAACCTCCACCCAGAGCTCGATAGATAGCGACCGACTCATTGTGGCGCTGGACGTGCGATCCGCCGCCGAGGCGCAGAGAATTGTGGCTCAGCTAGGCGACCGTGTGCGCTTTTATAAAGTCGGGATGCAGCTTTACACGGCTGAGGGGCCAGCGATTGTTCGGGAATTGGTACGTTCAGGACATCGAGTGTTCCTCGACCTGAAATATCACGACATTCCAAACACCGTCGCCTCGGCGGTTCGCGAGGCGGCCCAACTTGGAGTAAGTATGCTGACGGTGCATGCTTCCGGTGGAAAAAAAATGCTAGCCGCAGCCGTGGAAGGTGCGCGCTCGGGCGGCCGTCCAGCCGGGAGCTCTCAATCCAATTCAGAAGTTTTGAAAATCTTGGCCGTCACCGTGCTGACGAGCATGGACCAGCAAGATCTGAATCAGGTCGGAGTGGCGGGGGCCGTGATGGATCAGGTTGCGCGACTGGCATCTATGGCCCGAGATGCCGGATGCTCCGGCGTAGTGAGCTCAGCGCACGAAGCACAGATTGTGCGAAAAGAGATGGGAATTGATTTTCTCGTAGTGACCCCGGGCGTGCGGCCGGCCGGCTCACAAAGCGGCGATCAAGCCCGCGTAGTAACTCCGGCGGACGCCATCGCGGCAGGCGCAAGTCACATCGTTGTGGGTCGGCCGATCACGTCGGCTCAAAATCCCGCAGCGGCGGCGCGATCAATACTTGAGCAAATGCAACGGATCGAACCGAAGTTTTAGGAAGGCACCAAGCTGTCCTGAGACCTAACTGTTCGGCACTGGATGTTAAAATGCAATTACACCCAGAAATTCAGGAGATACATGCCTAAGATCGCCAAAACAGCAGACCGCAAAAAAGTCATGGACACGACCAAGAGCACGGATTGCCCTAAGTGTGGCAAACCGACTCGCATCGTCAAGCGCGTGAAAGATCGCGAGCGCGGCGTTCCGGGCGGGATCTTTATTTCATGCTCGGCCTGCGAATTCTACGAGAAACTCTAGCCGCTATCCAGAAAGACGATTCTCGCCATCAATTTTTTCGAATTGACGCAACTACGGTAGCTCACGTAGGTTAATACTTTCATGCTGACTCGGCACCATCATCATCACCACCATCACGCGCACGGCGCGACGGCGGCGGTGTGAAGCTGAGTTAGTCAGCAAAACACAGGTTCCAAGGCCCGCTGGAGCGCAAAAGGCTCAGCGGGCTTTTTGTTTTTAACACCCATATGTGACACGGAGACACTCAGGCACTGAGAGAAATTGACCACTGGATCACTGGATCACTGGAACACTGGAACACTGGAACACTGGAACAGCGGATCATTCAATAATTGAGGACCGGTGGACAGAGCGCTTGCAACGATCTGCACTGACCAAGTTGGGATTCTCCGTGACTCTGTGTTTCTGTGGTTTGAATTGACAGGAAGATTATGACAATCGATTTTGAAAAAATGCAGGGTTTAGTTCCCGCAGTGGTGCAGGATTCGCGAAATGGCGATGTGCTGATGCTTGGGTTCATGAATCGTGAGGCCTGGCAGAGAACGCATGAGCATGGGTATGTCACGTTCTACAGCCGTACCCGAAACGAGCTTTGGACTAAAGGTGAGACCTCGGGAAATCGCTTAAAGGTGATCTCAGCCTCTACCGATTGTGACTACGATTCCCTGCTGATTCAGGTCGAGGTTGAGGGAGCAGGTGTCGTCTGTCATGAAGGCACACGCTCGTGCTTTACCAAGCCAATTCCGGTCGGTGCGAACTCCGTCGCGGCGGAGATTGTGAAATGAAAATCCGACTCGGAATTCCGAAAGGCAGTTTGCAAGAAGCAACGCTGCAGTTGTTCGGGCAAGCGGGATTGCCGATTCACGTCAATTCGCGTTCGTATTTCGCTTCGACGGGTGATCCCGAGATCGAGTGCATGCTGATTCGTGCGCAGGAGATGGCGCGATACGTCGAGCATGGAGCTCTTGACGCCGGCCTGACCGGACTTGATTGGGTAATCGAAAGCGGGTTGGAGGTGGTCACGGTTAGCGATTTAATCTACGCGAAACAGAGCCGGGGAAAAGTACGTTGGGTGTTGGCGGTGCCGGAGAGCTCGTCGTATGAAAAGCCGGAGGACCTGCAAGGACGCATTATCGCTACGGAGCTTGTGAATGTAACGCGGAATTATTTTGCTTCTCGCGGCGTAGAGGTGCGTGTCGAGTTTTCGTGGGGGGCAACTGAAGTGAAACCACCGATGTTGGCGGATGCAATTGTCGAAGTTACGGAAACTGGTAGTTCACTGCGAGCGAATCACCTGCGCATCGTGGAAACGGTACTTGAAAGCAATACGCAAATTATTGCGAATAAAACGGCCTGGGGGGACTCCTCTAAGCGGCGCAAAATTGAAAACCTTGCATTAATGCTGCGCGGCGCGATGGAAGCAAAGGACCGAGTCGGGCTCATGCTGAACGTTCGCAAGAATGATCTGGAGCGCGTACTCGGAGTTTTGCCTGCATTGAAGCGCCCGACGATTTCAACGCTTAGCGATCCCGAGTGGCTTGCGGTCAATACGGTGATTGAGGAATCACAGGCTTGGCAGGTGATTCCGAGGCTGAAAGAAGCCAACGCGCAAGGAATTGTGGAATATCCGCTGAACAAGGTGGTGATGTAATGCGGATGCTCGAAGGGACGGCTGCCGAAGCTTACGTGAACGAACTGCAGGGTCGTGGCTCGCTGCTGGATGAAATCGAACCAATGGTGCGGCGGATTATTGACGATGTTCGTACTCACCGAGATGAAGCGCTTTCGAGATATGCGCGAGAGTTCGATGGACTCGGGCCGGACCAGAAGCTGCGGGTAGAGGAATCTGAGTTAAAGAACGCGTGGAAACACGCCCCTGCGAAGCTCAAATCAGCTTTGCGCATTGCGTCCGAGAACATTCGACAATTTTGCGAATGGCAGAAACCAAAAGAGTGGAGATGCTCGCGGAATGGAATCACACTCGGACAGATAGTAAGGCCACTGGATTCAGTTGGCTGCTACGTTCCCGGAGGCAGATTCCCGCTCGTCTCGACACTGCTGATGACGGTCATTCCAGCAAAGGTCGTCGGAGTGAAGAGGATCCGCGTAGTTTCGCCTCGGCCGAGTTCCGAAGTGTTGGCGGCGGCGGGAATGCTAGGTGTGAGCGAGTTCTACCGCGTTGGCGGCGCTCAGGCGATTGCGGCCTTTGCTTATGGGACAGACATCCTTGCTCGCGTCGACAAGATCGTTGGTCCTGGAAACTTGTACGTGACTGCGGCGAAAAAGTTAGTGTCATTCGATTGCGCGATTGACATGCTGGCGGGACCGACTGAGGTAGTAATCGTCAGCTCGAAGGGCAATCCGGCGTTCATTGCCGCGGATTTGGTTGCTCAAGCGGAACATGATCCGGAAACACTGGCGGTGTTTATTACCACCTCAAAAAAGTTGGGCGCTAGCGTCGTGAGCACATTGCAGGAGGGTGGACGTGGACGCCCGCCCTTACACAACAATGAAATTGCGCAGAAATCGCTCGGGAATCGCGGTGCTGCGTTGATCGCGGGATCGCACGCGCAAGCTTTCGAGTGGGCAAATCGCATCGCGCCCGAACACATCACGGTTGAGAAGAAAGACTTATCTCTCGTGCACAATGCGGGTTCAGTTTTCATTGGGGAGTATTCAGCACAGGCTGCAGGAGATTACGCCTCTGGTCCAAATCATGTGCTGCCGACCGCGGGTGCGGCACGCTTTCGAGGGGGCCTGAGCGTGATGGATTTTGTCAAACTGATTTCGGTGCAGGAGCTTTCTTCAAAGGGATTGAAGCAAATGGCGCCTGCAATCATTCGCCTCGCCGAAACCGAAGGCTTGCAAGCTCATGCCGATTCCATCCGCGTGAGGTGCGCCAATGCTTAAGGCGAGAGAAGCGATACGTACGCTCAAGCAATATCATCCTCCGCTCGGTGGTCGCCAGGGACTGCGGCTTGATTTCAACGAGAACACCGAGGGATGCTCTCCGCGAGTGTTGCAAAAATTGCGAGAGCTTGACGGTGAAACGCTGGCTCGTTATCCGGAACGCGAACCTGGCGAGCGGATCATCGCGAAACATCTGGGAGCTTCGCCGGCAGAGCTGCTGCTTACAAATGGAACTGATGAAGCAATTCATCTGGTTTGCGAGACGTTTCTCGAGCCTGGAAACGAAGCAATTGTAGTGGTCCCGACTTTTGCGATGTATGAGATCTATGCCGCGCAAACTGGCGCGCGTGTAATTTCAGTTCCCGCAGACAGCAATTTCGAATTTCCGACCGACACTGTTCTGGGTGCAATCACAAGCAAAACACGCTTCATCGCTGTTGCGAACCCAAATAATCCGACCGGAACGTTCGCGAAGATTTCTGATCTTATGAAAATTGCTCAAACCGCGCCGGATGCCGCACTACTGATCGATGAAGCGTATTTTGAGTTTTGCGGCGAAACAATCGCTCCGCAATGGCGCGACATTCCCAACCTTTTTGTTTCACGGACCTTTTCAAAGGCTTACGGCATGGCGGGATTGAGAATTGGCGTGCTGATGGGAAATGAAGAGCCAATGCAATTTCTACGCCGCGCGAGTTCGCCATACAACCTAAACTCCGTTGCACTCGCCTGTTTGCCTGCTGCTTTGAGCGACCAGGACTACATTGCCACTTATGTTCAGCAAACGATCCAAGGCCGCGAACAGCTTGAATCTGAGTTGGAGAATTGGGAAGTACACTTCTGGGCTAGCCAGGCGAATTTCGTTCTGACGCATCTCGGCCGGCATTCGAAGCCGTTCATCGCAAAGATGCGGGCGCGCGGAATTTTAGTTCGCGACAGGTCAAGCGATTATGGCTGCCAAGATTGCGTGCGCATCACGGTCGGAACCCGAGAACATAATCAGCACCTGCTTGCCGCAATCCGAGATGTTTTCGCCGAAATCGGATTGCGCGAGAAGGTAACGCGATGAGGAAGGCTGCGATCGACCGCAATACGAAAGAGACGCAGATTCGTATTCGGCTCGTAATCGAGGGTCGGGGTCAATACAAAATCTCGACCGGCATTCGTTTTTTTGACCACATGCTCGAATTGTTCGCCCATCACGGCGGATTTGATCTGGAACTTACAGCTACCGGAGACCTCGATGTGGATCAGCACCATACGGTGGAAGATGTAGGAATAGCGCTCGGACAGGCATTCGCGCAGGCTCTCGGCAACAAGCGAGGAATTCTGCGTGCCGGATACTTTGTCATGCCAATGGATGAAACATTGGGATTAGCTGCGGTTGATTTTTCCGGACGCGCGGCGGCAGTAACCGATACAAAGGTTCGCGTGCGAGTTGTCGGTGATCTGCAGTCGGAGTTAGTTCACGATTTCTTCGATGGATTTGCCCGTGGCGCAAACGCAAATGTTCATGCGCGAATCATGTATGGCCGCTCCAACCATCACAAGATTGAGGCGCTATTCAAGGCGTTTGCCCGGGCGGTGCGTGCCGCCTGCTGGCAGGACAAGCAAATGAAAGATCTTCTCCCTAGCACAAAAGGATTGTTGTAATGATCGCGATTGTAGATTACAAAGCTGGAAATCTGACCTCGGTGAAAAAGGCGTTTGATCACCTGGGATCGAAGACGGTGGTCACGTCGACACCGGAGGAAGTAGCGACGGCAGAGAAGATTGTTCTTCCTGGCGTAGGTCATTTTGCGGCGACAACAGCCCTTGATAATGCGGGCTTGCGTGACGTAATTCTTGAAAAAATAGAAAAAGGTGTGCCCTTCCTCGGTATCTGTGTCGGCATGCAATGGATGCTGGCCTCGAGCGATGAAGCCCCCGACGTGCCCGGCCTTGCGCTCTGGCCGGGCGAGTGCAGCCGCTTCCCTGCCGTCGTTAAGTCGCCTCATGTGGGCTGGAATAGTTTGCTAATCAGGAAAAATGCATCGCGACTGCTGAGCGGAGTTGCGCCGGGTTCTTACGTTTATTTCACGCACTCTTACCGTGTTCCATTGCTCACGGCAACTGCGGCGGAATGCGAATACGGCGGCGCATTCTCGGCGGCGGTTGAGCACGAGAACCTGTTCGGAGTGCAGTTTCATCCGGAAAAATCGGGCATGGTTGGGCTCAGAATCCTGGAGAATTTTTGCAGGCTGTAATGCTGACGAAACGAATCATCGCGTGTTTAGACGTCGACGCGGGACGCGTGGTGAAGGGCACGCAATTCCTTAACCTGCGCGATGCAGGCGATCCAGCGGAATTGGCGGCGGCACATAGCAGCGCCGGTGCCGATGAAATTGTTCTGCTCGACATCACCGCTACACATCAGAAACGCGCGACTCTCACAGACACGGTCCGACGGACTGCAAAAGAGCTCTTTATTCCGTTTACGGTCGGCGGCGGCGTGCGTACGTTGCAAGATGCGGGCGCGATCTTCGATGCCGGAGCAGACAAAATCAGCATCAACTCCGCGGCCATCGCTGATCCTTCTTTAATCACGTGCATTGCGCAGCGCTTTGGTTCGCAGGCGGTGATTGTGGCAATTGATGCGAAGCGCAATGGCTCAAGCTTCGAAGCACATGTTTCAGGTGGGCGCAAGCCAACCGGAAAAGATGCCCTGGAGTGGGCGAAGGAAGCCGAGAGTCGGGGCGCGGGGGAGATCCTGCTAACCTCGATGGACCGTGACGGAACCGGGATCGGTTTCGATTGTGAGCTGACCCACGCGATTTCCGAAACTGTGCGGATTCCTGTGATTGCCTCCGGGGGCGCCGGTAATGCCGATCACTTTGTCGAAGTATTTAGACAAGGCGCAGCCGATGCTGCGCTTGCGGCTTCGATCTTTCACTTCGGCCTGACTTCAATTTCAGACCTAAAATCCCGACTATTCGCAGCAGGAATTCCGATGAGGTTCCCATGCTGATTCCATCCATTGACCTGATGGGTGGCAAAATTGTCCAGCTCGTCCAGGGAAAAGAGAAGAAGCTGGAGTTTGATAATTTCGACGAATGGCTGGCGCGGTTTTCGTCATTTCCACTGATTCAGTTGATCGATCTGGATGCCGCGATGGACCGTGGCTCAAACTCCGCACTGATCGAATATTTCGTGAGACGACTTCCCTGCCAGGTGGGTGGCGGTATTCGCTCAGTTGAAATTGCGAGACAAACGCTTGCTTTGGGAGCCCGGCGCATAATTCTTGGCTCGTCGCTGATTCGGCAAGGCGTGATGAATACGGACTTCGCAATACAGCTCGCGAAAGAATTAGGCGAAAGCAGACTCGTTTTCGGAATTGACGCCAAGGGCGGCAAGGTTGCGATCCGGGGCTGGCGCGAAGTCACGGACATTACACCGCTCGAAATGGTCCGTGCGCTTGAACCTTTTTGCTCTGCATTTCTTTACACGCATATTGATACCGAAGGCACAATGACTGGCCTGCCACTCGAGCCGGTGCGGCGGTTGAAAACGGCAACAACCAAACAGCTCATCGTTGCCGGAGGAATTGCAACTTACGACGAGGTCGAGCATCTGCATCGAATAGGAGTGGACGCGGTCGTAGGCATGGCGCTCTATTCCGGGCGGCTGGGCCCATCTGATACGGGATTGCCTGTTAACATTCCTGTTTCGAAATAATTGCTCCGGCCCGAGCGCCGGGAGCGGAACGATGAGCGACTCGAACAACTCTGCGCCTGGCTGGCCCGGCATTCCTCCGCGATGGACGTCAAGCGCGAAGACCGGCATTGGAACGGCGCTCAATCGCACTAGCCGTGTGTGGTTCACCATCAGCCACGGAATCCTTAACGAAATTTATTTCCCTCGAGTGGACACAGCTTGTACTCGTGACATGGGTTTACTTGTGGCTGACGGGCAAAGTTACTTCTCAGAAGAAAAACGGCACTGCCAGTTTGAAATTGCTCCCGTCGAGCCCGGCGTTCCTGCTTACCGCCTGAAGAATACAGAGCTGGGCCGCAAGTATCGGATCGAAAAAGAAATTTTTGCCGATCCGCATCGTAGTGTTGTTCTGCAGAAAATTCGTTTCACCCCGCTTAGCGCGACCCTGAACTTCCGCGTGTATGCCCTACTTGCTCCGCATCTCGGCAACTTTGGAAATCACAACACCGGGTGGACAGGAGACTACAAGGGTGTGCCGATGCTCTTTGCCGAATTCCCCGGAGGATTGGCGCTCGCGTTTGCCTGCTCGGCTCCGTGGAAGAAAACGTCTGTGGGGTTCGCCGGCTACTCGGATGGATGGCAAGATCTCTCCCGGAATTTTCGGCTTACACAACTGTATGAACGTGCGGAAAATGGAAATGTAGCGCTAACCGGAGAGATCGACCTTGCTGCTTGCAATAGTGAATTCGTGCTTGCAATCGGCTTCGGTGGAATCTGGGCAGAAGCCGCAGCTCAGGCCCGCGCCAGCCTGCTCGATGACTACGATCATGTTTTTCGTGATTATGTTTCGCAATGGAAAAGCTGGCACAAAACATTACTGCCCCTCGATCAGAATGCCGATCACGATCTGTATCGCTCGAGCACCGCGATCTTGCGAGCCCACGAGTCCAAGGACTTTCTCGGCGGTGTCATTGCGAGCCTCTCTATACCATGGGGATTCAATAAAGGGGACGAGGACCTCGGCGGCTATCACCTGGTGTGGCCACGCGATCTGGTCGAAACCGCCGGCGGCTTTCTTGCGGCCGGAGCAATCGGTGACGCGGTGCGCGTGCTGCACTACCTAGAGGCGACGCAGGAGGCCGACGGTCGCTGGCCACAGAACATGTGGCTGGATGGACGGCCATATTGGGGCGGCTCCCAGATGGACGAGGCTGCCTTTCCCATCTTGCTGCTTGACCTACTTCGCCGTGAAGCTCCGGCCACCCTGGGGGATATGAA
Organism: Terriglobales bacterium; assembly: GCA_035651475.1. Lineage (GTDB taxonomy): Bacteria > Acidobacteriota > Terriglobia > Terriglobales > Acidobacteriaceae > Gp1-AA145. The sequence continues at coordinate 17,074 of DASRFP010000036.1, read as the reverse complement.
GCGCTGGTGGCCGATGGTGAAACGGGCGGCGAGTTTCGTTGCTTGTAATGGGCCGGTAACCCAGCAAGACAGGTGGGAAGAGGACGCGGGCTATTCCCCCTTTACGTTAGCCGTTGAGATTGCCGGATTGCTTGCAGCAGCGGATATTGCGGATTTGGTCGGAGAATCCAACCTTGCTTTATATCTTCGAGAACTCGCGGATAATTGGAATGAGAACGTCGAACGCTGGACGTACTCGACGAACGGCGACCTCGCGCGGCAGATTGGAGTAGATGGATATTACGTCCGCATCGCGCCACCGGAGACGGATTGTGCACCATCACCGACCGAGGGATTTGTGCCGATTAAAAACCGTGCGCCGGGCCAAGATCTGGAGCGGGCTTCGCACATCATAAGTCCCGACGCACTGGCGTTGGTTCGTTTCGGACTGCGCGCTCCTAATGATCCCAAAATTCTGAATACAATTAAAGTCGTTGATGCATTGTTGAAGGTGAAGCTGCCACAGGGACCGTGTTGGCACCGATACAACGATGATGGCTATGGTGAGCATGCAGACGGGGCTCCGTTCGACGGAACTGGAATTGGGCGCGCATGGCCATTGCTCTCAGGCGAGCGCGCACACTATGAGATTGAGGCAGGAAATAAGGCCGGGGCTGAGGAACTCCTTCGCACTATGAGCTTGTCCTCGGAAGCCAGCCGACTCTTGCCAGAACAGGTGTGGGACGCTGCCGACATTCCCGCCCGCGAGCTTTTTCTCGGCAAGGCTTCGGGATCGGCATGCCCGCTGGTATGGGCACATTCTGAATACATCAAGCTAGTACGCTCGCTGAAAGACGGCAAAATTTTCGACCAGCCGCCGCAACCTTCGAAGCGGTATCGCATGGAGAAGCGTAAGGCTGTGCACTGGGAATGGCGGTTCAATAACAAATGCCGCGTTGTCCCGGCGGGAAAGACTCTTCGCATCGCCCTTCAGGCTCCCGCGGTTGTGCATTGGAGCAAAGACGGATGGCAAACGGCGCACGATTTGCCAACGCGAGACACCGGTCTAGGCATCTATTTTGCTGATATGCCGACCAATACGCTGGACGCCGGCCATACGATCGTCTTCACCTTCTATTGGCCGAATGTACAGCACTGGGAGGGCACAGATTTTTCTGTAATCACTCAAGACTAGTGGAGCATAATTGACGGCCAATGGCAGAGCAAGCACGAGCGGTTGAACGAGAGTCGTCGTCGAAGGCAATGGGAATTGTGCAGCAGTTGCTGCATGATTATCATCCGCGCGATTTCGCAATCAAGTTCTGGGACGGGTCCCGTTTGGACGCCGAACCCGGCCAGTTCTGCCGCTTCACGTGGTACATTCACCACCCCAGCGTCCTGCGCTCACTGCTTCGCTCTGATCGGCAGGTCGCGCTCGGCGAAGCTTTCATCTACGGGGACTTTGACATTTCCGGCGACATCCTCGCTGTTTTTCCGATCGCCGAGTACCTTGAAAGCGTGCATTTCGGGGCGACGCAGAAATTGCGCGTGGCAAGCACGGTGCTCGGACTGCCCTCGAAACTGCACGGAGAACAAGCACGCGCGGAGCTCCATGGTCGAACGCATTCCAGAGCGCGAGACCAGCAGGCGGTCAGCTTTCACTACGACCTTTCAAATGAGTTTTACTCGCTGTGGCTCGATCCGGAAATGGTTTACTCGTGCGCCTATTTCAAGTCGACGAATGATTCGCTTGAATCGGCGCAAATTCAAAAGCTGGATCACATCTGCCGCAAATTGAGGCTGCGCCCCGGGGAGAGATTACTGGATATCGGCTGCGGCTGGGGCGGATTGATTCGCCATGCGGCGAAGTATTACGGAGTCAGCGCGGTCGGAATCACTTTGAGCCGGCGGCAACTCGAACTGGCGCAGAGACGAATCCGCGAAGAAGGGCTCTCTTCGCGGTGCGAAGTTCGGTTGCTCGATTACCGTGATGCACATCAGCTTGGCCCCGTGGATAAGCTTGTCAGCGTTGGGATGGTCGAACATGTCGGCGAAAGGGCGTTGCCGGAATACTTTCGCTGCGCATTCCGACTTCTGAAGCCGGGCGGAGTTTTTCTGAACCATGGCATTGGCCGGGCTGGGGATCGTCCAAAGGCCAGCGAGAAAACCTTCACGGACGTTTATGTCTTTCCCGATGGCGAACTTGCCCCCATTTCCACTATGCTCGCCCGCGCCGAAGAAACCGGCCTTGAGGTACGGGATGTCGAAAACCTTCGCGAGCATTATTTCTTCACGTTGGTTCAGTGGCTGCGCAGGCTCGAATCTAAGGAAGCGAAGGCCAAAGAATTGATCGGCGAACTCAAATTTCGAATCTGGCGGCTTTATCTTGCCGGATCAGCCCATTATTTCCGATCAGGCAAGCTCGATTTGTATCAATCATTGCTGGTCAAAACCGCTGGCGGCAAAAGCGGAATGCCACTGACAAGAGCGGATTGGTATCGCTGAACACCAGCCTTTTATACGTGTGTCCTGCACGGAACACCAATTCCTTAGACAAATTCAGCTCCGCCGGTTGTCTTACCATTGAGTCCGCAACGTGCGACGCGACCGCGAAATCGAGCGCTTGTATCAGCAGCATGGCGCGGGCCTGGTTTTATTTGGAACGTCAATAACGGGGGGAACGAGCCCTGGCACAGGACGCCCAGTCCCAAGATACTGCTCGAATAGAAGCAAGATTTAACTGAACAGCTGCAACGTGTTCGTCAGGCGCTACATTGATGAAGCGTTATCGCCACTTCTTCACCTCCGGCCACAAATCAGTGATCGTGCCGAATTTCGAACCGCGGCAAATAAAGACCGGGACCTCCTTTTCAAGAGCATAAGGATTATCGGCAGACGTTCCGACGTATTGAACGTTGTTCCACAATTGTTCGAGCTTTTTGCGGCGGTCATCGAGCACGATCATGCAATTACCCGAGTAGCCGCGAGGGCCCCAGAGGAACCACGTCTGGTGTCCGCTGAGGGACTTGGGCAGACCGTACTTACGACCGAGGAAATCAATTGCTCCTGCTTGTCCGTAATCCTGTGCGAAAATGCCGCAGTTTTCGTCCTTGCGTTCATCGGGCGTGAGCTGGTTCCAGGCCACGGCAGTTTCAGCGACGATTTCATTCCACCCGAACTGATCGGCGTACCACTGTGGTAGCGCGGCGCGGGCATGCGAGTGTTCCATGACCGGAAGCTTGAACGGAAGCTTTTTTGTGTAGGCGAGGAACCGATCGGGAGAAAAGACAGGAATTACAATCGGGGCCACCAAGTACAGACCCGCCGCAAGTAGGACAATCGCAATCACCGGCTTGAGCAATCCCAAGCCTGTCCTTCGGCGTGCGTGCACGTCTTGAGCACCGCTTAGGAAATCGTCGATCACTACAGAACCGCCGGCCAGCAGCATGGGATATACCGGGGCGAGGTAGTAGTTCTTCCCGTGCAGGGCGAAAAACACCGAATAGCAGACGAGATAGCTCCAGCCGAGCACACGATATTGCCTCAGTTTCGGTGATGTGAAGAATGCGACCAAGCCGATGATCCAGATCGGCGAGCTCAGAGGATTTAGAAGGAATGTCTGTTGGAAGAAATATTGGCCGGCCGGAAGCACAACGTCACGTCCTTCGGCACGGATATTGTGCATCAACTCAAGGAAAGGCCAGTTATAGCGGATGTTCCATAAGAGGTTCGGCAGAAAGATCAGGAACATCGCCAGTGCGCCGAGCCAAAACCACTTGCTCAGGAAAACACGCCGCTGCTCAGTTAGAAGCAGACCGGTGGCGATACCGAACACGAAGAGGGCTATTGAGTACTTTTCCTCGAGCCCAATTCCCGCGAACACGCCAATCCAAAGCCAATGGCGCGGTTCGCTGCGCTTGATGGCAAGAACCACAAAATAGGCACACGCCATCCACAGGTTCGGCTCTAAACAATTTGTAGTAAGAAGGCTGCCGTTCGATAGATATTGCGGGGCAATCACCACAGTGATTGCAGCGAGCAACATCGCATAGAATTTGCCGCCCAGTTCGCGCGTGATCAGGGCGGTTTGCACGACCAGTAATGATGAAGCAAGCGCGGGGATGAACCGGATCGCTCGTAACGAATCGCCGAGCATAGCGCGCGAAATATGAGTCAGGAAAGGAATGACTGGAGGTTGATCGACATATCCCCAGGCAAGGTGATTGCCACAGGCGATGTAATCAAATTCATCGCGAAAGTATCCATACCGATTGTTAAAGTAGAGGTGGAACAGAAACTTGGCGATGGCAATGACCCAGATGATGGCCATGCCATTCGCAAACAGTGATTCGCGGCCTTCGGCTGCTTCAGGCGCGGTGAATGTGGTAGTCGCCATTCGAAGTCAACGCTCCAGCGATAGTCATCGTAATGCACTCTTACGCAATAAAGCTGCGCAGAGTTCCGTTGAAGTATTTAGATGAGATCTTGGCCCCGAGGTCAGTAATAAAGAAACCACGCAAGCATCCGCACAGCAATATTGACCGCCTACCGCAATTTATCTCCAAAGTACATGTCTTTTCGAACAGTTGGCTATGTCCCTTTCGGCGCAACACCTCCCGCTGGACCTGAAGTCGGCCGGAATTTCTGACGATGGTAAGTTACCGGATAAATCTGGACTCCTCTGGGCGGTGACGCGATTAAAAAGTTCGCGTTGCGCTCGGTAAAACAAAATGGGCGCCGAAGTGGATCCGATCAACAACTCGCTTGCGGAGGAAATGGGCATCGCTGTGGAAGCCCCGTTACGCCGCTGGGGAATGGCAGCGACGGCTGTAGCGTTGATTGCGATCGGCTCCATGGGATTCTTCTGTTGGCGCAGTGTCGGCAAAGCGGCCAATGATGCTGACTGGGTTGTGCACACGCAGGAGGTAAGAAATGCTCTCGCTACCGCGCTTACACATGTCGACGACGCCGAAAATGGGGTTCGCGCGTTTGAACTACGCGGCGATGATCGTTTATTGAGGCGGTACGTGGACGGCAAAGGTGCTCTCAGTAAAGACGTGAAAAGCCTCCGGAAACTCGTCGCCGACAACTCCGCTCAAGAGGAGCAACTGGCGACGTTTGAATCTCAATTGCATGCAAAACTGGAATATTCCGAAAAAATGATCGCCGACCGGCGACTACGAGCCGAGCCGACATCATCGCATGCCTTTGTGGCAGGTGACCGCCTTATGGACCAGCTACGCACGACGCTGGTGCTCATGGATACGGCCGAACGCAAGCTTCTGGATCGTCGCGAACAAGAGTCGCGGGGGGCACAACGCCGGACGAAACACATGATCATTTTCACGACTCTGGCGAGTGCGATCTTCCTGTTCATCGCCGGCGCCATGGTGGGTCGCGAAGCCGGTCGCAGCGCGCAGCTCCGCAGTCAGCTCCAGAGGATCAACGCGGAACTTGAAGAGCGCGTGGAACAAAGAGCGTCAGCGCTGCGGGAGAGCGAGGAACGCTTCCGGCTGCTTTTCGAGGGAGTAAAAGATTACGCCATCTACATGCTCGATCCGAACGGGAGGGTGCTGACCTGGAATGAGGGCGCGGAACGGATGAAGGGCTATTCGAGCGAGGAGATCATCGGCAAGGATTTTTGCTGCTTCTATACAGCTGAGGCGCAGGCCGAGGACAAACCACGATTGAGTCTGGAAGCAGCGGTTGGTAAAGGAAGGCATGAAGAAGAGGCCCCGCATGTCCGCAAAGACGGCAGCACATTCTGGGCATACAAGACGATTACTCCTCTGTATGAGGCAGGCGGCGCGTTGCGCGGATTTTCGGTGATTGCGCGGGACATCACGGAACGCCGGAAGGTAGAGGGCGAAATTCGCAGTCTGAATCAGGAACTGGAGCAGCGCGTGCATGAGCGCACCGCAGAGCTCGAGGCGACAAATAAAGAACTCGAAGCGTTTACCTATTCGGTCTCCCACGACTTGCGGGCGCCTTTGCGGCACATCGCCGGATTTTCGAGGATGCTCGCCGAAGATGCAGGAAGCTCGCTGAATCCGGAAGCACGCCATTATCTGCAACGGATTCAGGAAGGTACCCACCGCATGGGCGCGCTTGTCGACGACTTGTTGAGCCTGGCGCGAATTGGCCGGCACGAGATCCGGGTACAGGTGACGGGCATCGAATCGATCGTCAACGACGTGGTTAGCGAACTTAAGCAGGAAACCGAGGGCCGGATCGTCGAGTGGAAGGTTGGTAAGTTGCCTTTTGTCGAAGCCGACCCGGCATTGCTCAAAGTAGTGTTTCAAAATTTGATTTCAAATGCGGTGAAGTATACGCGTCCCCGGGCTGGTGCAGTCATCGACGTGGGCGCTGAATCGATATCAGACGAGCAGGTGATCTACGTGCGCGATAACGGAGTGGGTTTCAACATGAAGTATGCGGACAAGTTGTTTGGCGTGTTTCAGCGGCTGCATCGCGTCGAGGACTTCGAAGGCACCGGTGTCGGCCTCGCGACTGTACAGCGCATTGTCCAAAAGCACGGCGGCCGCATTTGGGTGGAAGCCGAGCTCGATAAAGGCGCCACGTTTTACTTTACCCTGGGTAGCGCAAAGCAGCAGGACAACATGATTCACGAGCCACTTATGGCAGCGGAGGCGAGATGAGCACGCGTATGGACGTCGACATTTTGCTGGTGGAGGACAATCCCGATGATCTGGAACTCACGTTGCACGCCCTGCGGCGCGAGCATTTGGCAAACAATATTTTTACCGTTCGCGACGGCGAGGAGGCGCTGGAGTTTCTCTTCTGCAACGGGAAATTCGAAGACCGTGACTCTGACCATCCGCCACGACTGGTATTGCTTGACCTCAAGCTGCCCAAACTCAACGGCCTCGAAGTACTCAAGAAAATCAAGCAAGATGCACGCACGAAGGCGGTCCCGGTGGTCATTCTCACATCTTCTAAAGAGGAGCGCGACCTGGTAGCCAGCTACAACATGGGCGCCAATAGCTACATTCAAAAGCCGGTCGATTTCGAACAATTTCGGGAGATCGTGCGAAACACCGGACTTTATTGGATGGTGATCAATCAACAGCCGATGTCAAGTCCGGCGCAATCGGCCGCTGCCGCAGCATCGCACTAATGTCGACCTCACAACAAAACGGAATCTGCAAGAAAAAGCTACGGCTGCTCGTGGTTGAAGATTCGCTATCGGATGCGGAGATTCAGGTTGCCGAGCTGCGGCGCAACGGTTTCGACGTTTCGGCAGACATTACCGACACAGGAGACCGGGTTCGCGAATTTCTGGCAACGATCTCCTACGATCTGATTCTCGCCGATTATAGTCTGCCGAATTTCAGCGGGATGGAGACGCTCGACATTCTGCGAGAGAAACACCTGAGCATTCCTGTCATTCTCGTGACGGGAGCGCTTAACAGCGAAACTGCTGTTGAGTGCGTAAAACAAGGGGTAACGGATTACGTTCTAAAGGACCATCTCGCACGCCTGTCGACTTGCGTTCGACGTGCGCTTGAGGAGACGCGGCTTCGACAAGAGAGAGCGCGGGCGCAAGAACAACTGGCGCAGAAGGTCGAGGAATTGGCACGTTCGAATTGCGATCTCGAGCAATTCGCTTATGTCGCCTCGCATGATCTGCAGGAGCCGCTGCGAATGGTCGCCGCATATACCCAGCTGCTCGCGGAACGTTACCGCGGGAAGCTCGACGACTCCGCGGACCGCTACATCGGCTATGCCGTCGAGGGCGCAACTCGCATGCAGGCGCTGCTCGAAGATTTGCTGGCGTTTTCCCGGGTTGGGCGCAATGGATTTGTGCGCAAGCCAATCCACGCGAACGTCGCTGTAGATGAGGCGCTCCGGAACCTTACCATTGCGATCAAAGAACAAGGGGCAACGGTTACTCGCGGGACCCTGCCGACGATTGTGGCCGATCGCGTTCATCTGGTGCAGTTATTTCAAAATTTGATTGGCAATGCGATCAAATTTCGCGGACAGGAGCCCCCGCGGATCACCATTGCGGCAGAAAAACAGGGTGAGGAGTGGGCATTTTCACTTTCCGACAACGGCATTGGCATTGCACCCGAACATCGTGACTTCATCTTCAAGATGTTCCAGCGACTGCACACGCGCGCTGAGTACGCAGGAAATGGTGTGGGTCTGGCAATTTGTAAAAAGATCGTTGAACGACATGGAGGACGAATTTGGGTCGAATCCGAATTGGGTCACGGCTCAACTTTCCGATTCACGTTTCCCGCAACAGCAGCCGATAGAACTGATATGAAGGAAGCAGACCATGAGCTCGCACAAGATCTTGTTAGTCGATGACAATCCTGCCGACTCCAATCTCACCTGCGAAGTGCTGGCGACCAGCGAACGCCCCGCGCAAGTGAACACGGTTCAAGATGGTGAGCAGGCACTCCAGTTCCTTCATCGCACGGGAAAATTTTCGGATGCGACCCGTCCGGATTTGGTGATTCTGGATCTAAATCTTCCGCGCAAGGATGGTCGTGCGGTGCTTGCCGAAGTGAAGGCCGACCCGGATTTGAACGAGGTGCCGGTCGTGGTGTTTACGACATCGCACTCACCACGAGATATCGCGCGTTGCTACGAACTGGGCGCGAACTCTTACGTGAGCAAGCCGGGAAACCTCGGGCAGTTCTTCTCGGCAGTACGATCGATCGAACAGTTCTGGTTTGGCTTCGCCAGCCTGCCGAATTAGGAGAGACGATGAGCGACTCCCCCACCCAGGTATTGCTGATCGAAGACAACCCGGGTGATGCCGACCTGGTCCGCTTGCGTTTGACAGAAAGCAGCAGGCAGGTCGACGTCAATTGCGTAAACCGCCTCTCTGACGCGCTCGCATCGATTGAGAGCAAGCCACCATCAGTCGTACTTCTGGATTTGAATCTTCCCGATAGCCATGGCACCGAGACGTTTCGCAAGGTGCTCGATAAGGCGCCAGGCGTGCCAGTAGTTATCCTTTCCGGGCAAGAGGACGAAGCCCTGGCCATGAAGGCGATTCATCAAGGCGTGCAGGATTATCTGGTCAAAGGAGACATGACCAGTCGGGCCCTCGAGCGCTCGATGCGCTACGCCGTCGAGCGGCAGGCGCTCTTGCGATCTCTTGAAATCAGCCGCAAGCAACAGATTGAATTCAAAAACCGGTTCCTTTCCCATGTGTCGCACGAGCTGCGTACGCCTCTGACCTGCATTCATCAATATGCATCGCTCGTGTTCGACGGCCTTTCGGGACCGATCTCTCCCGAGCAGCGCGACCATCTGCAAATCATTTTGAAGAGCGTAAACCAGCTGCACGCAATGATTCGTGACTTGCTGGAAGCCACGCGCGCCGAATCGGGCAAGCTACGCATTGAACCCCGTTGTCTCGCCCTCGTCGAGCTTGTCCGGCAAGCGATTGCGATGGTTCGTCCGCTGGCTCTTAACAAAGGGATCGGCGTGGAACTGGAAGCGGACACTCACATTCCGTTGGTTTATGCGGATCCAGACCGCGTCCTAGAGGTCCTGATCAACCTGCTAGATAACGCGATCAAGTTTACCGAGCAGGGTTCAGTGACGGTGAAGCTCACGACGCAAGAGACAGATCCTGAGTTTGCCTACATCTCAGTGGCCGATACAGGCCGTGGTATTTCACCCGAAGCCCTCCCCTTGATTTTCGAGCGACTTTACCAGGACCCGGACACGATCGATGGCAACCGCACTGGTTTGGGCCTGGGACTTTACATTGCCAAAGAGCTGGTGAGCCTGCACGGCGGGCGGATATGGGTTGCCAGCCAACCAAGCGAAGGCACGACATTCACCTTCAATCTGCCGACGTATTCACTGTCTAGACTGTTATCTCCTGTCATAACGCACGAGGAAAAACTACGCGACTCGATAGTTCTGGTGCGCGTCGATTTGAAACCACTGACAACTCCGGTCCGCGGCAACTGGCGAGAACTTTGCCGCGAGGCGCTCGATCTGCTGCGTCGCTGTGTGTTTGTCGATAAAGATTTGGTGTTGCCGGCAATGGCGAAAAACGGGCTCGATGACACGTTTTACGTTGTCGCTTCGACGGATATGGATCGCGTGAAGATCATGATCACCAGGATCGTGGAACAGATCAGCCTGCTCACAAACCTGAAGAACACCGGCACGGTACAGGCGAGCGCGCGTCCGGTTCCATTTTCGAGTTCCATCCACACGAAGGCGATTGACAAGCAGATAGAGGAAGTCGCTCGCGTCATCGAGAAAACGGTGCTTGGGGATCTAAGTTCAATGAACAGCTTCGCTACAAAGGAGAACACTGCCAATGCAAACTGAAAAGACGGAAGCGCCAAATCTTAACCGCGCGAAAATCCTGATCGTAGATGACGACCCGGAGTTAAGAATGGCGCTGAAACTCCGCCTGCGAGCTAATCAATTTGAAACCGTGAGCGCCTCGGACGGATATTCGGCGATTGCTCTGGCACAAAAAGAACACCCGAATCTGATCATTCTCGATCTCGGGCTTCCGGCAGGGAATGGGTTTACCGTGCTTAAGCGGCTGCAGGAAAATGACGCACTCTCGCACATTCCGGTAATCGTCTTGACTGCGCGCGATCCGCAAAGTAACGAGTTGCGCAGCCTGGACTCCGGCGCGACTGCTTTCTTTCAGAAGCCAGCAGACAACAACGAACTTTTGCAAGTAATTCGCGCAAGCTTGAAATCGGCTTCAGCCTGGGGAGCAGCTCTTCCGTCGTAATTTAATAAGGGAAAGGAGCAGGACAATGCAACTCGAAAGCTGCGAGACCACAACATCGAAGTCGCGAGAGAATACTGAAAGGCGTCACCCGCGTTTCTTTTTGAGTGCCCCTATGGTCGCTCGTCGGGCACTTAGCGCGGGTTCGCATGTGACACGCGGAATTACGGTCGACATCAGCCTCGGCGGTCTGTCAGCCGTGCTCTGCGGCCCCCCTCGTATCGGCGAGCGGGTTTCACTGCGCATGAAGCTGATGAACTCCGCATTCGAAGCTCCGGCGGTTGTGCGTCACAGCAGTTCCGCGCGCACGGGATTCGAATTTCTCAGTCTGCCGCCTGAATCGCGATGCACAATTGAGAAGTGCATTCGGCGTTCACTGCTCTATCCTTTGCCAAATGAGGCCGAGATTCAAGTTGTGTAAGCGAAGGCTATTTCTTCGGAGTCGTGGCTTCCGGTTCAGCTTCCAGCGTAACCTCAACTTCCGCACCAGGTTTTAGGCCGACCTTGTGTCCATTCGCATCCTTCAATTCGTTCTCGACCCGTAACTCTCGGTACAGGTGATCTGCGCCCTCAACGGCGATTTGCGCCTTTTCGGGCCCGTCAATCGGACGAATGATTTTCTCCACAACGCCGGGCAAAGTAGTGCTCGGTTTCCTAGCCATTCCTTGTACCTCAATAAAAGGGTGGGCAGTACTCTTGAATTCAGTGTAGCAGAAGCAGCTTTCGGACTGTGCAGCACTATAGCCGTGAATCTCCGCTCAAGCCGAGTGTTTCACGGGTCAGCGCCATGCTGTCCTTCGGCAGATAGACGGAGGTGGTCACAAGATCATAGGCGGGCGCGAGTCTCGCCTTAATGGCACGATGAAATGCGCGAGTGCCAAGGATTTGCAGCGACCTGGCGAGACGCGCATCGGCGCCACTCCTGCACCCGTCCGACAGATATTCAAAGGCATTGAGGCTGCGATTGCGGACACTTCAAAGGAACTGCACGCCTACATTAAAGCCCCACGCGGAATTCATGGAAACCGGTCATTACGTGCTCCGGCAATGGGGACAACCCCTTCGCTTAGGGTAACTTTAGCAAGTAGTCCGCTCTTCGATAAAAATCCAAAATAGCATCACCCCGATTTTCTCCTCCAAGGCGATGTCCGGAGACTAATCACTGCAGCAAGGTCCCCCAGGCACGCGAATGCGCCGAGGATCCGGCTGCGTTCATGACAGCATTCCTGTAAAGGCGATGAAAGCCCGCACCGTAATCAAATTCTTCCAAAAAAGAAGCGCTCGGCACTGCTGGGCGCTTTTGGTATTGGGCTTACTTCGATTTCTGAATGATGGCGTCCGCAGCGTTGCCGGCCACGACCCAGCTCGCCGATCCGGCCACGACGGCTTCATCCTCAAACCACAGGAATCCGAAGTCGTCGATGCACTCCGGAAAATCCGGCTTGATGATGATGTATCCCGGAATCACGGCGCCCGGGATGTAAGAGTTGTCGGCGCGATTGTTGCTGTACGTCTTCGTTTTCGATACCGTGCCGACTCCAGCTACATACGAAGTGCTGGAGACCGGGTGCGTGCCGAGAATGTAGTTGACCGCGCGAAGTGTGTATTCGGGGCCAACGAGATCCGGAAACGTCTTATGCAGGAAATACATTCGGATTGCCATGTCTACCACCGCACCCGATCCGCCCCAGGTGCCAAGGCTTGGTGGCACGCCGAACGGGGTGGCGTCCAGTTGCTTGTCTAATCCCGCCATATATGTTTTTACCGCTTCGCGCATTTGATCTTTCGCGCTCGCGTCCAGATAAGGCAACGCCCGGACTGCTGTCCAACCACGGAACTCCATCTGCTGCGGAGTGATCATCTCAGAGAACAATTCCTTCACGCGAGACTTATATGGTTCGGCGCCGTGGGTTGCGATCGTTAGTTCCAGCGCCGCCGCCCAATCCATTCCAATGCCAAATCCGCCACGGCGGAATCCGGCTGGCGGAGCCGGTTGTGCATTCGTGGGGTGGCTGCCTGCGGGCTGATGAGCGCCTTGAGAGCCAGAGACCACGCCCTGCGACGCAGCCAGCACACCACCTGGCGGTGCAACTGCCGAAGGCCCTCGGCGCATGCTGAGATCAGTCGGAAACTCCTTTGGGTTCGCCGTCGTGTCGTTCCACGCTTTGATCGCGGTGTCGAGGCAGTCTTTCGCTAATGCGTCGTCCCAGCCTTTGAGCGTATCTGCGGCGGCTGCCAGCGCAGCAATAGCATTCCATTGGAAAAACGGATTGTTCGTGGTGAAGATCCAGCGATCGTCCGGCTTGCCGGAGTAGTCGCCCTTCACTTCGTTTGGACCGAGCTTCGGATCGTAGATCCGGCCGTCGGTCTTCGACGCTCCGTCGCCCACTTGTGTGTACTGGCGTAGATCTGGCTCGTGAGTGCCGCGGATGGCATGACCAATATTGTGAAACTGCGCCAAGATAAGCAATGCGCCGTGCTCCACTTGCTGCACCGTATCCGGCACGCCATCGGGACGGTGCATCTCAACTTCACGAGCGGCTTCATCTACCGTTAGCTCGTCATATTTGAGGTTGAATTCGCGATATGCCAAAGCCAGGCTCTGGATTACGCTCAGCTGCGCCGGCTCCTCGAGGTCGAAGTCTCCCGCATCGTACCAGCCGCCCACGTTCATTCCGGGGATGTGATCGCCGCCTTTGTACTTCCCGTCCGTTGCTGTGGCCTGGTTCCACCCGTCGAATTGCTCCCCAACTACAGGCGCCATACGGCCATCATCCAGGTGAGAAGCGCCATGCCACATGCGATAGCCTTCGCGAACTGAAACATGATCCATCTGCTCCGCAAGGTGATGGTCCAGGCTGTCCTGCCAGATGTTAGCGTAAGCGGCCTTTGAGATGGGGAATGGCGCCGTACGCTGGTCTGCATACTCGATTACATAAAGGCCGGGATCCTTCACCGGGGTAAAGTCGAATTTCGAATAGACGTAGCGCAGCCACGGGGTTGACGGCGTGATCGGGCCTTCGAAGACCTGTTTGTAAGATCCGTCTTCCATCAGGCGCAGCACTCTGGCCGTTTTCGGGGCTTTGTACTTCGGGTCGAGTTCGAGCACCGCCACCTTTGGGAAGTCCGGCGCATAACCTACCTGGCTGTGCGCGACCATCGGCGGCCGCGTCCAGTTCGGAATCACGTCCGGCCGGATGTGCCAGACGACGGCGCGGGTGGTCTTGCCGGAAGGAATCAGCGAGCGCAACACGAACCATCCGTTCTGCGCGCGGTCCCGTCCATCGAACAGCATGAGCTTGGCCGTATCCGATACGACATTCACCCGGGCCAACGCATCGTCGACCCCCAGCGTGATGCTCTTGCCTTCGGCGAACGGCAACGGTTGAGTGTATCCCTTGGCCTTATCCCAGTCCTCCAGGTAGTACGCCTTTTTCGGTTCATCAGCCAGAGGCGATACCTTCTTCATCGGATCGTTAGGCGTACGCGGGAAGATGCCGGCTTTGGTTCCGTCCACCAGGTAAGCCTTGCCCATGTAGATCGAGGGCAGGAACTCTAGGTTGAAGCCGGCCCGGCCCGCCAGTTTTTGAGGTAGTGGCTTGTCAAGATTGATGCTGACCTTCACGCCGCCTGGCTCCGCTGCCACTTCCAGTGTGTAACTGAAGTCGAAGGTCGGGAAAGCGAGGTCGGCAGTGAGTCGGTTGTTCGCCTTGTCGGCATGGCGACCTTTGAGGGTTGCCACTAAATCCCACTGCTCCGGCGTTGGCATCAGGCGCACGTCGCCGTTAGTAGCGATGCGGCGGCCGTGAAGAATCATCTCCATGGCCGTATTCTTTTGGTCCACAAAAACGGGATGGTACGTGCTGTCGTAGAGAAAAACGCTGAAACCTTGAGTATCAAGGTAATTTTTCTCGGTGACCTTCATGGCAAAATCGGCGCCGGCCAGGGCTGGGGCCGAAATCAGGGCCATGAGGAGGAGAGAAACTCTGATTCGCGTGAGCATAGAGCGGGATCGATACTGCTCCTTTGCCCCAACATGATATGACATGCACACAGTCTGGGCCGCCGCCAAGAGTTCGCTTTCCGCTCGGGCGCTGTGGAAAAAGCTCGGATACCTCACACTTTCACATTCGGTGCCGTTGGATTAGAAGTGAATGAGGAACTGCTGTAGCAATATAATCAAAAGTTTAACGCTGCTCGCCCGGGTGGCGAAACTGGCAGACGCACGGGACTTAAAATCCCGAGTTCCGAAAGGAACGTACCGGTTCAATTCCGGTCCCGGGCACCACTCAATCCGCATATCTAAAAGTGCGCTTTGCCTTCGCGGTTTTTAGTCTTATCGTTTTGTTTATGCGGAAAATTATTTCGATATCATCCATTTTTCTCCTTCTATTCGCGCCACTCGCTTGGCCGCAGGCCAGCAAAACGCCGGTCACTCGACACGGACCCAGTGTGGTCGTCGGCGACCGAGGAGTGGTTGTTTCCGGCAGGCCTGCCGCCACTGCCGCAGGCATCAAGATTTTGGAACAGGGCGGAAATGCCGCCGATGCGGGCGCCGCCACTCTGCTGGCGCTCTCCGTAACTTATGTCGGTGCGTTCTGCGTGGGAGGGGAGGTCCCCATTCTGGTTTACAGCCCACACCCAAAAGGCGACCAGAAAAACGTGGAGCTGATCGAGGGAATCGGTGAGGCGCCTCGCGACCCGAAAGCGATCGCCTGGTACATGCAACACGGAATCCCGGATGGCGATGTCAAGGCAGCGGCCGTGCCCAGCACCATTGATGCGGTCGTAACTCTTCTGAAACTCTACGGAACCGAAAGTTTCGAGGAAGTGGTGAAGCCGACGCTCGCCATTCTCGATGCTGGTGGTCCAACTTGGTATAGGGATACAGGGAGTGGGCAGGTGATCGAAACCGGCGTGCACTGGCAGGCGGATCTGGCAATAACGTTTCGCAAATTAGTGGAATCGGAAAAAAATGCAAAAGGAACTCGGGAGCAGAAGCTGCAAGCCGTCTCGGACCGCTTTTATCGCGGCGACATCGCCGACGCCTTGCAAGCCTGGTATATCGAGAAGGGCGGCTTCCTTCGGAAATCAGATTTGGCAGCGCACAAGACTCCTGTTGTCGATCCGCTTACAACCACCTACCGCGGCTACACGGTCTATAAGACCGGTCCACTGACGCAAGGTCCTTATCTGTTACAAACGCTGCGCCTGCTCGAAGGCTTTGACCTGAAAAAGATGGGCTTCAATTCGGCGGATTTCATTCACACGGTGATTGAAGCCGAGAAACTGGCGCTCGCCGATCGAGACGAATATTACGGTGACCCGAACTTTACGAAAGTTCCAATGCAGCAATTGCTCTCCGATCAGTACACCGAAATGCGACGCAAGCTGATCGATCCGAGAAAGGCCTCTCTCGAACTGCGGCCGGGCGACCCGTACAACATGAAGCCGACCAAGCCCCCTACCATCACCGGCCCGTGGCATGGCGGAACGACTGTCATGTGCGTGACCGATAAATTTGGGAACGTCATTGCGGCAACTCCCAGCGGCCTCTCGAGTACAGCGGGAGTCGCTGGACGCACGGGCATTATTCACGGAAGCCGGCTCACCAGCTTGAACACATTTCCGGGAACTCCCAACGTGATTGAGCCCGGCAAGCGGCCACGAGTTACTCTAAGCCCGACGCTGCTTTTTCATGACAACCATCCGGTGATGGCGATCTCGGTAGCGGGTGGAGACCAGCAGGATCAGGCAGCTATTCAAGTCATTCTCAACTACGTCGTCTTCGGCATGGCTCCCGAGGAGGCGTTTAGGGCGCCGCGCTTCTCCACAGAACATTTCATCAGCTCTTTCGGTCAAGACGGCGCGAAACTGGGAAGCTTGTCCGTGCCCAGCAGCCTGCCCGAAGACGTGAAGGACAACCTGAGAGCTCGTGGTCACGTACTTAGCGATGTGCACGGCGGAGTGGGGGGAGTCGCGCTGATCGGCATTGATCCGAACACTGGAGAGGCCACAGCCGTGGGGCCAGCGGCCGGGAAAGTGGAATAGGCTGCGGATATCGAGAGGCATGGCCCAGCGCTAAGTTTTTGGCGTTATGGATCTCATGCTCAAACTTGCTCCAACGATGGGGTCTCATCGGAAGCGACTGAGGGGTGAATCCATCGGGATATCCCGTCGCTGAACAGCCTCAAGATGGTTCGGCGGTTCTCGAAAATTACGCGCAGCCACGACGATTTCGTCAGCATGGGAAAGTAAATTCCGCGAAAGCAAAGACGTGCCAGGAAGATGTTGATTCGCTCGCCAATGTGCTGGTCGCCCAACGCCGCAACTGCCTGGGCCAGC
>DASRFP010000035.1:0-54731 GCA_035651475.1 Terriglobales bacterium | reverse complement strand
TTGCAGGCAGATGCCTTGCTGTCTTGGCTACGCCACCTCATAAACTGGAGCGGAAGGCGGGACTCGAACCCGCGCTCTCGACGTTGGCAACGTCGGGTCTTAGCCACTAGACGACTTCCGCATGGAGCGAGCAGCGAGAGTCGAACTCGCGTCATCAGCTTGGAAGGCTGAGGCACCAGCCGCTATACCATGCTCGCAATGGCGGGAGATGAAGGACTCGAACCCTCGTACCTGGATTTGGAGACCAGTGTCCTAGCCGCTGGACGAATCTCCCGCGAAATTATGGCGGAGCTAACGGGAGTTGAACCCGTCCCTGCTGAGAGACAATCAGCCATCCTGCCGATAGACCATAGCTCCGGCTCCCTCCCGTGGACTCGAACCACGATTTCCGCGTTCAGAGCGTAGCGTCCTGCCATTGGACGAAGAGGGAATTTTGAAATTGTCAAAGATCTGGCTGCCGGGGAGCGATTCGAACGCCCGTACCCGGATTCAAAGTCCAGAGTCCTGCCACTAGACGACCCGGCATTACACTTTCAGTGGTATCGCTTTCATGCATCGCACGCACAACACCGCGGACTCATCCACGTTGTGGCCAAGTCGGCTGCGGTCAGTACGCGCACGATCTGCCAGCTCGTGGTGATCACCGCCGCTCTCGCAATAAAGCTCCGAACCAAGCTCGATTTCAAAGCCTTCGAGTTCAATCCTTTGTGTACTCATAACTTGGTAGCAGTGAGGAGAATCGAACTCCCATCTCAGCCTTGAAGGGGCCGCATCCTCGCCGTTAGACGACACTGCCTCCTATCTGCGCATTTCCTGGAAAATGCGCCATAAAAACCAAAAGCCCCCGATTTGTATCGGAGGCTCAGAAAATCACGCGTTATGGATGCGCCCCCGTTACATGACCGTACCTTCCCCCGCACCTTGCCACATAAATGTGGCTGGCGTCGGGTAGCAATCGGTATGGGGCTTGCGCATCATTGTTTGTAGCTCATCTTCACTGTTACATCATTCTTGCGATTCGTCAATAGCCGAGAAGTGGGCCTAAAAGGCTCACGAAACCTCGAGAAACCGGCTCTGCTGGGTAGCCTTGGTCCGTTGTCTTGTCGTGCTCCTACTTGAATTTCACGAATATACTTCTATTTTCCGGTGTCTCTATAAGCAGTGGTCGGTGAGCTGCCGTCAGTTTCGGGTCACGGTTCCATATTGGAGGGGGCTTTTTGATGGCAACGTTGAAGACCATCCTTCGCGTTCTGCTGCTCGTGCTGCTCACGGTTCCAATCTCTGTCGGCCAACCTCAGAAGAGTGTCAAAGCAATCGAGATTCGCACTGGATGGGGTGGGCTTGGTGCGCCTCAGAAGAACGTGGTTACAATCCAGCACAAAGGCGACAAGTTCATCTCGAATGATAGGTCTGTAAGCGCTGATAAGGTTCAGGCACTCGTTTCAGCTCTTTTGGCCGAGCCTGTCACTAAACCTGACCTAACGAATCTCGGCATCACTACTGAATGGCTCCAAAAGAACGCTGCATCACAAAAACCGAGAGCTTGGGCGCAAGCAACTGCGACGACTGCCAAGCAACAGCAGATGTTCAACAACGCATTCACGGACGTTGCGGTGATCGAGAAAGCTCTTCCAAGCCTCTTCACGTATACGAAGTCCGACGATTATCCGGGCGCGAGCGTTGATGTCGTTTTCGAAGATGGATCGACGCTAGGCGCTGAATCGCATTCATACTATGTGTTCATGCTGCCGTGGAAGGTCAGTGATACAAGGACAGATACCTACAACGCAGCGATCTCACGTGCTGTTTCTGCGCTGTTGCCTGGCAATTACGTCAACAAAGAAAGACTCGCTGGCAATGGCCTCGCCGAGCAGCTCACAGAATCGGTAATGCGATTGATCGAACGCGAATGGAACCTGCTCGGGTCGGACGAACGAGCTGGACAAGCGTTGGAGAAACTCCGGACGACGTATGAAGTTGTTACGGCTGAGCTCACCCCCTATCACCATCCGGAATATGGAACCGCCACCTACAAGGGCGAGCCAGAAGAGATGAACCTGCACGCTTCGGTACGCAAAGACACCTTCCCTCCGAACGTTGACTACGCTCTAGTGCTGCGTTATGCGAACGGCAAGGTGGAAGGAGTCGATGAATTCCTGCACTCCGCACAGAAATACGAGAAGCTGGCCCTCTCAGTCGCGTGGCTCAATAAATACATCCATGACAATCCCCGTGTAGAGTTTCGGATCTCTTACGTGCACAACCAGTCGTTTGGCGACAAAGCGATGCGAGTATTCACGGCGGACATGAAGCTTCGTGGACGCGAGGACCTAATCGAGCGGGTGAAGCCGCAACAGTCCGATGTGGTGCTGCTCATCGTTGGAAACACTTACTCGGAATCCTACTGGCTCCTGTTTCCCGACAAACACATGATGCTTTGGCGTTACGGAGGCCCAACAGGTCTCCTGAAGTGGACCCGTAGCGATTTCGACAAAGGCCAATGCAGCGAATACGAGAACAACTACGGCGGTTGTTCCGGTCGCGAGGTTACGGCGGATGGAACGCTGGCAGCCGCGCATGCTCCGCAGGATCAGGACTGCATGGCAAAGAACCACCCCGCCCAAAGTGAACCTATGCCGCGAGGAAGTGACTTGTTCCCAGTTATGAACCGCGGAAGGGGAGGGTTCATCAACCGAGCAGGGCAAGTTGTGATCCCGCTTTGCTTCGATGCTGTTGGGGATTTTTCAGAGGGTCTCGCCCGGTTCGAGCGCGACGGGAACTGGGGTTATATCGATGCCAAAGGGTCGGTCGTAATCGAGCCAAAATTTCCATGGGCTGAAGAGTTCTCGGAAGGACTCGCGAAGGTGCAAGTGTCAGGCAGCAGCCTGGGCATTGACGGCCGCTGGGGATTTATCGACAAGACGGGTTCGGTCGTGATCCCTCCTGACTACAAAGAAGGGCACGGCGAAAAAAGCAATATAGGAAGCGATGGAACAGACGATAGCTTTCATGATGGCTTGGCAAAGGTCGAGTTGAACGGCAAGACCGGATACATCGACAAAGCGGGCAAGCTCGTAATTCCAACCGAGTTTGCGTATGCGTATCCATTCGCAGAGGGGTTCGCAGCGGCAACTAAATCGCGGTCGGGCGATGATGGATGGGGTTACATCGACACGACAGGAAAATGGGTCGTTCAGCCGACGTTTGAATGGGGAAGTTCGTTCCGCGAAGGTCTTGCTCCAGTCAACCGAAAGCAGAACTGCGGCTACATCGATCGGACTGGCAACCTAGTACTGCAACCACCTCTTTCGGCCGGCGAAAAGGACTGCTCGACGGTCTGGGGAGACTTTTCTGAAGGACTGTCACGGTGGAAGTTCGGAAACAAGTACGGTTTTATTGATCGAACTGGAAAAGTGGTGATTCCACCAAAGTACGACCTTACATTTCATTTCTCTGATGGACTCGCGGCGGTGAAGATCGGCGACAAGTGGGGCTACATCGACAAGTCAGGACAGATGGTGATTGCACCAAGGAAGCTGTTTCGAGTAGAGGACTTTCACAATGGGCTGGCGTTCGTCACTACTGAAGACCGCGACTACGGTTACATCGACAAGACTGGGAAGTACGTCTGGAAACCAACACCGCTTTATGCTGATACGCGATGAGGGCTGGGCGAGCGGAATGAGCGGTTGGTGGGCGGGCCGGGAGTCAAACCCGGATTTGCAGCTTCGGACGCTACCGTGTTGTTCAGTTACACTACCCACCCATCTGGAACTCGCGCCGGGAATCCAACCCGGATCTCTTCGTTAGGACCGAAGCGTCATCATGCTTTAGACCACGCGAGCGGAACTAGATCTGGTAGGGATGCAGAGAATTGAACTCTGATCTCAAGGTTCGTAGCCTTGCGCCCTTATCCGTTGGACCACATCCCTGAAATTTGGAAGCGGCAGAGAGATTTGAACTCTCATCATCCGAGGTAGAAGCTCGGCGCATTCGTCCGTTATGCTATGCCGCCTCTTCTTCAAGACTCTGGTGCGGGATGCAGGAATCGAACCTGCTTCGTCTCGCTTAAAAGGCGAGTGCATATCCCTATCTGCCAATCCCGCAAAATCTGGTGGGTGACGCTGGAATCGAACCAGCCTGGTCTCGCTTAAGAGGCGAGTGCATCAGCCATCTCTGCCAGTCACCCACGTTCAATCAACAACTGGTGCAGGATGTTGGAATCGAACCAACGCCTCGCGATTATCGATCGCGGGCTCGACCTTCGAGCTAATCCTGCTTGGTGCGCCGTTCGGGAGTTGAACCCGCATCTGTTGGGTGTAGGCCAACTGTTCTCGTCCGTTGAACTACCGGCGCAAACTCTGGTAGAGGGTGCAGGAGTCGAACCTGCCTAGCCGCGCTAATCTGGCGCCAAAGTGGATATAAGCCACTGCTCCTCCCGGAGGCCCCTCCACTGGTGGCTCGCGATGGATTCGAACCATCCACGACGGCTTTATGAGAGCCGCGTTCTTCCTACTGAACTAGCGAGCCACGTCTCAAAATTTGGCTGGCCGGGCAGGATTCGAACCTGCGCATGGCGTGATTAACAGTCACGTGCCTTTCCAGCTTGGCTACCGGCCAAAACATCCGCAAAAACCAAAAGGCCCCGACTTTGGGTCGGAGCCTTCGTGGATTTGAATCTGAACTTAGTTGGTGCTATGGACAGACCAATCCCGAAGGCCGAGCGCGATTGACGCGCCGTCTCATCATGGATTTGGTCTTTATAGTCATTTTCAAGCCGAGTATAGCACGTTACGGCACTAACATACGCGTCGTATTCTCGCTTCGTATTGAACTCCACCGGTCCGGCGCTACACGAGGCCGGTGGAGATTAGTTGACCCATTTTGTCTGCTCCAGCGCGCGGATGTACTCTATGACTGAATCGCTCCAGCCATCAATGTTCATCCACTTGCCGTAGCCAACGCCGTTCTTGTAGCTAGCCACATTGATCATGTAAGCCTGCTTCGTGAGCGGAGCCGGCGCGACCGTCTGCGGGTCACCCTCACCGTAGCCCTGTACGGTAGTGGTGTCCGAGAAGTGCCACTGACCGTCCGTGATAACGATGATGCGGTCATAGCCATCGCGGTTTGCGGCAGCGACAGCGAGTCCGCCTCGGCTCCAGTTGTTCTTGGTACCTGCCAGCGCATCTCGCAGGGCGAATCCGCGCCGCGGAGGAACCTCGTACGCCTTCTCATTGAACGCGTACACGTTCACCCGCTCGGCAGTCTCGCGAAGCAAAATGGCAAGCCCGGCTGCAGCCTCGAACCGATCCATGTCGCTGTTTCGGCTGAGCCGTGCCATCCACATTGAAGGACTGGTATCCACGACCAGCGCAGTGGTACCCGGCAGCGGAGTCTGGTTCTTGAGCGAGCGGAACATTGCCTGCTCAAGCTCAGGCTCGTGCTGCGGAGCGTAACGTGTAGCGGCGATGAATCGGAACGGAAGAACTCGGTCCGTCTTCATCTCTCCGAGAGCACGAACGACTAGCTTGTCGCTGACTCCGGCCTCACGCATATTGCGCAAGTTACGGAGTAGAGCCAGTGCCCCTAGTTTCTGCTCGCGAAGCAACCGCTCCCAGGCCTCGTGCTTGTCCGCACCCGAGGAGAGCGCAACTTCCCATGTATCGGGCGTGGTCAGGGTTCCCGAGATGAGGTTCTTCCACGCCGCAGCCTGAGCCTCATCGCGAGGCTTGGCGTGGCAGAGGAAAAGCACGTCCCGCAGTTTGATGGGCCCGCCACGGTCATACTTGGCGAGCTGGTATTCATCAAACTTCGGGAAAGCTGCCGCGAGTCCCTTCTTCACCTGACCGGAGAGCGGCACACGCCCGTCCTTCCAGTACATGGCAACGAACTCAGCGAGCTCGTCAGCACGCTGGATCACGCGAGCGAGCGTTTCCGACACAGGCGCGCGGTGCGTCTTGTGGCGCGCCATTTCGCGGATGAGCAGAAGCGGCGCGTGGCGCAGCTTCATCTGCTCGCGGGCCTCGATAGCAAGCGGAGCCACCTTGTCGGCCGCAACCTTGGGCACCAGCTCGGCGATGCGGCCGGCGATCTCGACTCCGTCCTCGTAGAACTGGCTCTCCCAAAGCAGGCAGGCGAGCACAGAGCGCCGCAGCTGCATCTCGGGAGAGATGTGCCGTGCCGGTGTACCCTCGTGCGTGCGAGGTGCAGTGTTGAGATTCAGTGTGTTCAGTCGGGCCATGTTTTCCTCACTTTCAATGCGCGTCGTTTAAGACATCAACGCCGCAGAATGAACTCCTCGTCTTCGGTTTTTATGTATGCCAGCCTTCCCGGGATACAGGACAGAACAAATCCGTCCCCCGACTCTCGTAGTGCTTGCAACAGTTCTTTCTCCTGCCCATCAAATCGGCCACCCATCGCCCAGCATGTTTCTGGAGCCCCCATCTTCCGGAGCGCAGCAAAGACATTCGGTAGCAAAGATCCCGCACCGCGAAGCGGAATCATGAACTCGCGATCGAGAAAGCCGGACTTCAAATGGTCAAACTCGCCGATCAACTTACGACGCTTCTTCGCACTGCCAAGGAAACCAAGAAATCTTTCCTGCCTGTTGACTTCGACGAATCCTCTTACAAACGCTTCCTCGTAATTGCGCATGTTCCATCCGAAAAGACAACCCGTGCGGTCCTGCCCTTCTCGCCGGGGAATTTGGCGACGACGGTATTTGTCCGATGCTCTAACCGTTGAGCTACATGGCACGAAGCCATGGCAGGAATCGAACCTGCGACCGTCGGATTACGAAGTAACCCTCGTCTTCACCACCGGCGAAAGTCCTTCTAAGTTTCAAGTCCCAATTTCGCCCAGAAAAGCCTTTGCTAGTTTCGGCTCGCCAGGTACGTTTGCACCGCGCAACGAGCAGTAATGCAGAAAGCGTTCCACCACGGAGTTCGGCTGGCCAAACTCCGCGCGCAGAATATGTATCTGTTGCGCTCGACGCGTCAGATCCTCCGCTGCCGGCCAATGAAGATACCTGCGTTCTTCCAAGTGCTCATTTTGTCCGAACAACCCCCATCGTCCTGCTGCGCATTCCTTCAGCAACGGAATGAGAGTTCGCTCAAACTCCGCTTCCATCTCATCAAGACGACTCTGTTGGATTCGCGAGCGCTTGCTTCCACCACTCGATTCATTCGCGCAAACCTCAACCGGACAACCTTCTGCCGCGAGTTCGTGTATTAGATCAATGAAATCGTCGGCCAGTCCTTTCGCTTCGCCGCGGATCTTGTCGTAGTTCTTGATCACGAGCTTGTACGGTACTTCCAGCTTGTTGATTTCACCTCCGGCGATGCTGTCCCGTAATGCATCGAAATTGCGCCCGTGCCATTCGGGCGCGCCTACCGCAAGGAAAAATGCATCGTACACATCGTCCGTGGTGAACCAAGCTGCACCGTCCAAAACAAGATCTTTCATGGCACTCCTCCGAGACAATCATGCCGACTTCAGGCTTCCTTAGCCTCTACACTCGCCGGGAATTACCGGCAACGGTCTTGCTCTGCCAATTGAGCTACACGACCGTAGGCGCCGTGACAGGATTCGAACCCGCACCCTTCGAACACCGGCGAATGCTTTAAACCAGGATTCCGTGGCTCGCCGCCAATTCATCCAGGTGAGTTTCTGCACGCTCCAGAGCCAGGAGCAGGCCTTGAAACTCGGCCATCGTGTCTGCCGATCCGGAAGCTTCGACAAACTCTCGCGCTTCTCGTTCCGACGCATCGGGAAAGAACCTGCAATACAGCTCTACTTTTTGCCGGTCGCTCGCCTTTCCCAAGAAAAGTTTGTAATCGATCCTTCCCGGACGCAGTAGCGCCGGGTCTAACTTATCGACGTGATTCGTTGTCATCACAAACAGCACACCGTTCGGAGCATGAAACCCGTCCAGCACATTCAGCAATCCAGAAAGAGTGACGCCATTCTGAGGAGAAGCACTCTGCTTTGCATCCGGGGGCTCAGTTCGCGTCTGGCTGCTCTTCATGCAATCAATGTCCTCGAACAGCAGAACCGAGTTCGCCGGCACCTGATTTACCGCCAACATCAAGCTACGATCGGTGAATTCAGTAAGGTTGGCTATATAGATAGATAATCCGCAATGTGCGGCTAGCGCCGAAACCAACGAAGTCTTCCCAGTACCAGGTGGCCCATAAAACAGATAGCCGCGATGATACGGAATTCCTAACCGCTGATATCGATTCTTCGTTTTGCGAAATAATGCAATATCCTCCATCAGGAGCTCTTTTTCGCCTGGCTCCAGTACTACCGACTCCAGCAGTCGCGGCGAGTACCCCTCGACGTAGTCCCAGCCATCGTTGTAGGTGTACAGGTACGACTGCACTCCCTCTCGCCGCACATGACACGAAACTACATCGTCAACGAATCTCTTCAAGAGATGGCGATTCCGTCCGAGTGTCCGGAATGTCAGAGACTCTATTCGCCGGGCACCACGCTCCTGCGTGTTTTCCGTGCGTGAAAACCACACTTCGAACGGCCGCCCCCCGTACCAAAACCAGTGCTTTCCTGGCGCGGGAATCATCGCGATGCGCTCGTTGCGTACCGTCGTATCTAAATCGAGATTCCTGATTCGTGCAAGAAACTTCTGCTCCAGAAACCATTCTTTGACCCACACGAATGCCGCGTCGTCATCGACGACTGTGATGATCATCGTGGTCTGGCGCACGATCCAGTACCAGATGGTCTCTGGTACACGTCGCAGCCAGACGCTGATGCCACCGATGATCATCAATAACAGGCCGCCAGAGGCGAATTGGTTCTGCCCGTTTACTAGGTTTCTTAACAAGTCGTGCATTGCATTCGTTTCTAACCGGCGTGCCGGAATAATTCCTGCCCGGACGGAACGCCCGAGCCATACAGTGGATGATTGGCCGGGGAACTAGCGACGACGGAACATTAGGTGTCCTTCCGTTTAGACCACGCGGGCACAATTCCCGCGGCAGGATTCGAACCTGCATCTCCCGCGTTCGAGGCGAAGTAACCGTAGTCTTCACCACCGGCCAAAGTTTGGTTAATTCTTCCGGAGTAACGCAACAAACAGGCGCTCTCCATTCAGTACTGGTCAGGGAACAGGCGGTCACGGCAGGGCTTTCGCCCAGGAGGATTCGAACCTCACAGCTCGGAAGCTGTTTCTACTAGAGAAGTATCCGTCACCAATCACCACTGACCGTGTAAGTCAGGCTGGGGGAATGAGCAGCAACGGATAGTCCCGAAGGACTAATCGATTGACAGTCGAAGTATCCGTGGCTTTCGCCACCCAGCTAAGTTTTCAATTGTGCGGAAAGAGCGCCGAAGATCGGTTAGCGCGATCGGAGCGACGCCCTATAGCAACTCAGTCGAGTTATCGCCTGATGTTGCCCGCTTAGCGTTTTGTTTTTGAAATCCGCCAATGTGGGCGTCCTTTCGTAGAAGATGTCCTAACATGGCATGACTTCATACTTTTTGCAATAGGAAAATTGTTTGGTCGCATCTCTCAAGTCCTCCATTGCTTGATCGTGCGCGTGCTAAGAGCGATCGCGCCAACCCGGTCCGCTGAAGGGCGGGGGACCTAAGTGTTGCGCTTGTGGGTAACAATCCACATCAGGCCAGGATGCCGGTTCGGCACGCAGAAGCGATGCGAATCGATCGACAATGTTTTCAATGCTCTTTCCATCCCATGGCAAGTTCACAAGCACCTGATATGGTCCCGGACTGAGCATCAGAGCCACTGTAATGTTTCCTTCTCGACATCGTCCCGATGCCCAAGAAAATACTAGGCCGCGGCGTTCCAGAATCGCCTTGTCAACAGCTGCTCCTATCAAACGCGCGGCCGTTCGGTCCGGAGTTTCCCAGCTGTGATCACGTAGAGCCCGCTCGATCTCTGCTTCGTACTGAGAACAATCAAACTGGATTTCCAGTGGCGAATTCAACGACCGCCATGTGACTGCTGCATTCTCTCGACGAATCTCCACCTCTACACTCCCGCAGCCAACTTCTCCGCAGCCGCAGCGGCCGATCGTAACAATACGAGGAGTCTCGCTCGCGTCTAGTGGACACGGCTCAACGAGCACTTGGTCCGGGTCCAAGCCCATCATCTTTTTCGAGAATCGGTCGACCAAATTCTCGCCGGCACCCAGCAGAACAACTTCATGATCATTGGTCTCCGGCGATGGACGCACGCTAATCCCAAACTCGACGGGCCGATTAGTGTTCACTTTGTATCACCCTCGTACATCCTGTTTAGCAACGGCAAATGGATACGAACATGTGCCCTGCAGTACCAGACACCTCGAATTGCACCGGCAAGAACTGCCGGATGACTTCCATATTCGTCGTCGCATGCATATTGAGACTGACAGCAGAAAATGATCCGTCTCCTGCCAAAGCTAGAGGCAGGAGAAGCTGGTCGGCCAAATGCTCGTCGACGGCTGCAGTCGAATGCATGTATGCACGTGCCTGTTCGGCTGCATCTTTGGCGACATCTTCTGCACTCACCCCAAGTTTCCCGAATGCAGTGAAGATCTCAGTCACATTGGAGCTCGCCAATTCAATCATCACCAGGTTGCCGGGGCTGACTGAGTTCTTTGTGTCCTCGCAGCGCAGCGACTCTGCATCCCAGTTCAGTAGCTTCCCAACTGTGTCCAGCTCACGTCGAGCGATGTGATATGGCAAGTTCGCTACAAGAGCCGTCGCCAGTTTCGTTGTGATCTCTCCTCGTTCCTCCAGTTCGATCGGTTTCAATGCATCAGTTGGAATGATCTCAACAACTATGCGACCACCTCCGGCTGGATAGAAACCGTAGCGCTGCAATTCCAATTTCACGTTCGGGCCCATCCGCTCGATCAGCGGAATGAAACTCCGTTGAAGGAAATCGAAGGGCGGAGCGGCGGGGTTATGCGTTCCGCCCTCGATCTCAATTCGGCTTGGTCCCGCTGCAGTGATCAACGCCGGCAAGATCGTCTGAAGAACAAGCGTTCCGCTGCCTGCCGTGCCGATTGCAAAGCGAAATTCTCCGAAACGAATCTTGCCAGGCACGAATGTCAGAGCTTTGGAACCCAGCGCGGCGCCCTCAACTTCAGCCGAACCAACTTCCACCGCCGCCTGGACTGCCGTCAGGTGCTGCCGCAGCAGTCCAGGCTTCTCCCGATTTGCGCGGATGTTCTCGATTCGGAAAGGCTTTCCGGTGACAAGCGACAGACTGAGTGAACTGCGCAGAATCTGTCCACCGCCTTCACCGAAAGACCCGTCGATCCGAATCGTTTCTGCCTTCACAGCTTCTGTTTTAGGCATACTTATCCTTTCACGCAAACCACCTGACGCAGAGTGTGCACGATTTCCACCAGATCAGCCTGTGCCGCCATAACTGCATCGATCGGCTTGTAAGCCGCTGGCGTCTCATCGATCACGTCCGCGTCCTTACGACATTCCACTCCCTCAGTCATACGGATGTGATCCTCAATCGTGAAGCGCTTTTTCGCTTCATGACGAGACATTGCACGACCTGCGCCATGACTGCAGCTGTGGAAGCTCTCCGCGTTACCTTTTCCGCGCACGATGTAAGAGCGCGCACCCATACTGCCAGGGACAATTCCCATGTCTCCCTCGCGCGCACGAACTGCACCCTTACGCGTGACGAGTACGTTCTGGCCGAAGTGCGACTCGCGTGCCACATAGTTGTGGTGGCAGTTGATGCTCTTCACTTCTGCCGTGAACTCCGGCACAAGTCCGCTACCACGCACCGCGCTCACGATCTGTCGCATCATCAGATCGCGATTCGAGCGAGCAAAATCCTGTGCCCACTCAACCGCCTCGACGTAGTCGTCGAAGTGTTCCGTGTGCTCTGGAAAGTACGCGAGATCACGGTCCGGCAAAGTGACAAAGAATCGCTCCATGTCCTTCTTCGCTAGCTCAATGAAGTACGTACCCATTCGATTTCCCACGCCTCGTGAACCGCTGTGAAGCATGAACCAGACCATCTCGCTTTCATCGAGGCATACCTCGATGAAGTGATTTCCAGTTCCCAACGTTCCCAGGTGGTTCGCGTGATTTCCGCGATCCAGCTTTGGGTGTTTCGCCAAGATTGCGTCATAGCGGGGCTTCAGACCCGCGCCCCACAGTTCCTGGTTTTCACGAGGAATGTCGTGCCACGCCCCTTTATCGCCTGCTCCCCCGTGATTGGTTCGTCCATGCGGAACTGCTTTCTCAATGGCTTCGCGGATGCCATGCAGGTTGTCGGGCAGATCGCGGGCATTCAGCGAAGTCTGCACCGCCATCATTCCGCAACCGATATCTACGCCGACTGCCGCAGGAATGATTGCTCCCTTGGTTGGAATCACGCTGCCGACGGTCGCGCCTATACCCCAGTGAACGTCAGGCATCGCAGCAATCCACCGAAACACAAAAGGCAACTGGGCGACATTCAGCAACTGAGTCTTTGCCTGATCTTCCAGTTGGACACCTTTCGTCCAGGCCTTGATTGGAACGCCCTGTCCGCCGTGGATTACGTTGTAGGTTTCCCCTGACATGATCGTCTCTCCTTCTGCTCTCTACTAAAGCAAGCTCCGGGCCAAAGTGCGTCTACACGCAAGTAACTGAAGAATCGAGTGTTACACGAACGCGGTGATATTAGCTTCCAATTTCTTAGCTATTGAGATAAATACTTATCTTAATGGATAAACTCTCTCGGAAAACTGTCGCGATTGGGCTGCTTGGCACAACGCTCGATTTGGGTAAGCATCCAGACCGATGGCAGAACTGGCGGCCTACCGTTTCGCTCTGCAGACAGCCGGACCTCATTATTCACCGCTTCGAACTATTGCACGGCAAGCGTGACCTTTCGCTGGCGAAAACAATCAAGAGTGACGTCCAAACCGTCTCACCGGAGACCGAAGTCCGGTTGCATCAGATCGAGTTTGGGGACCCGTGGGACTTCGAAGAGGTCTATGAGGCTCTCTTTCAGTTCGCGCGCGGCTACACCTTTGATACGGATTCGGAAGACTATCTCATCCACATCACGACCGGCACTCACGTCGCCCAAATATGTCTGTTTCTTTTGGTCGAATCTCGATGCATTCCGGGCCGACTTGTTCAGTCCTCGCCTGATCGCGACCGCAGCGCGCCGGGAACCGTGAAGATTATTGACCTCGACCTTTCCAAATATGATCGCATCGCATCCCGATTTCGGCAGGAGCAACGGGAAGGGATTTCATATCTGAAGGGAGGCATCGACACGCGCAACACGGCTTTCAATCGTCTCATCGAGCGTATCGAGCAGGTCGCGATCTCCACGCGCGACCCTCTGTTGCTTATGGGCCCCACCGGCGCTGGGAAGTCACTGCTCGCGCGCCGAATCTACGAACTGAAAAAAACTCGTCGATCAATAGAAGGAAATTTTGTGGATGTGAACTGCGCTACGATCCGCGGCGATGCTGCGATGTCTACGCTTTTCGGCCATGTGAAAGGAGCCTTCACTGGTGCTCAGAAAGATCGTGCCGGTCTGCTACGCGCAGCTGACAAAGGCGTCCTGTTTCTCGACGAGATCGGAGAACTTGGGATCGACGAGCAAGCAATGTTGCTGAGGGCTCTTGAGGAGAAGACATTCCTGCCGCTCGGATCAGATGAAGAAGCGCATAGCGATTTTCAGCTCATCGCCGGCACAAATCGTGACCTATTTGCAGCTGTGCGTGACGGGAAATTTCGCGAAGATCTGCTAGCTCGAATCAATCTCTGGACATTCGTAATGCCTGGCCTCAAGAACAGAGCCGAGGATATCGAGCCCAACCTAGATTTCGAATTGGACCGCTTTGCGGAAAAGGCGGGCCGCCGCGTGACCTTTAGTAAAGAAGCTCGGGAAAGATTCTTGGATTTTGCGCTATCGCCGGCAGCGTCGTGGGCGGGAAATTTCCGTGATCTAAATGCGGCGGTCGCCCGTATGGCAACCCTCGCACCAGGCGGCCGGATTTCCACTCAGGTGGTGGATGAAGAAACGAGCAGACTCTCTGCGGCTTGGCACAAGCCGGACGCTACTAAGGAAGGCGATGAACTCGAACAGTTCCTTACTCTCGAACAACTGAAAGAGATAGACGTTTTTGATCAGGCACAACTGGCATTTGTCATTGACGTGTGCAGGCGCAGTCGCTCACTTTCAGAAGCAGGCCGTACTCTGTTTGGCGCCTCTCGTAGCCGCAAATCCTTATCGAATGATGCCGATAGGTTGCGGAAATATTTGGCGCGATTCGGTTTGGAATTCTCACACATTCACTCGACAGCTCATCTCCCCGCCTTGGCAACAACTTGAGTCGCTGTCATCGATCATTCGATAGAGCCGGTTTTCCGTAGAACTGTACTTTTCCATCAACCACAACAGCGATGTAGCGGCGCTGCTGCAGAACTTGCATGACTTTCTTTCCCTGCCTCGCCGATTGCGCCCAACGCGAAGCCGTTTCAGGATTCTGTTCGAGACCGCGCAGTTCGTAACCCTTAAATTGAAAATCCACTTCGCGCAAGCGAGATCGACTCGTGCGCCGGACAGGAAACGTGCGGCCCTCCAGTGTCACGCTCCTGGCATTATCGGCCAATGCTTGTTGCCAGACAGAGACCAGCGTTTCTTCTAGGCTCGCGGCCATCGTTTGTCATCCGCGGAACTTGCGAACGTCCCGTCAATCCTTCTCATAATCCGTTCGGCCCATTGCACGGCGGATCCGACCAGTGACTCGGTTCTCGGACTCGGCCGGCTATCGTGCAGGTCTTCTGTCGTCTTTAGATGACGCGACACCAGAATGCTCGCCATGATTCCTAGTACGCGTTTTCGTCCTTCCTCCATATCATTCACCTTTACGCCTGAACGGGTGTCGCGAGGCAATCCCAAAGCGGCCTTTTGCTCTTTCTTTCTAGGCGCTGCATCCGACGTTCAAACCTGGTATTGATCTCGCGATATGGCCCTGGGGCGATGTCGCCCATTTGGAGTGCGCGACGAAGTTCATTGAGTGCCTGCTGCACGATTTCTCGAGCTTGCTCTGGATCGCGTGCGGTGCGTTCGTAATAAATTGCGAGTTGTTCGTACGCTTCATAGCCATGCCGCGAATTTCCGACCGCGCCTTTCCAAAGTTGACAAGCCAACTCGAAATCACCTTGCCGCTTCGCAAGTCGCGCGAGTGACCGTCGCGCAACCCGATCTGTTTCAGTTGGCAGAAAGGACGCAATGGATTTCTCGTAGAGCGTGCGAGCTCGAATATCTTCCCCTTGCTTTTCGCAAATGCGGGACACACCAAATATTTCCAATCCGTCTTGCCCTAAGTTCTCCACATCGCTGAGCAGCGAAAGAATCCGGCTGGACAGCGCTGCCAGCCCACGCAGGTCCATTTGATTGTGGTTGAGCACCGGAACTAGCCGTTCGGGTGGACCTCCACGCAAGTAATCGAAATAGATTTGTGGAATAAGGCCTGAAAGCAGATCAGCTCCTCGGTCCCAGCCCAGGACGTGATGTTCCAGTTCGGAGAGCCGCACCGAACCAAGTCGCATTCGCCATAGATTCCGTGCCGGGTGAAGGAAATCGAGGTGTGCGCGCGGAGTCGGGACAGCGATCTTGCGACTCATTCGATAGCGAGTTTCTAGCAGCGGCCAATCGAAGGTTTTGCCATTGAAGGTGACGAGCACCGGACGTTCTGCGATTCGTTCTCGCAATGCAATCAGCAAGGAGCGCTCCTCGCTGTACTCCCGCATGAACAGCTGCTCGATCTCAAGTCCTCCGCCGTCCCACCATGCAAGGCCTACGAGAAAGGGATATGTGCCGCTCCCACCCGAAAGGCCGGTAGTTTCGGTATCGAGAAAAAGCCATTCTTCAGGATCGGCTACCTGGTCCGGTGCTTCTGGCAATAACAATTTCAGAGCGCGGGCATCAGGCGAAAACGCGGCTGGCTGAGCACACCAACAGCGTGCCGAAATGTGTTCACCGTACTGATTGGTTTTTGTTGTTGCCCCGAGAATCTGGACCAGACGCTCAACGTTTGGGCGGACGGGTTGGGACGATATTCCATCGGTATCGCTCAGCAGAGTCGGATATCCTGCGCTTCCATCTGACGCTGAACGTGGGGGTCGCTGCAGAGCCTTGATGCTGACGTAGCGCGTGCTCATGCCGTCCTTGCCTCAAGAAACTCAGTGTTTCCGCACAGTCTCCCAAGAATCTCAAGGGCAACTTCTTTGGTTCTTTCGCTGCGATCAGCAGTCGGCCCAACGCAGGAAGGGCACCCGTGTTCGCAGGAACACCCACCAATCAGTTCGAGTGTGCGGTTTAGCAGGGTGTCGCAAGACTCGTATAGCGGCTCGCTTATTCCAATACCGCCTGGGTAAGCGTCGTAGATGTAAAGGTTGGGCTCAAAGAATTCTTTAATGTCAGACCCCGCTGAGGGCCCTGTGGCGAAATCTTCCCACTTGATCTCGCTCGCCGCGCTTGGGGGACGTTCGCCGACGGCTGTACCGAGATCGCGGCGGTCGCACATCATCAGAAGAGTCGCCATTGACCCAAGCGCATACAGCAAACCGAAGATCCCGTTCTGACGTTCAGAGAGACTAAACGGCAAATCCGCAAGCAAGCTGTGCCCGAGAGTCAGCCAGAACGAGGTCGTGTGCATCTCGTTCTCCGGCAGTTCGAGTTTTCCGGAGCCGACGTTCTCGTTGGTGAAGAATTTGATCTTCTTGAAACCCACAACTTGAGATCGAACGAGAACATCGCCACGTGCGCGTGCTGCTGGTCCGGCAATCGTTTCTTCCTGAGCGACCTCCAGTACGCGAACCTGGGTGTAGCGAATCGCGTCCGTGTAGTAGTCCACGTTCACGGGTTTCACATAGGCTTTGCGCTTGTCGAAATCCAGGTGCTCGACGTGGTATTGCTGCCCCTGGTGGATGTAGATTGCTTTCGGATGGACGGTGGTTAGGGCAGATGAAAAATCGACCTCGCCGATCACCTCCGGCTTGCCCTTGTCCTCGCCAGTTGTGTCGATGATCACGAAGTTGTCGGACGTAACCGATCGCAAGCTGATCGTGTTCGCCGGATAAGCTTCGTCGATCCAGTGCCAATCTCCGCCACTCTGGTGCAGAAATCCTGCTTCACCGAGTTGTTCACATAGTCCGGGAAGATCGACATTGCCAAATGTCTCATCGGGCAAGATGGGCAATTCAAATGCCGCGCATTTCAAGTGATTGACCAAAATCTCAAGATTGTCTGGTCGGATGTGGGCATGTTCGGGCGAACTGCCGAAGAAGTAATCGGGATGCTGCACGATGAACTGATCCAGCGGCGCCGATGATGCGACGAAGACGGCGCACGAACTCCCGGTTCGTCGTCCGGCACGTCCTGCCCTCTGCCAAGTGGAAGCAATCGATCCCGCATATCCAGCCATTACGCACGCATCGAGCGAACCTACATCAATTCCCAGTTCAAGGGCATTGGTGGCGACCACTCCGAGAATATGGCCATCGCGCAGACCGCGTTCAATCTCGCGCCGTTCTCCAGGCAAATAGCCTCCACGATAGCCACGAATTAGTTCCGATTGGCCTGGCTTCGGCGGGTTCGCCTGCTGCAAATAGGTCAGAATGACTTCGGTGTGCAGGCGGCTATTTGCGAAAACAATCGTCTGCAGCTTCCGGCCGAGAATCTCTTTCGCAACACGCGTCGCTTCATTGATATAACTGCGCCGAATCCCGAGATTTCGGTTCACCATCGGCGGATTGTAAAAGACGAAAAGCTTCTCGCCTGCGGGTGCTCCGTTCTCTTCTATGACTTCGACTTGTTTCTCAACCAGTTGAGAAGCGAGTTCGCCGGGATTCGCTATGGTTGCAGAACAGCAAATGAATTGCGGATCGGAACCGTAGAACTTCGCGATTCGTTTCAAGCGCCTGAGTACATTGGCAAGATGGCTGCCGAACACGCCACGGTAGGTATGCAACTCGTCGAGCACGATGTAGCGCAGGTTCTCGAACAGCCTCATCCATTTTGTGTGGTGCGGAAGAATGCCAGTGTGCAGCATGTCCGGATTCGTTAGCACGATGTGCCCGCGCTCGCGAATTGCCTTTCGCGCATCGCTCGGCGTATCGCCGTCATACGTGAACACTCCGAAGCGGTCGTCGAGACGCTTCGCAAGGTCCCGCAATTCTGCCAGTTGGTCCTGGGCGAGTGCTTTGGTTGGAAACAGATAAAGTGCGCGAGTGTCCGGATTTTCTAACACTGCATTCAAAACCGGCAGGTTGTAGCAGAGGGTCTTGCCCGATGCGGTCGGCGTCACCACAACCACGTTCTTGCCATTGCGCACCAGTTCGGCGGTGGCTGCCTGGTGCGAGTACAGCTCGCGAATTCCTTTGGCCCGATATGCCTCACTCAAGGCACTTGTCACCCAAGTTGGCACGGGGAGAGACTTGGCATCTCGGGCGGGAATCTGCCGTATTGCAGTGAGCACTTCCTCCTGGTGATAGCGCGCGACGAGCGATCCCAGGATGTTGTGAACAGTTTCAAGACTTGCCAGCGGGCGCGGGGCTAAGGACTGGGAAGCGGACATAAGGAACTCCGGTCGTATTCGCCTTTTATTCGCCTAGCCTAGCACCTCCCTACCTCCCGCGCAATCCCTTTGCGATCGAAGATGTTCCGATCCGAAAGTCACCGCGCTTGTTTACGTTTACAATCCTCCCTCTGCATCTTCTTAAGAGAGCGAACTAGATGTCACCAAAACGCGAGAACTCTGTTTTCGTTGTGGGCGCGGGATTTTCGCTGTACGCGGGGATGCCCCTGCAGCGCGACTTTACAGATGCCCTGCTGAGCGGCCGCGGTAGCGCGAGCGGAAACAGCGGGAAAATCGTTCAGCATCTCCGGACATTCGTCAATCGAGCCTTTGACCACAAAACGAGCGCGGGTGCCAAGTTCTGGCCTGAGTTGGAGGACATCTTCACTTGTATCGATCTCTCTGCCAATACGGGGCATAACCTGGGATCGGAATTCTCTGCTTCCGAGTTGAGGACCATTCGCAGAGGTCTGATCTATCGAATTATCACCATGCTTCGCGAACGGTACCGCCAAGCAGGAGACAGGAAAGACGCGGATTGGCAAGTGCTGCTGAACTTTTTCCAGCGGCTCAATCCAGCTATCGTGGGCTTTGTCGCGACTAACTGGGACACTGTGGTTGAGGACATGCTCGCGGAAGCTCACGGCATTCGACATTTTGGGTATGGATGCGATGCGATTTGCGGCTCCCTGCGCTCTGCGCAAAAAGAAATTAAAGAGACGACCGCGATCGGAGCGAAGGTGCCTATCATCAAAATGCACGGGTCGGTGAACTGGTTGTATTGCGACAATTGCCGCCGCCTATTCTGGATGCCGCCAGACGAGACGTACAAGGTGGCTGGCCAACTGCTTTCGTCAGAAGACTGGAAACGAATAGACCCGAGTTCTCACCACAAAATCGACCGGTGGCACTGTGGAAGATGCGGCGCAGATAGCCTTGGAACGAGGTTTGCCACATTCAGCTACAGAAAGGCTCTTGATTTCCCGATGTTTCAGAAGTCGTGGTTTTCAGCAGAGAGGCTTCTCCGAACCGCGAAGAACTGGATTTTCATCGGATATTCGCTCCCGGCTGCCGATTACGAATTCAAGTATCTGCTGAAGCGGGTACAACTTTCACGGCGTGATCCGCCTGCATTTGCTGTCGTCTCAGGTGGCGATCTGTCCGACCGCGCATACCAACATTACCAACGCTTCTTCGGACGAAGAATCAAAAAGAACGAGAACTTCTTTGGCAATGGGCTGGACACGTCTGCAGTGAAGTATCTTTCCGCTCTGATCGGCAGCTAGAAAGGGTGATGTACGGGTCGCATATGGAGAACCAATCGAGCAATCACTCTGGCGAATGGGCCCTTGTGTTCTGATCCCTTCTTAGGCGTCACGCCGGCAATGGCAGTTCCATTTGCTTCGGAGTGAGAACTTTGGGAGAGAACTGCCTGAGAAAGGCTCGCGCAAAGTCATTAACAACTCGGGAGCTTTCCTCGGCTCTCATAATCAAGCATGTCTCGAACCAGAGTCGCGGATCGGAAAGAGGCTTAAGGACGACTCCCTCCTCATGAAACTGGCTTACGGCCGGCTTAGGAATGATAGCGATTCCCACATGTTCGGATACCAAGTGCACAGCTTGATGGGCCGTCATCACATCGTGAGCGTCTTTTGGAGCAATTCCTGCCAATTGCGCGGCCCGGAGAATGGCATCATGAATAATTGGATGGACATTCTTTCCAGGCAATACCCAGTCATCTCCTTTTAAATCTCGAATAGTAACGTGCTCCTTCCGCGCTGCCCGGTGATTGCGTGGAAGAGCAACATATAGGGATGTTCGAGCAAAAGGCACCTTCGTAATTTGAGGATCTTCTGGAGGAGCAGTCACAAGAGCAATGTTAAGTTCTCCACGCAACACTTCGCGGGCGAGTTCGATTGCGGACCGAGTCACTAATCGGACTCTCAACTTCGGAAAGAGCGGGAGGCGAATTGCCAGCAGGGCCGATATCCATGTCCTGTCGGCGTAATGAGAGTGCCCAATCAACAGAACGCTTTCGGCGCCTTCCTGGGCCGCGCGGGCAAGGTGAATTGCTCTTTCGGCGTGAAAAAGCGCCACGCGTGCGTGTTCGACGAAAGCCCTGCCAGCGTCGGTCAGGTCGACAATGCGCCCCTTTTCGCGGGTGAAAAGCTTGAGTCTATTGTGCTCTTCAACTTCATTAATCTGCTTGCTCAGCGCGGGCTGGCCGATGCGTAAGATCTGGGCGGCCCGAGTAAAGTTCAGTTCTTCCCCTAGTACCACCACAGCCTGCAGATGACGAATTTCCAGC
Source organism: Terriglobales bacterium (assembly GCA_035651475.1). Lineage (GTDB taxonomy): Bacteria > Acidobacteriota > Terriglobia > Terriglobales > Acidobacteriaceae > Gp1-AA145. Next base: position 33,836 of record DASRFP010000035.1, on the reverse strand, counting down.
TTAACGGCCATTACGACTTCCGTTTGGCATGGGCAGGTCCTTTCAGGTTCCGGCCGTACCCCTACATTCCTTTAAGGAACCGTCGAGCCAGAAAAAGTATCAATGGGAACTTTTTGTAAGCAGCGCGGGTTTAAGCTGGCAGCGCTTGACACCCCTAATCTTTAGGTGTCACTTTTAAGTATATGAATCTGTGGGAAATCCACAGTCGCCGCTAAATCCTATGCCTTCCACCAGTTGTAACTCTGGCCACCTATTTGAGTGAGGCGATTGATGTCCGGCGGTGACACAGGTCCAGAGTGGATTCTTTCAAGTTTTACTTCTCAGAATCCGTCTACACAGCACGAGATCCGACAATTGAATGCCGCCGCTCAGCGACTTTGGCCGCGTGTGCGGAGCCATGCGCTTAAGGAACAACCTCAGAAGACCTCTGATGAGGCCGTTGCCACTGCGACTGAGGTTTGGGAATCAGTGCTGCAATCAGTGGCAAAAACGATAGCGAGATCAAACGGTAGAGGCTCGCCACCACGCGATCTCGACGCATACCTATTCGGCATTTTCCATCATCGTTTTAATCGAGCGCTACGAAAGGAAAGAAAACGGAGCGCCGCTATCCAGCACGTTGCGTCAAGTAACGACCTAGAAGTTTTCCGGCAGGCTCAGGATTCGGAAACTGCGCGGCACATCGAGCAATCAGTTCAAATCAACGAAGTGATTCAAAGCATGGATGAATGGACTCGCAAGGTCTGGGCAGCACGTCAGTACGGATACTCGTGGAATGAGATCGCCACGTTTTTTGGGTTGACAGAAGCACAGGCGAAGCTCAGGTTTCGTTATGCCCTTGCGAAGTTGCGGGACAAGTTTGGTTTTTAAGTTTGCGTTGCGTCGCCTCAAAGCGGCGTTACACTTTGGCAGCAGGTCATGATTGAGGGAAGGCAAATTCTGAAACGGCAAGACGATTTCAGCGTAGAAGAGAAACGGATTCTAGATCTGCTAGATCGAGGCCTATCCCGCGATTTCCCGAATCCTGGGAGAGTCGGATGCCCAGACCCTACCGTTCTGCGGCGCATGGCCGAACGTGAAGTTCCGCTTTCGCGAGCCGACCAATTACTCAATCACCTCAGTTCCTGCAGTCCCTGCTTTCAAGATTTTTCGCAATTTCGGACGGAAGCTACTCGCAGACCACGGATGCTTCGAATGGCACTCGCTGCCGCAGCACTCATTCTTATTGTCCTCGGAGCGTTACTGTGGATTCGTACCACGACCGCCGTTCAGACGGCAACGATAGACCTTCGTGAACGATCAGTTGCGCGCGGGGAAAATCCTGATTCCAATACCCAGTCCCCTATTCAGCTGCCCCTCGGAACGAAACACTTGGTTTTCGATTTGCCGATCGGCAGTCAAGAAGGAACATACGAGGTTGCATTGCTAGACAGAGCTGGTGAGGAAACCAGGAGCACAACCGGAATCGCTCGATTAGAGAATCACACTGTGATTCTTAAGGCCGACATCGATTTGGCCGGAGTGTCGCCAGGTCTTTATTTCCTAGGGATTCGCCAGGCTGGCCTGGAGTGGACTCGCTATCCTGTTCGCGTAAGATGAACGCGTGAAAACGAAGAAGAAAAGTCCCAAGAAGAATTCCGGTGTGCGGAAGCAGCCTCAGCCGGATCGCCTTAAGGGCTGGACACAGATCGCGAAATTTCTAGGACAGCCAGTGGCCGTCGCCCAACGTTGGGCAAGATCTGGAATGCCAATAACTCGCGAGGGTCGCTTCATGACAGCGTCTACTGAAGAATTGAGCCGATATATGGGGCATGAGACCGGTCTCGATGTGCCCGTTCACATTGCGGCCGAAGACATGGATTTATCTGCTGATCTGAAAAGAGCGCTCTCGTACGCTCGGCACGGGAGAAAGCATGGCAAGAAATCCTAATTGACCCGGAGCTTGGGATCTATACTGATCTGACGGCTCGCCGCCGCTCGTCCTCGGAGTAGTTGTTATGCGATTTCTCGTTCTCGTCCCCTGGAAACCAGTTGTCCTCGTCTGGGCATTGCTGACCGCGATGATACTTGTTGGGTTTACTGCGTCTTCGATATTTCAGGGTACAGATCATCCAACCGCCCCGGCAGCTACTGCAACGCACGGGAGAAGCGTTGTCAAGCGACCGTCAAAGTAGCCCACGACTCGTGATCGTCTGTGATGATGGCGTGCTACACTTTTTGCTGGTTATTATTACGTCATCGAGGGGGCGCTTCCCGAGCGCACCGAAAAGCCCCGGCCGCCCGAGCCGGGGCCTTTCATTTCTGCTCAGTATTCCTCGGGCAGCAGCAATGTCGTGACCGATCTGTCAGCCTCAGTAATGACCCACAGTGTCTGAGCCTCGCTCACGCGATAGCTGCTCAGAAGTCGAAAGCCCTGTTTGAGACTCAATTCGTTTTCGGTCTTGTCATCCTGGCAAAGATCGCCCCAGTCGCCTCGCAGATGGCGAGAGAGGAACTCCAATGACGATCTGTTCGCCTGCTCTAATAGCGCGAGCGCTCCGGGTGTGGCAACGATCTGACCTGCGGGAAATAGCGGAATAGTCGGTAGATAATTCATACTCAGCTCCTGTCTCAAGGCTTCACTGCCCTTGATAGGCGGTCGGAACGCCTGTCTCCCCGCGCTGTCAAGGGCAGCGGAGCCGATCAGGCGGAGCAGTTCATGGAAGCGAAGCGGACACCCTTTACAGGAGTAGCGGGGCACAGGCGTACGATGTGAAGACAAAGGCAGAGCGACTTTTAGGCAGAATTGAATGAATCAGCAGTGTTGGGAAAGGGCCTGAAACGATGAAAGTTCCCTTTGCGAAAAAGTGGCAGAAGGAAACAGATAAGCTACGCCAGATCGCGCTCGACTGCGACCTCACTGAAGAACTCAAGTGGGGCAAACCGTGCTTCACCTTTCGCAAGAAAAACGTAGCGATAGTGATCCCGCTCAAGGAGTCGTGCGCGTTATCGTTGTTCAAGGGCGCACTGCTCAAAGATCCGAAGCACCTTCTTCAACGGATTGGACAGATGCAGGCCGGGCGATGGATTAAATTCACCTCTCTTGGACAGATCACGGCCGTACGATCAACATTGAAGGACTACCTCTACGAAGCCATCGAATTGGAGAAGTCAGGGAAGAGGGTCGTGCTCAAAAAAGCTTCAGACTACCCAATTCCTGAGGAGTTGCAGAGGAGACTGGATGACAACGCGGTTCTCAGGTCGGCATTCGCAACGCTCACCCCAGGCCGGAGGAAGTCATACATCTTCCACGTCACATCTGCGAAGCAGGCAAAAACCAGAGTAGCGCGAGCGGAAAAGTGCGTGCCAATGATCCTGAGTGGGCGTGGGTTCAATGAGGTATCCAAATGAGACGGAGTCGAACGCAACCCTTCAGACCCACGGATGTAGCAGAGTCGATGCGCTTCTTTATACTGGACTACTTCGCTTAATAGCTGGAGCCGCGCTGGCGGAAAGGCGCGCCGCCCTTGATCTCCGCTGGTAAAATCGCTCCGAGGTGATGCCAAATGCAAGTGTGCGTTCGCGACGAAACGGCTGCGGGTCAAAGTCTGTGGGAGTTGTCGCTTGAGTTTCTTAGCGAGCGTATTACGGTGCGAGGCTTGGTTTCACCGATCGCTTCTTTCATCGTTAAAACGCGGACGAAATGATCGCCGACATGCAGGTGATCTCGTTCGGCTTCGATATCGGAATTCACGACTTGGTAGTCGAGAAACTGCCCGTTGATCGGTTTCCCTTCAATGCGCCAGAGGTCGTAATTCACCAATCGGCGGAAGAAACGGAAGCAGTCGTCCCTCTGCAACGCATCGATTGGCAGAAAATCTGCGAGCTGCCGGATGAAGCTGTTCGTGCGCTGTTGGAGCTTCAGCAGGTCTCCTTCAATCTGCTCACGAAGAAGGACCTTCATTTTGTCATTCGAGAACTGCGCTCTTAGTTCTCGCAGTCCAGCCAGCGGATCGGTCGCAAGCTGCTTCAGGGCAGCCATAACGCCAGTTTTAGAACGGGTCCCTTCGATCACGATGGCGTAGAAGATCTCAACCTCAAACAAACTTTCGAGCTTGCTATCGAAGAATTCTTTTCGCTGGTTGACCGCAGCGTGGACGATCGGGTCATCGTAGTTCTGGAATGGGATATGAGGCCGGTTTGTCTTAAACAGGTATTGGTAAACGTGAAATCCAGGCCCAAAGATCTTGAGAGCTGCTTCGAGGCGTTTGACCGCATATTCTTGGGTAGCTTGGTCGAGGCTTTCGTAATCGACGCCGCGCACACGCAGGACGGTTCCGAGGTCACCACTTTTGGTGATGAACACCTCATCATCCCAGAAGCCGTACAGGTTCATATGGGCGTTGAGTGCCCCAGACTCCATCCACGGCTTCAAGACGCGATCCAAGCGCAGCATCAGTGCACCTCCACGGCAGCGATCTCTTGCTTCGCGGCGTCATAACGAGGGCGGAATTGTTCGCTGCGGGCGAGAATTCGCAGCATCGCGGGATCAGCGTCCGTTATCCATCGACCAAAAGCGTAGCCACCTGTAAAGACGATGACGCCCGCCAACAGACTCTCGAAAAGATTGAAAACAGCGACGGCGCCGACACATACGAAGTAGAAGAGGGTCCGCTCGACACCTAGGTAGGTAAGCGGTTTGTGTAGGCTCTTGAAAACTTTGTTTCGGCGTCTGATGTTCGGTTCCTGCATGATTACCCTCCGTTGTTGAAGCGAGTAAATCTTTGAAGCGTCGTTGCGGGGTTTATCCCCAGAGCCAGGTCAGAACGTTGGCCGCGAGGATGGCAATTCCCGTGCCAGCAGCGACGCCGGCCAAAGCTCGTTTCGCGCCAGGTTCACCATGGGCAAACTGGTAGCCACCAAAAACGATTGCGATTAGACTGCCGACCTTTGCGACCGTGCCGGTGAAGAGGTTTTGCAGATTCGTAAAGCCCGTGTCGAGTGGCGTGCCTTGGGCATACGCTCCGACAGAAAGCAGGAGAAAAGGGACAAGAATAGACAGGCGAGCACGTACTTTTTTCCAACGAATCGCTTGAGCTTCGTGCTGCGACAAGATAATGAGACCCGATTGCATTTGAACCTCCAGACCAGGCTGTTGTGTCGGTGGTTTCGAAGTTAGCGAGCAGGAACTTCGCCGTCCAATTCCTTTTCGTTGCGGCATTATTCCTGGCAGGAATAGGTTAGAAATACCCGCAAGATTCTTGTTTTTCAGTGGTTCTCATTAGCATCCACACTGATTCATTTATCGGTCGAGGGGACGATTACTTCGCTGAATATGTGCGGCACTGGAAAATGCACAGCGGTTTGGTCGGAATTGAGGGAATGGATCGAAACGAAAAGGCACCCGGAGGAATTTGCGACTGACTTCAAAATAGTGGAAATGGTCTCGTGCGAACTGCACTATTCCTGCGGTGCATTGGCTCTTTCCTAAAATGAATTGGACTCTCCACAGCGCCTAACCATACCTTGAAACTGCTCTGGCAGCTCTGACGCTGCGAAAAAATACTTTCGGAGGCCGCAATGGCCGAACTCGTTTCGAAACCAGCCCATAGTGTCCGATACAACGAATCAATTTTTGAGCAGTTGCTCGACAGCGACGAAGCCGCAGCTCTCCTGAGAATCCATCCTAAGACTCTTCAGAAAATGGCCCGCACTGGAGAAATCGCTGGCGTGCAGATCGGCAAGCTCTGGCGGTTCCGTGCTTCAGTCTTGAATGACTGGCTGGACCACAAGATGGCGAGTTGAATTCCACAGATATTGCTTGAGGCAACTCTCGACAGGAATTCTGAGCCGGGCTACTCTCGTTGCAGCCATCCGTGTTGCCTCGTCGAATGGAGGAATCAGTGAGGCGCACGAGTTACCAGAAAGGTAGCCTAAGACTGGCGGATCGCAAGAAAGGGAAAGTTTGGGAGTTCCTGTGGCGAGAAGTGCAACTGGACGGGTCAATCCGGCGAAAACATATCGTCATCGGTACACTGGAAGAACTGCCCACCGAATCATCAGCCCAAGCTGCGGTGGACGCGATCCGCTTAGAGATCAACCGACAAACCCCTCAACAGCTTGTCAAGAACGTCAGCTTCGACACCCTCGTAAATCATTACCGCCAACACGAGTTACCGGATGTGTTCAACAAAACCAAGCCGGCGGCCGACGCGGCGGACGAGGATCGCAAGTCGTATTCGACTCAAGTGACATACGAGGGTTATTTGAAGAAGTGGATTCTTCCGCGTTGGCGCGCCTGTCGTTTGGCGGATGTCAAGGCAGTCGAAGTGGAGAAGTGGCTCAGGAGTCTGTGCTTTCCAAAAACTGGTGTTCCGTTAACACGGGGCAGCAGGGCGAAGATCAGAAACATCATGAGCGCTCTCTACTCCCACGCAATTCGGTGGGAGTGGGCCGACAAGAATCCAATTACCAGCGTTCGACAGAGCGCAAAACGGCAGAATGCACCCGACGTTTTGACTCCCGAGGAAATCATGGCATTCCTAAAGGAACTGTCAGATCCAGTTCGGATGATGATCGAATTGGATGCTTTCACCGGTCTCCGCCGCGGCGAACTGATCGGCCTCCGATGGCTGGATGTGGATTTCGAGAATCTGATCCTGCGAGTGCGCCGATCTGTAGTAGCCATGGTAGAGGGTATGCCGAAAACAGAGGCATCGCTGAAGGACGTACCACTGGACGCGCAAACGGCCGAGTGCCTCTGGGCATGGAAGGGCCGCTCCCCGTATCCAGCTCCGGGCGATTGGGTGTTTGCTTCTCCACATATGAAGGGGAAGCAACCCTACTGGCCTGGAACGCTGTGGCGCTACTATGCAAAACCAGCTCTGAAAAGAGCGGCAATCACGAAGCACGTCTCGTATCACACGTTCCGGCACACGTTTGGGACTCTGTTGAACGCGAATGGAGAAAATCCGAAGGTTGTGCAGGAATTGTTGCGGCACGCAAGTCTGAAAGTCACGACCGACATTTACATGCAGGCTGTCGGGCCGCAGAAGCGCGAGGCGCAAAGCAATTTGGTCAGGCTAGTGAGAAAAGGCTTAGATTCGGAAGCCAAGCCAGCTAAGTGGATCAAATTGGATCATGAAGAAAAACGGTGATTTCGCGGAAGTTCTTTATTTTGTTGGCGTCCCCGACGGGATTTGAACCCGTGTTACCGCCGTGAAAGGGCGATGTCCTAGGCCGGGCTAGACGACGGGGACCTGATTTGCTCCGGACGACGTGATCGTGAACGCAGCAATAAACCAGACTGTCTAGAACGAGCAGTCCAGCGGCTAGAATGTTGATGTTAGCAGCGCCCTCTTAGTGTGTCAAAGAAGCGGGCTGTGCTCGCAGGACCCTGGATGTCACACGGCGCTGCTCCGACACTTATTTTGAGTGTTTTTTGGTTTTCTCTAAGGGCGGATTTCAAATCCGTCCACGCCGCAAAGAACGCAACCCACCTCGGAGTAGTGTTCGCTGCCTTGCTAGTTCGAGACTCCTGAAGCTTTCAGACCCAAGAAGTCAGGTTCTCGCGTGGCTAATTTTGCAATGTGCTTTTGCGAACTAACTCGCCGATTCCGATATTATCGAGGTCTGATTCGAGTTCCTATTCTCTAGTCAATTTTGCCATGGACCACGTTTTCATCTGCGATGCAATCCGCACTCCGTTCGGAAAATATGGCGGCGCGCTTTCATGCGTCCGAACTGATGATCTGGCGGCCCACCCTCTCAAAGCTCTTATGGAGCGTCATCCCAAGGTCGACTGGAACGCCATTGACGACGTCATTTACGGTTGTGCGAACCAGGCTGGCGAGGACAATCGCAATGTTGCTCGCATGGCACTTCTGTTGGCAGGATTGCCCAATGAAGTTCCGGGCGCGACAGTCAATCGACTTTGCGGATCGAGTATGGAAGCAGTTTCAGTTGCAGCCCGCGCCATCAAGTCGGGCGAAGCCTCGCTGGTGATTGCGGGCGGCGTAGAAAGTATGTCGCGTTCGCCATTTGTGATGAGCAAAGCCGAAACCGCATTTTCTCGTGCGGCAAAAATCGAAGACACAACAATCGGCTGGCGCCTTGTGAATCCGGCAATGAAGGCGAACTATGGAACCGACTCCATGCCGGAGACGGCCGAAAACGTCGCGGAAGAGTGGCAAATAACTCGCCCAGATCAGGACGCGTTCGCATTTCGGAGTCAGAAGCGCACGGCGCAAGCCAGTGCGGCGGGAAAGTTCTCAGATGAAATCGGCTCCGTAACCGTGCCGCAGAAGAAAGGCGATCCTCTCATCGTCTGCAAAGACGAGCAGCCTCGCCCTGATACGACGGTAGAAACATTAGCCAAGCTCAGGCCGATCGTTAAATCAAATGGCACCATCACAGCGGGAAATGCTTCCGGCATAAACGATGGGGCTTGCGCACTGCTCTTAGCTTCTGAATCTGCGGCTGCGAAGCATGGGCTCACGCCAATTGCGCGAGTGGTTGCGTCAGCATCAGCCGGAGTCTTACCGCGCGTGATGGGAATGGGTCCGGTTCCAGCCACGCAAAAAGTTCTCGCAAAAGCCAGGCTTAAGCTGTCCGATATGGACGTAATCGAGTTAAATGAAGCTTTCGCCGCGCAATCGCTTGCCGTGCTTCGCGATCTGGGTTTGCCGGACGATGCTGAGCACGTCAATCCCAATGGCGGAGCCATTGCTATTGGTCACCCGCTAGGAGCTAGCGGAGCCCGCCTCGTCACGACCGCCGCATACCAGCTACGCCGCACCGGGAGGAGATACGCCCTGTGTACAATGTGCATCGGCGTTGGGCAAGGAATAGCCACGATCCTCGAACGGATCTGAACTTGAAAACCACCAGTGAATCGCTGCACTCTGCCGCTCCAAGCGCGTCCCGCGCGCGCACCCTCAAAAAAGTCGGACTCTTCTCGCTGGTGTTCGTAATGTACTCCTACAACACCGCGGGGCCGTTTGGCTTGGAAGACCAGGTCAGCACAGCAGGCCCCGGAATGGCGCTGCTCTACCAGTTAATCATTCCATTTTTCTGGTGCATTCCGATCTCGCTGGTTTCTGCCGAACTCACAACGGCGATGCCGGTTGAGGGCGGCTTCTATCGCTGGACCCGCGCGGCATTCGGGGATTTCTGGGGATTTCTTTCCGGATGGTGGAACTGGACGGCTTCGTTTTTTCTCGGTGGCGCATATGCGGTGCTCTTTTCTGATTACGTTGCGCCACATCTCGCGCCGTGGAAGCACTATGGCATTTCGCTATTGGTCATCGTGTTCATCGCTTATGTGAACGTGCGTGGTATTCGCCTGGTGGGCAGACTCGCGACCGCAATGGAACTCGCAATATTAGTTGCGCTCGTGGTCATGTGCGCGATGAGTGTGCGCATGTGGCATTACAACCCATTCGTACCTTTGATCCCTCCGCACAAACCCGTCTTCCAGGTCTTCGGAGTCGGTTTCGCGCTCGGGCTTTGGCTCTATGCAGGCTACGAACAGCTTTCAACGGTTGCGGAGGAGGTCGAAAATCCGCAGCGTAATTATCCGCGCGCATTGGTGTGGGTAGTGCCGCTCTCAATCGCAACCTACGTTATTCCTACCGCGTGTTCGCTTGCGGCAGCCGGAAATTGGCAGAACTGGCACGATGGCACTTTTGCCGATGCAGCCTTGGTTATCGGCGGCCATTGGCTTTGGCTCACGATCACACTGTCCGCCGCTGTGATGAGCCTTTCCATTCTGAACAGCATGGTTCTCAGCACAACACGAATGCCATTCGCAATGGCTGAAGACGGATACCTCTTTCCATCACTGGCTCGCACCCATTCAAAATTCGGAACGCCATGGCTCGCTATCTTGATTTCCGCGGTCGCTTATGCCCTGGTCGCATCGCATACGCTCTCGCAACTCATCTCGGTTTACATCTGGCTCAGGATCGCGACTTCAGTTATGACTGTGCTTTCCGTATGGCAACTGCGAAGAACACGCCCGGGACTCGATCGCGCATATCGCATTCCATGGGGAAAGACGGGTTTAGCCTACGCGGTAATCGCACCATTGTTAATGAGTGGCATCGCCATGATCGCCAGCGACAAGTTTGCAATGAAATGGGGGCCAGTGGCGCTGTTGCTTGGGCCGGTCGCGTATTTGTTGGTGGGCAGAAAATCTTCGGAGTCGGTCATTCCGGGCCATCCGTAGCCGCCCCGGCGCTGGGAGGAAGACGAGGAATTCGTATTTCAGAATCTTCCTGCGTCCTCGTTCGGGAGGATCTTAACGAACCAGCGATCTTAATCTTTCCGCAGCTAGCTCCGCGGTGATGTCGCGCTGCGGCGTACCAAGCATTTCAAATCCGACCATAAATTTCCGTACCGTCGCGGAGCGCAGAAGAGGGGGATAGAAGTGCGCGTGAAAGTGCCACTCGGGAAACGTTCCTTGCGTGGGCGCCTGATGGAAGCCCATTGAATAAGGAAAGGGAACGTCGAACACTCGATCGTAGGTGGAGACGAGTTGCTTCAGCATCGACGCGAGCTGCGACATCTCACCGGTGCTGAGTTCCGCCATTATTCCAAAATGCCGCCGACTGCATACCAGCACTTCGAACGGCCAAACGGCCCAGAAAGGCACGAGCACGACGAAGGCATCATTCGCGCAAACTATGCGCGTGTTCTCGTGCTCTTCCAATTTCAGATAATCGCAAAGCAAGCAGCTTCTGTGTGTCTCAAAATATTTTTTCTGCGCGGAAAGTTCGCGCGCCGGCAGCTGCGGCACCGAATTCGTCGCCCAAATCTGGCAATGTGGATGAGGATTGCTCGCGCCCATCATCTCGCCGCGATTCTCAAAAATTTGTACATGGTTGACCCATGGCATTTGACTGAATTCCGCGAACTGTGATCCCCACGTGCGAACCACCTCTTCAACCGCTGGCACTTCCATTGTCGAGAGTGTCAAGTCATGTCGCGGTGAAAAGCACATCACGCGGCAAATCCCAGCTTCGCCTTCGGCCACTATCAATTCCTTAGCTTGGACGTCTAACTTGGCGAGTGGAGCATCCTTTTGCAGCGCGGCAAAGTCGTTGTCGAAAACAAAGGTCGAATCATATTGGGGATTGCGAACTCCTCCGGCACGCTCATTGCCAGGACAGAGATAGCAGGTCGGGTCGTAAGCCGGACGTTTTGCGGCGGGCAGTGCTTCAGTTGCGCCTTGCCATGGACGTTTCGTCCGATGAGGCGAGACCAGCACCCATTCATGTGATAAAGGATTGAAGCGGCGATGCGACTGATCTTCAATCTGAAGACCGTTAATCTGAAGATCGCTGAGTTGAAGACCCCTGCCTTGATCTTGCATGTTCTGCGTGTCGAAAGTCCGTCCAAAGTTGGATTGACGTTACCCTCGGAGCCCTTTATGGTTCTCTCACATCTGCAACTCCATTACAATAGCGTCACTCACAATCAATGAACGCCATCGAGCTAGCCGAGCGCTTCCAGGACAGGTTTCACAGACAGTCGCAGATCTTCAGCGCTCCTGGCCGGGTCAATCTGATCGGCGAGCACACGGATTACAACGATGGGTTCGTCCTGCCAAGCGCGATCGGTTTTTTTACTCTTGCTGCCATTGCACCGCGTTCTGACAACAAGCTGGTAATTAAGTCCACGGAATTCGACAAGAGTTTCGAGGGCGATCTGAAAAATTTGCCACGGACGAAACTGGGGGCCTGGTACGACTACGTTCTCGGCGTTGCAGTTGAACTAAACCGTGCCGGCGCCCATCTTGGCGGCGCGAATTTATTGATTCATGGCGAAGTTCCGATAGGCTCGGGACTCAGCTCGTCGGCGGCGCTCGAAGTTGCATCTGCTTTTGCTTTGTTGAGCCTAGCTGGTTCCGAGCTCCCTCCAAAAATAATTGCCAAGCTTTGCCAAAAAGCAGAGAACGAATTCATCGGCGCGCGCGTCGGAATTATGGATCAATTCGTCTCTTGCATGGGGCAAGAGGGATACGCGGTGCTTCTGGACTGCCGCTCGCTCGAGTTCGAGTTGGTTCCGATTCCTGAAACCGTCAAATTCGTGATCTGCAACACCATGGTGAAGCACGAGCACTCCGCAGGCGAGTACAACCAGCGGCGCCGTGAATGCGAGCAGGGCGTAGAGGTACTCTCCAGGTTTTATCCCGGAATTTCAGCGTTGCGCGACGTCTCCGCCGAACAGCTAAATGCTCATTCTGCCGATATGCCGCCAGTCATATATAAGAGGTGTCTGCACGTGGTTGAGGAGAATGAGCGGGTCCTAAAAACCGGGCGTCTATTCCGAAGCGGCGATCTGGCGGGCGTTGGTCAACTCATGCGCCAGTCGCACGTCAGCATGCGGGACCTGTACGAGATCAGCTGCCGCGAACTCGACATCATGGTCGAATCCGCCGAAGGACTTCCGGGATATTACGGTGGGCGAATGACCGGCGGCGGCTTTGGGGGATGTACCGTCAATCTGGTCGCGGCGGCCAACGCAGAAGCTTTTCGCGAACAGATTGCTGAGCTTTATAAACAGCAGACCAAAATTTCTGCCGAAATTTACATCTGCTCTCCCGCCAATGGCGCCCAGGTGGAACTGAAGACTGCTTCGGTTTAATTTTCTCGCCGCGCCTTGTCCAAAGAGAGTCAAGCATCGCGGGTTGAGAATACGTTTACAAGCGGCATTTAATCAGAGATAATTCGTCCTTCACCTCATCGTTTTGGCACGTCGATTTTGCGATGCGAATATCAATTAAATAGGAGGTTGCGCGAATGAGGGTTTTGACTCTCGTGCTTGCGCTATTCACTATTGTGGCGGAGATGCAAGGCCAAGTTACGAAAAAGCCGTTCGGCAAAACGCCGGATGGAACTCCCGTCGATATCTACACACTCAAAGACGCTTCAATCGAGGCGCACATTATGACCTATGGCGGCATCATTCAGTCGCTCAAGGTTCCGGATAAGAATGGCAAGTCGGCTGATGTGGTGCTCGGTTTCGACACGCTCGATGGCTATACCAGTGGCCCGAAGCCCAACTCCGCGTATTTCGGCGCGCTAATTGGCCGCTATGCAAACCGCATTGGCGGTGCGAAGTTCACCCTTGATGGCCAGACCTATCACACGCCGGTAAACGACGGCCCGAACACTCTCCACGGCGGCATCCAGGGATTCGACAAAAAAGTTTGGAAGGCCAAAGAAATTCCACACGGCATCGAGTTGACGCTGGTGAGTCCAGATGGCGATCAGGGATTTCCGGGGAAACTCACCGCAGTTGTTCGCTACACGCTGATGGGCAAGGAACTGAAGATCGATTACTCGGCGACGACGGACAAAGACACAGTGGTAAATCTCACCAATCATTCGTATTTCAACCTTGCCGGCCAGGGGAATGGCGACATCCTTAAAAACGAAGTCAAGATCAACGCGAGCCACTACACGCCCGTCGATGACACCCTGATTCCAACCGGAGAATTGGCGTCGGTTGAAGGCACGCCTTTTGATTTCCGAAAGCTCACTGCCGTCGGCGCTCGCATAAACGATGACAACGAACAGCTAAAAAAAGCCCACGGCTACGATGACAACTGGGTGCTTGATAACGGCGGTAAATTCGCCGAGGCAGCCGAAGTCTATGAGCCTACCGGCGGGCGCGTTCTCACCGTGCTAACCGATCAACCCGGTATACAGTTTTATACCGGCAATTTTCTCGATGGGAGCATCACCGGCAAGGGCGGCAAAGTTTACGGACACCGCGCTGCATTGGCGCTGGAAACGCAGCACTTTCCGGATTCGCCGAACCATCCGAAATTTCCGACCACAGAACTCAAGCCCGGGCAGAAGTACCACCATGTGACTGTATTTCGGTTCTCCGCTCGGTAGAGGTTTCGTGGTTGTGCTGAACTTCCGAAGCTGACAGCGGTAGTGCCGAGAATGGCTTAAATAAAGGGAGCACGGATGACTCCACTCGCGATGTACATAACGGAACGCTTAGTACATCTTTCCGGCGTCGATCTCGCCATCATCGTCATTTACTTCGGCCTGGTGCTGGTGATCGGCTTCTATCTGAAGAGATTCGCCAACACCGGCGAAGACTTTTTCCTTGCCGGTCGGGAAATGACCTCATGGGTCGCCGGGCTGGCGTTCGTTTCTGCGAATCTCGGTTCTCTTGAACTGCTTGGATGGGCGGGCTCCGCCTATCAATACGGAATTCTTGCCGCGCACTGGTACTGGATCGGCGCCATTCCCGCCATGGTTTTCCTGGGTTTGGTGATGATGCCGTTCTACTACATTTGCAAGACACACTCGGTTCCGGGATATTTGAAATTGCGCTACGGTTCAGAGGCGAGTGCGCTTAGCGGCATTACATTCGCGGTCATGACCATCCTGATGTCGGGCGTGAACATGTACGCCATGGCCGTGGTCATGAAAGTTGTTCTCGGCTGGAATATTAATTTCAGCATCTGGATATCGTCGCTTACCGTCGGCGTCTATGTCGCCGCTGGCGGATTATTTTCTGCCATCTTCAACGAAGTTTTGCAGTTCTTCCTCATTTGGTTCGGCGCGCTGCTGATTCCAATTCTCGGCCTCATTGAAACAGGTGGGTGGAGCGGAATGGTCGCGCGCATTCATCAGAATTTTCCAGGCCAGGATTTCACCCACATGTGGGCGCCGCTCGGTTCATTCGCTAACAATCCCATGGGTATCAACTGGATCGGCATTGTCTTTGGCTTAGGCGCGGTGCAGTCGATGGGATATTGGACCACCGACTTCCTGGTTGTTCAGCGTGTCCTCTCTGCGAAAGACATTCGCTCGGCAAAGATGGCGCCGATCATCGGATCTTTTTTCAAGATGGCGGTGCCGCTGATTGTCATCCTTCCCGGATTGCTTGGACTTGCCGTGTTGCCAATGCATCTGTTTCCCGCAAGCAATTTGGCAGCAGGCCAGCACAGCTTTAACGAAGTTCTCCCGCTCATGCTCGCTCGCTATTGCGGCCCAGGTCTGCTCGGACTTGGTGTCATCGCGCTGATCGCCGGCTTTATGGCCGGGATGGCGGGGAACGTCAGTGCCTTCGCCACCGTTTGGACCTACGACATCTGGCGGCCTTACATTTACAAAACTGCGCCGGATAAGCATTACGTTTCGATGGGACGTTGGTGCACGATCATCGGTCTTTTCATTAGCATTGGGACCGCATATCTCGTAATGGGCTTTGCCAGCATCATGGACTACGTGCAGGCGCTCTTCGGGTTTTTCATCGCGCCTCTCTTTGGGACCGTTGTTCTGGGCATGTTATGGAAGAGGGTTACACGCTGGGCAGGATTCTGGGGCTTGCTTGCAGGCACAGTTTCATCAGTCACCATGTTCAGCCTGATGAAAGGATTGTTCGGCGCGGACCCGCATCACTGGATTCCGATCTTCGCGAGATCGCCGCTGGCGCAAGGATTGGCGCAGGATATGTTCCAATCGCTTTGGTCATGTTGCACGTGTGTAGTCGTAACGGTGCTGATCACGCTCGTTACCCGGCCGAAGCCTGACAGCGAGTTGGTCGGATTGGTTTACAGTTTGACGCCCGTGGCGCACGAGGAGCGTACGAGATTCTGGCATCGGCCGGTGGTCTGGGGAATTCTCGCTCTGGTTCTGTTGGTGGTACTGCAAATTATCTTCTGGTGAGACTCAATGGCTGAAGAAAAACATGAAATCATTCCGGTTTGGTTTTTTGTTGGTGTGTTGCTGCTGATTTACGGCGTTCTGATTTTTATTAGCGGCTTGACCGAACTTTCCCATCCGCCGGAGACGGTGCTGGCGAATTTGCATGCGCCGGTTTGGTGGGGAGCGATTATGATCGTGCTCGGCGGCGCGTACTGCCTGATCTTCTGGCCAAAAAGAAATTGATTCATCCGTCACTGACGATATCGAATCATCGGACGATTGAATCATTGAACGCCAACGTTCTCTATCTCCGATGAAATCACCGCCACTGCTTGCGTCATTACTCCTCCTTCTGTCGTCAACCTATCTCTTCGGGCAAGCTCACCTGTCTCCCGCTCCTACTCCGCCAATGGGCTGGAACAGTTGGGATTCATACGGCACCACGGTTCGTGAAGAGCAGGTCAAAGCCAATGCCGACGCGATGGCTCGCGACCTCGCTAGCCATGGTTGGCAATACATCGTGGTTGACATCCAATGGTACGAGCCTAATGCGCAGGGCCACGACTACGTGCCCGGCGCGAAGCTCGCGATGGATGATTACGGCCGCCTGGTTCCTGCGGTGAATCGCTTTCCATCTTCAGCCCACGGCGCCGGTTTCAAATCACTTGCCGATTACGTTCACCGCAAAGGCCTTAAATTCGGCATTCACATCATGCGCGGAATTCCCCGGCAGGCGGTCGAGGCGAACACTCCCATCAAAGGCACCCAATATCACGCGGCTGACATCGCCGATAAAGATAATCCGTGCCGCTGGAATCCCGACATGTGGGGGGTGGATACGACCAAGCCTGGTGCTCAGGCTTATTACGACTCCATCGCCGAGCTATATGCCTCATGGGGAGTTGATTTTATCAAGGCGGATGATATGGGCAGCCACTTATACCAGCCGGCTGAAATCAAAGCGCTCGCATTGGCAATTCGCAAGACTGGCAGGCCGATGGTGCTGAGCATCTCTCCGGGGCCGGCCCCAATTTCCGAGGCAGAGTTCTTCGAAAAATACGCCCAGATGTGGCGCATCTCCGACGATTTCTGGGACGACTGGAAGCTGCTGAAGAAGCAATTCGACTACACCCGCGACTGGGCCGAGTTCGTCGGCAAGGACGACACTTGGCCCGACGCCGATATGCTTCCCTTCGGCAAGTTGCGAGTGACTGCGAAAGAAGGCGGCGGCTCACCCTCGAAGTTCACTCCCGATGAGCAGCGCACGGTCATGACTCTGTGGTCGATCTTCCGTTCGCCATTGATCTTTGGAGGCGATCTTCCCAGCAACGATCCGGCGACATTGGCCTTAATAACAAATGATGAAGTGATAGCCGTAGATCAGCGCAGCAGCCACGGTCATCAGTCGCTCGATGAAGGCAACATTCGCGCGTGGACGGCGGACGTGCCGGATAGCAACGATCGCTATGTCGCCGTCTTTAACCTCGGAGATGCACTAGAAAAAATTAATCTGCCCTGGCGGAAGCTCGGCGTGAATGCCAACTCCGCCGAAGTCCGCGATCTTTGGACTCATTCTTCGCTGGGTCGGAAAGATAGCCTGCAACTTGAACTGAAACCACACGCAAGCATTCTTTACAAAGTTTCGTCCTACAAAAACTTATCAAAAAACAGCACTGCCCATCCAGCGTCCTAATTCGCACTCCCCGTTAGCGTTTTCAAGAAGCGGTAGTAGAAATCCACTCCTTTATAGAATGCTTCCACCGGAACCCGTTCGTCGCGTCCGTGCTCGCGATGGTCGTCCCGTTCGGTCTCCACACCCGAAATTCCGTACGTCGGCAGTCCGACGGCCATCGTGTACACCCCATCCGAAGCGCCCGTCGCCATCGTCGGAAAAACCGGGATTCCCGGCCACATTTTGTCCGCAACAATCTTTATCGCGCCAAACACGTCAGGCCGCGGAGGAGGAGGAGCGAAAGAACGCGTATCGGGAATGCTGTCCAGAACTTCTCCGGAACTTGTAATGTAACGGACTTCAACTTTCGGGTCGGCAAACACCTTGACCAGTTCGTCTCGGACTTCCTGCTTGGAGTGTCCGGGAAGAATTCGGCAATTCACCACCGCCTCGGCTTTGCCCGGCAGGGCGTTGTTTGCATGGCCAGCAGCCAATCGAGTCGCGACGCAGGTCGTGTGCAGCCTGGAATTATCGATTGGATCTTGCGAGAGCCGATCCACTGCGTTCATATCCGGCGTCGTGGCGAGCATCGCCTTAATATCGGACGCGCGCTGCGGTTCGACACTGGCGAGGTGCTCGTAGTAAGCCCGCGTTACCGTGTTCAGTTCGAAAGGGAACTTGTGGTTCTCCAGGTTCGTGAGTGCATGCGAAAGCTCGTAAATGGCATTGTCCGGCCGTGGCAACGAACTGTGGCCGCCAGGATTCGTCGTCACGACCTCATAGTCGGAATAAAGTTTTTCAGTAGCATCGACGACGAATGCGAGCGCCTTGCCATGGTCCATCTGCACTTCGCCGCCATCGTGGTTCAGCACAAATTCGGCATCAATCAGGTCGCGTTTATTCTTCAGCAGCCAATCAACTCCGTTTGATTTTCCACCTTCCTCGTCGGCGGTCAGCGCCAGGATAATGTCGCGATCGGGAACGTAGCCCTCCTTTTTAAATCGAATGAGGGTCGTCGCCATGATCGCGTCGCCGTCTTTCATATCCTGGGTGCCACGGCCGTAAAAATATCCATCTTTCTGTACAAATTGGAACGGATCGGTGGTCCAGTTCTCGCGGTTGGCCTCGACCACGTCGAGGTGTCCGATCAGAAGCACGGGTTTGTGTTTTCCCGAGCCATGTAGCCTCACGACTACATTCTTCTTGCGGTCGTTTGGCCCCCCTATATAAATGTCGCTTTCGGGAAATCCGGCATCACGGAGCCGCTGTGCCATTGCCTCAGACGCGGTGGTCACGTTGCCCACAGAATCTGTGGTATTGATTTCGATCAACTGCTTGAAAATGTCGTGCGAAAGCTGCTTAGTTGAGTTGTCGATCTGCGCCGGCGAATTGGGTACAAGTGCAGCAATACAAAGAATCAAAAGAACTCGGCTCAAGCGTCCCCCTTATAAAGAAACCCAATACTATCGGAAACGAAGAACAGGAAAAAGGCGGGATTTGTCAGACAGGTGGCAGCCGCTTGCCAGGGGATCACGCTAAGCTTAATTTCCGGGCAGGGAAGCTACCTCTACTCCGTTGGTTAGAGAACGTTGCGGCATACAGGGAATACTGTATTCCGCTTCAGTTGCGCACTGATGCATGCTAGCTAGAGTGTCTGCGCTTCTCAGGGTAACTGTAAGGCCGTGTTCCGAAGGCTTGAAGTACGTTGGTGGCGTTTTGCTTTCTCGTTTGAAATAAGACGTGCTGTGCCTCGCTGAATTGAAACACTTTTCATGAGCGTCTCAAGAATCCTCATAGCTGACGATCACCAGCAGTTCCGCCGCAGTCTGCGCTCGCTCCTCGAATCGCGCAGCCAGTTCGAAGTCTGCGGCGAAGCCGCCGACGGGGAAGAGGCTGTTGAAAAGGCAAAAGAACTCAGGCCTGACCTGGTCCTGCTTAACGTCAGCATGCCGCGAATGAATGGTCTCGATGCAGCGCGGTTAATCGGAAGGGAAGTCCCCCAAACCCGGGTTCTAATGGTGAGCCAAAATGACAGTAGCCTAATAAAGCGCCAGGCGGAAGAAGTCGGGGCTTGCGCGTTTGTTTCGAAGGCCAATCTGGCTCACAATCTCATGCCTGTCGTTGATGATGCGCTCGCGTCTTGCAATCACAACGGGAACGGGGATTCGCAGGCAGCAGCGAATCAGTTTGCGCAGAAGAACTTGCCGAATATTGAGATGGCAGCGCTCATCCAGAAAAACGACTGGTCGAAGACACCCGTCGGCTCGCCAGAGACCTGGTCTCCCGCTCTGCGCATGATGATCGATCTTTTGCTCGCGAACAGATTCCCTCTTTTGCTGTGGTGGGGACCAGAGTACGTCCAGTTCTACAACGATGCTTATAAGCCGATTCCGGGCTCTAAGCACCCAAATTGTCTTGGCCAGCGCGCGAGCGAGTGCTGGAGCGAAATTTGGCACATCTTGCAGCCGCTTATCGACACTCCATTCAACGGGGGGCCAGCGACATGGAGCGAGGACCTTGAGCTCGAAATACGGCGCTCCGACTTCGCAGAAGAAACACACTTCACCATCGCCTACAGCCCAGTGCCCGACAGCATTGCCCCGAGAGGGATCGGTGGGGTACTCGCGACCGTCCACGAGATTACGGACAAAGTGATTGGTGAGCGGCGTCTGGCACTCTTGCGTGAACTCGCATCGGGCGGTGCGGAAGGCCGGACGGCCGAAGAAGCTTGCCTGCTCGCGGCACAAAGTCTCGCTCAGCATTCGAAAGACGTTCCATTCGCGCTGTTCTATCTTTTGGACTCCGAACGAAAGCGTGCGTGCCTTGCCGCAAGTGCGGGAATAGGAGTTAACGATCAAGCAATTCCGGACTCGATTGATCTCGCGGATGCTTCAGAAAACGCTGCTTGGCCGTTATCGAAGGTGTTGCGGGAAAACGCAATGTCGGTAGTGGAAGGAATTGAATCGCGTTTACCCCGAGTGCCGCGTGGCCCGTGGTCGGACCCGCCAAAAAACGCGGCTATCGTACCTGTTCCTTCGAGCAAACCACATGATGTGAGAGGTTTTCTCGTCCTCGGCGTGAGCGTGCGATTGGCATTCAATACCGATTACCGCACGTTCTTCCAACTAATTGCGTCCCAGCTTGCTACCGCGATTGCGAATGCCGAGGCTTACGACGAAGAACGAAAGCGCGCGGAGGCGCTGGCGGAACTTGATCGCGCGAAGACCTTGTTCTTCAGCAATGTCAGCCATGAGTTTCGTTCCCCGCTGACTCTGATGTTAGGGCCGCTCGAAGACGCGCTCGCGGCTTCGGAGGGAATCGCTCCAAAGCAGCGCGAGAGTCTGGAAATGGCGCATCGCAATTCGATGCGGCTGCTCAAACTAGTCAATACATTGTTGGATTTCTCGCGCATAGAGTCCCGAAGAATTCAGGCATCGTATCGTGCCACTGATCTTGCCGCATTCACCGCGGAGCTCGCCAGTGTGTTCCGTTCTGCAACAGAACGGGCCGGCCTGCGCCTTGTTGTGGATTGTCCGCCACTCGCTGAACCTGCCTATGTCGATCGCGAGATGTGGGAGAAAATTGTCTTCAACCTGCTCTCGAATGCGTTCAAATTCACCTTCGAAGGCGAAATCCGGATTGCGACCAGGATCACCAACGGGCAAATGGAACTCGCGGTAAGCGATACCGGCACGGGAATTCCTCCCGAGGATTTATCGCATCTGTTCGAGCGTTTTTACCGCGTCAAAGATGCGCGAGGACGTTCTTACGAAGGCAGCGGCATTGGTTTAGCTTTGGTGCAGGAATTGGTGAAGCTGCACGGCGGTAGCGTCCGTGTGCAGAGCGAAGTTGGACGCGGCAGTACGTTTACCGTTTCAGTGCCGCTAGGGAAGGACCATCTGCCGCAGGACCGCATTGAGGCAGAGAGAACCGTGGCTTCAACCGGCATGCGAGGCGAAACCTACGCGGAGGAAGCTTTGCGTTGGTTGCCCGATGCAGAGGAGATCTCAGACGAGCCGCAGATGCCATTCCTGTCGCGGCCGACAAAAGAGGACAAAGGGGCGAGTCTGGAACAGCGCCCAAGAATAGTGCTGGCCGATGACAATGCCGATATGCGCGAATATGTCCGGGAGTTGCTGAGCGGCGCTTATGAAGTAGACGCGGTTCCGGACGGCGAGTCAGCGTTGCAGCACGCCCGCGAACATCGTCCGGACTTGATTCTTAGCGACGTGATGATGCCGCGGCTGGATGGATTCGGATTGCTGCATGCGGTTCGCACGGACGAACTTTTGCGGAGCACGCCAGTGGTACTGCTCTCTGCCCGCGCCGGGGAAGAGTCACGTGTCGAGGGACTCAGTGCCGGTGCCGACGATTATCTGATAAAGCCGTTTTCTGCGCGCGAGCTGTTGGCCCGCGTAGGGTCGGCCCTTAGAATGGCGGAAATTCGCCGCGAAGCAGCAGAAGCCACGCGGGAATCTGAACTACGCTTCCGGGAAATCATTGACTCGCTTCCCGCCGCCATCTATACCACCGACGCTGAAGGGCGACTCACGCATTTCAATCCGGCAGCGGTGGAGTTCTCCGGGCACACACCTCAGCTTGGAAGCGATCAATGGTGCGTGAGTTGGAAATTGTTTTATCCCGATGGCACTCCTATGCGGCACGATGAGTGCCCGATGGCCGTCGCTCTAAAAGAAGGGCGGATTATCAAGGGCGCCGAGGCGATAGCCGAACGTCCTGACGGCACTCGCCGCTGGTTTACGCCATTTCCGACTCCGCTGCGGGACCGGAGTGGCAAGATCGTAGGCGGCATCAACATGCTGCTTGACATCACTGAGCGTAAGCAAGCTGAGCGCACCGACAGCCTGCTTGCTGCCATCGTTGATTCATCCGACGATGTCATCATCAGCAAAAATCTTGACGGCACGATTACCAGTTGGAATCAAGCTGCAGAACGCGTTTTCGGCTACACGGCAGAAGAAGCTATAGGACGTAATATCCGATTGATCATTCCGCCGGACCGGTGGAATGAAGAGGACACGATCATCGAGAACCTACGCCGGGGCGAGCGCACCTATCATTTCGAGACGGTGCGCCTGAGAAAAGATGGCTCGTTGGTAGATCTCGCGGTAACGATTTCTCCGGTTCGCGACGCTTCCGGGCGGGTTATTGGCGCCTCAAAAGTGGCGCGCGATATCGGCGAGCGGAAACAGGCCGAACGCGCGCTTGGGGACGCAGCGCTCAGGCAGCAAGTGCTGTTCCATCTGGCAGATGAACTGCACCGGGCGAATTCGCTTCAGCAAGTTTACACGGCGGCATTGAATGCAATCTGCCATGCTATGCGCTGCGAGCGCGCCTCGATTCTTCTCT
Source organism: Terriglobales bacterium (assembly GCA_035651475.1). Classification (GTDB taxonomy): domain Bacteria; phylum Acidobacteriota; class Terriglobia; order Terriglobales; family Acidobacteriaceae; genus Gp1-AA145. The sequence goes on along the minus strand of DASRFP010000035.1, from coordinate 11,138 downwards.
ACGACGAGAACGGCGTCATGCGCTTCGTCAGCTGGCGTGGTCTATCAGCCTCATATCGAGAGGCGGTCGAAGGACACTCTCCCTGGAAACCCGGGGACTTGGACCCTCAGCCCGTGCCTATTGAGAATGTCGATCTTGCTGAACTGGACGATGAACTGAAGAAGATTGTCCAAGGCGAGGATATCGAGTCTCTGTGCTTTGTTCCTCTGGTCTCCCGCGGGAAGTTGATAGGTAAGTTTATGGTGTACTTCCCCACGCCTCATATTTTTACCGGCGATCAACTGTCCCTGAGTTTGACGATTGCGCGCCAGCTTGCATTCGCCATTGAACGCAGACGCGGTGAGGAGGCTTTGAAGACGAGTGAAGAAAGTTTCCGCAAACTTTCCGAGACCCTGGATGCTGAGGTGCGGGCCCGCACCCGCGAGCTCGAAGAACGGAACACAGATGTGCTAAGGCAGTCTGAGCAACTGCGGGAGCTCTCCTGGCGTTTGTTGCGAATTCAGGACGACGAACGCCGCCGCATTGCGCGCGAACTCCACGACAGCGCCGGCCAAACGTTGACCGCGCTGGGAATGAACGTTGCGCAAATTGCGCAGAAGGCGCAAGGCAGCGTGCCTCCGCTGACGACCTATTTGCAACAAGCCGAGGACCTCATTCGCCAGCTTCATTCGGAAATTCGCACCATGTCGTACCTGCTGCATCCACCGTTGCTGGATGAAACTGGCTTGGCGCCGGCGCTGACCTGGTACATCGAGGGGCTCAGGTCACGAAGCCGGCTTGAGATGACACTCAGCATCTCTGAGGATTTGGGAAGATTGCCGCGCGAAATGGAATTGGTCATATTCCGCGTAGTGCAGGAGTGCCTCACGAACATCCATCGGCATTCGGGCAGCAAGTCGGCCGCAATCACCATTGCGCGCACCCCCAACAGCGTGACGCTGGAAGTCCGGGATCGCGGCCAAGGCATGTCTCCGGAAAAGTTGGCCGACATTCAGTCGCGCGGTTCAGGGGTCGGCATTCGGGGCATGCGGGAGCGCGTTCGCCAGTTGCACGGCGACATACTCATTGAATCGGACAGCTCCGGGACACGAGTATCTGCCACCATTCCCATTTCCGCAGAGCGGTCTGGAAAGCAAAAGAGGCGGACTGATTCCTTACCAGCCGCCGTCTAGCCCTTCCCCGATCTTTGCTGCGAGTCTCATCTATGGTCCCCGGCTATACTCAATCATGACCGCCAATAACGAGGTCGAGGTCAAATTCAAGGTCGCGAATATTGAAAAGTTAGTCGCGCGACTTCGGGATCTTGGACTACATCCGCTAACCCCTCGAACCCAGGAAATGAATGTATTGTTCGACCTTCCCGGCCATCCGCTCAGGAAGCGCGGCGATTTATTGCGCCTGCGCAAATATGGCGAAGCCTGGGTATTGACTCACAAAGCGAAGAGCAAGACAGCTCAAAACGGTCCCCATAAGACACGTCTTGAAACCGAAACCCGGGTGCAAGATGGGGCAAAAATGGAAACGATTCTCCGCTCATTGCAATTTGAACCTGTGTTTCGTTACGAGAAGTTTCGCGCAGAATGGGCCGCCGAAAAAGGTCATGTGGTGATCGACGAAACTCCAATCGGGAATTTTGCGGAAATCGAGGGGCCTCCCGAGTGGATCGATTCCGTTGCGAAGAATCTCGGTGTCACTCCGGAGCAATACATCACCGAAACCTACGCCGGACTATTCTCCGCGTGGAAGGAAAGATCGAAGAGCAAAGCGCAAGAGATGACGTTTGAGGCAGTCGCAAACAATCCCTGACTGATTGTGTTTCGGGTTCACATCGTGTTCAGGACGCCACGTCCTGAATTAGCTCTCCTGCCGTTAACCTCCTCATAATCAATCGCGCGACGGGTGGCCGCGGGCTTGCCATAACTCTCAGCGCAGTCCCAAGGAGGGGAATATGGCAACGATCAATCGCACACCTGAGAACGAGAAGAAGAGTTTCCAACAAATCGAATCCGACAACTGGTCAAACCTCTACTTGCCGGCAATTTGCGCCGGAGTGGTAATGACCATTGTGTTATTCATGGCCGTCAGCTGTTCCAAGCAGTCGGATAAGTCAACAGCAAAAATTACTCCGCCGACCGCCCCGTCGGTGGAAGCTCCGGCTCCAGCGGCTACACCAGCTACGGCCCCGCAAGCGGCGAAGAAAATCGTTAAGAAGCATCGTCCGGCAAACGCGACATACGTAAACGGCAACTACGGTGTGTCGTTCAGCTATCCGCGTAAATACAGCCTGCATTCAGCAGATAAACAAAAGGAAATGCCGGTTGACGCCGGCTTCGTGAAACCGGGAGCGGTTGAAATCGCATCGGTCGACATGCCGGATACCCGCTACCCTGATACGGATTTTTCGTCTGCGTTGCTCAATGTCAGCGTGAATACCGGTATGGGCGCCGATGAATGCAGCCAGTTTGGCGGGGCCGAGAAGGACCAGTCTGCGAAGATCGATTCGGTCGCCGACGCGAAATCCACCGAAAGCGAACCGACGAACATAGCCGAGACCTCGGCCAAGTCGACGAGTGCAGCCGCAAAGCCAACTGCTGTAAAGCTCGGCAGAAACGAATTCAGCGAAGTCGAGCACATGAAAGCAGCGGGCGAGCGGCAGTCCGATCTGAAGTACTTCCATGTCTTTAAGAACGGCGCCTGCTACGAGTTCGCGCTCGATGTCGAAACCTTCCGCAAAGGTGATGAAGATCTTGCGCAAGTAGATCGCGGGCAAGTTTTCAGGCAGCTCGAGAAGATTCTCGCCAGCGCGCGAATCAAAGATGTCGAGTTGCCGGGAGTAGAGAAGGCCGAGACGGCGACTTCCACGTCTGAATCAAAGACTCAGCAGACTACGGATGCCAAGTCAGCCACGACAGGTCAGGCGACTCCGCAGGGAACCACCTCAGCTCAGCAGACTGAAAAAGCTGAAGTAGTCACCCCGCAGCAGAAGTAGTTTGGAAATAGATGAAAGCTCTGCCCCACCCTTATCGCCTTCTTTGCGACAGGGGTGGGGATTCTGACTTTCAGAATCACAAATGCAGGAAATACACCGGCGCCATTGCCGCAAGCACTGCCGCAACCTGAAGCGCCATCACGAAGAGCGTTTGTTTAGGCGCGCGCGGCAGCCATTTAATTGCGAAGAACGCGAGCAAGGGCAATTGGCCAGCCATTAATATTTGCCACAGGTGCGCCACGGCACCTTCATCGGTTTCGTGAACGACACCAAATCTCGCGACATAACCCAACACCATAACCAGCGCCGCGAATGACATCGCGAGCGGAAGAATGGCAGTTGGTTTTCTCACGATCACTCGAAATGATTGATTCATTTTGCGGCTCCTATTCGCGATAACTTACGATCCCCGCTTAACCCTTCCGCGATCTCGCAATCGCCTCCCGCGCTTCCTGATCCGCCGTCCGCCGCCGCTCGGTCTCCCGTTTGTCCCACAGCTGCTTGCCTTTTGCCAGGGCGAGTTCAACCTTCACGCGGCCATTCTTGAAGTACATGCGCGTAGGTATCAGGGTCAGCCCCTTCTGCTGCGTTTTTCCGATCAACTTGCGTATTTCTTCTTTGTGCACGAGCAGCTTTCGGGTGCGTAGCGGCGCATGATTGTAGATGTTGCCGTGCTCGTATTCGCCAATATGACAGTTAAGCAGCCACAGCTCGCCATCTTTGACAATGCCGTACGAATCCCTCAGTTGCACCTTGCCCGCACGCACGGACTTGACCTCCGTGCCCGTTAGTGCGACACCTGTTTCGAATTTTTCCAGCAAGAAATAGTTGTGCGAAGCGATCCTATTAACAGCAGCATCTCTCTGCCCCGCGGCAGTGGGGTCGCGGCGTGGGTTCTTTTCAGCATTCGGCTTGGTTTGGTGGGTCGCCTGGCGAGCCATGAAGATAGTATCGCAGGACAGGTTTCAAGGGACAAAGCTTCAGGAGTTTCAACATTGAGGATTCAACAGGTTTTTGAAACCGAGACCTTGAAACTTGGAACCTTGAAACCGCTGAGGCCAAGAGCGCTATGGTTGGTACTTGTGAGTCTAAATACAAGTGCAACAGTAACTTCGAGATGGTTACCACCGATGCTATAATCGCGCTTCTTCTTTAATTCTGAGTCGTCCGGGCTCGCGGAGTCCACAGAAAGTAGTCTTTTGAGGAATGTATTGATGAAACATGCAATCCGCACGGCGTTTGCCTTCCTTTTTCTTTTCGCCTTGCTCCTTCCTCTAGCCGCTGAAAGCGCTAAGTCTCTGTATAAGCAGGGCCAAATTGCAGAAGCGCGCCAGAATTATGAACAGGCCTACGACCTGTACAAACAAGCGTACGAAAAGAACCCGACGGATATTTCCTATCGTTCCGCTTATGAACGGCTACGCTTTCTTGCCGGAGCTTCTCACGTTCACCGAGGTCAGCTTCTACGCGAGGCAGGCCGACTCCAGGAAGGATTAGCGGAATTCCAAAAAGCCGCAGATATCGACCCTTCGAGTGCGGTCGCGAAGCAGGAGATCAAAGTTACGCAGCAGTTGATCGACGCCGCCAAAGCTCCTGCGCCTACAGCTTCAACCCCGAAAAACGACGAACTTGAAAAGATGGTGCAGGATGCGGGAGGTCCCGTCGAACTTGCTCCAATTCCGACTGTCCCAATGACAATGAAGCAGACGGAAGACAGCAAAATCATCTACGAAACCATTGGCAAACTCGCCGGAATTAACGTCTTGTTCGATCCTGATTACACCTCGCGTCGCATAAAAGTTGAACTCAATTCGGTTTCGCTCGAAGAGGCGCTGCAAATCGTCGCGATGGAGTCGAAGACATTCTGGCGGCCGGTTACTCCGAACACGATTTTCGTCGCCGCCGATAATCCCGCCAAGCGCAAAGAACTCGAGCAGAGCGTCATCAAGACCTTTTATCTTTCGAACCTTTCTCAACCGACCGAATTGCAAGACGTCGTGAATGCCATGCGCCAGATTCTTGAAATCGCGCGCATTCAGCCCTTGCCGTCGGAAGGCGCAATCGTGGTTCGCGGCAATCCCGATCAGATTGCGCTGGCGGAAAAGCTGGTAAACGATTTGGATCGGGCCAAGCCTGAAGTTGTCATCGATGTCGCGGTCATGCAAATCACGAAAGACAAGACCCGCACTCTCGGCATCAGTCCGCCAACCAGCATGAGCGTGGCGTTGCAACCGAACATCAACACCAATACCACGACGCCGACAACGAATCCCGCCACCGGCGTCGTCACTCCCACAACAACCGGCTCGAATAACAATGGTTCCATCAACCTGAACTCACTCGGCAATTTGAACGCGACCGATTTCCAGGTCACCATAAGCCAGGCAAACGTCAGCGCGCTTTTTTCGGATAACAACACGAAGTTGATTCAGAACCCGCAGATTCGCGCATTAGATGGGCAGAAAGCTTCATTGAAGATTGGTGAACGCGTTCCGATCGCATCCGGTTCGTTCCAGCCCGGCATCGGCGGTGTAGGTATCAACCCATTGGTTAACACGCAATTTCAATATCTCGATGTCGGCGTGAACATCGACGTAACGCCCACGATTCATGCGAATGGCGACGTTACGCTGAAGACCACAATGGACATCTCTTCCGTGACTGGCAACACCAATATTGGCGGTATCACCCAGCCAATCATCGGTCAGCGAAAGATCGAGCACGTGGTGCGACTGCGTGAGGGCGAAGCCAACCTGATGGGCGGAATGCTTGAAGATTCTCAGACCAGAAATCTTTCCGGCATCCCGGGATTGGCACAGATTCCAATATTGAAGTACATATTCGGTCAGACTTCAGTTGAACACTCGCAAACCGAAACCGTGTTCGTGCTGATCCCGCACATCGTGCGTCGCGAAGTGCTCACCGCACTGAACGAAGAAGCAATCGATGTCGGCACAGCGAGCGCAATCGAGCTTCGGCGGGTCAGCCATGGAACACCTGAAACAACAAATTCGCCCACACCGGGTACTGGGCCGTCGGCAGGCGCCGGCCCGGTGTCAATGCCCGCTTCGCCCGCCGCATCTTCCGCGCCTACGCCGCAGTTAATCGATCGCGCATCGCAGGCGACGTTCGCGTTCGATCCGGCCGACACCACTCAACACGTGGGCTCGACGTTCACTATGAACGTGTTGTTGAATGGCGGCCAGAACGTATTCCAGGTGCCCATGCAGATTTCTTACGATCCGAAATTGCTGGAGGTGGCAAATGTCTCGAACGGCACGCTGCTTTCACAGGACGGCCAAATCGTAACCGTTACGCACCGCGAGAACGATGGCACCATTCAGGTCACCGCGACGCGCCCGCCAGGTGCTTCAGGCATTTCGGGCCAAGGTGCCGTAGTCACCCTGACCTTCGTGGCCAAAGCCCCGGGCCAGGCGAACCTTACGATCGGCAAAGGCATCGTCCGAGATCCCGCCATGCAGGCGCTTTCAGCGAACGGCGCCAGTGCGGCGGTTACAATTCAATAGGTTAGCGACGAGCTGTGAGCGTCGACCTTGCTGATCGCTCCTTGCTCGCAGCTGCTGATTTCTCGCAATTTTCGGCCTGATTGAGCGTTCCAAGTAGAGATGCGCCAAATCCACAAACAAAGTGGCTTCACCCTCATCGAGCTGATCGTAGCGACCAGCATCCTGCTCATTCTGAGCACGATGGCGTTACCCATGGCGCGCGTCACCATTAAGCGCGAAAAAGAGAAAGAACTACGGGCGGCGCTGTGGCAGTTACGAGACGGGATCGACCGCTATAACGATGCGGCCACCCGCGGCGCATTTCAGATCAAGGTCGGCTCTGAAGGCTATCCTCCCGATCTCGACACGCTGGTCAACGGCGTTGACGTCGGCGGCAAGAAATTAAAGTTCCTGCGCAGAATTCCGACAGACCCGATGACGGGCAACACCGACTGGGGACTGCGATCCATGCAGGACGACCCGGACTCGGATTCCTGGGGCGGCGATAACGTTTTTGACGTTTACACCAAGTCGGAAGGAACCGCGCTTGACGGGACCAAATACAAGGATTGGTAATGCCGCGCCTTATTAAAAGAAATTTTGCGTCCCTGAGCAAAACTCGCGGCAGTCGCGGCTTTACGCTCATCGAGCTGATGATCGTGATCAGCATTATGCTGATCCTGATCGCAATCGCTATTCCCCAATACTCGAATTCGGTGAAGCGCGCCCGCGAATCCGTACTCCGACAAGATCTGTTCACTATGCGCTCGGTTATTTCCCAGTACACGCTCGACAAACAAAAGATGCCGCAGTCCGGCGACGACCTTGTTCAAGCGGGGTATCTAAAACAGATTCCGGCTGATCCGATGACGAACCAGGCGAACTGGAATTGGCATACCGCCGATGAAGGAACCATCATGTCCCCCGACGAGCAGGACGAAGGCGGGATTGACGATGTATTCAGCACATCAGATCAGGTCGGCACCGACGGCATCCCGTACAGCCAATATTGAGCCGCTCTCAACCATCAGGAGACGTCGGAACCCTCAACATTGCTGTCATTCCCAGCCGTGTGCCCATCCTTGTCTCGCCGTTTTTGCGAGACAGGCTGTGGGATTTTGACTTTGCATCCCCTTCGACCTCGACGTGGAACTCATTTCTAAAACCACTGTCATTCCGAGCGAAGAATGTCATTCGCTTGCGAATGACATTCACAGTCGAGGAACCTGTTGTTCTACGTTTGAATTTCACACCGACTTCGCACTACCATCTCCCTATGCCCGTCGAAACCGAAGCTCCCGCATATACGCCGATTCGCGCTCCCCGCGGCACTCAGATCACGTGCAAAGGCTGGCAGCAGGAAGCCGCCATGCGCATGCTGATGAACAATCTCGACGAAGAAGTTGGCGAGCGCCCGCCCGATCTGGTCGTCTATGGCGCAACAGGGAAGGCAGCGCGCAATTGGGATTGCTATCACGCAATTGTGCGATCTCTCACGAACCTTGAAAATGACGAAACTCTGCTCGTGCAATCGGGCAAGCCCGTCGGCGTCTTCAAAACTCACGAATACTCGCCACGCGTTCTTATCGCGAATTCAAACCTGGTCGGGCATTGGTCAAACTGGGAGAAGTTCAACGAACTCGAACGCGCCGGACTAATGATGTACGGCCAAATGACCGCCGGCTCTTGGATCTATATCGGTTCGCAGGGAATAGTGCAGGGGACATTCGAAACGTTCGGCGCCGCCGGAGAAAAACACTTCGGCGGAGATCTCGCAGGCAAGTTGATCGTGAGCGGCGGCATGGGCGGGATGGGCGGAGCCCAACCGCTCGCAGCGACTATGAATGGCGCAGCATTTCTGGGAATTGATGTCGATCCCGAGCGAATAAAAAAGCGTCTGAAAACCGGCTACTGCGACTTCATGGTCACCACGCTCGATGAAGCTCTGCGCATTCTCAAGAACGCGATTCGCAAAAAGGAAAATATCTCGGTCGGGCTTGTTGGCAACTGTGCCGACATTATTCCCGAACTCGCGGATCGCGGCGTTGTTCCCGACATCCTTACGGACCAAACCTCTGCACATGATCCGCTGAATGGATACGTGCCGAATGGAATATCGCTCGAAGACGCCCTCGACTTGCGAAGGCGCAATCCACGGGGATATGAAGAAAAGTCTCTCGACGCCATAGCTCGCCACGTGGAAGGCATGTTGCGATTGCAGAAAATGGGCTCGGTCACCTTCGATTACGGAAACAACATTCGTACATTCGCTTTCCAGCACGGAGTGAAGAACGCCTATGATTTTCCGGGTTTTGTTCCGGCGTATATTCGTCCACTCTTCTGCGAAGGCCGTGGCCCGTTCCGCTGGGTCGCACTCTCAGGCGACCCGTCCGATATTCATGTCACCGACGATCTCGTTCTCGAATTATTTCCCGATAATCGCATCCTTCGCCGCTGGATTGATCTCGCACGCAAGCGCATCAAGTTCCAGGGTCTCCCTGCGCGAATCTGTTGGCTCGGGTATGGTGAACGTGCGCAATTCGGTTTGGCGATGAACGAATTGGTTAAGAAAGGGAAACTGAAAGCTCCAATCGTCATGGGCCGAGATCATCTCGACTGCGGTTCGGTTGCATCCCCATTCCGCGAAACCGAGAGGATGAAAGATGGCAGTGACGCTGTCGCCGATTGGCCCTTGCTCAACGCACTGCTGAACACGGCCGCGGGCGCTTCATGGGTTTCAATTCACAACGGCGGCGGAGTGGGAATCGGCTATTCTCTTCACGCCGGGCAAGTCACCGTCGCCGACGGCACCGAAGCTATGGCCAAGCGCATCGAACGCGTACTCACGACAGATCCAGGCTTAGGAATCATTCGTCACGCAGATGCGGGATACGAGAATGCAAACAAATTCGCGCGCGCACACGGTGTTGTCGTACCCATGAACTAACCTTGCGAACGCCATCCTCAAAAAAGTTCGCCGCACAACGCCCGATTCTGCTGGTCAATATCGGGCAGCTGATTACGTTACGTTCAAGCTCCGGCGATTCTGGCCCGCGCCGCGGAACACAACTTAAAAAGCTGGGAATTATTGAAGACGGAGCGGTGCTGTGCATCGCCGGAAAGATCGTTTCCGTAGGCACAACGAAAGCCGCTCTTAACGATTCGTGGATCAAGAAAAACAAAAAAAGAATTGTCGAGATCGCCTGTACGCGCCGAGTTGTCTTGCCTGGCTTCGTCGATTCACATACCCATCCAGCATTCATTTCTCCACGATTAATCGATTTCGAAAAGCGGATTGCCGGAGCAACTTACGAAAGCATTGCCGAAGCAGGCGGAGGAATTCGGTCGAGCATTGACGCTGTTCGTGCTGCGAAAAAAGCTGAACTGGCCGAAAAAGTTCTTGCAGCGCTACAAGAAATGCTTCTGTACGGCACGACGACCGTCGAAGCGAAGTCAGGTTACGGATTGTCTCTCGAATCAGAACTGAAATCTCTCGAGTCGATTCGGACTGCAGCATCGCAATGGCCCGGAACAGTGTCTGCAACTTTGCTTGCTGCACACGTTGTCCCGCCCGAATTCAAGAATCGCGCTCAGGAATACGTTGATGTCGTGTGCGAAGAAATGATTCCGCAAGCGGCCGAGCGAAAGTTAGCACAGTTTGTCGATGTCTTTTGCGATCGCGGCGCTTTCAGCGAAGAAGATGCGCTGAAGATCTTTGCCGCAGCGCAAGAGCATGGGCTCACTGTTCGTGCCCACGTTTCACAACTTATTCGGACTCCTCTCACAAAACTGCTTTCGTTCAATCCCGCGTCTCTTGATCACGTTGATCATGTGGATGAGGCCGATATTGCTCATCTCGCAAAAAGCCGCACGGTCGCTACTCTCGTTCCAGGGGCGAATTATTTTCTCGGCTTGCAACAATATCCTCCCGCGCGCAAGTTGATCGACGCCGGAGTCGCCGTCGCGCTTGCCTCCGATTTCAATCCAGGTTCTTCGCCAACTGCGAGCATGCCGTTTGTTCTTTCACTCGCCTGCACTCACATGAAAGTGTCTCCGGCGGAAGCGATTGCAGCAGCCACGATCAATGGAGCATGGGCCCTGAACCTGCAAAACAAAAAGGGCTCCATCGAACCCGGCAAAGACGCGGACCTCGCCATTTTCGATATAACTGATTACAGAGAAATTCCATACTGGGTGGGTGCGAATCGATGTGAAACCGTGGTTGCAAATGGCCAACTCATCTCTTCTCGCGCAGACGCGCGCCCTCATCATAGGATCGACTTTCGCTAGTGTCGGTCCCTCGCAGCTTGGAGTGCCCGGCGCTCGATTGCTATAATCATTGTTCGTCACCGCTAACCTCCATCGCATTCTTCGATCCTGCGGGTTCCGGCAAGCTGTACCGAGCCGGAGCGGGCAAGTGGCCAGGTAGCTCAGGTGGTAGAGCGCAGCCCTGAAAAGGCTGGCGTCGGCGGTTCAACTCCGTCCCTGGCCACCATAAACAACAGGTCCAGCCCGGAGACATGGGTTACAGAATGTACCGGTCACATGGGTAACACTTTTGGGCCGAATGGATTTTCGAGCGGTTCCAAGACTCTGGTCTCCAAATCGAAGTAACCCAGATCATACTGCATAAAACTGACGAG
>DASRFP010000034.1:0-3465 GCA_035651475.1 Terriglobales bacterium | reverse complement strand
GGCAAGGTCTACGTCGCGGGCAAGACTGAGTTGGCAATCTTTGGGCTGCTTCCTTAGTGTGGTGTAACTGAAGTTTGGGAAAAGTTTCGCGGCTTTGGAACCGCTTGGCTCGCATCCGGGCCGAGCGGGCCCTCCCAATTTCTTCGTTCCCAGATCTCCATAGCCGGGCTGGCGCGGTGAGAGAGCTAGGGATTGCCGCTTTTGGGTCCCTGTTCTAGATACTTGTCTTGGCTCAGCGTGAAATGGAGCGACGTTCTCCGTCACTGTAGATTCCGCCCCTGCGGGTCGGGGATTTCAAGGCATGTGGGTCCATCGTCCGATGACTTCCTTCTTTTATCGTGCAGCGCGACAGAACGCCTCCCGCGCTGCTAAACATCGGCTAGATGAGCCCGCCAGATTATCCTTCAGCATGGTTGCATCCCTGCAGAGCCCGCCTCCGTTTCACCCGGCAGGTTCATTGTAGCTCCGCCACGACATGCTGTTCTCAACTCCCGGTTTGCTCGTGATCCAAGCGGAATCCCAACCCCAGCCGCTCCGAGTGGTGAGCGCAATGGCCTGCTTGTAAATGGCGCGCGCACAGGAACAAGATGCCGAAGGCGAGGATTCGAGACCCGCGCGAATGCGGCGCTCCCTCAATTGGTAATGGCAGCCTGCGACTTCGCCGCCAGACGCGCCGCTTTCTTCCTGCGCTTTTCCTCAAGCCATTCGTGATATGAGGGCATTCCAAGGTATATCTGTTGCGTGAACTCGCACAGCTCTTGGATATCGTCACGTATGTAGACGCCGCGGGCGTAATCGGCTTTGTCACCGTAGAGCGAGTAAAAGTCGCTCAATTTGAACTCAGAGAACAATTCTCGCGCAGTCAAGATAAGGACGGGGTTCATTTGCTTTCCGACATCCATTCTTTTCGCACCCATCTTTGCGAGCTTCGTTAGCCCTTTGATTTCCTTCGTCTCCAACGTGTCATTGAAGGTGCAAAAGCACAGAATGGCACCGGGGAACAGTTTGGCCGCGGCCTCGGCTCTGGCGAAGTCTCTTTTTTCAAACCGATTGAAGGATTTGCATTCCCCGATTATCAAGTGCGGCGAGGCAGCATGGCTAAACCGGCCAGGTTTCGCTAGCAAGCCGAAATCCGCCTCAAATTCTGTGCCGGCGGCATCGCGCATTGTGAAGCTAGGTATCCAATTCGCCTCGCGAGACACCTTTTCAATCAAAAAATTCAAAGCCGCCCCTACGCAATAGGCACCACCCGCGAAACCTCCAGTAGTAAATGGACCGACCACCCTGTAAGCCCACTGATCCCTGTTCGGAGGAGAACCAGCAGGAAAAGTGAACCTCCTCAAGCAATGTGGGCATGGCATTTTTGGTTTTAGGTCCTCAAGGCTAATCCAGCTTGTATGTTGGCATTCCGTGCAACGCAGAGCCATACCCAATTTAAGAACATGGGACCGAATCAGAGCATCGAGGTGCCTGCTGCCCTTTGAGAACTTGTTCACATTCACTCGTTCGAGAATCTCCATAACTTGGGGAAGCTTAGCGAAACCCTTATGCAGCTTCTTCTTTCTGCCGCCGTCCCCTTCTTTGCCTTCAGCCTCGACTTCCAAGTCCTCATGCGCAAGACGGTCAAGAAACTTCAGAAGCTCGGGGCCCCGCGTTACGAGTCCCATCGCCCTGATGTTCCCGAGGGAGTGGATAATCTGTTCGCATGTTCGTCCGGCGGGCGACAACTCTAGTTTGTACCCGAGCGATTCAGCCATTGAAGAAAAGATGTTTATCGGACTAGGGACACGTAAGAAACTGGAAAAACTGTGTTCACCAGCCACCAACACGATGCCCTCACGAGAAATCCACGTTTTCGTTTCCCCGAACTCACGCGTGAGCGTGGCTGCAACATCGCTTTTCCATGGAATTATGGGCGTTCCGCCCGAATAAGAATTCAGAACGTTGGCGCAAGCTGCCGTCAGCGAACAGAATGGATCCTCTTTGGCAAAATCATGGGGTTGTGTTCTTATGTCTAGCCCGTTTCCCAAGACGTGAGCATTCACTGTTTTCTCAGAATGCTCGACCGTCTGTGGTTCGGCATGGTCGGCACTTCGTCCCCATTCTTCCCAAATACGTGGAACGTGATCGTCCAGGGACGCGTGCGTGTTGGGAACCCAGGTCAACTTCTTCATGAACTCCTGTAATTTCTCCACCGATTGAGAGCGCGCGCACAACATCGTCGCGTGGTGATAGGCGTTCGAAGGAGGCAGGAAGGGTCGATAGACCTTCCTTATGAAATCATTGCAATAATCAATCAGGTCGGGTGCAAGGCCCACAGGTAACGGCTCAATATGCCATCCGAGCGCTCTCAGATTCCAAAACTCAATCAAATCCCAGGGTGATGTCTCATCCATGTAAAACAGCTTCGAGTCGATCTCCCAGCTATTTCTGAAGGTGTCCAGTTCATGATTCGTCGCATGAAGTGGATAGTAATATTTGCGATCAAAGAGCTTGGGAAACTCGACCGCTTTAATAACCGTTCTTTTACCTTCCAAAGCTTTCAGGAAAATATCCGACACGTCTGCCAGCGGGCCCGACTCGGGCAAAAATCCAAAGGTAGCCGCAAACAGCAGCCTAAACCTCTTCTCGCTAGGCGATGGAATTACGACTTCGGGGGGATGGCGCTGGACAAAACGAAACGACGTACGGTACAAGTCGTCGCATATGCTGCGAAGATCAGTTCCAATCTTGCAGCGCATTCGCTCGTCGCGCGCGCTTAAATCGTCGATCGTAAGGATTCGCTTGTCCGGGAACGTGATTCCGTAAGAAGCGGCTGCGCCCGGCTTTAACTCGATCAGATAATCAGGCTGGAATGCCTCCACCAGTCCCTTGAGCATTGCTTTCGCAGGGATCGTCTTGAAATACTTCTCGCGGTATCGTTGGGGAACTTGTTTGAAGAGCGGAACGATGAAGTTGAAAACTCCGCCCCAAATTGCGGAGTTGGTTTCAAAGATTCTTTGCAGACCAGCCTTGTCCTTTGGTTCAACAGCAAACGCGAAGCGTAGGGGGCGCACCCTGACCGTTGCATTGTCCATAGTAATCCTTGAAATAGTGCGCTCCATCTTAAACTGATGACCTTATTTGGCGGAATTCAACGGTTCATAATTCTTCCAACACCGACTTTGCGGTCACAGCTTGAGAAGGCGCGTAGCAGGGTCGCGCCGAATTAAAGACATCGGCTACAAGAGCGAAGTTGGTTTTGACTCCGTTCCCTGCCGCCGACAACTGCGGCAAACTCGCGAGCACTCACAACCCTGGAATTCACTCGCCACTGGGCGAATCGTCGGCAAACCGGAACTTGTCCACCTCACGGCTATCCGACATCGCGGGCCGGTAGCCACTTCGCTCTTCACACAGCTTGCTGGCGGCGACTCTGACGTTGCTGTCTCGCGCCTTCCAGCTTTCGGTCGCGCTCAGTGTGAA
>DASRFP010000033.1:0-5785 GCA_035651475.1 Terriglobales bacterium | reverse complement strand
CGAGAGGACTTGGGTCGAGTCCTTGCTCTCATTTTCGCCTCCACTATCGGTTACATGTAACCTATCACGATTGCGGTTGTGGGGCAAATAGTGTCATGTTTTGGTCCGCAGGTGTGGTGTTTTCCGGCTTCGTGTCTTTCGCCGCAGTATCTTCTTGCTTCTTTACGGTGTCGCTAGTTTTTGCTCTTGCTCTGGCCTGATCACGTGCTGCTTTCGCTGCCGCTTCCATTTCGGTTTTGGCTTCCGCGAGAGTGCTTTGAAGCTGGAGATTCGCTTCGACGTATGACGCAACGCTCTTGCCTAACTCACGATCCAATTCTTCCGGCGACCCGGAAAAGCTCAGTGGTGTTGCGAGTGCCGGATTCTCATCATCCTTCTTTCTAGATGGAATCACGTTAACGCGAATGGAGTCTTGATTCACGCGAGCGACTGTCATCATGACTGTGCGCTCACTCAATAGGGGCATGAGTTCAGTAAACACAATTCCTCCTAGCGACGATAAATCTCGCGAGAAAGCCTTGCGCGAAATTTCAGGCAGACTGCTTCACGCTCAGGAAGACGAACGGCGACGGATCGCAAGAGAGCTTCATGACAGCGTGGGGCAATATATCGCATTCCTGAAAGTGGCCCTGGATTCATTGAAAGCCGAGCGCTATGTGATGCCGAGAGAAGTGTCTTCGAGAATCGACCAATGTATTTGTGCGGCGGAACAACTAACGAAAGATGCGCGAACCGTGTCTTATCTTTTGTATCCGCCGATGCTCGAAGAACTAGGCCTAAAGTCTGCCATTCCCTCATATATTGATGGGTTTTCTGCACGAAGCGGAGTGAGAACAACCTGTGACATTTCTGCTGACATTGACCGTTTTCCGCAGGAGTTGGAACTCGCCATATTCCGGGTGATCCAGGAAGGCTTGACGAACATTCATCGCCATTCGGGAAGTCTGTCCGCGCACGTTAAGTTATTTCTAGATCAGGACGCGCTTGTCCTGACGATCGCGGATGGAGGTAGAGGCGTCCCTGCGAAGACGCTGGATGAATTTCGAAACGATCTACTAGGAACCCTCGGAGTGGGCTTGCACGGGATGAAAGAACGCATGCGACAGTTAGGGGGACATCTGGAACTGACGTCAAGCGAAGAAGGCACTACCGTCAAAGCGACAGTCGCCCTCGCGAACTATTTAAGACCCGATCGGAGTGCCAGTTTGGTTGATCAAACGCGTTCCTTCTCTTTGGTCCGTCTGAAAGCTGCCCACAAAAAGGAAAGTAAGGAAAATGAGGGAGTGTGGCGACAATTCGACGCACGGGGCGTGATCTCAGGAAGTTAGTCCGAGTTCCCGATTGAATTGAGCGATGGCTGGGTAGCATTCGCAAACCACATTCTCAAGTTTTTGTCGATCAAGGATCTGAAGTTTTCCGCGGGAATATTTGATTACCTCTTGCTCCTGCAGCAACTGCGCAGCGGCGGTGACCGATGTGCGATCGGTTCCCAACATCAGCGAGAGAAAATCGTGCGTCACAGATAACGTTTGCTGTCGGACTCGATCATCGGTCATTAGCAACCAGCGCGCCAGACGCTGGCCCACATCATGTAATCGATTGCAGGCCGCGGTCTGTGCAAGTTGCATCGCCTGAACCGCGGAAAAGCGGTTTGCCATCTTTTGAAGTTGTGGTGCAGAGGTCAAGGCTCTTTCAAGATTGTTGGCTGGGATTTTGAATCCGTCTCCAGCGACTTCAGCCACTCCCCAGTGCGTCGTCCGTTTGATACCCGCGACCAAACTGGCACCGGTCATTCCTTCATAACCGGCTATCCCTACCTCCACGCTCTTGCCCGACTTTGTTCCCACGACAAGGGAAACGAGACCGCTGTTGATAAAGTACACTGCCTCAATTCCGTTTCCCGGTTCCTGAAGATTTTGGCCAGCCGAGAAACGAACATGGCTAAGGTGTGGTTTTAGGAGTTGGAACTCTTTTATGGGGATCGTTGAGAGGAGGATGTTGACAACCGGATTTCCACGTTCATCTGTTCTTTGACGATTCTGTTTCATGCCGTAAGCAAAACTCGGCAATTGGATGCCATTACGTTAGGTTTCGAGCATACCTAAACCTTCACGGGCGCGGATTCTAGCGGAAGTACAGAGTTTTATGTATAGGAACTCGGCAAAACCCGTTATGTAGAATGCCCAACATAAGGGGTGTGCAGACTCGCTGCTTCTCGACCCAGCGTTTCTGGATCCACTAGTGAACATGGATGTGCGCTGCCTACAGTCGGCTCAAAATCGGCAAGGCACCCTGTGATGCAATGAACTTCGTCATCTGAAAGGTTGACGATCGTGCCCAAGTACATGGAAGAACGGATCGCGGCTTTGTGCGCTGAGACGATTGCAGCGAAAGGCCCTCTGGATGTAGAGCGCATAAACCGCGAATTCCGCAAAGCCTTAGAGGATCACATTCGAGAAGCCAAAAATTCGCTAGGTGCTCAAGCTACGGCGCTTCCGATCCTCGATTCACTCGTCGAATCTTCCCATCAGCAGGTTCAATCCGACATTCGGACTGAGCCAAGAGTTAAACAGGGAGAGTCGTGATTCGCATTCTGGTGGTTGAGGATTTCGATTTGATACGACAGGGCGTTATCTCCCTAATTCGCCAACAGACCGCGTGGCATGTAGTTGGTGAAGCAAGTAACGGACTTCAGGCCATCGAAAAAGCTGCAGAACTCAAACCGGATTTCGTAATCCTGGATGCTAGTCTCCCGCAGTTGAGCGGTTGGGAAGCCACGCCTCTGATTCGCAAGGCCGTTCCGACATGCCGAGTTCTAATTCTTAGCCAGCACGATGGCGTATACGCAGTAAGGGAAGCCGTGCGAGTTGGAGCTTCGGGATATGTGTGTAAATCAGATGCTGGGCGGGACCTAGTGAAAGCGATTCAAGCACTGTTGCGGGAAGAAGAATTCTTTACCAGTTCCAGCAGCAGCAGTACCGGTCAAAATGGAGCGGCTGCGAACAGCCAAGATCCTGTCAGCGATAAAAGCGTTGCGGGAAATATCCCTGAGTCCGCAGCGTGAAATCTGCCGGGAAGAGGATGCCACACGCTAATCAATTTCCAAAGGTCGAGGACACCAGCACCCCTCTTTAAGAGGTCGTCCTGGCTATCTTTTCAGTCCGCGCGATAATTCAATCTGAATGCGCTCCCTCCCCATCAGTCGCGCAGAAAGAGAGAAGGCGCCATGAACGAGAAATGGGAAGATGAAAAGCCTGACGCATCAGAATCCCCAAAAAACAAAGCCTCGCTGACCCTCGCGGGTACCGTCGAAAAGATTATTCCGCCAATTGACCCGCGCGACCCCGAGAAGGCCCAGATTGGAGTGCAGGGCGCGGACCATCTGTATCGGGAAATTCGCGTTGATAATCGCCTGACAAATGAAAAAGGCGAGGAAGTGGGTCTTCAACCCGGTTCAGAAGTCGATGTCACCATCGAGGCGGACGAAGCCGCTCTCCGCCCCTTGAAGCCCAGCGTCTCTTCGAGCGACACCGGAACGAATGATGATCAGGAAAAGCGACCATGAAGAATCCTGTTCAGGAACGCACCACATGGAACCCCGGCTTAGACCCGCATCGCATCGGTATGACACAACCAATTTCCGAGGAACTACAATCGCCCGCGCTAAAGCTGCTGCTAAGAATAGCGGGGCTGCCCACAGAAAGCTCGCTCGCAAAAAGAATGACAACTTGAAACAAGGGGAACTGATAGGTAAGTTCGGAATGCGACGGAATCAGGCTACGATGTCGTCGCGCAGCAAGAGATCGCACAAGGCACGCTTTAAGTCTTCGCGGTACTGCAAATTGCTGACATGTGGCAGGGCGCGAATGGCCGCGTACAAAATCTCATTGAACTTGCTGCTGCTCAAAATCTGACAATTGATCTCCCGTGAAAACAGATCAGGATTACGCATTGGGAATTGCAGAAGCTTTCCAGTAAACATACTTCACCAACCTCAAACTTCGGATCACACAACTTGCGTTTCCAGAGCATGGCCGGAATTTCGCATGTGTTCGCACGAGTGCCTGCCAGTCTCATCCAGCGTCCATTTTGGAAACGGACTGCGGTGAGATTTCCTAAAATCCTCGATTAACTGGCGCACAACTGCCTGCCGGTCAAACAGCGAATGTATTAATCGATCCACGTCCTGGCGGGCGCCATACCATTTGGTTGGGATTTCTTCGGCGATCCCCTCCAAGGCACCCAGTGAACATCCCTCAATCCGTGAAAGCCACGGTTCGAAATCGTTCCAGGAGTCGATGTGCGCGTACACCTCCTGACGAGCATAGACACCCCGAAGAGGAGAGTCCGGGAAACTCCATTCCGCTGCGTTGAAGCAATATCCGAAATCAATGAATGCTGCTGTGTACCTCCGTTGCGAACGCCTTTTATGAAATACCACCTGGCGACCGTCGGCGTTCCCGGTCCACTTATCGAAGGCGAGGATGCCAGCGAATTCGCGAACATTATTAATTTTCCCAAGCCATAAGCTAGGCAGCCAGTCATGGACCTCTTCGTCCACGATGAGCCGCGAGCCGAACTGCAGCCCGGCAGTCGGAGCTATCTCAGTTCCACCGAACTGAAATGAAATGTCGCATCGGCGAATGGTCTCGGCATCGACCTGGATGATGGCGGGCTCGGGCAAGCTTAACCCGATCATTCGGGCCAAGCGTCCAGCCAGATATTCGTTCGCCAGGACCCGTGTCGTCTGTGGGTTGCCCTGGAACTTAATGACGTACTTACGGCCGTCGTCCGCGGCCATGAGCTGAGCTTGTGAGCCGCCGCGGAGACGACGGACACGTGTGATTGCTTTGATGGACATGGGATTCCCGTGCTGCTGGCGGTGTGGGCTTAAGGGTGAATCCAGGAGTCTTTACTTGCCAGGCAGGTGAGTCAGTAGTGAGTTCTGTGGAGGGTGCTTTATACCGTGCGGGCTGGAGGTGAATCCGCCAGCTGTTCGAGTCCGAATACCACATCGCGCAGTGTCTTCATATCCGCGATTTCGGCGAGCGGTGGCGCTTGAATCTTTGCCAGTAGAGTTTCCAGCACCTTCGGATCAATCCGCTTCCGAACTGCACTTAGCCGGTTAATACCACGCTCAGCAGATAAGAGGATCTCGAGGACTCTCCGCTTAGTTGGCACATCCATGATGAGTCTGGGGTGTGTGGCCTTTCCATACTCGCGTAGGACACTGCCATAGAGGTTCGGCCCAACTGCCTTTTCGAGGGACACGATTCGGGTGTCCAGTTCAGCTACTCCCGAATTCGCGCTTGCACCTGTTTGCCCTCCATTCGGCTTCGAATCGCGATGGCCATTGCCGTTGCCGCCATTCACGTGGCCACCATTGCAGTTACCATTTCGTCCCGGGGGACGAATCCCTTGTCGCCAGTTCTCCGGGATTGCCCAGGCGGGCAGAGCGGGTATCCGCTTTGGTTGCTGGTTTTGATCGAGATCAACCCAAGAGCCCTGAAATTCATAGAAGTACCGGCCTAGACCAAAGCAGCTGCAGGCACGTTTAAATGCTTGAGCATCGGCGGAGGTCATCCCGTTCTCGTCGTCGGCCCACTCTTCACCAGTCCCCGAATGCGACCATAGGCCAACGATGGTGACCGTGCACGTCACGAGGATCTTGCCGCTGCTGATGCTCTCGCCTTTCTTCATCCGCGTGATGTTGCTCATCGTCTCGATCTGGTATTTCCGGGTCCACCCCTGCGCGGTAAACAGGGCATTGAGTCTGTCCGCGTAA
>DASRFP010000032.1:0-92301 GCA_035651475.1 Terriglobales bacterium | reverse complement strand
GGCTCGTCAGTTTTATGCAGTATGATCTGGGTTACTTCGATTTGGAGACCAGAGTCTTGGAACCGCTCGAAAATCCATTCGGCCCAAAAGTGTTACCCATGTGACCGGTACATTCTGTAACCCATGTCTCCGGGCTGGACCATCGGGGAAATGGTGGGCGCTATAGGATTCGAACCTATGACTTCCACCGTGTGAAGATGGCACTCTACCGCTGAGTTAAGCGCCCAACTCAGTGCTGCCTATAGATTGCCATCCCGTCAAGCAAATTGTCCAACCAATGCCATCTATGGTTTGCCGAACTGCCGGCTGTGGTTGTTATACTGTTGGGCCATGGACGTCGAGCGGGTCATAGCCGACATTGAAGAATTAGAGCGTCTCTTTGAGGCGGCGGACATACGTCCGCTGACCGCAAACGATGTCTCGGCTGCCAACCGACGCCATGATGAAAAGCTCGCCAATAGCCCGTGGTTCAAGCTGTGGCAGAGCTATGGGGTTTGCTGCCGGACTCAATCGCCTTCGCTGCAGCTGCCGGGCACCGATCGCTGACCTATCCCTGGGCCACGAAATCCTGTAGCGCCTTCGTATCGAAGAAAATTTTCGATGAATTGATCTTCTCGCCGCTCACCGTCAGAATCTCAGCCACGTCGCAAACTCCCTGGTTCCCTTTGGGTGAGCGCAGGTGGTATCGCGCCAAGGCGCATGCGGAATTACCGTCCACGATCAGCTGTGTGACTTTTACGGAAGTAGTCAGGCGGAAGAAGCGGCCTGCCCCTTCAACGTATGCGGCTTTCCCATGCGCAACCTTATCGAGATTCGAGCTGACGAAAGTAAAATCATCGGCAATATAGGATTCCCACCCTCCGCCATGGATCGCAGAAAAATACTTCTCAACAACTTCCCGGGCTGACATGATGACAATTCTCCCAAAGCCGAGTGGCGCGGTTCCAAGCACGCTTGAGGAACTCTGGTTCCCCAAAGAATTCGCGAACTATCGGTACTCGCCTTCGATGATCTGAGGGTTCGCGGGCGTTTGTTCGTCGACAGATTTCTGCCGTGATTTTCGAAAGACGTTGGTAACCGCGAGCGTCCAGAACGGCACGAGATCGACTCCCGGGATCAGTTCGGCAGCAAACGCGGGCAGGAACTCCCAATGCCATCCAAGCAAACGGACCAACATGGCGCCAATGCACAGGTCGAGGACGTCGTCAGCAGGAGACAACGCGCCCTCGCCAAATAATGGGAAAACAAAGATTTGCAGCGCATCGGCAGCCACGGCGATAAACATCGCTGATCGGAAACGCCAGCGGTCGGAGGAGATAAGGCTTTCTAACATGCAGGCTCGATCTGTTGGATGCACTAGTTACAACAGGCAATCTTACCTGAGCTTAGCCGCATCCGAAGATAGCTTATGATTTCCGGTCACCGAAACCCTGGTCCCTTTCCCGAACCGCAACCAGTCCCTAAGCCAGAGCCCGAACCAGAGCCGGGCTCCGACCCGGACATTTTTCCTCCAGGTGAGCCCCGGCCCGATGTGGTACCTCAGCCGATGCCTGTGCCTGAGCCGATGCCAATGTAGTCTGCGTGGGTCGTCGTTCATTCGAGGGCCAGCGGGCTGGTTTATTCAATTTCCGTAAGCCTGAATCTTCATTGCTTTCGGGAACCCTGTTCTCTGCCCATCGTGGTAGGCTACGTTCTGGCCGGAGTGGGTCGGGCTCAAGCACTGCTCTGCCTACCCGGCTGTAGTTTCCCCGGTCGTAGTTGCTAAGTCTGCTATCAGGTTACCTTCAGTTCTAAATGTGGAAGAAGAGCAAACCCGCAGCTCCGCCGGTAAGTACTTCAAATCAGGAGACATCCGGCCAGGAAAGTTCATCAGAAGAGATGCAACTTTCCGACTCGAAGCGGGTTAATTCCAGTGTGAGCAGCGTGGCACTCAATTACGGGTTGCCTGCGATCAGCATGCGTTCCACGGCTGCTGTCGCCGATCCGGTTGCTGGCGAGTTGACTGACGCTGAAGTCATGCTTCGCGTTAAGGCCGGGGACGATTCCGCATTTAACTATTTGATACAGAAGTATCGGAGGCCGATCATAAATTTTATGTACCGGATGGCACATAATCCGGCGGCTGCCGAGGACCTGGCGCAGGAAGTTTTCCTGCGCGTATACCGGTCGCGATCGAGCTATGAGGCGAGCGCGAAGTTCACGACCTGGCTGTATCGGATTGCGACGAACCTTGGAATGAATTACGTGCGGGATACGCGGCACGAGCGTCCCGAGAACACAATGAATTTAGATGTCGCGGACGCGGAGACCGGACAAGCGCCAGATTTGGCGGACAAGGCTCCGAACATCGAAGAAAAGATTCTGCGCCGGGAGCGGTTGAAGGCGATTCGGGAAAAAGTTGAGGCGCTGCCGGAAAGGCAGAAAATGGCAGTGCTGATGCACAAGTATCAGCAGATGGATTACCGCCAGATTGCAGAAGTTTTGAAGTTAAGCGAATCAGCCACGAAGTCGCTGCTGTTTCGGGCATATGAAACGTTACGGCAGCAGTTGAAAGAATTTGTATAGCCGGACGAGAGTGTCCCGGCCACACGGTTTAATTTTGGCGAAGGGAAACAAACATGAAGTGCAATGAAATTCGCGAACAGCTTCCGGATCTGGCCGCCGGACTTGTCGCTGGCGAGCCAGAGGTCAACGAGCATCTGCGTTCTTGCGCAGAGTGCGCGCGAAACTTTGCGGAGTTCCAGAAGACGATGGCTCTCCTCGATGAATGGCAGGCGCTTGAACCGTCCCCATACTTTGACACGCGGCTGCAAGCTCGCTTGCGCGAGGAAATGGCGGAACGGCCGAAGCCGACCTTCGGATGGCTGCGGCGTCCTGCGCTGGCTGCGGGATTGGCAGCCGTTGTAGCGGTTGGGGCGGTAGTGTTCCGGGTGGAGGAACCGAAGGCGCACAAAGTCAATCAGATTGCAGCCGTAACCTCCGCTGAGCCGGGCACAGCAGTTGGCGACCTGCAGGCGCTCGATACCAATCAGGATGTTTACGCGGACTCAGACTTAATGGATGATTTGCAACCACAGCAGGACGAAAGCGCAAATCCGTAATTGGCTGGTTGATAGTTCCGGGGACAAAGGGGATGAAAGTAAAGGCACATTTCTGGCGGGCGTTCGCGATGACCAGCATGACTCTGGCCCTTGCGACTGCACCGTGCCTTGCTCAGAACCAGCACCAGAGCGCGCCCCCGAATCGGCCGGCTCCGCAACCCCGGTACCAGGCTCCGCAACCCAGGTATCAGGCTCCGCAGCGACCGTCCTATCGAGTTCAGGAACGGAATAACGTTCCACGTCCTTACCAACAGCCGAACCAGGGCCGGCGTGCAGGACAGTGGCTGGAACAACATCGCCAGATGCCCATTGATCAGCAGCGACGAGCGCTCCAGAGCGATCCTAATTTCCGCCGCTTGACGCCACAACGGCAACAACAGCTTGAACAGCGCCTCCAGCACTTTGACAGCCTGCCTCCGGACCGGCAGCAACAGATGCTGCAGCACATGCAAACATGGCAAAGGTTAACAAGTTCCCAGCGACAACAATTCCGCTCGATGGATTCGCAGTTTCACAGCCTTCCTCCGGAGCGGCAACACGCTGTAAGAAACGCAATTCAGAGTTTGCGAGCGATGCCACCCGATGCTAGAGAGCGGGCGATTCAGGAGGGACGCTTCAACAATTTCTCACCGCAGGAGCGGCAGATCCTGAACAACGCCGCTCGCCTTCCCCTCGCGCCGGCTGAAACAAATCGCGAGCAGTCGCCAATGGGCCCGGGGCGGTACATTCCACGACCCCCACACTAGCGCTTGAATGGGTGTAAATAACGGCTGGAATCCCGCGACTCCTGCTACACTGCTTAACATTCTTTCCCAAGGCCGTCTGATTCCAGGCTGCACCTGCGGCGAGAATCAGGACTTCTGAAAACAGCCGCGCATGTTGAGCAGTAGCACAGCAAAAATTGCTTTTGCGATCGCGATCGGTTTGCTGCTCGTTTGCGCTCTGCTTGTTTACAGCACCCTCAGTAATTTCACCAAAAGCGAACGGGCCGTCGAGCACAGCCAGAGAGTGCGAGAGCTGCTTGGCGAAACCGAGTCTGAGATTGCAACGGCGGCCCGTCTGCGGCTGATCTACGTTTTGAATGGTGAGAGCGAATCCTATGCTCAGTACGAGCAGAGCGTTTCGCAAATTCCTATCGTGCTCAAGGAACTGCGACGGACTACTGCGGACAATCCTGTTCAGCAGACAAATTGTGATCGGCTTGAAGCGGCTGTGAATACGCGCATTCAACTTTGGGAGAGATCTGTGGCTTTACGGCGCAGCGGAGCGCCCGAACCCGCCGGCCAGCCGCAGATGACGCGCCAGAGTCTTGAGTTTGCCAACGACATTGTGGCGGTCACTCACGCCATGGGCGGCGAAGAAAGCCGACTGTTAAAAGCTCGGACTCAATCAGCCCACCTGCACTTTGTCTGGGCGGTGGCGGTCATCGTAGTAACTTTTACCGCCGCGGTGTTGCTGTTGCTTTGGCAGTACAAGCTTCTACGCAGCGAACTACGAGCCCGCGAGCAAGCTGAGGCGGCGGCAGTCGATTCGGAACAAAAAGCACATCAGGCGGAACGTGCGGCGCTGGCGAGCCGTGCAGCAATCGGCCAATTGAGCGCACGTCTGCTGAAGTTGCAAGACGATGAACGGCGCAGGTTCTCGCGCGAACTGCACGACAGCATCGGCCAATATCTCGCAGCAACCAAGATGATGCTGTCGACCTTAGAGAGTAACCATGAAAATGATTCCCGCTATGCCGAATGCGTGAAGTTGCTCGATCAGTCGATCAAAGAAATCCGGACGCTGTCGCACCTTCTGCACCCTCCCGGCCTCGACGAAGCGGGATTTTCAGCGGCGGCAAAGTGGTACGCAGAGGAATTCGGAAAACGAAGCGGGCTGGAGTTGAAGCTGGACATTCCGGAACTTCCGGAGCGGCTGGCTCCGGTGCTCGAACTCGCGCTATTCCGAGTATTGCAGGAGAGCCTTACCAACATACATCGGCACGCCAAAAGCAAGTCGGCAGATGTTTCCTTTCAGGTGATCGCTGGCCACGCTACCCTGTCCATTGCCGACCATGGGCGCGGAATTCCGGATGAAGTGCTTAATCGCTTTCGAGTCGCAGGAACATCTGGCGTTGGCCTAGGTGGCATGCGGGAACGGGTGCGCGAACTGGGCGGAAGGTTCGAGGTGGAATCGTGCGCTCAGGGCACCTGTGTGCGAGTGACAGTTCCTCTTAAGCAATTCGACAAGAGTGCAGCGCCTGAGGCGCGCGCATTCACGCGTGCACCACAGGCTTTTGCCGCGGACCGAAAAAGTTGAAGCCCTTCTTCGTGGCAGCACCTTCCTGATCCCGAGAAACATTAACTACAAAGATACGAAGGATTTTTATTTCCTCAATAAATTTCTGACTACGAACGCCAGATTCGCTGGCCGCTCGGCCAAACGCCGCATCAAGTACGGATACCATTCGGTCCCGAAAGGAACATACACTCTCATCCGCCAGCCTTCGCGTACGAGCGATCGCTGAAGGTCTCGCCGGATTCCGTATAACATCTGAAACTCAAAAGAATCGCGTGGGATTCGCTCACGGATGGCGAATGCTTGTGCTTCGCGGATGATTTTTTCGTCGTGAGTCGCGAGGCCATGATAAATACCGCTCTTCAGCAGGACTTTCATCAGCTTCAGGTAATTCGCATCGACTTCGGATTTTTGCTGATAGGCGAGTTCTGGCGGCTCCTTGTATGCGCCTTTACAAAGGCGTATGCGGATACCATCAGAAACAAGTTGGGTAATGTCGTTCTCAGATCGACGCATGTAGCTTTGGATAACCGCCCCTATGCATCCCTGGTTTTCTGGGATGCGATGAAGCTCGCAAACGAGATTGAGCGTGCGTTGCGTGTATGTCGAACCCTCCATATCGACTCGGATGAAATTCTTGGGGCTTAGTGACGCCGCCTTGGCAACTAGTCCGGCCACGTGAGCGCGCGCAAGTTGAGGATCGACGTCGATTCCCATGTGAGTGAGTTTCAAGCTGACATTTGCGCTCACGCCACGCGCTGAAATTTCTGAGAGGAGTTGATCGTACAAGCGGGCGCTATGACGAGCTTCTTCTGCGGTGCTGACGTTTTCTCCAAGGTTGTCGACTGAGACGCTGAGCCCAGCCTGGTTCAGTGCAGTGGTGATGCGGAGCGCGTCTTCAATTTGCGTTCCAGCGACGAACCGGCCGGAAATGCGTTGACCGAGAGATGATTTTTCGGCGAGAGCACGCAGGCTGCGGCTCTCGGAAAGGGAGATCAGTGCTGCTCTCAACACGATCGGCCCAGGGCCAAAGAATCTTTTGTTTGCCTCTTCGGCGAGATCACAGGAAGTTGTAACACATTGCTAGCTGCACTTCGAGAATGTGCTTATACAGGTTCCCCAGTAATTAGCAGTTCAGAATGGCAGAGTGATGACAGAGAGAGCAGCATTGCTCTAAGTTTGAAAGATGACTAAGACTGATCCTGAGATTTCTCTGGGGTATTCCGCCGTGCCCCAGGGATGCCTGGCAGCGGTGGTCACGTTTTTGGAGATGACCGCGGAGCCAGAACCAAAATCGCCGCCAAAGTTCCCCGCGGGCTATGAGCTAGCTGAACTTAATAGATTTGACATTTCGGGTTATCGAGCGCTGTTCCGAAAAATCGGCCAAGACTGGCTTTGGCACTCTCGATTGACGATGAGCGATGAAGAACTGCGGCAAATTTTAAGTGATCCATTAGACGAGATATTCGCTTTGCGGCACGCGGGGGAAAACGTCGGACTAGTGGAACTCGACTTCCGCCACAGAGGAGAATGTGAGCTCGCCTTTTTGGGGCTTATCTCCCAGGAAATCGGCAAAGGATTGGGACGAGCGCTGATGAACGCGGCGATTGAACGCGCATGGAAAAAGCCGATTCGGCGCTTTTGGGTACACACCTGCACCCTCGATCATCCGGCGGCGCTTGAGTTTTACATCAGGTCAGGGTTCCAACCGTATGCATTCCAGGTTGAAGTGCAGCGCGACCCGCGCTTGACCGGGCACTTGCCGCGCGAAGCAGCGCCGAATGTACCGATCATTAAATAGAAAAGCGGTGAATAGGAAGGGGTTTATTTCGTGCCGTGTTCTTCGAGAAACTTTTCGACTTCGAGCGCGGCCATGCATCCTGATCCCGCTGCGGTGATCGCCTGTCGATAGCGGCGGTCCTGCACGTCTCCGCAGGCGTAAACGCCCGGAACTTTCGTGAAAACATAATTTGTGGTTTTCAAGTAGCCGTCCTGATCCATATCGAGTTGGCCATCGAAGATTTTCGCGTTTGGAATGTGCCCAATCCCAAGAAACATCGCGCTGACAGGTAGCTCCCAGGCTTTGCCGTTATTCACATTGCGAAGCGCGAGCCCAGTAACCTCTTTCTTAGACGGATCATTCACCTCTTCAACCACAGTGCCCGTGATGAAATTAATTTTGGGGTGCTGCTGCGCGCGTTCTAACATGATTTTCGACGCGCGAAATTCGTCTCGGCGATGGATCAGCGAAACTTTGGTTGCGAATCGAGTCAGGAAAAGTGCTTCTTCCATCGCCGAGTCGCCGCCGCCGATCACGGCAATGTCTTTACCAGAAAAAAAGAAGCCATCACAGGTCGCGCAGGAAGATACTCCGTGCCCAATCAAAGCCTGCTCGCTTGGGAGCCCAAGCCATCGCGCCGAAGCTCCACTGGCGATTATCAAGGTGCGCGTTTGCACCGTCTCCCTGCCGACCTGCAAGGTGAATGGGGCCTTGCTGAGGTCAGCAGAGGTGACATGTGCGAGTTGGTATTCGGCACCAAAGCGTTCCGCCTGGCGGCGCATGTTTGCGATCAATTCGGGGCCCTGAATTCCTTCAGGAAATCCGGGGAAGTTTTCCACCAACGTGGTGAGCGAAAGCTGGCCGCCGGGCTCGTGGCCTTCGAGTACCAGCGGTTGCAGATTCGCCCGTGCGCTATAGAGCGCGGCTGTATGGCCAGCACAACCTGATCCGATGATTACAACGTTGCGTATTGCCATTGGAGTGGATTAGATTACCAAAACGAAAAATTGGTCGCAGGGGCCTAAACTCATGGATGATGCGGCGCGCTGGCGCTCTTGCGATGGCTGGTTGCGCTCATCTTTTCTAGTTCTTCGGGTATTAGCTTTCTCGTCTCCAGGATCCCGCGATAATCAGACAGGATCGACGAAGCGGAAGCAAAGAGCGGCTCATAGGCGCTCTGGTCCACCGGTGGGCCGCCATTCGTCCCCGAGCAACGCGCCAGCACCACCGATGATTTGCCGAACCTTTCAAGCTTAACTCGGCCTGCCGGGGTTGATGTCGAAAGCATCGCCGCTGGCGTGGTCACGGATGAAGCTCGTGATTCGATCGAAAGCTCCAAAAGGTCTTTCGGGTCACGCACGCGAAATACCAGGGTTTCGACCATTTCCTCAGCGTCGCGGCTGAAGGAATATTGCACTGTCGAAAATGGCGTCGTGCCAGAAAAATCGTGGCGAATGCGGACAAATTGCGCCGAGGCTGAGGTCGACGAATTGTGCACAGCCGAATTTCCTGATGGAGCCATACCGGCCGCTGCCAATGGGTTTGCATTCTGGTCGAGAATGGAACGGCCGCGGTCTACTTCGAAATCGGGGCTGAACGAAGGACGGTGTTGAACTTGCGCCAGCGCCGACGAAATCTCCTGCTGCTCCTGCTGCGAGGGAGTGCAAACGTTCAGCACGTTCACTTTTACCTGCGGCTTTTGCTGCTGCCCAGCTTCCTGGGCCCGGCAATTTACGCCCATTAATATGATCAGGACAGAAAGAAGAACTTTCGCATTCACAGCGAGCATTCTAGCAGTAGAAAATCGATGCCCCGGTATCATCTTTGGTTTCGTGAGGATCCGAGTTGACTCCCAGAACTGCCTGTTTCAAAGCGGCAACTTTGGCCATCGGCTTCCATCTATAATTCAGGCGAAGCCGCATGCAAACCCGCCTTTTACGCGCGCGACTTTGGCTTGAGCACAACGGCTTATTGCCGCGCGGAAAGCTCTCGTTTTTTGCTTTATATGTGCTCGGGCTGGACCTCCTGCTGCTCGTCATCCAGGCGGTTGCCAGGGCCCTGCACAGCGGATATGCCGCCTCTCTCACCGGCTGGATTATTTTTTTGACAATTCTTACTCTCGCGCTGCTGGTTTTGCTCGCGGCGCGCTGGGCTTCGGCCCACCTGCTGTGGAAAATGCGCAGCCGGTTGGTAATGACCTACGCATTCATCGGGGTCATACCACTCTTCTTGTTGGTCCTGCTTGCTGGCCTCGCATTTTACCTTTTCTCGATGCAGTTCGCCGCTTACATATTCACGGCCAGGTTGGATTCCGATCTTCGCAGTCTCGAGGTAAGCAACGCGCGTGTTGCAAACCAAATTGCCATGAACGTGAATGTCGGGCGAACGGACTACCTATCGCTTGCTGACGGCTTACGAGCGCGAGCCAACCACGATGTGTTCGCCTGGCTCAATGGCCAGCTCATTTTGAGCAGCTCGCGAACCGACACGCCGGCGCTCCCTTCAGGTGTGCAACAGGACGTAACGCGGATAATCGAGGACCGAGGCAGGATCTATCTACGATCTGTGACCAGCATTCCCACCAGCAAGGGCACACTGACCGTGACCTGCAGCAGGCCTGTGGACGAGCGACTGTTGGCAGGATTGGGAGGCGATCTAGGCGAAATCACATGGTTCAGGTCTGAAACTGATACCCGAGGTTCTATACCTGTTTATAGTGCGGGCAACATACCACCACCCCGGCGAGCGCTCGATTTTCTGAGGGTCGACTCCGGCACAGATATTTCCGTGGTCGACTGGAAGACGGGTGGGGATTTGGATCCGGCAAAAGTCAGCGTGCGGACTCGTCTTTCGAAGCTGTATGACCTGACGTTTTCATCGCTCGGCAGCTTCGGGTCGACAATCGAATTCATTCTTTTCGTGCTGCTGCTTGTATTTGTTCTATTCGAAGCCGCAGCCTGGTGGGTCGGCTCGCGCTTATCGGGAACGATAACTCGCGCGGTCGGCCAACTCTACCTTGCAACTACCCACGTGAATCGTGGAGATTTCAGCCATCGCATCCCGGTCACTTCAGACGATCAACTCGCGGCACTCGCAAATTCTTTCAATTCGATGACCGCTTCCATTGAGAAGCTGGTTCTCGAGCAAAAAGAAAAACAGCGGCTGCAGAACGAAATTACGATCGCGCAGGAAGTGCAGGCGCAACTGTTTCCCCGGCACATTGCGCAGCTACCTAGCCTGGAAGTACACGGGTTCTGTCGTCCGGCACGCAGCGTGAGCGGGGACTACTATGACTTTCTGTCTCTCGGGCCCGAGCGCCTGCTGCTCGCTGTAGGAGATGTAAGCGGGAAGGGAATTTCCGCTGCGTTGCTGATGGCTACCATACATTCCGCCGTGCGTGCTTATTCGATCGAGGGCATTCCCGCGCTACGCGAGGCGCAGGCGGTTGGAGCAGGGCCGTCGCTGGTTTCGAAAGCAGCGCCAACTCTTCCTGGCGCGGAGGTCTGCCCGAGTACGCTTCTCTCCCTTCTGAATCATCAACTCTTTCACAGCACGCCTTTAGAAAAATACGCGACGCTGTTTCTCGCGATGTACGACGCGATCGAGCGCCAGCTCATATTCAGCAACGCCGGCCACCTTCCACCGCTTGTGCTCGCCGAAAATGGGGCGATCAGGCGCCTGGAAGAGGGCGGAACAGTTGTGGGACTGTTCGACCACATCAGCTACGACGAAGACTCGGTACAGCTTCGCGCGGGTGACATTTTCATCGCCTACAGCGACGGTGTTACCGAGCCCGAAAATGTTTATGGTGAATTCGGCGAGCAGCGTTTGATCGATCTGGTGCAGGAGAACCGCGACCTCTCGCTTGAGCGTATTACGGAAATCGTGACCGCGGCAGTTGATGACTGGATAGGCGGCGCCGAGCAACCGGATGATGTCACGCTGGTGCTGGCCAGAGCCCGTTGAAAGGGCTGTCATTCCGAACGGCTTTAGCGGTGAGGAATCTGCTGTTCGCATGGGCTTACGACGAACCAACTTACCTTTCTTTTCTGTGTTCCAATATCCAGTGACTTTCCCGGAGGAGTTGTGCCTCGCGTTTTGAATTCAGTTGCTCGCATTGTTTCTATCTCATACCTCGTCGTCGCGACCTTCTTGCTCGCGGCATGTCCGGCTCATGAGAGCGTCGAGTCGATCAATCGCGATCCCGCTCGATTTCACAGGCATGAGGTCACCATCGCCGGCCGCGTGGTGAATTCCTTTTCAGCCATGGGCGTGGGAGTTTTTGAAATTGATGACGGCACTGGCCGCATGTGGGTCTACAGCAAGAAGTATGGGGTTCCGGGTGAGGAAAGCCGGATTGCCGTGACCGGCGTGATTCAGCAGGGCTTCAGCATCGCAGGCCGGAATTTCGCAACCATCCTATATGAAACGCGGCGGCACGGATAAGCGCGCTATTCCCATTCGGTGAGCGTGGACAAATGGGGCGGTCAAATCCCTTTGTTATAATCGACCCTGAGTTGGCGCGAATTTCGCGCGTCATTTCTGCCTGAATGGCGCTATCGTCTAGGGGTTAGGACGGAAGATTCTCAATCTTCAAACCCGGGTTCGATTCCCGGTAGCGCTACCAATTTCGAGGTCCCTCGAGTTCGGCGAACCGCTCCGTTTTTCACCCACTTTTCGAATACCGCGAGAGCGGGGCACTCGGGGCTGGGCAAAATCCCAGCCTCGAAGAAGAAATAGTTAGGGAAGTTCTAGCGACCCCCTGCCCCGTATCTCGCAATCTTCACAGCCTTGTTATCGGCAAGATGCTCAAGGCTCACCCAGAATTCACCAGCGTCGTTCGCGTTAATCGTGATCGTGCCATCGCTTCTGGTCGTCAGCATGCGCCTGTACTCACCGTCAATCTTTGTTCCAAGCGCGTAAGCCTCTTGGCCGTATCTGTCGTCAATGTACTCATCGTTGTGGTGGATGGAAACTATGTTGAGAATTGGTCTCCTTCCCATCGCATCGAACAAAGCCTGCGAAAAACCCGATTCGTGACCATGATGCGGCACAATAAAGAAGTCAACGTTTTTCACAGCTTCCTTTAAGGCGGGATATTTCTTCAACAGCGCATCCCATCCCGCCGTTTCCACATCCCCGCCGAATAGAAATTTTTCTTGGTACTTCGTTCCCGTGACGGTCGCGACCGTCACGATGCTTGAATTGTTGATGAACTTGGTCTCGTCAACCGCTTTTGCTTCCTTCGGCGTGAGCATGAACGTCTGTATCGTCATTCCGTATTCCGGTCGCGCCGGGTCTGTTCCGTTGTAGGTATCTTGCCAAGCAGCATAGATATCTAACTTCTCGTATTCATCCTCTTCGGCCTTGATTTCTTCCCAGTCGTACTTTTGCCGCAGCAAAAACGCTGGCTGACAGTAATTCTTGATGGCTTCAATTTCGCTAATGTGATCTTCGTGCGGATGGGTCACAGTCATCCTGGTTAAAGGAAAGGTGCCCCATTTAGAAGCAGTTGGTAGTTCGTTCTCGGCGATGTACAGCGCGGGCGAGAAACCTTCCGTGCAGCCGGAATCAATTAGCATTGTGTGATTAGTGGGTGTGCGCAAGAAAGAACACGCCCCGTGCTCTACATCAAAAACAATCACCTTCGTAGCCATGCAATCAACCCATTCCTTTCAATTTGCTGTTGCTGTGTCGGTCTTGACTGGTACGGCTTTAGTTTCTCCACATTGCGCCAAATAAGCGTGAAAGACTGGTTTCTCGGAATGTTCTCGGAACCGATTCATACGTGACCAACCCAAGCACGAAATTAGGAAAAGCAGTATCAGTCCTGAAATGATGAAAAAGGCGTGTAACCGCGAAGATTGGTGAAGGTCGTTCGTTATGCGGATAAGAGGCGCGATGCCAAGCCAGCTAATGAACGCCAGACCCCTAGCGAAGTCAGCGTTGGCAAGAAACAAATCTCGCTTGGCGAAACTCGATTGGACTCGCGTAAGACAATAATCAAAAGCGACGTCCACATTTTCAACCGGATGGCCTAGCTGCTGAGTGATTCGGTCATTGACTTGTTTACCTGTGGCGGACTTCCAGAGATCGTCGCGGACTGCCTTAAAGTAACGCTCACCCTTGACGAGTTTGACCAATACATCGGCCAACTCTTGCAGCAGAGTTCCAGTTGCGAAGGCAACTAACAGGACGATCGTAAAGCCGCTAGCACTGGTGCTCAGGATGCTTTGGGCGAACGTGTCCCACCCCCGCAGGGTCACCCATACTTCGCAGATGACTAAAAGGCCGGGGATGATGACCGCCAAAAAGTCGTAGACTTCGACCTTTACTTTCGAAAGATCCATAAACGACCTCGCAAAACCCGAGATCGGACGGGAATTTGAAATTGGCTAGGGTTGCTCGAGCAGATGGAGCTTCAACGCGAAGAAGTACTCGCAACAGCGGATCAACGAAAGCCTACATACACCAGAGTAGATGAATCTGCAAAGGATGTCAATAAGGCCTAGGAAGGCTGTGTGTGTCCCTATATGTTGGGGGGTAATCACAACTCCGCCGCGCAATATAAGAAGCCATTCATGACCCTCAATGGTGCCGGCAGTTAGCTGAAGAGGCGGCCGGGTGCCCCACTTCTGCCTGGGGTCGGCAGAAGTGGGAGTGAAAATTAGCATTATCAGTTTCACCGAGTCAGGACTTTCGTTTCACCTGTTGAGAACCGTTTACCATCCTCCCACTTCTCGCAACACTGGAGTGGGGCACGCGCGCATGACTCTACTCTGAAAAAACACTCACCAGGAAAATGGATATCGACAGGAGCCCAACAACTCCTGGGATAAGGAAGCGCTTCTTAAAAATTCCAGCAGCTAGGCAAAGTCCCGAAGCAATCAGAAGTGACACAAATACATGCATTGGAAGAACACTGGCAAGTAGTCGCCGCGCTGCAGGAACTGCCACCTCAACCCATGTCATCAGCAGCAACGCTATTCCAATCCAGCCTAGGGATAACCACGCTGAGCTGTGATCTTCTGCTCTCATTTGTTCGACTCCACAACGTTTAATCGTGGGACAGGAACACTATCCAGCGTGCGCTTTGAATTGTGGTTTCTTCATGATCCAGACAAAAGGAACCGCAACTATCAACAACAGGGCCATCACGCGAAATCCATCCAAGTAGCTCAAGGCTGAAGCTCTTTGGAGCAGCACATGGTAGATCAGGCCCAAGGCCTCACGCCCGGCGCTTACTGAATTTTGCCCGTGACGTTCGAGATAGGCTCGAAGTCCGGCTAGCGTGTTGAAAGGCAGGTGGTGCGCGGTGGACATGGTGGCGACCAATCGATCCTGATGGAACTGTTCGCGCCGCGCCAGGAACGCGGTGAAAACTGAAATTCCGATGCCAGCTCCCAGATTTCTAGCAAGCGCGATCAGGCTGGTGGCATAGCCCATTTCTTCTTGTGGTATGGGATCGACGACGATCGTCGCGAGCGGAACAAACATGAACGACAGGCCCGCGCCCATCACCATCTGCGGCCAGAAGAAATTCCACGGGCCGGCTTGCATGTTAAGAAACGAAAACATGTACGCGCCGATTCCCGAGACGATCAGGCCGCCGCTTAATAGCGCTCTCATGTCCCAACGCCTGCTGATCAGAAAGCCAGCGATCGGCATCATGGCCATGGTTGCGATCCCGCGCGGCGAATTCCAGATTCCGGCGGTGACCGCCGGGAAATTCAGCAACTCCTGCATGAAGAGAGGCAGGAGCACGATGCTGCCATAGAGCGCAAAAAATAGGGCCATCGAGAGAGCGGTGCCCGCAGCGAATGTGCGATAGCGGAAAAGCTTGAAGTGCACGACAGCATTTTTCGAGCGCAGCTCCCAGGCGATGAACGAAGCCAGGCCAACTACTGCGATCACAGTCATGGCTACGATGAAATGCGACCCGAACCAGTCATCTTCCTGGCCCTTGTCGAAAACAACCTGCAACGCAGAAATTCCGATTGCCAGCAATCCCATGCCCCAGTAGTCGATGCGTGTCGATGGACGCCGGATGTAAGGCGGATCGAAGACGTATCTCCACACCAGCACCAGTCCGGTCAGGCTGATTGGAAGATTGATAAAGAAGATCCAGCGCCAGGAATAATCGGTGGTGAGCCAACCGCCAAGCATCGGGGCCACGATTGGCGCGATAACAATACCTACGCCCCAGAGCGCCATAGCGTGCCCGCGCTCTTCGCGTGGGAAAGATTCCAGCAGAATGGCGCGGGTAGTCGGCTGTAACGACCCACCTGCCGCGCCTTGCAAGATGCGAAAGAGAACAAGCATGGGCAAGGAAGGAGCGAGGCCGCAGAGGATGCTCGCGATAGTAAATCCGCTCACGCTAATCATGAGCAGACGCTTGCGTCCGAAGTAGTTCGCTAACCATCCGGAAAGGGGAAGGATGATCGCGTTCGCGACCAGGTACGAGGTCAGCACCCAGGTCGCTTCGTCAACAGATGAAGAGAGGTTCCCCGCGATATACGGCAGGCTGACATTGACAGCCGAGGTGTCAACCAACTCCATGATGGCGCTCACCAGCACGGCGAGAGCGATCAACCAGCGCGTCTTCTTGTCGGTTTGAACTCCAACTTCTTGGAGGTTTGGTGGGCCGGCTACAGGCATATCTTTTTTCGATGAGCTCTGAACAAGTTGCGAAATGCTGTGAGTCAGGGTTCGGTGACCTCGTCGCAGATCCCCCTGGCAATTTTCGCGTAATCGACATCGCGCTACAAATAAAAGATGCCCATTATCCGCTAATGCGGGAAGCCGGCCCGGAAGATGGGGGATCTGGCGTCCTCGCAAAAAGAATCCGATCTCGACGAGCCCGAATCAGAATTCTTTCATGAGATTAGCGCCGGTTGTGAATCTATGAGTTCTGTTCCGCAGTGGTTCGAACGAAAATTCGAGTTCCGATTTCCGCTTGAACAATTTCCGAATATTTGCGTGCGTCTGCGAGGAACTCCGGCACGACTGGAAGAAATGCTGGGGAGTGTTGGGCGTGATGTGCTCGTGCGAAAACCGAACGGGAAATGGTCCGCACAGGAGCATGCCGGGCACCTGCTTGATCTGGAGCCGCTTTGGTCCGCGCGAGCGAAAGACTTTTTGGCGGAAGGTGCTGAACTCACAGCTGCCGACCTGAACAATCGCAAGACTCACGACGCCAATTACAACACGCACGCACTCGCTGATATTCTCGCGCGGTTTCGGGCGGCTCGGCTGTCGTTTGCCACCGATCTCGAAGAGCTTCGGCCTGAGCTCTTTGGCCGCACCATGCTTCACCCGCGGCTCAAACAACCGATGCGGTTAGTCGACCACCTTTATTTCGTGGCGGAACATGACGACCACCACCTGGCGAGGATTTGGGAGCTGATTAGGAAGACCGATGATCGCAGCGCCGACAGGTAATGGGTCAAGTGCACAGGGCTACCAGTTGAACCTTAGGTGACTATTTCGATTTGAGGTTTTGAGCTGGCGAAAATTTCGCCGATCTCGGCGGCGGCAACACTCGCCATGGCCAACGCTTGCGCAAGATCAGGAGCGATGGTCGCTGAGACTGCTATCAGCAATCCGCCCGCGGTTTGCGGATCAAACAAGACGGTGCGCAGTTCGGCTGGAATTCCATCATCGTAGTTGACCAGGCATTCCGCAAATTCACGATTCGCTTTCAGCCCAGCGGGAATATGCCCCGCGCGAATGCATTCGAGGGCACCTTGGAGCAGGGGAATACGGCTGGCGTGAAGTCTTGCGGAAATGTCTTCTGAGGCGAGCAGCATTTCGCGCAGATGGCCGATGAGGCCGAAGCCGGTGACGTCGGTGAGGGCATGGATGGGTAGACGGTCGTTCGTCGCTCGTCCTTGGTCGTTGGCTGCGGAGCTGTGCTCCGCCGGACTGGCGTGGACGCCCGTTCCCACACATTCCACGTTCAGGTTCGAGATCACCTCGGCGGCAGCTTTGTTCAAATTGGTCATCGACTTCACGGCGGCGTCAATCCAATGCTGTCTCGCCACCCCCTTCTTTATTGCGGTTGAAATCACCCCGGTGCCGAGCGGTTTGGTCAGCAGCAGGCGATCACCCGGCTGAGCCCCACCGTTTTTCAGAACTCTTTTTGGATTGATCAATCCTGTGACCGAATAGCCGAACTTCGTTTCATCATCGCGGATGCTGTGGCCGCCGATGATCGTGCATCCGGCTTCGATCATCTTCGACAGTCCGCCCGCCAGAATTCGTTCCAGGATCTCGAGGTCGCCCTTCTCTGGGAAACAGACCAGTGCCAGCCCGGTTAGCGGCTTTCCACCCATCGCATAAATATCGCTGAGAGAATTCGTGGCGGCGATCTGACCGAAGGTGTAGGGATCGTCAACGATCGGAGTAAAGAAGTCTACTGTTTGCACCAACGCCTGATCGGGCGCGATTTGATACACGCCGGCGTCGTCGGCGTGGTCGAAGCCAACAAGGACATTCGGATCATGTTGCCGGGCTAATTTCCCAAGCACCTCGTCCAGCGCCGCCGGACTCAGCTTGGAAGCTCAACCCGCGGCTTTGACCGTCTCCGTGAGGCGGACGATTTTGGTTTCGGACATAGTGACATTGTAGAGGAGCACGGAATGGCGATTAAAACAGGTGTTACGAAAACGGAACACCACTTTTGTAATTTCATTCGCTCCCGAACGTCACAATCGCCGAATTTGGGTGCTTCCGATTTCGAGTGTTCCGTTTTCGGAACAAGTAGATGATGTTTTTTTGAAGCGAAAATTTTGCTGCATCATGTCCGCATGATTGGGACAGCAGGAGTGTTTCTGTTAGGGATAATAATTGGAGCTCTTGTACTCAAAATCGCGGTCAATCGTATACGGGAGGACATCGTCATCTTTCCTGCCCGGCATGATGATGAAGAATTGTAGTTGCGTGATTGCTACTTCAAGCGAACATCCACAATCTGCATTTCCGGGTATCCCTGGTTCCACTGCTCGCTTATGTGCTCGAAGATGAGTCGAAAAGTTTTACTTTGCCCGGGCGCAAGAGGTGAAAGTGCGAGGTCCACAGCATCGGGATAGGGGCCGTCGGTGTGCAAGATCCTGATGGGCACATTTTCAACTTGCGCGACCTGACCGTATGCATCGCGGAAGGTCACCCGAACCACAGCTCGGGTGACGGTCTTATCGCCAGTGTTGGCGAGCGCTCCATCGATGTAAGTGACATTTGCACCGACAAAGTTCTGCGCCTGGCTCATTTTCAAATCGGAAATTTTGAGTAGCGCGGCGTAAGGCGGAATTTGCTGCGGAGGTTTGGGCTGCTGGCGCAACAGAAAAGCAATAATTAACGCCAACACCACCACACAGGCAATCGCGATGACTATCATTCGACGGCCGGTATCGGGCTCTTGCGTTAATGGCGTCGGCTGAATGATGCTGCCCATGCAGCACGATTATATTCTTCGAGCTACAACCTCCTGCCCCTGGCGCCCGGAGGGCAGCTTTGCGGCGCGAGGAGTCACGAAGAAAGCAATTAGGAACAACCCACCAAAGCAAAAGTCAGCAGCAACAAAAACGAGGTCGGAGGCGCGCATGCGTGCCTGGAAGTAAAGTACGAGGCCGGCTATTGCATATGAATACTTCTCGATGATGGAAGGAATTATGAATGGCCGAAAGCGAACCGGGTTCGCAGCAATTACGAAAAACACGATTTGCCAAGCGAGCGCGGTTCCCACGAAACCATAGTAGAAAGCCGGATGCGTAATCGCAGGCGGATCTTGCCGGCCAATCATATTGAACATGAAATACAAAGGCGTGAGGACCAGAACTCCCCACATTCCGGCGATGACAAACAAAACCCTGGCAAATTTCATCCGGATTTATTCGCCTCCTACCGTGAGACCGTCAATGCGAATAGTGGGGCATGCGACCGAGCCGCGAAATTCCAGGTCGTTTGCGGCTTCTGAAATGTTCATAAATATCTCTTTAAGATTGCCTGCAACTGTGATTTCTTCGACCGGGTAAGTAAGTTCACCACCGGAGATCCACAGTCCAGATGCGCCGCGGGAGTAATCTCCGGTCACGAGGTTCACACCCATGCCGAGAAATTCTGTGACGTAGAGACCGTCATTAACATCCGCGATGAGCTGCTGCGGAGTACGCGTTCCGGGGTGGAGAAAATAATTTCCAGGGCCAATCCCCGGAGTGCCTGCGAGCCCGCGAGAGGCGTTGCCCGTAGTTTGAAGGCTGAGTTTTCTCGCAGTGTACGTATTGAGCAAGTAAGATTTGAACACGCCATTTTCGATCACCACTGTGCGGCGCGTGGGAACACCTTCACCATCGAACGGGCTGGTCCCGAAGCCGCCAACCATAGTGCCATCGTCGATAACAGTGACGTTGTCAGCCGCAATTTTTTGTCCTAACTTGCCCGCGAGGAATGATGCACCGCGATAGATAGAGTCGCCATTCACCCCTTCAAAAATGTGGCCGAGAATGGAGGTTGCGACCAGCGGATCGAAGATGACCGGCACTTGCTGTGTTTTTACTTTTCGCGCACCGAGACGGCGAACCGCACGTTCGGCGGCAATTTTGCCGACTTCCTCCGGCGATTCGAGTTTCGCGAGATTACGCGACACCGAAAACCAGTAGTCGCGCTGCATAGCGCCGTTCTCATCTTGCGCAATGGGGACTGCAGCAACAGAGCAATACGACCGGCGATACTCGCCAACAAAGCCGTGGGAGTTGGCCAGGATTTTGTGACCGGTGGCGGCATCGAATGATCCGCCTTCTGAGTTCTTGATACGCGGATCGGCATCAAGCGCGGCTTTTTCGGCCCGGCGTGCGTAAGCAATTCGCTCCTGACCCGGCAGCGAATACACATCGGACGAATAGAGGTCGAGATTGGAGGAGATGGAGCCGAGTTGATTGGGCTCGGGAATTCCGGCGAATGGATCTTCCGAAGTGATCTTCGCAAGCTCAAGGGCAGAGCTCAACATTCGATCGAGACCTGCGCGGGTAAAGTCACTCGAATGGGTGCTGGCGGCACGCTTGCCGTAGAAGACGCGGACGCCGATAGACTTCGATCCCGATTCTTTTAGCGTTTCAACTTCGCCAAGGCGGACGAGCGTCGAAAATTCATCGCCCTCACGAACTACGCATTCAGCAGCCGTTGCACCACCGGACATCGCACGCTTGACGATGTCTTGCGCGAGTTGTTTCAGGTCAGTTTCGGTTTGTGGTTCGAGGATGGTTTGGGACATAGAAAAAATCGTCGTCGGCCGTTCGTCGTTGGTCGTTCGGAAAAAGCAGGTCCCTCGATTTGGAATTCATTCGCGAGCGAACGAGTTCGCTGCGCCCGGAATGACAGAACATCTATTGCTGCATGAAGCCGCCGTTATCTACTACTGCATGAAGCCGCCAATATCGCGTCGTGCCGTGCCGCCCACGGTCATCCGATCCAGTTTGGTAGTCGGCATACCGACACCGACAGGGACGGCTTGACCATCTTTGCCGCACGTGCCGACGCCCTCATCAAGGCGCAGATCGTTGCCGACCATCGAAACGTGCTTCAAGGATTCTGGGCCGTTGCCGATCAGCGTGGCACCGCGAATAGGCGCGGTCACAGTTCCGTCTTCGATCAGGTAAGCTTCCGAGGCGGAGAAAACGAATTTGCCATTCGTAATATCGACCTGTCCGCCTCCAAAGTTCACCGCATAAACTCCGCGTTTTACGGAGCGAATAATGTCTTCCGGATTGTCCTCGCCCGCGAGAAGATATGTGTTCGTCATGCGCGGCATGGGAATGTGTTCGTAGCTTTCGCGACGGCCATTGCCGGTATCAGCCATGCCCATCAACTTCGACGAAAGTTTGTCGCTCAGGTAGCCCTTCAGAATTCCCTTTTCGATCAAAACAGTTTCCTGGGTGGCGTGACCTTCGTCATCGACATTCAACGAACCGCGTCGCCAGGGCATCACGCCGTTA
This sequence comes from Terriglobales bacterium, assembly GCA_035651475.1. GTDB lineage: Bacteria > Acidobacteriota > Terriglobia > Terriglobales > Acidobacteriaceae > Gp1-AA145. The sequence continues at coordinate 71,152 of DASRFP010000032.1, read as the reverse complement.
TCAACTACTGTGCACTTTTCGCTCGCGACCTTTTTTCCGATCAGACCGGCGAAAGCAGAAGTCTTCTTCCGGTTGAAGTCAGCTTCAAGTCCATGGCCGACGGCTTCATGAATCAGCACCCCCGGCCAGCCTGGGCCGAGAACAACTTCCATTTCTCCAGCCGGAGCTTCGCGAGCATCAAGTTGCAGGATTGCCTGACGGGCGCCTTCCTTGGCGAAATACTCTGGTGTTTTTTCACCGAAGAAAAAGTCGAGAGCGACACGTCCGCCGCCACCGGCGCTACCTCGCGCGGAATTTGTTTCTGTCTTCGCAATGCAAGAGACATTTAGACGAGCCAATGGCTGCGAGTCTTCGGCGAATGTACCGTCCGAGCCGACGACCAGAATACTTCGCAGTTCATCAGCATAATTCGCGCGAACTTCTTTGATACGCGGGTCATAGGCGCGAGCGGCTGAATCGGCGCGCATTACGAGTTCTACTTTGGCAGTAATCTCAGCATCAACCGAGGGCAGAGTTACAGGGTACAAACTTCTGGCCTGCTTCTGCTGAAATCCGGTGCTGGGCGTTTTAGCCGGGCCGCTGGCGATCAGTGCTGCAGTTCGCGCAGCGTGAAGAATGCGTTCGGACGAAAGATCATCCGTGTAGGCGTACCCGGTTCGCTCGCCAGAGATGACGCGAATTCCGCATCCGGCGGAGATTCCCTGCGAGGCGGACTTGACCATGGATTCATCCACGGTGAGCGCGGTCGAGGAAAGATACTCAAAATAAACGTCGGCGTAATCACCGCCTGCCGAAAGCGCCGCCGCCAAATAGCGCTCCAGATCACGATTACTTAGCCCATAGTGCTCAAAAAAGAAATGATTACTGATCACAGTTATTGGATGACCTCACGGTTGGAAGGACTCGGGATCAGTAGATTATCCCATAGTCCGGAGCTGGGGTTGGAATCAGGTGTGTGTCGATCTGGCCAGATCACCAGATCACGCGGTTCCTATGTTCATTCGTCACAGACATGCCTCGCGAGCTTTGCAAAAATACTGTGGATGACTTCCCAAAGTTTAGCCAGTGCGCTCGAAGAATTTCTCTCCGAGAGCAACAGTGCGGTTGTGATTGAAGACGGTGCAGTGGTATTCGACTTCGCACAAACCAAGTATTCCGTTTCTGGCGAAAACAACAAATGTCTGCTGCACATGTGGTCGCCTGAACGCAATGTAGTTCGACGTGTACTGGACCTCAATGCCAGAGGAGAGACATTGCGTGTGACCGTACAGAAGATAGGGCAGGCGCGACCGTCCCAGCTCGAAATCTGCCGCGAACGCGATCGGCGAACGCCCTCCGCAAAACGCGCCGCTCGCGTTGCATATCAACGAGTGCTGGAGAGAGTTCTGCGGAAGCATTTTGCAGACTTCACGATCGCCCAGTTAAGCACATCCATCGATTTGGAAAAATCATTCGGGCCAGTCTATGCGCGTGGACTGCTTAAGCGCGGGCAATCAGGGTTCGCGTTGCTGGGAGTGAACTCGCAAGAGCTGCAAGCATCAATTGATGCTTCCCTCACATTCGGGATCTTATGGCTGGACGTTTGCCGACAGGCACAGGCAGGCAAGCTGGTCATCGAAGGGCTGAAATTGTTTGTCCCCGACGGATGCTCGGAAGTCGTGCGAGCTCGGATGGCGCACCTGAATGCGAGCCTTGCTAAGTGGCAACTTTACGAGCTGCAAGAGCGTAGCGAGGAGATCAAGAGCATTGAAGTCGCGGACAGCGGAAACATTTCAACACGGCTGGTCCAATGCGTAGATGAAACGCAGGCCTTCACCCGTTTCGAGTCGTCCATCGCTCTGGTGAGAACGCTAATGCCGGAAGTGGAACTCGGAGTTATTTCTCCCGCTGAAATTGCGTTCCGCTGCTTCGGCCTGGAGTTTGCACGGGCTCGCCTCTCGGCGAGACCCGGGCAGTTTCTCAGCGAGCCGGAAATCGTGTTTGGCCTTGGGCCGCACGAGCGAGTTCTTGAGGCGAGCAACTTTCAGCAGTTTGAGCGACTGGTTCGCAACGTCGGCGAGGTTCGTCACGCAGAGGGGCCCAGCGATGAAAAATTATGGCGCTTGCATCCGGAACGCTGGCTTGAGTCGCTGGTCGCGACAAACATCTCTTCACTTGATGGTCAGTTCGATCCTCGGTGGCGCTACTCGCAAGTACCCGCGTTTTCGGCTTCGGATCGCGCGATGATCGACGTTCTCGCTCTCACTCGCGAGGGCAGATTGGCTGTCATCGAACTGAAAGCTGACGAGGATATTCATCTTCCGCTGCAGGGAATCGATTATTGGTCACGCGTGGCCTGGCATCATGAGCGCGGGGAATTTCAGAAATTCGGGTATTTCGGCGGCTACGAGCTGTCGGCTCGCAGTCCTTTATTGATCATGGTCGCGCCAGCTCTGCGCGTGCACCCAGCGACGGACACTCTGCTCAGGTATGTTTCGCCAGAAATTGAATGGACGATACTTGGGATCGATGAAAGGTGGAGGAAACAGGTGCGAGTTGTTTTCAGAAAACGAGCAGATAAGTCTCAGCTCAAAATAGCGGTGTAAGAAGCGTTGTCACGACTTCCAGATTCCTAACACTCGTCTTACGTCGATCAACTGCCCAAGGTGATACGCATTGTGATCGGCCACCAGCAGCGCCTCGCGCAAAATAGTCTGGCCTTCGCCCCAAGGAATCTTTGCAAACAGGTCAGTTTTCGGATCGCTGACCAATTTTTTCACGGCTTCAAGGTCATTACGAAAGCGTTCAATGCTTTTTTCCCACGCCAGCGCGTCGGCCGGTGCCGGCTTCTTTGGCCAGTAATCGGCCGGCCATCTTAGTGGCTTGTAGTTCGCATTGCGGCAGAAGTCGAGTATGTCCCACTGCGCTATGCGCAGGTGCTCAAGCAACATCCATCCGGAGTGCGGCAGGCCATTGGGAATTTCGCCGCGGGACCGGGCGGGAAAACCATCGATGATCTGGTCGAATGTGGCGTGGGCATTGCCGCCGTCGAGCAGTTCGACAAGCTGTTTACGTAAGGATCCATCGTTGTTCATGCTGGCTCAGATGGCTCCGAATTGGCCGAGGTCGCAGAAAATGAGTTGAGTTCCTGCTCCTTTTCGCCACGATAAACCCGGCCGATACCTCGCACAAGCCGCCGCAGAGGCCATGCGCCGTTTTCCGTGGCAAAAAAAATTTCGCCGACGCGAGTCGAACGATAATACCAGCGCTTGAGAATCGCGAGATGCTCGTTGCGTTCTGCCGCCGAGATCTCCTTTGAAGAAAAGCTACGGGTCGCCTCTTCGACCCGCAACTCCATTGGTTGTGGCCGAGCCGTCTCGGTTGCGGCTGCCGAGTGCCCATGCCGCTCGACCTTGAAAACCAAGGGCCCCGCAATCTCCGCACGGTGAAAGCGGAACAGGCATACCGCATCTGTTTCGGCACTTGGTTGTACGAGGATGGCATTTAGCTGGTCGATTCGGTGCACGATTTCGGGCAACTGGGAGAGCATAGGTTTCAACTTTTCAAGTTTGCTGTGAATTGCTGCAGCTTCTTCGAATGCGAGGTCGGCAGAGGCACGATCGCGCTGCTCGGCAAAATCGCGGGTCAGCGACTCGCCTTTGGTGTCAAAGAATTGTTGTACGCGGGCGACCTCTGCCTGGTATTCCTCGCCCGTGCAGCCTTTGAAACAGGGCGCCAGGCACATTTTCATTTCGGAATACACGCAGCCAGGGAACAACGGATCCGGATGCAGGTCATCCACGCAACGGCGCATTTTGAAGAAGTCGAGGGCATCACTCGAGAATTTTTCGGCGGCAGCACGGGAAGAAAAAGGACCGTAGTAGAGGTTGTGGGAAGAAGTATTCACGCCATCGGCATGATGCTCGACGGGCGAAACGCCCGTCACTTCACATTCAGCTAGCTTGAGCTTTCCCAGCCGGGTGGTCACTGAAGCACGCGGATATTCATTTTCCAAGTGCAATTTGACCAGCGGCGCGGGACGGAGCCGCAGCCGCTTGGCGTAGGTCTTTGGAAAGGTTTGGCGCAGGATTTTATAGAGTGAAAACTGCGACTCAAAGTCCGATCCTGTCGCGGTGTACTCGATTTCGCGAACCAGATTGCGCAGGTTCAGCCTTTTGCTTTGCTCGGGCTGCGGACTAAGCAGTCGCTGCAATCTACGCCGGAGATTGGCAGTCTTGCTGACGTACGGTTCGCCATCACCACGCAATAGGAACACAGCCGCAGTAGCCGGGAGTTCCTCAAAGAAGCTGCCATCCGGATCCGGCGAGAATGTGAGGGTGTGCGTCAGCACTCAATCATTTTAGGCGGCGCTGATTGTTGCTTGGCGCAAATAAAAAGTGGGCCGCCTTTTGCGACCCACTCCCTAGAACAGTTGCTGTTGCTTTCGAGACTATTACCGAACCTCTCTTAAGACCGCCTTAACGAAGTCCTCCCCGTTAGGCGTGCCCAGACCGGTCACGTTATCCCACCCAAAGTCGACAGTCAGGGATGAATCCGTGCCGAAGGTTATAACGTCCCAGCGGGTCGAACTGGGGCTGTTGTATATCGCGCTCAGGAAAAATTTTGTGTTTTCCAGAGGCTGGGCCAAAGCTTTCGCACTTTCAAACTGCGGAGGATTTGGCGGATTGAGAATAAGGCCTGTGACATTGAATGGAGAGAAGATCGGCGGAGTCACGTCCTTAATCGCGGAAGACGGCAGATTGTAAAGAATCGGCGCAGCTTGCCCGATCGGACCTCCTCCGGCAGCCTGGTTCGCGATCGCCCAGAGGCCAGAGAACATTGGGGTCGAGAGGCTCGTTCCGCCAAATACGGCCACTTCTTGCGGATTGCCCGGAACACTGTCAGGCGTAACGATAATCTCGCACCCCGTTTGCGGGTCGGCATTCATCGAAATATCCGGCTCCAAACGCCACTTGCCCGGCAGTCCTCGCTGATACTTCGGCTTCTTGTAAACCACGCTGGTGCCACCGCCTGCTCCTTCCTGGAAACCGAAGAGTAGGGGAGGAATGACCGGCGGGTTAGGTGAAACGTCGGCGATGCGCGTCAGATTCAAACCCCATCCGGTTTGTAATTCAATGTTGTGTTTGGAGTCGAGAAACGTGCTCGTTCCGCCGACGCCAGTAGCATAGGGAGAGTCCGCATTTGCCCCCGGAGAGACAGCATCAACGCCGTTGGCTTGGTCGAGCAATAGATTGTCGCCCGAATCGCCGGTCGAGATGTTGTGGGAAATACCAAGCGCTGCAGCGATTTCAGAAAGGCCGTTTTCGATGGTCAGCTCGGAAGGCAGGAAATCGACCAGCAAGATTTCCGGGATGCCGAAGCTGTTGGAAATTACATTGCCGAGTTGGTTCTCGATGGCAAAGAAGTTGGCAGCATCGAGGTCCGAGAATGAAGCGCTCGGCGCGAGCACGAGGGCGATATTCGCGCCCGGGGCGATCGAATGCGCCCATTCAACGTCAAGCGTAGTTTCAAACTGCCAGTTGCCGGCGATACAGTCCGCCGCGCAGCTTACAGCGCCGCCCGGGGTATAGATTGTGAAGTTCGAAGAGGTGAGCTGCGGCAGTCCATTTAGAGACGAGAACAGGTTGGCATCGTCTAGAAGGGTGTTCGACCCATAAGCATCGACGATGACGATTGTCTGCCCCGCGCCGTTCAAACCATGGTTGTAGAGAGAATTCAGCCCATAAGCATGTTGCATCTCAGCTGAGTCGTAGCCGCAAGGCGCGAGATTCGGCGGTTGATTGCTGATATCGGCTCCGTAACGATTGCCGAAGTAGGTTGCGGAGGGCAGGCCGCCATTAGTTTTAAACGTGACAGCCTGCGGAGGATAAAGGCATTGTGCGCTGAAGAAAAGCCCGTCAGATCCAGCCGCCGACGGCGAAACACGCGCGCGTGCAGCGCCCGTCTCAAGATCGCGAGCAGGCTTGGCATAGGACTGATATGCAAGGTCGCTTAAACCTTCCACGCTGTTCACCAGCGGCGCGGCGGCTCCCGTGACAGTAGGTTCAGACACGTTTGCGCGATGCATTCTGCCGTTAACTATCACCCGATTGATCTGGGTGTTGAACGCCTTTTGCATGTCAGCAATGCGTCCAGTGGCAACAACAAAGTGGTTATGAAGATCGGTCTTGGTAATGGCCAAGTTGTGCGAGGCCAGGAAGCTACGAACGACTGAAGTTTCCTTAGCGGTTGGAGCGAAATTGGCCCTGTACTGTGCCGGAGTTAAAAAGTGGTGATAATTTGGCGAGCTCTTGTCGTACATCTGCTGGACCAGCGCGTCTAAAGTGGCTTTATTGTGCTGGTTCAACCACACCCTAACTGTGATCTGTTTGGTTTGATCTTCAGGGCCCATATTCTTGGCGTGACTGGGAATGGCAGCCAGTGCCGACCCTGCCATCAATGCCGAGATCCCGAGCCCAAGTGAAACTGCAGTCGCTACCTTCCACAAACGTCTGCCGAGAGACATTTTATTAACTCCTTTTTGAAGTCCGATCCTGAGTAGAATTTGCTGGTTGTGCAGTGCTGCTGGGAGTCCGACGAAGTAACCGCCGGAAGCTAATCGCTGGAAGTGCCATTTGGTTTATACGCCCCCTATGGGGGACGTGACGCCTCTTTTCGAGGACGTAAGTGACGGGCGCGAGTCTCTCACCTGCCGATTCCGAGTGTCAAGTCAAAAAGCTTGTGTGGCGCGGCTTTTGCTGGAATTTACAAATTACGAGGAGGGCAATACAGATTGGTCTGTAGTCCGTCTTCACCTAAGTGACGCCTTCCGTGAAGAAAGTCGTTTGTGGTATGCCGGAAGACTGGATCAGCCGCGTGCGCCGTAGGTAATCTTTCGGCGGCGAGTACACAGGCTATAATGTGTGTAATGCCTTCGCAGAATTTCAATTCGCACCTGCCGCCCTGTTGGCTGCACATGCTGGTGTGCCCCAGGCGATATTTGGCTGTCCTGCCTTCGCAAGTGCGTCCCAGCCTCTTCGGCAGCGATTAACTCGATCCTCCTTTGTTTGCAATTCCTGGGCCTAACTCCGCTGAGGAGCAGTTTGGCGAACCACAAGGACCGAACACCTATTTCAGGAGGATTCCATGCCGACTAAGACCGTGCCGGTTATTGACGGACCCAGCTTCGCCACACCAAAGATTAAGACTGCCTTGCCGGGGCCAAACGCGAAACGCATTCTCGAAGCGGATAAGCGCTACATCTCGCCGTCGTATACGCGCTCCTACCCCCTCGTGGTGAAAGACGGCCACGGGGTCATTGTGACTGACGTCGATGGAAACGAGTTTTTAGATTTTTCATCGGGAATTGCCGTAACTTCGACCGGACACTGCCATCCCGACGTAGTTGCTGCGATTCAGAAGCAAGCCGGCGAGCTGATCCACATGTCGGGCACCGATTTCTACTACGAGAGCATGGTCACGCTCGCCGAACGGCTGTCAAAGATTGCGCCCATGCCGGGGCCGCATCGCATTTACTACGGCAACTCTGGCGCCGAGGCAATCGAGTGCGCGCTGAAGCTGGCGCGATATCACAGCGGTCGTCAGAACATCATTGCCTTCTATGGCGCATTTCATGGGCGCACAATGGGAGCGCTGTCTCTGACGGCTTCGAAGCCGCAGCAGCGCCGCAGATTCGCGCCTCTTGTGCCAGGTGTAACGCACGTTCCCTTCCCGGATGTCTACCGCAAAGGCGAGCAGGACGCTCTTGCCTGCGCCAGATTTATTGAAGAGAAAGTCTTCAAAACAACGCTGCCGCCGGAGGAAGTTGCCGCCATTTTCGTAGAACCCGTGCAGGGCGAAGGCGGATACGTACCTGCTCCGCGAGTTTTCATGCAGGAGCTACGCCGGATTTGCGACGAGTACGGGATTCTGCTGGTGGCCGATGAAGTGCAAAGTGGCGCTGGACGCACGGGAAAGTGGTGGGCGATCGAACACACCGGCGTGCAGCCCGATATCGTGTGCATCGCGAAGGGCATTGCCTCCGGCATGCCGCTTGGCGTAACGCTGACCAAGGCTGACATCATGAATTGGGTTCCCGGCTCGCACGCGTCAACGTTCGGTGGAAATCCCGTATGCCTTGCTGCAGCCATCGCTACGCTCGACGTGATCGAACGGCAGGGGCTTCTTCAGAATAGTGAGAAGGTGGGGAACCACATACTTCGACGAACGGCAGACTGGCCTAAGAAGCACAAGCTGGTCGGAGATGTTCGCGGAATCGGCCTGATGATTGGCGTGGAGTTGGTCACGGATAGACAGACCAAGGAACGTGCCTCTGAGCAGCGCGATCGTGTGGTCGAACTGGCATTTGAGCGCGGAGTTTTGTTCCTCGGCTGTGGCGCTAACACAATTCGCATCGCGCCTCCACTCATCACGACAAAAGAGCAGGCGGATGTCGCGATGAATGTGCTGGAAGAGTGCCTGGAAACCGCGGGGAAGTAATTCCCTTGCACCAATGACTGCCGCAACATCGGCTGATTCTGGGCGGTCTATCGCAAGATAGCCCGCCTTTTTAATCTCTCAACAATTGCCTGGCAATTACCATCCGTTGTATTTCGCTTGTGCCTTCGCCGATCGTGCACAGCTTCACATCGCGATAGAACTTTTCGGCTGGATAATCTTTGATGAAGCCATAGCCGCCGTGAATCTGAACGCCTTCGTTAGCGACCTTCACCGCAACTTCGCTGGCGAACAACTTTGCCATAGAAGACTCGAGCGTCGTTTTTAGACCGGCGTCTTTCATCGAGGCAGCTCGAAACGTCAACATTCGTGCGGCATCGATTTCCGTGGCCATATCGGCCAGCTTCCATTGGATCGCCTGAAAGTCGCTGATGGCGCGCCCGAACTGCTTGCGCTGCTTCGAATAATTCAGGGCTGCTTCGTAAGCGCCCTGAGCCATTCCGAGGGACAAAGCGGCGATTGAGATGCGTCCACCATCCAGAACGCGCATGGCATCGACAAAACCTTGGCCTTCGGTCCCAAGCAAGTTTTCTGCGGGAAGCACGCAGTCCTCAAAGATCAGTTCAGCCGTATCACTTGCGCGCAGGCCGAGCTTGTCTTCTTTCTTGCCGGGGCGAAATCCCTTCATGCCCTTTTCGACAATGAATGCGGAAAGACCGTGGGTGTGCGCGGCTCGGTCTGTCACGGCAATGACGACCAGCGCGTCGGCGTAGTGCCCGTTGGTGCAGAAAGTCTTGCTGCCGTTGAGGACCCACTCTTTCCCGCGTCGCACAGCCGTCATGCGGGCGCTGCCGGCGTCAGAACCCGACGAGGGCTCGGTCAGTCCCCAGGCACCGATAAACTCGCCGGTTGCGAGCTTCGGGATGTATTTCTTTCTTTGAGCTTCATTTCCCGCGATAAAAATATGGTTCGAGCAAAGCGAAGTGTGCGCGGCGACGATGATGCCGACCGAACCATCCACGCGCGAGAGTTCTTCGACCGCAGTGACATACTCTAAGTAGCCCATTCCCGAGCCGCCGAGCTCCGGCGGAAAAATCACGCCCATCAGGCCAAGCTTGCCGAGTTCTTTGATTGTTGAGAGCGGGAATTCGCTGGCTTCATCCCACTTCCGTACGTTGGGCGCGATCTCACGCTCGGCGAATTCACGCACACTTTTTTTAAGCTGTACCTGCTCTTCGTTGAGCTGGAAATCCACGCGGCTCCTCGTTCTCACCAAGAAACTTACCGCCGATTACGCCCAGAGCGCGGAGAAAAAACAAAAATCTCGGCGCCCTTTGCGTTCTCGGCGGTTAAGGCTCTGAGTCAGGTTTATTACACCACAGCGGCACATGCGAACCAACCGAGCAGTCCGACCGGTTGGTTACGTCTGGTTTGGCTCACGTTTGCCGAAAATCCGCTTGGCCATCCAAACCGGCGCGACGAAAACATGGACGGGATTCGAAAGAAATGCAGGTTTATTGCCTTCGACCAAATGGCCGAGCCATGCCAGCGCGAAGGCGGTTGGGATCAGCAGCAGTGCGATAATCCAGTGGAACCACACAACGATGATCGAGGAGAATCCGACCGGAATGGCGGTCAGGTGCAGGGCGCGATTAAGGGGATGATTATGCGCTCCGTCGTAGTGCGAATAGAGGCCCATAGAACCTCGCTCTCGGGGCAGGATTATAGAACATTGAGTGATCGGAGCATCTGGCGATCGGGTAATCCGCCTCAGGTACCCACTGTCGATGCGTCTGCAACAAACCGTTGAAACACTTCATTCGAAAGTAGCCGTCCCCGTGCGGTAAGGCGAATGACCTCGTTACACCGCTCCAGCAGTCCGTCAGAAATCAACTCAGAAATGCCGTCGCGAAATGCCGTCAACTCGCGAGAGCCATGGCGGGCGGCGAGGTCGGCCAGATCTACTCCGGAATTCAGGCGCAATCCCAGAAAAAATGCTTCTTGCAGCGCGGATTCCGGCGAAACGGCGGTGCGCTCCCGAGAACTTTTGGCAAGATACTTCTCCAGCGAGTCAGCATTGGAAAATCGAACTGCGCCCGTTTTACCGTCGCTCGAAAGCATTGAATGTGCGTCAACGCCGAAACCGAAATATGGTTGGCGAGTCCAGTATTTCAAATTGTGCCGTGATTCAAAACCAGCGCGTGCAAAGTTGGAGATCTCATATTGGACTATTCCCGCAGCATTCAAACACTCGCAGGCAGTTTCGTAGAGCTCGGCAGTCAAGTCCTCGTCGGGGACGAAATGGGCATGATATCGTTGGCCTCCGGCGAGCAGCTCGCGACCGAGCCGCGAGTCTTCATCGATTTCGAGCATGTAGATGCTCGCGTGAGGAACTTTTAAAGTGATCAATTCCTCGAGTGATCTGCTCCAACTCTCGCGCGTCTGGTACGGCAAGCCGGCGATCAGATCAATGTTGATGTTCGAAACGCCAGCGGAGCGTAGACGAGCAATGTCGCCTAGAACGGTTTGTTGATTGTGCAGCCGTCCGACTGCCGCCGATTCTTTGTCAATGAACGATTGAACGCCGAGACTGATGCGATTCACGCCAGATCGGCTGAGGCCCGCGAGCATTTCGCCGGAAAGCGTGCCCGGCGCGCATTCCAGCGTGATCTCCGCGTCGCGGGTGACTTCGAAATTTTGCCGAATGGTGACAAAGACGCGATCGAGCTGTGCTACATCCAAGAGAGTAGGAGTGCCGCCGCCGAAATAGATGGAATCAACTTTGCTTTCGAGCAAACCGCCCATCTGGCGGGTAGTTTGGTGCGACCGCTCGACCTCGGAGCAAATTCGCGCGACGTAGTTTTCAAATAACGCGCGCGAGAACACATCGGAAGCGAAATTGCAGTAGCTGCATTTCGTGCGGCAAAAGGGCACGGAAATGTACAATCCGAGCGGCATTGGTAAGATTATCGGCTAGCGAGCTCTAAATGTCAGCAATCGAGCAATAAGCCGTGAGCGGTGAGCGAACTCATACTCGCGCCGGCTCGCTGCTCGACTGAATGCTGAGTGCTTCTTTTATGCTTCCTCGAGTCGTCATCACCGGAATGGGCGTTGTCAGCCCGAATGGAATTGGCAGAGAAGCTTTTTGCCGCGCAACGCTGGCCGGCAAGTCTGGAGTGAAGCGCATCTCGCGTTTCGATTCTTCTCACCTTCTAGTTCACATTGGCGGTGAAATTCCCGAGTTCGATGAACTCGCCTGGGTCGAGGCGCGCGAGCGTAAGCATGTTTCCCGCGTGGTGCCTTTGTGTTTGGCCGCGACCACAGAAGCACTGAATGACGCACGGCTCGACCTTGCTTCCATGTCGATCGACGAAAAGCGTCAGATCGGAATCGTGCTTGGGACCGGCGGCGGCGCGCAGGAATTTTCCGAGCAAATGTATCGGCTATGGCATAGCGGAAAAGAGAAGCAAGTCAGTTTGTTCTGCGTTCCGAGCGGAACCATGGGAACGATTCCGAGCGAGATCAGCATGCGATTCGGCTTTCGGGGATACAGCCATGTTGTTACCGCGGGCTGCACTTCCTCGACCGATGCTCTCGGTTACGCGTATCAGCACATTCAAGCGGGAGTACAGCCATTATTCGTTGCGGGCGGAGTGGATTCCCCGATTACTGAGGGAATCGTGAAGGGCTACACGATGATCCGCGCACTTACGCAATCCTGGAACGATCAACCGGAACGAGCGTCACGACCGTTTTCTGCAGATCGCGATGGGTTCGTCTTGGCCGAGGGTTCATGGATGTTCGTCTTGGAAGAGTATGTACATGCAAAGGCACGGGGCGCGCGGATTTATGCTGAGATCACGGGCTACGGCGCAACTTGCGAAGCTTTTCATCGCGTGCGCATGAGCGATTCGCCCGAAGAGCCTGCGAGAGCAATTCAGTTAGCTCTGGATGAAGCCCAGATCGGCCCTGAAGACATTCAATATGTGAGCCTGCACGGAACGTCGACAGAGATGAACGATCGGGTGGAAACGCGTGCGCTAAAGTTGGCACTTGGTGAACACGCGTACAAGATCCCTATGTCGGGATTAAAGTCGCAAATCGGCCACCCGCAGGGGGCATGTGGAGCAGCAAGCGTTGCCGCGACCCTGGTTGCAATGGAGCACGGCCAAATTCCGCCAACTATTAACCTTGATCAACCAGACCTGAACTGTGATCTGGATTATGTGCCGGATGCGGGGCGCAAAGCTCAAATCGAACACGCGATTTGCAACTGCGTTGGTTTCGGTTCCAAGAATTCAGCGCTGGTGCTAAAAAAGATCGCGTAGAATTTCGTTAAGCGACCCCGAGTCGTGCTCATCCGTGCCGCATCCGCGAATCTTCCTGACAATTCTCGTAACGGTGACGACTGCTTTTTCGAGTGCCCAAACCGCTCCCGATCTCGCTCCCTACCTGCTTCGGCTCGAACATGGCAACGCGTACTCCAGTTCGTGTGTGTTGCTGCAGAAATCGGGCGCGTACCACCTAGAACTCGAAGATGCTGAAAACACCAAGGTGTTCGAGGGCTCGCTGAAGCCCGCCGACGTCGAGCAACTGCTGACGAAATTACGAACCTTTCTCGACGCTGTTTCGCAGCGACAGATTGAGGAGCCGTTAATCGCACATCATGAACTGTTGAAGGTGGACATTCCACGTAATGGCCGTTGGGCGGAAGTGAGATTTCTCAGTGCTGAGAGCCAGGAGCCCTACCGGAAGTCGCTCGAGCCATTGCTTCGCTGGCTGGACGCCCTGCACAAAATGCCGCACAAGGAACTTACAGAAGATGCTGGGAAAAACAACTGTCTCGTGCCAAGGAAAATTGTGCTGAAAAAGCGAACTGATGAATCACGTGCCGAAGCGACTGCGCCAAGTACGGTGGCTCCTTCGCCGCCAACTCCTTCGCAAGCTCCGCCAGTGGCCCAGCCTGCAAGCCCGCAGCCGGCGACCGCGCTCTTACGTGTTTTGCAGATGAGCATGAAATCGAACATGGCCGAACAGCGGTGTGCGCTCGTCGTCACAACCGGGGCGTATCGCACAGAGATGCGCATCCAGAAGAAAGGCAGCAGTAAAGTCGAGACGAAAATTGATGGTGGGTTGTTGACGCCGCAGGAACTCGCGGAACTTCAGCAGATTCTCGACGACCGAGCTCTCTCTGAAATTCGGCATCGCAAGACTTCGCGCCTGGTGTTGCCAATGTCGGGAGAGATGCTTGAGCTCGAAATCAGTCGATCATCGGGGCCACAGGACGTCGTGCTCTCCAGCACCTTTAATCAGCGAGAGACTCCGTTCTTCTATTCGGGCGATGGGAACATTGCTTCAGCCCAACCATTGCTGAAGTTTCTTGCCGAGCACGTGCAAAATGATGGACTTGGAGGCTTGGATCCGCAGCTGCGGAATGACTGCACGGAGGCGCCATGAACGCCCCCCTGTTCGAAACGGCCTCTCTTCGACGGATGCGGCAAGACAAACGACGCTGCAAGGATAGATGTCAGTCTAAACTGCAATGATCTTGCAGGACGTCGTAAAAATTGCCCTGCCAACGGTACCAACGACTGTCGTCGTTGTAGCTGACAGCCAAAGCCCAGCCGATTGCGCCGTTGCCGGTCTTCACCTGCACCCACCACTCAATTACTCCGTCTTTGACAATGTCAATGGTGCATCCACCGGGACCGAAGCCTGACGTGAAACCGCATTCGCCCTTTTCCGCGATGCCCTCAATGTCTTCCTCGAAGCGGACCCCTTTTGCCCAGAACACCATGTTCCCATCGACATGCCAACCATAACCACTGACGATGTCCCCAATCTTGAGCTGCGGCCAACTCGTGTCATCGGGTCGAACGTACTTAACCACAGCTGTGTCAGGTTGACGTGTGACATTTGCTCCGGCAAGTACCGTTACTTTTTCGCCAGCGCTCAGCCTTCCAACCACTTTGCCTCCGCCTGGCGATGAATAAATGATGCTGTCGTTAACGAGTTTTACATCGGGGATCGGGTCAGTCTTGCCCGGGCAAGCGTCATAATCGATCACCGGAAGCTTGGGTTCGGATATGTTGGGCGATTTTGGTGAGCTATTCTGTTGCGCCGTTGCGAGCGAGATCACAAACAGAATTGCAATCGAGCAAACCATACGCATGGGGTGAATGTACGGCGGAAGACTAGGTACGACAACGTTACATTCGTACCTTCATCAAGGAAGCACCTTATCAGAGCGGGGCAACGATCCGTCCCACCAAATCGTAGTCGTGGGTCTCAGTGATTTCGCAGCGGTAGAATTCGCCGGGCGTGGGCGATAGGCCTTCGGGAACATCGGCGATGTAGAGCTTGCCGTCGATTTCGGGAGCGTGCATTGCTGACCGGCCTTCGAGCAGCAGATCGCTTTCTTCGGATGGGCCTTCGAGAAGAATATCGAACTGCTGCCCGCGCAAAGCTTTTTTCTTGCGTCTGCTGATCTGCTTTTGAATTTGCATCAGATGCTTGCGGCGTTGCTCGATTTCGCGGATGGGGATTTTTTCATCGAGGGAGTACGCGGTTGCGCCTTCCTGATCGGAATAGGCGAAAGTGCCCATCCAGTCGAATTCGGCGACTTTCACGAATTCACACAACTCTTCGAATTCTTTTTCAGTTTCGCCGGGGAAGCCGACGATGAATGATGTGCGCAGCGTCACGCCTGGGATCGTATTGCGCATCTTCTCGATCGTGCGCAGAAAAATATCGCCGCTGCCCCCACGTTTCATGCGTTTCAGCGTCGAGGCCGACGCATGTTGCAGCGGAACATCGACGTAAGAACAAATTTTATCGTGCTTCGCGATCGTGTCGAGCAGGCGGCCGGTAATCTTGTTCGGATAGGCGTACAGGAAGCGTACCCATCGTAGTTCTTCAATCCCGGCAAGTTTTTCGAGCAGTAGCGCGAGGCCATCTCTCAGACCAAAGTCTTCGCCATAGCACGTTGTGTCTTGTCCGATCAGCGTAATCTCGCGGACGCCGGACCGCGCCAGGCGCTCGGCTTCCGCGACAACGGACTCAAACCGGCGGGAACGAAATTTACCGCGTAGTTGCGGAATGATGCAGAACCCGCACGGATGATCGCAACCCTCGGCAATCTTTATATACGCGCTGTATTTCGGTGTGGCGAGCACACGCGGCGTGGCTTCATCGTACAAATAATTCGGCAGGTCGGAGATTGCGCCATCCCAAGTCTCGCGCGAGAAACGGCCATTCGCAGCACGAGCATCGCCCTCGGGGCGGGAGGTTAGGATGCGGAAAGGCGAGTTCTGATCCCGGTCGGCAGCTGGTCTCGCGATTCCCGAGGCTTCGAGAATTTTCTCCAGCTCTCCGGTTCCTACGACAGCATCAACTTCGGGAATGTTTTTGCGAATCTCGTCACGAAAGCGCTCTACCAGGCATCCTGCGACGACGAGCTTGCGCGCCCTGCCCTCTTTATGGCGGGCCATATCAAGAATGGCGTTGACAGACTCCTGCTGTGCGCTCTCGATGAACGAACAGGTATTGACGACAATGACATCGGCGTCTTCGGCGCTGGGCACAAGTTCAGCGCCGGCCTGGGCCAGCATGCCCATCATTACCTCGCTATCGACGAGATTTTTTGGGCAGCCGAGGCTTACGAACCCAACTTTGGGGAATCTAGTTTTAGGCTGTTCGGGGTCAGCTACAGATGAGATTTTCGACGACATGCAATCTCATCATTTTAACATCCGGGTCTGATGTCCCCAGATGAGGCTCACCTTAACATCCAGGTCCCAAGATGAAGCTCACCTGCGGCGACGTCGCAGTATTCCGAACGCAATTGCACCCGCTATGACCCCTCCGACAACCGCCCCCGCCCTCCACATCGACCGCCGTTGTGCGTCGAGCCTGGGCTGCACAGAGTGCGTTTCGGGATAAATGCCATCTGGCCCGTGCGGACCTTTTTTCATGCTGATTGAAATTACTTCGGCAAGGTGCAGGGCGTGGCGACTGGTTTGCTGCTCAATCTGCTCCTTGCAACTGAAGCCATCGGCCATGATCAAAGTTGAAAGACCGGCTTTGCGCACTTCGGGAAGCAATGAACGTTCCCCCGCTTTGATCGAAATATCGTACTTCTCTTTTTCGTAGCCGAACGAACCTGCCATGCCGCAGCAGCCGGATTTAAGGACCTCAAAATCGAGGCCCATACTTTTCATCAAATTTTCTTCTTCGTCGAGACGCATGATGGCTTTGTGATGGCAGTGGCCCTGCACGATCGCCTGACGGTTCAACTTGGGCGGCTGATATCCGTTGGCATGTTTCGAAAGAAATTCAGACAGCGTAAACGTCTGCTCCATCAGCTTGTGCGCGCGGGCTGATTCGGGCATGAGTCCGTTCAGTTCGTCGCGAAAAACGGAGCAGCAGCTCGGCTCAAGCGCAACCATCGGCGTGCCAGAATCAATCTCGGGACCAAGCGTAGTAAGGATCTGATTGAGATATGACTTTGCCATTTTTAAGAACCCATAGTCGTATAACGGGCGGCCACAGCAGAGATGCGCGCGTGGGACTGCGACTTGAAATCCTGCGGATTCGAGAACCTCGACGGCGGCTTGGGCGGTTTCAGGCTTGAAATAATTGTTGAAGGTGTCGGCCCACAAAATAACTTTTTGTTTGCCGATATTACGCGGTGCCCTTTCGGCGAACCAGGTCTTGAAGGTCTGCGGGGCGAAGGCCGGAATTTTGCGTCCTTGCGGCATTCCTGCGGCGAACTTGGCGATCGCGCTGAGACCTGGAATTTGCGTAAACAGGTTGGCAAATCCGGGTGCCGCTGAGGCCAGCCGCGCCCACTTGTCGATCCAGCCGAAAGCGTACGCATACCGCGGACGCAAGCGGCCTTCCCAGTAATGGGAGAGAAACTCAGCTTTGTAGGTTGCCATGTCCACGTTGACAGGGCAATCGCCTTTGCAACCTTTGCAGGAAAGGCAAAGGTCGAGCGATTCTTTTACATTTTCATCGCGCCAGCCGTCCGTGATTACGTCGCCGTGCAGCATCTCCCAAAGGTGATGGGCGCGGCCGCGGGTTGTGTGCCGCTCTTCATGGGTGACCATGAAGCTCGGGCACATCGTGTCATCTTCGGGCTTTGCGCCATCCTTGCGGCGGCACTTGCCAATCCCGACGCAACGCAGTGCGGCATGCGCGAAACTGCCTTTATCTTCCGGCCATTTGAAATGGGTTTCCGGCTCCCACGGATGATAATCAGCCCCTAGGCGCAGATTTTCGTCCATGCGGTTTGGTTCCACCAACTTGCCGGGATTCATTTTCCAGTCAGGGTCCCAGATAGATTTGAATTCGCGGAAGGCCTGAATCAGTTCTGGTCCGTACATCTTGTAGAGGAATTCGGCTCGTGCCTGGCCATCGCCATGTTCACCGCTGAGGCTACCGCCGTACTTGACGCACAGATCGGTTGCCTCTTCCATGAACGCTCGCCACTTCTTTATTCCTTCGGCGCTGGTCGGATCGAAGTCAACGCGGCAATGCACGCAGGCTTGGCCGAAATGTCCGTAGAGCGCGGGATTGTATTCGTATTTGCTGAACAAAGCGCGCAGGTCGCGCAAATATCCGCCCAGCTTCTCCGGAGGAACCGCTGAGTCTTCCCATCCTGGCCATGTATCCGGCTCACCCGGAACAAATGCGGTTGCACCGAGGCCTGACTCACGAACCTCCCAGATATGCTCCATGTCCTTCTTATCGGTGAACAGCTTCATGTTCAGTCCCTTGCTTTTTAGGGACTCCATCGTTTGATGAGCAAGGTCAATCGCATCCTGCTTTTTATCGGCTCCGAGCTCGACCATCAACCAGCCTTTGCCTTCCGGCAGCAGCTTGAGAAATTTCCGATGGGGGCCGCCTTTCTTCTCAATGTTTTCGTACAGCCGGTGGTCGATTCCTTCGAGTGCAGTTGGATTAAAACGATCAATCTCCGTCACGTGATCGGCGGCTTCGTAAACGTCGGGATAGCCGAGCATCAGAATCACGCGCTCGGCTTTCGCATCAATCAGCCGACACTTCGCTTTAAGAATGGTGACCAGCGTGGATTCGCTTCCCACTAGCGCGCGCGCAACATTGAATCGCCCATCCTCGCCAGGAATAAGTTGATCCAGGTTGTAACCGGAGACGCGGCGCGGAATCGGTGGGTACTTTTCGCGAATCAAATCGGCATAGCGGTCGCGCATCGAACGTAAGAAACGATAAATCTGGCCAACCCTTCCGCCCTTTGCCATCTGCTGCTGAAGCTCATCGTCGTTCATCCAGCCCACGGTCATGCGGGTGCCGTCATAGAGCAAAACTTCGAGTTCTTCGATATTGTTGTCGACCTTGCCTGACATCTGCGCGTGTGCGCCGCAGGAGTTGTTGCCGATCATTCCGCCGAAGCAGCAATGATCGTGCGTGGCGGGATCAGGGCCCCAATTCAAGAGATTGTCGCTCGCTTTCAATGCAGCTTGGCGCAATTCATCGCAAACTGTGCCGGGAAGCACACGCGCCCAGCGTTCGGAAGTGTTCATCTCCAGAACTCCATGCATGTACTTCGACCAGTCGATCACGATGCCGACATTGCAGCACTGGCCGGCGAGGCTGGTGCCGCCTCCGCGCGAGAGCACCGGAACCCCAAACTTGTGGCAAGCGGCGACCGCGCTCACAACGTCATCAATCGATCGAGGAACGACAACGCCTACCGGAACCTCGCGATAGTTGGAGGCATCGACCGAGTACATGCCGCGACTTCCTGCGTCAAACCGGACTTCGCCTTCGATGTTCCGTTGCAGTTCGAATTCGAGAGCACGGACATCAACTTCGCTGGCGCGAAATGCGTCGCGCTTCTTGGGTTCAACAACTTCTTCGGGTGGAATCAGCGGAATTCGGCTGGCGGACATTTCTCCTCCTTACAATTGGTCGCGCCTGAACGCGCGTACGTCACGCGGCAAATCTTTGTGCATCGGCGCGTTTGAGTTCGAGACCCAATCCGGGCCGCGACAAGTCTGGCCGCAGCTCTCCATTAACCGGCTGCGGTACACCATCAAAAAACATATTTTCGATGCGCACATGGTCATGGAAGTACTCGATATTCCTGAGTGATCGAATGGCGCACGCCACGTGCGTGTGTAATGCAGGAGCGGTGTGGCAGGAGAGCGGCAGGTTATGCGACTCGCAAAGCGCTGCCACTTGGAACATTGCCGTGATGCCGCCGCAACGGGTTATGTCGGCTTGCAGCACGTCGACGGCGGAGGCGGCGAGCATGCGACGGAAGTAGAAAAGTTCGTAACCGTACTCTCCAGCGGCAATTTCCATGCCCGCGGGAGCACGATCGCGAATGGAGCGCAAGCCGTCAAGATCGTCAGACGAAACCGGCTCTTCAAACCAGGAGACGTCGAATTCCGTAAACGCTTCTGCCTGCCGCAGAGCCTGCTGGCGGTTGTATGCTCCATTGGAATCTACGTAGAGATCTGCGCCGTGCCCAATCGCGTCACGCGCGATGCGAACGCGGTCAATGTCTTTTAGTGCATCGCGGCCAATCTTCATCTTCACGCGCGGAATTCCCTGCTGTACCCAGCCGCTGAGCTGTGAGGCGAGCTGCTGATCGGAGTACGAAGTGAAACCGCCACTGCCGTAGATCGGCGCGCCTCCGTGTATCTGGCCAAACAAAGTCACCAGTGGAAGGCCGAGCAGGCGGGCTTTCAGGTCCCAGAGCGCGCAATCGACAGCGGAGATCGCCATTGAGCAGATCCCCGGGCGCCCGAGATTTCGCACCCGCCGCCACATTTGTGCGTAAGCCCACGGTGGAGACATGGCATCGCAGCTTTTGACCACCTCGCCCAGAGTCGAGTGAACGAGATGTGCGGTCGATTGGTCTGCGTAGGTGTAGCCGATTCCCTGCTCTCCGCCACCAGAGGCGTGAACGACAACAAGCGTTGTCTTGTTCCATTCGAGAGTGCCGTCAGATTCGGGAAAGTCGGTTGGTACCGTATACGTGGAGACCTGAAGCGATTCGACTGGAACTTGCAATGAAGAATTCGGCATAGCAGGCAAGACAAGAACTGCCTACTAAGAGATGGCAGACAGTGGTGAAGAGTGGTCTAGGCGGGCGGAAGTTTAGGCAATGATTGTGAGTAGCAGGAAATATCGTAATGCGAGATGTTTGCGGAGCTTGTTGTAGGGCCGTGAACCTATTACGAATCGCTGAGCCGAATTATTGCGGCCGCTTGTAAACGGTTCCGTCCTTCATCACGAACTCAACGTGCTGGAGCGCAGTCATGTCGTTCAGCGGATTGCCGGGAACCGCGACAATATCGGCAAAATACCCGGGCTTGAGCGCGCCAATTTGGCCTTCCCAGTCGAGCAATTTGGCTCCATTGATCATGTCGGCTTGCAAAGCCTGAACCGGAGTCATTCCGGATTTAACCATCAACACGAATTCTCGCGCCTGAGTCCCATGTGGAAACGGCCCTACGTCAGTGCCCAGTGCGACGGGAACTCCTGCCGCGAGTTGTTTACGAAAATTCGCCGCATGCAGATCCAGCATTTCCTGTTCGCGCTGGCGTACCTGGGCATTGGGAGCGTGGTCGGCGAAATATTCCTGAATGGTGAATGTAGGCACCGCAAAAATGTGCTTCTCGTGCATGACGCGCATGGTTTCATCGCCCAACTGAAAAGAATGATCGACCGATACGACTCCTGCGCGTGCTGCATACAAAGTTCCAGGCTCTCCGGTGGCATGGACAGCAACGTGTTTTCCTAGCCGAGCGGCTTCTTGCACAGCAGCGCTGAGTTGCGCTTCGGTGTATTGGAATGGCGTTGAAAGAATTCCGTCGTGAACGGTATCGGGTCCGGTTTCGTAAATCTTGGTGAAATCGGCGCCTTGTTTATACTGCTCGCGCATTACTTCGATCAGTTGGTTGGAATTGTTGGCGTAATCGGCGTTTGAAAGCACGTGTTGGGCGGGGTTGTAGCCGATGGCGTCCTCGTGGCCTCCGAGAATGCTGATGGCATTGCCGCTGATTCGCATTCGCGGACCGGGAATCTCGCCACGATTTATTGCATTTCGAACTGCTGTGTCGGCTGAACCCGCACCCTCGGTACCCATATCGCGCTCGGCCGTGAAACCGGCCATCAAGTCATCACGTGCAGCGAGGGTTGCTGTTATGGTCCGCTGAGGAACGGACTCCTGAACAGTTTGAAGATCCTCAGCGCCCGGGTGCAAGAAAAGGTGTACGTGGGCATCGATCAGTCCCGGGAGCAGCGTGCGATCGCCCAAATCAATGATCTGCACGCCAGCGGGATGTTTGACGCTGATGCCGACTTCCGCAATCCGATCACCTTCGACCAGCACTTCCCCAGGGGATAGCAGTCTGCCGGTTTCAATATCGAGGAGACGAGCTGCGTGCAGCACGATGGCAGAGCTATCCGCCTGCTGTCCCAGAGCTATGCTGACGCTGAAAATGACAAGAACAACGACGAAAAAGGTAGTTTGGCTGTGGCGGCTCATAGGTCGGCAAGCATGGTACCACCAGCTCGGTCGAGCGCGAGATTCACGTTTTGAGGCATAAAAGTGCTCGAAAGTTTAGTTCCATTAGTAACCAGGGTAATCCTGCTGCTAAATAGCTCCGTGTGGTATAAAAACCAAAGAACAAGCCACAAAACCAGCCGGTTCTCGCCACCGACATACGGCGTTTGAGGCCGGAAATTTCAAGCGCTTATTGTCTGCGCTTCGGGGAAAGACTTGAGCTTTATTAACTTTGCAGCCCGCGAGATCAATTGCAAGATTGTGTATTACGGCGCGGGTTTGGGCGGCAAAACCACGAACCTGCAATACATCTTTCAGAAGACCGCCGAGCAGCAAAAAGGAAAGATGATCTCGCTCGCCACAGAGACGGAGCGAACGCTATTCTTTGACTTTCTTCCATTGGATTTGGGCTCTGTTCGGGGCTTCAAAACTCGTATTCACCTCTACACCGTGCCCGGCCAGGTTTTTTACGATGCCAGCCGAAAGCTGATTCTGCGCGGCGTCGATGGCATTGTTTTCGTAGCTGACTCTCAACAGGAGCGCATGGACGCCAATTCCGAAGCACTCGATAATCTAATGTCCAACCTGAAAGAGCATGGCTACGACTTCGGCAAAATTCCGTACGTTCTGCAACTCAATAAACGCGACCTACCAAATGTTCTTCCCGTCCCTACTCTCACCAAAGAACTGCAGCGCAAGGGTGAGCCAGTCCTCGAAGCTGTGGCTTTCCAGGGCCAGGGGGTTTTCGAGACTCTCAAGGAAATTGCCCGGCAAGTGCTGGTTGAGTTGAAGAAAGGCAGCTAACTCCGGCACCGATCTCAAGGCATGACTCGCAAGAAAAATGCGGGAGTCGGAGACGAAATGCGGGTGCAGGTTCATCGTCTGCGGCGCGCAAGCAAAAATTGCTCTTGAGCGCTTCAAAAGACTCATGCAAGCACGCGCGGGGAAGCTTAGCTTTCCGGCTTTGGAGATTCATATTATTGTGAGGTTTGCCGCAAAAGCTTAGCGTGCCCTGTTCTCGTATAATCAATAACATCCATATGGCAGGTTTGGCAGACATACTGGCCGCCACACAGCGTAAGGTGGAGAAGTCAATCTCCACCGCGGACTTGGCCCAACTGGAGCAGCAGGCAGGCTCGCACAACCCGCGTGGCTTCCGGAGAGCAATTGAATCCGTCAGCGGATCTGGAGTGGCGATCATTGCCGAGCTCAAGAAAGCTTCGCCTTCGCGAGGAGTGATTCGCAACGACTTCGATCCCGCCAAGCTGGCGCGTGAATTGGAAGTAGCTGGAGCGGCGGCGCTCTCGGTTCTGACCGACGACGAATATTTCCAGGGCTCGCTCGAGAACTTGCGCATTGCATCCTCCGAAACTCGACTTCCTTGCCTGCGGAAAGACTTCATCATCGATGAATTCCAGATATTGGAGGCGCGGGCGAATTGTGCCGATGCGGTTCTGCTGATCGTGGCTGCGCTCGCGCAGGCGGAGGTGATCTCGCTTGCAAAGCGTGCCAAGGAATTCCAGTTGGATGTTCTCTGCGAAGTTCACGACGAAGAAGAACTGGGGCGTGCGCTCGACGCAGGATGCGACCTAGTCGGCGTGAACAGTCGCGATCTTCAGACGTTGAAGGTGGATCTGGATACGGCGTTCAGAGTGGCTCAAATGTTGCCGCCCGAAGCCATCGCAGTCGCAGAAAGCGGAATTGAGAAGGGCAGAGATATCGCGGCTTTGCGATCGGCGGGATACAACGCATTCCTAATTGGCGAGAGTTTGATGAGGGCGTCAGCTCCCGGGGAAGCATTGCGGAGACTGCTCACCGAAGCGGGCTCGGCGGCTTCGGCGGGGATATAGCTTCCGGAGCTTTTACTTCGTACCCAAAAGCAGGTTCCTCACCGCTGAAGCGTTTCGGAATGACAGCATCTTCGGGTTTTCGAACGACGCACGACCAACGACGCACGACGTGTTATGACCTGGATCAAAATTTGCGGGATTACGAACCTTGAAGACGCACTCGTCGCCGTTGAAGCCGGGGCGGATGCGCTGGGGTTTGTGTTTTATGAGAAGAGCCCGCGTAATGTTACGGCCCGGGACGTGGCCAGAATAATTGAGAAGTTACCCGAACATACTGAGAAGGTCGCCGTCGTGGTTCACGACCATACGGATAACCTGAACCTTCCCGGCAGTCTTACAGCTTTCCAGTGGACGCATAAGACAATACCTGAAAATTTTGCAGGCTTGATTGAGAAACGCCCAGTTCATCCGTTCAAAACCTTCATTGCTTTTCCAGCATCGTCTTTGGATGAAACCTCGGTCAGGAGATTGAGCGACGCGTTCGCACGATTCAACCCGCTTTCCGAAAGACCAGATTTGTCACCAATGTTCGAAGCATTATTTTTGGACTCAGGCACTACACTGAAACCCGGCGGAACCGGTAATCCGTTCGACTGGCACAAAGCAGTTCCCATTGCCGACGAACTGAAGCAGGGGCCATTCAAACTTGTTGTTGCCGGCGGGTTGACTCCCGGCAACGTATCGGAAGCGATCGACATTCTTCATCCCTGGGGTGTTGACGTTTCTTCGGGTGTCGAAGCGCGACCGGGGAAAAAAAATCCGGAGAAGGTTCGTGCGTTCATAAGAGCGGTGCGCGAGGCGGACAAGGCGAATTCAAACTGATGGCGACAGCTTCAATCACGAAGAAGTCTGCGGTTCGAGGTTCCCAGCTTTCGAAAAGCGCAAAAGATGGGGCACCCTCTGTCGGAAAATCGTCCCGTAAACCTCATCTCTTGAAAAGCCCGAGACGTGGAGCACCCAAGTTAGTGGTTCAGCCTGGCCGCTTCGGTCCTTGGGGTGGGCGCTATGTTCCTGAGACGCTGATGGCTGCGTTGCAGGAACTGGAACAAGAATACGAAAAGGCCAAACGGGACCCGCGATTCAAGGCTCGGCTTTCGGAACTCTTGAAAACTTACGCCGGACGCCCGACGCCGCTGTTCTTTGCGAAGCGGCTGACGCAGAAACTCGGCGGCGCAAAAATTTACCTCAAGCGCGAAGACCTGTTGCACACTGGCGCGCACAAGATCAACAACTGCCTTGGCCAGGCGCTGCTTGTCGAACGCATGGGCAAGCACCGCGTGATCGCCGAAACTGGCGCCGGTCAGCACGGAGTTGCAACCGCAACTGTTTGCGCGCTCTTTGGATTTGAGTGTGTGGTCTATATGGGCACTGAAGACATGCGGCGGCAGGAATTGAATGTTTTTCGCATGCGGCTTCTCGGTGCCGAAGTTCGTGGTGTCGACTCTGGCTCGCGCACGCTGAAAGACGCCATCAACGAAGCCATGCGCGACTGGGTCACGAACGTTCGGACCACGCATTACCTTCTCGGCAGTGTGCTCGGTGCGCATCCCTATCCGACGATGGTGCGCGACTTCCATCGTGTGATCGGGCAAGAAGCGCGTGCGCAAATAATGAAGGCTGAAGGCAAATTGCCGACGGCGATTATTGCGTGTGTCGGCGGCGGATCGAATGCAATTGGAATCTTTCACGACTTCATCGGCGATAAGAAAGTTCAGCTGATCGGAGTCGAAGCAGGCGGCCGCAGCGAACGACTTGGCGACCATGCAGCACGGTTTCGAGGCGGATCACCGGGAGTTCTGCAGGGCACGTACTCTTACGTTCTACAGGATCACGCCGGACAAATTGCACTGACACATTCCGTGTCCGCAGGACTTGATTATCCGTCGATCGGCCCGGAACATGCCTGGCTTGCCGATTCGAAGCGTGCCGAATATGTCGCGGCTTCCGATGCCGAAGCTCTCGACGCTTGCAAGCTGCTGGCGCAAACCGAAGGCGTTATTCCCGCGCTCGAGTCGTCGCATGCGGTTGCCGAGGTAATCAAGCGCGCACCGGGGATGAAAAAGTCAGATGTGGTGATCGTGAACATCTCCGGACGCGGTGACAAAGATATTGGGATTCTTCGGGAAAACCTGGATTTGGCTTAGATTTAGATAAATGCTGTCATTCCGAAGTGCTTTAGCGCTGAGGAACCTGCTTTTCTCAAGTCAATAACAGATTCCTCACTGCTGAAGCAGATCGGAATGACATCGCTCCAACATGTCGCTTAAATTCACAAAACATCCCGCCCTCGTCGCTTATCTCACCTGCGGCGATCCCGACCTGCGCACCAGCCGCGAGATTGCTTTCGCAGCGATTTCTGCCGGTGCGGAAGTCATCGAGCTTGGCGTTCCTTTCAGCGATCCCGTTGCCGACGGTCCTGTAATTCAACGTGCCAGTGAACGTGCACTAAAAAACGGAGTCACTCTAGCCGATGTACTTAAACTTGCCGCCGAAATCCGGCGTGAGAGCGACGCTGGTCTGATCGTTTTTACATATCTAAATCCGATCCTTCGTATGGGACTGGAACAATTCGCAGTGGCGAGCGAAAAGGCCGGAGTTGACGGCGCGCTCGTCACCGATCTGCCCGTCGAAGAAGCCGACGCATATCTCAAGCAAATGCGGAAACGAAAGCTCGCGACTGTCTTTCTCGCCGCCCCCACCAGCCCCGATGAACGCTTAAAGCGCATTGCCGAAGCTTGCACAGGCTTCGTATACGCGGTTTCTCGCACCGGCGTGACCGGCGCTCGAAAGGAATTGACTGAAGACGCAGAAAGGCTCGTCCGCCGCATCCGCAAATTCACGGAGCTTCCCATCGCTGTCGGCTTCGGTATCTCAGCGCCCGAGCAGTTCGCGGCCGTTGGTCAATTCGCCGAGGCCGCCGCCATAGGCAGCGCAATTGTGCAGACAATTGAAAGCAATCCCGGCAAAGAAGCCGAAGCTGTGGCAGAATTTATAAAACAGCTCTCAGCCGTCAGCCATCAGCCGTCAGATAGAGAATCCAAAAGGACGCGGCAAGCAGTCAGTACCGATTAGTGTAGTTTCTGGCCGGGAGCTAAGAGCTAAAAGCTAAGAGTTTGTTTTCATGGACATCGCAGATTGGCGTCGCAAAATCGATGAAATTGACCGCAAGCTGGTCGAATTGATCAGCGAGCGGGCACATGCGGCGCACGAAATTGGCAAACTGAAGCGCAATGTCGGCATGCCAATCTACGAGCCTGATCGGGAAAAGAAGGTATTTGAAAACGCGCGGCAGGCCAATAAAGGGCCGTTGCCCGACCGGGATCTGCTGCGAGTCTACGAGCGGATTATGGATGTTATGCGGCAGATTCAGGTCGAGGAAATGGCGCCACAGACTATAGCGAAAGCCAAAGATGGCGTTGTGGGCGAGACGGAAATCGATCCGGAGGTAAATGACTAGGAGCTTTCAGCCATCAGCCGTCAGCTGTCAGGAACACCAACAAACCTGTCGACTACTGATGGCTGAGGGCTGAAGGCTGATATCTTACTTATGATCGTCGCAATGCAGGAAACCGCAACCGAAGACCAGATTCAGGTGGTGGTCGAGCACCTGATCGAAATGGGCTTCTCCGTTCATCGCACGACAGGCGAGCGCCAGACCATTCTCGCAGCGGTCGGCTCGCGCGCTGACTTCGACACCCGCAACCTCGAAGTACTCAGCGGTGTCATGGAAGTCCATCGCATCAGCGCGCCTTACAAGTTGGCCGGCCGCAGCTTTCGTCCGCAGGGCACGATTATTGAATTTCCCAATGGCGTGAAGGTCGGCGGCAAAGAAGTGGTTGTCATGGCCGGACCATGCTCGGTTGAGTCGCGCGACCAGCTTTTCACCGTGGCGGAATTGGTGGCGAAGGCGGGCGCACGTGCGCTGCGCGGAGGCGCGTTCAAGCCGCGGACTTCCCCATATTCGTTTCAAGGCCTGGGGGTTGAAGGTCTTAAGCTTCTGCGCGAGGCCGGTGACAAGTTCAACATGCTGGTGATCAGCGAGGTCATGGAGATCGCGCAGATCGAGTTGATGTTGCCCTACGTTGATATTTTTCAGGTTGGCGCCCGCAACATGCAGAACTTCAATTTGCTGCGCGAACTTGGGAAGCTCAAGACGCCGATTCTGCTGAAGCGCGGAATTGCCGCAACCATCGAGGAAGTGTTGCTTTCTGCCGAATACATTATGGCGGGCGGCAACTACAACATCATCTGCTGCGAACGCGGAATTCGGACATTTGAAACCTATACCCGCAACACGCTCGATATCTCCGCGATTCCCGTGATCCACAAGCTTTCGCACTTGCCGATGGCTTCTGACCCTTCGCATGGAACTGGCCGCCGCGACAAAGTTGCTCCGATGGCGCGCGCCTCGGTTGCCGCTGGGGCCGATGCACTGCTGATCGAAGTTCATCACAATCCCGATAAGGCGCTTTCGGACGGCGCGCAATCGCTCTATCCGCAACAATTCTCAGAGCTGATGGATTCGTTGAAGATGATCGCGCCGGCAGTGGGACGAAGCATTGCATGATCTGGCGATCGGGCCGTCGGCCGATCTTTCGTAAATGACCAGATGACCCGACCATCCAATGACCAGATCATGTCGATTCGCCAAATCACAATCATCGGCACGGGATTAATTGGCGGATCACTCGGCCTCGCTCTTCGTAAACACAAATTCAAAGGAAAAATTATCGGCTCTGACCGGCCGGAAGTTCTTCGCCGAGCAAAGCGGTCATGCGCAATTGATACCGGCGTTGCTGATTCCTTGCAGGCCTGCGACAACAGCGATGTAGTTGTGCTCGCCACGCCAGTCGGAACTATCATCGAACTGATCGAGCGCCTCGGCCCTCATCTTGGCAACAAAGTCCTCTTAACAGACGTAGGCAGCACCAAGTCTGAGATTGCGACATGCGCTGCGAAGGTCTTTGGAGACAAGGCCAACAAGAATTTTCTCGCGGGCCATCCGATGGCTGGCAAGGAGAATTCCGGAATCGAATCGGCACATCCAGATCTCTTTCGTGGTGCCGTCTGGTTCATTACTCCGATGGGCGGGCAAACTTTCCGAAGTGGCGTGGCTCAGGAGTATGTTTCTTTGCTGAAGAAGATTGGCGCAAAGATAGCAGCCCTAGATCCTGAAGTGCATGATCAACTCTGCGCCTGGATTAGCCATGTTCCACAGATGATTTCGACTGCGCTCGCCGCCAGCCTGGTTGACGAATATGGCGAGGACGCTCCGCTGCTGGAGTCCGGAGGGCGCGCACTACGCGAGATGACGCGGATCGCAGCCAGCCCCTACTCGATGTGGCGCGACATTGCACTTACGAACAAGAAAAGCATTGCCGAAGCGCTGCTTAAGCTGGAGCAACGCCTGGCCCACATCCGCGAAAACCTTGATACGCGCGAACTCGAGGAGGAATTCAGCCGCGCACACAGGCTCCGCAGTCCAACAGTGCAAACGTCCAGCAAATTACGGAGCAGTTAATAATTCCTATTTCGGCTGCGGCTTCTCTTGACCCTGAGCTCCTGGGCTGTGATCGTCGTTCTGATTCTGATAGGTGACGGTCACCTTGCTGCCGAAGCGCTTGTAATCGGTGTACTTGATGACGTCGCGAATGTGAACATCCTGAAAGCCGCCCGAACGAAAATGCAAGGTGTCATCTGCGAGGGTATAAGCCGGGAACCAATACTTTCCGTCCACCTGCTCTCTCCAGGTTGTGAACTTCGGGAACAGGTTCTCGTTATTTTTCTTGTGCGTTTCCGGTACAGCTTTTCCTGAAGTCTTGACGATTTGCAGGTCCTGATCGTCCACCCAGATGCGGCCCTGGAAATAGCGCTTCTTGGGATCGATCTTTTTGGGAGCGATGTCGAAGACGTAGCAGTGCAATTCATCTTCCTGCTGCTGACCTACGTAAAGGATGTTGTATTCAGGAATTTCCTCTGTAGTCAAAACGAAGGGCATTGTGTGCCGGATGTCCTGCAGATCCTGAGGGGTCATTAGAATCCCGCCATTATCAAGCGTGCTCTGCGGGGCAAACACGACGTTTTCCAAGTGGTGACCCTGATTGTCATAAGTGACATCAAATACTTCGCGGTACTCACCTGTGACCGTGTCGCCATCAAGAGTCTGGATCTTCACATCCTGGCGGAAGGTGTAATTATCGCGCGCTTCCTTGAACTCTTTCTCTTTGGCGGCGAACTTCTGGATAATTTGGTCAGGAGTAACGGCCTTTGGCGGATCGGTGCTCAGCGGACCCTCCTGGCAGAAAGCAGGGAAAGGCGCCATGCACATCATTGCAAGTAGAACCAGTATTAATTTCATATTCGCGGGAACCGCTTGAATTAAGCCTACTCCAAAGTTAGATGCCACGAAACAAGGCAAAGTTCTGAGTCCGTCGCTGAGTTTACGTGCGCCAGGAAAGCGGGCAGGCCGGTTGGTTGTAATATGAACGTACTTCGATGAGCCAAGTGGTCCAGCCTTTATCCGCCTCCGTCGACTTCCAGCAAGAAATATCTCGGCTGGCCTCAATGCCCGGGGTTCGCTCCGCTATCCAATGGTTCCGCGATCAAGAGGCCGAATTTGCCCGTTGGCAGATGGAACTGGCACGCATACCTGCTCCACCATTTGGAGAAAGCGCACGAGCAGAGTGGGTGGTGGAGCAGTTTCGAGCGCTGGGAATAAAAGGTGTGGGCAAGGACAAGATCGGCAATGCGGTGGGATTCCGCAAAGGGCAACAGGAAACCATCGTCGCGATCAGCGCCCACATCGATACCGTTTTCCCCGCCAATACTCCACTGAATGTGCGGCAGCAGGGCGCAAAGCTGTATGGGCCAGGCATCTCCGACAATGCTGCAGGGGTGACCGCCCTGCTTGCGATTGCCGCCGCAATTGAAAATTTTGACCTGCCGCACGATCAGTCGCTGCTTTTCATCGGCAATGTGGGAGAAGAAGGGGAGGGTGACCTGCGAGGGATTCGGCACATTTTCGACGAGTCGGAATGGAAGGAGTGCATTCGCGCGAGCTTAGTCGTCGATGGCGCGGGCAACGATACCATCGTCGCCGAAGCGCTTGGCAGCCGTCGCTTTGAAGTCATTGTGCGGGGCCCGGGTGGACATTCCTGGAGCGACTTCGGCGCGCCGAACCCGATCGTAGTTTTGGCACGCGCGATCCATGCGTTTGCGCAGACGCGGGTCTCATCGTCACCGAAGACCACTTTCAACATTGGCGTGATTCGCGGGGGCACATCGGTGAATTCGATTCCTGAGTCTGCCAGCATGCGAGTCGATATTCGCTCCAGTTCTCCCGCGGAGATTGATCGACTCGATCTTGAGTTGCGGCGGGCGATCGATCAGTCGATTCAGGAAGAGGAAATCCGGAGCGCCTACAAACGAGACCCGTTATCGCACTCGCGACTGACGGTGGAATTGGTACCAATCGGGAACCGCCCTGGGGGAGAACTCAGCTCAAATGCGCGAGTTGTGCAGATTGCCCGCGCGGTGGACACGCACTTGGGGAACAGCGCGCAAATTCAACGCGCTTCGACCGACGCGAACATTCCAATTGCGATGGGCCGCGAAGCGATTGCTATTGGCGCTGGCGGTAATGGTGGCGGCGCGCACACTTTGCACGAATGGTTCGACCCCGCCGGCCGATCTTTCGGCCTGACGCGAATTTTGCTGATTGCCCTCGCGTTGGCGCGAAGATAATGATCGGGGCGTCCGCCAGAAATACCGATGCTAAACTGACGGCGTGCCTGCTCCCTCGGAAGCCCGCAAGAAGGCCGGCGTCGCGCGCTTCGGAATCTTTGAAGTTGACCTGGACGCTCACGAATTGCGCAAACAAGGACGAAGACTCCGCCTCCAGGACCAACCGTTTGCAGTACTCGTCCTCCTGCTCGAGCGAGCCGGCGAAACAGTTTTGCGAGAGGAACTCAGGCAGAAGCTTTGGCCTGCGGATACCTTTGGAGACTTCGATCACAGCCTGAATACTGCGATCAACAAGATTCGAGAAGCGCTTGGCGACTCGGCGAGCAGTCCGCGTTTCGTTGAAACGCTTGCGCGGCGAGGATACCGTTTCATTGCCGACGTACGATGGGAAGTACACGAGGATGACCGCCCTGTCGGACTCGATGCAGCGGATCAGTCGCGAGGCACCGCCATTGCTTCGATGGGATTTCCTGCCGCACATCGCGGGATCACGCGTTCGCTCTTTGCTCTGCTTCAAGTGATGTATCTGATCTTCTATCTGGAAGCTCTGTTTCATTGGCAGGGAGTAGACCGGGTCTCCTGGGCTGATGGGCGATCGCCGCTGGTTCTTGTCCTTGTGCTTGTGACGGCAGGGGTTGGCATTCCCGTCCGCTTATATCTGCTGAGTGCTGCCGCATTCGACTACTCACGATTGGGAGAGAAGTTTCGCAGGATTTTTATTCCGCTGCTGGTTCTCGATGAACTCTGGGCGGTGGCACCGTTCCTGATTCTCGATCAGATTGGCTTCGGCGCGGCATTCGCTGCAACGGCAGCGCTACTGTATGCACCGTTTGCGGAGCGGACACTTATCAGAATGGCATACCAGCGCTAGCTATTTCGTCGTGAGAGACCGGTAGCCGAAGGTGTAGGCGATTCCAATGCCTGCCCGATAATTATTTTGTCCGAACGAGCTTGTATTGAATACAGCGTGACGGCTGAGCACGTAGTCGAATGTTCCGCGAATTGCCCACGGCCCCCTGATCTGCCACTTCGCTCCTGCGCCGAGGGCCATGGCAAAGGCTTGCTGAGACACATTCCCGCTGAAAATTCCGTCTGCGAGGTGGTCACCGCCGAACAAAGCATGCACGAACAGTGGCTTATAGCTGACGCGAGGCCCGCCTAGGAAGTAATAATCCTGAACGTGCAACGTTTGTGCAGAGAGCGTGGAACTGTTGTAGTACCCGCTGACTTCCAATTCTGCCGCGAACGATCTTGTCACGAACACAGCGGCCCCGCTCTCCCAACCATTCGCACCCTGGCGAGGAGTGAGCTGTTTCGTATCGATGTTTAAGTAGGAATACTGTCCGTAGACCTCGATCGGTGGACAGTTCTGACAAAGCGCAGGAAGTCCGAGAAAAACAATCGCGACGCAGCCTAGTGTGACCTTGCGCAAGCTTTCCCACCTCGTGTTACCGCAGCGTAAGTGGGACTAGTCTTCCACGCCGGTTCTTGAAGCAGAAGAGTTAAGTTAGGTTCCGGTGAGGACGATAACTGAGATCGGCTTTCGTGGGATGGCTGCATCGAACGAGCAGGGTGAGCGGCTCAGCTCGCTTTTTCAGGGGCAACGTAGTCGGGCGGCGGCGCTGCGCCCTCTCCGAAGAAGTACTGCTCCATTTGGCGAACGATGACTTCCTGATCTTCGCGGCGAGCGGGGTTCAGGCGATATTCATTCATCAGCATTTTGCAAAACTCCGCCCACTGGTTCCAAGCCTGCTTGGAGACATTCTCGTAAATCTTTTTCCCGAGCTCGGTGTCGAAGGGGGGCTCGTCCAGTCCTGGAAGATCTTTCTGCAATTTAATGCAATGAACGATGCGCTCTGGCATGAATTTCCTCTGCTGAAAATTATCGCACACTGGTCGCGAGCACTTTCTCGCTGCATGTTAGTTTTCTCAAACAAAAAGGCCCGCTTACGCGGGCCCTTTTACATCTGTAAGTGATTTACGCCTGCGGAGGCGGTGTAGTCCCCGGGCTCGTGTTTTGCGGAGTCGTCGGAGGCGTTGTGTTCGGCGTCGTGGTTCCAGGAGTCGGCGACGTTGGGTTACCTGCCGGAGGAGTTGTTCCCGGTGTCGTGTTAGGCGTTGTAGTTCCAGGGTTGGTTGTGCCCGGGTTCGTCGTCGATCCCGGATTACCTGGCGTTGTCTCGGGCGTGGTGCTGCCGTTCGGACCCGTCTGCGGAGTTGGTGTTGTGGTCGTATTTGGGTTCGTTCCCGGCGTGGTTGCGTTCGGGTTTTGGTTCGTGGGTGCCGGCGTCGGAGCCGCTGTGCCCGGAGTTGGCGCAGCGGTTCCCGGCTGAGCCGTTCCAGTCTGACCGGGTGTGGTCTGGCCGGCCGGCGCTCCCGTTTGTCCCGCGGCTCCTGCCGAAGCGCCTGCGGTTCCTGCGCCGCCCGTTGACCCTGCGCTCTGTAGTGCTGCCATCATCACTGGCTGCGACTCAGATCGAGCCGCCTTCGGCCCCGTGCTGGACGGGGACGAAGATGGCGTAGCGCTACCGCTGGTGCATTGGTCAGCAACTTTCGTCGCGCTGGTTACGTTGAATGTTTTGCCTGAAGCGGCAGTCGATCCGGAATTGGCGGCGGCGGTTCCACCCGCAGCAGTTGCACTTGAATTCGCGCCACTGGCGGAAGATGTTGCGCTCTGATCGGGCGTTGCGGCGTTTGCAGAACTCATACCTGAGCTCGCGCCTCCTCCCTGCTGTCCGGTAACCTGTACTTCGTTGCCGATCAATGTGCGCACAGCGTTCAGGTCGCCTGTCAGCTTGTAAGTCGCACCTGATTTGTCAGTAAGAGTGTAGTTGCCGGCGATTGGAGATCCTGCAAGGCATCCGGTGATTGCA
The DNA here is from genome assembly GCA_035651475.1 of Terriglobales bacterium. Taxonomy (GTDB): domain Bacteria; phylum Acidobacteriota; class Terriglobia; order Terriglobales; family Acidobacteriaceae; genus Gp1-AA145. Next base: position 36,692 of record DASRFP010000032.1, on the reverse strand, counting down.
TTGCCCGCAGCGGCAGTCCCGGCTGCTGCCGCAGTGTTTCCGCCCGGAGCGGTCTGTGACGGCGTCGCGTTCTGCTCTGGAGTTCCCGCACCTGGCGTGCCCTGGGTCTGAGCTCCCGGACTCTGCGGTGAGTTGCCGGGCGTTTGTGGTGTCGTGTCCGGCGTCTGTGGCGTTGTATTTGGCGTTTGTGGCGCCGTACTAGGTGTTGAAGTCTGTGAGCCCGCGGTGGTTCCGCTCTGCTGGTCGGAACTTGTAGGCGAGGTGCTGCTTGGCGTGGTCTGGGCAGCTACCCAGATCGCTGAAAGCAGCAGCAAAGAAAACAGCATCGTTCTCGATTTCATGAGTCTCGCGCCTCCGATATCTATCCTTCTCCACGAATGTAGGCTTGAGGCGAGGGGGAGGGAATCCGGTGGAATCTCTAGGCTGGCGGCGGCCTTACCGTACAGAGCAATTGCAAGAACCGGGGAAAAATACCGACGAGAGAAGCTGCAGAGGTGCGGGTGTTCTCCTCGCAGGCCAAACTGACAACTGACCTATCCAAGGCACGGCTTACGCTAATGACGGAAGTGCCTCACACCCGTAAAGATCATCGCAAGGCCCAGCCGATCTGCGGCTTCGACGACTTCCTGATCACGAACGGAGCCCCCAGGCTGAATAATGGCTGTGGAGCCGGCTTTGGCAATTTCTTCTACTCCGTCGGGGAATGGGAAGAACGCGTCTGAGGCGGCAACCGTGCCTTTGAGCGGCAGCACGGCTTTTTGAGCGCCCAGGCGACTGGAATCGACGCGGCTCATTTGTCCTGCGCCGACACCCACAGTTTGTCCATCGCGCGCGTAGAGAATCGCGTTTGATTTCACGTGTTTGCAGATCTTCCAGGCAAACAGCAGAGCGCGCTTCTCTTCAGGAGTCGGCGGGCGCATGGTGACTATTTTCAAATCGGAGTCGCGGAGTTGGTGGAGGTCGGCATCCTGCACGAGCATGCCACCCGAAACATTTTTTAGCACCCACTTCTGCGGGCTGTTTGCAATTTCGACGATACGTAAGTTCTTTTTTGCGGCGAACTTTTCGAGTGCACCTTTTTCGAAAGATGGCGCAGCGATAACTTCCAGGAACAATTTCGCCATTTCTTCTGCCGCGTCGGCATCAATCGGCTGGTTGACGCCGATTACTCCGCCGAATGCTGAAACTGGATCGCATTCGAGAGCCCGTTTGTAAGCTTCTGCGAGAGTGGCACCCGTCGCTGCCCCGCAAGGATTGGTGTGCTTAATGATTCCGCAAAAAGGTTGGTCAAATTCCTGCGCGAGATCCCATGCAGCCTGTAGGTCAACAATGTTGTTGTAGGAAAGCTCCTTGCCCTGAAGCTGGCGGCCATTGGCCACTCCGGTAGTCGACCCATCAGAATACATCGCGGCTTTTTGGTGCGGATTTTCTCCATAGCGCAGGTCGGTGACCTTTCTGAATGAGAGGCGAAGCGTGTCCGGAAATCCATCATGCGATTGCAACTGGAAGTTTCCGTTGGCGTGAACTCGTTCGAGAGTTGAAGCAATCGCTGAGTCATAGGCCGCAGTCGTGGCGAATGCTTTCTGCGCAAGATGCCACTTGGTTTCCGAGGAAAGCTGGCCGCCTGAGCGGGCCATTTCATCCGCGATTGAATCGTAGTCTGCGGGCGAAGTCACGATCGCGACATCATGAAAATTTTTCGCGGCCGAGCGGATCATCGAAGGTCCTCCAATATCGATGTTCTCGATCAGCTCTTCGAAGTGGACGCCCTGCTTCGCGGCAGTTTTTTCGAAGGCGTAAAGATTGACGACCACCATGTCGATCGGTTCGATGCCATGCTCAGCGACGGCGGCGCGGTGCGCTGGATCTTCGCGGCGATGCAGAATTCCGCCGTGCACCTTCGGATGCAGAGTCTTTACGCGGCCGTCGAGCATTTCCGGGAAGCCGGTGAGGTCGGAGATGTCTTTGACCTTGATACCAGATTCCCGCAGGAGCTTGGCCGTGCCCCCAGTCGAAACCAGCTCCACGCCCATACCCGCAAGTTTGTGGGCAAAATCGGCGACGCCGGATTTATCGGTGACACTGAGAATTGCACGCTGGATTTTTTGGGACATGTCGACCTCGGATGGAAGGAACTTAAAATTTTAACGCAGGAAGAGGGGAGTTGCTTGGGTGCACTTCACCGGAGACACGGGGAACTCTCGCGGACGGTCAAGCGGGCCTTTGCTTTACGCGTTCCGCGGAATCAAAATTCCCGCCCTGTGTCTCCAAAGGCGAGACATGAGAGCCGGCCCTCGCGACAGTTGAAAACTGAATGATACAGATGAGCGGCGGATTAGCTCTTCGCTCTCGCGGTGAGTTTCACTTTTCCGTCAGCCAGGTCGACTGAGTATTCGACACGTTCGCACTTGTATTGCTTCTTGATTTCCGCGGTTTTCTTCTGGACAAAAGAGTTGAAGCTTTCGAGCGAGCCGGAAACATTTTCGCCGGCTTTTTTCTTCGCATCGCTGAGAGCTGCGAAAAGCTTCTCTACTTTGTCGTGTTCCGATTTTGGATCCGACCAGTCGACCATGAACGGACCATCGTGGTGTCCAACACCGTAAGCTTTGTGCCCGTGTTCGTGCTCCTCTTCTCGAACGCCTTGCACGGAGAGCAACGCATCTTGTGGCCGGCGATAACCCTCTTCGCGAATGCGGCCCTTCTTGCGCCAGAGATCGCTGTAGATCGCATAGCGCTGCGCCATTTCGTTGTAACGGAATCGGTGTGAAAGCTTCATGCCGCCGCCATCGGAGAATTTGCGCAGGAGCGAGAGCACCTTCCACTCCAAGTCGGAAGGCGGCTTCTTCTGCGGATTGCTGAAGTAAATTTCATACTCGATCTTCAGCCGCCGCATATGCGACTCGAGTAGATTCAATTCTTCGTCGATGGTCATCGGCAATCTCGGTCTCGGCAACCCATACGCCTGAGGGCGGCGAGGTTAGGACAGTGTAGGAGAGATTCGTAACCGGCACGAGATACCCGCCGGACACGAAAGGGAACGTACAAAAGTAAGCACGTCGCGCTGTTTCATCTGACTTTCGGAAATGTACAAACCTGAAGCTGTATGCCCCTCTCGTCTCATGACCTCAGTAATGTGCGTGTGGGTTTCTTTCGGCTTAGGCTAGTTCTCAAGTTCGGAGAGCACTCTTATTTCCAGCGTCGGCACAAAAGCAGCGACACAGGCTTCAGCGCGCCCGTTCATTCACAGCTTGAACATCCTTGTGAAGTACGTGCGCCTGTACGGTTTTGACCACAAGCGTACCCAAACGCAGTTCGAAGTGGCCTGGGCCGAACTGAAGGACGCAATTCCACTGGGCCGCGGCAGCTTTGTGTTGGGCGTCAGCGGCGAGCGGCTCCTGCTCGACGGAGTGGCTATTGAAACCGGACAGGCCGAACGCGGCTTCGCGCAGCTATTGACTGCTTCGGGCCTGGCGAGCATTCAGTTTTACCGGAATGTAACACCTGAAGAATTTGAAAGACTTGTCAGAGCGTTTGCATTCAGCGGGAGCAAGGCACAAGACTTGGCTGACCAGATAAAGAGTGCCTGCGGCGCTGATAACAAAGGCAACATTCGTATCAACGAAATTAAGTTTGTAGCCGCCGATCCTGCGACCGCTAACATGACGGTTGCGGCTCAGATCGCAGCCCAGTCGCTTGGACCCGAGTTCAAAGACTGGCTCAACGATCCTACAAAGCTGGTGCAGGTAATTGCTGCTGCCGAAGGAACGCAAGCTCCGCATAGTGGGGCACCCAGCAGTGCGCATCCTGGAGACGTTCTGGGGGCATGGACCAATGCACCTTTCACCCTGAGCAACAAAGAGACCATGCAGGCGTTGCACCTGCTCACGCGTTTCGGCGAACTCGGAGCCACTTCAACACCGAAGCCGGAATTGATCGGATCGGAGCTGCATCGCACGGAAGACAAGATTAAGGATTCGGTGCTCATGCTGCTTGACGAGCTTTCAAGCCTGCATCCCGATCCGAAAGAGGCTAAGCCGATCCTCATGCGGGCCGCCGAGCAAATGGCGATCCGTTATGCCTTGGAGCGTTTCGAAAACGGCGATTTGAAAGTCAACGCCGTACACCAGCTGCTCGAACAGATGAGCGAGCAGATGGGCAACTTGCGGAAAATTCTGCAAGCCCAAGAAGAGAAGATGAGTCGCGCAGGCATGGTGGTGGAATCGCACGCCGATCTGCTCGATCGCATGTTCTGGGCGGAGCTTCCCGAGAGCAACAAGAAGAAGGCACTATTGTCGGAAGACGCTGCTTGTGTCCCGGCGCGCAACATTCGCCAGTTCGTGGAATTGCTAATTCAGCGTGGAGACCGCGAGACCGCGTCCGCCGTTTTGATGAACTATGGCTCTGCCGTCAGTTCTAAAGACAGTGATTTCCGCTCTCGTGTTGCAGATGGCATCGCGCAGCTTTCGGACTTATTTGCCATGGTCGGCGGGATTGTGCTGGGCGAAACGGCACAAAAAGTGGCCGATGCGATCACGACAGAAGCGAATCCGGAAATCGAGTCCTTGTTGAGCGCCGCATTCGTACGGCTGACTTCAGAAGCTGGCCAGCGAAAACAATACCGGGCTGTCGCGCAGACCTGCGAGGCAATGGACTTGGTAGCCGGCCGTCGCCCCGCGCTTGAAAGAGAGCTGCGGACGCGAATCGCGATCGAAGGCCGCTTGCCTGAGTTTATTGAGGACGCGCTTCGCCAGCAGCAGCTGAATCAAGATCTGATCGGAGTCTTGCGCCGAAACTCTCAGGCGGCAGCTGAACATCTTGCGGAACGTTTCTTCCGGGCCATGCGTCGCGAAGATTGCGACCGCATAGTGGAACTGGTCCACGAACTTGGAATGGGCGGTCACAATTACCTTCGCGAGATGCTGCAGAGCGGACCGCAACGTCAGGCGGTTTCGGCAGTCGGGCTCATGAGCAGGCTGGATGTGGCAAGTTTGCTGGAATTGCTACCGCAACGGCTGCCTCACTTACACCGGTTCTATCACGACTTGATCGTACGGCAGATCGCGTACGGAGCCGCCCAGGACCGTGGCCGAACGCTTCTTGAAATCATCGAACTTCTGGATCCCGTGGTAATCCCGCAAGCTCTGGATGAAATTGGCATGAGCGGCGACCGTAGCGCTGCGCCGCCGTTGATCGTGATGGCAGCTGCGGGCGAGGCGGAAGGCCGCTCGCCACTGCTCCAGTTGAAAGCAATCGAAGCGCTTGGGAGGCTGCGCGAGCCCGATGCAGTGCCGATGCTAAGAAATCTCTTCGAATCCAAAAAGATGTTCAAGTACCAGCACCATCGCGAGTTGCGCATCGCTGCGGCGCAAGCGCTTGCAAAGATCGACGTCGGTTTCGCCACTCAGATTATGGCAGATACGAGCCTGGATCCCGGTGAACTGGCGATCGCGCCTCTCGATTCCGCTCCGGCTTGCCCGTGGGTGCGGCAGCGGCGTTATGAACGCGTAATACTGAGAAAGCCTGTCGCAGCGACGATCAGCAGTTCATGGGGACGCTCCACAATTTCCGTCCACGAAATGAGCCTGGGTGGCGGGATGGGCACGAAGGAAGATACCTTGCGCATCGGCTCCGATGCCGACATTATCATGACAAGCGGAATGCGGCAGATCCGCGGCCAGGTGGTACTGCGGCGCGCCCACGTCAACGAAGTCGGATTCGAGTTCGTGAACATCGACCTCGAAAGCCGCTACCGCTTACGTAAATTGCTGATAACCGCAATCGAGCAAAGCCCCGCAGTTCGCGGCGGCAAAGACTTCGCCCGCCAGAAATAACGCACCTTCAGCGGGGTCAGGCTGGACTGACTCGGTTCGTGATCTCTTCGATAACGGTATAGGGGTCGCGCTTGTGTTCAGCGACCTCTTGAGCCAATCGCGACAGCTCGCCATCGCGAAATGCTGCTTGCGCTTTTTCGAGCATTGAATCGCGCAGCATTTCGATCATGCGAGCTTCCCAGTGCGCGGTTCTACGTTTTGAGAACAGACCCCTCTCTTTCAGGTGAGACTCGTAGGCTCGAATTGCATTCGCCAGCTCGTTTGTACCCCGTCCCTCGCTTGCGACAGTCTTGATAATCGGCGGAGTCCAGCCATCTGCTCGGGTTGCTAATGACTGCATGGCGCGAATTTCGCGCTCTACTCGTTCAGCGCCTTCGCGGTCTACTTTGTTAATTACGAAAATATCGGCAATTTCCATAATTCCGGCCTTGATTGTCTGCACATCGTCACCCATGCCGGGAACCAGAATCACAACTGTGATGTCGGCAAGGCGGACAATGTCAATTTCATCCTGGCCGACGCCGACGGTTTCGATCAGAATGAGATCGCGTCGGGCAGCATCGAGCACTAAGGCAACATCGGCAGTAGTCCGAGCCAACCCACCAAGCGAGCCGCGCGTGGCCATGCTCCGGATGTAGATTCCGGGGTCGGAGAAATGCTGCTGCATGCGAATGCGGTCACCTAGAATCGCCCCGCCGGTGTAAGGACTTGTGGGATCGACTGCAATAATTCCGACGGTGCATTTTTCGTCGCGATAGTGCTTCGCGAGCTGATCGACCAATGTGCTCTTGCCTGCTCCGGGAGCGCCCGTGAGTCCGATAGTCAACCCGTGGCCTGTGGAAGGAAAAATTTCTTTGAGCAACTCCAGCCACCCGGGCAAATGGCTTTCGACCGTCGAAATCGCACGCGCCAGAGCGCGAGCGTCGCCGGAGCGAAGGTGGTCGACTAAATTTTGCTGAGGCATCAGACCGCTTCAGTGTAAAGCAGGATGCAACCGCACGAACTCATCGCTCTACCGCAACGGGTCGACGGTTCCGCATGCTGCGCTTGCGCTCGAGCAGATGGTCCAGTGCCTCTCGGGTGTCGGAAGGCAGGTGATATGACTCGTTGTCCGCGGGATACTTGTGCGAGAGCACGTCTGCTCGGAAGGCCTGCACGGCCTGCGTGATCTCCGACGCGAGATCAGCATACCGGCGAACGAATTTCGCGGGCACGCCGAATGTCAGATTGAGGATGTCGTGGAATACGAGCACCTGGCCGTCGCAGCCGGGGCCGGCCCCAATGCCAATTGTTGGAGCGCCGACTTCGCTCGAAATCATCTCGGCAACTTCGCGCGGAATTCCCTCGAGAAAAATGCAAGCCACGCCGGCGCGATCGAGGGCAGTGGCATCGCGCATGAGCCGCTCGATGTCGGTCAGGGTCTTGCCCTGCACCTTGAACCCGCCCATCCGATTGAGTGATTGCGGCGTGAGACCAATATGCCCCGCGACGGGAATCTCAGCGTCGATCACATGGCGGATGACATCAACCCGCTTTTCGCCGCCTTCAATCTTCACCACCTCCGCTCCGCCTTCTTTCACAAATCGAGTGGCGTTGCGAACGGCTTCTTTGTGGTCTACATGATAGGAGCCGTAAGGCATGTCAGCGACGAGAAGTGCGTCTTTGACGCCGCGGCGGACGGCTTTTACGTGATGCAGCATCTCGTCAACCGTTATCGAGAGCGTGTTCTCGTGGCCAAGCATGGTCATGGCCAGGGAGTCGCCGACCAGGACCATATCAATTGCGGCTTCGTCAACCAACCGCGCACTGGAATAGTCATACGCAGTCAGGCAGGTAACTGGTTCGTGATTAATCTTTTTTTCGCGGAGGGATGAAACGGTGATCTTATAGCGCGTTGCGCCGATCGGGGTGAGACTCACTTTGTCCTCCAGTGCCCCTCCGCAACTCGGCGGATAGAGCCTGCACGGGTTTAGGGTCCCGCTTTGGAAATTGTAGTCCTGAGTCTAGTCTCCGTCTATGTCATTCCTCAGCCGATTTCCTGATTACCTTCGGCGCGATTTGGCGTTGGAGCGCAACCACTTAGCGTATCCGGCTTCGTCCAGATCGCCCGCCGCAAGGGCGAAAACCGTCTTAATAACATCTTCCTCGGTGCCGAAAAAATCAAAGCCGTTTAGCTCAAGAAACATAGCCCCAGCCAAGAAGCCAGCGCGCTTATTTCCGTCCACGAAGGGGTGATTCTGGACAATGCCGATCGTGAACAGCGCTGCCAACTCAACCGTGTCCACGCTTTCTGAGTACGAGTGACGCTGCCGAGGTCTGGCAAGAGCAGAATCCAGGAGTCCACGATCACGCAATCCTGGCAAGCCGCCGTGTAACGCTAGCAGACGATCGTGAACTGCGAGCACGTCGCGCTCGTCAATCCAGACCGGTGCCCGCCTGCTCACTTTGCCAGCGCGCGGAGAGCGTTCCGATATCGGGACATGAGTTCCTCAGCCTTCTCCATTTTCTTTTCAAAAAGAGGGTCGTAAGGCGTGAGGCGATAATCGCCTGCTGCACCCTCGATAAGAAAGAGCTTTTCTCCATCTCCGGTTTGCAGGCGGTTAATTACTTCCTTCGGAAGGACCACTCCGAGCGAGTTGCCGAATTTGCGAACTTTGAGCTCGACCATGTTATTACAATTGTAATAACTATTTTTACCGGAGGTCAAGGGATATGACTTGGGTGCTTAAGCGCTGGCCGCTTCCGTACTACCCAAAGGCAGGAAGTATTGCGTGCCTTTGATTGGCTCAGAGACTTTTCGCAGCAGCTCTTGCAAATCTTCATTGCGCTCGACGAAGTCGATTTCGGAAGTGTTAACGATCAGCAGGTCCGACGACGTGTAGTGAAAAAAGAAGTGCTCGTAGGCTTTGACTACTTCTCCCAAATATTCCTCGCTGATCGCCTTCTCGCCGGCGGCATTCTTTTTCTTCAGACGTTTCTTCAGCACCTCGGGCGTTGCTTGCAAATAGATCACGAGATCGGGCGTGGGCAACTGATCCCGGAAATAGTTGTAATAGCGGTTATAGGTATCAAGTTCCTGATCGTTGAGATTGAGGTAGGCAAAAATCTTGTCTTTCTCGAAGATGAAATCAGAAACAACAATCTTGTGCGACGCTGCTACGTCTAGTTCTCGTAATTGCTCGAAGCGCTTCACCAGAAACGAAAACTGCGCCTGGAAAGCCGCTCCGGGTTCTCCTTCGTAAAAAGCTTGCAAAAATGAATTCTGCTCGGGATCCGTTACACGCTGTGCGTTCAGGCGCTCGGCAAGGATGCTCGAAAGCGTGCTCTTCCCCACTCGGATGGGACCTTCGACTGCAATATACCGGGGGAGATCGAAAAGCTTGGCCATGACGTGAGGAGATCGACTTCGAGAATATCCCGAGCACTAAGAACTGCGCAATTGAGGAAGAAGTTAACCCCGAATCGAAAAAAGAATGAATGCTGAATGAAGAGTTCCGGACGCCGGACTGTTTACTTCTGCGGCTCTGAGGTCTAGATCCTGCCTTCCATTACAATCGCAGCCATGTTCGTCTTTGCGGCGGCTGCCGCTGCAGCTCTCGTGTCTGCTGGATATCAAACCATGGCACCCACGGGGCAATGGTTTGGGCGGGCATTTTGCCGCGGACCGCGTGGGACTAAGCAGATTGCGTTGACGTTCGATGATGGCCCAAATGATCCATACACGCTGAATCTGCTCGACATCCTCTCTGAGCACAATGTTCTTGCTACATTTTTTCTAATTGGCAAATACGTGCAACAACGGCCAGAAATCGTTCGGGAAATCGCAGCCCGCGGGCACGCCATCGGAAATCACACTTTTGCGCATACGCTGCTCACACTTGAGTCTGCTGGGCGCATTCGGGACGAGATCGTGCAGTGTAAGGCTGCCCTCACTAGCGCTATCGGTGGGCACTCAAACCTCTTTCGTCCACCCTGGGGTGGCAGAAGGCCAGGAACATTTCACATCGTTCGCGAATTGGGACTGCAGCCCGTCATGTGGAACATCACAGGCTATGACTGGAACGCGCCTTCAGTGGAATTCATCGAGCAAAAGATCTTTCCAAAAATTCGCGGCGGCGACGTAATCCTTCTGCACGATGGGGGGCACAGAGCTTTTGGTACCGATCGATCCCGAACGGTTGAGGCCGTTAATCGTCTACTCGCGCGATACCAAGGTGAGTATGAATTCACCACCATCCCTGAGATGATGAATTCTTCCATGAGGACTCCCGCTTGAGCGCACATCCGGTTCTCCTTGTCCATGGCGGAGCCTGGGCCATACCCGACGAGCTTGTTTCAGCCCACCTGAACGGCGTTCGCAAAGCAGTGGAAGCCGGCTGGAGCGCGATCATGAAAGGCGGTTCTGCCCTCGACGCAGTCGAAGAAGCTGTTGTCGTTATGGAAGATGACGCGGCCTTCGATGCGGGCCGCGGCAGCTTTCTAAATCGCGAAGGAAAAGTTCAGCTCGATGCCCTGATCATGGACGGCGCAACAATTCGCGCCGGCGGCGTTGGATGTGTGGAGCATATTGCCAATCCGGTCCGTGCTGCCCGAAAGGTTCTGAGCGAGAGTCCACACGTTTATTTCGTGGCTGAAGGCGCAGAGCGTTTTGCGCAGGAGCATGGAATCCCACTCTGCAAAAACGAGGACCTTGTCATTTCCCGCGAAGTAGAACGGCTCCGCGAATTTCAAGCGGATGGGTCCGCAAAGAACCAGGAACTGTTCGCACCTACAATTTCACACGATACCGTCGGAGCGGTTGCTCTCGATGGTAAGGGCAATATCGCAGCGGCTACATCGACCGGAGGCACGCTGAACAAAGCCCCTGGACGGCTTGGTGATTCGTCTTTGATTGGTTGTGGCTGCTACGCCGACAACCAAAGCGCAGCCGCATCCACCACGGGTTGGGGCGAGCCAATCATGAAGCTGGTTCTGGCGAAGTGGGCCGCAGACCGGGTTGCGTCGGGGAATCTCCCACAATGGGTCGCGGCAGAGGCAATGAATTATCTGAAAGATCGCCTCGGCGGGCACGGCGGGATCATTTTGCTCGATGCCCAGGGCCGTTTCGGGATTGCACATAACACCCCTCGAATGGCTTGGGCGTTGCGCACCGAAAGCAAGACGGAATCCGGAATCCAACGAACATAGCTCCAGAGATATGTCGCTCCGCAATCAACATTCCCGCAACGTTCTTGCTTGATTTCGCACCATTAAGTGATGTAAAAACCAGCAAACCTTCGCTAATCCTGAAATTCGCGCCACTCCCGATCGGCCTGAAAGCTGGTCGGAGAATTCTTCGTGCCGGAGAAACCTATGCGAATCCTGCAAAAATTCACCATTCTGCTTTCGACTGTTGTACTTTGCTCGGCCGCGTTCGGGCAAGGTGTGGCAACGGGCGACCTGCACATCACGGTTGCTGACCCGCAGGGAAACCCGGTCGCCGACGCGCATGTGGTCGCGACAAATGCCGCCAAGGGTATTGAGCGCGTGGCGTCAGGCAATGGAGAGGGTGAATACAGCGTGCTCGCGCTACCCCCGGGCTCCTACGTTGTGACGGTAACCGAGCAGGGATTCGCGAAGGCGAGCGCACCTGATGTCGCGATCACCGTTGGAAGTTCGCTCGAACTGCCGATTACGCTTACCGTCGCCCGCACCGAAGAGACGGTGGAGGTCACAGGCGCGCCAGAACTGATCGAAACCACGCGCACCTCGACTACAGACACCGTGGGCCAACGCCAGATCAATGACTTGCCCATCAATGGCCGTAACTACATAAATTTCACCCTCACCGATTCGCAGGTGGTCCGAGATAACGCACCCAACACAGGCGCCGCGCCCACTTCAGGACTCAACATCAGCGGCCAGCGCGCACGCTCAAACCTGGTGAACGTTGATGGCGCCGATGCAACCGACAATGGCGTGAACGGAGTGCGTTCAACTGTTTCCCAGGAAGACGTGCAAGAATTTCAGATCATCACCAATGGATACAGTCCCGAATACGGGCGCGCTGCCGGCGGCGTGGTCAACATTGTGACGAAGAGCGGGTCGAATACTTTTCATGGCGACGTTTTCGGATATCTGCGCAACCGTAACTTTCAGGCAGTGAATCCATTCAGTACGGTCTCGAATCCGGCGTATACGCGCGTGCAGGCGGGAGCGGCATTCGGAGGCGCAATCAAGAAAGACAAGACGTTCTTTTTCTTTTCGTATGAGATTACCCGGCGACACGAAACAGGTTTTTCGAGTATTGGAGCAGATAATTTCGGACTGACCCCATTTGATACGACTGCGGTGGGCATGCCATTTGGCACGTTGCAGTTGACCTCAGATCAAATCGCTTTTCTGACCAACCCTGCTGTGCTGGCGACAGAACAAGCTTCGCCTGCATACGCACAAGAGGTTGGCCAATACGCTGCTTTTTCTGGCGCTTCGTCCGGAATGGCCGTGCATGGGGCTTGGCCAACCAGCATGACCGGAGGGTTCCCGGGAATCGGTGGCTTCCCCAGTACGTGCAGTGCTCCGCCGTGTTTTGTTCCAAGCTCATTCCAGTCTCTTTCTTCGCAGACCGGGAACTTTCCCGTATTCGAGGGTACGAGCAATTATTCGTTGCGCATTGATCACAACATAAGCGCCAGCAATCGCCTTCTCGCTGAAGTACGAGTCAGCCCGAGCACAATGACGGGAATAGAAGTCAGCGGACAAGATCAGCCGTTCGGGCAGAACTCTTATTCGCGAACTTCAGAGCAGACCTACCGGGACGTCGCGGGATCAGTGCAGGACGCGTGGACAATAAGTGGAAACAAGCTCAACCAGTTCACATTTCAGTATGCCCGGCGGGGTCTCTCGTACTTCTACAACACGGCGATCCCGGACGGCTCCGACCCTGCGGTCAACATTCCTGGATTCGCGTATTTCGGTCGAGAGCCTTACTCGTACATTCAGCGCACCGAGCAGCGTTATCAGTTCACGGATAATTTTTCGTGGACACTAGGCCAGCACAGTACAAAATTCGGAGTAGATTTTAATTACATTCCAACGAAGGCAATCTTTACCGTCAACTACGGCGGAGTTTACGATTTCGGCGCGCTGACTCCAAGCGTGGTCGCCTCATTCGGGTTCATAAATCCGAGCAAGGGAGTCCTCCCAGATTTTCCTGGGTTATCTCCGGTTCAAGCTTACGGAGCCGGAGTTCCCGGCGACTACATTCAGGGTCTCGGCAGTCCCAGCGATTCATTCAACAATTACCCGATTGGGCTTTATTGGCAGGACTCATGGCGTGTTCGCCGCAATCTGACCTTTAACTACGGTTTGCGCTATGACGTTGAGATACCGCCAAAATTCACGGCCCCGACGGGCCTGGCTGCTGTCGGTTACAAATATCTGAATCTGCAAAAAGGAATTCAAACCGACAGGAACAACTTTCAGCCGCGAATCGGATTCGCCTGGGATCCAAAAGGTGACGGCAAAACGGTTATTCGTTCTTCGTACGGGATTTTTTACGACCACCCGCTATTGGGTCTTTACTTTCTGGGCGACGCTTCCGACGGTTCGACCAGCGGACAATTGGCCTTTGCCGGAACATCGACTTGCGGGGGCGCAGGAAATCCGGCAAACCTGAACGCGATCACGATATTCCAGGGTTTGGTTCCTTCTCCAAATGGTTCCGTAAGCTCGCCTTGCTCTCCCACGGCGAATCCGGCAGTCTTGGGTTTGTTGAATTACAACCCAACGCAGCAGCGCTTTGCCTGCGATGGAAGCACTAGCTGCGGCGTGTCGGCAGCCGCTAATTCCATCTTCCTCGGACAGAACTACATTAACCCTTCGAGCTTCCTGCCACTGGGATTCCAACCCTTCGGTTATCCTCAGGCAAACAATTTTGTTTACGCTTACGCGCAGCAGGTGAATTTCAGTATCGAGCGGGACTTGGGCCACGGGTTCGCTCTCGATCTCGCTTACAACTTCAATGGCGGACGGCACCTGAACCGTCCGATAAATGCGAACACAATTCGTGGTGACCTGATGGTTGCTAATTTCGAAAACGCCTCGTCAGCAGCCGTCCAGGCCGGCCAGGCTCCGCCTGCAAGTCCGTTCACCGTGAGTGGTTGCGGAGTCAATACTTTGAATGGCCAGCCATACGTCGACTCTTCCTTGATGAACTTCTTCCGGCCAAGCGGCATCAATCCCTCGATCGCCGGACTGTACATCAACGGAATTCCGGGCGGCAGCGCGTGCGTCGGTTTGGCCGAGCAAATTCTTCAAGGCTTGAAGTCGCAAGGATTCAACACCGCCTGCGATCCGTTTACATCATTCGATAACTGCATTCCGTTCGGCGACATGGACGCAAACTACTCCAACGGCAGCTCGGTCTATCACGGGTTCAGCGCAAATCTACGCAAACGCTTCAGCGGACATTACGAATTTCTGGCTTCTTACACGTGGTCGCATGCAATCGACGATTCCACGGATTTGCAATCCACACTTACGCCGCAAGACAGCTACTATCCAAGTCTGGATCGAGCGACGTCGACATTCGATCAGCGGCATCGATTCGTTTTCAGCGGCGTGTATCAGACCGGCAAGGTCGGCGACGGTTTCGCAGGAAAGTTGCTTAGTGACTGGACGTTCGCTCCGTTGATCGAGTTTGGCTCAGGACGGCCGTTCAATATCATCACGAGTAATGGCGATAACCTACAGCTTTCATCGTTGACGGGGCGGCCGAACACGTTTGCAAACCCGGCCTGCGGCCAAGTAGTGCATTCCAAGTTTTCCCCCACCGGGATCCTTCAGGAGCCGTGCATCACTCCTTTTGTTCTGGCAGGAGTTGCACCGACTCTGTTGGATCTCGACGGCGATCTCGGGCGCAATGCAGGTGTGACTCCGTGGACGGTCTTCGATGACATTCGTGTTGCCCGAAGAATCGCCTTCACAGAGCGCATGAGCCTTGTGGCATCGGTCGACATCTTTAATATCGCAAATCGCTTTAATGTCGCCGCTGTGAGCCCGCTGTTCACGAATGCGGGCCAGCCGACCGCAGCCTATGATCCTCGGCAAATTCAGTTTGGACTCAAAGTGAACTGGTAACGGGAAGCAGGTCGGACCTGGCATCCGACCTACTTGCCTTTTTAGGTCGCGATCGAATACTCTGCTCCGTCCTCAATAGCTACTTACCTGCACCTTACTCTTCCTACATTTTCGCGGATCGGATTTCAAGACACTTCAGGTACATCGTCCCGAGTGGCTGTATGCATCTTTATGCACACACATTCTAATTCGGGACCCCATTATGAAAATCCGTCCGCTTTCGGTTTTGGCCGTGCTCTTCGTGGCGTTTGGCGTGGGTTTCGCGCAAACGTCGGTTTCAGTAGCCTATGAATATGCTCCGATTTCGTTTCCCGGCGCGCGAGTCACCAATGTTGCCGGTATCAACAATTCGAATGTGATTGTTGGCTTTTATTACGACTCTCAAGATATGGTCCACGGCTTCACCTACCAGTCAGGTAAGTACGCCGCAGTCAACTTTCCGGGTGCGACAGAAACGCAGGTGCTGGGAATCAACGATGGCGGCGATCTCGTAGGTCTGTACCAGCTTTCCGGAAATTTGAACTTTCACGGCTTTCTGCGGCATGGCAATAACTTCGTCTCGATCGACGATCCCTCGGCTGGCTTCGGGACGATGGCGTTCGCCATCAATAATGCCGGGACCATCGTAGGAAACTACGACAACGCGCACGGTTTTGTTTACCAGAATGGAAAATACCGGACGCTCGATGCGCCACAACTCGCTGGTGAACCCGCTCAGACCCAACTCAATGGCATCAGCAATCTCGGGTGGATTGTGGGTCAGGTATTTACTAGCGGCATTTGGCGCGGTTTCTGGATTGAAAATGGCAAGCTCCACTATCTCGAGCCTTCCGGCCAAACCGATAGTGAGGCAACCGGAATTAATGGTCATAGTGACATAGTGAGCTGTCACGACTCGCAGGCTGGATTTGTTTCTTTCCTCGCGGGAGATTACCCGAACGCCAAGGCAGCGTATCCTCCGGAACAAGCTATGGTTTCCTGTGCTGTCGCCATCAACTACGCGCGCGCCATTGTCGGAAATTATTCGACGTCGAGCGACTGTAATGGCTTTCTTGCTGCGCCAGCGTTGACCTTGCAAGTCTCGAACCCGCCTACCACCTATTTTTCGACCGGCGCGATTCACGTGGTGGCGAGCGCCTCCGGAAACAACGCTGTCAGGCAAATGCAGGTGTGGGTAAATGGAAAGAAGGCGTATCAGGTAAGCGGGGCATCACTGAATGCGAACGTCGCGGTACCGGCG
The DNA here is from genome assembly GCA_035651475.1 of Terriglobales bacterium. Lineage (GTDB taxonomy): Bacteria > Acidobacteriota > Terriglobia > Terriglobales > Acidobacteriaceae > Gp1-AA145. The sequence goes on along the minus strand of DASRFP010000032.1, from coordinate 20,501 downwards.
GGTAAAAATGAGAGATTTGTCGTGCAGGCAGTCGACTCAAAGGGCGTGATCGCAAAAGTGGTAAAGACGATTACGGTGGAATAGTTGCACAGCGGAAGCCATGGTGGTGGGCCATACAGGATTTTAATTTACACGGGATGAGCACGGCCCCGGGTGCGAATTCAGATTTGGTAAGCTATCAAACGAGCGGGCCTCTAGCTCAATGGTTAGAGCAAACGGCTCATAATCGTTTGGTTCTCGGTTCGAGTCCGAGGAGGCCCACCAGCTCTACAGAACATTCTTGCACTGCATCAGCGGGTCGCGTAAATATCACGGCGCGACCTGCACGACCTCTGAATCCGTACTCGTCCATGCCTGCGCTCCCTCATGTGTCAGCTTCCTGGCCGAGTCGTCCCAGTGTAGATGCGTGATCTTGCTATCGCCTTTTTCGTAAGCGTACGTTTTTCCGTCATCGTCGTAAAGCGTGAACTCGGCATCGCGTCCCGGATAAATTCTTATCTTTTCGATCTTCTGCTGCTCACTTGTGCTTTCGATATCCGAGCCCAACGGCACGATTGATCCGGAGCGAACAAACAATGGGATTCTGTCGATAGGCGCGTCGACTTTGATCGTTTGCCCACCGCGAACACGTTCGTTGGTCCAGTAGTTGTACCAGTCTGTGCCGGATGGTAGATAAACCTCCCAACTCGTCGCACCCTGCTCGGTTACCGGTGCAACCAGGAACGCTGGCCCGAACATGTATTCGTCACCGATGTCGGCCACCTTGGGATCATTGGGAAAATCCATGAACAGCGCGCGCATAAAGGGAGCACCGGTTTCGTAGGTTTTGTATCCGAGGGAATAGATGTACGGCATCAGTTGGTAGCGAAGACGCAAATACTCTTCAAGAATGGGCTCGGCCTGCTTGCCGTACGACCACACCTCGTTGTACTTACGGCTGCCATGGGTGCGCATGATCGGCAGGAACGTACCGTATTCGAACCAGCGGGTGAAGAGTTCGGGATAGTCGTCGTATCCGCCAACATTGTCGCGCGCGTCAGATGGATCAAGCAGAGGCGGGTGCGCAGGATGATGTTCGGCGGGGAGATATTGCCAACCGCCGACATCGTTCGTCCAGTACGCCATTCCGCTGGCTGTGAAGTCGAGGCCAGTGGGAACCTGGCGTTTGTACGCGTCCCACGTGGGAAAGATATCGGATGACCAAACCATGGTCGCATTGTGTTGCGATCCCAGATAGGCGTCACGCGAGAGAATAAGCGCGCGATGATTCACGTCGCGGCGAAAGCCGTCGTAAATCGCGGCCGTATGCACCAGCGGATAGATGTCGAAGTAACGCGTGCCGGGACCAACGGAAAAGTAGCTCCCGTTCGGCGGCAGGTCGGGTTCAGTTTCGTCGGCCCAGATCGAATCAAATCCTTTGCTGATGATGTTGTCGCGGATGATGCCCCAATACCATTTGGCTGCGTCAGGGTTCGACGTATCTATGTCCGATCCAGCCCGGTCATAAGGGAGCCCGTTCGTTGGCGTGCCATCGGCCAGGTGCTCGAACCAGCCGTGCTTCAGAACTGTGTCGTAGTATCGCGACTCTTTTGTGAACCGCGGCCACACGCTGATCATGGTTTGAATGCCCATATCGTGCAACTGCTTGTTCATGGCAGCGGGATCGGGAAAGCGCTGGGGAACAAAATCGAACTGGCCCATTTGTGAGTAGTAAAACCAATCAAGTACAAGAACATCGAGCGGCAGATGGCGCTCGCGATATCCCTTGGCAACATTGAGCATTTCTTCTTGTGTGAGATATCGCTGCTTGCACTGAACAAAACCATATGCGGCTTTGGGAAGCATGGGCGTGGTTCCGGTGAGCAGGCGGTAGCCGGAATAAATTTCGTCGAAGTTATCGCCAGCAATCACGAAGTATGAAACGCGGTTGCCGACCTCGGAAGTCCACGTTGTGCGCCCGTTAAAACCCGGCTCGATTACGGTTTTCGAAGGATTGTCCCACACCAAGCCGTACCCGTAGTTCGTAACTGCGAACGGAACACAGATGCTTGGTCCGCCAGTCGCGGTGTAGTTGTGCCAGCACTCGACCCGGTGCCCGCGATGATCGAGAAATCCTTCCTGGTTTTGGCCAAGCCCGTAGTAGTGCTCGTCATCAGGAGAGACGAAACTTGCGCCGACCTGAAAAAAATCAAGATCAGAAGGTCGTTTGTCGTAAAGAACATCGGCATTACCATCTTTGTGATTCGGAACCGACATCGACCAGCCGTTCATATCGAGCAAACGCTTGCCGTCCGGCTTGGTAACCGTGACTCGCGCCCACGGAACTGAACCGCTGAAGTATTTGGAAATATCGCGCACCGTAATTGGGAGCTGGCCTCCACCTTTGCTCGGGTGGTATGCGTTCACGCTGACCTTCATGCGCGGTGACTGGTAGATGTCTTCCGCGTCAGTGCTGCGGTGCGCCCACCCCTCCGCTGATGGATGAGCGACGAATCCAAAGCCGGGAGCGGCGAGGGCCTGATCTTTTTGCGTGCTCAGCGTCACACGAATGATGTTTGGAGCGTATGGATCGAGAACGATGGTGGTCTGACCATGATCGAGGACCAGCCGATTTTCTTCGGCGAGTAATGGCATTGAAAGTAGAAACAGAGCAGCGAAGAAAATCCAACGCAGGATTTTCAATTCTTTCCTCCTCTTGCGGTTTCTACCGCTCGTAGAACGGCCCGGGCCTTGTTCATGGATTCCCGATATTCGGTGGCGGGGTCAGAGTCAGCGACAATGCCGGCACCGGCTTGCAAATGCGCCTTTTTGCCCTTCATCAGCATGGTGCGTATCGCGATACAGGAATCGAGATTGCCTGCGAAGTCAGCATAGAGCACCGATCCCCCGTATACTCCGCGCCGAGTGGGCTCCAATTCTTCAATGATCTGCATGGCGCGAACTTTCGGGGCGCCGCTGAGCGTGCCTGCCGGGAAACAGGCCGCAAGCGCATCGAGCGCGTGCAGATCAGGCCGCAGCTTCCCTTCGAGTGAAGAAACAATGTGCATGACGTGCGAATAGCGTTCCACATACATCAGATCTTTCACTTTGACCGAGCCATAGTCGCTGACCCGTCCGAGATCGTTGCGACCGAGATCAACCAGCATGACGTGCTCGGCACGTTCTTTTTCGTCGCTCAGCATTTTTTGTTCGAGTTGCTGATCTTCAGCTTCGCTTTTACCCCGCGGATGAGTACCGGCGATCGGGCGATACTCCAGCTTGCGGCCGGTCACCCGAACCAGCATCTCCGGCGACGAACCGAGAATATGCGTGTCACCCATCCTGAGAAAGTACATATAAGGAGACGGGTTCACGGCCCGGAGCGCGCGGTAGATATCGAAGGGTGGCACTTCCGGCGTGAAGTCAAGGCGTTGCGATAGGACAACCTGAAAAATGTCTCCCGCGGCTATGTATTCCTTGGCCGCTTTGACAGATTGCTCATACGCATTTTGCGGCGTTTGCGACTTGATCTTCAGTTTTCCCTGTGAATTGCGGGTTGCCTTTTGCCATTCGATTTTGCGTAACCCTTGACTTAGCTTCCTTTCGATAGCCGCGATATCAGACACGGCCCGGTCGTAAGCTTTGCGTGGGCTCTCGGCGGAAACGTCGGCGACCGCAATGATGTGGATTTGATGATGCAGGTGATCGAAAGCCAAAAGTCGGTCAAAGAACATGAGCACGCAGTCGGAGACATCGAGGTCGTCCTTCGTCTTATCTCCGATATTTTCCAGTTGCCGGACGATGTCGTACGAACAGAAGCCGACTGCGCCTCCCGTGAATGGCGGCAGGCCGGCGATCGTCACCGGCTTGTGCTGCTGCAGAAGCTCCTTGGCAACCTGGAAAACATTCCCAGTTCGTTGTTCACGCTTTTTCCCGTGCTCGATGGTGATCTCATCGCCACGTGCGCGCACTTTCATGTATGGATGCGCCCCGAGAAAGGTATAGCGTCCGATCTGCTCGCCTCGTTCGACCGATTCGAGCAGAAAGGCATCCTGCTCTTTGCCAGCGGTCGCAAGGAAGGCTGACACGGGCGTAAGCAAATCGGCCATCACCGACTTGACCACCGGGACCAGTGTGGCTTCGCGCGCAAGCCGCGAAAATTCTTTGTAATCGGGACGTAGCATTCAGGAAACGGGAGCACACATTATAGGAGATTGTTGCCATCGGCACGTTAACGCAAGGCGAGTAAGTAAACGCGAACCGCACGCCATCAGCCCGCGACTTTTTCGCCTGTGCGCCCCTGACACTCGTCGCATGGGCAAATCTCGCGTAGCCACTGCCAGGAATAAATGCCCAGTTCGTGTCCGTCGTTCCATTTGAATTTGATCGCATACTTGCCGACCGGTTCGGCAGATTTTGGTTTAGGGGCGGGCCGGAACATTGGCAGCTCGCCGGGCTTTGGCCGAGATGATTCGCCGGGCTTGCGGCCACTCGCCTCGCGTTCTTCCTGGCAGAGCGCGCATGGACAGGCATCCCGCAGAGAAGGAAACGTGTAGCTAGAGAGATGGCCATCCTTCCACTCGATGTCCACACCCTTCCCCGAGGTGAGATGGACTTTGACAGATTTTGGATCTGCGAGGGGCATGGAGTTTTAGTATCGCAGAAAAAGCGACAAGCCTCGTGGCTCGAGCGTCGCACTACGATCTCCCCAGTGCTAAACTTTTCTTTCACCCTCATGCCCGCAACCATTCTCGACGGAAATAAGATCGCAGCCGATATTCGTGGCGAAGTTGCAAGCGAGGTAAAAGCCCTATCCAGCGCGGGAATGCGGCCGGGGCTCGCGGTCGTGCTTGTAGGCAATAATCCTGCTTCCGAGATTTATGTTCGTGGAAAGGTGAAGAGCAGCGAGGAAGTTGGGATCTATAGCGAAAAACACACGCCCTCGGAACGCGTAACAACGACTGAACTACTCGATCTTATAGAAGACCTGAACCGCCGAGACGAGATCGACGGCATTCTTGTTCAGCTACCGCTGCCGCCGCAGGTCGATTCGAAAAAAGTTCTGCTCGCGGTAAATCCGGCGAAAGACGTCGACGGCTTCCATCCCACGAATGTTGGGTTTCTTTCCACGCAGCGACCCTGTCTGGTTCCATGTACCCCAGCCGGAATCATGGAAATGCTTGAACGCAGCAAAATAAAGGTCGCCGGACAGGAAGCGGTCATAATCGGACGCAGCGACATTGTCGGCAAGCCAATGGCAATGCTGCTGCTCAATGCGAACGCGACGGTAACCGTCTGCCATTCGAAAACCCGCGACCTGCCTGGCGTTTGCCGGCGCGCCGACATTCTGGTTGCGGCGATCGGCCGCGCGGGCATGATTACTCGCGATTTTGTTCGGCCCGGCGCGACGGTGATCGATGTCGGCATGAATCGCGTCACCGCCGCGGCAGAGTTTCAGCGGCTTTTTGCCGGGAACGCCAAACGCGAAGAAACATTCCGCAGCAAAGGATCTGTCCTCGTGGGCGATGTGCATCCAGAGGTCGCCGAAGTTGCCGGAGCGATCACGCCTGTCCCCGGCGGTGTCGGCCCGCTGACGATCGCAATGCTGATGGCCAATACCGTGAAAGCAGCAAAAATGCGCCGAGGCAGCCGAGTCGCGGAACTGTCGCGCGTTTGAACCTTACCAGGGAGTCACGGAGAAACAGGCAAGTGGATGTAGGCTCTCAGGTTCGGCTGGTTGGTATTCCCGACCGTCTCGAGGAAAGCATGGAGTTCCTCACGAGATCGACCTTTGAAAAATGCCTCGACCATGAATTCGCGATTTCGCTGAATTCCGCGATTCGCTGGATTCAATGAGCTCGGAATGGCAAAGCTTGAGATTGAATCGGTAACCGGCCATTTTGGTGGGTCGATATGGGTTGAGCCGCATTCCTCGAAGCCTTAAGAAAGTAGGCCACATTCTTTTCTCGATGTCGCGGTGGTGACATAATCGTTCAATGCTCAAAATAGGCTTAACAGGCGGTATAGCAACCGGAAAGTCGCTGGTCGGAAGCATGTTTGCCGAGCTCGGCGTGCACACGATTGACGCCGATCAGATCGCGCACGAGCTCATGCATCCTGGCGAGAAGGTATATGACGAAATCGTGCGACGCTTCGGGGAAGACATTCTCAATTCCGACAAGACGGTGAACCGAACACGCCTTGCGGAATTGGCCTTCGACCAGAAACGTCCCCGAATTTATGAGCTGAACAGCATTATTCATCCGAGCGTGATCGAGCGCTACGAGCGATGGATGGATGAGATTGGCCGCCGCGAGCCGGATGCAATCGTGATGCTCGAAGCAGCGCTGTTGCTCGAAGCCGGATTGCGCCGCCGGTTTGACCGTGTCATTGTTGTCAGTTGCAAGCCTCAGCAGCGGATCGAGCGATGGGAAGGGCGGCTTCAAGTCGATTCCGATACCGCCCGCCGCGAAGTTACCCGCCGCATGATGGCGCAAGCGCCGGATGAAGCGAAGATTCAAGCTGCGGATTTCGTGATCGACAATAGCGGGAGCCTTGACGAGACTCGCAAGCAGGTGAAGAAGATACATGAGGCACTGGTAGCACAGGCGGAAGCTAAGACCGCGTGATCCACACAATTCGCATTCAGCAGTGAGCGGTGAGTAACGAGCGGCGCATATCAATCAAGGCTTTGCCTACAGTTCGTTAGAAATCCAAGTTTCCTCGCACGGGCGAGACGTCCGTGCCCCCATTTCAATTTCTTTGATCCTGAGCCTCATCGCTGAGTGCTGAATGCTGACAGCTACTTTGCGAGGCCTGCTCCCAGCGCGTACCATCTAATTTGCATGGCGGTCACCACCGCAGTATCGCAGCGGCTCACTCCCAAGCTCGCCTTCAGCGAGATCATGAGCTTCGCCTTCGATACCTTTTGCAGCAACAAAGTCCGATTCCTTCTGACTGGGCTCGGGATGGTGATCGGCACGGCCTCGCTCATTCTTGTCGTCACAATTGGTTTGACCGGCAAGCAATACGTTCTGAACTTGATCCAGGGTATCGGCGCGAACATGATCTACGCCGAATACGAAGGTGGCGCGCAGCGCATCACCAGCACAGCCCCCGATCCTCTCACCATCGACGACATGAAAGCGGCGCAGGAAACGATCCCCGGGATCACGACCGCTTCTCCTGTTCTTGATTTAAACGAACGTGTTCCGGTGGGCGACGGAAAAGAACGCGACATGCAGATTCTGGGCGTCTACCCGGAGTACCGAATCGTGCGCAATCTGGTCGTCGTTTCAGGACGTTTTTTTGATCAGCAAGACGAACAAGCGCACAACAAAGTCGGCCTGATTACGGACAAGCTTGCAGCTGAACTTTATGGCTCACCTGAGGCGGCAATCGGGAAAATCATTCCCCTCAGCCATCTGCCTTTTACCGTGATCGGCACGTTTCGCGAACGCGTGAATACGTTTGGCGAATCCGAGGTCACGACCAGCACGTTCCTGATTCCTTTTAGCGTGGCGCGCTACTTCACCGAAAATTCAACCGTCAAGCTGATTTATTTCTCCGTCGCAGATCCATCGATGATCGAGCCAGTCACCAATCAGATCCGGCAGGTAATCCAATCCCGGCATCGGGCCGAGTCGGTTTACAACGTGACGAATCTGACTCAACTCGTCGCGGTGGCTGATAAAACTGCGAACGCGCTGACCATGGTGCTGCTCGCGGTCGCTGCGGTTGTGCTGCTGGTGAGCGGGATCGGGATAATGAACATCATGCTCGCGACTGTCAGTTCGCGTATTCGCGAGATCGGAATTCGCAAAGCACTCGGCGCGACTCGTCGCGAGATCCGCTTTCAGTTTTTGTCGGAGGCTGTTGTGATTTCGGTAGGCGGCGGACTCGTGGGTGTTGTTATTGGGCTGGCGCTGCCTTACTCCATACGCTTTCTCACCGAATATCGCGTTCCCATCTCGGGATTGTCGGCAATCGTGGCGATTGTAGTGTCGTCGCTGGTTGGCATTTTGTTTGGAACGGTTCCAGCCGCACGGGCTGCGAAGCTCGATCCCGTTGAAAGCCTGCGTTACGAGTAGCTTCTGGTTGACCAAATTCCCGGAATTCCGTTCAACCCAGAATTCAAAGTCGCACAGCCATTCGACCGTGCAACGATGTCGCTTTGATCGGCATTTAATCGGCACGAAAACCACATGAGGAGCATGCGATGACAAACCAGAAAACGCCGCACACACAGACTCAGCAAAATACCAGCCCTGAGCAAACGGATGCCGAGCAGAATGAAATCCGCCCAGCCGAAGCAATCTATCAAAATGCGGAGGGGGCCGAATCGGGAGCGAACCGCAGTCCTCGTACTCTCCACACTGGGGGCCCCCAGCACAATACCGAACCGGAGCAGGAAGCGCACGAGGGCCCGATTTCAAGTCGATTGTCAAGAAAACCCGTCCAGGGGATTACCACGCATTCGGCTGAGGAAGAAAGCGCCAGGCAACAGAAGGTGGTAAATAACCGACCGGATGCGCAGGCGGGAGTAAAGCACTCGGAGCGATAGGAGCAGCGATCCAGCCATCCCTGGCCGCTTCTTTGAAAACCTTGATGCCTTACCGCTGAAGAGCTTCCGAGTGACAGTGCTTTATTTGAACCTGAGAGTTAATTGCTGACAGCTTAAACAAGAACGCCGGGCTGGTTGGCCCGGCTGCTTCCTTGTTATTCATCTGTGGGGAGCGACCCGTTAAGTCTTCGTCCCCGCGGATTTGTTAAACTCTGCCCTCGATTGTCACCGAAACCAGCGGGCGAGGGTACCCGCTACACGCGTTATTGGACCAGCGCGAGCCCTTCCAGTTCCCTTTGCAGAACCGGTAGTGCGCAGCCGGCCATTTCTACGCGACTCACCGCGTCGCGGGCGGCCTGGGGCGAGACTCCATAACCCCGGCCCATCATGAAAATTTGCACCAGTTCGGCAGCCTCACGCGAATCGGCCAACCCTCCCTGCAGCAGGTCGTTTCGCAGAGCCGCTAATTCCGTCGTTGAGAACGTTTCTATCATCTTTCACCTCCGACCCTGACTGCTTCTAACCATTAGACTCAGCTGCAACCTGTTTTGTTGCATGCAATTCACCTGCCGAACCCTGGGCCTTACTGTAAATTCGACCGGATGAACCTATATCCCTTAAACCCTTGAATCTCCTCATAGTTGCTACTACATCGGCAGACCGCTGTGGAAAGTTGAGGGAGGTAACGTCTCACCTGATGACACAAAGTGTCAGACTGGGCCGCCGGGCTGTTCAGTTTTGAGACAGCGACCGCACACATCAGAATTGTGCAGTTTTCGAATGATCCGTTACATCGCCGGCGATTTCACGCCGCGTCGATTTTGGCTTCGTCCACAAGTAGGATTGGGATGTTGTCGCGGACCGGATACACCCTACGGCACTCGCTACACTTCAGGCTTTCGTGATTCAACGACGCGGCGAGCGGTTTCTTGCAGACGGGGCAAACGAGGATGTCGAGCAGGTCCTGGGGAATCATCGCAGGTATTGTACGGCAAAACACTATCCCGATCCTGAAGAGAAACTTTCACCAGGCCTGCTCCAGCACTCAGAGCTTCGCAGGTGCAAGTCGGTAGTGTTTCCTTTACAGTAGTTCTCTCATGCTTGATCTGGCCTTTGTTCGCAACAACCTGCCTAAAGTCGAAGCCATGCTGCGCAATCGGGGGATGGATCCTTCTGCCGTCCTAAGAGATTTTCCAACCGTCGAAGCCCAACGGCGGCAGGCAATTCAATCGGCTGAAACCTTGAAGGCCGAGCGCAACCGGCTCTCCGCGAAGATCCCGCAGATGAAGAAGGCGGGCGAGGACACGTCCCAAATTGTTGCCGACACCAAAGGAATGCGCGACCAAATTCAGGAACTCGAAAAAGCCGCCGAAGAGTACGATGCACGCATGACCGAGGTACTGGTAGGCATTCCTAATATGCCACATGAGTCAGTACCGATTGGGACTTCAGCCGAAGCTAATAAAGAAGTCCGGCGCTGGGGAACTCCGCCGAAGTTTGATTTCACACCCAAGCCCCACTGGGAACTCGGCGAGCAGCTTGGGATTCTTGATCTGGAACGCGCCGCTAAGGTTTCAGGAGCGCGCTTCGCGGTTTATTGGGATGCAGGAGCACGGCTCGAACGGGCGCTGGCCAACTTCATGCTCGACGTACACACCCGCGAGCACGGCTATACGGAGGTATTGCCGCCCTACATGGTGAATTCGGAGTCCATGTATGGGACTGGTCAATTGCCGAAATTCGCTTCCGATTCATTCCGCGTTCCGCATGGCGAGAAAGAGATGTGGCTGGTGCCGACCGCGGAAGTGCCAGTCACGAACTTGTATCGTGACGAAACGCTGGACGGCAACAAACTTCCGATTTCTCTGACCGCTTACACGGCTTGTTTTCGCAGCGAAGCGGGCTCTTATGGCAAAGACGTGCGCGGTATTATCCGGCAGCACCAGTTTCAGAAAGTCGAACTGGTGAAATTCGCCCGCCCTGAAACTTCATACGACGAACTGGAAAAGCTGACGCATGATGCTGAAGAGATTCTGCAAAAGCTGGGCCTGCATTACCGAGTGGTGGTTCTGTGCACTGGGGATATGGGATTTTCTTCGGCTAAGACCTACGACCTGGAGGTCTGGCTTCCGGGGCAGCAACTTTTTCGCGAGATATCCTCCTGCTCGAATTTCGAGGCATTTCAGGCACGGCGGGCGAACATCCGATACCGGCCCGAAGGCAAGGGCAAGTCTGAATTCCTGCACACATTAAACGGGAGCGGGTTGGCTATTGGCCGGACTTGGCTAGCGGTGCTCGAAAATTACCAGCAGGCGGACGGCACGGTAATAGTTCCCGAGGCATTGCGGCCCTACATGGGAACTGACCGGATAAAGCCCAGAACGCAGACAAAAGCAACTCATGGCGGGTGAAAACGATCTACACTGGGGACGGAAAGTTGCTATTTAGAGCGCCAGTAGCCCGTCGTTCGTCCTTGGTCATTGGTCGTTCGCAATCCGTATGTGCTAACGACCAACGACGAACGACCCACGACATATAAAGATATCGAAGGACAAAACGTCGCTCGCTTTTCATGCACACGGAACTAAAAACCGTCGAGACGCAGGTACCATCGGTGCCGGTAGGACGCGTTTGGCGCACGATCAAAGGATATGTTTTCTGGTCCTTTGAGCGCGGAACCGTTCAGTATGACGTGATGGTCACGCTCATTCTTCTTTTCGTGTTCTTCTCTCCTCGCCTGATAAATTTCAACGATCGCCCGGTAGAACACAATCCTCATTCGACCGGTGTTGTCGTATATCCCGATGGCCATGGCGGATTGATTTATCAAGTAGAGGCGCGCGCAGTACCTAACGGTAATGACCAAACTATCCGCGCCGGCCTGCTTCGCGTGATTGAGCCGATCTCGGGCGGTGTAAGCATCTCGCACTACGAGGCGGTAAAGGATGGACGCGGGCGGGTCACGCTCTATAAGGTGTGGGTGCAACAGGAATAGGCACAGAGGCGACATACCTAGTGACAGCACAAAGGCGATTTCTAATGCGGCTTCTGCTGGTAGGCTGTTTCGTCGCCAGTTTCATCATTATCAGTCCCATATTCTGCCCAGCGGAAACGGATTTGGATTCCGTTCTTCAGAAACTCGACCAGACCGCTGAAAATTTCCGCACCGCGCAAGCCAACTTCGTATGGACGACCTTTAACAGTGTTGTGAGCGAAGAGGAAAAACCCCAAACCGGTAAGATTTATTTCGAGCGTAGTGGGTCCGAAACCAAAATGGCGGCCCACCTCGATGCGCCAGATTCAGAAGTGATCATATTCTCGGGCGGGAAAATTGAGATCTACAAAAAGAGGTTGGAAACAGTTGACGTCTACAATGCAGGTGCTCACCGCGAAGAATTCGAAACTTTTCTAGTGCTTGGATTTGGGAGCAGCGGCAAAGAGATGCGCACGTCATTCGATGTGAAATATCAAGGTGACGAGAAGATCGCTGGTGTTGACATCGCAAAACTCGACCTTGTTCCTAAAGCCGAGAACATACGAAACCACTTCCCTGAAATCATTCTGTGGATCGATTTGCAAAGAGGAGTCTCATTACAGCAAAAATTAATGGAGCCGAATGGAGACTATCGGCTGGCTAAATACTCGGCAATCGATCTGAAGCATAAAATACCCGCGAAAATATTCAATTTGAAACCTTCAGGCAAAACAACCGTCACAAATCATTGACCATCAGCCACTTACCTCTCATTATGCTCAAAATTTAACCCTGTACAAAGCATAGTGCGGCGTTATACTCGAAAACACCATCCAAGAAAAGCGACAACTAATAGTATTCCGGAGTCACATGGCGAAAGTTTTTACTATCCCAGTCCCGCCCGATATTACCCGCAAAAAATCGCGCGAGCGCACCTCTGATCCTCGCTATGTAGACGGCCAACGTGTGCTCGTCGAGGCAATGCGTTATTTGGCGCGCACGGATCCAATCGCGAATCGCCATGCGATTGAATTGCTATCCGAGCATGTGCGAACGCGCTTCCGTATGAGCGATTCGCCGTTACGTTAACTGGCCCCGTTCTGCACGTCGGCTTGGGAACGACTTCGTATCAAAGCGCAAGCCGCAAACACGATCACCATTGGATACATTTCCAGCGTGTATCTCGGCTCTGGGTTCTCGAGTGTTCCGAGAAATACGGAACGCAGAACTACGAACAACACTAACAAGCCTGTGAGTTCAACGGAACGCACTCGCATCCATCCCACGAGCGCGCATGCAACATAAAAGAGGTTCACTGCGCCGAAAGCGATCGCCATTGCCAGCCATTTCGGCTCGTCGTCAAATTCCCACCAGCGGCTGTCGGAAGGCAGCATTTCCGTGCGAGGACGAAGCCACATATCCATGATTCTCAGAATTGGAAGACCTATGTAGTAGCGCGCCGGATGCGATCGGATTCGCGCCGTAGCAAGTGCTTGGAACCTTGCATCGAGTCGAGGCGAAACATGCAGGGCTTCGTTGTAGTCCTCAATTGCTGCCTCCGTCTGGTCTCGCTGTTCAGGAGAATCGAAGGCGCGGGACGGCAGCTTCGATGGATCAATCTTGTCTCCGGGTTCTTGCCAATAAATCTCTTCGACTGAAGCATAGTCAGCCATCCAGGTTTTCACCCAGCGGTTGAATCCCATCGGCACGAATTCGTTTTCTTCGTTGGCATACCGTGGCGCGAGCGGCTGGAAGCGATGAAAGGTATGCCAGTTGCGAAGTGTCCAGGGGATGAGAGGCAGAGCGGCAACGACAGCCAGAATTACCCCACATTGCACAAGATTGATCAGGAGGGTTTTTTGAATCGCGGGTGTGGCGCCCGCGGCCCCAGAATCTGGTTTCAGCTTGGTAATCGCCATAGCGAATAGATAAATTTCGATTGCAATAACTAGGAGCACGCCGTCCGGCCTGAGCAAAATCGCCGCTGCGCAAGCAGCACCTGCCCCCACCCAGTACCGCATTGAACGGAGTTGCAGTCCGTGAATAGCTAAGTCAAATGTCAACGCGGTGAAGAAAACTTCGAGCGTCTCGGTGAGCGCCGCGGCAGAATAGTCGGCGAGAAAAGGGCATAAGCACGCCAGAACGAACGCGGCTTTGGCGGCGCGTGAGCTGATCAGCCGCCGAGCAATATCCGCGCACAAAAAACAGCTCGCGAGATCGACGAATATTTGGACGAAGAGGACTGCGCGATAGTGCTCCATGCCTGCAATCGAGAAGATAAGCGCGAGAAACGCCGGATATCCCGGCAATCGGATGTAAGTAGGAGAAATTTCCTGCGTACCACTCAGTCCGTAGATGCCATGCTGCAGCCAATTTTTCGCGATGTCTCCGTAAACAAACGAGTCGGTTACAACACCTGGAAAGCGTAAGATGAAAACCAGCCGCAACAATAAGGCGGCGGAGGAAAAAATCAGAAAGAATCGCAGGTTTCTGCGAAAGAGTTCGCGCACGTTCGGAATATATCGCGTTTCGCCACGCCTGCGTCCACCTACTTACCTCAATCATCACGCATCTAACTAGTAGGTTTGACCCTCCTTCATCCTATCGCTAGGATGTTTTTGGTTCCGTGACATGGCACAACCTGTTTTTTATGACCCAAAGAAGGCGCGATGGAGGCGGCTCCGCACGCTTCTCGACCTGAGCGGTTTTGTGGTCACAACCGTGGTGATCGTGTTCTTGTACACGGCAATGCGCGAGCCCCTGCCAAAGCTTTTTCTTCCCTTTGAAAAGCTTCCATACCATGCCCTCAAAGAACCATATAAAGGGTTACGGAACACCGAGCGAGAAAGAGCTCGTGAGCGGCGTGTCGCAATCGCACATCGCAGCCACCGGCGCACGAGCATTATGCCGTCCAAGGTGGAACTAAATACGGATGAGGGGATTCGCGCCGCCTTTTATGTTCCTTGGGACGCCGCGAGTTTCTCTTCGCTCCGCGAGTATGCGCGCCAGATCGATCTGCTGTATCCAGAGTGGCTGCACGTATTGACCGCCGACGGTCATTTACAAGGGGTCGATAATGAAACTAACCGGTTTTTTGACGTGGTGCAGCACGGAGCTGTTCGTCCCGTCGATTTCAAGGTAATGTCTTTCCTTAAAACGGAAGGGACTGCCACAGAAGTATTCCCCCTAGTCAATAATTTTGACGGCGCTGACTGGGTAGATATTTCGGCCTTCTTGAATGATCCGGATGCACGCGCCAGATTTCGAGAAGAGGTCGCCGCATTTCTCGCCAGCGATAAATATCGCGGCCTGATGGTCGATTTTGAAGAGTTCCCTCCGAAGGCCCAGCCGCGGTTCGTGGATTTTCTGAACGAGCTATCGGACGATTTGCATTCCAAAGGCATGAAGCTTTATGTGAGCTTGCCCGCGAACGATCCCGATTTCGATTACCGTGCGATCGGAAAAGCGGCGGATGGCGTCGTGTTAATGGACTACGACGAACATTACGGCGGGGGACCTTCAGGGCCGATCGCTTCACAAGACTGGTTCGTACGCAATCTGACGCAAGCGAAAAAGTATGTCCCACTGAACAAACTTATCTGCTCAGTTGCAAATTACGGCTACGATTGGGTGAAAAAGCCCAAGCGCGGCACGTTGCCTCCTGGTGAGCATGACACCAACAAGACCGTGCAGGATGCATGGCTTGCGGCACGCGATTCCGAAGCCGACGTCGATTTTGATGCGGAGAGCATGAACCCGCACGTCAGTTACTTGGACGAACACAATGTGCAGCATGATATCTGGTTTCTTGATGCGGTCACCGCTCTGAACCAAATGCGCGCCGCCCGCCAACTCGGGATTAGCACATTTGCCTTGTGGCGGCTGGGATCCGAAGACCGTTCCGTCTGGAAAATTTGGGACTTTCCGATGGATAAAGCCGCTCCTTCGAAGCTCGCCGACGTTCCGCCGGGGCAGGACGTCGATATGGAGGGCGCCGGCGAAATTCTAAATGTTGAAGCGACGCCCGAAAATGGCCAACGCGAGTTTGAATTAGACAATTCGACTGGATTGATAACCGACGAGACGATGGACTCTCTACCGGAGCCCTATCGTGTCGGTCTATACGGCTCCAGCCCAAATCAAATTGCGATCACATTCGACGATGGTCCTGACCCGACATGGACGCCGAAGATTCTGGAGGTTCTGAAAAACGAGCATGCGACTGCGACGTTCTTCCTGATTGGAAACCAGGCCGATAAGTTCTCTTCCCTTACCTCGCGCATTTACAAGGAAGGCCACGAAATCGGCAATCATACTTTTACCCACCCCGATATCAGTGATCTCTCAGGGACGATGGCGAAGCTGGAGTTGAACCTGACTGAGAGCCTGTTTGCGAGTCGCCTGGGGATTCGCACGGTCCTGTTTAGGCCTCCGTACTCAATCGATGCCGAGCCAGATACTGAAGACGAAGTACGGCCGCTCGAAGCTACTGAGAGCATGGGTTATCTCACCATCAGTGACAAAATCGATCCAAACGATTGGCGCGCGATTTATTCCGCCGAGGAACTCGCCAGTTTCGTGACGAAACATCTTCCCCCGTGCTCGCCAAGCGATCGAAGCTGCGGAAACATAGTTCTTCTTCATGATGGCGGTGGCGACCGTAGTCAAACCGTGCGCGCGCTGCCGATGATTATTCACGCAATTCGAGCAAAAGGCCTGCAGATCGTTCCCATCAGTGATCTGTTGCACATGACTCGGGCGCAAGTGATGCCTCCAATTGCCCGCAACGAGTTGTGGTCGGCCTGGCTCACTTGGCTTGGTTTCTGGATGTACGGCGCCGGCTTGCGCACAATCGCTTTTATTTTCTTCATCGGTGATTTGCTGATGATCGGGCGATTGCTGTTTATTGGGGCGTTTGCGTTGTTCGATCGCCTGAAGACGCGACGCTTCGGAGCAGCAGCAATCGAAGCTTTTCAGCCTTCGGTCGCGCTTCTAATTCCGGCTTACAACGAAGAAAAAGTCATAGAACGCACGATTCGCGGCGCATTACGGTCCAGTTATCGCAATGTTCGTGTGATTGTTATCGACGATGGATCGAAGGATAAGACGCTCGAAGTCGCTCGTACAAGCTTTCCGAGGGAGGTCAATAGCGGACGACTGCTCGTACTTACAAAACCAAACGCCGGCAAAGCGGAAGCACTGAATTTCGGTTTGCGGAACCTGCGAGAGGATGAAGAAATCTTTTTAGGGATTGATGCGGATACCGTGATCGCGCGCGATGCCGTTTCCTTGCTGGTACCGCACTTCTTGAATCCAAAAGTGGCCGCAGTTGCGGGGAATGCCAAGGTCGGCAACCGCGTGAATCTGTGGACGCGCTGGCAGGCGCTTGAGTACATCACCAGCCAGAATTTTGAACGCCGCGCCTTGAACACGCTGGGGGCGGTCAGCGTAGTCCCGGGAGCAATCGGTGCGTGGCGCACCTGGGCAGTGCGAGAAGTTGGTGCTTATCATACGGATACCGTTGCCGAAGATGCTGATCTGACGATGGCGCTATTGCAGCGCGGATATCGAGTTGAGTACGAAGATCGTGCGCTCGCCTACACCGAAGCGCCCACTAACGCGAACGGTCTAATGCGGCAGCGCTTCCGCTGGTCATTTGGAATATTACAGGCCGTGTACAAGCATCGCGAGGCATTTGCGCGCAAAGGCGTGCTTGGCTGGGTCGCTCTGCCGAATATCATTGTGTTCCAGATTTTGCTGCCTCTTGTTTCACCGTTCATTGACATCATGTTTTCCGTTGGTGCGATCTGGTACTTCGTGCAGAAGCATTTCCATCCGGAATCGACGGACCCTGCCAGTTTCCAGCGGCTGGTAATTTTCTTCGGCGCATTCCTGGTTATTGATTTCATCACCTCCTCGATCGCATTCGCACTCGAGCGCCGCACACCTGATACGCGCGAAGATCCCTGGCTGCTCAGCCAGGTCTGGCTGCAACGTTTTGCTTATCGCCAACTATTTTCAATCGTGCTGTTCAAGACTGTGAAGAGGGCAGTCCAGGGCGAATCGTTCTCATGGGACAAGCTAGAACGAACGGCCGCAGTCACGTACGATGAAGCCGACGAATCGGTGCACGTTTCGTAACTGCTCTGTAACTTCATGCCCGCAGCGGTGAAACGCGGGTAATTCTGCTACGCAGCTCTTTGTTTTGCTACGCCGCTCTGTGGGGAGTTTTAAGCGGCTGCGACCCTTTTCCAAGCGAATGCCCAACTAACGTTTGATAGACAGAACTCATTTCGAGCGCCACGTTGTCCCACAGGTAGTTTTGGCGCACTCGCTCCTGAGCGCGAACTCCGGCATCCTGACGTACAGATGGATTTGCCAGCAGAAGATGCAACGTCCGCTGCAGGTCCCGAACATCGCCAGCTTTGAAGGTGAAGCCCGCGTTTCCGATCGTTTCAATATTTTCCGGGACATCACTTGCAAGCACGCAAAGCCCTGCTCCCATCGCGTCGAGCAACGCTAATGACATTCCTTCCATCGAGGAGGGCAAGACGAACACTGCGGCGCCGGTCAGCAATTCCTCGAGACGCTGTCCGGAAACCCAGTCGATAATATGGATCCTTTCACTGAGATGCTGGCGCAGCCTCGTGACATATTCGTCAGTGTGGCTGGAACCGCCTGCCAGCACCAATTTCATTGTCGTGTCCAGTTTTTCGAATGCTTCGATGAGCAAGTGGCAGTTCTTCTCCGGTGAAAACCTGCCGAGGTACAACACGTAGTTCTCATAGCCTAGGCGGGATACTTCCACAGTTGGCTTGTCGGCTTCGTAGTTGAGTTCCGTTCGGTACATATGCACACTCTTTCTCGTAACGGGAAATGTAATATCGCTGAAGCGTGCGGGAGACAACGATAGTCTTATTCGGCAGCCGCGCAGAACTCCATTCGCCAAGCTTCAGCGCTATACGAGCGAATTTGCGCCATTTGGCGCGCTTCCAATCCAGACCTTGCACGGTAACAACTGTCTTTTTGCCGAACAGCCTGGGCAGACAAGCAAAGATCGATGGACCCAATGTGTGGTAATGCACGATCTCACAGTCACTGAAGCAGGCATGGACCGTGCTCAAAAATGTGTGGACTAAGGTTTCAAGATGCTTTGTTCGTAATGTGGGGAATCGCACGAGTCTTATTCCACGATACTCCGCGATTGCCGGAGTGAAGTGACTTCTGCAATAGACGGTTACTTTATGACCAAGCTTCGCGAGCCGCTCGCCCACTTCTTCGTAGTAAGTTTCTATCCCACTGTATTTACCAATCACTCCACGTCCACCGATAAATGCGATACGTATGGGCTTGCCTGTTGGATCACTTGCTGCAAAGGGCGAGTGTTGCTTTGGAAAAGCTGTGCGTTTTTGCGTCAGTGAGCCATAAATCCGCTCGAGCCGTTGCAGATGTTCTTTTTGCGAATGATTGCGGCTGAGCAGCTCCCGTCCCGCTTCTCCCATTTCTTTCGCCAGTTCCGGGCGTTCGTGAAGAAGAGCGATTGCCGATGAAAGCTGCTCAACATTGCCAGCGGCATACAGCAATCCAGTTTTCCCGTGCGTGACGAGTTCGCGACGCGATCCGAGATCTGAAGCAATGACGGCACGCCCCTGCGCATACGATTCAAGAATGCTCTTGCCCATCGTTTCGTATGCGCGGGACGGAAAAATCGTGACTACTGAGTTGGCAATTAACTTCTCCAGCGCCGAGCCATTTACGTAACCAAGAAACGATATGTTCTTAAGCTGTCGTTCACGTACAAACGCTTCAAGTGCCAGTCGCTTGGGCCCGTCACCAGCAACGACCAATTCGATGTAGGGCAACTTTTGCATCGCGAGAAGGAGGTCGTCGATACCCTTTTCTGCCGACAGTCGCCCGAAATACAGAATTGGTGCGTTTCGTCCAGGATACGGACTGGATCGCAAAGGCCGGTTTTGGAAATGCGGAAGTACTTTGATTCGACTCTGATGCCAGCCGTTTTCAATGAGCTTGTGCTTCGCAAAAATGCTTGGCGCAAGAATGAGGTCCACGCATTTTTCGTAGGTCGAAATGAATCGATGGAAATACGCTTCGGCGGCAAGAACGGCTGAAGCGGCCCGCCCTCCGGCGTAGCACCCCTCGCGAACGACGTTCCAGAACTTTCCACCCGCACATCGCTCGCATATCTTGCCATTCGAGACGAGGTTGTAGCTCGGGCAGATCATCTTGAAATCATTCAAGTGGTATAGGACCGGAACGCCTTGTGACTTCAATTCCCAAAGAATCGATGGCGAGAGGTGGTGATAGATATTTCTGACATGCGTTACATCGGGCTTGAATTCTTCAATAAGTCGCGAGATCCGTCTGCGAGCGTCACTGGAATAGATTGAGTGAACGGCCAGCCTTGCCTTGCTGACAATTCCCCGCGAAGACTTGAAATCAGTATGCGGCACGAGATATCGATCGTAAGCATTTGCAGCTCCGCGCTCGTCGGCCATTGAGAACAACGCAACTTCGTGGCCGCGTGACCGCATGAGTTCCATGGTCTCGAACAGATATGCTTCGGTTCCGCTGAAGCGGAAGTTATATTTGTTGCAATACAGGATCCGCATGTTCAACTTCTCTTTTCGCGTCGGTTGTCTGCGTACGGCGAAGAAACTCCACCGCAAAATTACCCAGGTTTCGTCTGCTGTCGAATGCCAATGCCACGTGTTTTCTCGCTGCCATGCGAATGTCGCCTGAAAAGAATCGATTCGCGCGGATATGAAACAAGTTGGCGAGCAGGTCTTCAATCGAGTTCGGGTCATACAGGTAGCCGGTTTCCCCTGGCGTAATCAGCTCCG
The DNA here is from genome assembly GCA_035651475.1 of Terriglobales bacterium. Lineage (GTDB taxonomy): Bacteria > Acidobacteriota > Terriglobia > Terriglobales > Acidobacteriaceae > Gp1-AA145. The sequence goes on along the minus strand of DASRFP010000032.1, from coordinate 124 downwards.
GAATGCCCGTGATTCGAGGCGCGAGCACCAGTCGCTCCATAGACATTGCTTCCATTGCGGCAACAGGAATGCCTTCGCTCCGGCTGGTAAATACAACCACATCTGCTTGGCTGTACAACTTTGG